>NZ_CP022378.1:627500-2075000 GCF_002302475.1 Capnocytophaga cynodegmi
TGTGTACAAGGCCCGGGAACGTATTCACCGGATCATGGCTGATATCCGATTACTAGCGATTCCAGCTTCACGGAGTCGAGTTGCAGACTCCGATCCGAACTGTGACCGGCTTTATAGATTCGCTCCTGCTCACGCAGTGGCTGCTCTCTGTACCGGCCATTGTAGCACGTGTGTAGCCCAAGATGTAAGGGCCGTGATGATTTGACGTCATCCCCACCTTCCTCACGGTTTGCACCGGCAGTCCCGTTAGAGTGCTCGACTTAACTCGCTAGCAACTAACAGCAGGGGTTGCGCTCGTTATAGGACTTAACCTGACACCTCACGGCACGAGCTGACGACAACCATGCAGCACCTTGAAAAACGTCCGAAGAAATATCTATCTCTAGATACGTCGTTTCCCATTTAAACCTTGGTAAGGTTCCTCGCGTATCATCGAATTAAACCACATGCTCCACCGCTTGTGCGGGCCCCCGTCAATTCCTTTGAGTTTCACACTTGCGTGCGTACTCCCCAGGTGGGATACTTATCACTTTCGCTTAGCCACTCAAAATTACTTCCAAACAGCTAGTATCCATCGTTTACAGCGTGGACTACCAGGGTATCTAATCCTGTTCGCTCCCCACGCTTTCGTCCATCAGCGTCAATAATTTGTTAGTAACATGCCTTCGCAATCGGTGTTCTGTGTAATATCTATGCATTTCACCGCTACACTACACATTCCAGCTACTTCACAAACATTCAAGACCTACAGTTTCAAAGGCAGTTACTCAGTTGAGCTCAGTGCTTTCACCTCTGACTTATAAGCCCGCCTACGGACCCTTTAAACCCAATGATTCCGGATAACGCTCGCATCCTCCGTATTACCGCGGCTGCTGGCACGGAGTTAGCCGATGCTTATTCGTATGGTACCGTCATCAATCTACACGTAGACCTTATTCTTCCCATACAAAAGCAGTTTACAACCCATAAGGCCGTCATCCTGCACGCGGCATGGCTGGATCAGTCTTCCGACCATTGTCCAATATTCCTCACTGCTGCCTCCCGTAGGAGTCTGGTCCGTGTCTCAGTACCAGTGTGGGGGACATCCCTCTCAGAACCCCTACCCATCGCAGCCTTGGTGTGCCGTTACCACTCCAACTAGCTAATGGGACGCGTACTCATCTTTTGCCACCGTAGCTTTAATTATTTAATGATGCCACCAAATAATACTATAAGGTATTAATCCAAATTTCTTCGGGCTATCCCTTAGCAAAAGGTAGATTGTACACGCGTTACGCACCCGTACGCCGGTCTCAAGTGCCGAAGCACTCTACCCCTCGACTTGCATGTGTTAGGCCTGCCGCTAGCGTTCATCCTGAGCCAGGATCAAACTCTTCATCGTTAAAATCTTTAATATTATAACCAAAGAAAGTAATTGACTCTAGGATAATTCTTTAAATCTTTTTTTTGTGCTGTCAACAATATATCAATGAACTATTTCGTCTATTCCAAAATTCACAACCTTATCTCAAGTTGCGGATGCAAAAGTAATACTTTTTTTAAAACTACCAAAACTTTTTGAACTTTTTTTCAAAAATATTTTTTTTGAACTTTTCACTTTATTGCTAATCACTAACCCCTATTGACTAATGATTCTCTCAAAGCGGGTGCAAAAGTAATACTTTTTTCTAAACTACCAAAATTTTTTAAACTTTTTTTTTAAAATATTTTTTTTTGAACTTTTCACTTTATTACTAATCACTAATCCCTATCGACTAATAACTTTCTCAAAGCGGGTGCAAAAGTAATACCTTTTTTGATATATCCAAAATATTTGATGAAATTTTTTACAAAATCATTGCCAATAAAAACAAAAAAACTAAAAAACAGATAATTAATCTTTGACAATCTTACTAAAAAATATTCTGTTATTTTACTTAACCATCAAAACTGCCACAAATATACAAAAAAAGCCTCTTTTTTTATAGAGGCTTTTTTTAATATTGTTATGAAAAACTTACTTTTATTGTTTTGTTTTCACAAGTTGGAGAAACTTTTTTACTTCCTGTAGTAGGATAAATCAAGTACCCGCTGATCTGTTTCCATTCCACTTTGTATTCTTTTCCTACTTTTACTTTCACATTTAACGTTTTTCCAGCTTCCAAACGCCAACTTTTATCTCCTACTTTTATTGTATATGGATTACCTCCATTAGAATTATTAGTTATAGAGATTGTCCCTTCCTGAGATTGGAATTTTACTAACTCTTGATGATAGACAATCGATGTTTCTATTGTTCCTGTTTTCACATCACCACATTCAGTAGTTATTTTATAACTGTAAGTAGAATTTGGTTGTCCTTGGAATTCAACAAAGCCTTTTTCATCTGTTTTTATTGTCACTCCACCTATTTCAACTGTAGCATTTGATATTTTATTAAAATCTGTATCAACTACAAAAAACATCACTTGGATTTTACTACTTGTTCCTCCTCCTTGATTGTTTCCTCCTTGATTATTACTTCCTGAAAGTGAAATAGTACCTGCCTGAGCTGTCCCATTCATATTAAGTTGTACCGATTTATAATAAGGAGCTGTTCTGGTTAATACAACAAAGGTATATTGTCCTGATTTTAAATTCTCAAAAGTTGCAATACCTTGTGCATTGGTTGTTGCTTTTGTTTTATAGAGTTCTTCAACGGACTGAACAAATGTATCATAAACACTACCTGAAAAAGTAGCCATAGAAGCAAATGAGCTAAACTCAACTCCTGATAATGCATACACTTTTTGGTTTGCCAAGGGTGCATTATTCTGAGTTACCGTGATATTAGCCGTATATACTTTGGAAGCATATACAAGTGCCACTATATTCTTTCCTTCAGTGATGGTAATTTTCACTCGTTCAGAAACCTCTTCGTCTGTATTTTTATTTTTCAAAACGAAATACAATTCAGAACCTATATATTTCTTTACATCAAGAGAAACTTTTCCTCCGACCAAATTGCCTTCATCAACTTCTTCAAAAACGCGTTCCTGTCTTTGTCGCAACACCTCTACTTTTACATTATCCAGAGAAGAACCTGTTACGGTAACCTCAACTGTGGCTTGTTTTTCAACGGGAGCAGTAGGTTGTACGTTGCTTGATTTTTTATAAAACAATTTATCTTTGTTACCATCTTCACTTAATGTTAATTGGTCGCCAGTAATAGAAACCGTGAAGAGATAAACTTCTTTATTATTCTCATCAAGCCCATATATTTTACTATTCTTAACCACATATTTGTTGTACAATTCAGCTTTCTCGCATAAATCATCATCGTTTAATGCATATCGAGTAACTTTAATAATGGTTGAAGAGAAGGCAATTGTACCTTGTTTACCACATTGCCAAGCTTTTTTGTCATCAGCATCTGTTGATTGTGATATTTTTCTGCCTTCAGTTTCCAATTCCACCAATTGCCAAGTTCCTAAAAGTGTTTCTGCAGTCACAGCAACATTTTGAGGTGCTGAAGGAGCTTGAGGAATGTCACTTCCGTTATCGGACTTACCACAATTTGTAAGTACCAATATGAAAATCGCTAAAATAGATACTATCTTTTTCATTCTTACTTTATATTTATATGCAATATTTTTAATCCAATTTTATTTCTACTGTTTTGTTTTCACCTTGTTTTAAGGTTACAGGCACTACCTTTTTAAGACTTTCTTTTGTGATTTCTTGTCCAAAAATATTCTTTTTAGATTTTGTGTAATACACTACAAAACGATATACTTCTTGTTGATCTTTTATATCAAGGTCATCTAATAAGAAAATAGCTTTTCCTTCGTTTTCAGTAGCAGATTGTTTTGCGTGAAAAGTTGATTCATTTTTCCAAGCAAATTCATTAAACCCATAAACCACCCAACCATTTAGGGACGTTCCGTCAGTATCTTTTAGATACACTGAAACTTCGGTTTTCTTTCCTTCGAGTGCTTCTTTAATCTCTTCTTTTGAGCAAGACACACTAATGATTGTTGTTACAAAGGCTACCAATAGCCACATTCCCTTTTTTAAAGAACTTTTTGTCATTATAAAAAAATTAAAATTACCCCTACTCTATTACAGGCTTTTCAGGTTACGCCTTATTTATTATCTGTTTTATCTTTTACATCCCCGCTCTACGAGCTGCCCCTTCAAAGGGGCAATAGCAGTGCAAACGGCATTTATAATTGTTAATTATTCTTTAGGTCGTGTTATAAAAAGTATGATGACGGTTTTGGTTGTCAGGCTGAGCGTAGTCGAAGCCTTATAATAGTAGAGCTTCGACTACGCTAAGCCTGACAAGAATACCCTCTTTTTAAAGATATCATACTTTTTACATCACCTCTATTCTTTATTCAAATTCAGTGTCCACCCAAGCTCTACCCAAGGTGTATCCAAGCTATGCTTTTCGTTCTTATTTTATATATTTTTAACACTTTCAGTTGTGTTAGCGGGTAGGTCTGTGGCACGTACTACAATCTTGTCTCCCGAAAGGTCTGCATTGGTTTGCGTAGCGGTATAGACCCAATCCAACCCATTATCCACTGCATTGCCTTCTTCCACCAACGAACCATCGGAATTGTAAATATGTACCGTTACAGATGCTACTTTGAAATCATCATAGGCTCTAACTTTGATGGTATCGCCTATCTGACCTGTATAGCCTGAAAGGTCAATCTGTTCAATCTTTGGTGCTTGTAACATATCAGCAACTGCCACGTTATAGGCTGTAACTCCTTGCTTTTTATCGGCTACTGATTGATATTGCTCTTTAACCTCAGGATTTTTGAGCGCCGTTTTGGCATAGATAGTTGCTTGTTGAAATTTTGCTATCTGCTCCTTTACTTTTTCAGAAGTGATGGTTTTCTTAGTAGGTTTTTGAGAAACAATCGTTTTTCCATTACGCTGACTGAACACCAGCATATTACCTACTTTTCCACTTAGTCCGTGTGTAATGATGTTATTTTTAGATTCTGCCATTGCTTTATGTTTTTTTATTAATTTCAGGAAGTTAGGAGATTAGGAGGTTAGAGGTTAAGAATTTTAGGAACTAATAGAAAACGTCCCTTTAAAGGAAATAAAAAATCCACTTAATGGAAATTGACTCCCATCAAGCGGATTTATATCATAGGGTGTAGTAACTACACTATTTCGGCTGTTTAAGTGCTGTGCTGTGCTGTGCTGTGCTGTGCTGTGCTGTGCTGTGCTGTGCTGTGCTGTGCTGTGCTGTGCTGTGCTGTGCTGTGCTGTGCTGTGCTGTGCTGTGCTGTGCTGTGCTGTGCTGTGCTGTGCTGTGCTGTGCTAAGGCACGTACAAATATACTGATTTTATGTGAATTACACAAGTTTTTCATAGTATTTTTATGCTATTTTAGTACGTTGAGTTAATTGTATGCGGAGCAAATGTATAAAAATTTCTATTATAACAAAATCACAACGTTAATTTTAACATAAAAAAACGTAAATATAGAGATAATATAGCTAACTTCATATAAATTGTCACACCCTAAAATCCTCCTTTGAAGGAGGTGTCCGAAGGACGGAGGATGTTTCTTAGATTATACATCCCCCTACCCCATCAGTACGACAAACTATTCTGGATTAGCTATGAAACCAAAATATTAAAAAAATCCGTTTAAAGTTAATAATAAACGGATTCTCTATTATGATTAAAAAGAATACTTCATTGAAAAATTCCAAGTGCGTCCAAAACCAAAATACACACGATTCCGTGTATCTATTCCTTTATAAACTTCACTATTAGCAGTTGTATGGATATTATCCTGTGATTCAGCAATGTAGTACGTATCAAATAGATTGTGTACGTTAATACCGAAAGTCACTGTATGCCTTTTAAACAAAGGTAATTTGTAAGATGCTGAAAAATCAAACAAGTTATAACTTGGAAGCCTTAAAACTCCTTTGGAAGCAGTGTCATTACTACTGAATGTATAGATATCAAAATCTGAATACAACTGATTGACATAATGCCAATCAACATTAATATTCAATTGCTTGAGCGGAGTAACAATCATACCAATATTAGCTGTCATCTGTGCGGTACCTCCCACTTTCACTTTATCTAGCAAAAGAGGTAATCTGTTTGATTTAGCTCCTGAAAGAATATGAGGTTTTCTATCTGCTATTCTGTACGTTTGTGCTTCTGCATTTCCCTCATAGTACCAGTTACCTAAGGAAGCCATTCCACTGAACTTCAAATATTTATTGTATTTATATAGCAATTCTAATTCAACTCCCTGATGAAGCTCATCCAAATTTGAAATTTCAGCGTAATAGCGTGTTTTGTTAGGGTCAATATCTGTGAGGTTATCTTTCCTTATGTATCTATCGTTCCAAGTTGTTCTGTAGATATTAACCTTTGCATTAAGTTTTTTCAGCCTAAGTCCGTATCCTAATTCAATTCCTAATACCTTTTCATTCACATTGTTGAAAGCAGCATAATTGAGACCTCCTCTATAAACCGCATTGAAGTTTGGTTGTTTTTCATAATATCCAACATTCGTAAATACGTTGTGATTTCCTATGTTATGATTAACCCCTACTTTAAGATTATATCCTAAAAATGTTTCGTAGTTCGTTTTCTGTGGAAGATAGATATTCGTTCCTTCAAGCAATGTCCCTTCAGCTAAAAATTTATCTGTTCTTCTATAACCTTTATTCGATATAGAACCTTGAACAAAGGCAGATAAATTTTCTTTGGAATACTCCAACCTGCCAAAAGTTCCTGCCCAAAATATCTGTCCCACATTGTTGTAAAAAACAGTATTCGCCACATCATCTACTTTGGAGAAAAAGGGATTATAAGTAGGATAATTAGCATTTACAACAGAAACATAATTATCCAATTTCAAATTTTTATTTGAATCATCTTTGTAGAATTTAGCTCCAAGTAAGTCGCTTAACATCGCATAATGGTAACCTTTGTAATATCGACCATCAATTCCTATGTCAAATATTAAATTATCAGAAAGTTTGTGATTAAAATTTGTTAAGATGCCGTACCAATCGTGTGAATTTATTCGTGCTGTGCGAATAAGAGTGCTTTCATTAATATTTGCATCTTTGTTTACTTCTGCAATAGCATCAAAATCATACAAACCTGTTTCAACATTTCTGAAAGATTCCAAATCTCTTCCCTGAACAGAACTATAATTCAATGTTCCAGAACCTCTACCAAATGAAGTATATGCAGTGGTATTGATTGTTGTCTTGTCTGACAGATTCCAATCCCAATTTAGCATTATCATTGGTTTATGATACACATTTCTGTACACATTGTAATCTTTTCCCATTAAGTTTCCCATATCAGGATTATATTTTCTATCGGGATTTCCGTTAGTTCCATAATGTAGAGCATCTGATATTTTCACGTAGGAAAGTCGCTGATTGTGCCACTGAGGAGAGCCTGTCATCATCAACTGAAAATTATGTTTGGTTGAAGGAGCATATCCAAAAGCTAAATAATAGTTATAGCCTTCAAATTCAGTACCTCTTACATATTTATTGCCTGATGTTCTTCCTATAAGAATAGACGTCGAAAAACCTTTTTCATTTTTCCCTGTATTATACATTGCAGAAGTTTTAACTGCATAATCATTTCCTACGGAACTTAGTATCGCTCCCCCTTCATTCAAATTAGGCGAACGTGTAGCAATATTAAGAGTCCCTCCTACAGAAGCTATGGCTAATTTGGAAGCTCCCAATCCTCTTTGCACTTGCAAAACCGAGGTTACATCGGCAATACCTGTCCAATTACTCCAATAAACTTTGTCGTTTTCCATATCATTGATAGGCACTCCATTTACCATCACAGCAATATTTTCACTTGTAAAGCCACGAATACTGGTTTTGGAATCTCCAAAGCCCCCTCCCGATTTCGTAGCATAAACCGAAGGTACTTTGTTTAGTATTTCTGATAGTTCTTGATTGCCTAATTTCTCAGTTATTTCCTGAGAGAAGATTGTTGAAAGTGCAACAGGCGTTTTTCTTTCCTGTGCCATATCTAACAGATTATTGTTCACAATAACATTTGTGAGTAAACAAGCATCTGTTTCTAATTCTATTACTATTGGTTGTGTTTTTCTTAAAATTCGGAATTGTACTTCTTGAGAAATAAAACCCGCATATGACACCTCAAGTATTCCTAACCGAGAAGGAACCTCCAATGAAAATTCTCCTTTTTCATCTGTTGAAACTCCCATAATATTGCCCTTCAGAAGTACACTGGCACCTGATAATGGTTGTTTGCTTTCCTCATCAATTACTTTTCCTTTTACAAAATTCTGAGCATAAGCTATGCTTGTGACTATTAAAAATAGCACTAACGAGTGTAGTAGTCTGTCTCTCATCTCTCTTAATTCATTATATCTTTCCCGTTACAAATTTTCAACTTTTATTAAGATATTCACGTTAAAAAATAGTTAATATTTTAGTAAACTATAACTTTTTATGGATAAAACACCTTTACAAATGAAAAATATTTCATAAAAAGAAGAGAAACAATATTTTACAAAAAACTCATAATCAAACGGATTATGTTAAACGTTTATCATTTTAACAATAAAAAAGCCACTTTTAAAAAGTGGCTTTTTCTTGAAAAATTCATCTTTTTTCTAGAAAGTATATCTAAGTCCAAAACTCCAAGTTCTTCCAGAACCGAAATAAACTCGATTTGATGTATCAATTCCTTTATAAAGATTATTAGACTGATAATCACTGAACTGTTTTTGTGCTGTTCCTTTAACTGCATCATCTTTAAAATCTGCTAACGTTTTAGCATGTCTGTTATCATAAGACTCTGCAATGTAGAGCTTATCCAATACATTGTCTACATTAACTGAGAATGTAATAGATTGTTTATCAGCTAAAGGTAATTTGTAAGAAGCATTCAAATCAAACAAATTAAAACTTGGTAATTGCAATGCACCTCTGTCCGCTGCTGCCTGAGTTGTAAAATCAGCTACATTTAAGTTAGCATACAAATTATTTACATATCTCCAATCAACATTGAAGTTTAATCCTTCAATAGGTGTAATGGTGGCACCTAAAGAAGCCGTTTGCTGTGCAGAATCACCCACTTTCACTTTATCCAAAAACAAAGTGATTGATTCAGCACTACCAGCAGGAACTACGTTTCCTTGTCCGTCAATAGGCTCGTTACTTTCATTATACAAACTTCCTAAAGCATTTCCTTGATAGAACCAATTTCCTAAAGATAATGAACCTTTGAACCGCAAATAATCTGTTACTCTAACATCTGTTTCTAATTCAATTCCTTGGTGAATTTCCTCCACACCAAGTATGTTAGCGTAAGCACGAACACCATTAACGTCATTTGATTTTCTTACAAAGCGATCTTTCCAAGAAGTTCTATACACATTCAAGTTTACATTTGCAAAACTTGATTTAAATCCGTATCCAGCCTCAACACCAAAAATCTTCTCATTAGTTAAATTAGGATTTAAGAAATTTCTGTTGTTTGTATATACAGCATTGAAAAAAGGTTGTTTTGAATAGTAACCAATGTTAGCAAAAACATTATGTTGCTCATTGATGTTGTAATTCGCTCCTGCTTTGATATTGTATCCCAAAAGATCTCTGAAACCTGTTTTTCTTTCCATTTTTGTCATAGGATTCCCTCTAACAGCCTCAGTACCTGGTTTTAAAAATTCGTCAATACGTTGAAATTCTTGCAAGGAAGAAGAACCTTGTACAAAAGCAGAGAAATTATCATCAGAATATTCCAATTGAGCAAAAAGACCAGCCCAACGTACCTCACCATCATTGCTATAAGCTACACGATTTTCTATTGGCTCTATTTTTCCTCCAAAAGGATTGTAACTTGGTTTATCATTTACAACTCTTGATACAGTATTAGCTCCAGTCAAATTTTTATTTGAAGAATCTGCATAAGAAGAAGCTCCCCATAAGTTTGTAAGAACCTGATAATGATACCCGTAGTAATATCTTCCATCAAGTCCAATATTTACAGTAAATCTGTCGTTAATTTTATGATTGAAATTTGTCAAAACACCATACCAATCGTGTGAATTTACACTTGCTCTCCTTACAAACCCTTCATAAACATTATGTTTTCTATTATCTGGATCTGTCACCTCTCTGGCTAAACCTAACTTGTTTGGTGTATTAATCTGTTTTATCTTATGCTTTGAAGAAATATCCTCCCCTTTGTTATAACTACTAATAGCATCAAAATCAATAAGTCCTTCTGATGTTCTTATATTTGAAACTCTTGTTGTCTCAGGGCTATATCGTCCTGTCCTTCTATCTTGTCTAAAACCACCTGTCCAAGCAGATCCTAAATCACCCGTTCCAAAACCACGTCCGAAAGAAGCATAAACCACAGTACTCAAAGTAGATTGTTGAGTTATATTCCAATCCCAGTTAAGCATCATCACTGGTTTGTGATATGCATTACGACGATTTGAATGTACCTCTCCATTCAAATATCCCCAATCAGAATTATATTTTCGATTTGGTTTTTCAGGTGAGCCTCCGTATTTTATTGCATCGGCAATTGACACTGATGACGAACGTTGATCGTGCCATTGAGGAGCTCCTGTTATCACAAATTGTAAATTGTGCTTTTCAGATGGTGTATACCCTAATGCGAAAAAGTAATTATATCCTTCAAATTTTGTAGCATCTGCATATTTCTCACCCCAACTACGGCTGAACAAAACAGATGAAGACCAACCTTTTTCACTTTTTCCCGTATTATAAGCAACAAGCCCCTTATACTCATTATTTCCACCATTGTTTCCATAACCTGCATAAGCAACGCCTCCCTCAGGCATATCAGATGCACGAGTAACCACATTAATAGTACCACCAACTGAAGCGATTGCCAATTTTGAAGCTCCTAAACCTCGTTGTACTTGCATTGCTGAAGTTACATCTGAAAGACCAGCCCAGTTACTCCAATACACACGACCATTCTCCATATCATTCACAGGAACACCATTAACCATTACAGCAATATTCTCATTGGCAAAACCTCGAATGTTAATTTTGGCATCACCAAAACCTCCTCCACCTTTGGTAGCATATACAGACGGAGTTCTGTTCAAGATTTCTGGAAATTCTTTGTTACCTAATCTTTCAACAATTTCCGCTGCCTTGATGGTTGAAACTGCTACAGGTGTTTTTCGCTCTTTAGCAATATCTAATAAAGAACTTCCCATAACCACAACCTCACCTAAATTCTGAGCATCAGGTTGTAAGACGATTCTCACATTAGCTTTTCCTCCTGATAATGTATAATTTACCCTTTGAGTTACAAATCCTATGTAAGAAATTTCCAAAGTTCCCGAATTAGATTCTACTTGTAAGGAAAATTTTCCGTCCATATCGGAAGAAGTTCCTTTTGTAGTCCCTTTTATTAACACGTTCGCTCCCGGAAGAGGTGTGTTAAGTTCCCCATCAATGACTGTACCAGTTACAACTCCTTGTGCGTAAGTCATTGCTGATAATAAAATTAAGGCTAAATTTAAAACCCAGTTTTTCATTTTTCTATGTGATATAAAAGTTAGTTTATTAGGTTGCAAATTTGCAATTTTTTCAAACAAGATTTGTTAAGTAATTGTTAAATGATTATTGTTTAAAGAAAGAATACAGCTTTTTAGGAATAATATTTCAAAAAACACATCACATTCAAGAATAAAAATTAAATATTATCATTTTTTTAACAAAATAATTATATAAAAACAAAATTGAGTTTCATAATACTATTTATTGTAGAAACTGAATACAAACAGGTTTGGGAACATTCAATTCTGTTTTTAACTCAAGTAACCCATTCGATTGAATTTCAAATACTTGAATAATGTTTTCATCTCGTGACGCAACAAACATATATTTCCCATCTGAAGTTATCGCAAAGTTTCTTGGATGCTTTTTTGTTGTTTGATAGCCAATCTTTTTCAATTTTCCTGATTTTTGGATAAAAAAAATAGCAATTCCATCATTCACAAGCCGATTGGAAGCGTACAAGAACTTTCCATCAGGACTAATATGAATATCAGCTGCTCCTTTTCCGCTCGTAAATTCATCAGTAGCAATAGCTTGTAATTTTATAAATTGATTTTTCTTTTGTTTAAGTACAATTATCTCACGTGAAAGCTCTCCCAAAACATACAAATATTTTCCATCAGCAGAAAATGTAAAATGACGTGGTCCCATTCCTTTCGGTAATGTTATATCTTCATTTTGAATACGTTGTAATTGATTATCCTTTAATTTAAAGGAATAAACTTTATCTGTTCCAAAATCTGTTGCCAGAACTCGTTTTTTATCAGGTGAAAACTGTACAGAATGCAGATGAGAATGTTTATCAAAAGTAATATTTTGTGAAATTTCTTGTAAAACTCCATTTTTTGTTATGGTAAATACAGAAATATTTCCTCCCATATAATTCGCTGTTATAACATTCTTGTTATCAGAATCATACACAACATAACAAGGAGCTCCTCCTTTAGTGTTTTGTGCATTAATTAGATTTATCTTACCTACTTTTTTATCTAAAGAGAAAGACAAAACCTCGCTGTTCTCTTGATCATTTTCACTTACCGAAAACAGGAATTTTTCATCAGGAGACAAAGCCAAATATGAAGGATTTTTAACAAAAACAGAAGTTATTTTTTCAAATTTGAGGTTCACTTTATCAAAATTGTACAGATAAATTCCTTCACTATCAGAATCCGTATAAGTACCCACTAAAAATTGAATATTTTTTCCATTTTGAGCCAAAGAAATACCACTAAATAATAATGTGATTACAGAAAAAAGTTTTTTCATACAATTGAAAATAAAAAAACCGAAAGTAAGACATTTAATTTCAAAATCTACTTTCGGTTATATAAGTTTATAATTATCTAATTATCTACAACTTGCTTTCAAATACTCACGGTTCATACGTGCGATATTTTCCAAAGAAATACCTTTCGGACATTCTACCTCACAAGCTCCAGTGTTGGTACAGTTTCCGAAACCTTCCAAATCCATTTGATGTACCATATTCATCACACGGTCAGCAGCCTCTACACGTCCTTGAGGAAGCAATGCAAATTGTGACACTTTTGCCGCTACAAACAACATCGCAGATGAGTTTTTACACGTTGCCACACAAGCTCCACAACCGATGCAAGAAGCAGCATCCATTGAGCGGTCAGCATCGTATTTCGGGATTGGAATCGCATTGGCATCTTGAGTGTTTCCAGAAGTATTTACCGAAATATATCCTCCTGCTTGTTGGATACGCTCAAAAGCAGTTCTATCAACAATTAAATCCTTGATTACTGGAAAAGCGGTTGCTCTCCAAGGCTCAATAGTGATAGTGTCACCGTCGTTGAACATACGCATATGTAACTGACACGTAGTAATTCCACGGTCAGGTCCGTGAGCTTCTCCGTTGATGAAAAGCGAACACATACCACAAATTCCCTCACGACAATCGTGGTCAAACGCCACAGGTTCTTCACCTTTGGCTACCAAACTTTCATTAAGTACGTCCATCATTTCCAAAAACGACATATGCTCGGAAATATCGGTTACTTTATATTCTACCATACGACCTTTATCGTTGGCGTTCTTCTGTCTCCAAATTTTTAATGTTAAATTCATTGTGCTTAGGATTTTAGTTTTTAGTAGTTAGCGGTTAGTGGTTAGAATTTTTAAGTTTTAGTTTTTGTATCATTGAATTGAGCATTTTTCCTATTTCAGAAACTAGATTTTCAATTTCTTGATTATCGGAGATAAAATTCAACTCTTTGGCGATATATAACTGCGTTTCTAATTCATACAGAGAGCCTCTTGATACATACAGAAATTGCAAAAAACTCTTAGAACTCCCTCTTCCGAAACCCTCTGCAATATTTGAAGGAATGGATATCGCACTTCGGCGAATTTGGCTTGTTAATCCAAATTTTTCTTCCTCAGGAAATAAGCGAGTTACTTCATACACTCCCTTGACTAAATCCATTGATTTTTGCCAAACAACCAATTCTTTATATGAACTTATTTGATTCACTATCAAAATCTAATCACTGACCACTAATCTCTAATCACTATTTATAACTACGTTGTACTAATTTAATATCTTTAAACTCTAATTGTTCTTTATGTACGATTTCTTCGCTCGGATTGTACGTACATTTGATTTCGTTCGGATTTCCTGTGTACTGCCAAGCAGCTACGTATGCATAGTTTTCATCATCACGAAGAGCCTCTCCATCAGGAGTTTGATACTCTTCACGGAAATGTCCTCCACACGATTCGTTTCTTTCCAAAGCATCTTTGGCAAACAACTCACCAAGTTCCAAGAAATCGGCTACACGTCCTGCTTTTTCAAGTTCTACGTTCATTTCGTACATTTCTCCTGGAACTTTTACATTTTTCCAGAAATCTTCACGAATTTCACGAATTTCCTGAATAGCCTCTTTCAATCCTTGTGCATTACGTGCCATTCCTACTTTATCCCACATTACTTTTCCGAGTTTTTTGTGGAAATAATCTACTGAATGTGTACCTTTATTGTTGATAAAAAATTTCAATCGCTCAGTTACTACTCTTTCGGCTTCTTCAAATTCAGGTAAATCGGTTGAAATTTTTCCTGTGCGAATGTCCGCCGCCAAGTAATCTCCAATAGTATAAGGAAGAACGAAATATCCATCTGCCAAACCTTGCATCAAAGCGGAAGCCCCCAATCGGTTTGCTCCGTGGTCAGAGAAGTTTGCCTCGCCAATACAGTAACAACCTGGAATTGTAGTCATTAAGTTGTAATCTACCCAAATTCCACCCATTGTGTAGTGCGTTGCAGGGTAAATCATCATTGGGGTTTTATACGGATTTTCATCAACGATTTTCTCGTACATTTGGAAAAGGTTTCCATATTTAGCCTCAACGATTTTCTCTCCTCGTCTGATGATTTCTTCTTTAGAAGGATTTTCAATTCCGTGGATTTTACATTGCTCTCTTCCATAACGCTCAATAGCAGAAGAGAAATCCAAGTACACAGCCTCGCCTGTTGCATTTACGCCATAACCAGCGTCACAACGCTCTTTGGCAGCACGTGAAGCAATATCACGCGGTGCTAAGTTTCCATAAGCAGGATAACGTCTTTCCAAGTAGTAATCGCGGTCTTCCTCAGCAATTTCAGTTGGTTTTTTACGTCCTTCACGAATAGCATACACATCGTCCATTTTCTTCGGAACCCAAATACGTCCGTCGTTACGAAGTGATTCAGACATCAATGTCAATTTTGATTGATAATCTCCTGAACGCGGAATACAAGTTGGGTGAATTTGCGTAAAACAAGGATTTGCGAAAAATGCTCCTCGCTTGTGTGTTTTCCAAGCTGCCGTTCCGTTACAGCCCATCGCATTGGTAGAAAGGAAATATACGTTTCCATAACCTCCTGTTGCAATTACCACAGCGTGAGCCGAATGGCGTTCTATTTTTCCTGTTATCAAATCACGAGCGATAATCCCACGAGCTTTTCCATCAACAACAACGATGTCCAACATTTCGTGACGATTGTACATATCAATCTTTCCACGAGCGATTTGTCGATTCATTGCTGAATAGCAACCCAACAACAATTGTTGCCCTGTTTGACCTTTTGCGTAGAATGTACGAGAAACTTGCGTACCTCCAAAGGAACGGTTGTCCAACAATCCACCGTAATCACGAGCCAATGGAACTCCTTGAGCCACACATTGGTCAATAATGTTTGCAGAAACTTCCGCCAAACGATACACATTCGCTTCTCTGGCACGGAAATCACCTCCTTTTACCGTATCGTAGAAAAGTCGATAGTCGGAATCTCCATCACCCATATAGTTTTTAGCGGCGTTGATACCTCCTTGTGCTGCAATGGAGTGAGCTCGACGTGGCGAATCCTGATAAGCAAAAGCCTTTACGTTATAGCCCAATTCCGCCAAAGTTGCCGCAGCCGAACCTCCCGCAAGTCCTGTTCCCACAACGATAACATCAATGTTACGTTTGTTAGCAGGATTTACAAGATTGATATGATTTTTATGTTTTGTCCACTTCTCTGCAATAGGACCTTCTGGAATTTTAGAATCTAATTTCTTCATAGTTATTTCCCTAATAAATGATTAAAATAATGGAACAAAGCAACGAAAACGAATCCGCCACAAATCACAAATGAATAAATACACCCTACTGTACTGATGAATTTTTTGCGTTTGTCATCTTTCCAGCCCATTGATTGGAATGACGACTGAAAGCCGTGAATTAAGTGGAGGAAAAGGAATACGAAACCAGCACAATAAGCAATTACTCGCCAAGTTTCTGACATTTTTTCAACCAAATCGGCATAATAGCGGTACTCCCCGTTAATCATTCCACTCATATCTCCTTCTACGTACTTCACTGTCATTTCGTGAACCCAGAAATCTACCAAGTGAATTCCTAAAAAGATGAGAATGAACATTCCACTGTAAATCATATTACGTGACATCCAAGTGGAATTTGCCGCTCCGTTGTAACGGGCATAAGCGTTAGCTCCACGGGCTTTGCGGTTTTGAATTTCCAAAACAAAACCCATCACGAAGTGGAAAATAACTCCCAACATCAGAATGGGTTGCATTAAGCCTTGAACCAGTGGATTTGTTCCCATAAAATGTGATAACTCGTTGAATAAATCAGCGCTGAAAACCGACGTAAAATTCACAGCCAAGTGTATCACCAAAAAGACAATCAGGAAAAGTGCCGATAACGCCATCGCCACCTTTCGAGCAATAGATGTTTTAAATAGTGCTGCCATTATATTTGTTAATTGTTATTTAAAAATTTCACACAAAGTTAAATACTTTTAATGGTTTGGACAACTAAAAAAGACTTTTCTACCCTAATTTATAATGAATTTAATTTAGATGAAAAATCAAAAGTAAGAAATAAAGCACTTTATGAGAAAATTATCATCTTAATAATCGTAAAGACATAAAAATACATACTTAATAATTTATAAGTAAAAATAAGTACTTAAATTACAAAAATGATTTTAAAATTAAGCAATTGTAGAAGTATCAGTTGTGGAACTATTTTTACTTTTTTAAACAAAACTATAAAAAATAGTTGTTCAACTAAGAAATATAGTTTACATTTGCATCATAATTAAAAGTAAGAAAAAGTCATAATAAATAAAATAATGAATATAAAAGAATTAACATCTAAAGAAGAAGAAATAATGTCTTTCTTCTGGGAAGAAGGAAAACTTTTTGTAAAGCAGATTGTAGAAAAGTACGACGACCCAAAACCTCACTTTAACACAATTTCAACCTATGTTAGAACTTTGGAGGAAAAAGGATTCTTATCACACGAATCGTTTGGTAGTTCATATCAGTATTTTCCCGTCATTTCAAAAGAAGATTATCACAATCGTACACTCAAAAATGTTATAAAAAAATACTTTGGAAATTCATACCTCAATGTAGTAAATACATTCATTAAGTCGGAAAATTTATCAGTAGATGAAATTCGTAAATTATTGGACGATATTGACAGAAACAACAAAAATTAACATCTATGGAAAATTTATTCTCATTTATCGTTAAAAACTTAACCTTTATAGGACTTTCATTCATATTATATCAAATTTTTATAAAAGGAAATACATTTCATCAAACGAATAGAATTACGATTTTATTAATATTTATTGGTGGTTTAGTCCTTCCTTTTATAGAGGTCCCTATACCTAATTTTTACTTGAATGATAATCAAACCTTTTCAAAAAACACAATAACTTTGATTTTTGATAATAATGCCAATGAAATCCCTAAAGAAGAAAGCAACAAATGGTTCTATAACGGAATTATATCTGTTTACTTCATTGGAATGTCAATATTCTTAGTAAGGTACATCTTCGGAATTATATCTCTTAGGAGAATCATTCGCAGTTCAAAGAAAATGAAGCTAACCAATTGTGGAACAATACATATAACTTCTGAAGATATTTCTCCTTTCAGCTGGTTTAGTTATATCGTTCTATCGGAAAAAGACATTAAAAACGATTTTAAAAATGTAGTAAACCACGAAAAAGCTCACGTTCAACTTGGGCACTCTTGGGACTTACTTTTTGTAGAATTTTACAATCTAATTTTCTGGTGGAATCCTTTTGTGTGGCTACTAAAAAAGCAATTGATGACTATCCACGAATTTCAGGCAGATGAAAAAGCTATAAACCAAATAAACGATGCAAATCAGTATCGTAGAGAACTAATAGACAGATGTGTGGGAAGCAAAAAAATAGCTTTAGCTCACAATTTTGAAACAAGTAATTTAAAAACTCGTATTTATATGTCACTGAAAGAAAAATCAACAGGAAAAGCAAAATGGGGGTACACAACTCTTGTTTTAGCTGTAGGTGCTACAATGATTTTGTTTTCAAATCAAACATTACAAGCACAAGAAAAAGAAACAAAAAACGAAACACCAAACATCAAAATTATTGGTTATCAGGAGCAAGTAAAGGACCCTATAAAGGCAAAAGTTCAATACTTACACGAACCTAAGCCAACTGTTATTATAGATGGTAAGGAGATAGATTTTTCTGAATTACAACAAATGAATCCTGACGAAATTGAGAACATTACTGTGCTAAAAGATGAAAGAGCTATTGAGCTTTATGGTGAGAAAGGAAAGAATGGAGTCATTATCGTCAGCAAAAAAACATCTAATAAAGATGCTTATATAAGTGCGATAATTGCAGACTTAAAAGGGGAGGCTGTGAAAGTAATTGCGCCAAAACAGAGTAACGTAACTGTTGAAGGAGACTCTTCTGATGTTGACTTTTATATCAACGGAAAAAAAGCTACAATTTCCGAAGTAAAAGCCTTACCAAGTTCGAAAATTAGTAGCGTTACAGTGAGAAAACCAGAAAAAGAAAAAAATAACAAAAAAATAGTAGAAATATTTTTGAAGTAAATATAGTCGTTTTCATCAAAAAAAGTCCCCAGAAATAAATCTGAGGACTTTTTTTTAAAATTTCTTTTAATTATTAATACACAGATGCTGCTTTGAATACACTGGTTGTAAAGTTCTCTATTATTTTAGAGAATATTTCATTACTTTCATCTTGAACGATTGCATTTTCTTTGGTAATAGTTATTTTATTCTTACCCCCAAACACAGCACTAACATTCACTTCAAAACGGATATTTTTCGTTTCACCTTTTTTAACAACCAAATTTTCGGGTAACGACAACGTCAATTCAATTGACCTTTCTTTATTTTCAGAAGGAATATTTCCTATTTGTACACTAAACGCTTGTGCTTCTTCTCCCCAATTTCCTTCGATATTGAAATGCTTATAACCCTTCGACCAACTATCCCAAGTCATACCTACTGCTTTTGATGCATTCCAAAAAGTTTGTTGCTGATTTTCTCCAAGTTTCCACGCTGCGTTGGAAAGCCCTACTCTAAGTTTAACCTTAGTGTAAGTTCCTATCGGAATTTGCTTTAATTCAATTTCCTTAGGCGTAGTATTTTCGTGGTGAACCAGCAAAAAAGCTCCTTTATCAGGATTTGTATGATAATACTTTACTTCCTCTCCTTTATCATTTACCAATGAAATATCGCTAATCATATACGTAAATCGCGAATAATTAATTTTTTGCTTCATTGGGGGAGGAGTTGTGTTATCTTGATGCAATCCAAACGGACTATCTTGATAAACATTCTGAAATTCTAATGCAACTTTCCCTGTTGGTTCCTCTATAATCTGATTAGGTTCATCTTTTTTACAAGAAACAACCAAAGTAATCATCAAAACCAACAATACACTTTTTAATTCTTTCATTTCTTTTATTTTTATATTTATAAACCATTTAGTAACAGAAAACAAAGTGGATAAAAAACACAATATTTAACTCGTTACCCAAGTGCAAAACTAATTCTTATTTTGCTGTAAAAAAATTTTTTCTGCTTTTTTAGTTTCATTAACACAAAATAATTCAATACATTTAATTCTTTGTGAAATATTTAAGCCTTCTGTACAAAAAATCTCCCTTTACTAGCTATTCCTAAAAATATTATAAGCAATTGTTTTCTTATCGAATATTATGTTTATTGCATATATTATTTTAATCATAATAAGCTTACAAGAGGCATAAACAATTAAAACATGAAACTACGCACAAAAATAGATAACAAAGTACGATCAAAATATGTCTTTACAATAAAAATATACGTTCCGTAATTTTTTTCCGTTTTTTTCAGTTTTTTCCTATCTCTGTCGCTCAGATTTAAAAGGAATAAAAATGTTAGCAAAATTCAAAGTGTCCAACTTTGAAATTTTTGGAGAAAATGTGGTTTCCCTGAAATTCCATTAGCGATTTTTATTTCCTGAAGTGAATTTTACGTTAGTAGATTCCATTGAAAAAAAATAAAAGTAGTTAAATAGGTTGCGAAAGAAATTGGTTTAAAGAACGTTACCCCATAAAATCCCGTGTAGAACTGATCGATGAAAAATTCGACTTTATCGTGAGCCGAACTGTGACCCAAATGCCTGAATTTGTAAAATGGATCAAAGGTAACGTTAAAAAAAGGCAAACGTGAACTTCCAAATGGAATTTTATACCTAAAAGGAGGATTTAAGCGAAGAATTAGCTACATTCACAAACGTTCAACTAATAACACATCCAACTTTTTACCGAAGATTTTTTTTGAAACTAAAAAGATTGTGTATTTGAGAATCAAATAAATCAAAAGATTTTGTGCTTTCACTAAAGTCCCATCTAATACACTAAATCATTCCATATGTCATAGTTTGGAAGAGAGACGTTTTTTATTAAAAATCACGCTATTTAAATTCACTATCAAAACGAAAAAAAATTAAAAATAAAATATTAAATTTCAAAAAGTTAATGTTTCAATTTATATCTTTTAAAAATTTTACGCCTTGCATTTTACAAAATAAGTTTGTTTAATTTGAGAAAAATTATACATTTGCCGTAATATAAAATGAATTTATTATGAATCAAAAACCTTCAAGTGCCTTCATTGGGGCATCGTGGATTGCATTAGGAATTGGTTTTTTAGGCTATATGATTGGTCTTTGGAGAGCTGAAATGCTTTTAAGTGAAAAGGGCTACTACTTTACGGTACTGATGTACGGACTATTTTCCGTAATTTCAGTACAAAAAAGTGTTCGCGACCGATTGGAAGGCATTCCTGTAACCGATATTTACTACGGAATAAGTTGGTTTTCAACTATTTTATCAATTGTTTTATTAGTTGTAGGGTTATGGAATGCCGATACATTATTGCCTAGCGAAAAAGGATTTTATGTATTTTCGTTTATATTGGCCATTTTTAGTGCAATTGCCGTTCAAAAAAACACCAGAGATAGTAAAAATTTTGATCTGGATTTCTCATCTCATTCCTCAAAGAAAGATGATGATTTTCACATTAAAAACGAAAGTAATTCCTAATAGTAAACAAAAACACTTTCGCCAATAGGCGAAAGTGTTTTTTTAAACTTTATTTACGATATAGTTAGTAGCTTTTCTATCCTAAGTTTTTCGTTTTTGACAATCCCAAAAACTGATTTTTCTTAAGGTATCGTACACTTTTGTACCAAACTTCAAAATAGATAAAAAAACGAACAAGAATTTACAAAAATGCAAAAACTTAACATATACAACTCCCTTACGGGCGAAAAAGAAAACTTTGTTCCTTTGAAGGAAGGACACGTCGGGATGTACGTCTGCGGGCCTACCGTTTACAGCAATGTACATTTGGGAAATTGCCGAACCTTTATGTCGTTCGACCTAATTTTCAGATACTTGAAACACATCGGATATAAGGTTCGATACGTTAGAAACATCACAGATGCTGGGCATCTTACCGACGATGGCAACGTTGAAAACGACCGCTTCGTAAAACAATCTCGATTGGAGAAACTCGAACCAATGGAAATCGTACAGAAATATACGGTGGATTTTCATAAAGTATTGGAAATGTTCAACAATTTGCCTCCGACTATCGAACCCACTGCTACGGGGCATATTCTCGAACAAATACAACTCACCGAAAAACTCGTCAAAGAGGGTTTTGCATACGAAAGTAATGGTTCGGTATATTTTGACGTGCAAGAGTACAATCGGCGCGGACTAAATTACGGAGAGCTTTCACGCAGAAATATAGAGGAGCTATTCGCCAACACTCGCGATTTGGACGGACAAGGCGAAAAGAAAAATCCGCAGGACTTCGCCCTCTGGAAGAAAGCCTCACCTGCTCATATTATGCGATGGGCATCGCCTTGGGGAGATGGTTTTCCGGGCTGGCATTTGGAGTGTACCGTAATGAGCACTAAGTACTTAGGTGAAGAGTTTGACATTCACGGAGGCGGAATGGACTTGAAATTCCCACATCACGAATGCGAAATCGCTCAAGGCAAAGCCAGACACGGACACTCACCCGTACGCTATTGGCTACACGCCAATATGCTGACAATGAACGGGCAACGAATGAGCAAATCCACAGGAAATTACATTTTACCAATGCAGCTTATTTCAGGAGAAAATAACTTCTTCGAGAAACCCTTTAAGCCTTCGGTGGTGCGTTTCTGCTTTATGCAAGCTCATTACCGCAGCGTTTTGGATATTTCCAATGAGGCAATGCTCGCAGCCGAAAAGGGCTTTAACCGACTTATGGAGGCGGGGAAAATCCTTTCGTCTTTACCAATTTCAAAAAACTCTTCGTTCGATGTACAAAATTGGAAGCAACAATGCTACAATGCTATGAATGATGACTTCAATAGCCCTATACTTATTGCTCAACTCTTTGAGGGCGTTCGCATCATAAACTTAGTGAAAGAAGGCAAAGAAACCCTAACCGAAGCCGACCTTCGTGAGTTGGAAGCCACTTTCAACTCCTTTGTTTTTGAGGTATTGGGACTAAAAGACGAACAACAAGCCACTGAAAACAATGATAAATTGGACGGCGTAATGCAGATGCTCATTCAGATGCGTATGGAAGCTCGTGCTAATAAAGACTGGGCGTTGTCCGACAAAATCCGCGACGAGCTGAAAGCCATCGGTATTCAACTCAAAGACGGAAAAGACGGAACAACCTATTCAATATAATTAAAGTAATAATAAACAATTATTCGTAAGGACTTTCTTTCCATACAAAGGAATATAGGAAACTGATTATAAATGTTGAAGGAAAAATTTCCTCCAGTAACACTAAATATTTTCACGAATGGAAGTAAATTTTTACCTTTGCAGGTCGTTATTTTTCAAGTTTTAACTTTAGAAAACTAATTATCAAAAACACGAAAAATCAACATACAATAAACTTACTGACATATATCATTTTTTATTCACTAAAAGTCAGCTACCTTTGTGCGGCTGTTTGAATTATAATAATGGCAATATCGCTCATACAAAAATACAATGTTGCAGGACCGCGTTATACAAGTTATCCGACGGTTCCGTATTGGGATAATCTTTCATTTTCCAATGAAAAATGGATTGAGAGTCTCCGAAAATCTTTTGCTGAAAGCAATCATTCTGAAGGAATTAGTATTTATATACATCTTCCTTTTTGCGAGAGTTTGTGTACATTCTGTGGTTGCCACAAACGAATTACAAAGCGCCACGAGGTGGAAATACCCTATGTAGATGCAGTGTTGAAAGAATGGAAATTGTATCTTGATATTTTAGGAGAGCGACCACTCATTAAAGAAGTTCACTTAGGAGGAGGAACGCCGACATTCTTCAAACCCAAAGAATTAAAGCGTTTGCTTGAGGGAATTTTTGAAACTACTGACATTGCTGAAAATAAAGCCTTTAGTTTTGAAGGTCACCCAAATAACACTACAAGAGAACATTTACAAACCTTGTTTGATTTAGGATTCGATCGTGTTAGTTATGGTGTTCAGGATTATTCTCTAAAGGTGCAAAAAGCGATACATCGTATTCAACCTTTTAGCAACGTGGAAAAAGTAACTGAGTGGGCGAGAGAAATTGAGTATAAATCAATTAGCCACGATTTAGTTTTCGGATTGCCTTTTCAAACGCTTGAAGATGTTCTTTTTACTATTGATAAGACTAATCAGCTTCGTCCTGATCGCATTGCTTTCTATAGCTACGCACACGTACCTTGGATTAAAGGAAACGGACAAAGAGGATTCGATGAGAGTAATTTGCCATCGGGAGATGAAAAGAGGTTGTTGTACGAAACAGGAAAGAAACATTTGCTTGGTGCAGGATATGCCGAAATTGGTATGGACCATTTCTCGTTACCTTCCGACTCAATGTATAAATCATTTGAAAACAACAACCTACATCGAAATTTTATGGGCTATACGGCTTCCAAAACTCAGGTGATGATTGGCTTGGGAATGTCGGCAATAAGTGACAGTTGGTATGGCTTCGCTCAGAATGAGAAAGATTTAGATGCTTATTATGCTCGGATAGAACGCAATGAAATTCCTGTTTTCAGAGGGCATATCCTAAACGAAGAGGATTTGATAATTCGTAAGCACATTTTGAATTTGATGTGTCATTTCAATACATCTTGGGAAGAAAACTCTATGCATTTTTCTGAAATAGAGAATGTAACAAAGCGATTATCTGAAATGGTTAGCGATGATTTAATACGAATAGTTGATAAAAAGATTGAAGTAACCAATGCAGGAAAACCTTTTGTGAGGAACGTGTGTATGGCATTCGATTTACGGTTACAACGCAATATCCCAAACACAAAAATATTTAGTATGACGGTGTAGAGTTGGGATACTGATAAATGGAAGAATAAGATTTTGTGGTTTCCGTTTATTATTCAAAATTTTAGAATTAAGAATCATAGTGATTGAGTTTTTTTAGTTAGTGATTGAAAAGGGACAATGTTGTGAAACAAGTCCCTTTTCTTTTTTACTACCATCAAAAAAAGAAAAAAGTTTTATGAATTAACCAAAAATCTTGCCTTCATAAAACTTTTATAATTTAGAAAAATCTGCTAAATTGAATTAGCAAGGTGGTTGTTCACTAAAAGTTTCGACTATCAAATTAGCGACTAAGGCTGTCCAACCTGTTTGATGTGAAGCTCCAACTCCCCTACCATTATCTCCGTGGAAATATTCATAAAATAGAATCAAATTCTTAAACTCAGGACGTTGATACAATTCGCAATGTAAACGATTAACTGGGCGATTGCCTTCTGGATTTTCTCGAAAAATATTTATCAGTCGTTTACTGAGTTCATCTGCTATTTGGTCTAAACTCAACAGATTATCTTCATTTCCTGTTGGAAATTCAAAGCGAGTGTCTTCAAAAAATTTATGTAATTCCCTCAAAGCATCTATCAAAATATAATTTATTGGAAACCAAATTGGTCCTCTCCAGTTACTATTTCCACCGAACAAATTGCTTGTAGATTCTGCTGGGTCGTAAGCAATCTGATAGTTATTCCCTTCCAATGGGACTGAAAAAGGAGTTTCGTATATTTTTGACAGAGAACGAATTCCATATTCACTTAAAAACTCTTTTTCGTCAATAAGGGCTCTCATCAATCTACGAATGCGGTTTTTAGGAACTAATGATAATAAAATACCTTCATCTTTTTCAGAAGTTTGAATAATTGGGTGTCTCAGCTTACTCATTCTATATTTATCAAACCACGAAAAACTTCTTTTCAATCTTGGTAATTTGTTCAACGTTTCACCGTCAATATGAAGTACCGCCATCAAAGCAAGCATTCCTACCACAGAACGAACCTTGATAAGTTTGGAACCTCCATCTTCAAAAATGATTTTATCGTAAAAGAAGCCTTCATTCTCATCCCAAATTCCCTTATTTTCCTGATTCATATGGTTTAAGGCTTTCGCAATATGAACAAAATGTCCAAAAAATTTGATAGCCATTTCTTCATATGTTTCATCTTCTTTGGAAATTTCCAAACTGATTTTCAGCATACAAAGGCAATACAATGCCATCCAAGCTGTACCATCAACTTGTTCTAAAAGTTTTACTCCCGGAATGCCTTGACTACGGTCAAAAACACCAATGTTATCCAACCCCAAGAATCCACCTTCAAAAACATTGTTATCTGTGCTATCCAAACGATTTACCCACCAAGTAAAATTCACAGTCAATTTATTGAACATACGCTTGAGAAAACTTATATCAGGCTTTCCTGTTCTCTCTTTATCAATATTGTAAACCATAAGCGTTGCCCAAGGCTGTACTGGTGGATTAACATCACTGAAATTCCATTCGTATGCTGGAATTTGCCCATTAGGACGCATATACCACTCTTTATTAAACAACAAAAGTTGTTCCTTAGCGAACTGAGTATCAATTACTGCCATACTAACACAATGGAATGCAGAATCCCAAGAAGCATACCAAGGATACTCCCATTTATCGGGCATAAGCAAAATATCGTTATTGCGTAACGTTAGCCATTCAGCATTTCGTCCATTCCAACGTTGCTGAGGAGGTTTAGGTTGTTTAGGGTCGCCTTCCAACCATTGTTCAATATCATAATAGTAATATTGTTTGTTCCACAATAATCCTGAAAATGCCTGTTTTTGAATTAAATATAATTCTTCATTAGGACATTTGAGAAGATTTCTGTAAAATATTTCACATTCTTGTTCACGTTGTTCAAATAACTTTTCAGCGTCTGAAAAAGGATTTTCTTGTTGCTGATTCGTAAGTCGTAAAAAAACTACTTTTTGTGCCTTGGGAGCTATCTCAAAATGATACATCGGGGAGAACTTTGTACCTTCTTGATTATGAGTTGCCAAAGAAAAATCTCCAGAAATTACTGTTTCGTGAAACAAATCTTTCTTGAAAGGATGGTCATTCTTGTGTTGATGTATTTTCTCGTCATTAGTCTCATTTTCAGTAAAAAGATGTTTGTCCGCTTCATCAAAATACAAAAGGAAAGTTCCAACAGATTTATTATCTACTTCTGCAAAATAGCCATTTTCATTTTTTAACAAACTAATTTTTGGTTTTTGCTCTACTTCAATGAAACTCCAATAATTTCTCATCAACAACGTAGGTAACAACGTTAAAGGAGCTATTTCTTCTCCTTGATTTGTTACAGTTATTTTCATAAAAATGTCATTTTCATTATATTTTGCATACTCCACCTGTACATCAAAATAAGCATTTTCATCAAAAATACCTGTTTCAGGAAGTTCAAACTCTGTATCCTGCAATCCTCTCTCAGCATTAACTCTTTCTAAAGTTTCGTACGGGAAAGCATTTTGCGGATATTTATATAGATACTTCATATAGGAATGTGTGGGCGTATTGTCCAAATAGTAGTACAATTCTTTGACGTCTTCGCCGTGATTTCCCTGATTGTTACTAAGCCCGTAAAGTCGTTCCTTCAAAATGGTATCTTTACCATTCCACAAAGCTACAGAAAGGCAAACATTGCAAGAATTATCAGAAATTCCAGCCAGTCCGTCCTCTCCCCAACGATAGGTACGACTACGAGCATTATCGTGAGAAATGTAATTCCAAGCATCACCATTTGCACTATAATCCTCACGTACAGTTCCCCATTGGCGTTCACTGAGATAAGGACCCCAACGCAACCATTCTTTTTCTTTCTTATCCTTTTCTCTAATTCGTTTATCTTCCGCTGACTCTGAAATCATTTCGTATCTTACTTTTTATGCTTTTTTCGTTTTATCAAATAGTATTTTACCTTTAAAGCTGAATACTACATAAGTCCAGCACGTTTTAGCAATGCATCTGGAGAAGGTTCTTTTCCTCTGAAACGCTTGTAAAGTTCCATCGGTTTTTCACTTCCTCCTTTGCTTAATACATTATCTTTGAAACTTTTAGCTGTATTCTTATCGAAAATACCATTTGTAGAAAACACTTCAAAAGCATCAGCATCTAACACTTCCGACCATTTATAACTATAATATCCTGCTGCATAACCTCCTTGAAAGATGTGAGAAAATGCTGTTGAGAAACAAGATTCAGCAATCATAGGATATAATTCAGTAACCGCAACGGCTTTATCTTCAAACTCTTTTACACTCTTAATTGTTTTAGGGTCAGCAGTATGCCAAGCCATATCCAATATTCCAAAACTAAGTTGACGCATTGTTTGTAGTCCTTCCATAAAAGAAGAAGATTCTTTTATTTTTTCAACCAATTCCATAGGAATCAACTCATTAGTTTGATAATGTGTAGCGAACAACGACAAAGCCTCTTTTTCATAGCACCAATTTTCCAGAACTTGACTTGGCAATTCAACAAAATCACGAGAAACGCTAGTTCCGCTTAAGTTAGGATACGTTGTATTGGCAAGAATTCCGTGTAAAGCATGTCCAAATTCGTGAAAAAGTGTACGAACTTCGTAAAAGCTCAGCAACGAAGGCTGGGTTTTGGTCGGGCGTGTGAAATTACAAACAATGGTTATATGCGGACGTGAATTTTCGCCATTGCGTTTGTGTTGATTTTTAAATGATGACATCCAAGCTCCTGCTCTTTTACCTGGTCTGGGGAAAAAATCAGTGTAGAACAATGAAATATACTCACCTTTCTCGTCTGTAACTAAATAAGTATCAACTTCTTCGTGGTACTTTTCAATAGTATCTATCTTTTTAAAATTCAAGCCATAAAGCTTATTTGCTACTTGAAACATTCCGTTTACTGCATTTTCTAATTTGAAATATGGCTTTAATTTTTCGTCGTCCAAACTGAATTTTTCTTGTTTCAATTTTTCACTATAAAAAGTAAAATCCCATTTCTGAAAATCAGTAACTCCATCGCGTTTCTGAGCAAATGCTTTTAATTCTTCCAACTCTCGTTGAGCTGCGGGTTTAGCTTTTTTCAATAAGTCGTTAAGAAAATTATTTACTATTCCAGGAGTATCCGCCATTCTTTCTTCCAAAACAAAAGCAGCATAATTGTTGTATCCCAACAGTTTAGCACGATCGTCGCGTAATTTAACAATCTCTAAAATGTTTTTCTCATTGTTATTAACATTTTTGTTAAAGCCACGACTTGCGAAGGCTACAAACATCTTCTTACGCAAATCTCTGTTTTCAGCATATTTTACAAAAGCACTATAACTCGGAAAATCCAAAGTGAATATCCAACCTTTTTTATTTCGGTCTGAAGCGGTTTGTGCCGCTGCCTCAACAGCAAATTCAGGTAGTCCTTTTAAATCCTTTTCATCGGTAATATGTAGTTCAAAAGCTTGTGTTTCAGCTAATACATTTTCTCCAAAACGAAGACTTAAAGTTGATAGTTGCTTATCTATTTCTCGCAAACGTTGCTTCTGGCTTTCAGATAAATTAGCCCCATTACGTGTAAATCCTTTATAAGTCTTGTCCAACAATGTAGTTTCTTCGGGAGATAATTTTAGTTTTTCACGATTGTTGTATACTTCTTTTACTCGAGCAAAAAGTTTGGAATTCAATCGAATATCATTTTCATAATCACTTAACATTGGAGAAATGCTTTGTGCTTCTTTTTGTAATTCTTTGCTGGTTTCTGCACTATTCAAGTTGAAAAACATCATTGTAAGTCGCCCCAACTTTTCCCCATTAAAAGCCAAAGCTTCAATAGTATTTTTAAAAGTTGGTTTGGTTTTTGAATTAGCAATTTTATCAATTTCTTTCAAACTTTCAGAAATTGCTTGTTCGATAGCTGATTTAAAATCTTCTACCTTATAATCACCAAAAGGCGTTGATTGATAAGGCGTTGTAAAAATAGGTTTATTCATAGTTTGCTGTGCTTTGAGACTACCACAAAAAGCGATAGCACATAATGTTATAAATTTTATCCTCATTTTGTTATAATTTTATGGTCATTAATCTTGCAGAGCAAAAACGGATTTCAATAGTGATGTTGTTCTTGCTGATACATTGGTTCTGATTTCTTTTTCTTTGTCTCCGACCTTTACAAATAATCCGTTAATTGCCTGTGTTGTAACATATGAAGTAAGATTTGGTTCAACCTTTTTCACAAACGGAATTTGATTGTATTTATTGATGATATTGCTCCAAATTTCATCAGCCCCTACTTGACTAAGTGAAGCCTGTATTTTGGGAGCAAATGCTTCTTGCAAAGCAGAAAATGTATTATTTTTGAGATATGTTGTTGCGGCTTGTGAATCTCCTTTCAATATTGCCATTGCATCGTTAAAGGTCATTCCTTTTATAGCCGAAATGAAGATAGGTTTAGCCTCATTTACAGCATTTTCAGCAGCTTTGTTTAATATTTTCAAACCTTCATCAGCTAGTGATGCTAATCCGATGCTTCGTAAGGCAGAATCCACCTTTTTCAACTCATCAGGAAGTAAAATCCGAACAGCTTGGTCTTTAAAATATCCTCCGTCTTTACTAAGTATGTCTACTCCGTTTGACACTCCAAATTCCAACGCTTGTTTCAATCCATCAGCGACATTAAATCCTGTGTTTGAATATGTTGAATTGATAACTTGCTGTAGCTCCCCACAACTATTTAGAGTTAATGAAGCTACTAAAAGTAGTGGAAAAATTGTTTTTCTCATCGTTTTATTTTTATTTCTTAATTAATTTGTTGATTTATATGTCGATACAGACTATAATTTATAGCGTAAAGTAGAGGTAATGTCAATACAATACCAAAACCAAATAACAAAACTCCTGAAAATCCTAAAACTACACCTACAAGCAAAGCAATCAAGGCAGTGAACATTTGTAGAGACACACTCGCCGAACTTTGCTTCATTGAACTTTTAAGTGACTTATTTTCAAAAATAATAATTGGTATTGTTAAAGTAAATAACAAAGACAATATTACTGACAAAGAGAAACTTATAGTTCCAAGTCCTAATTTTAGGAGAAGAAATTCTATGAGCAACTTCACCGCCATAAGTCCAATTACGAAACCTAAAATCCTCGCTGTAAAAGAGGAATTATAATACGAAAAAAGTATTTTGTAGTTTATTTCCTCCCCTCTTTCTCTCATATCGAAAATCTTATAAAATCCTGCTGACATCGGGGCTATAATACATTTAATCAACACTATAAACAAATTGAATTTTATTTGAAATTGCGGTGTTGAAATTATATCTTGAACTATCTGAGGATTTTCAATTACATTTTTCATTAAATATTCCTGTGATACACCGAAAAGTGTCGAAAAAATCAGCATATATATTCCTAATATAATTGAAATCACAGAAATTGAACCCAAAATAATATCTAAGAAAGATTTACGATATATTTTGAAAGCGTCTTTTAAAATATCCAATAAAAGCATTTTATATGAATTATAATTTAATTCTTGTTAAAAAAGAGTATAAAATATCTAATTTTCGTATTAAATATTAACAAATTATTTTTATATCCCGCAAATATATAAAAATATCGTCATACCAAGAAAAAAACTAAATTATTTTCCTATAAAGTGAATATCATTGTTATTTTTCATTATTTTAATACCTTTGTACCTTTGCTTTTTTCTATAACTCTCAAAAAAATTAAACTATGCTTTCATACATTATTATAAGTATTATTTGTTTAGCGATTGGCTTTTTTTTAGGAACTTACATAAACAAAATAAAAACTGAAAACTTAATTTCATCAAATAAAAGCCGAGAAGAGCTGCAACAACGCTCTTTGGAAGAATTACAGCAACTTTTAGCCATCGAAAAGCAAGAAAAAGAGGATTTCAGAGACCAAAAAGATGAACTAAACCTGCTTTTAACCAGAAATGAATCCGAAAAAGAGTTTTTACTAACAAAATTGAAAGAAAAATCAAAAGAAACTGAACTTTTGCAAGAGAAATTTACAAAAGAATTTGAGAATTTAGCTAACAAAATTCTGGAAGAAAAATCTTCAAAATTCACAGAGCAAAACAAAGAAAATCTGAAAAACATTTTAAGCCCATTACAAGAAAAAATCAAAGATTTTGAACAAAAAGTAGAACATAGTCAAAAAGAGAACATAAGCATTCACTCTGCTCTAAAACAACAACTTATCGACCTACAGAATCAAAATTTACGCATCACTAAAGAAGCTGAAAACCTAACCAAAGCTCTCAAAGGAGATAGCAAAATACAAGGAAACTGGGGGGAATTGGTATTGGAAAAAGTATTGGAAAAATCAAATTTGGAAAAAGGAAGAGAATACACCATTCAGGAATCTTTTGTCAGAGAAGATGGTTCAAGGGTTATTCCTGATGTAATAATTCATCTGCCTGACGGAAAAAAAATGATTATTGACTCAAAAGTATCTTTAACTGATTATGAACGCTTTGTTAATGCTGAAGATGAAGAAAAACCTATCTTTTTGAAGCAGCATATCAATTCAATCAAAAGGCATATCGATCAACTTTCAGGAAAAAAGTACGAGGATTTGTACACCAATAGCCCTGATTTTGTATTGATGTTCATTCCTATAGAACCTGCTTTTGCGATTGCTCTGCAAAATGATGATTCGTTATATACAAAGGCCTTTGCTCAGAATATCGTTATTGTGACTCCAACTACATTATTAGCGACACTTCGTACCATTGATTCGATGTGGACAAATCAAAAACAGCAGGAAAATGCGTACGAAATTTCACGTCAGGCGGGAGCTTTGTACGATAAATTTGAAGGTTTCATCACTGATTTGATAAAGATAGGCAAAAAAATGGACGAAGCCAAGTCCGAATATGGTAATGCTATGAATAAATTGGTTGAAGGAAAGGGAAATATTGTTCGTAGCATCGAAAAATTGAAAATAATGGGAGTAAAATCAAAGAAATCAATCCCAGAAGCCATCCTAAAAAGAGCAATACCTGAAGATGATGATAAATAAAAAATTGACTTATTTCTATTAAAAAGATTGCGTAAGCACAAAATTTCGGTGAATTAACCCCTCGTCCATCCCTTCAGAGTAGTAATTTTTATTGTGTTTCATTAGGTAGATATACTTTATGTATTTCCTTACTCGCTCACTCATTAAGGAGTTAATATTCATATCTCCAATGAAATACAACGGAACTCTTTCCGTATTTATATTCAGCTGTTCAACAGAAAAAAGAATATAATAGAGAAAATCGTCCATTGTTTGATATTCAAATCGGTTGAAATAATACAATTTCTTATCTCTGAAAACTACAAAATAAAACGAGCTTTGTTCTGCATACACATACATAATCTCATAAGCGTGTGAGGCATAATGCTTTAGTAGCATTCGTAATAATGATGATGCAAAATGCTGAGATTCAAATGCACCATAATAATCAACCAGAATGTTATTTATGAAAACATCTGGCACAAAAACATTAACCGTTTCGATAGAAATAATTCTGTCATATTCAACGAAATTTTCCTTCAAAGAGGAAACATCAATGCTATATTTTAAGTATTCTATCGCTTCCTTCTTGCCCATAAAAAGAGCCTGTGGAATAAATGTAAATATGGGTGTGTTATGGAATACTTTAATGTTGTTGAAATCCTGTCGCAAATCTTCTTCAGAATCCAAAACACTACAGACTTCTCTTTCAATATCTTGCTTGTTTTTATAGTTGAAGTTTATAGGAAAATTATAAATCGATTCAACATAATTTAGCACAGGATTGAAAACACAAAAAGAAAGTCCATCCAAGTTAATTTGAATGGACAATTCCTTGAAATAAGTTCTGAATATACTATTTTCTTGCTGTCTTTGCATCGTATGACGTAGGCCAGTTACCATTTGTACTTAGTTCTTCCAAAGAACCTACTTTGATATCCGCACCTTTAACATCTTCTACTGAATTTTTTACAACTTCCTTTTCTACCTCGTTTTTATCAAGTCCCCAAAGCACCTTAATTTTAGGCACAGAAACCTCAAAAACTGAAGCCGAATACCCATTTTTGTCAAGAGAAGCTGTTTTCAAAACAAACTCTTCTTTCGGATTTTCAGCAAAAGGAACATATCTTAGGTTTTTGTAACGATCCGAGTTTTTAAACAAAGAATCTTTAACTGACACATATCCCAAAGTATCAACTACAACACCTTGTTTTAGAACATCAATTTTGAACGTTTTATCGTATTCTGTCCAGCTCGTGTCACGTTGAGAAGTAATAGTGAACTTCTCATTTTCAATAAACTTAGTCAGGTCATCGAAACTATTTGCGTATTTTCCTGTCACAACCCGATGTGCCTCTTGAGCATCGCGAATATCTTTTAATTTCCCAATTACTGCTGTGTAACGCTCTGTTTTAATTTTGTTAAACTCAATAGGACCGGTAACTGATTTGTAAATCATAAAACAAAAAAATAAGCCAACAGCCCAAAGCGCAATTTGTAAAATTTTTTTCATCTTTTAAAAATATTTTTTTTCTTGACTGGTTTACTGCAAAGCTACAATTTTTTTTTATTCAAAAAAGCTTTTTGAGAAAAAAAATTATATTTTTGGGTCCATATAAATTCATCAATGGACAAAAATACCTTTTTAAACAATCTTTTAAATGCTTTCCCTTACAATCCTACAACATCTCAAAACATTGCTTTGCAATTAATTACAGAATTTTTATTAGATAAGAATTCTTCTGAAAAATTGTTTTTACTTAAAGGATTTGCGGGAACAGGAAAAACTTCAATTATCAATTGTTTGATTAAAAACCTGCCTTCTATTGGGCATAAAGCTGTTCTTCTTGCTCCAACTGGGCGGGCTTCAAAGGTAATGTCCAATTTTGCTAAACAACAAGCTTTTACCATCCACAAACATATTTATTTTCCGAAAACGAACGGAGGAGAATTTTCTTTTACATTGAAAATCAACAAATTTAAAAACACACTATTCATTGTAGATGAAGCCTCGATGATTACAGATAATAATGAACATTTTTTTGACCAAAATTCTCTTTTGGATAATCTCATAACGTATGTCTATTCTGGACAAGGTTGTAAATTACTATTGATGGGAGATTCTGCTCAGTTGCCTCCTGTTAATTCTGATTATAGTCCTGCTTTAGATATCCGAAATTTAGAAATTCGCTATAATAAGGAAGTATCTCATATTGAACTTAATGAAGTCGTAAGACAAGAAAAAAAATCTGGTATTTTGTACAATGCGACAAAACTTAGAGAAATCCTTTTTGAATTTTCTATTCAGAAAAAATTTAATTTTAAGACTAGAAATTTCAGAGACATAGTTCAATTGACTGAAGGAACTGAAATTCAGGAAGCCATAGAAAGCTCATACTCAAACTATGGATTGGAACAAACAGCAATTATTGTCCGCTCAAATAAAAGAGCTGTACTTTATAACAGGCAAATCCGAAAAGTAATTTTGGATAATGAAAATGACCTTTCTGCAGGAGATTTACTTATGGTTGTGAAAAATAATTATTACTGGTTAAAAGATTCTCCTAAAGTGAGTTTTATCGCCAATGGTGACACTCTGGAAGTACTTCAAATCTATGCTTTTCGTGAGTTATACGGATTTCGATTTGCTGAAGTTCAAGTACAACTTATTGATTATCCAGACTTTCCTCCTTTTGACACGATTCTTTTGTTAGATACTCTCGAAACTGAAAATCCGTCACTTACACATCAAGAAAGCAACCGCCTTTACGAAGAAGTCTTACTTGATTATCAAGATGAAACCTCGGCATATAAAAAGTATCTGAAAGTTAAAGAAAATCCTTTTTTTAACGCCTTACAAGTCAAATTTTCATATGCTATTACCTGTCATAAAAGTCAGGGTGGGCAATGGGATGTTGTTTTTATTGAAAAACCCTATCTTCCCAATGGTATTGATGATAATTATCTGCGGTGGCTTTATACAGCTCTGACTCGTGCGGTTAAAAAAGTATATCTAATTAATTTTCAGACAGAAGATTTTGAATAAACTCTATTTATTCCTTCCTTTTTCATCAGGATAAAGCTCAAAAACAGGGTCACTTTGCCAGTATTCTTTGGTATCAATATCCATAATTGAAACTCTACCTTTGAATGCTGCACCTGTATCTACATTCCATACATTATTGGCTGTCATTGGTTTATCACACCCTAAACGAGTGGTAGGTGTATGCCCTATAAATGTTTCTGAATATAGCAATAATCTACTTGGATATTTACTATGTTCAGGTGAAGTTTTTACCGATGTTGCTAATTCCCAAAGAGTTCTATCCCAATAGAACATTTCTGGAAAATACTCAAAATCAACTCCTCTGAGATTGGTAAATCCTGCGTGAACAAACAATCGGTTATTGCTATCTAAATAATAATTTTCTAATTCAGATAAAAATTTGATGTGCCTTTGTTTCACTTCCTCAGAAGCATTTTGATAGGCTTTTTCCGTTGCATCTCCCCCGTGATAATACCACATTTTATCCATTGAAGCTCCTTGCAAAAATTCCAGACAAAGAGCATCGTGATTTCCTCTGATGAACAGGCAACTATAATGTTTTCTAAATTGCAGTAAAAAATCAAGAACTTCAGGAGTTTGACTCCAACCATCTGAATAATCTCCTAAAAATATGAAAAAATCATTTTTTCTTATTTTTACTCTTTGAATTACTTGAACCAGAGCCTTGTACGCTCCGTGAATATCTCCAACGACTAAAGTACGTCGAGGGTTAGTAGTTAGTCTATTCATCAACGATTATATTTTAATTTTCGCAATATTCTTAATGCTTCTTTTAATGATTTATAAGCCTCTATATCAATCTCTTTCAGCTTTGGCCGTGACACTTCCAACAATTCTTTTACCTCCAAATGTCCATTCAAATAACATTCTAAACATATTGAAGGTAATGTTGGAATTTGCCTTAATTCTTGTTCGGTTAAAAGCTGATTATCAATTATTTTTTCTAAAATAACTCGTTTTTCACTCCATATACCACATATTTTCTTTTCATCGTAAATAGGAGGAGAAAATATGAGTTTCTGTTCTATTTTATAGCTTCCGTTGTTAAAAAAATGAATCTGAACAAGTTCCAAAGGATAGTAATCTTTCTGATTTTCAATCCCTAAATAAATATACTCCGTTACAGAAAACGTATTTTCTTCAACACGAATTTCAACTTTATCAAGGTTAGAAAAAAACAAACGTACTTGTTCGTTAATAAGCTCAATATCAACTCTGGAGTACATTTTCTTATCTTCAACGATCTTGGGTTTACCTGCCCAACAAAGCACAAATTGTTCTCTAAAAACCAGATAATGTGATTCTAAATCCTTATGACGATGATTTATAAAATTAATAACCCCGTCCAAAGTGTGCTGTATGTTATTGCTTGAAATTTTCTCAATTTGCTGAACTATTTCAGAATTAAAATCTTCCAGCGGAAAATCATCATTTTGTATTTTGCTATTACTTCCTTCTCTTTTAAAAATTGTATCTTTAGCGTACTTCCATATCCCTTTTGAAAGGGAACAAACTTGCTTTGATGAAGTAACTGTTACCAGTCCTACAACCTTATCATTGGGTAAATCTGGAAAAATAATATTTTCATAAGTGATTGAAGGAGCATTGTTTAAATAAGAATTTATCAGATTTTGAATACGACTATCATCAAAAAAATCGACTCCCACTATTTCTCGAGACTCATCTTCTACACCTATGACGATGAATGCTTTATTATACGGATTAGAATTTGCTAAAGCACAAATTATCTTCAGAAACTTTGCTTTTCCTTCTCTTGTATTCAGGTCAATAAATCGCTTCCGGTCATAGAAACTATTTTCATCACTATGTCCTAATAAATTTTTTATTAACAAACGTTTATTAACCACTGACTCAAAAATTATTTATGAATTCTACTTCAAAACCAATAAGTTCTGCATCACAAAGATATAATTTATTTTTTGAAAAGCAATTTTAGTAATATTTCGGATTTCTTTTTATATAGCAAAACCCCCAACCTTTGAATTTCAAAAATTGGAGGTTTAACCTTTGTTTTTGCTTTATTCCTCGTTGTGCAAAAATCTTTTCTTTGCCTGAAGCTCCTCTGTTGTTTCTTGATTATCTTCGTCAGGAATACAACAATCAACAGGGCAAACAGCTGCACATTGTGGCTCTTCGTGAAACCCTATGCATTCTGTACATTTATCAGTTACAATAAAATAGAAATCATCACTAACGGGTTCTTGTACTTGATCTGCATTGAGCTGTTTCCCATTGGGTAAAACTATTTCGCCTTTCAAAGCTGTTCCGTCGCTATAACGCCAATCGTCAGCTCCTTCATAAATAGCGTTGTTAGGACATTCAGGTTCACAGGCTCCACAATTTATACAATCATCAGTAATCTTTATTGCCATAAATTTATAGTTTTCTCGTTTAAAAAATTATGGGGGCAAAGATACGTTATTTTTTAAATATAACGATTGTATCAGAAGGCTTAAAAGTACAATAAAATCAATAATTTAGAATGATTATAATTGTCTATTTATATCCCAATTTTCAAGATATTTAGCTATAAATTGAATAAACATTCCCCCTAAAGCACCATTTACAACACGATGATCATAGCTATGTGATAGAATCATTTTATGACGGATTCCTATTACATCTCCTTCGGGAGTTTCAATAACAGCAGGAACTTTTTGAATTGCACCAACCGCTAAAATACCAACTTGTGGCTGATTGATAATAGGGGTACCGAATAACGTACCAAATGAACCAATATTTGTGACTGTATAAGTTCCGTCCTTTACTTCATCAGGAGCTAGTTGACTTGCTCTGGCACGTGTAGCTAAATCATTTACAGCTTTTGCCATACCTCTCAAACTCAATTGGTCAGCATTTTTAATTACAGGAACAATAAGGTTACCATCAGGCAAAGCTGTAGCCATACCAACATTTATATTTTTCTTTTTGATTATGGTTGACCCTTCAACTGATATATTCATCATTGGATACTCAATAAGAGCTTTAGCTACCGCCTCCATAAATATAGGAGTAAAGGTAAACTTTTCTCTTTCACGCTCTTCAAATGCCTTTTTAACTTTGTTACGCCAGTTCCAAACTCGAGTCATATCCACTTCAATAAAACTCTGAACGTGAGGTGAAGTATGTTTGCTATATGTCATATGTTCTGCAATGAGTTTCCCCATTCGTGACATTGGAATCAACTCGTTACCTTTTCCTATCAATTCAGATTTTCTTTCAGCAGAAATTTCAGTTTGAATTACAGGAGTTTGAATCATCGTATTTTGTTGTAGCCCAGATGAAGCCTCTGCTCTGTTCTCCAAATAATCGAGCATATCTTGTTTCGTTACTCGATTATCAGCTCCAGTACCTGCAATTTTTTCTAATTCTTGCAATGAAATCCCTTCCTTTTTAGCAATACTTTTAACCAAAGGAGAGTAGAATCGCTCTGAGCTTGAACCTTCAAAGTTTAAGGACTCAGTCTGTAATGTTGTTTCTTTTATTTCGGTAATCTCTTTTTCAATTTCTTTGGCAGCAACCACAGTTTTTGTTTCCTGTTTTGCTTCTTGTTCTCCCTCTATTTCAAGAATAGCCATCACTTCACCAACTTTAACTACTTGGTCAGTCTGACAACGAATCTCAACAAGTACTCCTGAAACCTCTGAAATAACTTCCGTATCTACCTTATCTGTAGCTACTTCAACAACACCTTCTTCTGCCTCAATAGTCTCTCCTACTTTCTTTAACCAATTTGTAATTGTTGCTTCTGCAACACTTTCTCCCATTTTGGGTAATTTTAATTCGTATTTAGCCATTTTCTTAATTATAGTGGTTAGAGATTAGTTATTACACCAATCATTTTAAACATATGTAAAACAAGCCCAAAGGTATAAAAAAAAACCGAACTAACTATCTTCAAGTGTTAAATAATCTTGAAATTTTCATTGCTAAAAATTATCTTTTTTCATTTTCAGCTTTTTAAAGAATGTTCAAAAGGAATTCTTTGTGTGATACTTCTGCCTAAAGTAACTTCATCGGCATATTCCAGCTCACCTCCCACAGAAATACCTCTTGCTATAGTCGAAATGGTAATGTTGAATTTTTCTATTTGCCTGAAAATATAGAAGTTTGTCGTATCTCCTTCCATAGTATTGCTTAATGCAAAAATAAGTTCCTTAACATTTCCTGTTTCTACTTTTTTAACTAAAGAACTGATATTCAAATTTGAAGGACCTATTCCATCAATAGGCGAAATTTTCCCGCCTAAAACGTGATACTGACCAAAAAATTGCCCTGTATTTTCAATAGCCATCACATCACGAAAATCCTCTACTACACAAATAATCCCTGTTTCTCGACTGGGACTGCTACAAATTTCACAAATATCAACATCTGAAATATTATGACAATTATTACAATACTGAATATTTGTACGTAAATTCAGTATCGCATTTGCCATTCTAACAGACTGTTCTTCAGGTTGTTTTAAAAGATGTAATGCAAGACGCAATGCAGTTCTTTTCCCGATACCAGGCAATTGTGCTATTTCATAAACTGCATTTTCTAAGAGTTTTGATGAAAATTCCATTGTGCAAAGGTAAACAAAACTCAAGTTTTCTTTCAACAGAAATATCTAAAAATCAAAAATACATTCATTAGTCAAGCATATTTTCTACTTATTCTTGTCGATTATATAAATACACAATTAACTGGAAATAAACAACTAAAATATTTTATTTAAAATAAATCTAAATTAATTTTGTAAGAATAAAAAACTTACATACCTTTGCAGTGTTGTTAGTAATATTGTTCGTCATCGCAAAGTGATATATTTTTTATATTCCGTTTGCAATCCATTATGAAGATTACTTTTTCATATTCATTTCGAAATAGTTGTTGTTTCTCTTCATAACGAATTAGTTAGTTTTAAGCTTGAGAGCCCATTTTTTAATGGGCTTTTTTCTTTTCACATAAACTTAGATAGTAATCGTATCCGAATGATTCTTGTTTCTTTTGTTTTTTTACTTAAATTTGCAGTCGATTAAGAACTTGAAAAAGAATGAAATCAAAGATATTCATCTTGTTATACTTAACAGGATTGATAGGTTTTTCACAAAACCAAGAAGAAATCACAGATTTAGGCTTAAATACTAAGCAAGAGATACTTACTACTGAAAAATATATGGAATTGCCTAATCCTGTGGCTACTAATTTACAAAATTGGAGTTCAATAAAAGGAATCCATATAGGTTGGGGAACAACAGATATTCGCTATAAAAAAGAGGAACCTATTCTTCATCTGGAAACAACCAAACGCCTAAAAGCTTGGAAAGGAGAACGTATTTCTGCTCAAATAGGTATTTCAAATGCAGATAAGAATATAGAAATATCCGTAGAGGTTTCAGATTTAAAAAGCGGTAAAAACAAAATTAGCAAAGAGCATTTTCAAACGGCTTTTGTGCGTTATGTAATGACCGACGAACTCAACAAAGATGGTAAAGGAGGTTGCGGATATCGTAAACCCACTGATTTTGATTCTACCCTCATCGCTGATGCTCTTGATCATCACACAAAAAAAATAGAAATTGCAAAACACTCATCTCGTGGTATTTGGCTAAAACTGCAAATACCTCAAAATACGAAGACAGGTAATTATAAAGGTTTTGTAACTCTGAAAAACAAAACAAAAATTCTCAAAAAATTACCTTTTGAAGTTCAGGTTTTACAACGTACTTTACCACAACCGAAAGACTGGAAATTTCATTTGGATTTATGGCAAAATCCGTATGCTGTGGCTCGTTATTTTGGCGTAACGCCTTGGTCAGAAGCTCATTTCGAACATCTGAAAAGAGAAATGAAACCATATGCCGATGCAGGTGGAAAATCCATAACAGCTTCCATAATGTACGAACCTTGGGGCGGACAAACACAAGACCCTTTCAATTCTATGGTAATGTGGATGAAGAAGTTAGATGGCTCGTGGCACTTTGATTTTGCAGTATTTGACAAATGGGTTGAATTTATGCGCGAAATGGGAATAACCAAGCAAATCAATTGTTATTCAATGGTTCCTTGGAAATTGTCATTTCAATACTTCAACCAAACTACAAATCAATTACAAGTCATTAAAACACAACCAGGAGAGCCTGAATATGAAACAATGTGGACAGCAATGCTCACCGCCTTTGCGAAACATCTGAAAACAAAAGGTTGGTTTGAAAAAACGTACATTTCAATGGACGAACGCCCCAAAGAAGTAATGCAGAAAGTATTGAAAATCATCAAGAACGCTGACCCTAACTTCAAAATATCTCTGGCGGGTGATTGGCATCAGGAGTTAGAGCCTTACCTCGACGATTATTGCGTTCCGTTAAGCACCAAATACGAACAAAAAGTCCTCGAAAAAAGGCAACAACAGGGCAAAGTAACCACCTATTATACTTGTTGTACAGAACCTTACCCAAATACTTTTACTTTTAGTAAACCCGCTGAAAGTGAATGGTTAGCGTGGTATGCCGCGAAAGATAATCTGGACGGATATTTGCGTTGGGCATTAAACAGCTGGACGTCAGAACCTTTGTTAGACAGCCGTTTTAGAGCTTGGGCGGCAGGAGATACTTATCTGATTTATCCAATGGGAAGAAGTTCTGTACGTTTTGAGCGAATGGTAGAAGGTATCCAATTTTATGAAAAAGTAAATATTTTACGTGAGGAATTTCACCAAAAACAGAACACTGAAGCACTCAAAAAAATAGAGAATGTTTTGCAACTTTTCGATGAAAATACCTTACCTCAAAATCCTGCATCGGAAGTTACAAAAAAAGCAAGAGAAGTTATTAATTCACTATAAATCAATAAAATAAATATGAATAAATTAGTTACAATATTGGCTTTGTGCATATTCGGATTTTCAAATGCACAACAAAAAACAGAAAATACTATATATCAATTTGTTGTGAAAGATATATACGGAGATGATTTTGCTCTTTCTCAATTGAAAGGCAAAAAGGTAATGATTGTGAACACCGCTTCGAAGTGTGGGCTGACTCCTCAGTACGAAGGATTGGAGGCTTTGTATCAAAAATATAAAGATAACAACTTCATTATCATTGGATTTCCTGCTAATAATTTTAAATCGCAAGAGCCTGGTAGCAATAATGAAATTGCAGAATTTTGTAAAATTAACTATGGTGTAAGCTTTCCAATGATGGAAAAAATTTCTGTAAAAGGAGAAGATACACATCCTTTATATAAATTCTTGACTTCTAAAAAATTAAATGGATTTGAAGATTCTGAGGTACAATGGAATTTTCAAAAATATCTTATCGGAGCAGACGGAAAATTGGAAAAAATAATCGCTCCAAAAACCTCACCTCAAGGTAAAGAAATTATTGATTGGATTGAAAAATAAAGAAGTGGCTCAAAAAAGTATGATAATTTTTTTTCAAATTGAGCGAAGTCGAAGCCTGACATTAAAAACATACTTTTCATAACACAACCAAAAATAATATGAGTTTAAAATTAGATATTTTAGCCTTTGGAGCTCACCCCGATGACGTGGAATTAGGTTGTTCGGGAACAATTGCAAAAGAAGTGGCTTCGGGCAAAAAAGTAGGAATTATTGACCTGACACAGGGCGAATTAGGTACGCGAGGCACTGCCGAAACCCGAAAAGAAGAAGCCCGAGAAGGAGCCAAAATTTTGGGTGTTGAGGTTCGTGAAAATTTAAAATTTGCTGACGGATTTTTTGTAAATGATAAGACTCATCAGTTGGAAATCATTAAAGTAATCAGAAAATATCGTCCTGATATTGTGCTTTGTAACACTATTGACGACCGCCATATCGACCACGCAAAAGGAAGTAAATTGGTCAGTGATGCCTGTTTTTTAAGCGGACTTCGAAAAATCGAAACTGAATTAAAAGGAGAAAAGCAAAAAGCGTGGCGTCCTAAAGTTGTTTACCACTATATCCAATGGAAAAATATTCAACCTGATTTTGTGGTAGATATTTCTGAGTTTATGGATAAAAAGCTGGCTTCGGTTTTGGCATACAAAACCCAGTTTTACGACGCAAACAGCAACGAGCCAAACACCCCAATTTCTGACAAAAACTTTCTGGATAGTGTAACTTATCGAGCGAGGGACTTGGGTCGACTAATTGGCGTGGATTTTGCAGAAGGATTTACGGTAGAACGTGTCGTGGCGGTAAATTCGCTTTATGACTTGAAATAATTCACTAAAAATCAATGAGTAAGATATAATGAAATTAGTATTATTAACCATCGGAATTTTGGCCTTATGTTTTATAGGAATTGCCATTAAAATTTGGGCTAAAAAAGGAGGAAAATTTGCAGGAACTTGTGCTAGTCAAAGTCCACATTTGAATAAAACGGGCGAACCTTGTGGTTTCTGTGGGAAAATGCCTGATGAGCAAGATTGTAAGAAATAAAGTCAGAGAATTTTGAACAATCAGGAAATATTATCCAAAAAAATTAAGGAAGCAAAAGAAGGCAATCAGAAGGCTTTCAGCTACTTACTTGATGAATTTTGGACAGATGTTTACAACTTTCAGCAAAAGCGTATCGGAGACGAAAATGATGTAGAAGATGTTGTTATTCAAACATTTGCGAAGGCTTTTGATAAAATCAATACATACAATGAAGAGTTCTCTTTCAAAACGTGGATCATAGCTATTTCCAAAAATGTTCACGTTGATATGATTAGAAGCCAACAACAAAAAGTTACGCATTCATCATCTGAGGAAAAGGAAGCCAACACCATTGCAGATGAATCGCCTACTGCTGAGGACAACCTAATTATGGAGCAAAACTTAAACCGATTGCTCTTATGTATCAAAAAGTTAAAAGAACCTTATCGAACAACTATTCAATTGCGATATTTGCAGGAAAAATCTTACAAAGAAATTGCTGAAACTACGGGTATGTCTCATAGTAATGTAAAAGTAACTTTGCTTAGAGCAAGGAAAATGCTTTTTGAAGTATTGAAGAAACAATAAAAATTAGCCAAAAATTCTCTAAAAAAATAGAGCTTTTTGGCTTTTTTCTACAAAATTTCCAACTTTATTGATTTGATTCTAATTAAGTAATATAAAAATATTTCAATATTCCAAACTTCAAATCATTTTCAAAGTAGATATAGTAAAAAATTATTCTAAAAAGACTTGTAACTTTTTACCGTCTCTACAAAAGCTTTTGCATTTTCAACAGGAATGTTTGGTGGAATTCCGTGTCCTAAATTGACGATGTAATTGTCTTTCCCAAAATCGTCAATCATTTGATGTACCATTCTTTTGATTTCTGAAGGCGGAGAGAGTAATCGTGAAGGGTCAAAATTTCCTTGCAACGTAATTTTTCCTCCCGTAAGTTCTCGAGCTATTTTCGGAGTACACGTCCAATCCACACCAAGGGCAGAAGCTTTCGATTTTGCCATTTCAGGAAGGGCAAACCAACAGCCTTTTCCAAAAACAATCACTTTAGTAAGTGGTGCTAACGCTTCCACAATCTGGTTGATATATTTCCACGAAAACTCCTGATAATCAATAGGAGAAAGTACACCTCCCCAACTATCGAAAATTTGTACCGCATCAACCCCTGCTTTCACTTTTTCTTTCAGATACAAAATGGTCGTATCCGTAATTTTTTGCAACAATTTGTGTGCCGTTTGTGAATCTGTAAAACATAACTCCTTGGCAATGTTGAAGTCACGCGAACCTTTCCCTTCTACGGCATAACAGAAAATCGTCCAAGGAGACCCTGCAAACCCAATAAGAGGCACACGATTGTCAAGCATTTGTTTGGTAAGCTTAATGCCCTCCATCACGTATCCTAAAGTTTCGTGAATATCAGGAACTATAACATTTTCAACATCTTTAGCAGAACGAATCGGATTAGGAAGCCAAGGTCCTACCCCTGATTTCATCTCCACTTCAATATTCATCGCTTGTGGAACAACCAAAATATCTGAAAACAAAATAGCAGCATCAGTTCCCACAATATCAATGGGTTGCACTGTGATTTCCGCCGCTAATTCAGGAACTCGGCAACGCGTAAAGAAATCATATTTATCGCGTAAAGCCCTAAATTCTGGCAAATATCTACCCGCTTGACGCATCATCCAAACTGGCGGACGCTCCACAGTTTCGCCATTCAAGGCTCTTAAAAATAAATCGTTTTGTAACATATTTAGGCAATAGGCAATAGGCAATAGGCTTTCCAAAATATTAAGATTTCAAATCCCAAAATCCAAGTATTTGAAAACTTAGCACTTGTATCTTGGTCTTGTTAACTTAAAACTATTGCCTATTACCTGATTACTTCTCTCTCAAAAAATTAAATTCCGTTAATAATTGCGATAAAATCATCGGCTTTGAGTGATGCTCCTCCAATAAGTCCGCCATCAACGTCTGCTTTTGCAAAAATTTCTTTGGCATTATCAGGTTTTACGCTACCTCCGTAAAGAATTGAAACGCTGTCGGCTACTTCTTTTCCGTATTTATCAGCGAGTGTTTTACGAATAAACGCGTGCATTTCCTGAGCTTGTTCAGGTGAAGCAGTTTCGCCCGTTCCAATTGCCCAAACAGGTTCGTAGGCTAAAACGATATTTTTCCACGCATCAGCAGACAAATGGAACAATCCATTTTTAATCTGATTTTCAACTACTTTAAAATGATTATTTGCTTTTCTGTCCGCCAATTCTTCTCCGATACAAAATACCATTCGGATATTATGTTTCAAGGCTGTGTCTGCCTTTTTAGCCAAAGACTCGTCAGTTTCGTTAAAATAAGCACGACGCTCAGAATGTCCTAAAATTACAGTTTTTACGCCTATGCTTTTTAACATTTCAGCTGAAATTTCACCTGTGTAAGCTCCGTTTTCAGCAAAATGCATATTTTGAGCAATCACTTCAACAGCAGTTCCTTTTGCTGCTTCAGTTGCGGGAATTAAATTCACAAAAGTAGGAGCTACCATCACTTCTGCTTCTGTTTTAGGTAATTTTTTTAATAAATCAGCTATCAATTCTGTTGATTTTTTCAGGTCATTGTTCATTTTCCAATTTCCTGCTACAATTTTTTTTCTCATATTGAAATTATTTTTCTATTTCGATTACATATTCTCGGAAGTCACAAAGATACATTTTTTTTATAAAAGCTAAATCTAAAAAAATCAAAATATTTTTTTAATTTATTTAACAATTCATAAACAATTAAATATCAACACAAAACACAAATAATGTTATATTTATAACTAAAAAAATTAGAATAGAATTAAAAAAATTAGTATTATTGACCGATTAATTCGTTAATATAAAATAAAATGAAAAATTATTCTAGTTTTATACTATTATTTCTATTGATATTTTCAACTGCTTTGGTTGCTCAAAACAAATCCATTACTTTGGAAGACATTTGGGCAAAGGGCGTGTTTTATCCCGAGCAGATATCTCACCTATCGGCGATGAAGAATACAAATCAGTATACAACACTAAATTACAACCGAGAAGCAGGTTCACAGCAAATTGATTTATATGATTTCACTACACTCAAAAAGGTAAAAACACTATTCGACACTTCAAATGAGAGCGAGTTTTCGTTGTTCATCAATGATTATACATTCAGTCCTGATGAGAAATGGTTACTTATCGCTTCGGAGTCTGAACAAATTTACCGACATTCGTTTGTAGCAAACTATTATCTTTACAATTTACAAACAAACAAAGGAATCCGAATTAGCACAAATAAAATTCAAGAACCAACCTTTTCACCAGACGGAAACAAAATCGCATACGCCTACGATAACAATTTATACATCTACGAGATAAATACCAACAAAACCACGCAAATTACTTTTGATGGAAAGAAAAACAAAATCATCAATGGGATAACTGATTGGGTGTACGAAGAAGAATTCGGCTTTGTGAGAGCATTTGATTGGAACGCTGATGGAACAAAATTAGCTTACATTCGATTTGATGAAAGCCAAGTTCCAGAGTTTTCAATGGACATTTATGGAATAGGACTCTACCCTACACAACAAGTTTTCAAATATCCAAAAGCTGGACAGACAAATTCAGAAGTTTCAGTGCACATTTATGATATTTCGACCCAAAAGATATTCAACACACCCGTTGCAACGAATAAAAAACAATTCAGTAAACAAACTTCACCCAATGCACAAGATAATTTATACTATTATATACCTCGCATTCGGTGGACAAATGATAAAAACACCCTAAGTGTACAAACCCTCAACAGACATCAAAATAATTTCAACCTAAATTTAATAAACTCACAGACGCATCAAGTTCATTCAGTAGTAAATGAACAAAACAACACTTATGTAGAAATTACAGATAACCTAATTTTCTTAAAAGACAATAGTTTTTTAATTACATCAGAGAAAGATGGATTTAATCACATCTATCATTATGATAAAAATGGCAAATTGAAAAAACAAATTACAAAAGGTAATTGGGAAGTTACTAAATTCTATGGATATGATTTTAAAACTGAACGTATTTTCTACCAATCTACTGAAAATGGTTCGATAAATAGAGGTGTTTATAGCATTTCAATCAACGGAAAAAACAAAAAACAGCTTTCTGCTGATAAAGGAACTAACGCTGCTATATTTAGTCCTGACTTTTCGTTATATATTAATGAATTTTCAAGTGTAACAAAACCAACACACTATACACTTAATAATAGCAAGGACGGGAAAATCATAAAAGACATCTTAGATAATTCAGAATATGAAAAAGTTATTTCAGAATATCGTCTTGCTAAAAAAGAATTCTTTGAATTGGATTCTCCTAATGGAAAATTAAATGCTTACATCATCAAACCTAATGATTTTGACCCTAATAAAAAATATCCGTTACTGATGTATCAATATTCAGGACCAGGTTCACAAGAAGTCAGCAACAAATGGCTTGATACTAACGACTTTTGGCATTTTCTTTTAGTGCAACAAGGTTATTTAGTAGCTTGTGTGGACGGACGCGGAACGGGATATAAAGGTAGTGACTTCAAGAAATGTACTTACAAGGAATTGGGAAAATATGAAGTGGAAGACCAAATAGTTGCAGCACGTTTTTTTGCAAATCAATCGTACGTTGATGCAAATCGCATCGGAATTTGGGGTTGGAGCTTTGGCGGATTTATGTCTTCGAACTGTTTGTTTCAAGCTGGTGACGTATTTAAAACAGCCATTGCAGTTGCTCCAGTAACTTCGTGGCGTTTCTATGATACTATTTATACAGAACGATTTATGCAGACTCCGCAAGAAAACCCTTACGGATATGATGATAATTCACCCCTTACACACGCTAAAAATCTTAAAGGAAACTATTTACTTATTCACGGAACAGCTGATGACAATGTACACGTTCAAAACGCAATGGTGTTGATTAACAAACTCGTTCAACTGAATAAGAATTTTGATTGGTTGATATATCCAGACAGAGACCACGGCATTTATGGTGGATACACAAGATTACAACTTTACCAAAAGATGACGGAATATCTGCTTGAAAAGTTATAAAATTTTAGAGGAATTGAATAGATAAAACAGCATATTATGTTTGAAATTACCAAAAAGGAAGATGTTATCATTCCGTTTGATAAAATCGGAGATGAAAATTGGGAGAATAATACGCGTTTTATTCTGACCGCCGACGGAGATGAACTTCCTGAAGTAGTTACCGAAGAAGAAATCCAAGAAGTTGAAAAGCGTTTGAGAGCAAAACTCCCTGACAGCTTAAAACTTTTTTACAAAACATTCGGAGTAGCTGATATCGGTGAAGAACTTATTGATTTGGACAGTATAAGTTATTTAGTTGAATATTTGGGAGAAGATAATGAGTACGATTCTGAATTTTCCGAAGAAGACAAAGAAGCTCTTCCTTACTTAGTGTGGTTCGGCGATTATTTAGGTAATGGAAATAAGTTCTGTTTCCATACAAAAACGCACGAAATTTATTATTTCGACCACGACACGTATCCTTATTTAGCTAAATTGTTTGACGATTTCAGTGATTACTTAAAAGGATGCTTAATTTTCAAGCAAATGGATTATGTTTCCGATGAAAAGTGGGAAAAATTTGAACCTATTCTTGAAGAAATCGTTTCAGAATTTATTAGCGATGAAGTTATTGAAAAGTGGAGATATTAAAACATTTTAAAATTTGAATATATCTAAATTAAAACTATTATTCTAAAAAATATTTTAAACAGAAATAAATTCAAATAAACTTATTACACAAAAGAAATTAATTTATAATTGTAGTTTAAACTAAATACACTTAATGCAATAAACAAAAATAAACTATTTAAACTAATTTCACTAGAAGAAACATTATAAAACATAAAATTAAATTAAAATTATAAGATGAATTTAGTTTAAAATAGCAAATTAAACTTATAACACTCTATGAAATAAACATAAAAAGTTCCATATCAACAAACAAATTTAAACAATTAACTAAATAATAACTAAAATATTTACAAAATGAAAGTCAATTACAGAAAATTATCAACAAAAGATTTGGCTGCTCTTACAGAAAGAGTAATTGAATGTGTAGAAAAATCAAACATTGATGAAGCAAAAACACATTTGTTTATGAATAAATTAAAAATTTCATATCAAAAATATTACGATGTTGTTTCAAAGAAAACATTTAGCGGAAAAGGAAACACTGTAGCTCAAGCAAACAGAGAGCGTGAAAAGGCTTTTTCAGATATGAAAATATTTCTTTCAGGTTACGTGCGTGTTTCTTCTGCTCCTAATGTTAATGATGCTATTGCACTCTACAATCATTTTCAAATAAATAAACTTAAAAAAGAGCAACTCTCGTACGGAGAACAAACCATCAGGATAGGAAAAATCATCGAAGCACTTTCATCTGATGACAATCAAAAGTACATAAAAAACTTATCGCTTGAAATTGCTTTTGAGAATTTAAAAACAAAACAAGAAGCGTTTAAATTACTTTATAACGAACAAGCTCAAGCCAATGCGGAACTTCGTAAACAAACCTCTGCTACAAAACAACGCAAGGAATTGGAAGGAGATTTACGCAGATTTTTAAGTTTCGTCACATTGATGTTTGATGCTGGGGAGTGGATTTCTTTATACAATAACCTGAATGAATTTGCAAAGGCTGCTAAAAGTTAAAAAATTTAATGCAATCTATTTATAGAAGTCATATAAATTGAATCACTATAAGAAAAGAATTGAAACTTACTCAGTTTACTAAAAAATAAAGAATAATTAAATAAAAATGAATATTATATACTATGACGAATAACAGAAAACACCCTAGGGGACTATTTTATTTATTTTTCACAGAAATGTGGGAACGTTTTGGGTATTATTTAATGCTCGGAATTTTTGTTTTATATATGATTGACCCTAAAAATACAGGAGGTCTTGCCATAGATGATAAAAATGCCTATGATATTTTTGGAACATTCATTGCACTTACGTATCTTACTCCCTTTTTAGGAGGATTTTTAGCTGATAGAATTTTAGGATATGTAAAAGCTATTTACATTGGAGGAAGTTTAATGGGATTGGGATACATAGGTTTAGGACTCTTCCAAGACCTTGCAATGTTTTACACCTCAATGGGATTAATCATCGTAGGTAATGGATTCTTCAAACCAAGTATTTCTACACTCTTAGGAAATCTTTATTCTGAAGAGCCATACCGAGAAAACAAAGATGCAGGATACAATATATTCTATATGGGAATTAATATTGGTGCATTTATTTGTAATATCATTGCTGCCTTTATGCGTAACAAATTTGGGTGGAGTGAAGCATTCATAACTGCAGGTGTTGGAATGTTCTTAGGATTGATTATCTTCACCTTAGGAAGAAAACACATCATTCACGCAAACGTTTTAAAACCAGTACAGGAAGGCGATACAACCATTACTTCAGTTCTTGTAAAGGTATTTTTACCAGCTATTATAACGGGTGTGATTGGTTGGGTAATTCCAGGAAACATTTTGGGAAGTGATAGTACAGATGCTTTCATTTTTGCTTGTATTCCAGTAATTTTCTTTTATTTCTCATTATATGCACGTGCCAGTCAGAGCGATAAAAAACCTATTGGTGCATTATTAGCAATCTTTGCAGTAAGTTTGATGTTTTGGGCGGTTTTCAAACAAAACGGAACTGTACTTACCACGTGGGCGAAATATTATACTGACCGAAGTGTGCCAACCTCTATAGAGAAACCTATGGAAAGTATTTATCTTGTTGAAGTGAAAGATTTTCAAGACAAGGAAATAACTATGTACGATTCGGAATATAGAATTGTGAAAGATGAAAACGATAAGCCTAAGAAAGAAATAGGAAAAGACATCTATTTCCGAAATATTCCAGAGGAACAAAAAGCTAAACTAACTGAGAACCCTAATCAGAAAGTGTTTTTATATAATCCGGAGTTGTTTCAATCAATTAATCCATTTTGGGTAATTGTTTTCACACCTTTAGTAGTAGGTTTATTTATGTTTTTACGTAAAAGAGGAAGCGAACCAACTACTCCTGCAAAAATTGTATTAGGAATGTTCATTTCTGCATTGAGTTGCCTTGTGATGGTAGCAGCTGTATATGCTTCTGACAACGGAATGGTGAAAGCTTCAGCATTATGGTTAGTTGTTGCCTATGGTGTTATTACTTTGGGAGAACTTTGCCTATCACCTATGGGGCTTTCATTAGTGTCAAAACTTTCTCCGCCTCGTATTACAGCTCTTATGATGGGAGGATTTTTCTTGTCGACAGCCATTGGAAATAAACTTTCGGGTGTACTTGCCGGAATGTGGTACGGATACGAACACAAATCTACATTCTTTTGGGTAAACTTCGGTTTATTATTAATAGCCACGCTGATAGGTCTTTCTATATTGAAGTCTCTCAATCGAGCTTTGAAAGAAAAAGGAGTAAAATAATGAATAATAAAATGATTTATTCTATATTTTTTTTACATTTACTCCGTAAATATAAAACCACAATAATGAATTAATATAATAATAAATATACTATGTTAAATCCAGATTATCAATTGATGTTAATAGCGTGGCTTGGAGTCGCGCTGTGGGTAGGGTTTGTTATTTTCTCCAACCGGAAAATTCACCCTAAAGCCCTTTTTACCCTTTTTATGGTGGAACTATGGGAACGCTTCAGCTACTATGGTATGCGGGCACTCCTTATCCTTTATATGACTGCGAACTTAATTGATGGCGGGTTCCAGTTTGATGATGCAAAAGCTTTCGGAATTTACGGAGCTTATGGGGCATTAGTTTACCTCACGCCAATACTTGGTGGATACTTCGCTGATAAACTCATCGGTTTTCGCAAAGCAATTGTTATCGGAGCTATATTAATGGCAGCGGGACAATTTACTTTGTTTATGAATAATCAAACTACTTTCTTCATCGGGTTAGCTTTACTTGTGGTAGGAAATGGTTTCTTCAAGCCGAATATCTCTTCAATGATTGGTCGTTTTTATGCTGACGGAGACAAAAGACGTGACGGAGCCTTCACTTTATTTTATATGGGAATCAATATGGGTGCATTCTTAGCTCCTTTAACTTGTGGTGCTATTGGGGAGAATGAAGGTTGGCAATATGGATTCTTAACAGCTGGTATTGGAATGTTATTGGGATACATTATATTCTTCTTCGCCAGCAGAACAAGTATTTTTGAGAATGTAGGATTAGCTCCTGATGAAAAACCAACTAAAAATGTTGTAAGTTTCGTCCCCAATAGTATGCTTCCTTATGCTACTATTGTAGTTCTAATTATAATTTCGTGGATTTTAATTCAATATAATGATGTTGTAGATGTTTTATTAGCGAGTTTAGCTGCTATTATCATCGGTTATTTATTATATCAAGCAAGTAAAATGGAAGTGGTTGCCAAACAACGTATTTGGGTTGTGGTGTTATTACTTTTGTTTACGACTATATTTTGGACATTCTTCGAGTTGGCGGGTTCAGCACTTAACTTATTTACAGCACGTAACGTACATAAAGAAATTTTTGGTACAGAAATTAAAACAACTTTCTTCCAATCATTCAATCCATTGTTTATAATGCTTTTTGCTCCCGTTTTCTCTTGGATATGGATAAAACTATCTAATTTGAATAAAGAGCCAGCAGCTCCATACAAATTTGGAACAGGATTGCTATTGCTTGGGCTTGGTTTCTTAGTGCTTAAATTTGGTGGCAGTTACGCCAAATTAGGAATGGTACCAGCTATATTTATGGTTTTCTTATATTTATTACACACTCTTGGGGAACTAACGCTTTCACCAGTAGGTTTGTCATTAGTAACGAAACTTTCACCTAAGCATATGGTGGCTTTTATGATGGGAATTTGGTTTTTGTCTTCATCCATTGCACATCAAGGAGGAAAACACATCTCTAAACTTACTACAGTAAACGAAAAAACAATAGTTGAAAGTAGTGCATTCCAAAATTCGGATATTGACCAAGATTTAAAGGCAGTTTTATCTGAGAATAAATTTAAAACAAAACTTGAAGACCAATCTGTTGAAGCTATTTTAGTGTCAGATGATTTTATAAATGAAATTAACAAAAGAAATCCTCAAAAACAATATGCTAAGTCAGTAGTTACAATCAAAGAGGCACTAGAAGAGGCTGAAAACTACAGCGGTATGAAAAAACAAAAGATGATTAAATCTGCCTCACAAGAATTTCTTTCTTTCAAAGGAAGCGAAGTTAATACTCAAGTGGCTACTTTTGCTGACTACGAGAGCTTAGTTGAAAAATCTCCTGAAATGGCAATTGTTAACGTCATCAAAGGGGAGTCTCTTAATAAAGGACTTTCTGTATTCACAATGTTAGGCTTTATTGCCATTGGTTGTGGTATAGTGTTATTCCTAATGGGGCCATTCATTACCCGTTGGATGCACGGTGTGAAATAAGAATTAGAAATATATTTCAAAAAGGGTTGTTTAAATAACAACCCTTTTTTATGTCACAATTGGAAGATGGTTTACAAAAGGTGAAGAAAAATACAATTAAATTTCAAATCTACAATTAGACACTTTATACACAATTAGAATAAAGAATTATTTTATTACGTTAATATAACCTCTCCTTAAATTTATGGTTGGATTGTAAATCATATAAATTCAAATTAAATTGCTCAAACCTCTGAGAAATAACAAAACTCAAAAAGCCTATAAATAAAAAACATCTTTCATAATGAAAGATGTTTTTTATTTAATGAAAATATTCAAATGCTATTTAAACACAACTCTAAATCCAAGATTATGACGAATTCCGTTAGGTGCACGATTGCTTCGGTTTGTAGCACGATTGGTATTAGGAGTACAGAAAGCACTAGCCCCTCGTCTCACACGATTTGTTCCTGTAGTTGCTCCAGTTGGATCTGTTTGTGGCGTTGTAGGATACCTTCCATACAAATCAGCTGTCCATTCCCAAACATTACCACTCATATCATATATTCCTAATTCATTTGGTTTTTTAGTTCCAACTTCATGAAGTCTTTCTCCCGAGTTATTCAAATACCAAGCCACTTCTCCAATATTATTACTTCCTGAATAAGTATATCCTTTGCTTTTGTTTCCTCCACGAGCTGCATACTCCCATTGTGCTTCGGTTGGAAGACTTCCACCAACCCATTCTGCATAGGCTTTTGCTCCATGCCAAGTAACAAACACGACAGGATAATTTTCTCTACCAGCCCTAGCTTTGAAACTATTTCCTTCTTTAACAATATCTTTTCCTTGATACCATATTGCACCATTCTCTCTTTGATTACCTTTAGCGGTCAAAAACTTTGCATATTGAGCATTTGTAATTTCGTGTTTACTTATTTTAAAGCTACTCAAAGTTACTGTATGTAAGATTTCATCTCCATCTCCTCTTGAAGGTGTACCCATCTGAAAAGTTCCTCCTTCAACAAAAGCTAACTCACCCAAATCTTTCTCCTTAGAAGTAGGTGGAACAGCAGGAGCTGGAGCTACTACCTTTACACTCAAAACAGCAGGGTTGTCTACACCATTTGAAATTGTTATATTTGTATTCCCAGACTTAATACCCTTAACAATCAACACATTCCCCGAAATATTTGCCGTTACTACTCCAGTATTTCCAGAAACTGCAACATAATTACCACTTCCTGAGCTAATTACCACATTTCTAGTGACACCTACCTTTATTTCTGTAGTCGTTTGAGCCAATTTTATGTTATTTTTTGCAGATACACTTACATTAATAACTGCTACTTTACCTGTAATTTTATCTTTAACAGTAACCTTTGTTGATCCAATAGCCTTACCTGTGATAACTACTTTATTACCACTAACAGAAGTAGTAGCAACTGCAATACTACTTGATGTTGCTTCGTAGCTACCACTACCTGTCAAAACATTTATATTTGTAGTCTCTGTTGCTCTTAATGTGGTAGACAAAGATGATAAGGTAATATTTGCCACGGTCACCACCACCCTTACTTCTGCTACTTTTCCTGTTTTACTATCTTTCACGAGGATTTGTGTTGTTCCTTGAGAAGCACCTCTAATAACCAATTTTCCTCCAGAGATAGATGCTGTTGCTACATTTGAATTAGCTGAAGAAATAGAATATTCTCCACTACCAGAACTAATTACTACGTCTTGATTATTTTTACCTCTTTCAATAGTAACTTCTCTTTTTGAAAGAGATATATCTGCAATAACAATAACCTTAACGTCGGCAGCTCTTCCTGTTTTTACATCGGTCACACTGATTGTAGTAGTTCCTGCTTTTCCTGTTTTAATTGTAAGTTTATTTGCGGAAAAAGTCGCCTTGGCAATTGCCTCATCACTACTCTTTATAGTATAGTGACCACTTCCCATAACAGACAAAACCTCTTCTCCATTTGACTTTATTAGCAATTCTGACTTGCTCAAAGCCAATTTCTCTACTACGGAAATTTTTACTTGAGCAGTTTTATTTGATTCTTTATCTTTAATAGTTAAAGTTGTTGAACCAATAGCTACCGCAGATATTGTTATTTTTGAACCAGAAATATTAGCCTTTGCAATATTTGTATTTGCTACAGCTAGCTCATACGTACCATTTCCTGTCTTAACATTCAAGATTCCAGACTCTTTGGGTGCTACATTAATTTCTGATTTATCAAGTAAAAGATCTTCCAAAGCCTTGTGTACAGTTACTTTTACTCCCATTTTTTGCCCAGTAACTTTATCCTCTACACTAACTGTTGTCTCACCTTTGCTAATTCCTGTTAGTGTTACTTCAGTTTCTGTTTTTGAGACCTTTACAACGTTTTCCTGAGCACTCATCACATCATACTCTCCACTACCAGAGGTAATCTTGAAAGTTACCTTCTCTCCCACTCTAAGTGAGCCTTTTTCTGTACTCAACCTAAGGTCATCATACTCAATCCCTTTCACACAATTTGTGCTTGTGACTAATGCAAAAAAAGCCACAAAATAAGTAATAATTTTTCTCATGCTAAAATTTAAAATTTAATTAAACTATTATTTTCTCTCCAAATTTTGGGGGCAAAATTAAATCATTATATTTATTCTGCAAACAAAAAAGGAAAAACTTAACATTAAATTTAAATAAAAATTTATTTTAAAATACTAAAACAAAGCTAATTACACAAAACTAAAGAATGATTTTTCCTCAACTTTTTCACACTTATAATAAATATTTTTCAACAAACAGAAACATACTCAAAAATACTGAAAACACTTAGGATTTTATTTTATAAATCTTCGAATGACAATTTGGCTTATGTACTACATTATAACATTTTCTCTACTCAAAAATTTTTTGTTTTATTTAAGAGAAAAAATGGTTACCTTTGTCGAGTCGAACCAATAATTTAAGATTGATGAAAATAAAATCTACACTAACCTATTTAGTAATGGCTCTGCTTATTATCTCTTGTGAGAGTAAAAAAGAAATCTCAAAAGCTGATTTTCAAATCATTCCAATGCCAAAACAAATCAGTAATGATAAAGAAGGGCATTTTATACTGAACAACTCCACCAAAATTATCTATCCGGAGAGCAATGAAATTCTGAAAAAAAATGCAACATTTCTATCAGAATACATTGAAAAACAAACAGGAATCGCTCTTACCATTACCTCTAAAATTGAAAACACAGAAAATACTATTCAACTAAGAGCAGATGAATCTTCTGAAAATAAAGAATCTTATAAACTCACTGTAAACGAGAAAGGCATCATTATTGAAGGAGCAAGTGAAGCTGGTGTTTTTTATGGAATTCAAACGTTACGAAAGGCAATACCTGTAAAAAAAGTTAAAGAGATTGAAATTGACTTTATATCTATTTCAGATGCTCCCCGTTTTGGGTATCGTGGGGCTCATTTGGATGTAGCTCGTCATTTTTTCCCGTTGGATTCTATCAAAATTTTCGTGGATATGATGGCTTTGCACAATATGAATACTTTTCATTGGCATCTAACAGATGACCAAGGTTGGCGAGTAGAAAGCAAAAAATATCCAGAACTCACTCAAATTGGTTCAAAACGTAAAGAAACTGTAATTGGCAGAAATTCTGGTAAGTACGATGGAAAACCTTACGAAGGATTTTACACTCAAGAAGAACTTAAAGAAATTGTAGCCTACGCAAAAGAACGACACATTACTGTAATTCCTGAAATCGACCTACCTGGGCATATGCAAGCTGTTTTGGCAACTTATCCCGAATTAGGCTGTACAGGAGGTCCGTATGAAGTTTGGACGCAATGGGGAGTTTCTGATGACGTACTTTGTGCTGGAAATCAAAAAGTTTACGAGTTCATTGAGGATATTTTAAACGAAGTTGCTGATATCTTCCCTTCAGAATACATTCATATTGGTGGCGATGAAAGCCCCAAAGTTCGTTGGGAAAAATGCCCTAAATGTCAGTTAAAAATCAAGGAATTAGGCATCAAAAAGGACGACAAACACACCGCTGAAGAGTATCTACAAAGTCACGTCATTTCATTTGCTGAGCGAGTTTTAGCTAAAAGAGGAAGAAAAATCATCGGTTGGGACGAAATTCTGGAAGGAGGCATTGCTCCGAATGCTACTGTGATGTCGTGGAGAGGCATTGAGGGAGGAACTTTCGCCGCACAAACAGGACACGATGCCATTATGACACCAATGTCTTTTCTTTATTTTGATTACTATCAATCAAAAGACACTGAAAATGAACCTCTTGCTATTGGAGGATATGTTCCTGTGGAAAGAGCATACAGCTTCGAGCCTATCCCTGATGCACTCACTCCTGAGCAAAGAAAACACATCTTAGGTGTACAAGCCAACATCTGGACAGAATACATAAAAACTTTCAAACAAGTACAATATATGGCACTGCCTCGATATGCAGCCTTAGCCGAAGTGCAATGGACACAACCCGAGAAGAAAAACTATCCTGATTTCTTACAGCGTGTGGTTTCTCTCATTAAAATCTACGAATTGTACGGATACAATTACGCTACGCATATCTTTGATTTAAAGGCGGATATTACTGCTTTAGAAAAGGAAGGAGCCATTGAAGTTGCCTTTGCTACCGTTGATAACGCCGCCGTTTATTACACTTTGGACGGAAGTGAGCCTTCCGAAAAATCGGAAAAATATACTGAGCCTATCAAAATTAAAAAAGATGCACAACTACGTGCCATCGGAATTCGAGAAAACGGAAAAACCCGTGTTTTCTCTGAAGATTTCAAATTTAATAAAGCCACAGCAAGAGCTATTGATATGAAAACTGAAATTTATCCTTCCTACAAGTTCGGTGGAGCTTCTACTTTGGTGGACGGCTGTGTGGGAGACCAAAATTTCAGAACTGGACGTTGGATTGCCTTCTCAGGAAACGATTTGGAAGCCGTAATTGATTTGGTAGATGCCACTGAAATTTCAAAAGTAGCTTTCAATGCGAATGTTATTACAGGCGATTGGATTTACGACGCTCGTAGTTTTTCCGTAGCTATATCTGATGATGGGAAAAATTTTCAGGAAGTAGCCTCTGAAACCTATCCACAGGAAGCAGAAGGACACAAAAGCGAAATTCGTACACATTCTTTGTCGTTCGCCCCAACAAAGACACGTTATGTAAAAATAAAAATCGCTTCGGAACAAAGCATTCCCAATTGGCACACACAAGCCAGAGGAAAATTAGGGTTTTTATTTATTGATGAAATAATCATTGAGTAATTCAAACTCAACTTTTTAACTTATTAAATTCAAGTCACACAGGTTTCAGAAAAATCTGTGTGATATTTTCAATTTAGAGATTTAGAATTCTATGAAAGCACTCATTATCATTGATGTACAAAACGACTTTATGCCAACAGGAGCGTTACCCGTAGCTGAAGGCGATAAAATTATACCTTTTATAAATAAAGAAATGCAATCTGGTTATGATTTTGTTATAGCAACTCAGGATTGGCATCCACAAAATCACCAAAGTTTTGCTTCTAACCATAAGGGTAAAAATCTATTTGATACTATTGATTTAAAAGGAGTTAATCAAATTCTTTGGCCTGAACATTGCGTTCAAGGTACATTCGGAGCCGATCTGCACGAGGATTTAGATAAATGCCCTATAACCGCTATTTTCCGAAAAGGAATGAATCCTGAAATAGATAGCTATAGTGCTTTTTTTGATAACAATAAACTCAATAATACTGGACTTCACGGATTCCTGAAAGACAAAAATGTTACAGAACTCACTTTCTGTGGATTAGCAGGAGATTTTTGTGTAGCATATAGTGTAAATGACGCTCTTTCTTTGGGGTATAAAGTTCGCTTATTAAAGGATGGCATTCGTTCCATAAGTCCAAAAGAATACGAAAGATACGTTTCTGAATGGGGAATTGAACAATTATAGATTTTTTTCAAAACACGCTATATGAGATTTTTTTTGTCGTTTCTATTCTTTGTATTTTTTCTCATTTCTTGTGAAACTATCTTCTTCTCTCCAAAGGAAGGCTTTGTTACACGTTTTGAAACTTCAAACGGAACAGAAAGTGCTACCTATGAAGAAGTCATAGATTTTTACAAAAATTTATCAAAAGAATATAGTTCTGTTAACCTAAAAACAATGGGGCAGACGGATAGCGGTTTACCTTTGCATATTGTAACGTATAGTGCTGATGCTGAGTTCAACTTTGCAAAACTTCAGAAAGAAAAAACTATCGTTTTAATCAATAATGGTATTCATCCTGGGGAGACTGATGGGATTGACGCTACAATGCTTTTATTCAGAAACTTAGCTGAAAAACAAATAAAAACACCTGAAAATGTGGTTATTGTAGCTATTCCTGTGTACAATATTGGTGGAGCCTTAAATCGAAACTCAGCTTCACGTGTGAATCAAAATGGTCCAAAAGAATATGGCTTTAGAGGAAATGCAAAAAATTTGGACTTAAATCGTGATTTTATTAAAAATGACTCCGAAAATGCACTTTCTTTTGCAAAAATATTTCACTTGGTTCAGCCTGACATATTTATTGATAATCACGTAACAAACGGTGCTGATTATCAACATATTCTGACGTATGGAATTTCTCAACCTAATAAGTCAGGCTCATTCGTAGGAACTTATATGCGTGATACATTAATTCCTCGTTTATCCGATTCACTCGTAAAACAGCAAAATGAATTCAAAAATGACTCCTTGCCAAAACCTTTTTGGCATTTAATTCCATACGTGAATGTTTGGAATAAACCTCCTGACAGTGAAGGATATAGCAGTGGCGTTGATTCTCCTCGTTATTCAACAGGATATGTAAATTTGTGGAATTGTATGGGGATTTTGATTGAAACCCATATGCTAAAACCTTACAAACAAAGAGTTGAAGCCAATTATGAAATGATGAAAAGTCTTCTTGATATCTTAAATTCTGATTCTAAGAATATTAAACAATTAAGAATTCAACAATTTGAAGAAGATTTAGCTAAAACCGATTTTCCTATTCGATGGAAATTAGATAGCACAAAAGTTTCAAAAATCTTATTTCACGGTTACAAAGCTGATACTCTGATTAGTGACGTAACAGGCTTACCTAGGCTAAAATACAATAGAGAAAAACCCTTCATTAAAGAAATTCCGTATTATGAACATTTCGTAGCTGAAAAAAGTGTAAAAACTCCCAAAGCCTATATAATTCCAAAAGTTTGGAACAATATAATTGAGCGACTGAAAATCAATAAAGTAAATTTAAAAGAAGTTCAGAAAGACTCTTTAATGTATGTTAATTACTACCGAATTGAAAGTTACAATACAACAGAAAAACCTTTTGAAGGACATTATTTGCATTTCAACACAGAAGTTTCAAAACACAAAGATAGTATCGAAATTAAAAAGGGTGATTGGATTGTGGAAGTAAATCAATCTGCAAAAAGATATTTGATAGAAGTCCTTGAACCTGAATCTGTTGATTCTTTTTTCAATTGGAATTTCTTTGATGCTATTTTACAACAGAAAGAACACTTTTCTCCATACGTTTTTGAAGAAATAGCTTTGGAATTTTTAAATAATAATCCCCATTTAAAAGATTCTTTGGAGATTATGAAAAAGAAAGATAAAGCTTTTGCTAATGATAGTTACGAACAACTCAATTGGATTTACAAGCAAACTCCTCATTATGAAAAGCAACATTTAAGATATCCAATTTATATTCTGGAATAAATGTTTTTTTGAGAATTTGAAGTCGTTCTAACTTTCTAAATTTTTTTATTACTTGATTTTAAGTCATTCTCATATATAAAAAATCGGATTCATTGTAATGAATCCGATTTTTTTATAATCTCATTTCTTTTCGGTAATTTTATAACGCTACACGCTTAAACCCTGTGATTTCGACACCCTTTGATTTTACGTACTCAGAAACTTTTTTAGACTCGTCAGAGATGTAAACTTGATCTAATAATGCTTTCTCTTGGTCTAAAGTTGTATTATCACTAATGAATCTTTGCAACTTACCAGGAAGAATTTTATCCCAAATTTGCTCTGGTTTCCCTTCCGCTTTTAGTTCTGCTTTTGCATCTTCCTCAGCTTGTTTTAACACTTCTTCTGTCAATTGAGCATAAGAAACATATTTAGGAACATTTTTGAGTGGTTTGCCCAAACGTGCCAATTCTTCGTTCTCTTTTTCAATGATTGCGATACGAGCTTCAGTTTCTTTAGCAAGGTAATCAGCAGAAAAATCTTTATTTGAGAGAACTTCAGCCCCCATTGCAGCAATTTGCATCGCTAGGTTTTTCGAAACATCACCAGCATCTGAAATACTTGCAGACAAGCCTACCAAAGAAGCAATTTTGTTCCCGTGGTGAATGTAAGACCCTACGAAAGGTGCATCTAATTTCTCAAATGAACCCACCTCTATTTTCTCTCCGATTACTCCTGTTTGTTCAGTTAGTTTCTCCGCAACTGTAATTCCTTTATAATCAGAAGCCAATAATTCCTCTTTTGAATTTACAGACAAAGCTAGTTCTGCTAAATCTTTTGCTAAAGCCACAAAAGCCTCATTTTTAGCAACAAAATCCGTTTCACAATTCAAAGAAACAATAGCTCCTTTTGTATTGTCAGCATTTACTTTTGCGATAACAGCTCCCTCACTTGAATCGCGGTCAGCTCTTTTTGCAGCTACTTTTTGTCCTTTTTTACGTAGAATTTCAATAGCTTTATCAAAATCTCCTTCTGCTTCAATCAAAGCAGCTTTGCAGTCCATCATACCAGCACCTGTTGCCTGTCTTAATTTGTTTACTTCTGCAGCTGTAATATTTGCCATAGTATTTAATCGTTTTTAAATGAATGAATTAACTTATTTTTAAAAAAACAAAGTAACTATGTTCCAAAGGCATTTCACTTTGCAAACATAATTACTTCATTATTCTGTTTGATGTTTTGTTGAAAGTTTAGTTTTTATTTAAAGCTAAACAATCTCAAACAATTCAAATAATTATTCAGCAGTTTCTGCCTCTTTATTTTCTTTATCAGACGTTTTTCCTGAAAGTCCTTCGTTGATAGCTTCTGTTACATACGTAAGAACTTTTTCTATTGATTTTGAAGCGTCATCATTTGCTGGGATAACGTAGTCCACCTCACGAGGGTCTGAATTTGTATCCACCATTGCAAAAATAGGAATGTTTAATTTTTGAGCTTCTTTTACAGCAATGTGCTCACGCATTGTGTCAACCACAAACAAAGCCCCTGGAAGGCGTGACATATCAGCAATAGAACCTAAGTTTTTCTCAAGTTTCTCTCTTAAACGCTCAATTTGTAGTTTTTCTCTTTTTGAAAGGGTTTCAAATGTTCCATCTTTCTTCATTTTGTCGATAGAAGACATTTTTTTCACCGCTTTACGGATAGTAACAAAGTTTGTTAACATACCTCCTGGCCATCTTTCAGTAATGTAAGGCATCTTAACAGAAGTTGCTTTTTCAGCAACTACGTCCTTTGCTTGTTTTTTAGTAGCAACAAAAAGAATTTTTTTTCCTGAAGCTGCGATTTTTCTCAAAGCCTCGCTTGCTTCTTCAATTTTTGCTGCTGTTTTATATAGGTTTATGACGTGAATTCCGTTACGTTCCATGTAAATATATGGAGCCATATTTGGATTCCACTTTCTAGTCAAGTGTCCAAAATGAACACCAGCATCTAGCAATTCTTTAATTTCTATGTTATTTGCCATTTTTTCTAGTAGTTTACGTTCCGTTGATTTAGCAATGTTGAAGAGGAAACAATCGTTTGCCAACAGCATTTGGATGCTAAACTAAATTCCTTCTGAAAAGGAACAACGACAACAATGTTTTTATTTCCTTTAATCGTACTGATAACGTATTAACGTTTAGAGAACTGGAATCTCTTACGAGCTTTTTTCTGACCGAATTTTTTACGTTCAACCATACGTGGGTCTCTCGTTAGTAATCCTTCAGGTTTTAATGTAGCTCTGTTTTCAGCGTCAATCTCACAAAGAGCTCTTGAAATCGCCAAACGGATTGCTTCAGCTTGTCCTGTGATTCCTCCACCATACACGTTTACTTTTACATCGTAAGCATCTTCTGTTCCCAACAACAAAAATGGTTGTTTCACTTTGTACTGAAGAGCTGAAGTGGTAAAGTAATCATTTAATTCTCTTTTGTTTACACTGATAGTTCCGTTACCTGGTTTTAAGTAAATACGTGCAACGGCAGTTTTTCTTCTACCAATTTTGTGAATTACTTCCATTATTTCAAATCGTTTAAGTTAATGGCAGTAGGTTGTTGAGCTTCGTGTTTGTGCTCTTTACCTACATACACTTTCAAATTACGCAAAATCGCCGCACCCAATTTGTTTTTAGGTAACATACCTTTAACCGCTTTTTCGATTAAACGCTCAGGGTGTTTTGCTAAGACGTCCTTAGCTATTTGTACTCTCTGCCCTCCTGGATAACCTGTGTAACGAAGGTATTCTTTGTCGTTCCACTTATTACCTGTCAAGTTGATTTTCTCTGCGTTGATAACAATAACGTTATCCCCGCAATCAACGTGTGGCGTAAATTCAGGTTTGTACTTGCCACGTAGCAACTTAGCCACTTTTGAAGCAAGACGACCTAATGTCTGTCCTTCAGCATCTACCAAAACCCACTTTTTATTAGCGGTGTTTTTGTTCACTGAAATTGTTTTGTAGCTTAATGTATCCACATTACTCGTTTTAAAAAATTAAACATTCCTTTTCTATATCTTTCAAGCACACAAGTACTTGAAATTGGGGTGCAAAATTACAACTATTTGTGTAATATGCAAATTTTTATCAACTATATTTCATCCAAACATTTGATACTTCGTTTTGGAAATCACAATGTACGACGTTTTCCCAACAGAAATTCTGCAATGAATTTTTCTTTTTATAAGCAATTATTCGGCTAAAATTTTTTATATACTTCTACTTGCTAAATATTTTATTTTCATCTAAAGCCTTTTGCAACAATACATCAAAAGCCTCTCCCATACTATCAGAAGCTCTTTTCACGGTGTTTTCAATTACTTTTCGGATTTGCTGTTCACTTACTTTTGCCTGTAACCAACTTTTTGCTGAAGTATGAGTGTTCAGTACAAATGGCATTATTCTATCCACTGCACAAGCAAAAATAGCATCTGGCGTTTGCTCTGCCTCAAATTCTTCCCACAAATTCAAAAACTCACTACGAAGAGGTTCGTCTAAAATCCCAAAAATACGTGTTGCAGAAGCCAGTTCCCTTTCATATTTACCTACCATTGCTTGTTCATCAAAAATAAACGTATCTCCTGCGTCAATTTCTACCACATCGTGAATAGACAACATTCTGATAACTCTAAGTAAATCAATCTGTTCTCTATTTTTAGCATAGGGATATAAAATCTGAGCAAAAACCATTATTTGCCAACTGTGTTCAGCTGAATTTTCTCTACGAGAATCATCTAGAATATAATTTCTTCGTTGTATGTTTTTTAAAGCATCAAGTGCTAAAATGAATTGTATTTCTTTTTCTAACTTCATTATTATATTTATTAATTATGAAAGTACAAAATGTATTTTTGGGTGGCAAATTTATGGATATTTTCTACTCATAAGCAAATTGATTATCTTCAAAATGAAGAATCTAATTAAAATACAGATTTTGCCAGTGAGGATTTTTTTACTACTTTTGCCAATGTTTTAGTTAAATGTTATTTAGTCAATTCGCTTTGTTTGAATTAATAAGCTAAAAAACTCACTAAATAACATAATTTTTTTAGTATGAAACACATTGCTGCCGTTGGAGGATATTTCATTATGCTCTACAACATATTTCGGAAAAGAACTCGTTGGTCAATTATGAAGGATTTAATTCTTCGAGAAATTGATGATTTGATTTTCAGCTCTATTGGTATTGTTGCCTTTATTTCTTTCTTTGTTGGGGGAGTTGTTTCTGTTCAAACAGCTTTAAATATTGATAATCCTTTTATCCCAAAATATTTAATTGGGTTTGCTACACGTCAATCCATTATTTTGGAATTTGCCCCTACGTTTGTCGCGATTATTCTGGCAGGGAAAGTGGGGTCTTTCATAACTTCAAGTATAGGGACAATGCGTGTTACTGAACAAATTGACGCACTTGATATGATGGGTATCAACTCCTTGAATTACTTGGTTTTTCCTAAAATAATTGCCCTTTTATTACTTCCTTTTCTGATAGCAATGGGAATGTATTTAGGAATATTGGGTGGTTGGACATCAGCAGTAGTCAGCGGATACACCACTTCAAGTGAATTTATACAAGGTGTTCAACTTGATTTTAAAGTATATAGCTTAGTTTATGCTTTTACCAAAACGATTGTTTTTGCATTCTTCTTGGCAACAATACCTGCATATCACGGATATTTTATGAGAGGAGGGGCTTTGGACGTTGGTAAAGCAAGTACCACGTCTTTCGTTTGGACAAGTATTGTGATAATTCTTTCTAATTCAGTAATAACACAACTATTTTACGCTTAATTTTCTTTTAAAAAAGAAGAAAACAACACGTAACATTAATAAAAATGATTCAAGTAGAAAATTTACATAAATCCTTTAATGAAAATCCTGTTTTGAAAGGAATTTCGACTACTTTTGAAAAAGGAAAAACGAATTTGATTATTGGGCAAAGTGGTTCTGGTAAAACGGTTTTTCTCAAATCCTTGTTAGGTCTTTTCATTCCTGACAAAGGTGATATTATTTACGATGGTGTTCGTTATGCTGAAATGAAACGTGACGAACGAACAAAATTACGACAAAAAATGGGAATGGTTTTTCAAGGAAGTGCCCTTTTTGATTCAATGACTGTACTTGAAAATGTGATGTTTCCACTAAAAATGTTCTCCACAAAAACGAAAGAAGAAATCCGCGAAAGGGCTGATATGGTTCTCAATAGGGTAAATTTGGTAAATGCCGAAAATAAGCTTCCTTCCGAAATTTCAGGAGGAATGCAGAAAAGGGTTGCAATTGCTCGTGCCATTGTGAATCGTCCTAATTATTTATTTTGTGACGAACCCAACTCTGGTCTCGACCCAAAAACAGCCATCGTAATAGATAACCTGATAAAAGAAATTACAGAAGAATTCAATATCACAACTGTCATTAACACCCACGATATGAATTCCGTAATGGAAATAGGAGAAAAAATCATCTTTCTCAAAAACGGATATAAAGAATGGGAGGGCTCCAAAGAAACTATTTTCAGAACCGATAATGAGGCCGTTACAGATTTTGTATATTCTTCTGAATTATTCAAAAAAGTTCGGAAAGCTTACCTTGATGAAGCCGATTCTGAAATGTAAATTTTTAATAATCAACATATACCAACGTTTTATGATGAAAAAAATTCTGATTTTATTTAGTTTCTTTCTCTCGCTTATGGCTTGGGGACAACAAAAACAACCTAACATCGTCATTATCATTTCTGACGACCATTCCTTTCAATCAATCGGAGCATACAATAAAGGTGAAACCTCATACACTCCAAACATTGATAAATTGTCAGACCAAGGATTGACGTTTAATAAGGCGTATGTAGCCAATTCAATCTGTGGTCCCAGCAGAGCGTGTATTCTGACAGGAAAATTTAGCCATAAGAACGGATACACCGATAATGAAACTTCACATTACAATTCAAATCAACAGCAATTTGTAAATCTTCTGCAACAGAATGGTTATCAAACTGCTTGGATTGGGAAATATCACTTAGGAAAAGACCCAAAAGGATTTGATTTTTTCAAAATTTTGATTGGGCAAGGTCACTATTTCAATCCTGATTTTTACATCGAAGGAGGAAAAACAGTTCGTGAAGAAGGTTATGTTACTGAAGTTGTTGAAAACGAAGCAGAAAAGTGGCTTGACAACAGAAATACAAACAAACCTTTTTGCTTAATAGTAGGACATAAGGCAACACATCGTACTTGGATGCCTGATATTCAAGATTTGGGTTCTTTCGAAAATATAAATTTCCCTCTTCCTGACAATTTTTATGACGATTACAAAACTCGTATTCCAGCTTCACAACAAGAAATGAGCATCGCCAATCATATGATTATGGGATATGACTTGAAAATGTTTGGTCCTGGAGAAGAAGATAAAGATGGTAACTTTACTCGAATGACTCCCGAGCAAAGAAAAGCTTACAACGACTTTTATCACGCCATTCAGGTGGATTTTGAAAGGAAAAAACTCTCAGGAAAGGCACTTACCGAATGGAAATTCCAGCGTTATATGCGTGATTACTATGCAACTGCACTATCTCTTGATAGAAATATTGGTCGTATGATGGATTATTTGGACAAAAATAACCTATCTGACAACACCATAGTTATTTATCTTTCTGACCAAGGATTTTATATGGGAGAACACGGCTGGTATGATAAACGTTGGATGTATGAGGAATCATTCCGTACTCCAATGGTTATCAAGTATCCAAAGTACATCAAAAAACCACAGAGCACAGAAAGCTATGTTATGAACGTAGATATCGCACCCACCTTATTGGAAATGGCGGGTGTACCAATTCCTTCAGATATACAAGGTAAATCTTTCTTACCTGTACTTAAAAAACCTTGCAAAAAAACACGTGAAACAGTTTATTATCATTATTATGAAAATGGTGAACACGCTGTCTCTCCGCATTTTGGCATAAAAGATAAACGCTATAAATTGATTCGTTTCTACAAAAGACACAATGGTTGGGAATTATACGATTTGAAAAAAGACCCTAAAGAAATGAACAACATTTATGGGCAAAAATCAAGTGAAAAAATCACCAAGCGAATGAAGAAAATTTTGCTAAATGAAATCAAAAAATTAGATGATAAAACAGCTTTAGAAACTTTCTACAAGAACTAAAGATTTTTTTAAAAGACCTCACAAAAAATAATTCCTTTTAAGTGAGGTCTTTTTTTATTTTTAGCTTTTCATTTCCCACTTTTTTACTTATATTTGCAGTCAAAATTCAGGAGTGAAAAAATGAAATATCAAGAAAAGAAAAAAGCAGTCATCTTACTTGCTGACGGAATGGCTTTCTATGGGAAAAGTGTTGGTAATGAAGGAACTGTTTTTGGTGAGGTTTGTTTCAATACGGGAATGACAGGGTATCAGGAAATTTTTACTGACCCTTCGTATTATGGGCAAATTATGGTAACTGCCAATGCTCATATAGGCAACTACGGAGTTAATGATGATGAAAATGAATCTGATAACATTAAAATAGCTGGATTGGTTTGTCGAAATTTCAGTTACGATTACTCTCGCCCAAGTGCATCAGGCTCACTGAAAGATTTTTTTGATAAAACAAATCTGGTAGCCATTTGTGATGTAGATACTAGGGCTTTGGTGGCTCACATTCGTGATAATGGTTCAATGAATGCTGTCATTTCAACGGAAACCACCGACTTAACGATTCTTAAAGAAAAACTTAAAGAAATTCCCGATATGAAAGGTTTAGAATTGGCTTCGAAAGTGTCAGTTACTGAACCTTATTTTTTTGGTAATGAGAACGCCACGTACAGGGTTGCCGCTCTTGACTTTGGAATCAAGAAAAACATTTTGAGAAATATGGCAAAACGCGATATGTATGTAAAGGTTTTTCCGTATGACACTCCTCTGGAAGAGTTAAAGAAATGGAATCCTGATGGATATTTTCTCTCAAACGGACCAGGAGACCCTGAACCACTAACAGAAGTTATTGCAAAAGTGAAACAAATGATAGCAGAGGATTTGCCTTTGTTCGGAATTTGTTTAGGACATCAAATCATTGCTTTGGCAAATGATGTTCCCACATTCAAAATGCACAACGGACACAGAGGAATTAATCACCCTGTAAAAAACTTACTTACAGGAAAAGGAGAAATCACCTCTCAAAATCACGGTTTTGCGGTAGATAGAAAACAAGCAGAAGCTAATAAAAATATTGAAATTACGCACGTTCACCTCAATGATGATACCATTATGGGAATTCGTGTTAAAGGCAAAAAATGTTTCAGTGTTCAGTATCACCCCGAAGCTGGACCAGGACCAAACGATGCTACTTATCTGTTTGATCAATTTGCGGAAATGATGAAAAATAATTAACGGATAAGTATTTTGCAATGAACGATTTTAGTTAAATCGTTCTTGATTTAAAATTGTCAATTGATAAAAAGAAATTTTAATTAAAATAATAGAAAATATGAGTATTATTGTAGGCGTACACGCACGACAAATTTTGGATTCAAGAGGAAATCCAACAGTAGAAGTTGATGTTATAACAGAAAACGGACATCTTGGAAGAGCAGCTGTTCCTTCAGGAGCTTCAACTGGTGAATATGAAGCAGTTGAGCTTCGTGACGGAGGGAAAGATTATATGGGTAAAGGTGTATTGAAAGCCGTTGCTAACGTTAACGAAATCATTGCTGAGGAAATTATTGGAATGAGTGTTTTCGAGCAAAATCTTATCGACAGAACAATGATTGAGCTTGATGGAACACCAAACAAATCAAAATTGGGAGCTAATGCAATCTTAGGTGTTTCTTTAGCTGTTGCAAAAGCTGCTGCTGCTGAATTGGATTTGCCTTTGTATCGTTATGTAGGTGGAGTTAGTGCACACACATTGCCTGTTCCAATGATGAACATCATCAATGGAGGTTCTCACTCTGATGCTCCGATTGCTTTCCAAGAGTTTATGATTATGCCTGTAAAAGCTAAAAACTTCTCTCAAGCTATCCAAATGGGTGCAGAAGTTTTCCATAACTTGAAAAAAGTATTGCACGACAGAGGATTAAGCACTGCTGTAGGTGACGAAGGAGGTTTTGCTCCAACTTTTGAAGGAACAGAAGACGCGTTAGATTCTATCAAAAAAGCAGTAGAAAATGCAGGTTACAAATGGGGCGAAGAAATTAAAATCGCTTTGGATTGTGCTTCATCAGAGTTCTACGCTGACGGAAAATACGATTACTCTAAATTTGAAGGAGCTTCAGGAAAAGTTCGTACAAGACAAGAGCAAGTTAATTACTTAGCTGAATTGGTTGAAAAATATCCAATTATCTCAATCGAGGATGGTATGGACCAAAACGACTGGGAAGGTTGGAAAATGCTTACCGAAAAAATCGGACACAAAGTACAATTAGTTGGAGATGATTTGTTTGTAACAAACGTTTCTATCCTTGAGAGAGGTATTGAAAAAGGTGTTGCTAACTCTATCCTTATCAAAGTAAACCAAATCGGTACACTTTCTGAAACGATTGCAGCAGTGGAAATGGCTCACAGAGCAGGTTACACTTCGGTAATGTCACACCGTTCAGGAGAAACTGAAGACAACACTATCGCTGATTTGGCTGTTGCATTGAATACAGGACAAATCAAAACAGGTTCAGCTTCACGTTCTGACCGTATGGCAAAATACAACCAATTGATTCGCATTGAAGAAGAATTAGGATTGGTAGCGTATTTCCCACAAGAAAAAGCTTTCAATGTAAAGTAATTTCTAAATAATTATAACAAAAAAGGCTATTTTAAAAAATAGCCTTTTTTTATTACTTAACTTGAGTAAGTTCAACCAAATTGTCATCAACAAAAAGAGTGCATTTCAATCCAAAAAAGAAAGAAAAAATATTTTTTACAGATTTTTATATTTATTTCAACTGGTTTACTTCTACACTAAAGGCTTCATCACTTTGTCACTTTTATTTCAAGATTTAACAAATAGTAGTATATTTGCGGAATATAACTCGTAAAAAATGCATAAAATAATCATTGCCATTGATGGATTTTCTTCAACTGGAAAAAGCTCCACAGCAAAAACCATTGCAAAAAAATTGGGATATGTGTACATTGATACAGGAGCAATGTATCGGGCAACCACGTATTTAGCTGTAAAAGAAGGCTATATAGCAGTCACTGGCTTAGAAAACGAAAAAACAAAGCAGTTTGAAAATATAGTTCATATAGACAAAGAAAAACTAATCAAAAAACTGAAAAACAGCGATTTATCATTCAAATACAATTCAGAATTAGGTTTTTCGGAAATGTACCTTAATGGTAAAAATATTGAGCAGGAAATCCGAAGTATTGAAATTGCAAATCTGGTAAGTGAAATCGCTAAAATTCCCGAGATAAGAAGCTATTTAGTTGATTTACAAAGAAAAATGGGTGAGGAAAAAGGAATAGTTATGGACGGACGCGATATAGGAACAATCGTTTTTCCGAATGCTGAACTCAAAATTTTTATGACAGCTTCAGAGCAGATTCGTGCCGAGCGTCGGTTTAGAGAACTTCAGGAAAAGGGAGAAAACGTATCTTTTGAAGAAGTACTCAAAAACGTACAACAACGTGATTTTCTTGATACTACAAGAAAAGAATCTCCTCTGATAAAGGCTGATGATGCTATCGAAATTGATAATTCACACTTAACTTTTGAGGAGCAAGTAAATAAAATTCTTCTTTTAGCAGAAGAAAAAATTAATAGCTTGTAATATTTACTTTTATTATGATTAAAGCTAAGAATATACATAAAACTTACGGAGATTTAGAAGTCCTAAAAGGAGTTGATATTCAAGTAAATAAAGGAGAAATTGTTTCAATAGTAGGAGCTTCAGGAGCAGGAAAAACTACTTTGCTTCATATTTTGGGTACATTAGATTCTGCTAATAACAATCAAGATACTTCTTTGTATATCAACAATATAGACATAAAAAACTTATCTTCAAAAGCCTTGTCAAAATTCCGAAACGAGCACATCGGATTTATTTTCCAATTCCATCAGTTATTACCTGAATTTACAGCATTAGAAAATGTTTGTATTCCAGCCTTTATAAAAGGAACTGCAAAAAAGGAAGCCGAAAAAAGAGCTAAAGAATTGCTATCATTTCTAAATTTATCTGATAGATTTAATCATAAGCCTAATGCCTTGTCGGGTGGGGAGCAACAACGAATTTCTGTGGCAAGAGCGTTAATGAACCATCCTTCAGTAGTTTTCGCCGATGAACCCAGCGGAAATTTAGATTCAGAAAGTGCTGATAATCTGCATCAATTGTTTTTTGATTTACGAAAAACCTTTAACCAAACCTTCGTGATTGTAACTCACAATGAAGAACTTGCCAATATGGCAGACCGAAAATTAGTAATGCTTGACGGGAAGTTTATATGAATTTCAGCGAATTAAAATCTTTTCTTGACGAAAAAGTAGTACAATACAACCGCCCAGAATTTATTGAAACTGACCCTATTCAAATACCTAAAAATTTTTCTATAAAAGAAGATATTGAAATTGCAGGTTTCTTAGTTTCTGTTATTGCTTGGGGGCAACGTAAAACAATCATTTCCAGCGGAATGAAGCTAATGGAATTGTTTGGTAATTCACCTTATGATTTTGTGATGTCGCATACAAGAAATGATTTGGAACGACTGCAAAAATTTGTTCATCGTACTTTTAATAGTCAAGATTTGGAGCAGTTCGTAATAAGCCTCAAAAATATATATACCCATCATAATGGACTGGAAAAAGCTTTCTTAAATAGCATTGAAAATAATGACTTACAACTAGGAATTTCAAATTTTAAAGAATTATTTTTCAGAGAGTTAAAACACACAAGAACTCTAAAACACTTACCCGATCCTCGTAAAGGCTCGGTCGCAAAACGTATTAATATGTTCCTGCGTTGGATGGTTCGGAAAGATAATTCAGGTGTTGATTTTGGAATTTGGCAAGAAATTTCCCCCTCAATGTTATCCTGCCCGTTAGATGTACATTCAGGAAATGTAGCTCGAAGTTTAGGACTTATAACTCACCCCAAAAATGATGTAAAAGCCCTAACAGAACTCGACAATCATTTACGACAATTTGATCCAAAAGACCCCGCAAAATATGACTTTGCCCTTTTCGGAATTGGAGTATTCAATGATTTAGATTTTAAATAAATAGCTAATCCTCAATCAATTTAACGCCATAAATGGAATCAAAAATTGATTTGGTTTGCTCTACCTCGCTATTGCGTACCTCAACAGAAATTGTGCAATTCATTTCCATTTTCTGACTGATAATATGCAAATTACGCTCTTTAATTACACGCATCACTTTGTTCATATCCTTGTAATCAAAAACAAGTGTGAGTGTCTGTGTGATTATTTTTTCAACAATTTCAGCTTCTTGTAATGTTAGTTGTGCTGATGTTTTATAGGCTTGAACCAGTCCGCCAACCCCTAATTTAATTCCGCCAAAATAACGAACCACTATTACCAGAACGTCAGTAAGTTCAAAAGATTGTATTTGTCCATAAATAGGAATACCTGCCGAATTATTAGGCTCTCCATCATCATTAGCTCGGTAATGTTGCTTACTTCCGTATCCCAATTGCCAAGCATAACACCAATGTCGTGCCGAATAATGTTCCTTTTTTACCGCTTCAAGATGTTGCTTTATCTCCTCTTCGGTTTTTACAGGAAATACATATCCCAAAAACTTACTACTTTTTTCCTTAAATATAATTTCTTTAACAGGATTTGCTATTGTTTTAAAAGTATCTTCCATAAAAATCATTATTGTTTAATTTATAAGTTGCTATAAATAAACAATATATCTTCATCAAATTCTCTAACTTCTTTCAATGTTTTTTTCTGAAAATCAGGAGATTTTAACCCTTTTTCAAAGCAAATATTTCCCACAAATACAAATGCTTCATCCCACAAATTAGCCTCTATGAATTGTTGTAAAACACTTCTTCCTCCTTCAACTATTAAGCTCTGTACGTTCTTCTCAAACAGTACATTACAAATCTGTTGAGGCAAATTTGCTGAAAAATCAATTTTATAGAAAGAGGTTTTCTTAAATGATTCATTATTAGTTTTTTCAGAAATAAACAATGTTGATTGTTCATCATTCCAAATCGAAAAATTTCGTGGTATTTTCAAATCTTTATCAATGACCACACGTAGTAAATTCCCTCCAAACCAATCACGTACATTTAGTTTGGGATTATCGTGCAAAATTGTATTTGTACCAGCCAAGATTGCTTGTTCTTCACTTCTCATTTTATGAACATACTGCCTTGAAAGCAAATTAGTTATCCATTTTGGAGCTAATTCATCTTTAGTTTCAGGAGCCATAAAACCATCAAGAGTTTCTGCCCACTTTAGGAAGATATAAGGTCGTTTTTTCTGATGAAAAGTAAAGAAACGCTTATTAAGTTTCTGACATTCCTTTTCCAAGACTCCTACAATTACCTCACAACCAGCTTCTTTCAGTTTTGCAATTCCTGTACCGGAAACTTTTGCAAATGGGTCGGTAGTTCCTATAACTATTTTGGGAATTTTATATTTGATTATCAAGTCACTACACGGAGGTGTTTTACCAAAATGACTACAAGGCTCCAAGCTGACATAAAGTGTACTTTTGGGCAACAGACTTTTATCTTTTACCGAACGAATGGCATTCACCTCAGCGTGTGGTTCTCCTGCTTTTCTGTGCCACCCCTCACCTATTATTTTATCTTGATGAACGATTACACAGCCTACCATCGGATTGGGATATGTGTTACCTAAACCATTGTAAGCTAACTGAATACACCTATTCATCATTTTAGTATCAAAATCAATCATTTCCAAAATCAAAATCCATTTTCTATCTATGCAAAATTAAACGATTTTGTACTATTCCACAAATTAATGGACTTTGTACAAAATAAAAAATTTCTATTTTCAGGATTTTAAAGAAGATTGACAGAATTCAATACGTTTATCACAAAAAAATCAGCTTTGTAATGAAAGCTGACTCTTGAGATTTTAAACCTTTATTTTTTTGGAATTTTTATATAATACGTTTTTCCACTTTTGTTATCCAATTTGCGGTCACGAAGCCACGTATTGTGTATTTTTAATTCCTTGTAGGTAATATTATGTTTTTTAGCGAAATCAACTAAGCTGGTTATACTCGTATCGACCTTTACATTGAAAGTTGGCACCTCATTGTAAAGATGTCGTTCCTCAAAATTAAATCCGTAACGCTTTGGATTTTTCATAATTTCCTTAACTGCTAAAATCCGAAAAACGTAACGTGAAGTTTCCGAGTTAAGCCATAAATCATAATAGTTTGAAGTCTGCTGAGCCGTAACTTGATTATTCATCCCTGTAATACCTGCGTTGTATGCCGCTGCTGCCATTGTCCAACTTCCTGTACTTTGTTTTGCTTTTTTCAAATAATCACACGCTGCTTGAGTTGCTTTTTCCAGATGGTAACGCTCGTCAACTGTGCTACTTACTTCCAACCCGTGTTCGATAGCTGCTGCCTTCATAAATTGCCAAAAACCACTGGCTCCTGAAGGAGACACCACATCTAAAAGTCCGCTTTCAATTAAAGCCAAATATTTAAAATCATCAGGAATTCCATTTCGTTTTAAAATTGGTTCGATAATTGGAAAATACTTATTAGAACGTTTGATTAATAGTAACCCATTGGACTGCCAGTACGTATTGACCAAAAATTCTCTGTCCAAACGCTCATAAACATCTGGAATTTCCAATGGAACTCTCTCCCCCGCAAAATCTATTTCTGAGGGCAAGTCAATTGCATAAACATTATATGCATTGGTTGTACCATTAAGAGTATCTGTTTGATTTTTAAAAATGTTATTCTTCTCAGTTGTTACGGCGACAGCATTAATAAGAAATCCTGCTACTAAAACAATCCCCGAAATGTAAAATATGTTTCGTAAAATCCTCTTCATCTTTCTCTAAAAAATATAATTTAGTGCTTTTTTATCTAAAACATCAACACAAGCATAAAAAATTATGATTATCTGTGCGGATGTGCAAATATCCCAATATTTTTTTGATTAACGAAAGGATTTCATATTTCTTTTTTGGATATTAGAATTTTTACTCTTACTTTTGATAAAAATTACGATTAAATTATGATATACCGCTCAAAAATCAAAGGATTAGGATTTTATGTCCCTGACAATATAGTTACCAACGATGATTTATCAAAGTTAATGGATACGAGTGATGCTTGGATTCAGGAACGTACAGGAATTCAACAACGAAGACACGTCATCAAAGGAGAGGATACTACAACCAGTATGGGAGTTAAAGCAAGTTTGAAAGCTATCGAAAATGCAGAAATTGACAAAAACGATATTGATTTCATCATTTTCGCAACCTTAAGCCCTGATTATTACTTTCCTGGTTGTGGAGTTTTGGTTCAGAGAGAATTAGGATTAAAAACCGTAGGAGCTTTAGACATCAGAAATCAATGCTCAGGATTTGTTTATGCTCTTTCCATTGCTGACCAGTACATAAAAACAGGAATGTACAAAAACATTTTGATTATTGGTTCTGAAACACATTCTCCTGGTTTGGACTTTTCCACACGAGGACGAAATGTTTCTGTTATTTTTGGAGATGGAGCTGGTGCAGCCATTGTATCACGGGAAGAAAATCCAAAAAAAGGCATTTTATCTACTCATTTACATAGCGAAGGTACTCACGCAGAAGAATTAGCTCTTATTGCCCCTGGAATTGGAAAACGATGGGTTACAGATATCGTAGCGGAAAACAATCCTGACGATGTGAGTTATTTTCCGTATATGAACGGACAACACGTTTTCAAAAATGCGGTAGTTCGTTTTTCTGAAGTCATCCAAGAAGGACTCAAAACCAATGGATTAACTCAAAAAGACATAAATACGTTAATTCCACATCAAGCTAATTTACGTATTTCGCAATTCATTCAGCAAAAATTTGAATTAACAGATGACCAAATTTACAACAACATTACAAAGTACGGAAACACCACAGCGGCTTCCATTCCTATAGCTCTAACGGAAGCTTATCAATTAGGAAAAATTAAAGATGGTGACCTGGTAGTATTAGCTGCCTTTGGTAGTGGATTCACTTGGGCGAGTGCCATAATACGATGGTGACGAATTTTGAAAAATTATATATTAAAAACCTAAAAAAGATAATGTTATGAAGCTTTTTAACAATTTACTATTCAGAGTTTTCATAGCCATATTAATCGGGATTGTTGTTGGGCTATATGCTCCTCTTTGGCTAAATCGTGCTTTTGTAACTTTCAACAAATTATTTGGAAGTTTTCTTGGTTTTTCAATTCCATTAATCATTATGGGACTTGTAATGCCTGCCATTGCCGAACTTGGTAAAAATGCAGGAAAACTACTGCTTGTAACTGTTATTATTGCATATTCATTCACTATTTTTTCAGGATTTTCTACTTATTTTGTAGGAAGTGCTTTGTTTCCTGCTGTGATTGGTGAACAAACTCTAAACTCACCAACGCAAGAAACAATTGAACGTTCTCTAAATCCATTTTTCACCATTAACATTCCTCCAATACTCGACGTTATGAGTGTCTTAGTACTTGCATTTATGATTGGTATTGGCTTGTCATTGAAAAGTAATTCAACCTTAGGAAATGTTCTGAAAGATTTTAAAGACATCATTACTCTTGTCATTGGAAAAGTTATTATTCCACTTTTACCTCTTTACATTATGAGTATTTTCTCTGAAATTGCTTATGGTGGAAAAGTTGTTTCAGTAATAAATGTATTCTTTAAAGTAATCGGAATTATCTTTCTGATGCACATTGCATTACTGATATTACAATTCGTTCTAGCAGGATTAATCTCAGGAAAAAATCCAATAAAATCACTCCTCACGATGATGCCTGCATATGCAATAGCCCTTGGAACACAATCCTCTGCGGCAACAATTCCAGTCACCTTGAGGCAAGTCATCAAAATGGGCGTTCCTGAACGTATCGCGAGTTTTGTAGTTCCTCTTTGTGCCACTATCCATCTTTCAGGAAGTACAATGAAAATAACCGCCTGTGCGATGGCTTTGTTACTTATGGAAGGACAAACTATTGAATTTGAATCTTTTTCAGGACTTATTATGATGCTCGGAATAATGATGATTGCTGCTCCAGGTGTTCCTGGTGGAGCAATAATGGCTGCACTCGGGCTTTTACAATCAATGTTAGGGTTTGATACTCAGCAACAAGCTCTTATGATTGCTCTTTATATAGCAATGGACAGCTTCGGAACAGCTTGTAATGTAACTGGAGATGGAGCTGTATCTCTTATCGTGAATAAAATCAACAAATTATATAAAAAAGAATAAAAAAGACACAAATAAAATAAGGCTTTTTTCAAATTAAAGAAGTATCTTTGCAAACTTTTAAAAGTGAATTATTAAGAACTAATATTAAGGAAATGGCAAATAAACATATTTCGGAAGAAGATGCATTGGGAGACAACCACGTATGTACTTCTGCAAAAACTCCCCTACGTACTGATGCATTCGAAAAAACTGATGCTGAGAAAATTAGCATAATTGAAGAAAACATAAGGCAAATAATGCATACTTTAGGCTTAGACCTAACTGATGATAGTCTAAGAGGAACTCCAAAACGAGTTGCCAAAATGTTCGTCAAAGAAATTTTTGGAGGATTACACCCCGATCGTCGCCCTTCAGCTTCTACTTTTGATAATAGTTATCAATATGGAGAAATGTTGGTTGAAAAAAATATTGTAGTGTATTCCACTTGCGAACATCACCTTCTACCTATTGTAGGAAGGGCTCACGTGGGATATATTTCTAACGGAAAAGTCATCGGTCTTTCGAAAATGAACCGCATTGTTGAGTATTACGCAAAACGTCCGCAAGTGCAAGAGCGTTTGACTTTGCAAATTGTTCAGGAAATGCAACAAGCTTTAGGGACAGAAGACGTCGCTTGTGTAATTGATGCCAAACATTTGTGTGTTAATTCGCGAGGAATCAAGGATATTGAAAGTAGTACAGTAACTGCTGAATTCGGAGGAAAGTTCAAAGACCCTGAAGTTCGCAAAGAATTTTTAGAATATATCAAACTCAACACAAAGTATTAATATCTAATTGTTTAAAAGTTAAAAAGCAACGATTTTATTTAAAAATCGTTACTTTTTTTATTTCTTATCGCACCCATTTTTCCATTTGTTGTTGTAATTTTTGAGCTTCTTCACGGGCTTTTTCGGCAAAATCAGTGCCGTTGGAGGCATAAATGATTCCTCTTGAAGAGTTTATCAGCAAACCATTATCTGCATTGAGTCCATACTCACAAACCTCATCCAAACTACCGCCTTGAGCTCCTACACCGGGAACCAACAGAAAGTGATTCGGTACAATCTTACGGATTTCTTTCAGATATTCGGCTTTGGTAGCTCCTACTACGTACATCAAATTCTGACTATTTTTCCACGTTAAAGAAGTCTGCAATACTTTTTTATAAAGCTCCTCATTATTTACCATTTGCGTTTGAAAATCAAAAGCTCCCGCATTGGAAGTCAATGCCAAAAGTATGGTAATTTTATCTTCAAAAGCTAAAAAGGGTTCTACCGAATCCTTTCCCATATACGGAGCTACTGTAATGCTATCGAACCGCAAATCATTGAAAAAAGCCTTAGCATACATTGCCGAAGTATTGCCAATATCGCCACGTTTCGCATCAGCGATAGTAAATATATCAGGGTAATTTTCATTGATATATGCAATAGTTTTTGCTAACGATTGCCAACCTTTCACCCCATAAGCCTCATAAAACGCCGTATTGGGTTTGTAAGCTACCGCGAAAGAGTGTGTCGCATCGATAATGGCTTTGTTGAACTCAAAAATAGGGTCTTCGGTTTGTAACAAATGTGACAGAATTTTTGTCAAATCCACATCAAGTCCTACACATAAGAATGATTTCTTTTTCCGTATTTGATTTATTAGTTTTTGTAGTGTCATATACTGATACTTTTTATTTTTATTGCGTTATAATGCTGTAATTAAGATGATTTCTCCTTTAAAACAGAAAAAATATTGCCTTTTGATCCTCCAAAGATACGTGTTTTTAGGTAGTCTTTTATGTTATATACTTTCAATTAAGTAATTTATATTCTTTTTATTTTTCAGATTTTGGATTTTATTTTTAAGACAATTATTTTTTCTCTATTTTCTCTTCTCAAAACAGATATCTATTTTTTATCAATTACAAAAACTCTCACACCAACCATTCTACATTAATTACATCATCTTCAATCTCATAACTTTTCTCTTGCAAAAATTGTAATACTTTTTGGGAGAACTCATAAAATGAATTTGCAATCACTACCTCATCACTTTCCATATCAATACCCGACCAAAGTTGTACAATTTGCCCAGAAATTCCTTTACTGGTAGGATTTAAATCAATGAAAATCCGTTGTGTACCATTGAAATTGGCAAAAGGTATCCACCCCTTGTTCCAAATGCTGGGTTGAATTTTATTTGGCGTTATCCAATCGATAACTTCCTCATCTTCAGACGCCATTTCATAATCTGAAATGATTTCATCAACAGAAAGTAATACGTTATATCCCACAAAAAGAATTTCATACCACTGATGATTTTGTCCGTTAAACGTACGAAGATAATTTTTGAAATCCTCAGGTAATTTTTGACCTGTAATTGCTTCTAAACGATGTATTTTCTCTTCTTCAGCTGGTGGATTGAAACTTTTTCCTATTTGTGGATTAATTTTTTCAAATTCCTCGCGTATTTTCTGCCAGATTATTTGTATTTCCATAAAGTGAATTTGTTATTTTTCGATTAAATACTGCTTATGTGTTTACTTTTCCATACAACATAATTCTTCCCTATGTTTTTCTGCATACTTACGATACAAATCTCCCATAAAACCATCGGGATAGTATGAAAATTCGCTGTCAAGTTCAGTCATCAACTTTTCCGAATACTCATCAGAAGTATCAAAAAACCAAGAACCATCGGCAGGAAGTAATTTAACTGCCTTAGTTATAATCTCCGCTGATTTTACAGCTCCTATCTCTCGCAATGCTTCAATGACTTCATCATTATATTCAGAATATTCCTCTTGTAAAAAGCCCAAAATACTATCTGCCTGTCCAAAATTTTCCAACAATATGCACAAAAATATTTTTTTCTGTACGGAATTTAATAAATTAGGATTATGATTGCATTTTTCTGCAAGAATTTCGTATAAGGCAATGGTAAAATCGTCATTGTCTTCAATTAAAAATAAATCCTTCATAGTTTTTTTATTTTTGTTTTACCAAAATTTTTGAGGTAAAACCAAATGATTGATTATATGTTTATTTTGTAATTCCTTCAATACTGAAATATCCTCCAAATTATTCAGATGACAAGAATCTAAAATGACCTTTTCAGTAGTTGCTTCAAACTGATCAAAAAAACCTGCAAAATTCGCAATGATATTTTTTTACCATTTTGATACCTTTGGACAAATATTCTGGCAATACTTCCACACAACTGATGCTGTCGTTATAATGATGTGTTAGTTTTTCTATTCTTTTTATTCTTAAAGCGTTCTCTGCTACCAATACAAACATTCAAACTTTTATTTTTTTTCTCCCTTACCTTTTGTACTCCACTTTTTCTAAAATAATAGGATTTGGATTTTGCGTTACCCATAACACAGCCAATTTTGCTAATTCAAATGAGTTTTCTCCGTCATCATCACCTTCATAAAGAAGTGTTTTTAGCTCTTTAGCTTTTTCCATTGCTGTTTCTTGTAGTGGATTTCCCTTTTGGAAATAATCAATCATTGCTGAAAGCATTTTTTTGAAATGTTTATCCCAATTACCAGCTCCATTTCGTAATATTTCATCACGAATTTTTCCAGAAATTCGGATAACTTCTCCTTGAATTGTTTTTGCACTGTTTGAACTTGGCACTAAAAAGCTCCAAAGATATTCAAATTGTTTCTCCAGTGGCTCATCTGGAACAATTATTGGTGAAATTCCGTCGTGTTGAATGCGTTTTGCCACAGGTTTAACCTTAAATAACGTATAAAGTTCCTGTAAGCCGTTTTCTGTATCTTCCAAAAACTCTGGATTGAAACGTTCGCGATGAAACTCAAAATTTTCACCAATGGAAATCACACGTTCTTGTGCAGATTTGGTAACTTTTTCTCCCAATTCAAGCAATAATGCCGCACTTTTTGCGACTTTTGGAATATCTGCATTCTGACATCTGTTTAACATTTCTTGTAAAGGTGTGAAACCTCTATCATTTTTAGCAAAAATATTTGCTCCTTGCTCAGCTAATAGCTTTGTTACTTCAAATCTGCCTGATGCAGCGTGTAAAACTCCATTTTTATACTTGTCAGAAGTGTGAATATTCGCTCCTAATGCCAATAAAGTACGTACTCTTTCAACATCATTCACAGAAGAATGATACCACAGAGCCGTTCTTCCATAAGAATCTGTCGCCTCAATATTAGCCCCATTTTCTATCAGCCATTGTATCCATTCTGCTGGAATACCATAAAAGCAAAGTGCTGGTTTTTTGATATAATCTCGCTCATATGCATTGATATCGCATTTTTCAAATACTTTTTTGAATGCTTCAAAATCTTTATCTTCCAGTATTTTATAAATATCACTTGGAAGAGTTGCTCTTTTTTTCGCCATACGTTAAATGGTATTTAGTATTATAATTTTTAGAGGTATTATAAAAAGTATGATATATGTTTTTCTGTGTCAGACATAGCCAAGCCAAAGTCTATTTGTATTTAAATTTCGACTTGGCTTAGTTTGACAGAAACTATTATCGTATTGCTCGTCCAAACATTTGTAAAAACTGAGGCTCATCAGCAAGGGCGTATTTTGCGTAGCTATAAAGCTCACGCGTCCATTTGTCAAGGGCTTCAAAGGCTTTGTTTTTGTCTGTTTTATATTCAAAAAGAATCTTTATTCTTTGCTACTTTAATCTCCTTCCTCAGTCAAAATTAGATTTTTAAAATGAATTTTCCTAATTCTTGGGGAGTTTTTTGTTTCCTTTGAAGAATTAGCAACGTCTTTTCACAGAAATTTACTTATTTCCATCAAAGGCAAAACCCTTTGGAAAAATTTCTAAAGGGTTTTGTGATTTCTTTTATTATTTTTTTACCTTCTTACTCTGTTACTGTTACAGTCACTTCACAATCAACAGTTTCGTTCGGATTTAAACTATTCTGATAGCTAACTCTTAGGGTAAAAGTTCCTGTTCTTTGGGAAGCTTTTAATAATCCCTCTTTGCTTATTTCTGCTATACGAGAAGGATTTTCTGCTGTTTTAAAAAAATGAATTGTAACATATTGGCTTTTAGATTTTCCTCCGCTTATTGTCTCTACTAATGTATCATCTTCAAAAGTAGTAACCACCAATGGAAGACTTGTACCTTTTTTCAAAGAAATTGCCCCTTTATTACCCTGATCGTTAATTTTTATTTTATTTACAGGAATGATTGATTTTATTATGATTTTAGCCTCTGCACCAAAACCATCGTTAGCAATGGCTTTAATTTCGGCACGTCCTTCTTTGTGGCAAGTAATTCTTCCATTAGCATTAACAGATACTATATCAGAAGCATCTGATTCCCAAGAAACTGATTCATCTGTAGGAGACTCTTTACGATCAATACCATAAGCTTCATAATTCAAATTAAAAGAACTCCCAACAGCAAAAGTGTGTTCCTTTCCTTCCAAAATATGTAGCTCACTGACAATATTAAAGGCTGTAATTGTTATTTCTGCAGAAACATTACTTCCGTCCGTAGCTGACGCTTTTATGGTTGCTTGTTGCCCAGATTTGTTAAGAACAAATATCTTTCCATCTTCAAAAACCTTTACTACATTAGGATTACTTGACTCCCATTTTAATTTTTTATTAGTAGCATTTTCTGGAAATATCGCAAAATGTAACGTTGCATTTCTTCCAACAGGAAATTTACTTTGGTCTTCAAATTCAATACGTTGTACGAGAATATTTTTCGAAGATACTTCCACTGTAAGACTTTGCGAAACATTTTTTGAAGTAACTGTGATAGTAGAAGTCCCCACCGATTTTGCCTCAATGACAACCATTTTCTCTTTGGCACTAACCGTTGCTACCTTTGCATTTGAGGAAGCTACAGAAAACTCATTCAAATTTTCACCACTAATTTTTATTTCTTTTATATCACCTTCCATTAATTTGACAGGAGATTTTTCAGAAAGTATAATCGTTGGTGTCGGTTCAACTGGTTTAGGTTCTTCCTTGTCTTTCGAACAAGATACTATTCCTAAAACAAGGCTCAGCAATAAAAATAGGCTTTTTTTCATTCTGTTAATTTTTTAAGTTGTTTCTACTTTATTAAGATTTTAATTAAAACAACAATAAATATAAATTTTATTTATTCTTGATAATTTAAAATCTGGGGCAAAGGTATGAAAAATAATTAATGTAGATTTTTTTTGTGAAAACTTTATGATAAAAGCTATCTTAAATGAGAGAATATCCTAATTTGATAATCGCTATTTAGTCGAATTGATTGATATTTCTACTTTTTCTCCTCAAAGAATTCAAACCAATTGCCGTCGGGGTCTTCAAAGGTAAGTAGTTTTCCGTAAGTTTCATATCGGATAGTGCCAATAAGACGAATATTTTGGCTTTTTAGAGTTTCGTAAAGGTTTTCCATATCGTCCACTTCAAACATAATCCTTGTTTTTTGCGGTTTGGCTTTTCCTTTCTCTGCAGGACGTTTAAGAATAGCAAAAGAAGTCGCCCCCAAATCAAATTCTATCCAATCTTCCTGCTGAAATTTGAGTACAAAGCCCAATTGCTGAAAGAAGGCTTTAGAAACGTCCAAATCGCTCACATATACCCAACAGGCGTAGATTTTTTTGATGGTCATCATGATAAAATACACTAAAAATATTCATTTAAACAGATAAAAGAGGCATGAAAAAAAATCATTCTAAATATTCTATGATTTCATGGGTTACAAAATCATCGAAATCTAAAATGATTTCTTCATTTTTATACATTTCTTCTACTTTTTGAACTGCTTCTTGTTCGTTTTCTGCCTCAACCGGAACTATTCTTGATAGAATTTCCTTTACTTCTATTTTATAAATATTCATTTTTTTATTCTAAATCTCCTATTTTGTACAATTCAAAACTCTTCGTATGCAAATCCGAAACAAAATCATAATCAATAAACTGTACTCTATTTTTTATTTGCTTAAATGCAGAATATGCTATTTTTTGTTCAAATTCTTTTTTTCTCTCACTTGCACTTAAAATATAAAATTTAGAATAAAAATCCTGTAAGTCATTAAATTTCAATAACGAATTTTGTATATCGGTAGAATGTTCAACTTCAAAAAAAGAATGTGGTAAATTTCTGTTATTGAACCATATCACATCTATTGTTTTAGCCCTATTAACGATATTTTGATAACTAAAATCAAATATTTTGTCTAAAGTAGAAATGCTCCTCAATGGTCTGTCTAAAAATAATTTATTTTTATCTTGTGCGGGAATAAAAGTATTGTATCCTTTTAAATTTCCTATTTCGAGCAATAATCCCTGAAAATAAGTATGTGAAAACTCTTGTTCTTTCTTTGTGGATAATTGTATTTCGAACTTATTTAAAATTTCGCTCTGAAACTCTTTTAAAGCCCAAAGTCCTGGTTTTATTCTAAAGAAAAATCGTTCATCTTGTACAATCCTTCGTATGGAAGCAAAAGGAGTTTTTGTAGCCCAATCAGATACATTAACTTTATGATTGAGAAAACCAAGCGTTGCAAACCCTCCGTTTTCTCTCATAACTTGTATAACCTGTTCATATTGTTTCATAATTTTATGTAATTAATTACCCTAGGGATGCAGCGGAATTCTTTTGCGGAGCAACGAAGGAAAAGATATAACGAATAGCCCAGCCTGACGCTTTTCAGCGTTGGATTTGGTTTTATCAACTAATACCCATTCTGTTGAATTTGTCCCTATATCCAATGCTATATTTTTCATTGTTAGATATAATGTGAATTAAATATTTTTGTGTTGCTTCATAGTTGTACATAAAAGAAAGACGATGAATTTCATCGTCTTTCCCAATATTATTAAAACATATCGTTTTCTTTGAGTTTTTCGGTGTTTTCGGCAAGTTGTAGCTCGTCGATAAGGCGTTGTACATCGCCGTTGATTACATTTTGCAAATCGTAGAGTGTCAGCCCGATGCGGTGGTCAGTTACACGTCCTTGCGGATAGTTATACGTGCGGATTTTAGCACTTCTGTCCCCACTGGAAACCATACTTTTGCGTCGTGCCGAATCTTCCTCCATTTTTTTAGCCAATTCCATCTCGTACAAACGCGAACGCAACACTTTCAAAGCCTTATCCAAGTTTTTATGCTGTGATTTTTCGTCTTGGCAACGTACTTCAATCCCTGTGGGAATGTGTTGCAACTGAATGGCTGAATAGGTAGTGTTCACCGACTGCCCTCCAGGTCCTGTTGAGGTCGTTCTGATGATCTTAACGTCTGCCATATCCAATTCCACGTCAAATTCTTCTGCTTCGGGCAATACCATCACAGTCGCCGCCGAAGTATGCACTCGTCCTTGTGTTTCCGTTTGCGGAACGCGTTGCACACGATGTACCCCAGCCTCAAATTTGAGCGTTCCGTACACATTATCGCCCGTAACTTCAAAGATGATTTCTTTATATCCACCTGAAGTTCCTTCGTTGTAATCCATTACAGATGTATTCCATCCTTTTGACTGACAATATTTTGTGTACATACGATACAAATCCCCTGCGAAGATAGAAGCCTCATCACCTCCCGTTCCCGCACGGATTTCCATTACGGCGTTTTTGGCATCTTCGGGGTCTTTCGGGATAAGCATAAAGCGGATTTCCTCCTCCAACTGCGGAAGTTTTTCCTTGGCTTCGTCCAATTGCATTTTTGCCATTTCCACCATTTCAGCATCGGTTTCATTGGCGATAATTTCTTCAGCCTCACTAATATTGGAAGTTACAATGATGTATTCCTCTCGCTTATCGATAAGCTCTTTGAGGTCTTTATATTCTTTATTTAACTGAATGTATCGCTTTTGGTCAGAAATAACATCAGGCTGAATAATCAAGTCTGAAATTTCGTCGAATCGTTGTTTTACAATGTTTAATCTGTCAAGCATTTTTTGAAATTGAATAGTTTCTTTTGAAAATTGGTTGCAAAAGTAGTCAAAATGAGGTTCAAAATCAATTTTTTGAAAAAAATATTTCAAGCTAAGATTCGTTTTTAGTTTGCTAATTGTCTTTCAGATATGTAAAATTTGTATTTTTGCCTAAAGAGTTATCTAACTTTAAGTTAAGAAAACTAAAAAATATTTACTATAATTTTAGTACCAAACAATGACTATAAAAAATCGTATTTTAGAAAAAATCAAAGAAGTAGAACATCAATATTCGGTAGAAGTATTGTACGTGGTAGAGTCGGGTAGCCGAGCTTGGGGATTTGCTTCCCCCAACAGCGATTTTGATATTCGATTCATATACAAGAGCAAAGTAGAACATTATCTATCATTGTGGGAACAGCATGATACTATTGAATTTATGACCGATGAAAACCTTGACGGCAGTGGGTGGGATTTAAAGAAAACACTACTACTTTTAGCTAAATCAAATACTCCTCTGCTTGAATGGTTGTACAGCCCTGTGATATATTTTGAAAAACCACAACTAATTAAATCATTGCGTTCACTTGCCCAAAAGTGCTTCTCCCCTATAGCTTGTATGTATCATTATCTCGGTATGAGTAAAAATTTTTCACAAGTTTGCCAACAGGACAACGTAAAACTCAAAAGCTACCTCTATGCATTACGTACTGCCCTTGCAGGAAAGTGGATTGCAGAGAAAAACTCCTTCTCTCCTGTAGCTTTTAGCCAACTACTAACTATTGCACCAGCCAATATACAGACTAAAATTCAGGAGATTATGAACATAAAAGCATCTCAAAATGAAAGTTACTTACATCCCAAGGAAGAACTCATTAGTAATTTTTTGACACAAATCTTAGCCGAAAACTCGCAAAAGGCAAACAACCTATCTGCTGGTGAAAAGATACATAACGAACTGAATACGTTCTTTCTCGAAACTTTAAAGCAATAACAATACATTATGGACATAAATTATCTGAAAGACAATAATCTCATACTCTTTGAAGCTATTGCAGGAAGCAAAGCCTTTGGGTTAGATACGCCAACTTCTGACACCGATATCAAAGGAGTTTTCTATCTTCCTAAAAAGGATTTTTACGGGCTGAATTATATTCCGCAAATTAGTAATTCAACCAATGACACTGTTTATTATGAACTTGGTAGATTTGTGGAACTATTACTGAAAAACAATCCTAATATCTTGGAACTTTTAGCCTCTCCCAATGATTGTATTCTTTACAAACACCCTATTATGAACGCCTTTATGATGCAAGATTTCTTATCTAAGCTTTGCAAAGATACCATTGTAGGATATGCACAAAACCAAATTAAGAAAGCTAGAGGACTAAACAAAAAAATAGTGAACCCTATGGACGCACAACGCAAAAGTCTACCTGATTTTTGCTACGTACTTAACGGATATTCCAGCGTTTCGCTTAACCAATGGCTCCAAGAACAAAACAAAATCCAAGAGCTATGTGGACTGGTAGCTATTTCACATTTAAAAAATATTTATGCTCTTTTTTACGATGATTCCTCTAAATTACATTATAAGGGCATCTTGAAGAAGGAAAACTCGAATGAATTATCACTTTCTTCCGTACCTAAAGAAAAAGCCCCTATCGCTTATATATATTGTAACTCAGAAGGTTATTCCTCCTACTGCAAAAAATATAAAGAATACTGGGAATGGGCGGAACAACGCAACCAAGAACGTTACCTAACTAACCAACAACACGGCAAAAACTATGACAGCAAAAATATGATGCATACCATTCGGTTATTACAATCAGCAAAGTATATTTTTGAAACAGGAACGCTTAATGTGCGTGTAACCAATCGTTCTGAATTACTTTCGATAAAAGCAGGAGAAAAGAGTTATGATGAAATTCTTTTGATGACAGAAACACTTTTGGAAGAAATCGAACAATTATATGTCTCCTCTACTCTGCCTGAAACTCCTAACCACCAAAAAGCTATTGATACACTCGTAAGAATCAGAGAGAAACTTTATTCTTTCTGATTATTTCCAGAAATTGTGTTCGAGGTATTTCTTCAGCACCGAGTTTTTCTAAATATTCACTATAAACCTGACAATCAACTAACTTAATTTCAGGGTGCTGTTGCAAAAAAGTGATAAATCCTACTTGTGAAGCATTACTTTTTCTACTAAACATACTTTCTCCACAGAAAATATTTCCCATTTTGATGCCATAAAGCCCTCCAACCAACTGATTTTCACACCAAACTTCGACTGAATGAGCATAACCTAATTGATGTAGTTGAGTGTAAGTGACTATCATTTCAGGGTGAATCCACGTACCATCTTGGTCTTTTCGAGGGATAGAAGCACAATTTCTGATAACTTCTTCAAAACTTTGATTGTAAGTTACTTGATAAATATTCTTTCGAAGTAATTTTTTGATATTTTTGGAGATATGTAACTTTTCAGGAAAAAGAACAAATCTTGGATTTGGTGACCACCATAAAACAGGTTCTTCTTCATTGTACCAAGGAAAAATTCCATTCTGATAGGCTTCAAGCAAACGTTCTGGAGTTAAATCATAGCCATAAGCAACAATTCCTTCTTCCGAAGCAATTTCGGGAGAAGGAAAAGGCATATTTTCTTCTAAAAAAATCAACTTTTAGAAAGGTAAATCGTCGAAGTCCTCGGAATTTGTAGTTTGTGTAGTTTCAAAACCACCCTGCGGAGACATTGGAGGAGGTGTTTGATTAGCAAATTGCTGTCCTCCATAATTAGATTGCTGATAAGGTTGTCCCTGATAGGGTTGTTGATACTGCGGATTAGGATACGATTGCTGCTGATAAGACTGTTGATATACTTGTTGTTGAGCCATTTCCATATTCTCAATACGCCAACCTTGCAATGAATTGAAGTACTTAGCTTCTCCTTGCGGATTTATCCATTCACGTCCACGAACGTTAAAACTGATTTTCACCAATTGTCCCACACGAAAGGAATCTAATAATGCACATTTTTCTTGTGTAAATTCGAAAATAACGTGCTGAGGATATTGTTCTTCTGTGGTAATAACTACTTCTCTCTTCTGAAAACCATTCGTTCCAAAACTCTGAATATCTGATATTAACTTTATACGTCCTTGTAAATCCATCTCAATGTATCTTTATATATTTTGCAAAAGTAAATATTTATCTTGAAATATTATGTTTTGATTACGTTAAAAGTTTTACACAGGTTCGGCATACAAATCATAATCTGCTGCATCGATAACTTTAACGTTAACAAATTCACCTGCTTTCACATAAAACCTCTTAGCATCAATAAGTACCTCATTATCAACATCAGGAGAATCATATTCAGTGCGTCCTATGAAATAATTTCCTTCTTTGCGGTCGATAAGACAACGGAATATTTTACCAATTTTCTCTTGATTGAGTTCCCACGAAATCTGAGACTGAATTTCCATTATTTCATTAGCTCTAGCTATTTTCACTTCCTCGGGAACATCATCGACCAAGTTATAAGCGTGTGTATTCTCCTCGTGACTGTACGTAAAACAACCCAATCGGTCGAATCGCATTTCTTTTACAAATTCTTTGAGAATATTGAAATCATCTTCAGTTTCACCAGGATAGCCGACAATCAAAGTAGTTCGAATCGCCATTTCTGGTAATTTTTCTCGAAATTTTTTGAGTAATTTTATCGTTTTCTCCCGAGTTGTTCCACGTCTCATACTTTTCAGAATAGAATCTGAAATGTGTTGCAAAGGAATGTCCAAGTAATTACAAACTTTTGATTCCTCTTTCATCACTTCGATAACGTCCATCGGGAAACCTGTCGGGAAAGCATAATGTAATCGAATCCACTCAATTCCCTCTACCTTGACAAGCTCACGTAACAAATCGGCTAATTTTCTTTCTTTATAAAGGTCTAACCCATAATATGTTAAATCTTGAGCTATCAAAATCAATTCTTTGACTCCTTTTGTAGCCAATTTTTCAGCTTCGATAACCAAATCTTCAATAGGGGTACTTCGGTGGCTTCCACGCATCAGCGGAATAGCACAAAAACTACAAGGACGATCGCAACCTTCAGCTATTTTTAGGTAAGCATAATTTTTAGGAGTTGTTGTAAGTCGCTCACCGATAAGTTCGTGCTTGTAATCAGCTCCTAAAACTTTCAGCAAAGCAGGAAGTTCAGTAGTTCCGAAATATTGGTCGACGTCAGGGATTTCTTTTTCCAAATCAGGCTTGTAACGCTCACTCAAACAACCCATTACATAAACCTTATCAACCAAACCTTCTTCTTTTTTGTTTACATAATCTAAAATGGTATTAATGCTTTCCTCTTTGGCATTATTGATAAAACCACAGGTATTGATAACCACGATATTACCTTCCTTTTCGTGAACAACATCTTTACCTCCTGCTTTTAGTTGCCCCATTAAAACCTCACTATCATACACATTTTTGGAACACCCCAGAGTAACTACATTGATGACATTTTTCTTTATTGACTTGGTTCTCATCTTCTCAAAATCGAATTTTCAGGCGACAAAGATATTATTTTTTAGTGAGTTAGAATCTCTCTGAAATTTAGAACAATTATAAATTATTTTTTATCCATTCCAAAACGAACTACTGTGTTGAGTTTTCCTACCAAATTTTTAGCAATCACATTGGTATATTCCTTTTTGCGATATTTTGTAATTGGCTGAATACCAACGATACTATTTGTTATGAATAATTCGTCTGCTTTTTGAAGTTCAAAGGGAGATATTGAAGTTTCAACCAATTCAAAATCAGAAGTTTTTTTGAGCATATTTAGTAGAACTTTACGCGTAATTCCATTCAAACAGCCATCGGTAAGCAAAGGTGTTTTTAAAGTTTTTCCTTCCACTAAAAACAAATTTCCATTTAAAGCTCCTACAACATTCTTATTAGAATTCAGCAAGATGCAATTTTGGTAATCATTTTCTTTGGCAAAAACACTTCCTATAATATTCACCAAACGATTCGTGTGCTTCACATTTGCCAACAAATCAGGTTGAACATAAAAATCTTTAAAAAGTTCCACCTCATACGGATTTTCATTAATCTCAAAAAAGTAAGAATCAATCCTTTGAACTTCAATAAGATAATCTATTTCATTAGTTTTAGGTGTATACAAACCTCCATCTTTGCGAAAAACTGTGATACGAACACGAACAGGCGAACTTACTAAATCATTAACATTGATAGTTTTAAGGATTTCTTCTTCTAAAAACTCTAATGTAAAAGACATTGGGATTTCCATACGAAGAATACGCATTCCCGCCATTAAACGTAAATAATGTTCTTCCCAAAAAAGTATTTGTTGATTTGTATATTTTAAAGTATCAAAAACAGCATCGCCATATTTGAAAGATCTGTTTTCAGTGGACAAAAAGGCATCATCGGTAGCCAGAAGCTTTCCGTTATAATTTATTTTCATTAACTTCTATCTTAATTTTAAACCGAACCTAATACGTGTTTTAGTTCCGCTACTTGGTTTTTCCACAGCATTTTGGATTCTTCCAAATCTTCAGGACTTGCAAAATCCACAATCACTAACGACACATCTTCAGTAATTTCATCAACAACGATTTTCATTTCAAAGTAAGTATCATTTCCACTGCCAAGCCATCTGAATTTTATTGATTCATCTAATTTTTTTCGGAGCAACTTTGCCTTTTCCTCAGTATCACTCCAAATAAAAGTATATATCTCCTCTTTCAAATTCACATTATCCGCATACCACTCCGATAATCCAGAGGGAGACGAAATGTATTGATACAACATTTGAGGAGATGCGTGAATCGCAAATTCTAACTCGTACTTTACTTTGTTTTGCATAATTGCGTAGATAAAATTTCAAAGGTGGCAAGGTATAATTTAAAAATCAAATAAACAAATTTTTTTACATTTTTGGTTCACCAAAAAGCTAAATACAACACTTAGGTAATTTTTTACTTTTGAAAGAAAAAGAAAGAAAAAGCAAGAAAATGAAATTTAATAATACACTTTAAAAAGAATTCAAGATTATGATTATCAGAAAATTAATTCACGACCATCTTTTAGCTTTCACAAAATGATGTAAATATATTTCCAAAAAAAATTCAAAAGAATAGAAAATCCAAAACTAAATTATATCTTTGTCGTTACTTATTTGAACAACATTTTTTCATTATGGATAAATATTCTTTTTTGAATGCCGCAAGTACAGCTTATTTTGGAGATTTGTACGAAAAATATTTAGAAAATCCTGACTCAGTTGAAGCAAGTTGGAGAGCTTTCTTCCAAGGATTTGATTTTGCACAAGAAAACTATGGCGAATCGTACGACGAAACGGTTCAGGTAATGGCTCAAAAGGTGGATTCGGGCAACAATGTAGCTTCGGAAAAACTTCAAAAGGAGTTCAAAGTACTAAACCTGATTAATGGTTACAGAACGTATGGTCACTTGTTTACCAAAATTAATCCTATCCGCAAACGTGAAGCATACATTCCGAACTTAAATATCGAAAACTACGGACTTTCAAATTCAGATTTGGAAACTATTTTCGATTCTGCGAAAGAAATCGGATTACAGCCAACATCTTTGCGAAACATTATCAATACATTGAAAGATATTTACTGCAATTCGGTAGGTGTTGAGTATTCGTACGTACGTGAACCCGAAATTCGGCAATGGATTGAGAATAAAATATTTAAAAATGCCAATAAACCGCAATTCTCAAAAGAAGAAAAAATCCAAATTCTGAAAAAACTTAACGAAGCCACTTCATTCGAGAACTTTTTGCATACGAAATACGTAGGTCAGAAGCGTTTTTCGTTGGAAGGAAACGATGCTTTCGTAGCTGGTTTGGACTTTATCGTGGAACGTGCCGCTGAAAAAGGAGTAGAACACTTAGTTTTGGGAATGGCTCACCGAGGAAGATTAAATGTTTTGGCAAATGTTTTCAACAAAAACCCACAAGATATTTTTTCTGAGTTTGATGGAAAAGATTACGAAATGGAAGATAATTTCGATGGCGATGTAAAGTATCACTTAGGGATTACTTCCGAAAGAATTACCCAATCAGGGAAAAAAATCAACCTGAATTTGGCTCCTAACCCTTCACATCTGGAGACTGTTGGGGCTGTTATCGAAGGAATTACCCGAGCCAAGCAAGATAATTTCTTTCCAAGCGACATCAAAAAAGCACTTCCTATCGCCATTCACGGTGATGCCGCAGTGTCAGGACAAGGTGTCGTATATGAAATCACACAAATGTCTCAGCTTAAAGGATTTAAGGCAGGAGGTACTATTCATATCGTGATAAATAACCAAGTTGGTTTCACTACAAACTATACCGATTCACGCTCATCAACATATTGTACGGATATTGCGAAAGTTAATTCTTCTCCTGTCCTACACGTAAACTCTGATGACGCCGAAGCGGTAGTTCACGCTTTTCTTTTGGCATTAGATTTCCGTCAAGAGTTTGGAAGAGACATATTTATCGACCTACTGGGCTATCGTAAGTACGGACATAACGAAGGTGACGAACCTCGTTTTACTCAACCCGTACTTTACAAAACCATAGGAAAACACGAAAACCCAAGAAACATCTATGCGAAACGATTAATCGAAGAAAATATTGTTACTTCGGATTATGTTGCGCAAATAGAGAATGAATATAAATCAGTGCTGGACAACCATTTGGAAGCCTCGCGAAAAGAAGAATTAACCATCATCAAACCTTTTATGCAAGATGTATGGAAAGGCTTTGAAATCGCATCACGTAAGAAAATGTTGGAAAAAGTAGACACTTCTTTCGACAAAGATACCTTAGTTGAGATAGCAAAAATCATCACTGAGTTACCTTCCGACAAGAAATTCATCAGCAAAATCAAAAAAATTATTGCTGACCGCAAAGAAGGTTTCTTTGAAAAGGATACTATCGATTGGGGTACCGCTGAGCATTTAGCTTTTGCTACACTTCTTTCTGAAGGTTTCAATGTTCGGCTAACAGGTCAGGACGTTCAGCGAGGAACATTCTCACATCGCCACGCAGTGGTAAAAACCGAAGATACAGAAGAAGAAATAACGCCACTCAAAGCCCTAAAGCAGCACGAGAAACACGCAAAAGGAAACTTTTATGTCTATAATTCCTTACTTTCAGAGTATGGTGTGTTAGGTTATGAGTATGGTTACGCAATGGCAAGCCCAAATACGCTAACAATTTGGGAAGCTCAGTTTGGAGATTTCTCTAATGGGGCACAAATTATGCTCGACCAGTACATTTCTTGCGGAGAAGATAAATGGAAAACCCAAGATGGTGTCGTAATTTTACTACCTCACGGATATGAGGGACAAGGTTCGGAACACTCTTCGGCACGTATCGAACGTTATTTGCAATTATGCTCAGACAAAAATATGTATGTAGCAAATTGTACCACACCTGCGAATTTCTTTCACTTGTTAAGAAGACAAATGAAAACTAATTTCCGCAAACCACTCGTAGTTTTCACACCAAAGAGCTTACTTCGCCACCCACAAGTCGTTTCTACGATTGATGATTTGGCAAATGGGCAATTCCAAGAAGTTATTGACGACCCAATCGCCGATGCTTCCAAAGTGAAATCGGTGGTTTTCTGTTCAGGACGCTTTTATTACGACCTTTATGCCGAACGTGAAAAATTAGGTCGCGATGATGTAGCTTTTGTTCGCATTGAGCAGTTATTCCCGCTTCCTACCGAGCAAATCAAAGCCGTTTTAGGAAAATATAAAAACGCAGATGATTTTGTTTGGGCACAAGAAGAGCCTAAAAATATGGGAGCTTACGGATATATGTTGATGTTTTTCGACTTTGTTAACTGGCGTTTGGCATCAAACACGGTATATTCGGCACCAGCTTCCGGAAGTTACACGCGCGATAGAAAACGTCACGCAGAGGCTATCGCAATGGTTTTCGACCGCAACGCCAATGCCAAAAAGAATATATAATAATAGGTATACTTTGCCGAAGTTTTCGTAGCTTTGGCAAAGTATACGTTATATAAACACCTTATAATGAAATAATATACGTAATTTTGTTTCGATATTGCTTTAAGAAAGATATTTTCCAGCTGAAGTGAAGCATCTGTCACCCTAATTAGAGTTATTATCACCCTGAGCGAAGTCGAAGGGAAAAAATAAAAAAAGACTTCAGCTACGCTTAACTTGATAAGTAACCGATTAAAAGGATAAACATTCAATAAAAAATATTCTTTACAGAAAAGAAAAACTATTTATAACACAAAAAAAGCAACAAAAATGTATGCAATCCTTTTTGATATCGATATTTCCGTATTAGAGCAGAATTATGGAAAGCCATACACCCAAGCTTTCTGTGAAATAGAAAAATTATTGAAAGATTATAATTTTTATAAGGAACAAGAGGGCGTATATTTTTCAAAAATAGCATCAAAAAAGGAAGCTATTAACGCAATAGAAGCACTTTCTAAAAAAGATTGGTTTTTATTATCCGTCAAAAAGGTGCAAACATTCAAAATTGAAGATTGGAATGATTTTACTCCGCTAATAAAAGAAAAAATACGAGAATTGGTCTTCCAAACATCAAGATAACAAAAAATACGTTCTTTTTATTATTTTTTATCTCGGGAATTGATTGCTTCATATCAGGAATTAATTGCTTCACTTCTGGAATAGTCTGCTTCACATCAGAAACTAATTGCTTCTGACAGAAAACAGACTACTTTTACTCAGAAATTAGTTGCTTCAAGTAAGAATCTACCTGCTTCATATCCGAAAACAGATAACAAAGATAGTTTTTATGAAGCCAAACAACAGAAATTTCTTTCCAAAAGCAAGAAAAAAGAATTCTAACATCAGAAAAATCATTCCGAAGATAGAAAACCTATAAACCAAGTTATGAACTTTATATAGAAATATAATAACTAAAAAACAATTAATATGGCTAAATCAAGCAGACCCAAAGTAAGCTATGCCGAGCTTATCGCAAAAGCTCAGCTAATGGTAGCAGGATTAAAAAACAATGCCCAAGAGGTACAAAAAAGAGGAATTGGTTCCGACTTCACTTCGCTACTTGAAAAACAATGTGAAGAAGCAATTGCCCTTAATAACGAGCAAGAACGCCTAAAAGCAGAACTCAAAGCCAAAACAGAAGAATTTGTCAGCAAACTTAACGCAATTCAAGAGCAAATGAGGGAAGCAAATGCGGTTGCTAAGTTAGCAATGCCCCAAGCAAGATGGAGAGAATTCGGAATTGAAACATCAAGATAGTAATTTGTAGAACACAATAAATAAAAACTCATACTTAAAACTAATAATACTATGTTAGAAATGAAAGTTCCCTCACCGGGAGAATCTATCACGGAAGTAGAAATCGCACGTTGGCTTGTAAAGACGGGTGATTATGTAGAAAAAGACCAAGCTATCGCCGAAGTTGATTCAGATAAAGCAACCCTCGAACTTCCTGCCGAAGCCAGTGGCGTAATTACGCTACAAGCTGAGGAAGGTGATGCAGTAAAAGTAGGTCAAGTAGTATGCTTAATCGATACTTCAGCTACAAAACCTTCAGGAAACGCCACATCTGAACCTACTAAGAAAGAGGAACCTAAAAAAGAAGAAAAGAAAGTAGCAGAAGTACCAACCGAAAAGGCAACTTATGCAACAAATGCCCCAAGTCCGGCAGCTCGTAAAATATTAGAAGAAAAAGAAATCCCTGTATCGGCTGTAAAAGGCACAGGAAGAGATGGGCGTATCACTAAAGACGATGCTTTAAAGGCTTCAAAGCCATCTATGGGCACACCTACGGGAGGAAGTCGCAGTGAAACGCGAACTAAAATGTCAATGCTCCGCCGTAAAGTCTCAGAAAGATTAGTATCTGCCAAAAATGAAACAGCAATGCTAACAACCTTCAACGAGGTAGATATGAGTGCGATTTACCAGCTTCGAAATCAGTACAAAGACGCCTTCAAAGAGAAACATAATGTGAATTTAGGATTTATGTCTTTCTTTACGTTGGCGGTCGTTAGGGCTTTAAAGATGTATCCTGACGTAAATTCGATGATTGATGGGCAAGAAAAGGTAACGTATAACTTCTATGATATTTCAATTGCCGTTTCTGGTCCTAAAGGATTGATGGTTCCGGTAATTCGCAACGCTGAAAATTTATCATTCCGCGGTGTTGAAGCAGAAGTTAAGCGTTTAGCGGTACGAGCTCGTGATGGTCAGATTACTGTCGACGAAATGACGGGAGGAACATTCACTATTACCAATGGAGGTGTCTTCGGTTCGATGCTCTCTACTCCTATTATCAATCCACCACAATCAGGAATTTTAGGAATGCACAATGTTGTAGAACGAGCTGTGGTTAAAAACGGACAAATTACGATAGCTCCGGTAATGTATGTCGCTCTTTCGTATGACCATCGCATCATTGACGGACGTGAATCGGTTGGTTTCTTAGTAGCTGTGAAAGAAGCGTTGGAAAACCCCGTAGAAATCCTAATGAATGGCAATGCTAAAGCAGCTTTAGAATTATAAAAGCACTTCAATAAGAAAATAAAGGCTCAGAAGAACGTATCTTTTGGGCTTTTGTTCTCTATTTTCTATTAGCTTTCGCAAGTTATTTAATTTTATAAACTTTTAATCGTTTTCTTAAACTTTTTTAGGGCAATTAATTCCCTTACTTACTTGAAAATGAAACTAAAAACTATATTAAATCTCGCATTAATTTTATTTATTCTCGCTTTTTTCGTAACTCCTTTGGGATATGAAAGTAAGATAATCTTACAACGGATATTTTCCAGCTCTGTTGAAGTTCTTCCTTCCAATGAACAATATAAAATTGACTTTGATTGGAAATTAAAAGACCGAGATAATAAAGAGTTCAACTTTTCTCAGTCAGAAGGAAAGAAACCTTCCTTTGTTTATTTCTGGTCATCGTGGAGAGTTACGAGTGTTGCCGATTTATCTGGCATACAAAAGCTCTATAATGACTACAAAGAGAAAGTTGATTTCTATATAATTACCAATGAATTGCCTTCTCCAGTAGAAGAATTAATGTCCAAGAGAGGCTATAACTTTAAAGTAACTTATTTAATCATAGGTGAGAAAATGCCTTTTGATGCAGAAAAAATACCTTCGGGATATATCATTGACAAACACGGAGTTGTCCGAGCAAAAAACGAACGAATTGCAAATTGGAATAGTGATAAAGTTCGCAGTTTGTTAGATGCCATTTCAAAATAGCTTTCAATGAAATTCTAACTATTTTTCAACCACTTAGGGACTAACAATAAGAAAATCTTATACCAGCATACATATAATTTAATTATATATACGTTGGTATTTGAATTATATGTGCTATTTTTGCCAACAAAACCTGATATATATCATATATTTAGCTTTTTTTTAGAAAGTAATCAAAACGTAAAACACAATGATTCAAGTATCTGAACAAGCAAAAAAGAAACTAATTTCCTTAATGGAAGATGATAATTTCGACCCTACAACCGATTTTGTACGTGTGGGCGTAAAAAGCGGTGGTTGTAGCGGACTTTCCTACGAACTCAAATTCGATAAAACCACTGACGTCGACGATAAAATATTTGAAAACAATGGAATACGCATTGCTGTAAACAAAAAAAGTTTTCTCTATTTGGTAGGTACAATCCTTGAATATTCAGGTGGACTTAACGGAAAAGGCTTTGTATTCAACAATCCCAACGCTAACAGAACTTGTGGCTGCGGAGAGAGTTTTTCGTTGTAAATATTTCAAGGTTCAAAGTTTAATGCTCAAGGTTTTGTCGGAAACTTTATGCATTTAATCCTAAAAACACAATATGGCTACGATAAAAAGATTTGAAGACTTAGAAATTTGGCAATTGGCAAGAACACTTAGCAATGATATTTATCAAATCATCGAAAATTCAGCACTTAAAAGCAATTTTCGTTTAAGTAATCAAATTGATGGTGCATCGGGCTCAATAATGGATAATATCGCAGAAGGCTTTGAACGTAACGGGAATAAGGAATTTATACAATTTTTATCAATAGCGAAGGCTTCTTGTGGAGAGACAAGGTCGCAATTGTACCGAATTTTGGATAGAGGATTCATTTCTGAAGAACAATTTATCAAACTAAAAAATCAAACTGAAATTTTAAGCAAGAAAATAAATACATTTATCAATTATTTAATTAACAGCAATTTAAAAGGCATAAAATATAAGTGATTTTAAGGTTGCATATTCAGAGTTCACTCTTTAAACCTTGAACTTTGAACCTCAGACCTTAAACTTAAAAACTAAAACTATGGCAAAATACACAGAAGACGATTTACGTGACGAACTACAAACCAAGGAGTATGCCTATGGTTTTTATACCGATATCGAAGCCGAAACATTCCCAAAGGGGCTCAATGAGGAAATTGTAATTGCGATTTCCAAAAAGAAAAACGAGCCTGAGTGGATGACCAATTGGCGTCTTGAGGCTTTCCGCATTTGGAAAGAAATGGAAGAACCCGAATGGGCAAATGTAAAATACGAAAAACCGAATTTCCAAGCCATTTCGTATTATTCCGCACCCAAGCAGAAACCTCAATACGAAAGTTTAGATGAAGTAGACCCAAAACTTCTTGAAACTTTTAACAAATTGGGTATTTCCATCGAAGAGCAGAAACGTTTAACAGGCGTTGCCCCTGTTGCGATGGACATCGTGATGGATTCCGTTTCGGTGGCGACAACTTTCAAAAAGACGTTGGCAGAAAAAGGAATCATCTTCTGTTCTATCTCCGAAGCCATTCAAGAACACCCCGAATTGGTGAAAAAATACATCGGCTCTGTCGTACCTAAAACCGACAATTTCTATGCTGCCCTGAACTCGGCAGTATTTTCCGATGGGTCTTTCTGTTATGTACCCAAAGGCGTTCGTTGTCCGATGGAACTTTCTACCTATTTCCGAATCAATCAGGCAGGTACCGGACAGTTCGAGCGTACTTTAGTGATTGCCGATGAAGGTAGCTACGTTTCTTATCTTGAAGGATGTACCGCTCCGCAACGTGATGAAAACCAATTACACGCTGCCGTAGTAGAGCTGATAGCTTTGGACAATGCCGAGATAAAATACTCAACCGTTCAGAATTGGTTCCCAGGGGATAAAGATGGTAAAGGAGGGGTTTTCAATTTTGTAACCAAACGAGGACTATGTGAAAAGAACGCTAAAATATCTTGGACACAGGTTGAGACAGGTTCCGCAGTGACGTGGAAATATCCATCGTGTGTGCTCAAAGGTGATAATTCGATTGGGGAATTTTACTCCATCGCCGTAACCAATCACTTCCAACAGGCGGATACAGGAACCAAAATGATTCACTTAGGGAAAAACACCCGTTCAACAATCATTTCAAAAGGGATTTCTGCCGGACAATCGCAGAATTCTTACCGAGGATTGGTGAAAGTTAGTCCGAACGCCGAGAATGCACGAAACTTCTCGCAATGTGATTCTCTCTTGATGGGCAATGAGTGCGGAGCTCATACCTTTCCGTACATCGAAGCGAAAAACAAAACTGCTCAAATAGAACACGAAGCCACAACTTCAAAAATCGGGGAAGACCAAATTTTCTACTGCAACCAACGCGGTATCGACACGGAAAAAGCCATCGCCCTAATTGTAAACGGCTTCAGCAAGGAGGTTTTAAACAAACTCCCAATGGAATTTGCTGTAGAAGCTCAGAAATTATTAGAAATCTCTTTGGAAGGAAGCGTGGGATAGTCCGTAGCACGGACAGGCAGGTAATTTTTCCCTAAAAGAAAGATGAAAAAGCCAAGTTTCAAGCTATTTTTCATAGAAAACAACTATAACAAGGCGTTAATACAGTAGGGGTGTATTGCAATACACCCTTACATCGTTTAAAATAATGTAATATAAAGCATTTCCCTATAGAGATAAAGTGTATTTCATCAAAATATTTTGTTTTTCTAAAAGGGATGAGACAAATCCCTAAAGGGATGGAACATTTTTTATCAGGGATAATGTATTTCCCTAAAGGGATGAACAATATCCCTATTTAAAATAATGTAATATAAAGCATTTCCCTATAGAGATAAAGTGTATTTCATCAAAATATTTTGTTTTTCTAAAAGGGATGAGACAAATCCCTAAAGGGATGGAACATTTTTTATCAGGGATAATGTATTTCCCTAAAGGGATGAACAATATCCCTAATGGTACAAGGCATTTCCCTAAAGGGATAACGTATTTCCCTAAAGAGATGGACAATATCCCTAATGGTACAAGGCATTTCCTTGTAGAGGCGAAAGATATTTCGCCCGTACATTGTATAGAGCAATGTGATGTAAGGTGTTTTTTAAGCAATATAGATATAAATTAACATCAGCAGAAATACAATCCACGTTACAAAAACAAAGAGTGTTGATAAATACGTTCATAAAAAGCTAATAATAAGTAATATTTGGCTCGATATTTGCTTGTTTTTTAATAAAATAGCCCAAAAACTAATGGATAACAAAGGTGGGAGGCTTAAACGGAATATTAACCATTAAAATCGAATTATTATGGCAAGGAAATCGTATGCAGAAAACATCAAATCTGTAAAGTTAATGATTGACGGACTTAGAAATCACAAAGATAATCTACCCGCAGGGATTGATGAGGCTTTTATCGATGAGTTGGAAGCCTTAAAAAACAAAGTCGAAACCCTAAACAGCGAACAAGAGAAGCTCAAAGCCGATTTAAAATCGAAAACTGAGGAGTTCGATAAGCAACTCAAGCTGCTTACCGACAAACAATCAGTTGCTCGGAAAAGAGCCAAGATGGATTATCAGCAAAGTCAGTGGCGAGAATTCGGTATTGAGGATAAAAGGTAAGTCCGCAAGGTGGTACAAAACAAAAAAATGTAGGGGCGGAAAACGTTTCGCCCGTACATTGTGTTTTTATTGTAGGGACGCGATGCTGACTTAAAATAATTTGTCGTTGTAATTCCCCCTTTCAAGGGGGATAGGGGGATGTAATTTTCAGTACAACATCCTCCGTCCTTCGGACACCTCCTTCAAAGGAGGATTTTAAAATATAACCATTTATGAAACAAGCATTTTTATTCATCACACTTTGGGCTTTGGTAAGTACATCTTGCAGCAAAGCAGAACATACTGAACCCCAAAAAGAACAAGAAATCCCTAAGCCGGAGCAAGAAGCTCCAAAAGGGAATATATCCAAAGAAAAGGTCAAACAATTTTTCGTAGAACACCTATTAGGTAAAACAACGTCTTTTCAAGAAGGGAAAACCTTGTCGCTTACTGAAATAGCCCATACACAACAAGAAATTTGGCAAAGTTGGAAAGAAGCAAGCCAAAGTTTTTCTGAAGAGAAGTTAGGAGATTTAGCTCCTCTTACCAATGCTACTCAAGGCAATCGTTGGCAACTTCCTGCTAACTTGGAGGCAAATGCTACAATGCCTTTCTATTGGGCTTCCAAAGGCAATCAACCTGAAAAAGGGTATCCGCTTTTTGTGTATATGCACGGTTCGGGTGATAAACATCAGGAGTGGGCTAACGGAAAGATTCTTGCACAACACTTTGAAGATGCTCCATCTGCCTATTTCATTCCGCAAATTCCCAATACAGGGGAACTATATCGTTGGTGGCAAAAGTCAAAACAATTTGCTTGGGAGAAACTACTCCGATTGGCTTTTCTTTCAGGGAAAGTAGATGCTAATAGAGTGTATTTCTTCGGAATATCTGAAGGAGGTTACGGAAGTCAGCGATTAGCTTCTTTTTATGCTGATTATTTGGCGGGAGCAGGTCCGATGGCAGGAGGCGAACCACTCATCAACGCTCCGGTAGAAAACTGCCGAAATATTGCTTTTTCACTACGAACAGGAGCAAAAGATAATATGTTTCATCGAGATTTATTTACTCAATATGCTAAAGAAGAATTTGAAAAGTTTAAAGCCGAAGACCCTCAGGGATTTGTACATCATATTGAGTTAATTCCTAACGCAGGACACAAAATTGACTATCGCCCTACGACACCTTGGCTGAAGCAATATACACGTAATCCGCATCCGAAAAAAGTAGTTTGGGAGGATTTCCCGATGGACGGCATCTACCGAAAAGGATTTTACAACATTGCCATCAAAGAACGTGGAGCAGAACGTGTGCGTTACACGATGAATATCGTTGATAACAAAGTAAATATCAATGTTGATGAAGTTACTTATAAGGGAATTGAAAGAAGTCCTTATTGGGACTTATTCACGAAATATCAAAAAACGCATATTCCTTTGCAGAAAGGAAAATTTGTTGTTTATTTGAACCAAAATTTGGTGGATTTCAGCAAAGAAGTCACTGTTGTAGTGAATAATAAACAAGTTTTCAAAGGAATACTACAATCTGATGTTCAACACCTTGTCAATAGCTGTGCTACTTTCTTTGACCCTGAAAGGGTATTCCCTGCTGCAGTGGAAGTACATCTAAATTAAAATAGAAAATAAATTAAAAAATCAATATATAAAATGTTAGAGATAAAGAACTTACACGCCTCTGTAGAGGATAAAGAAATTTTAAAAGGCATCAACCTGAATGTAAAAGCAGGTGAGGTTCACGCCATTATGGGACCTAACGGAGCAGGAAAATCCACGCTTTCGGCAGTGATTTCGGGCAATGAAAACTTTGAAGTTACTGAGGGAGACATCATTTTGGAAGGAGAAAGCATTTTGGAAGACGCTCCCGAAGAAAGAGCCCATAAGGGAATATTTATGTCCTTTCAATATCCTGTGGAAATCCCCGGAATTTCTGTTACAAACTTCATAAAAACTGCGGTAAACGAAGCGAGAAAAGCTCGTGGTGAAGAGGAAATCCCTGCGGCTGAACTTCTAAAGAAAATCCGCGAGAAAGCTGAACTTTTGGAAATCAACAAAGATTTCTTATCTCGTTCGCTTAACGAAGGCTTTTCAGGGGGAGAAAAGAAACGTAACGAAATCTTCCAAATGGCAATGCTTGAGCCAAAAGTCGCGATATTAGACGAAACAGACTCCGGATTGGATATCGACGCTCTTCGTATCGTGGCAAACGGAGTAAACAAACTAAAAAGCCAAAACAATGCGGTAATTGTTATCACACACTATCAACGTTTGTTGGAGTACATCGTTCCGGATTATGTTCACGTACTTGCCGATGGAAAAATCGTGAAGTCTGGCGGAAAAGAACTCGCTCTCGAACTTGAAGAAAAAGGCTATGATTGGCTGAAATAAAAACAAATCAAATAACAAAAGGTTTAAAGCAAACGCTTTAAACCTTTTGCTTCATTTGAGCCTTTCCTCAGTAGAAAATCATTAAAAACAACGTATCAATATGAATATAAAACATTCACAAATCTTAGACAAATTAGCAGCAAAATATCTGGTGGAAACGATAGATGATGATTTAGCTCGGCTTGTTTGGTTGGCAATGACTGGTTCTGCCAACGAAACGCCACAGAAGCAATTAGCAACTATCCTTCCGAAATTGTTATTACGTTGGGATTGTGCTTTGAAACCTTCCGCAGAAAAGAACAAAAAACATTACAGAAACAAAGCCCTTGTTGCTATGGCTACACTGCTTCACAAATATGGTTTTAGTCAGCCAAGCATTACCTCTCAAGCCATTGACGCAATTGATGTACTTAACAAAGACGTTGTTTTGAGTGATGACTTTGAGAGGAAATCAGTATACATTAAGGAGCTTTTACAAAGTCCGCCCGTACCTTTGAAACGACGCCCCGCATTGCCTGAATCAATTACTTTTTATCGTCCGAAGGATATCATCGCAATAGAATTGGAAAACATCTTCTACATTGCTTACATTCATACGGATACAGGCATCAATCAAAGCCCAGTTGTGGAGTTTTATGAGCAGACCTTTGATAAAGTTCCGACGCTCGACCAACTAAAAAACACCCGAGCTATTGGCGAAAAATATAGTGATGGAACAACAAAAATCAGTAAGTTTAGCATCAGCGGACTAAAATATTTACCAGACCCCGCAGGGCAAGTCACACTAATTGCAAGTGCCATTGACACACCTCCCAATAATAACCATCTGAAAAGTCCCATAGGACTTTATTCGATGAGCGATATTTTCGAGATACAAACTATAATCAAAAGAATGTTTTCACAAGGAGATGATAAATAAAATATATCATCAATTTCTTTTGTTTATACTTATAAATTCCACAAAAAACTACTTGCTTTTTTATAAAAACAATAAACCAAAAAATCCTCTTCACAATAGCTTATAAATAAATGGTTTATATCTATCACAAAAAAGCTCTTGATGTTTTACTAAAAAGCTCAGTATCTTTTTAAGAAAAGTTCTTGATGTTTTACTGAAAAGCTCCTGATGTTTTTAAATTATCTCCTTTTTTAATTTTAAGAAGCCTATTTTTCTTTCTCAAATTTTATGAAGGAGGGATATTTTATTTCAACGTAATATTCATCAGAATGAAAGGGAATAAAAACATTAAATATTTGTTAAAGTATTAGCTAATTTAGGTTTGTTTTTCTAAATTTGTCTTGTATATCACTTAGATTATAAGTGAGTTATACAACAAAATATTTATTTGTTTAATTTTAAAAGAAAGATTCTTATGGCAATCAAGATTAAAGCAGTACAGAAAAGAAACCCACAGAAACCTACCGAACCTGCTAAGTGGTACCCTCAAGCTGTGGGAGATGGTGAAACAAACCTCAATGATTTAGCGATGTATGCTTCGTCGGTTTCAACTGTATCAAAAGCAGATATTTTAGCAGTACTCGAAACAGTTTTGACCAAAGTAACGCACGATTTATCTGAAGGAAAAATAGTACGTGTGGGAGAGCATTTTACGCTTCAGATGGGAATTACGGGGACTCCATCAGAAAAAGAAGAAGATGTTACAGGAACCAAAGTGAAGTCTGCTCATATTCTTTTCCGCCCAGGAAAGATGTTATCCGATATGATTAAGGTAGCCACCTTTAAGAAAAAGTAATTTTCTAACAATAATTTATTCAAACGCTATCAGGCTTTCTATAAAAATATATTTAGAAAGCCTTTTAATGTTACTTATTGTTAATAGAAAACTATACAACAAAAATTCTATTTTCTACTTACAATTAAATACAATTGATTATGAAATAAAAACAAAACATTATGAGCATCAGCATTCAAGATTTAAAGAAAGTAGTAGAAACCACAGAATATCAGGAGTTAATAAAACAGCTAAGTCAAGAATATCATATTGATATTTACAATAAAATGGAATTACAATTGTACAATATCATTAATGAGCGATGTAAGTTATCCAACCTTTCAATTGATGAAATTTACCGATTCTTTTTAGAAAATCAGACGTTAGTTTGCCTTTATATCAACGAGAAATTTGGTAAACCCGAAGAAGAAAAAGATGTAACATATTTAGGTTTTCCGCAAACAATCTTCCTAACTTCGGCAATGGAAATACTACTTATTGAGCAAAATAATCTGCTTGATTATTTGAAAAAGCAACGTGTAGAAGCTCCTACCAAATGTGTGAAAGAAGATATAGCTTCGTATCAAAGAGCTTTAGCCACAAGTAAAAATCAACCAATTCCTGAAGTATTCCAGAAAAAACCTACTAAGAAAAAAGTCATTTCTTCCGTAGGAAATAAAATAACTTTAAGTAAGTTTATACCTACTGATTGTGATGATGAATACCAAACTACAGCAACTATCTGGGAAAAGGAAACAGAAATTGACATTATTGGTGATTATGATTCCAAAAAAGCTATTAGCAATCGTTTGCAATGGATAGAAGATAATCGCAAAATGATACTTACTTTCGCTTTAGAAGCTGAGGAATTTTTAAGTCATTTCAACCATTGGGTAACTACTGAAATACAGAAGAAAGGGAAAGCTGTCCTGTATGATAATACTATTTTAACTGCTCCTATTACGGAAGAAGAACTAATCAAAAGCATTTATATTGAAGGGATTTCTGTACTTTTAGAGGAAGGAATTATTGAAAGTATCGATATAAATCTTGTAACTTCACCTGATTATTTTGGAGGACACACCTTAGTTATTGAAATCAATAACAAGAAAAAATTATCCTTTGGAGGTATGCAAGGATAATAAATTGCCTTAGCAATTTTGAAAATCAACATATTAAAAAGAATACAATAAACATACAAATAATGAAAAAGTTAGAAGCCTTAGAACAAGAATTTGGGTTTGAATATCCTGAATTATACAAAGAATTATATCAAAATAATATGCTTAATTTAGGAGAATATTCTTCCGATTGGTTACAACTAACCTATCCAAAGCTGAAAGCTAACCCGCCTTTATTACTATATGGTCAGGATTTTGAAGTAACACCCATAGAAGAAATTCAATCCATCATCGAAGAGATACGCGACCCTGATGACTATCGTGAGATAAATCCTGACTATCTGTTTGTTCCATTTGGGCAGACTGGTGGAGGTGATTATTATTGCTTTTGGTATCATTTCCCAGAAGAAATTGAAGCAGCTGAACCGCTGATTGTGTTACTTCCTCACGATGATGTAGAGCTTGAAATATTAGCAAAGAACTTAGAAGATTTTATCTTTGCTGAGCTTTGTAAGTCGGTTTGTGATGTTTATGAAGAAGGATTGATAATGGACGGTAGTTTCAAAGAAAATATTGATAATATGCTTCGTACACATTTGCCTTATCTGTCAGAAGAAAAGCAACGTATTGTTTCTGAGCTTTATCAGCGAGAATGGTTTACTCACACGTATAAAGTTAATTATGGCAAAGGTGAAGATAGCTATCAGGGACTTATCACTCGCGAAGATTTAGAAGAGCTTTTGGAGAAAGAAATCGGATTTCTTTATCGAAATGAAAGGTTTAATTATGAAAGAGATACGGACTCTCCTCCTCTTCAGTTACAAAAAATAGAAGGAATGCTTTGGTTATATTTCTCTCCCATACCTGAGGATTCTTCTCCTGTATATGAACTTTTGAAGCAACTCAACTGGCGAAAAGATAAAAACATAATGGATAAATTGGCTTATCAACGCAAACTGAGTCAGTACACACCACATTCTGATTGGGCAACTCGTCAGAAAGAAATCTTAGAAGCCTTCCTACCTCGACTTCAAAAGCTCAAGGAGTTTCAAGGATTTCAATTGGTATTTAAAGATGATTCCACAGGAGAAATTGTGGATTTGACATCTTTATATAAATAAAATAACAGTATTTTTTTGATAAACGTAAGGGAAAATAATAAATAAAGATGACGCCTATTTTTAAATCTTTTATTGACGTTTCAAACGAATTTCGCAAATCAAATGCCTCTAAGCAAAGTGTAGAAAAACTCTATGATTTATGCTATGAACTTGAAAAAACAGAACGAAATAGAGAAGAAGACTTTATTCTTTGCAATATATATACGTTACTTGGTTTTCATCGTTCAGCTTATGAAATCTTTAAAACCATTGCAGATAAAAGCAATCCAAAGGATGTCTCCAAACTTTATGTATGGGAACAGAAAGCAAACTCACACGAGAATAATTTCATTATTAAGGATTTGCGTAAATTTCAAACAAGGAAAAAACAAAATAACCTCAGGTTGAAAGATTTCATTCCTTCTGGAGAAGAAAACACTTTTCTTTTGAAAAAAGATGAAATCATCATTTTTAATAAAGTAGTTGATACTAGTGATTTTTCTGTTTTCATACATAAAAATCATAATTTTCAAGAAAACTTTGACCGAATTTCTGAGTATCTATTGTGGCTTTCCGACTGCAAAACAGAATTGATTACATTTTTCAATCAAAAGATGAAACCCGATATTTTAGTAGGTAACTCTTGGTATGATTCGTTAGATGTTTATTGTGCTTTGGTGGGTATTGATGACAAAAGAAATCTATTCACCGAAATTTCAATGGGAGACACCCTTTCCCCTGACCATATTTTAGAAGTTGAAATTGAAAACTATTCATTTATATCAATAGAACTAAATGGATAAAATTTTGATTAATTGATTTATCAATACTTTTATTTTCTTGTTTTTTATTATAAATTTGAACCTAAATTTTTTCAAAATGAAACAGATATTTTTTAGCATTATAGGGCTTCTTTTAGTAAGTTGTAACCAGTCAAGAAAACTAACAGAAAGTGAGATTAACCATTATTTAACGTTGGGGGATAGCATTGCCTCCCAAGCACAGAAAGTTTTGCTTATGAACGTTTCAGCAAAAATGAAGGAAGGTGGAGCCGTTCGTGCTGTGGATTTTTGTAGCGAGAAAGCTGTTTTCCTGACAGACTCTCTTTCAAATAAACATCACATTCAGCGAGTTTCTGACAAAAATCGCAACCCAAATAATTTTATCTCTTCGGAGTTAGACCAAAAAGCTTGGAATGATATGGCAACTTTAATGCAAACTTCTGGAGAAAAGCACCTGATTTTACAGGACAAAAATGATGTATATTATTATAAAGCAATTCCACTGGCGATGCCTACTTGCCTTGCCTGTCACGGAAATTCGCAAACCGATATTGCTCCAGAAACCTTTCAAATACTGGCAGAAAAATATCCGAACGACAAAGCAACTAATTACAAAATGGGCGAATTGCGAGGGCTTTGGAAAATCAAAATCGGTGACTAATTTCTTCATAACCACAAAGAATTCTTACTCTGAAGTAAATATTTTGCTTGTTGGATTATTTTTTTTCATACCTTTGCACACTTTCTTTCAGAGAAAAAAATTTATTTTAAAAAATTACTAAACTAAAAAATGAACTTAAAAGAAAATTGGCTTTCTTCCTTTGAAACATTTGAAAATAAGGAAGATATATTAAAAGATACTCGCAGGGAAGCTATTTCAGTTTTTGAAAAGAAAGGATTTCCCACAAAAAAAGATGAGGCTTGGAAGTACACCTCGCTCTCAGATTTGTTAAAAAATAACTTTGCTTTATTACCAAAGGTAAAAAATCAGGTTACGGAGGAACAAGTGCGTCCGTTTTTAGTAGCTTGTGATAGTTATAAAATTATCTTCGTTGATGGATATTACTCTCCAGAATTATCTGATAATCAAACTAATGATTTTCTAATTTCTCCTTTGAGTGATATTTTAAAATCTTCTGACAATCAAGAGTTTGTTACAAAGCATTTCAATCAAGAAACTCGGAAAGATGATGTTTTTACAGCGTTAAATACCGCCTTTACCAGTGAAGGAATTTGCATCTATATTCCTAAAAATAAAGCAATTGAAAAGCCAATACAACTATTGTACATCACAACGAATTCAGATGAGGCAATCTGTCATCAGCCTCGAAATGTTATTGAAGTTGGCGAAAATGCACAAGTAAAAGTCATTGAAATCCACCAGAGTTTATCAAAAAATGCTGTGCTTACCAATACTGTAACTGAGGTTTTTGTTCGGAAAAATGCAATTTTGGATTACTACAAAGTTCAAAACGATAACTCAAAAGCCTCGTTGATTGACAATACTTATATTTCACAAAAAGAAAACAGCAACGCTTCAGTACATACTTTCTCTTTCGGAGGAGATTTAACGCGTAATAACTTGAATTTCTACCATCACGGGGAACATTTGGAATCAACTTTGAAAGGTGTTACAATCCTATCAGGAAATCAGCACGTTGATCATTACACATTGGTTAATCACGCCGAGCCAAATTGCGAGAGCCATCAGGATTATAAAACCATTTTATCTGACAAAAGTACAGGAGTTTTCAATGGGAAAATTATGGTGGAAAAAATTGCCCAAAAAACGAATGCTTACCAGCAAAATGATACCATTTTACTTTCGGACAAAGCCAATATTAATACAAAACCACAATTAGAAATCTTTGCAGATGATGTAAAATGTTCACACGGATGTACAGTGGGGGAACTTAACAAAGAAGCTCTTTTCTACTTACAAACACGCGGAATTCCTAAAAAGGAAGGCGAAGCTTTGTTAACTTATGCTTTTGCTAACACAGTGCTGGAAAGTGTAAAAATCCCTGAATTAGAATCGCACATTAGTACAATGATTTCTAACAAACTAGGAGTATAAGTCTCCTATCATCTGAAATTCAAAAGTAAAAAAGGTTATAAATAGTTCATATTTATAACCTTTTTTATCTATAAAACTAGCTTACTCATTTGTAGCAAACTGAACTTCGTACAGATTACGATAATAACCATTTTCAATTTGAAGAAGTTGCTCGTGAGTTCCGATTTCAACAATATTTCCCTTATCTAATACAATAATTTTATCAGCTTTTTTCACAGTTGCCAAACGATGAGCAATAATAATTGAAGTACGTCCTTTAGTTATTTTGTCGGTAGCTTCTTGAATCATTTTTTCGGAATGCGAATCTATTGATGAAGTAGCTTCATCAAGGATAAGTATCTCAGGTTTACTCATATACGCTCGTAAAAATGCTATCAACTGACGTTGTCCTGCCGAGAGCATCGTTCCTCTCTCTTTAACATTATAATGGTAACCATTAGGAAGTTTCATCAAAAAGTCGTGTACTCCAATGCTTTTTGCCGCTTCAATAACATCTTCTTCCTTAATATTTGGATTTTTTAACGTGATGTTATTCAAAACACTATCAGCAAACAAGAAAACATCTTGCAATACTACCGCGATGTGCTCACGCAATGAGGATAAAGTGAGCGTCTTTATATCTATATCATCAATATAAATCGTTCCTGATTTGATATCATAAAATCGATTTAATAAATTGATAATCGTTGTTTTACCAGCTCCTGTTGCACCAACAATAGCAATAGTTTCACCTTGTTTTGCCTCAAAACTAACTCCTCGTAATACTTCCTCTCCCTCAACATATTCAAAACGAACATTTTCAAATCGGATATTGCCTTTTACGTTTGTGAGTTCTTTATTTCCTTCTTTTTCAAGGTCAGTTGTTGTATTCAATATGGCAAATACACGTTGAGAAGCTATCACACCCATTTGTAACGTATTGAATTTGTCTGCAATATGTCTGAGAGGGCGAAATAACATTTGCGTAAGTTGAATGAACAAAAATATAACTCCTAAATCAAATGTATTTTTGGAAATAGCATTAAAACCTCCATACCAAACGATTACAGCTATTGTGATGGAAACACACAAATCTCCTACGGGGAAAAAAATAGAGTTATACCAAATGGTTCTGAGCCAACCTTTTTTATGTTTTTCATTGATTTTTTTAAACTTTTCATATCCTCCTTCTTCTTGAGTGAAAAGCTGTACGATTTTTATTCCTGAGATTCGTTCTTGTACAAAGGCATTCAAATTTGCAACTTCTTTACGAACTTCAACAAAAGCTGACTTCATTGATTTTTGAAACCATCGTGTCATATACAGAATAAAAGGCATCGTCATAAAACTTATTAAAGCCAATCGCCAATCAATAACGAACATAACAACTGCTATCACAATCATTTTCAGCAAATCGCTTATAATTTCAAAAAGCCCAGAGCTAAAAACCTCTCCGATACGCTCCATATCATTTACCGCACGTGTAACTAACAATCCGACAGACGATTTATCGTAATATGACATTTTAAAACGCAGTAAATGAGCAAAAAGCTTCTTGCGGATATCTCTGATTACAGTTTGTCCTAACCAACTTGCAAAATAAACAAATAAAAACTGTACAAGCACTTCCGACACAAGCAATCCTACCAAAAAGTATGTGATAAGAAAAAGGCCATTATAATCTTTAGGAATGATGTAATCGTCTATCGCGGTCTTGATGAGATAAGGCTGAGCAGTCGCGAGTAATGAAGCCAAAACAGACAAAAAAGCAACTACAAAAAAAGCAAAGCGATAAGGCTTTACAAAATGATATAATTGTTTGAAAGTATGTTTGTTACTTTTTGAATTTTCTGACATTTTTTATTGTTTTTGAACGAAAATCATTACAAAAATATATTTTTATAACTGATGTGAATGCTATGAAAATTAATTTCTTAAAATATTTATGATTAATTCCTTCAAGAAATCAGATTGTGAGGTATTGGCTGCGCCTACCCCCTTGCTTTTCATATCTATTTCCCGAAGTCCAGCAATGATAGCACTAACTCTCTTCATTGGATAATTATGAGCTGCAATATGATATTCTTTGACGAAATACGGATTGATTTTCAGCACACTTGCTACATTTTTGTCGGTTTGGTCAGTGAGCCCGTGGTACATCAAAAGTTGCTGAAAAAAACTATAAAGTGTTCCAAGAGTCACAACAATAGGATTATCTTTCGGATTATCAGCAAAATATCGGATAATTCTGACCGCCTTAAATTCGTCCTTTTCTCCAATGGCTTTCCGTAATTCAAAATTATTGAACTCTTTACTGATTCCTATATTTCTTTCAATAATATCGGGAGTGATTTCAGTATTTTTTGAAACTACTAAAGTAAGTTTATCTATTTCATTTTGAATTCTACTCAAATCCGTTCCTAAAAACTCCACGAGCATTTGTGTAGCTTGTGGGTGTATTGTGTAATCTTTTTCTTTCAAAATAGCTGGAATCCAGTTCATCACATCTCTGTCATAAAGTTTCTTACTTTCGAAAAGAACACAATTTTTGCCAAGGGCTTTTACCAGTTTCTTACGTTTGTCGAGTGTTTTATATTTATAACAAATCACTAAAATTGTTGTTTGTGTATAGTTCTCAACATACGAAACTAAATCCTCTACAGAATTTCCTAAATTCTGAGCTTCTTTTACGATAATTACTTGATAAGGAGCCATCATCGGAAAGCGTTTTGCATTATTGATGATATCTGCAACTGACACATCTTGCCCATAAAGCACCATCTGATTGAATCCTTTTTCATCTTCCGAGAGGATATTTTCCTGAATATAATCTGAAATCAGGTCAATAAAATAAGGCTCCTCCCCCATCAAAAAATAGATAGGAGAAATATTACCTTTTTTTATGTTATCAATAATTTTTTGGGCTTCGTTCATAACTATCGTAAAAGTGCAAATATACGAAAAAGAATTACCGAATATAATCACAAGTGACATAAAAAAAGTCACCCTGCTTTTTCAACAAGGTGACTTTTCATAGCTTCTAAGTCATTAAACTATCTTTTTGCATCAGCTGTCCAAGTTTGCTCATCTTTCATATAAAGAATACTTAAACTTGATGCTGTGATTCGGATGTATTTAACTCCTTCTTCAAAATCAACATTTACCAGAGTGTTATCTCCATCTTTTTTAAACTCAACTCCTTTCAAATCTTTAATTCCATCAGAAAAACGGAAATAGTAATTGTTTCCAGCCTTAACCACAGTTACTGCTCCATCTTTTACAGATTTGTCCTCAGTTGCTGATTTGTAGCCTATTGAACCTTTGTAAGTCCCTACAAACAAGTTGTTGTCTGATGGGTCATCATTCTTACTACAAGCAAAAACAACCAATGCTAAACAAAAAACTCCTAAAATTTTCAATGCTTTTTTCATTTTTAAAAATATTTTACGTTAATACACCAATAAAAATACAATAATCGTTCCAAAATGAAAAATAAAATCACAAAGTTTAGTTAAAACTCAACATTTGTTGTATTTCAAGATAAAAATAAAACAATTTTCAGTAAAAACCATTAATACTTACGAAAATTTCATTGATTTTGTTGGAGATATTTTAGTTATAACATATGTTGGTAGAAGTAAAATCATCAGACAGAGAGCTAATACACCAATGTTTAGAAGCAAAACAATTGTTGGCTGAACATAAATTGGAACTTCTGTAACGTAATAAGTACTTGGGTCTAATTTGATAAAACTATACTTTTTCTGCAAATAAAGTAAAAACAATCCTAACAAGTTTCCCCAAAGAAGTCCTAAAAAAATAATATAAGCTGCATTGAACAGAAATATATTTCGGATACTTTTATCAGTTGCTCCCAAGCTCTTCAAAATACCTATCATTGGAGTTTTCTCAAGAATTAATACCAAAATAGCCGTTATCATATTAAATCCTCCAACGATTATCATTATACCAATGATGAGATAGATATTAAAGTCAAACATTCCTAACCATTCAAAAATAAACGGATATTTCTGAATAATAGTCCGTGAATCAAGACTTGAAAGCGTCTCGTTATAAACTTTATTTCCTATTGCTTCTATAGCGTCAAAGTCATTGATAAAAACTTCAAAGTTTCCTATCTCATCGTGCTTCCATTGATTAATTCGCTGTATTTGCCTAATATCTGTGAAAATATACGAGGCATCAAATTCCTGAAAACCACTGTTGTAAATCCCTACAATCTCAAAATTCCGCTGATTTGGGACTTGAGATTTTTCATCTTTCAGAAAAATAGCGTGGCATTTATCTCCCAGCTTCAAATGTAATCGATTCGCAAAATATTCCGAAATAAGAATTTCATTACTGATTTCTTCTCCGCTAAAATTAGGAACACGCCCTTCCTTTATGAACTCTTTCATCAATTGCCAATTGTAGTCCTTCCCTACCCCTTTGGCTAAGATTGCCTCGTAACTATTTTCTGTTCGGATTATTCCTCCCTTAGTTGCTACTGCTTGTACGTGAGTAACTTCAGGAATGTTAGGGAAATTGGGATAGAAATTTTGATGAATTGAAATTGGCTTTATCGAAACTTCCGAAGCATTATTATCATAGTTATAAACTTGAATATGCCCCTGAAATGCCACTATCTTTTCTCGGATTTTTCGTTGCAATCCCATTCCGGTAGCAATAGCGATAAGCATCATAACTACTCCCACCGCAATAGCTGCAATCGCCATTTTGATAATTGGAGAGGATACCGTACTTTTGTCCGATTTCGAAAAAATAATTCGTCGTGCTATGAAAAGTGGAAAATTCAATCGTAATTTTTTTATTAGGAGCGTCAAAAATACAATTTTTTTGCTACTTCTGATGGCTTCGTGCAAAAATAATGGGCAAAAGATTAAAAATAAACCCTTTATAACCCAACAGAATTCCTCCCAGGAAATTATTTTAGGAGCCAACCGAATGGATTTGTATTTACCTCTCTTACAAAATAAAAAAGTAGGAATCGTTACCAACCAAACGGGGATTGTTAAAACACAAACTGGCAAATACGTTCATTTGGTAGATACTCTTTTAAAAAGAGACATCAAGGTTACGAAAGTTTTTGCACCCGAACACGGATTTCGTGGCGAAGCCGACGCTGGAGAAGTAGTAAAAGACGGAAAAGACACCAAAACTGGGCTTCCTATTGTATCACTTTACGGAAAAAACAAAAAACCTACGAAAGAACAACTCACAAATCTTGATGTAATCCTTTTTGATTTGCAAGATGTTGGGGTGCGTTTCTATACGTACATATCAACGCTTCATTATGTTATGGAGGCTTGTGCTGAAATGCAATTACCCGTTGTAGTTCTCGACCGACCTAACCCTAACGCCCATTACATTGATGGTCCCGTGCTACAACCTGAGTTTAAAAGCTTTATAGGAATGCACCCTGTTCCAGTAGTTTACGGAATGACCATTGGAGAATACGGACAAATGATTAATGGCGAAAAATGGTTGGAAAATAACTTAACCGCCAACCTAACGATTATCCCTCTGGCTAACTATACACATCAAACGCCCTATAGTTTGCCTGTAAAACCCTCACCCAATTTACCTAACGACACATCGATAAACCTTTATCCCAGCTTGTGTTTCTTTGAAGGCACTAATGTAAGTATGGGGCGTGGTACTTCGTGGCAATTTCAGATATATGGTTCGCCTTATTTTGAAAAAACTACGTTCAATTTCACTCCCAAACCTAATGAAGGCGATAAAAACCCAAAATTTAACGGAAAGATTTGCTATGGGGAGGACTTGCGTCAGTATCCTACCCTTTCTAAGCTCAATTTTACTTGGCTGAAGAAAGCTCACGAGCAATCAAAAGGAGTAAAAACACCATTTTTCACCTCTTCTTTCAACAGAATTGCAGGAAATGCCATACTAAAACAACAAATCATTGCAGGAAAAAGCGATGAAGAGATACGCAAAACGTGGCAAACCGACTTGGAGAAGTTCAAAAAGACACGGGAAAAATATTTAATTTATTAAAAACTCAATAAATTCTTCTGTAAACGAATAAATCCCTTCAAAAAGACCATAATCAACCCCAATTATACACAATCGAAAGACAAGATTTTCTCTTGTCTTTCTCTTTTTTTATATATTACTATCCAGAAAAGAAGATTGACTGATTATTTTTTAATTCTTCTCGCAATTTTATTAATTTTGACCTTTTATAGATTGATATTGACTAAAAAGAAATCAATTTTGACCAATAACAAATCAATTCTGACTAACAAGAAATAAATTCTGACTAACAAGAAATAAATTCTGACTAACAAGAAATAAATTCTGACTAACAAGAAATAAATTCTGACCAACAGGAAATCAATCTTGACCAATAGGAAATTAATCTTGACCAATAGGAAATCTATTCTGACTAGCAAGAAGTCAATCCCAACCGACAAGAAACAAATTCTGACCAGCAGGAAATGAATTCTGACCGGTAAATATTGATTTCTGACGGGTAAAAATCAATGAAAAGTATACTTTTTGTTTTAAAAGTAGTGTAAAAAGTAACATATTAGCCTAAAATATCTTCAATATGTTCAATAACTTCGGAAACAAAGGCAGTTTCTTCCACAATGTTCTGGGAAAGTTCCTTTTTGGTCTGTTGTAATCTGATTATTTTCTCTTCAATAGTGTTTTTAGATACAAATCGAACGACATTCACCTTGTTTTTTTGCCCTAATCTGTGAGCTCGAGCGATAGCCTGTTTTTCCGAAAAGGGATTCCACCAAGGGTCAAGCAAAAGTACGTGAGAGGCCTGCGTAAGATTTAGTCCCACCTCTCCAGCCTTGAGGGAAATAAAGAAAAATTTTACACTTTTATCGTTTTGAAAAGCCTCTACCTCAGCTTTTCGTTGAGCGGTAGGGACATTTCCTGTGAGTGTAACGTATCGTATGCCTTCTTGTTGGCACCATTGCTGGAAAATCTCCAAATGTGTAACAAAACTACTAAAAACAAGTGCTTTTTGATTGGAATGCATCACAAGTTCCATATAATTGATAACTTCTTCATACTTTCCTGAGGGGATTTCACTCTGTTTGTCTATCAATTTAGGGTGATTGCTTATTTGTCGGAGCTTCATTAGTACATTCAAAGCACTAAATTGCGAAATTTGCCCATCAACTTGCAGTAATTCATTCCTCGCTTTTGATTTTTCACGCTCATACCACTTTTCCTGAGCTTCAGAAAGTTGGCAATAAATGATTTGTTCCATCATTTCAGGCAAATCATCAAGTACTTGTTCCTTTGTTCGTCGCAAAAGAAACGGACTGATGATGGTTTTAAGCTCTTCCAATACCACAGTATCGCCTTTCTTCTCAATATTATGCTTAAAATACTTGCTGAAATGCGAAAAACTGCCTAAAATATTCGGGTTGATGAATTGCATTTGCGACCATAAATCGCTCAAAGAGTTTTCTATCGGCGTTCCGCTCAAAGAAATTTTGTGTTGAGCCTTAATTTCGTGAATTGCCTTAAACGTTTGCGAATTTTTATTCTTTATACGCTGACTTTCATCTAAAATAATATATCTGAACTCTTGTTTTTGAAAGATTTTCGCATCTCGGGTCACAATCGGATAACTCGTGAAAATCATATCGTAATTCTGCAACCGATTTGCCTTTGCTTTGCGGTCACTACCCACATATTGCGTACATTTGAAGTGAGGAGCGAAGCGTTTTGTCTCATCATACCAGTTAAAAACCAAAGATGACGGGAGAATTACCAAAACTCGCAGGGGTTCTTTCTGTTTTTGTCCAGAACTGAACAAATCAGGAGCTGAAATAGCTTCAACTTCTGGTAATTTATCGTGAATATCTACTAATAATGCAATGGTTTGCAGGGTTTTACCAAGTCCCATATCGTCGGCAAGACAAGCCCCCAATCCATTATAATGATGTTCCAAAAGCCACTTTACACCTTCTTGTTGGTATGGGCGAAGTGTCGCTTTTAAGTTTGGAGAAGGGAAGTATTCTACGTTACTTACAAGCGTTTGGGCTTTTAACTCGGGTAATTCTTCAAGAAGTGCATAATTATTTTTAGGAAGTTGAAGTTTTCCTTCGGAAATTTTGGTAAACTTCACTAAAGTTCCGTACCTACTGAACCATTCTTGCGGAATAATGAATAAACTTCCGTCCAAAAGCGTATAAATGGGATTATTTTCCTTTATATTTTTAATCAAATCTTTAAAATGGAAGGTAAAATCTCCTTGTTTTACCTGCATATTGAGGTCGAACCAGTCATTTTCGGCTTTTGTTTCCGACAGAATTAATTGTGGAAGTATTTTGGGAGCTTTTTTTCCGTCGATTTCAATATTTTCAAGAGAAAAACCTGCTTCAAGGAGTTCTTTTTCCTTTTCTAACAGATGAAAATACGATGCAAACGGATTATCTTCTTTTAAGAAGAAAGTTCCTTCATTTTCTGAAAAACCCAACCCAGTTACTATTTGTTTTTTCTCTGCTTCTGCTTGAAAATTTCTTTTATAATTGGTGATTTGTAGCCCTTCATCGGCTTTCATTTCCAATACGGAATGTGATTTTTTGGACTGATTGCTACTGAATGTGTAACCATCGTAGTCAAACTCCAAAAATATCTTGTAATGATTAGCAAAAAAGTCGTGCATTAGGTGTAGTTTTGTTGCAATCATCTGATTTTTATGGATAATTTCAAAACCTTTTGCTTTTATCTCAACTTTTTTGAGAATTTCTTTAAGAAACTTATCAAAGTACTCACTAATGAGTTTCTCCGGAATGAAAACTTCTGCCTTGCTTAAAAAAGGCTTTACATTCAATGCTTTAATATAAGCGACTTTTACCAATTTCTTATCGATAACAAGCCACGACTTTTCGTTATTTAATAGCTTGATTTGGTGTTGATTCGGGATAAGTAGTTTGTTGTTCTCCAACAAAGAGAGCCTATATGTAATACCGATGGTTGTTTTTTCAAATTCCAAGAGAGGTTGAAGAATCTTTTGGGTAATTTGTATTTTCTGTTTGGTGATTTCATCTTTTGTATTGAGATTGATTGTCAGGAAAAAATCGTTTTCTGAAATCATTTGTAGCATTTGGGCTGTCTTTTCCTCAATGTAGGTCAGTATCGCTTGTTTTTGCTGTGCATTTTTATAAAGGACCTCTATTGAGGAGGACTTTTTAGCAAACTTTTTAATCAAAATAGGCTTCTGAAGTGTATTTACCTGTTCCAAAAGCTCTTTTTGCTCTGCGTTTAATTCAATTTGAGGCAAACTTTGGAGAATTTCTTTGTTTGCTTTCTTAAAGAAATACCAAACATTACCTTTTTGCTCTGCGATATAAGCACTGGGCAAAAAGACAGCAAAATCGGCATCAAAAGTGAAATCAAAAAAAAGCAAATAATTAGTATGCATTTGTGTTGAAGCAAAAATTTTGATTAAGGGTGGCAAAAATAGTTCTAAAATTCCAGATGGCATCGCCTTTTAAAGGCAAAGAGAAAAAATATTCAGCACAAAAAATTTTTTTCGTACCTTTGTCCCCAATTTATCCATACTATTATGTTTTCCAATTCAAGTAAATACGCAATAAATGCTGTTATATATCTTGCTGTGCATTCTTCTGAATCTAACAAAATCAGTGTAAAGGAAATCGCAGAAAAATTGAACATTCCCACCCCATTCTTGGCAAAAATACTTCAGACTTTAGCCAAAAAAAGAGCCATTAATTCAACAAAAGGACCAGGAGGAGGGTTTTGGATATCAGAAGAAAAAAAAGAAGCTCCGCTTATAAGCATTATTGAGCATATTGATGAATTACATAGATTTATGACTTGTTCTATGAGTTTGAAAGGATGCTCTGAGGAAGAGCCTTGCCCAATACATTACGCCATTAAGCCCTTTAAAGATGAGCTAAAAAAGCAATTAAGTGAAAACAGCATTTGCTTTTTTGCAAATAAAATAACTAATGGCGAAGCCTTCCTATTTATCTAATGTTTAGTTTGCTACTATGAACTTCAGATTCAAACAATTTTCAGTTTCTCAGGCACAAAATGCAATGAAAATAGGTACTGACAATGTACTTTTGGGAGCTTGGACGCCAGTTGATAATTTCCCTCAAAGTGTGTTGGATATTGGAGCGGGAACAGGCATTCTTGCTTTGATGTTAGCTCAGCGCACCAATGCACAAACTATTGATGCTGTGGAAATTGATGAAGAAGCATACATTGAATGTGCAGAAAACTTTGAAAATAGCCCTTGGGCGGACAGACTTTTCTGCTATTTTGCTTCTTTTCAAGAATTTGTAACGGAAATGGAAGGAGAAAAATACGACATTATCATTTCAAATCCTCCTTTTTATACCTCTGAGTATCAAACTGAATGTAATTCGCGTAACAAAGCTCGTTTTGAAAACTCTTTGCCTTTCAGCACTCTGATAGATGGTGTAGCCTCATTGCTTTCTGATGAGGGTATCTTTTCTGTTATTATTCCATTTTCGGAAGAGGAGCATTTCGTGCAGTTAGCCTCACAAAAAGGCTTGTTTGCAAGGAAAATCACTCGCGTGAAAGGCAACGCCAATGCAGATTTAAAACGTAGTTTGATTGCTTTTGACAAAAAAAGTGAAGTTTGTATTTCCGACCTGTTGATTATAGAAAAAGAACGTAACGTATACACAGAGGCTTACACAGAACTTACCAAAGATTTTTATCTAAAAATGTAATTCCTAATCCAAAGTTTAATATTCTCCTTAAAAGTGAAGAGCCAATTTTAGATTGTTTCTAAGAAATAGTCATCATTTTTTCATTATTTTTGTACACATCTTACAACCAAAATAATGACCAAAAAATATCTACTGATTTTCATTATTATAGCCTTAATCCTAACCATTTTGGCTTTCGTATTTCTACCTAAACAAGACACTTATTCCAAAGTTGAAAAAGTTGACATTGTAACCAATCAAGGCTATGCAGGTTCACATTCTTGTAAGCAATGCCACGAACAGGAGTATGCTGAATGGGAATTATCTGACCATTTCAAAGCAATGCAACACGCTGATGACAAAACTGTTTTGGGTGATTTTAACGACGTTACATACACTGCTGATGGAATTACTTCCCGATTCTTTAAGAAAGATGGTAAATTCTACATAAATACAGAAGACGAAAACGGGAAATATCGTGATTTTGAAATTGTTTTCACTTTCGGACATTATCCACTACAACAATATCTAACCAAGTTTGATGGAGGAAAAATGCAAGTATTCCGACAAAGTTGGGACAGCCGAGAAAACAAATGGTTTCATCAGTATGCAGGAGAAAAAATTCCACCTGGTGATTATTTACATTGGACAAATGCTGGTCAGAACTGGAACTTAATGTGCTCTACCTGCCATAGTACCAATCTACAGAAAAATTATAATCCGTTGGAAGACACCTACAAAACTACTTATGACGAACTAACTGTGGGGTGCGAAAGTTGTCACGGACCTGGAAAAAAACATAATGATTTTATGCTAAGTTCTGATTATCAGAAAGGTATTTCTAAAAATTTCTTCATAAATTTGGGAGTAAATACACCACAGAAAACAGAACTGAATACTTGTATGCCTTGCCACGCCCGAAGAGGTGAAGTTACACAATACCACACTGCTTCTGACGAAATTATGGATAATTATATTCCTGAAATACCTATTACAAATATCTATTTTGCAGACGGACAAGCTCTTGATGAAGTTTACAAATATGGCTCTTTCCTTCAGAGTAAGATGTACCACGTATCAATCAAGTGTACAAATTGTCATTTGCCCCATTCAGGAAAACTGAGAATGCAAGGAAATCAATTGTGTTTGCAATGTCATACGCCAAATTATGCAACATCAGCACATACATTTCATAAAGAAAATACGGAGGCTTCCGATTGTAAATCGTGCCATATGCCAACACGCACATATATGGGTAATGATATTCGTCACGACCATAATTTTGCCGTTCCTCGTCCTGACCTGTCAGAAAAGTATGGAGTTCCGAACGCTTGTAATGCTTGTCATAACGATAAATCTGCTAAATGGGCTAGTCAAGCAGTCGAAAAATGGTATGGAAAAGGACGAAGGCCACATTTTGCAGAAAGTTTAATCATTGGAAGCTTACAGAATGAAAAAAGTCTGGAACGACTAAATGAGTTGCTCACAAATTCAGCTACTCCTGATATTATTCGGGCAACTGCTGTACATTATTTAGGAGGAATATACACAGAACGAAGCCTTCAATTAGTGAAAAAGGAATTGAATAGTTCAGACGCTCAAACTCGTTACCGAGCAGTTATCGCTTTGGGAAATTTTCCAATACATTTATATGAAAATGAATTAATTCCATTGCTGAGCGATAAAGTAAAAGCCGTACGAATAGCCACAGCATATGTGTTCCTTTCACAGAAAGGCTGGGAACAATCGAAATTATTAGCTTCGTTTGAATCAGCAAGAAAAGAATACGAAACTTTTGTACTCTCACAAGCTGATTTTCCAGTGGGAAGTGCCACCGCTGCTGACTATTTTACGCATTTAGGAGACACAGACAAAGCAATTTTATTCTACGAAAGAGCCATTAAAAAAGACAAAACTCTGAATCACGTTCGTCTGAATTTAGCAACACTTTATAACGGAAAAGGGCAAAACGATAAAGCGTGGCAAATACTTCGTCAAGCTCAAAATTACGCTCCCGAAAATGCACAAGTTTATTACTTTATGGCCTTATTAAGTAGCGAAGAAAAAGATTATAATCAAGCTAAAAAATATTTTGAAAAAGCAATGCAATTAGGAATGAATAATGAAAATATACAAAGAAATTATCAATCAGTAATTCAGATAATTAACAAAAAGAACTAATGTAAAAAAGGAACTATTTTTAGTAAGATAGTTCCTTTTTTTATTTGTTTTCTTCCTTTTTAACTTGGAATGTTCTTCAAAATTTCAAGCAAATATTTCCAGAATTTTTGAACAGATTTAATATTCACTTTTTCATCAGGAGAATGTGCTCCTTTGATGGTAGGACCAAAGCTAATCATCTCCATATTCGGGTAATTTTGCCCTAAAATTCCACATTCTAATCCTGCGTGACAAGCAACCACGTTGGGCTTCTCTCCGAATAATTTTTCGTATTGTTCTTTTAAAACCTTTAATATAGAGGAATTTACATCAGGTTCCCAACCTGGATAACTTCCTGTAAATTCCACCTCGAATCCAGAAAGTTCAAAAGCAGAACGCAACGCATTTGCTAAATCAAATTTTGCCGATTCCACCGAAGAACGTGTCAAACAATGAATTTTTATTTCTCCGTCTTTAACAACCACTCTGGCAATATTATTACTGGTTTCTACCAAATCCGAAATACTTTTACTCATTGCGTAAACGCCATTGTGTGCCGTGTAAATGGAACGCAAAACCCCTTCTTGAACGCCCAATTCCATTACGTTTTCGGGCAAATTAGTACTTTCCAAAGTGATGAACAGATTAGGCTCGGTTATTTGCAATTCGTGTTTTATTACTTCAGTAAGTTGCTTGAATTCAAACTCAAACGCTTCATTTTGGACTTTATCAACTACGACAATGGCAGTACTTTCACGAGGGATTGCATTACGCAATCCACCGCCGTTTATTTCCGAAATTCGTAGTCCGAAATTTTCAAAACCATCGAAAAGCAAACGATTCATTATTTTATTGGCATTACCAAAACCTTTGTGAATGTCCATTCCGCTGTGTCCGCCTTGTAATCCTTTCACAACGATTTTGTAAGCAACCACATCTTGCGGAATTTCTTCTTGGTCGTATTCACGGAAAGCGGTAACATCAACACCTCCAGCACATCCTATATCAATTTCATCATCTTCTTCAGTGTCCAAATTCAGAAGAATGTCGCCATTGAGTAATCCGCCTTTAAGTCCCATCGCTCCAGTCATTCCAGTTTCTTCATCAATAGTAAAAAGAGCTTCAATATCAGGATGTTCAATATCAGCGCTTTGTAAAATAGCCATTATTGCCGCCACTCCAATTCCGTTATCAGCACCAAGGGTGGTTCCTTCAGCTTTTACCCAATCGCCTTCAATTTTCATTTTGATACCTTCTGTACTAAAATCGAAAATGGTATCGTTATTTTTTTGATGAACCATATCCAGATGCGACTGAAGGACGACTTTTTTGCGATTTTCCATTCCTTTTGTTGCTGGTTTTCGGATAATTACATTTCCCACCTCATCTTTTAGGGTTTCCAAACCTAATTTCTTTCCGAAATTCATCATAAAAGCAATTACTTTTTCTTCCTTTTTTGACGGACGAGGCACCGCATTCAAATCCGCAAAATTTCCCCAAAGGGATTGGGGTTCTAAATTTCTTATATCTTGATTCATATTGAATAAAATTAAAACGACCTAAGCAAACTCATTTGTGTTGAAAGCCCAAAGTTAATGATAAAATTTATTACTTTTGCTCCCTACACAAAATTATTTTTGATAAAATGAAACCCAAATATATTTTCTATACTTTTTTCATTGGAATTTGGATCTTATTACGAAACTTCCCACAAATAACTGAATCTGTCTATAGCAGAGGTATATATCCTTACATTGCAAAGGCATTTCACTTCATTTTTGGTTGGATTCCTTTTTCATTTGGAGACGTTTTTTATACGCTCTTGAGTGTATTTTTAATCTATTTTGTAATAAAAAACAGAAAAAAAATATGGAAAAAACCTATTTGGTTTGCTGACAAAGCCTTTTCTTTCATTTTTATTCTATTTTTTTGTTTTTTTTCTTTCTGGGGATTTAATTATTTCCGAATTCCACTATCAGAATCACTAAAAATAGAAACAAAATATACTAAAAAAGAGCTTCTACAAGCTACTGAAATGTATATTGAACAGGCAAATCACTACCATAAGCAATTAGCAGAAAACGACAGCGTTAAAGTTGATTTTAAAATGTCGCATCGTGAAATTTACGAAATTGCTTGGAAAAGTTTTCCGCTGGAAATTGAAAATCTGACCGATTTTTCTTCATTCAAAAGCGTCAAACCTTCGATGTATAGCTTATTTCTAACGTATATGGGGTACAGTGGCTACATCAATCCGTTTACTAACGAAGCCCAAGTAAATGGAAAAATAATTGGTTACTCCACTCCTATCACAGCCTGTCACGAAATTGCTCATCAAATGGGTTATGCAGCTGAAGAAGAAGCTAATTACATTGGATATTTAGCCGCAGAAAAGAGTGATAATCTGTATTTTAAATATAGTGCGTCTATCTTTGCATTGCGTTATTTACTTGGTGAAGTATACAAATTTGCTCCAGAAGAGTACAAAGAAATTAAAGAAAAAGTACACTTTGGAATTTTTCAGAATTATGCCGAAACTCGTCGCTTTTGGAAACAATATGAGAACAAAGCTGAACCTATTTTCAAAGCAAGTTATGACGTTTTTCTAAAAGCTAACAAACAACAGCAGGGTATTGAGAGCTACAATTTAGTTGTAGGATTACTTATTAACTCAAAAATAAAAAACTGAAAATCTGCAAATTAACTAAATCATCTTTCCATTCTTTGAGAAAAAATAACATCCTTTGAGAAAAAATATATGATTTTCTTATGTTTTTTCAATATAAGTAGTATATTTGCTTACGGATTTTTCAGCCAAAATTAATGACAACAGAAGTAAAAAAAGAGGGTAAATTTTCATATATAGAAAAAGGAGAAGGAACTCCAGTTATCATTCTGCACGGACTTATGGGAGGACTGAGTAATTTTGAAGGAGTCCTTTCATTTTTTTCAAAAGCAAATTACAAAGTGGTTATCCCAGAATTACCTTTGTTTTCGATGCCTTTGCTGACGACGTCTGTTAAAACTTTGTCAAAATTTCTGCATAAATTCATCAAACACAAGCAGTTTGAACAAGTAATCTTATTAGGAAATTCCTTAGGAGGACACGTTGGTTTACTTTATACCAAGAAACATCCACAGAACGTAAAAGCCCTCATTTTAACTGGAAGTTCAGGGCTTTATGAAAGTGCTATGGGCGATGGTTATCCACGTCGTGGCGACTATGAATTCATTAAGAAGAAATGCGAAGAAGTCTTTTATGACCCTGCAGTTGCTACAAAAGAAATCGTTGATGAAGTATTTCAAAATGTAAACGACAGAGGCAAACTAATAAAAACCTTAGCCATAGCAAAAAGTGCGATACGACACAATATGGCGAAAGACCTACCTAAGATGTTTACGCCTACTTGCTTAATCTGGGGAAAGAACGACACTGTTACACCACCAAGAGTTGCAGAAGAATTTCATCAATTATTGCCTGATTCTGATTTATTTTGGATAGACAAATGCGGACACGCACCAATGATGGAACACCCCAATACATTTAACGAGCTTTTAAACAATTGGTTCATCAAACGAAACATATGATAGAAAAAAAATCACTACACGTTTAGTGATTTTTCGTTTTTAAAAAGCATTAAAAACTAAGAAAAAAATGATTATCACCAAAGCCGAATTTATTGTAAGTAACTCTGATGTAAATAAATGCCCCTCTGAACGAATTCCTGAATATGCATTTATTGGTCGTTCGAATGTTGGTAAATCATCACTTATCAATATGTTGGTTAATAATAAGAATTTAGCTAAAACTTCAGGAAGACCAGGAAAAACGCAACTCATCAATCACTTCAAAATAAATAACAATTGGTTTTTGGTAGATTTGCCAGGATACGGATATGCTCGTGTATCGAAAACAACCAAAAAAACGTTCCAGAAGTTTATAACTCAATATTTTGAAAAACGCCAACAATTGGTATGTGCCTTTGTTTTGGTGGATATCCGCCACGAACCTCAAAAAATTGATTTGGAATTTATGCAATGGCTTGGAGAAAATGCTATTCCTTTTGCAATTATCTTCACCAAGGCTGATAAACTTAAACCGAACGCTATTGAACGAAATATTGAAAATTACAAAAATCTTCTGCTTGAAACTTGGGAAGAATTTCCGTTGTATTTCGTTACTTCATCTGAAAATAAAACAGGAAAAGAGGAACTCTTACAATACATTGATGGTATAAATAAAAGTTTGAGATAATCTTCTTTATGAGAAAAAGAAAACGAATCTCCCAATGCCCGAATTGCCAAACAATGCTTTCCGCAAGGGATAACTTTTGCCCCAATTGCGGACAAGAAAATCATTACAACAACCACTCTGTCAAAGAATTATTGAACGATTTTTTCGCATCGTTCATAAACTTTGACAACAAAATATGGAATAGCTTAAAAACAATTCTGCTACGCCCTGGGCAAATCACCAAACAATACGTTGAAGGCAAACGCATTCGGTTTGTACCTCCTTTCAAGTTGTATCTGTTTTTTTCGTTTATTTTCTTTGTAATGATGAGTTTTTCTTTTCAGAAAGCCTCACATTCTGATTTTTCTCGAAAAATATTAAGCCGAATTAACCAAGTCATCGCTTCGGAAACGTTAAAGATCTCCGAAAAAGAATACAACAGACTCAAAAACACCAATTCTGATGAAATAAAATCATTTATTGACAGCGTTTTTGCATACAAAACAAAATGGAATCGAACTAAAAAGGAGGATTTCTACAATTTGGTAAATAAAAATGTATTTTCAGATTTCCGAGTGGGCATTTCAGAGGATAATTTTTCTATCGGGACACAAAAAAGTTTCCTTTCCTACAATATTTTTCTGGAAAAGAAGCCTCAATTTGATACTATTCTTATATTAAATCATCAAATTACGCGTAAAGAACTGAAATTGGTGTATGACGACAAAACAAAATTAGATTCGTTAGTTACAACCAAATGGAAAAACTTAGGATATTTCAAACAAATTGAACTTAAAAATCTCATTCATAAAACAGGGGTGTTTTCTTTCGGAAATGTAACCCAAATAACTGAATTTGTTGATAAAGAAATAAATAAATATTTGTCAATCGCTTCTTATACCATTATTTTAATGATGCCTTTTGTATCATTACTTCTACTTATTTTCTTTCGTAAAAAGCACAAAAAGCTATACGTACACCTGATTCATTCATTGCATTTACATTCAACGATATACCTGTTTACCAGTATTTTGATGGGAATATTCTTAATCACAGGGCTAAACGTTTTGTCTTGGATGTTGTACATACTTTTTATTATTGGATTGGTTGTGTATTTTATTATTTCTAACCGAGTTTTGTATCAAGAAAGAAAGTCTATAACCGTTTTAAAATCAATATTTTTAATTGCGTTGTACTTTATAATTTCCTTATTGATAGCTTTTTACATCGGGCTTATTTCAGTTGCGTACATATAAGGTTTTATTCCTTTTCTTTCTCAATATCAATTATTTAAATCTGATTTTTAAATTCTATTTTTTTCAGAAACGAAAGCAAAAAGAACATAAAAAGTTTCATAATCCGCACATAATTATTTGACTTATTGTTAAACAAATTAAAATTTTTCAACTCGAAATAAATTGTTATCTTTGAGGTCGGAAAATAGATTGATAAAGTGATAAACCGATAATTTTAAGCCAATGAAAAACATATTTTTATCAACCATTTTAGTGGGAATGAGTTCCCTGAGTATCGCACAGACCTCGCAAACCCTCGAAAAGAATTGGAAATTCACTCGTGAGGACAACAAAAACTTCTCGCAAATTTCCGTAAATGACAAAAAATGGCAAAATGTAGTTGTGCCTCACGATTGGGCTATTTATGGCCCCTTCGATATCGAAAATGACGTACAACGAACCGCCATCAAGCAAGACGGACAGATAGCTCCCATCGAGCATTCGGGGCGTACGGGCGGACTTCCGTTCGTAGGTGTGGGTTGGTACCGAACTTCGTTTGATGTGGCGGATTTCAACGCCGACAAAAAAGTTTTCATCAAGTTTGACGGAGCAATGTCCAACGCCGAAGTATTCGTAAACGGGCAAAAAGCAGGGCAGTGGCATCACGGATACAACACTTTTTTCCTCGATGTTACTCCTTTTGTGAAAGCCAAAAACAATACGTTGGCGGTTCGTTTGGAGAATTTGACCCAGCAATCGCGTTGGTACCCAGGTGCAGGGCTCTACCGAAATGTACACGTTATTACCAAAAACAAAACTCACATTCCTATTTGGGGAATTCAGCTAACAACTCCTGAAATTGAGAAGAATTTCGCTAAAATTCAACTAAAAACCGAGATAGAAAGTCAAAATCCGTCTAACATTGAAGTAGAAACCGAAATTTTTAATCCGAAAGGAGAAAAAATTGCTTCTGACATAAAAAAACACGATGAATTTATTATCAATAATAAAATTCAGCAAGATATTTATGTAAAAAATCCTGTTTTGTGGGACATTCAGCAACCTAATTTGTACAAAGCAGTTACAAAAGTATATGAAAACGGAACGCTGAAAGACACTGAAACAACCACTTTTGGTATCCGAAAAATCGAAATCAAACCCAATGACGGATTGTACCTCAACGGAAGAAAAATCAAGTTTCAAGGCGTGTGTATGCACCACGATTTGGGAGCGATTGGGGCTGCGGTCAATGAGGCGGCTATCCGTCGTCAAATACGAATTATGCAAGATATGGGCGTGAATGCCATTCGTACCGCTCATAATATGCCAGCTCCTGAATATGTGCGTATTGCCGATGAAATGGGAATGATGTTGGCTTTGGAGAGTTTCGACGAATGGGCAATTCCGAAGGTAGAAAATGGCTACAATCGTTATTTTAAAGATTGGGCAGAAAAGGATTTGACCAATTTGGTACGTCATTTTCGTAACAACCCAAGTGTGGTGATGTGGTTCATCGGTAACGAAGTAGAAGAACAAAGCGTTCAGGAAGGAGCCAAAGTAGCACGTTGGTTGCAAGATATTATCCACAAACACGATGGTACACGACCTGTTTCTAACGGAATGGACAGACCTGACCACGTTTTCAAAAACAATATGGCGGCAACTATGCAGGTGGCAGGTTTCAACTATCGTCCGTTCCGTTATCAAGAAGCCTACAAATTGTTGCCTCAACAGATTATTTTGGGAAGTGAAACCGCTTCAACTATCAGTTCACGAGGTGTTTACAAATTCCCTGTGGAAAGAAAATCAATGCCAAAATATCAAGACCAGCAAACCTCTTCCTATGATGTAGAACATTGCGGTTGGTCAAATTTGCCAGAAGATGATTGGATTCAACACGAAGATTTACCTTACACCATAGGTGAATTTATTTGGACAGGTTTTGATTATTTGGGCGAACCGACTCCGTATTATGTAGAATGGCCAGCTCATAGCTCATATTTTGGTGCTGTGGATTTGGCAGGACTTCCAAAAGATAGATTTTACCTTTACAGAAGCCATTGGAACAAAGAAGCCGAAACGCTACACGTTCTACCACATTGGAATTGGGAAGGACGTGAAGGACGGGTAACTCCGATTTTTGTTTATACAAATTATCCTTCGGCAGAGGTTTTCATCAATGGAAAAAGTCAAGGAAAACGTAGCAAAGATTTGAATATTCCGCTTGACGGAAGTTACACCAAAGAAGCGCAGCAATCGTTTGAGCGTCAGAAACGTTATCGCCTAATGTGGCTCGACACCAAATACGAGGCAGGTGAAGTTAAAGTGATTGCTTATGACAAAAACGGAAAAGCCGTAGCTGAAAAAATTGTAAAAACCGCAGGAAAACCACATTCACTTCGCCTTACTGCTGACAGAAATGTAATTACTGCCGACGGAAAAGACCTTTCGTTCATTACCATAGAAGTGGTGGACAAAGACGGAAATCTATGTCCTAATGTAAATGATTTGGTTACTTTTAAATTGAGTGGAGCGGGAACATATCGTGCAGCAGCTAATGGCGATGCCACCTCAACCGACCAATTCCATTTGCCAAAAATGCATCTTTTCAACGGAAAATTAGTAGCCATCGTACAATCAAGTGAAAAGGCAGGCGAAATTACCTTCGAAGCTAAAAGTAAAGGACTGAAAAGTGCTGTGATTAAAGTGAAAACACAGAAATAATTTTTTATTAAAAAAAGGATAGTTGTTCAAAAGATAGCTATCCTTTTTTATTGAAAACCTATTTTAAAATTATTGATTTTTTGAAACTTTCAAAAATAAATTCTACCTTTGTGGAAAATAATTAAACTATGTTTAGCGAAAAAGCCTTTAAAATATTTGAAGAAAGTATTGCAAAATATCATATTTTAGACGATGTAAATCAACCTTTTACCAATCCTTACCCTTCGCCAAGTATTGAGCATTTACTCTATCGAAAAAATTGGATTGACACTGTGCAATGGCATTATGAAGACATCATTCGCGACCCAAATATTGACCCTGTGGCAGCTTTGGACTTGAAACGCAAGATTGATGCCTCGAACCAAGATCGTACCGATACAGTTGAGTACATTGATAGTTATTTTCTAAACCTTTACAAAAGCGTAAAACCTCTTCCAGAAGCCACCATTAACACCGAAAGCCCTGCTTGGGCAGTGGATAGGCTGTCCATTCTTGCACTTAAAATATATCATATGCAAGAAGAAGTGAATCGCCCTGATGCTTCAGCTGAACATAAAGCCACTTGCCAAGAAAAACTAAACGTTTTGTTGGAACAGAAGAAAGATTTATCACAAGCACTTAATCAACTTTTGGAAGACATTGAAAAGGGTAACAAGTATATGAAAGTGTACAAGCAAATGAAAATGTACAACGATGAGGAACTCAATCCCATCTTAAGGAAAAAGTAATCTCATATAAACAATCTATATACGTGAACTTTGGTGGAATATAAATTTCACCAAAGTTTTTTGTTTGGAATTAAAATTTAAAAATCGAAATAAAATACTCCTTTCTATATTGTTTTCGATTTGTGAAATTGGTTGATTTTCCGTAAGTTTGCGTTTCTAATTTTTCAACTGTGAAAAGAAACAAACTAAAAATCGTTAACGACCCCGTTCACGGATTCATACACATTCCTAACAGCCTTATTTTTGACCTAATTGAACACCCTTATTTTCAACGCTTAAGACGTATCACACAAATGGGACTTTCCTATTTGGTGTATCCTGGAGCAAGACATACACGATTTCAACACGCTTTAGGTTGTATGCATTTGATGCAAAAAGCCGTTGAAACTCTTCGTTACAAAGGAATTGAAATTTCGGATAAAGAAGCCGAAGGACTTTACATTGCCATTTTACTACACGACATCGGTCACGGACCTTTTTCACACGCAATGGAACACAGCATCGTCAGCAATATTGCACACGAGGAAATTTCATTGCTATTTATGCAGGAACTTAATCGTGAATTTAGAGGTAGGTTAGATGTTGCAATTGAAATCTTCAAAGGAAGTTATCCACGTAGGTTTTTACACCAACTTATTTCAAGTCAATTGGATATGGATAGGTCGGATTATCTAAAACGTGATAGTTTTTATACTGGTGTAGCGGAAGGAAATATCAACCCTGAACGCATCATATCAATGCTTAACGTGCGAAACGATGAATTAGTTGTAGAAGAAAAGGGAATTTACTCAGTAGAAAAATTTTTAGTTGCACGAAGATTAATGTATTGGCAAGTGTACCTACATAAAACAAGTGTAGCTGGTGAACAACTACTCATTAGAGTTTTAAAACGAGCTAAACAACTGATTCACAAAGGAGAAAATTTACCTATGTCAAGTCCTTTGCTATTTTTTATCAAAAATAAGGTTGAGAAAGAGCAATTCAGCAAAGATGTTTTAGATAAATTTGCTCTATTAGATGATGTGGATATTCTTTCCGCAATGAAAGAATGGCAATTCCATAATGACTTGATACTTTCTAAATTAAGCAAAATGCTTTTGTACAGAGATTTACCAAAAGTAAAATTACAAAATTCAGAATTTGATTCTGATAAACTAAATGTTTTATACGAAAAAGTCTCTTCTGTTTACAACATATCAAAGGAAGACGCTACATATTTCGTTTTCTCAGATAAAATCTCCAACACGGCTTATAACTCAGAGCAACAAAGGATAAATATCTTAACTAAAAAAGGAAAAATCACAGATGTTATCAAAGCCTCTGACCAACTCAACTTAGAAGCTTTATCTAAGCCAGTGATAAAATATTATCTTTGCCACCCAAAAGATTTATAATTAATTCATTAACAACACTGAAAAGAGAAAAAAGATTACAAAATACGCACCATTTTATATTTTTAACAACTAAATACTCAATTCTTTTTCTTAACCAATTGCGTATTTTAAATTTTTTTAACACAAAAGAAAAAAAATATTTATAACTTGCGTGCAGAAATCAACATCAACTGAATTATTATTGATTAAAACAAATTCACATAATACTATTTTTTATGGAACACAGAACATCTATTGATATTGGGCAAATCAACGAGCGAATTGAAAGAGAAAGTGTTTTTATTGATGCTCTTACCAATGAAATGAACAAAGTTATTGTGGGGCAAAAGCATATGGTAAACGCGTTGCTTATAGGTCTGCTTGGAAAAGGTCACATTCTGCTTGAAGGTGTGCCAGGACTTGCAAAAACACTATCCATCAACACTTTGGCTAAGGCTGTTCACGGAAGTTTCAGTCGTATTCAATTTACGCCCGACCTACTTCCTGCTGATGTTATCGGGACAATGACTTACAACATCAAACAAAATGAATTTTCTATCAAGAAAGGACCCATTTTTGCCAATTTCGTACTGGCAGATGAGATAAACCGAGCTCCAGCCAAAGTGCAATCAGCATTGTTAGAGGCTATGCAAGAGCGACAAGTAACCATTGGCGATTCAACTTTCAAGCTTGATACTCCATTTATGGTAATGGCAACGCAAAACCCTGTTGAACAAGAAGGTACATATCCCCTTCCGGAAGCTCAAGTAGACCGTTTTATGCTAAAAACTGTCATTGATTATCCGAAATTGGACGAAGAGCAACGCATTATGCGCGATAACCTCCTAAATACGCAAACAATCGTAAACCAAACAGTGTCGCTCGAGCAAATTCTGAAAGCACAACAAGCCGTTCGTGAAGTGTATATGGATGAAAAAATCGAAAAATACATTTTGGACATCATATTTGCTACGCGTTATCCTGAAAAATACAGCTTATCGGAGTTAAAACCACTCATTAACTTTGGTGCTTCTCCTCGTGGTAGTATCAATCTGGCAATGGCATCGAAATGTTACGCCTTTATTAAGCGTCGTGGTTATGTAATTCCAGAAGATGTACGTGCTGTTGTGTTCGATGTATTGCGTCATCGTATTGGAATAACTTACGAAGCTGAAGCCGAAAACATTACTTCTGTTGAAATTATTCACAAAATTGTCAATACAATTGAAGTTCCTTAGATAACATATTGTTTTACAGACAATTTATATTAAACAAAGTCAATATTTAAGGTATAAAAAATATTTGGCTTTGTTATAACATTTTACGAATATTATACCTAACTTTAGGGTTTAAAGATTTATTTTGGCAATGGACACCAAAGAGATATTAAAAAAAGTACGAAAAATAGAAATAAAAACGCGTCGGCTTAGCGATAATATATTTGGGGGAGAGTATCATTCTACTTTTAAGGGACGTGGAATGACTTTTTCCGAAGTACGACCCTATCAGTATGGTGATGATATTCGCAATATCGATTGGAATGTAACAGCTCGTTATAACGAACCTTTCGTGAAAGTGTTTGAAGAAGAACGTGAACTTACCCTAATGTTAATGGTTGATGTTAGTGGAAGTGAGCTTTTTGGAACTTCTCAGCAATTTAAAAGCGAAATGATTACCGAAATTGCTGCAACGTTGGCTTTCTCTGCACTTCAAAACAATGATAAAACAGGATTGATTTTGTTTTCAGACCAAATAGAGCTATACATTCCGCCTAAGAAAGGAAAATCGCACGTTCTTCGTATCATTCGTGAGCTTATCGAGTTCAAACCGAGAAGTTATAAAACAAATATTGCCGAAGCATTTCAGTTTCTAAGTAGTGTAATGAAGAAGAAGGCTATTGTGTTCGTTTTATCGGACTTTATGGACAGAGATTATGAAAAACCAATTCAGATTGCCTCTCGCAAACACGACGTTACAGGCATTCGGGTATATGACCAGAAAGAAACCACTTTACCTAATCTGGGTTATATCTCGGTACAAGATGCTGAGACAGGCGAACTAATGATTGTCAATACCGATTCAAGAGCAACACGTCTTGAATATGAGAAACATTACAAAGAAACGGTATCGTACTTCGAGAGTTTATTGCAAAAATCAGGAGCAGGTACTGTAAGTTGCCGATGCGATGAGAGTTATACACAGAAGTTATTAGGTTATTTTAAACGAAGAGGATAGTTTTTCAATGAATAGGGATAAACAATGATGAAAAATATATTTTTATATGCTCTATTGTTTTTAGTTGTAGGCTTAAACGCACAAGAAATTCAATTTGAAGCCGATACTAAAGAAATAAAGATAGGAGAACAAATAAAGTACAAGATATCTGTAGAAACATCGGAAGGAGAACCTGTTTTATTTCCTGATGGGCAAACCTTTATGCCTCTGGAAATGGTGAGAACCTCCCCCACTGATACCATTATCAAAGGAGAAAAACTTCGTTTGGAGAAGGAATATTTCTTAACGCAGTTCGACGCTGGGAAATATACCATACCTCGACAACGAATTAACATCAATTCCAAAGATTTCTTTACAGATTCATTGCTCATTGAGGTGCGTTCGGTAGCGGTAGACACCTTGAAACAGCCTTTATATGACATCAAGCCTATTGCCGAAGTATCCTCAACTAAAAGCACAAATATATGGATATGGGTTGGTTTGTTTTTCGCTGTGATTGCCTTAGGTTTGCTTTCTGTTTACTTAATTTTATTCCGTAAGAAACGAATTTCAGAAGAAGAAAGACTAAAAAATCTGCCACCATTTGAACAAGCCATTGAAAAACTCAAGATATTACAAAATTCTAAATATCTTATAGAGTCAAAGCATAAAGAATATTACTCAGAACTAACCGATATTATCCGAAACTACTTAGAAGATGAAGTGCATATTTCGGCTAAGGAAAGTACCAGCGATGAATTATTAGAGAAAATACATATTCTTCAAGAAAGTGGGAAACTTAACCTAACACTTGAAACTATTTCCAATCTGAAAAGAGTATTGCAAACTGCTGATTTAGTTAAATTTGCAAAGAATAAGCCTTCGGACAATATCGCGGAATACGACCGAGACACTATTGAAGATGTGGTTGTAAAAACGAAAAGGGCAATTCCTGAAGTTTCTGAAGAAATTGAAATCTCTAACAACCAACAAATCGAAATTTTACAGAAGAAAAAACACAGAAATAAAACAATTACTACCATAGTTGTAAGTGTAGTAGCTGCAATCCTTGTAGGAACTTTGGCATACTATGTTGTTAATAGCTTCTTTGGTGGCAATTCTATCCAGAAAATGAGTAAAAGCGAATGGGTAACAAGTGATTATGGGTATCCTATTACGGAGCTTACAACACCAAAGATACTAACTCGTAGGCAGATAATTGATATTAAAGGCTTTGAAGGACGCATCGATAAGCAATATTTATTCGATTTTGGAAGTATTAATTCTGAATTGTATGTGATGACCAGCGTTATCACTTTCAAACAAACAGGTTCAGACCAACAATTTGAATTAGACCCCGAAATGGTCAATGAAATTGTGCTTTCGCAGTTAGATGCAGCTGGAGCCAAGAATATTACAACCCTAAGAGAGGAATATACAGCACCAAACGGAGTGCAAGGGATTAAAGTTTCAGGTAAAATGACGTTAATTGATGAGAAAAATAAAAATCCTTTTGAAGCAAATTATGAATTGTATAGCTTTACAGAGAATGGTGCTTTGCAACAACTGCTCATCACGTATGTTGATACTCCACAAGCAGGAGAAATAGCTCAACGGATATTGCTTTCTATTAACTTTAAACAAGATTGATAAAGAAGATTACTTATGTTTGACAATATAACTTTTGCAAATCCAGCTTTTTTATGGTTGCTATTACTTGTTCCGGTGATGGTTTTGTTGTATTTCTTCTTAAACAAGAAATCGAGAGCATCGCTAACAATACCAACAATCAGTGCTTTAAAAAAAACAAACTCTTTTGCTAATAAACTATATCATTTCTTGTTTGTATTGCGAATATTGGCTGTAATTTTAATCATTGTAGCTTTAGCACGTCCGCAAACACGTTCAGAATCAGCTAAAACTAAAATTACAGATGGTATAGACATTGTAATGGCAATTGATGTTTCGGCAAGTATGCTTTCGCAGGATTTGAAACCGAATCGGTTTGAGGCTTTAAAGAAAGTAGCATCAGAATTTGTAAAGGAACGCCCCTCTGACCGCATAGGATTGGTAGTCTATTCAGGTGAAAGCTACACCAAAACGCCCGTAACGAGCGATAAATCTATCATATTAAATTCAATAAAGGAGCTTACTTATGGTCAGATTGAAGATGGAACTGCTATTGGAATGGGACTTGCTACCGCCGTGAACCGACTTAAGGAGAGTAAAGCCAAAAGCCGTGTAATAATTCTGCTTACTGACGGAGTGAATAACACTGGTTTTATCGACCCACAAACCGCAGCAGAACTGGCAGCAGAATATGGCATCAAAGTTTATACTATTGGTATCGGTACAAATGGTATGGCTCTTTCTCCGTATGCCCTTAACGCCGACGGAAGTATTATGTATCGTATGCAACAAGTGGAAATTGATGAAACTCTGATGAAAAAAATTGCAAAAACTACTGAAGGACGTTATTTTCGTGCCACAGACAACAAAAAATTAGAGGAAATATATGCCGAAATTAACAAAATGGAAACCACGAAGATTGAAGAATTCAAATACACACAAGTTGATGAAAAGTTCCGTTTGTTAGTTATCGTAGCGGGATTGTTATTATTGCTTGAATTTATACTCAAACATACCATTTTGAGAAATGATATTTAATTGACTTATCGGGTTGTAAGTCTGATACCGAAAACTATCATCATACTTTCTATAATACAATCAAAAAATTGTAGTATCTTATTTCAAAATAATAATTATGATACATATCGACGAGAAGATATACTTATGGTTCATTCCAATTATAGCATTTATGTTTCTTGTTTTTGTATTTTCACAGATTAGAAAAAAAAGAAAACAGAAACATTTTGCTGATGAAAAGCTATTAAAACGATTAGCACCGAATCGCTCCAGTTTCAAACCTTGGTTAAAGTTTAGTTTTTTGGCTGTCATCATTGTACTCTTATGTATTGCTTTGGCGAACCCGAAAATTGGCACAAAAATTGAGACCGTAAAGCGTGAAGGTGTTGATGTTGTATTTGCCATTGACGTATCAAAAAGTATGTTGGCGGAAGATGTAGCTCCCAACCGCCTTGAAAAAGCCAAACGTTTGGTATTTGAAACAATGAGCCAACTAAAAGGCGACCGAATTGGGATAGTTGCATACGCAGCGAGTGCTTACCCACAATTACCTTTAACCACTGACCACTCAGCGGCAAAGATGTTTCTGCAAAGTATGAACACAGATATGCTTTCGTCGCAAGGTACAGCCATTCAGGAAGCCATACGAATGGGAAGTAATTATTTCGATGAGAATCTGCCTACATCACGCATTCTGGTTATCATTTCAGACGGAGAAGACCACGAAATGGGAGCAACTGAAATCGCAACAGAAGCTCTCAATCAAGGAATTACTATTTACACTGTCGGTGTAGGGTCGCAAAAGGGAGCTCCCATACCCATCAAGGAAGGAAATACACAAACCTACAAACGAGACCGAAACGGAGAAGTGGTTATCACTCAACTAAATAGAGAATTACTGGAGCAAATTGCCCAAAACGCAGGTGGTAAATACATCAATGGGGATAATACCAAAGAAGCTGTTGAGGAAATTGTAAAAATTCTGGACGGAACAGAAAAAAGTGAATTTGAAACTCAAAAATTCGTAGATTACAAAGACCAATTTCAATGGTTTTTAGCAGGAGCATTATTTTTACTTATACTCGATTTTTTTATTTTTGAGAGAAAAACACTATGGGTTAAAAAGTTAAACTTATTTAACGAGTCGTAATATCATATTTTATAGTTATCTTTTTAATAAATTGCTATATTTCTAAATTAAAAATGAAACGAAATTTATTTTACATAGTATTTTTGATGGGATTTCTTTCTTTTGCACAAAATAAAGAGGTTCAAAACGTTATAAAATCAAAAGAAGTATCAAAAAAATATACACACAAAGGCAATAACGCTCTGAAAAACGACCAACCCATTCAAGCCGAAGTTGATTATCGTAACGCCATTGCAAAAAATAAAGATAATGGAGTAGCTCAATATAATTTAGGTACAATGTACTACAAACAGAAAAGCTATGGAGAGGCTTTCTCTCGTCTGAAAAACGCATCAACTTCAACCGAAATAAGCAATGAAGAAAGACACCAAATATTTCACAATCTGGGAAATACCTTTATGCAAGAAAAAGCATACGACAAAGCTGTAGAAGCCTATAAAGAAGCTCTTCGCAACAATCCTTCAGATGAAGAAACTCGATATAATTTGGCAGTTGCTCAAGATTTACTGAAGAAAAATCCTCCAAAACCTCAAAACAACGAAGATAATAAGGATAAACAGCAAAATCAAGATAACAAAGATAAGCAAAACGACCAAAATAATCAGGATAATCAAAACAAAAACGACCAAAACAAGGACAAACAGAACGAAAAAGACAAGCAAGACGATAAAAATAAAGAAAACGACAACGAAAATAAACAAGACAAAAACGATAATAAAGAAAATCAGGACAAAAATCAGGGAAAAGATCCAAAAGATAATAAACAAGAAGAAAAAGATGGAAATCAGGATAATGGTGAGAAAAAACAAAATCGTCCATCTTCGCTATCTCCTCAACAAATGGAACGTATTTTAGAGGCAATGAATAATGAAGACCAAAAAACACAAGAGAAAATAAATGCTCAAAAAGTAAAAGGAAATCGGTCTAAATCAGAAAAAGACTGGTAAAAAGAAATAATATACTAATGAACAAGTAGATAAAGTTAAAAACACAATGGAGATGAGATATCGCATATTATTTTTTATTAGCTTCATAATCAATCTATTATACTCACAAAATATAGAATTCACCGCCAAAGTAAGTAAAGAAAACTTAGGCTTAAACGAACGTTTACGAATTGAGTTTTCAATGAATAAAAACGGAGATAATTTTACTCCTCCGAATTTTAAAGATTTTACGGTGGTAATGGGACCTTCCCAATCCGTTTCCGAGTCGTGGATAAACGGAAAACGGAGCTTTTCAAAAACTTATGGATATATCTTGCAACCCACTGCTAAAGGTAAATTCACTATCGGACAAGCCTCTATTGAAATTGATGGAAAAACTTATAGAACATCTCCGATTCAAATAACAGTTACAGAAGCCGTTAGTAATCCCTCGATGGACAAAACTAGCAACGATGTAGCCAAGGATAATTTGTTCTTAATAGCAGAAGTTTCAAAACCAAATCCATATTTGAATGAAGCTGTGAGTGTTGTGTATCGATTGTATGTTGGCGGACAAGTGGCACTTAATGATTTACGTTCAGTAGACACCCCAAAATATCCTAACTTCTGGAGTCAAGAAATTCGATTACAGGATTATGATGTTGAAAATTGTACTTATAACGGAAAGCCCTTCCGATGCATCGTTGTGAAAAAAGTGGTTCTCTATCCTCAAAAAGACGGAAATATTACCCTTGAGCCACTTACATTGGAAGCCATTTTGAGCGTACCTACCACTGAACGTGATTTCTTTGGAAGACCTATTATGGACCAAGTCGCTAAAAGAGTTACTTCTGGCAATCGAACTATAAATGTGAAGGCTTTGCCTGAAGCGGGAAAACCTGCAAACTTTTCAGGAGCTGTAGGAGAATTCTCTTTCAATGTAACTACCTCCAAAAAAGAGCTAAAGTCCAATGAAAGTCTACAAGCTAAAGTTGAAATTTCGGGCAATGGAAACCTAAAATTATTCGATATACCAAAATTAACTTTCCCAACAGCATTAGAAGTGTATAATCCTGAAAAAAAGGACAATATAACTACATCCATTTCAGGAATGAGAGGACAAGTTGAAGAATTTTACACCGTAGTTCCTCAATTTAAAGGGAAATATCCTATAGCAAGTGTTTCTTTTTCATATTTTAATCCAAAAACAGAGAAATATGAAACTATCAATTCAGATGAAATTTGGATTGATGTTACCGAAGGACCAACAGGAAATGGGCAAAACTCCTCAAATAGTATTGTTAAACAAGATGTTAAAACACAAGGCAATCAATTCCGCTTCTTACAACTGAATGGTGATTTGCAACCTATCGGAAAATCGTTATTTTTTGGCTCAACACGTTACTATTTATGGCTATTTTTACCTTTACTTTTAATCCCTATTACGTTGATTCTGTGGAAAGTTCAACAGAAAAAAAACAGTGACATTGAAGGAAATAAAGTGAGAGCTGCCAACAAACTGGCGAAGAAATACTTAAGTGAAGCTAAACGAAAACTAAACGACAAAAATACGTTCTATGAGGCATTGGAACGAGCTTTGCATAATTATCTGAAAGCCAAACTAAAGATTGAAACTTCGGAAATGAGTAAGGAAAAAATATCAGAATTGCTTTCACTTCAAAACGTAAATCCACAAACTATTTCAGAATTTTTAGGATTACTCAAAAATTGCGAAATGGCACGTTATTCTCCAATTGACAGAGTTTCAATGGAAAATGATTATCACAAATCTGTTCAAACATTATCTGAATTGGATAAGCAAATTCGGAAATAATTTTACATATCAAAAAGAAAAAAAAAATGAAAAATATTTTATACATATCCATTCTATTTATATCATTTTCAGTTTTTTCACAAAATAATGATGTTCTTTTTTCAAAGGCTACTGAGAATTACAACTCTGGAAAGTTTCAGGAAGCAGTAGAAAATTATATGTCCATTTTAAAATCAGGATTTGAATCATCAGCGTTATACTATAATCTGGCCAATGCTCATTACAAACTAAATCACGTTCCTGAAAGCATTTACTATTACGAAAAAGCTTTGAAACTCAATCCCGAGAATGAAGATGCTAAAAATAATTTAGTTTTTGCAAATCAAATGACTATTGATGCCATTACTCCTCTTCCGAAAACGTGGTTTAAGAACTTTTCTGATTCTATAACATCACTTTTTTCGTTAGATATGTGGGCTATTATTTCTATTTTGGGAATTTTGGCTTTTGTAATCAGTTTCTTATTATACTACTTTTTGGACAAAACCATCTATAAAAGAATCTTTTTTACAACAATGCTTGTGGCAATAATTGGAAGTATTGGTACCTACTTCATTGCAGATTTCCATAAAAATAATATTGAAGGAGAGAAATTTGCAATTCTTTTTGATAAAACAGTGCGTGTTTTTTCAGAACCTAATGCTTATAGTACTGAGGTTTTCTCACTTCACGAAGGTACAAAAGTAGAAATTATCGAAAGCCTTAATGATTGGGTAAAAATAAAATTAGCTGACGGAAAAATAGGTTGGGCGAAAGAAAGTACTTTACGATTTTTATAGTACTTTCTTTCGCTTTCCCTTTGTTTTATTTCTCTATTGGAGTGATTCTGTAGGAATATTGGTATGGTTTGTGCAGATACAATAAATACTGCTCCATAGGTAAGTTACCCCAACTGTTATCGCCTCCTAATCCTAATTGCTGATAATCAACATCTAAGTGAATGAAATTGTCTTTCTCAAGTTCGGCAGAGTGAGTTTGTTTTTTCTCCTCTCCTGGATAAAGCGATTGTGGACTATAAGGCAATACATTCACATTAAGCAAATTACTTTCTGATTGTACTAAAATTCCGCTTCCATCTTTACGGAGTATTTTAGCGTAACGCACTTGTGTTTTATTACCTGATTCTTGCGGACGAACGTATGGGTGATATTGTTCATCAATAGCTCCTTTGTAATGCCCAACGAAAGCAGAAGTTTTTCTGTCTTCATAGCTTTCCCAAGGACCACGTCCATACCATTCTACGTTTACAAAATCTTTTGTTAAAACCAAGTGATTTCCTATTTTAAAAGTCAGTTGATTACTTTCTTTTAACGGAATGAGTTCATTTTCAACTAAAATGCTTCCTTTACCATCAAAAGTTAATTTTTGTGCAAACGTAATACTTTCAAGAACTTTTTTGGTAATACGCACTTGCTTTTGTCCATTTTCCAAATCATAAATTTCCACACTTTCAATCTTTGCATTTGCATCGACTTGTTGCAAATCTTTGAGCTTCTTAGGCAAACCTGCACCAAAGTCGTTATCTGTTGCTGGTCTCCATAAATTCAGGAATAACCCATCTCCTTGTAAGATGTTCTTTCCTGCTTCATATGACACAAGTTTTCCTTTTTCTGTTGAAACAATTGCTTTAAAGTTTCTATTTTGAAGAATGATTTCTTTATCTGATTGTGTAACAGCAATAGGAGTTGTATTAGGCTTATAATTAGGGGCCTTATACGTACTTAACTGAAATTCTGCAAAGGCAAGAGGTGTATTCCCTTCCAAAATACCTTCTTTTGTTTTCAATTTAGCTTCTATTTGTAAATAATACTCATTTTCTTTATCAGAAGCTATAGTTTGAGCTAAAGAAGTTGCATTTTTAGATAAATTCTCATCAAAATTTATAGAAAATTCTCCTTTAGAGCGTGGTAAAACATCTACTCCACTTATTTTTCCTTCTTTTACAAAAACTCCATTTCTGAGAACTTTCCAAACAAACTCAAAATTAGATAAATCTTTGAAAAAATGTTTGTTTTGTATCGTCAATTTTTGGTCTTTATAAGTAAATCCTATCTCTTGGTATACTTTTCTTACCTCAAAAGAATGCGGATGAAAGGTTCTGTCAGAGGCAATTACTCCATTAATCAAGAAGTTATTATCACTTGGGGTGCTTTCATCTCCATAATCTCCTCCATAGGCTAAAATTGTTTGATTTTTAGCATTCTTCTTGTAAAATCCTTGGTCAACCCAATCCCAAATGTAACCACCTTGCAAACCTGGATAGCTTTCAAAAACGTCCCAATATTCTTGAAAATTCCCGATACTATTTCCCATTGCGTGTGCGTATTCACATAATAAGAAAGGTTTTTTAGGGGGTGATAATCCGTAATCTATCAAAAATGGAATTCTGCGATACATTCGGGATTCTATATCTGTATTCCAATCATAATGAGCTAATTCGTGATGGATTGGACGAGTTGCATCTAATCCTTTTGCCATTTTGTATGCCTGATAAAAATTCCAGCCATTACCAGCTTCATTCCCCAAACTCCAAATGATTATACTTGGATAATTTTTATCGCGTTCTATCATTCTTCTTATTCGAAGTGTGTGAGCCTCTTCCCAAAGTGGATTTGTTGCCAATGTTCTCTCAGGATTGTATCCCATTCCGTGTGTTTCTACATTGGCTTCGTCCATAACATAAAGCCCATATTTATCGCAAAGTTCATAAAAATACGGGTCGTTAGGATAATGTGATGTACGTACGCTATTGACGTTGAGTTGCTTCATTAACAAAACGTCCTTTTCCATACTTTCACGACTGATAACTTGTCCCATTGTTGGGTCGGTTTCGTGGCGATTAACTCCTTTTATGAAAATTCGTTTCCCATTAACAAGCAAATCACTTCCTTTAACTTCAACGCTTCGGAATCCTACAAAAAGGCTAACAGCTTCACTTACCTGTTGTTTATCATCTTTCAGCAGAAGTTCCAATCTGTACAAATTAGGAATTTCGGCACTCCATTGCTTCACAAGAGGAATATTTGCTAAAAAATTAAGTTCAGTTTTGCTATTACTACGTTTTATTTGCGAAATATTCTTTGTTTCTACCCAAATCTTTTTGTTTTTATCATCAAAAATTGAAGCCTCAAGACGATAATCAGGTTTTCCTTGCTCAGATTGGTTCCAAACTTGCACCAAAAGATTTAAAAGTCCATCTGAATAACCATTTGAAAGCCCAGCTTTTGCATTTATATCATACAAATGTACTTTAGGACGAGTATAAACATAACAATCACGTGTAATTCCAGAAAGCCTCCACATATCTTGTGCTTCCAAAAAGCTGCCATCTGACCATCGGCGTACTTCCAAAGCAATGTTATTTTTTCCAGCAGAAACATACGGCGTTACATCAAACTCTGAAGGCAGTTTACTATCTTTCCCTACTCCCACAAATTTTCCGTTTACGTATAGTTTAAAAGCAGATTTAACGGCTCCTAAATGTAAATAAATTTGTTGATTCTTCCAATCAGAAGGCACTTCGAATTCTTTGCGATAAAGCCCTGCCGATTGTTTTAAATCATCTGGAACATCGGGCGGATTTGGATTTTTTATAGCAAATTCAAACTTTTCATTTACGTAAATAGGTATTCCGTATCCGTTAAGTTCCCAAACCGAAGGCACTTTAATTTTATCCCAACGTGAATCGTCATAATTCGATTTGAAAAAATCCTTTGGAAGCTCTTTAAAATCTTCTTTCCACAAGAATTTCCATTGCCCATTAAGATTAATGTAACGATTTGAAAGTTGGTAATCATTTTTTTGTGCTTTTTCCGAAGTCTCGAAAGGAAAATAATGGCTTCGCATTGGCATTCGGTTAATTTCTTGAATAGAAGGATTTTCAAAAATACTATCCAAATGAGGTTTTTGTGCCAAATTTTGCTGAAAAGACAACATCAAAAAACACAAACTAAAAAAACTGGTTAATGTTTTCATATAATTCTGATTAATATTAGTTTGACTGACTCAAAATTTAATTTATTTTGATGTAAATTGAATGTCCACAAAAGTAAGAAAATTATCCCAACTTATAAAATCATTACAAAACTAAAAATATTATATCTTATTTTGCTAATTGTTAAACATTTACATTTTAAAATAACCATATTTCCTTTTATTTTAAAGATATTTTTAACCTTTGCTTTTTAAACAACAACTACAGAAAGTTAAGAAAACTGATTTTAAATATCTTTTTAACAATTTTATTTTGAAAAATAAAAAACAAAAACCCATATTTTTTAACACATAAATGTTAAATTTTGCTTTTTACACAATTAATATTTTTTATTTCTGAAAATTAGCTACTACATTTGGAACATTAATTCTTAATTTATAGTACAATGAAAAACAAATTAATCATAATACCATTTTTCCTGAGCTTTTTTGTCTCTTTGGCTCAAGACCCAGATGATTGCAAGTTATTAAATAGTATGGTTGCCCAATACAAAGTTGCTTATAAAAAATCGTTTTTCGAGACGAATGAAGATAAAAACGTAAACCTTGATTCGTTGTTTATTGAAGATTTCTTCTTATCAAAATATAATGATAATAATGATATTGACCAATATTTTGAAGAACTTAAAGAACGTGAACAAGCAGGGCGTTTTATACACTTGGATAGTTTACGAAAGAAAATCAACGACCCTAACCATCTGTTTTCAGAGAAAAACAAAGAATTTTTTCTAACACAAGTAACACAAAAAAACAGCCTGTGGTCACAAACACCTTGCAAACCTAACATTCTTACAAAAGAACTTAATCGTTGGAAACTTGGTCAATACAGTTTGTTTGTTTCAAAGCCTGTTTATACTTCCGACAAACGCTATGCAATCATATTTGTAACCATACGAGGTTTATCTGTAATTCATATTTTATATAACAACCCTGAAACAGATTGGATAGAAGCTGACTCCGATATAATAGGTTTTCAATAAGCCTCAAAAATAACCTAACTAAGCCTTGTGTAATTCCTTTAACACAAGGCTTATATTTTTTATTTTCTATTGATAATCTTTTTCTAAAGAAGTAAACTTTTTATAAATTATAAAAAACCTTTCTCTATCAGCGTAAATCTTCTACCACTTAGAAAAAATCTTTTGCTATTAGCGTAAACCTTCTACCACTTGGAAAAAATCTTTCGCTATTAGCGTAAACCTTCTACCACTTGGAAAAAACCTTTTTCTATCAGCGTAAACCTTCTACCACTTGGAAAAAACCTTTTTCTATCAGCGTAAATCTTCTACCACTTAGAAAAAACCTTTCTCTATCAGCGTAAACCCTATTCCACTTGGAAAAAACCTTTTTCTATCAGTGTAAACCTTCTACCACTTGGAAAAAACCTTTCTCTATTAGCGTAAATCTTATTCCACTTGGAGTAAGAATAAATCTTAGTTATTTGTAACTTCTTCTAAAGATTATAACTTTCAAAAATCAAAAAAATATTTCTTTCTCATTTTCAGAAACTTTTATTTGCAAAAGTCAATTTAATTACTGAAATTTGTAAACAAAATTTAATCAATATGAAAATATATCTCCGAAAATTATCGACAAAAGACTTGGCAATATTAGCTCAGCGAATTATTGAATCTTCCAAGCAATCCGAATTTGAAGAAGTCAAAAATCATTTGTTTTTAAGCAAATTGGATACTTCCTATCAGGAATACTACAAAGTTATTTCTAAAATAAGTTTTAGTGGCAAAGGAGTTGATGTGCTTCAAGTTGATAGACAACGTGACGCTATCTTTCGCATTATTAAGAATTTTCTGGTAGCATATTCAAAAATGACATTAATGCCTCATCAAACCGATGCTGTAGCTCTACTCAAAGAATTTAAAATATATGGTCTGGCACTGGATAAATTGAATTATGGCGAACAAACCATTCAGCTCGATAAACTTATTGAAGCTCTTTCTTCTACTGAAAATCAAACACGTATCGAAAATCTTTCACTAAAAAGTACTTTTGAGGAACTCAAAAAAGTAGAACAAACTTTTAAAGAAATTTATGAAGAACAAGCACAATCAAACTCCGAACTTCGAAAAACAAAAAGTGCCAGTGAGTTGCGTAAAGACGTTGAAAAAGATTTGAAACGTTTTCTGAATTTAGTAACTTCAATGTATGAAACACAGCAATGGACTACGCTTTATAATAAGCTCAACGAGTTTGTAAAAGCTGCCAAAAAATAGTTCTTATATTAAATATTTTCTGCATACTAAATTATTCTTTGCTACCAAAAGCCTATTTTTTCAATCGTATTGAATTGAATAAAAACCAATAAAGTGTTTTCGTTAGCAAAGAATAATTTTTTTAAAAGATACCATACATAAATACAAAATTAAAATCACACATACAAATGGAACATATTGTTGTAGGTTTGGGAGAAATTCTCTGGGATATTTTCCCCGAACAAAAAGTAATGGGAGGAGCTCCCGCTAATTTTGCTTATCACGCTTCACAATTTGGATTAAACGGACATATTGTAAGCGCTATTGGCAATGATGATTTAGGAAAAACCCTTGTGAAAAACCTAAATGAAAAAAAATTAAATCATCTTCTGGAAGAAGTCCCTTTCCCGACAGGTTCAGTACAGATTTCAGTAGATGAAGAAGGCATTCCGAAGTATGAAATTCGTGAAAATGTAGCTTGGGATAACATTCCTTTTAATGAGAAGATTAAAGAACTTGCCCAAAAAACAAAAACACTTTGTTTTGGTTCATTAGCTCAACGCAGTGAAGTCTCTCGCAACACGATTCGGCAATTTTTACAAGTAATGCCTTCTGATAGCTTAAAGGTTTTTGATATGAATCTTCGGCAGCATTATTACACAAAAGAGATTATTCATCAGTCGTTGGAATTAGCCAATGCATTAAAATTAAATGATGACGAACTTGGCATAATAACACTCCTTTTTAAATTAGAAGGTTTAGAACAAGATATTTGTGAAGAATTAGTAGAACGATACAACTTAAAAATACTAATTCTGACAAAAGGCTCATTAGGAAGCTATATTTTTACCCCGTTACAACTTTCTTTTTTGCCTTCACCATCCATAAACGTTATAGATACCGTTGGTGCAGGTGATTCATTTACAGCTTCCTTTATTGCGGCTTATCTGAAAGGAAAATCAATCAAAGAAGCACATCGGTTAGCAGTAGAAGTAGCCGCCTACGTATGTCAGCAACACGGAGCAATGCCCAAACTACCTGATTTTCTTTTAAAATCTTTCAAATAGTACTAATAATTTTAGCAGTTTAAGCTGATATCAATTGTAAAAAAATACATCTTAGCGAAAGTAATAATCTTTTGCTAAGATGTTCATATAATTGGTGGTATAGTTAATTCACTACAAAAAGAATACTCCCTCTCTTTTTAAGGTTTATTTTTTAGTTAATTGTAGTTTAACAAAAATCTTTTTTACAAATTGCTACGCTATTCAACTTAACCAACCTACAAACAAGTTTTTATAAAATCAATAATAAAGCAATAATAACTTGTTATAAAGAGAGGTGTTATTGCTTGTCTCCTATTCTTCTTATTTTTATATTAAGTGCCACAAAAAGAAGAGTCATAAACGGACTTATGATATTGAAAAACGCATACGGAAGATACGTCAAAGTCGGAATTTCCAAAACACCGCTGTTGTACGCGGCACAGGTATTCCAAGGAACTAAAACAGAAGTTACCGTACCTGAATCTTCCAACGTTCTGCTTAAGTTTTCAGGAGCTAATCCTTTCCTTGCATACGCTTTGGAGAACATTTTCCCTGGCACTACCAACGCTAAATATTGGTCGGAAGTGGTAACATTCAAAGCCAAACAACTCATCACCGTACTGGCAAATAGCCCAAAAGTAGAAGTAAACAAATGTAACAAAAAAGCAGTTATACGTTCTAAAGCTCCAATAGCTTCCATAACGCCTCCGAAAGCCATCGCACAGATAATGAGCCATATCGTATTGAGCATTCCACTCATTCCTGAAGAAGAGAACAATTCATTCAGATTTTCATTATCGGTCGGTATTTGTGTAGAAGTTGTTATCGTATCCATTATTACTTTGTAAAGAGCTGAAAACTCCAACGACGATTTTTGGGTTAGCTCCAGCAGTAAGTTTTGCTGAAATAGCAGTGCGAATAATGCTCCCAAAAGTACACCACAGAACAACGCCACTAAAGGTTCTGTCTTTTTGTAAATCATAACCAAAATTATGGCAGGAACAACAAAAACCCAAGGCGTAACATTAAATCGTTCCAAAATAGCACTTTGTATAGCACTTGTATCCGATACGCCTACCGTTTCAAGGTTTAGCCCAATGATAGTGAAAATTATCAGTGAAATACTAATGGTAGGAATAGTGGTAAATAGCATATACCGTATATGGGTGAATATATCCGTTCCAGCCAAAGCAGGTGCCAAGTTAGTTGTGTCACTCATCGGCGACATTTTATCTCCAAAGTATCCGCCTGAAATAATAGCTCCACCGATAAGCCCTTCGTGAATTCCTAAAGAACTTCCTATCCCTACCAGAGCAATTCCTATCGTTGCGGAAGTCGTCCAACTACTGCCTACAGCTACTGAAACAAGTGAACAAATAATAACACAAGCGGGTAAGAATATTGATGGCGTTAGAATGTTCAATCCATAATAAATCATTGAAGGTATAATTCCGCTAAGTAGCCACGTACCCGACAAAGCCCCCACCAGAAGCAAAATAAGAATCGCCCCACTGGTGGACTTTATATTATTGTATATTTCTTGGGTCATCGTATGAATTGGAATTTTATTAAGAATTCCTATTACAACAGCGACAGCAGCACCAAGGAGCAAAATAAATTGATTTGATCCTCCGAGAGCGTTATCCCCATACACAAAAAATACATTATACCCAAGTAGGATAATAAGCACAACAATCGGGAAGAAAGCTCCAAACAATGAGATTCTGTACAAACGTTCTTTTTCCATTCTTTACTATTGATTTACAAAGCAAAAATAGAAACAATATTATTAACTTTCACAAAAAGTTAAATTTAAAACAAAAAATATAATTAACAATTGAAAATAAACATTTATAATTCAATAAAAAAAAGACAAGCATTTTGTTTGCTTGTCTTTTTGAAAATCAAATAAAATTCTTAATTTATTCAGCTGATTCTGTATTTTCAACTTCTTTTTGTGTAGCTGACTCAGCAGATTTTTTTCTACCACGACGAGTAGTTTTTTTCTTGCTAGAAGCCTTTTCTACATTATATGTTGTATTGTAATCAACTAGCTCTATCAATGCCATTTCTGCATTATCTCCCAAACGATTTCCCAACTTGATAATACGTGTATATCCTCCTGGTCTATCGCCTACTTTTACAGAAACCTCTTTAAATAATTCGGTTACAGCATATTTATTTCTTAATTTACTAAAAGCGATACGACGATTGTGAGTTGTATCCTCTTTTGACTTTGTTACCAATGGCTCTATGAACAATTTAAGAGCTTTTGCCTTTGCCAAAGTCGTATTTATTCTCTTATGCTCAATCAATGAACAAGCCATATTAGCTAACATTGCTTTTCTGTGAGCAGTTTTTCTTCCTAAATGATTAATTTTATTTCCGTGTCTCATTTTTCCTTAATTAAATAACGCAAAAGCGGGTTAATCTCTATCTAACTTATACTTTGACAAATCCATTCCAAATGTCAAACCTTTATTGGCAACCAATTCATCAAGTTCTGTAAGTGATTTTTTACCAAAATTTCTGAATTTCATCAAATCAGCTTTATTGAAAGAAACCAAATCTCCCAAAGTATCCACTTCGGCAGCTTTCAAGCAATTTAATGCTCGAACTGACAAGTCCATATCTACCAATCTAGTTTTCAATAACTGACGCATATGCAACGATTCCTCATCGTATGCATCAGTCTGTGCAATCTCATCTGATTCCAACGTAATTCTCTCATCAGAGAATAACATAAAATGATGTATCAGCGTTTTTGCAGCCTCTGTCAAGGCTTGTCTTGGATGTATAGACCCATCTGTTTTGATTTCAAAAACTAACTTTTCATAATCAGTTTTTTGTTCAACGCGGTAATTTTCAATAGAATACTTGACATTTTTGATAGGTGTAAAAATTGCATCTGTTGCGATAACTCCTATCGCTGCATTCGGATTTGCGTTTTCCTCTGCAGGAACATAGCCACGTCCTTTTTCAATGGTTATCTCCATATCAAAAGTTACTGACGATTCCATATTACAAATTACCAAATCTGTATTCAAGACTTGAAATCCTGATAGATATTTTTGAAAATCACCGGCAGTCAACTGTTTTTTTCCTGAAACAGAAATTGTTGCTGTTTCATTCTCTACATCTTCAATCTGTCGTTTAAAACGCACTTGTTTCAAATTCAAGATAATTTCAGTAACATCTTCCACAACACCTGATATAGTAGAAAACTCGTGTCCTACTTTGTCAAACTTTACAGAAGTGATTGCGAAACCCTCCAAAGAAGAGAGCATAACTCTACGTAATGCGTTACCTATAGTTAAACCATATCCTGGTTCCAAAGGACGAAACTCAAATCGCCCCTCAAAATCAGATGATTCAATCATTATAACCTTATCGGGTTTTTGAAAGTTGAATAATGCCATAATTTGACTGCTGTCTTATTTATTATTTAGAGTATAACTCTACGATTAACTGTTCTTTAATATTTTCAGGAATTTGGATACGTTGAGGCACGGCAACAAATGTACCTTCTAATTTTTCAGTATTCCAAGTAATCCATTCATAAACAGTGCTATTAGAAGCTAATGAATTTTCTATCACACTCAATGATTTTGACTTCTCACGAACACCCACTACATCTCCTGGTCTCAAAGCATAAGAAGGAATATTAACGATATTTCCGTTTACTGTGATATGACGATGTGAAACCAACTGACGAGCTGCACTACGTGTTGGAGCTATTCCCATACGATAAACAACGTTGTCCAAACGTGATTCACACAATTGTAACAACACTTCACCTGTAACGTGTTTGCTTCTTTTTGCTTTTTCATACAAGTTTCGGAATTGTTTCTCCAAAATACCGTATGTATATTTTGCTTTTTGTTTTTCTTGTAGCTGAATAGCATACTCTGAGCGTTTTGCTCTACGACGGGCAATACCGTGTTGCCCAGGTGGATAATTTTTCTTTTCAAAAGATTTATCATCTCCGAAGATAGCTTCTCCAAACTTACGAGCTATTTTCGTTTTTGGTCCTGTATATCTTGCCATTTTTTTGTGTTTAAATGAAAGGGATTATGAATTAAGGCATTCCTTCGATAATCAAAATCCTCTCGTATTTATTATTACTAATTAAACTCTACGTCTTTTTGGTGGACGACAACCATTGTGAGGTAATGGAGTAACGTCAATAATTTCTGTTACCTCAATCCCTGCATTGTGTATTGTTCTGATTGCAGACTCTCTTCCATTTCCTGGACCCTTAACATACACTTTCACTTTTTTCAATCCTGCATCAAAAGCCACTTTTGCAGCATCTTCAGCAGCCACTTGAGCAGCATATGGTGTATTCTTTTTAGACCCACGGAATCCCATTTTACCTGCTGATGACCAAGAAATTACATCTCCTTTTTTATTGGTAAGAGAAATTATTACGTTGTTGAACGTAGCAGAAACGTGTGCCTCACCAACTGACTCTACAACTACCTTTCTCTTTTTAGAAACCTTTGCGTTCTTTGCATTTGATTTTGCCATACTAACCTTACTTATTATTTAGTCGCTTTTTTCTTATTAGCAACAGTTTTTCTTCTACCTTTTCTTGTACGAGAATTGTTCTTGGTTTTTTGTCCACGTAATGGCAATCCAATTCTGTGGCGAATTCCACGATAGCAACCGATGTCCATCAAACGCTTGATGTTTAGTTGAATTTCAGAACGCAATTCCCCTTCAATTTTATAAGACGCAACCGCCTCACGAATGTTAGTGATTTCTTCATCATTCCATTCGTTTACTTTCTTGTCCTCATTAACTTGAGCCTTTTCTAAGATTTCTTTAGCTCTACTTTTTCCGATACCAAAAATGTAAGTTAATCCAATAACTCCACGTTTGTTTTTTGGTAAATCAATACCTGCAATTCTTGCCATAATTATCCTTGTCTTTGTTTAAATTTAGGATTTTTCTTATTAATTACGTACAATACCCCTTTTCTACGCACAATAATGCACTCGGGGCTTCTCTTTTTAATTGATGCTCTAACTTTCATTTCTTTATTGTTTAGTCAATAGAGTTTGCAAAACTACAAAATATTTTGATTTATAATGTAATTTTAAAATAAAATACTACTTTTTAAATTTTCACAAAACATTCTCTTCTTTAAAAAAATAGCTTAAAACATTAATTTTCAACTACATATTCATTTACATAGAACTTTGCCAAAGTTAAAAAACTTTGACAAAATTTTTATCTCTATTGAATGTTTTTAAAAATTTCCGAATTAAATTGTCTAATAACGATACGTTATACGAGCCTTACTTAAATCATAAGGACTCATTTCAAGTTTCACTTTATCCCCAGGAAGTAGTTTGATGTAATGCATACGCATTTTACCAGAGATGTGAGCAATCACCACGTGTCCGTTATCTAGCTCCACTCGAAACATTGCATTTGACAACGCTTCTACAATTGTTCCGTCTTGTTCTATTGCTGCTTGCTTTGCCATAAATTACTAAGCCTTTCTATTTTTGCCTGTTTTCATCAAACCGTCATAATGACGATTTAGCAAATATGAATTAACTTGTTGCATTGTATCTATAGCAACCCCTACCAAAATCAATAGAGAAGTTCCTCCATAAAATAATGCCCATCCATCTTGCATTCCAATAACTTTTAAAAAAGCAGGAAATACAGCAATTAAAGCTAAAAATATAGAGCCAGGTAATGTTATAAGCGACATAATTTTATCTAGATAGTCACCCGTTTCCTTACCAGGACGTATACCAGGAATAAACCCGCCACTTCTCTTTAAGTCATCAGCCATTTTATTAGTTGGTACGGTAATCGCTGTATAAAAGTATGTGAACAATATAATCATTGTTGCAAACAGCAAATTATACCAAAATCCAAACATATTACTGAAAGCTTGTTGAATGCTTAAAGCTGTTTCTGACTTAGACAGACCTGCTACAGTAGCTGGAATGAACATCAAAGCTTGTGCAAAGATAATCGGCATAACCCCTGATGCATTCAATTTTAATGGAATATATTGACGTGCTCCAAAAATGTTCTTTTCAACCGCCACACCTCCATCTGCTGTCCTACGTGCATATTGAACAGGAATCTGACGAGTCGCCTTGATTAAGTAGATACAGAGTAGTATAATCACAAACCAAATGATAATTTCAATAAGAATCATCATCAATCCACCATTAGATTGTGCTACACGAGCATCAAACTCAGCCGCAAAAGCTAGAGGAAGACGAGCAATGATTCCTACCATAATCAGTAAAGAAATACCATTACCAATACCCTTGTCTGTGATTTTTTCTCCTAACCACATCGCAAAAATAGTTCCTGTTACAAGAATCAAAACAGCGGGAACAATGAACTCAACACCTTTACCTAAAACGAAAGCACTATCAGGAACTCCTAATTGGTTAATTCCGTACAAGTAAGCTGGTGCTTGAACAACACATATCGCGATAGTAAGAAATCGAGTGATTTGGTTTATCTTTCTTCTCCCGCTTTCACCTTCTTTTTGTAATTTTTGCAAGTACGGAATCATTATTCCCATAAGCTGGACTACAATAGAAGCCGAAATATAAGGCATAATACCCAATGCAAAAACTGAGGCGTTAGCAAAAGCTCCCCCAGTAAAAGCATTTAAGATATCAAGCAACCCACCTCCTGAGGTTTTTGATGCCAACTCGTGTAACTGAGTTGAATCAATTCCTGGAAGAACAATATGTGCTCCAAAACGATAAACTAACAAAATCCCCAGAGTTAAAATTATACGATTTCTTAACTCTTCTATTTTCCAAATGTTGGTTAGGTTCTCGATAAACTTCATAATAATTTAATACATTACAAGGTTACAGCCTCACCTCCCACTGCCTCAACAGCAGACTTAGCATTTGCCGTAAACTTATGAACAGATATTTTTAATTTTGCTTTTAATTCTCCTCCACCTAAAATTTTAACTAGATCTGTTTTTTTAACGATGTGAAGTTGAACTAAGGTTTCTAAATCAACTGTATCAGTAATCTTACCAGAATCAACCAAACCTTGTAATTGCCCTAAATTGATCCCTACATATTCCTTACGGTTAAAGTTTTTGAAACCAAATTTTGGTACACGTCTTTGCAAAGGCATCTGACCTCCTTCAAAGCCAATCTTTTTAGAATAACCTGAACGAGATTTAGCTCCTTTATGCCCACGTGTAGCAGTGCCTCCTTTTCCAGAACCTTGCCCACGACCAACGCGCTTCCCTTCTCTGTGAATTGAACCTTCTGCAGGTTGTAAATTACTCAAGTTCATAACTTTGTATAAAATATTATTTAATTTCCTCAACAGAAACTAAGTGTTTCACTTTACTAATCATACCTAGGATACTTGGTGTTGCATTATGCTCAACAACTTGTCCTATTTTCTTCAAACCAAGAGCCTGTAAAGTCAATTTTTGACTTTTCAGACGCTTGATACTACTTTTCACTTGTGTTACTTTAACTTTTGTCATTGTTCTAAATTTATTAACCTTTAAACAATTTTTCTAAGGAAATTCCACGTTGAGCTGCGATAGTTTTTGCAGAACGTAATTGCAACAATGCATCAAAAGTAGCTTTTACCACATTATGAGGATTTGAAGAACCTTGTGATTTTGAAAGTACGTTGTGAACTCCAACAGACTCTAAAACGGCACGAACTGCACCACCTGCAATTACTCCAGTACCCTCTGTAGCTGGTTGCAAATACACTCTAGCTCCACCAAACTTACCTTTCTGTTCGTGTGGCAAAGTAGTTCCGTTAAGTGGAATACGAACTAGATTCTTTTTTGCGTCCTCAACAGCTTTCGCAATTGCATCGGCTACCTCTTTGGACTTTCCTAAACCATGTCCCACTACTCCATTCTCATCACCTACTACAACAATAGCTGAGAAACCAAACGCACGTCCTCCTTTAGTTACTTTGGTAACACGTTGAACTCCTACCAAACGATCTTTCAATTCAAGACCACTTGGCTTTACATATTCTACATTTTTATATTTCTGATACATAGTCTTTTAGAATTTAAGTCCGCCTTCTCTAGCTCCTTCAGCTAATGATTTTACTCTTCCGTGATATAAGTATCCTCCTCTATCAAAAGAAATTTTCTCAATACCTTGTTTTAGAGCTTTCTCTGCAACAGCTTTTCCTACCAAAGCCGCTTTTTCAGTTTTAGTTCCTTTGGTAGTACTAATTTCTTTATCTCTCGAAGAAGCAGCCACTAAAGTAGTTCCTTTGGTGTCATCAATGATTTGAGCATAAATCTCATTATTACTTCTGAAAACAGCCAAACGAGGTTGCGTTGCAGTACCATTAACTACTTTTCTGATTCTGCTTTTAATACGTTCTCTTCTTTTTATTTTTGATAATGCCATTGTTCTAACTATTAAGCTGATTTACCTGCTTTTCTTCTCAACACTTCACCAACAAACTTAACTCCTTTTCCTTTGTAAGGCTCAGGCTTACGGAAACTACGGATTTTAGCTGCTATTTGTCCAACTAATTGTTTGTCGTATGATGTCAATTTAATAATTGGATTTTTACCTTTTTCAGTTACTGTTTCGAGTTTCACTTCTTGGGGTAATTCCAAAACAATATTATGAGAAAATCCTAAAGCCAAATCCAACTTTTGACCTTGGTTTGAGGCACGATATCCAACTCCTACTAACTCTAATTCTTTAGTGAATCCTTCTGATACCCCTACAACCATATTATTAAGCAACGCTCTGTACAAACCGTGCTTTGCATTTTGGTCTTTAGTTTGAGCAGTAGGCTCCAACACTAATTGTCCATCCTCTTGCTTTACAGCAATGTCTTTAACCTCTTGGGTTAATTCGCCTAATTTTCCTTTCACTGTCACAACACCATCTTTGATAGTAACTGTAACTCCTGCAGGAATTTTGATGGGTAATTTACCTATTCTTGACATTTCTTTGTCTTTTATTTATTAGTAAACATAACAAACTACTTCCCCTCCGATATTAAGCTCCTTAGCTTTTTTACCAGTCATAACTCCTTTTGAAGTTGATATGATGGCAATGCCTAAGCCATTCAATACGCGAGGAAGACTATCAGCCCCAGCATATTTTCTAAGTCCAGGTCTGCTTGCTCTTTCAATATGCTTAATGACAGGCTCCTTAGTTACTTTATCATATTTTAAAGCTATCTTGATAGTGCCTTGAACAGCATTATCCTCGAACTTGTAGCTTAAAATATATCCCTGATCAAATAAGATTTTTGTAATCTCTTTTTTCAAATTAGATGCAGGAATTTCAACTACTCTATGCCTTGCATTATTCGCATTTCTAATTCTTGTTAAATAATCTGCTATAGGATCTGTATACATATTTTTATCCTTTTAATATTACCAACTTGCTTTTTTAACGCCCGGAATTAATCCTTTATTTGCCATTTCACGGAACAAAACGCGTGAAATTCCAAATGTACGCATATATCCTTTCGGACGTCCTGTCAATTTACAACGATTGTGCAAACGAACTGGTGATGCGTTTTTAGGTAACTTTTGAAGAGCCTCGTAATCACCTGCTTCTTTCAAGGCTTTACGTTTTGCTGCATATTTTGCTACCAATTTTTGTCTTTTAACCTCACGGGCTTTCATTGATTCTTTAGCCATATACTTAGTTCTTTTTAAAAGGTAATCCTAATTCGCTTAATAATGATTTGGCTTCTTTATCAGTTGCAGCAGATGTAACGAAAGTTATATCCATTCCTGCAATTTTATTGATTTTATCAATGTCAATCTCTGGAAAAATAATCTGCTCTGTTACACCCAAATTATAATTTCCTCTACCATCGAAACCTTCGGCTTTAATTCCTTGAAAATCTCTTACTCGTGGAAGAGCCGTTGTAATCAATCTATCCAAGAATTCATACATTCTTTCTCCTCTTAAAGTAACCTTGGCTCCAATAGCCATTCCTTTACGGAGTTTGAAAGAAGCTACGTCTTTTTTGGAAAGTGTAGCAACTGCTTTTTGTCCTGTAATTTTTGTTAATTCCTCAACTGCATAATCTATTTGTTTCTTATCTGCAACTGCTGAACCAACTCCTCGGCTCACAACTATTTTCTCTAGTTTAGGAACCTGCATTACATTCTTATAGCCAAATTCTTCTTTTAGAGCTGCTATTACACGCTCTTTGTATTCTTGTTTTAGTCTAGGTACGTAAGCCATAACTATATTACTTCATTAGATTTTTTAGAAAATCTCACTTTCTTACCATTTCTTACTTCAAATCCTACACGAGTTGTTTTTCCCGATTTTGGATCAATTAAAGAAAGATTTGAAATGTGAATAAAAGCTTCTTTTTTAACGATTCCTCCCTGAGGGTTTTGAGCACTTGGTTTTGTGTGTTTTGATACCAAATTCACTCCCTCTACAATCGCTTTATTCTTCTCGCGATCAACACGTAGCACTTTACCTTCTGAACCTTTATGTTCTCCAGCGATTACTCGTACTGTGTCTCCTGTTTTAATTTTTAGTTTCATTACTTAATATATTAAAAATTAAAGCACTTCAGGTGCTAATGACACAATTTTCATAAATTGTTTATCACGAAGTTCTCTCGCAACAGGACCAAAAACACGGGTCCCTCTCATCTCACCAGCTGCATTCAAAAGAACACAAGCATTTTCATCGAAACGTATGTAAGAGCCATCAGCACGACGTACCTCTTTTTTAGTTCTTACTACCACAGCAGTTGAAACTTGTCCTTTTTTCACGTTTCCGTTCGGAGTTGCCTCTTTAACGGTAACCACAATTTTATCACCTACAGAAGCATAACGACGCTTTGTACCTCCTAAAACACGAATTGTTAGTACTTCCTTTGCCCCTGTATTATCGGCTACTTTTAATCTTGACTCTTGTTGTACCATAATTACTTCGCTCTTTCAATGATTTCAACTAATCTCCAACATTTAGTTTTACTTTGCGGACGAGTTTCCATAATCCTAACTGTATCACCGATGTTGCATTCGTTCTTTTCGTCGTGTGCTACATATTTCTTAGTACGCAACACAAACTTACCATACATAGGGTGCTTCACTCGCTTAACTTCTGAAACCACGATGGTTTTTTCCATTTTGTTACTACTAACAACCCCTATTCTTTCTTTTCTTAAATTTCTTTTTTCCATGTTTAAAGTAGCATAGAATTATTGTAACTCTCGTTTAGTTAACTCGCATGCCAATCTTGCTACAGTTCTTCTTACTTGACGTAATTGAATCGGTTTTTCAAGTGGTTGAATGGCGTGAGCCATTTTCAAATCTGCATACGATTTTTTATATTCACCAAGCTTTTCTTGTAGCTCAGCTATTGTCAAATTTTTAATTTCAGACTGTTTCATCACAATTTAATTAATCTTGATAATCTCTTGCTACAACAAATTTTGTTCTCACAGGTAACTTTTGTGCTGCCAAACGTAGTGCTTCTTTTGCTATTTCGATTGACACACCCCCTACTTCAAACATAATTCTTCCTGGTTTAACAACAGCTGCCCAGTATTCTACGGCACCTTTACCTTTACCCATACGCACCTCTAAAGGCTTTTTGGTAATTGGTTTATCTGGGAAAATCTTAATCCACAATTGCCCTTCACGCTTCATATAACGAGTTGCTGCAATACGAGCTGACTCAATTTGACGAGAGGTAATAAATGCGGAATCTAAAGATTTTATTCCAAACATACCGTTAGAAAGTAGGGTTCCACGATGGGAAACTCCTTTCATTCTACCTTTTTGTACTCTACGATATTTCGTTCTTTTTGGCTGTAACATTCCTTTTTACTTTAAAAATTACTTTTTACGACGTGCTTTTCTATGTCCTCCTGGGCCTTTATCCGAAGCAGATTTACCTGTTGTTGAACCTGCTGACTTTTTAGTCATTCCCACAAGTGGAGAAAGCTCTCTCTTGCCGTAGATTTCGCCTTTCATAATCCACACCTTGATTCCCATACGACCATACGTAGTGTGTGCTTCATCAAGTGCATAGTCAATATCCGCTCTAAAAGTAGACAATGGAATTCTTCCTTCTTTATAACTTTCGGAACGAGCCATTTCTGCACCATTCAAACGACCAGAAATCATTACCTTGATTCCTTCTGCATTCATACGCATTGCAGCCGCGATAGCCATTTTGATGGCTCTACGATATGAAACACGCCCTTCTATCTGACGAGCGATACTTGCAGCAACCAAGTTAGCATCTAATTCAGGTCTTTTGATTTCAAAGATGTTGATTTGAATATCTTTACCTGTGATTTTTTTCAATTCTTCTTTAAGCTTGTCTACCTCTTGCCCTCCTCTACCAATAATGATACCTGGACGAGCAGTAGTGATAGTAACGGTTACAAGTTTTAAAGTTCTTTCAATAATCACACGAGAAACACTAGCTTTAGACAAACGGGTCTGTACATACTTTCTGATTTTGTCATCTTCAGCAAGTTTATCTCCGTAGTCATTACCTCCGTACCAGTTAGACTCCCATCCTCTGATAATTCCAAGGCGATTTCCGATTGGATTTGTCTTTTGTCCCATATTTATCTTAGCTTTCTGTGTTATAATTTTTAGCTCCTAAAACCAACGTCACGTGGTTAGAACGTTTTCTAATTCTGTGTGCTCTTCCTTGTGGAGCTGGACGTAACCTTTTCAAAATCATCCCTCCATCCACACGGATTTCCTTAATAAATAATCCAGCATCTTCCAAATTTGCATTCTCATTTTTCGCTTGCCAGTTAGCTATTGCTGATAACAACAGCTTTTCCAAGCGAGTTGACGCTTCTTTTTGGTTGAATTTCAAAATAGCAAGGGCTTTATCTACTTGTTGACCACGAACCAAATCCGCTACCAAACGCATTTTTCGAGGTGAAGTAGGGCAGTTATTCAACTTTGCAAAAGCCAAGCTCTTTTTAGCTTCTTTTATTTCTGTTGCTTTTTCTCTTTTACGAACTCCCATAGCCTTCTATTATTTTTTACCTTTATTTTTTGCACCAGCGTGTCCTCTAAATGAACGTGTCGGTGAAAATTCTCCTAATTTGTGTCCTACCATATTCTCAGTAATATACACTGGAACAAACTGACGACCATTGTGAACTGCTATTGTCTGACCAACAAAATCAGGTGTTATCATCGAAGCTCTTGACCAAGTTTTGATAACTGTCTTTTTACCTGTTTCAATGTTTTGTTGAATTTTTTTCTCCAAACTATAGTGAACGTAAGGTCCTTTCTTTAATGAACGTGCCATCTTTTCTTAGTCTTTTATTTTTTTCTACGTTCTACAATATACTTATTACTCGCTTTGGTTTTAGAACGTGTTCTGTAACCTTTAGCTGGAATACCTTTTCGTGATCTTGGGTGACCTCCGGTTGCTCTACCTTCACCACCTCCCATTGGGTGATCAACTGGGTTCATTACTACTGGTCTAGTTCTTGGTCTTCTACCCAACCAACGTGAACGACCAGCTTTACCTGATACAATTAATTGATGATCAGAGTTAGACACAGCACCAATAGTAGCCAAGCAAGTAAGTAAAATCATACGAGTTTCACCTGAAGGCAACTTAACCGTTGCGTATCTTCCATCTTTTGCCATTAACTGAGCGAAAGTTCCCGCAGAACGTGCAATATTAGCACCTTGTCCTGGACGTAATTCTATACAAGAAATTACTGTTCCTAATGGAATCTGTGACAAAGGCATTGCATTTCCAATTTCAGGAGCAACATTTTCTTGCCCTGAAACAATCGTTTGATCCACTTTTAAACCAGCAGGAGCGATAATGTAACGTTTCTCACCATCCGTGTACTGAATCAAAGCAATAAATGCTGTTCTGTTTGGATCGTATTCGATTGAAACTACTTTAGCATCAACACCAAACTTGTTTCGTTTGAAATCAACAATACGATACTTTTTCTTGTGACCACCACCAATGTAACGCATGGTCATTTTTCCTTGATTGTTTCTACCACCAGTCTTTTTCAACGGAACCAAAAGGCTTTTCTCCGGCTTATCAGTAGTAATGGTGTCAAAATCGTTTACTACTCTAAAACGCTGACCAGGGGTAATCGGTTTTAATTTTCTAACTGACATTTTGTCTATTTATTAAACACTTATATATTACTATAAAAATCTATAGTTTCTCCGTCTGCCACTTGAACAACCGCTTTCTTAACAGCATTGGTTTTACCAACTTGTAAGCCTGTCTTTGTATAACGAGTTGTACGTTTAGGCCCATAATTCAATGTACGAACCTCTTTAACTTTAACTCCATAAGTGGCTTCAATAGCTTCTTTAATCTGAATTTTATTCGCTTGTTTAGAAACTTCGAATGTATAACAATTCTTTAATTCACTATTTGCGTTTGCTTTTTCTGTAATTACAGGTCTAATTAATACGCTCATTTCTTACTTATTTTGTTAAAATTGACTCTAAAACCTCAACAGAACTCTCTAATAAAACTACACTTGAAGCATTTACAACTTCATAAGTATTTAATTCAGAAGCAGTTACAACATTAGAAGTTTTCAAATTTCGTGACGACAAATATACATTATTATTTGTATCTGGCAACACAAAAAGTGATTTTTTATTTTCTAACCCCAAAGATTTCAAAATATTAGTGAATTCTTTTGTTTTTGGAGTTTCAAAATTCAAATCTTCAACAACTAAAATTGATTGGCTTTTTGCTTTTGCACTTAACGCTGAACGACGTGCCAATCTTTTCACATTTTTAGTCAACTTTTGTGTATAATCCTTTGGACGAGGACCAAAAATACGCCCTCCACCAACAAATACAGGAGATTTAACACTACCTGCACGAGCTGTACCAGTTCCTTTTTGTTTTTTTATCTTACGAGTACTTCCCGCTACTTCATTTCTTTCCTTAGCCTTATGTGTACCTTGACGTTGGTTTGCTAAATAGCGTTTAACATCCAAGTAAATTACGTGATTATTAGGCTCCAATCCGAAAACAGAATCAGAAAGCGTTATTTTTCTGCCTGTTTCTTTTCCTTGACTATTTAATACTGCTACTTCCATTATTTGTGAATAGTTACGTAAGCATTTTTGTGTCCCGGAACACATCCTTTAACCACTAAAAGATTTTTCTCGGCTACCACTTTCAATACTTTCAAGTTTTGTACTGTTACTTTTTCTGCTCCCATTCTACCAGCCATACGCATTCCTTTGAATACTCTTGAAGGATACGACGACGCTCCAATAGAACCTGGTGCTCTCAAACGATTATGCTGACCGTGTGTAGTTTGTCCTACCCCACCAAAACCGTGTCTTTTAACAACTCCCTGAAATCCTTTACCTTTAGAAGTACCTGTTATATCAACAAATTCTCCTTCGGTAAACAAATCAACAGTGATTGTATCACCTAATTTGTAAGTTGCTTCAAATCCTTGAAATTCGATAACTTTTTTCTTAACAGAAGCTCCAGCTTTTTTGAAATGCCCTAACTCTGCTTTGTTAGCACGATGTTCTGCTTTGTCATCGAAACCAAGTTGAAGAGCCTCATACCCGTCAACCTCTACGGTTCTGACTTGGGTAACTACGCAAGGACCTGCCTCAATGATAGTACAAGGAATATTTTTCCCATTCTCATCAAAAAGACTTGTCATGCCTACTTTTTTTCCAATTAACCCAGACATAAATTAAATTTAATAATTATTTTACTTTTTCTATAAGGTTCAGGGTCAAAAAATGCCTCAGCCTTTTGACCCTGAATCATTTTTATCCGTTTTTCCTTAGCTCACTGGCTTAAGGACATTTTACTTTGTTAAAAATCTAAATAGTGAATTATCACACTTTAATTTCAACTTCTACTCCACTTGGCAACTCCAGTTTCATCAAAGCATCAATAGTTTTTGATGAAGAACTGTAGATGTCGAGAAGACGTTTGTGAGAGCTTAATTGAAACTGCTCACGAGCCTTCTTATTTACGTGAGGAGAACGCAATACAGTAAATATCTTTTTGTGAGTTGGTAATGGAATTGGTCCCGTTACAACTGCTCCTGTTGCTTTCACCGTTTTTACAATCTTCTCAGCTGACTTATCTACTAAGTTATGATCGTAAGATTTTAACTTTATTCTGATTTTTTGACTGCTCATTTTTATAAAAAATTAGTTGCCTTTTGCTTTTTTAATTACCTCTTCCGCTATGTTTGAAGGTGTTTCAGCATAGTGAGAGAATTCCATTGTTGAAGTAGCACGCCCAGATGAAAGTGTTCTGAGAGTTGTTACATATCCGAACATTTCTGATAGAGGAACATTTGCTTTAATTACCTTAGCTCCATTTCTATCTCCCATATCATTTACTTGACCACGACGACGGTTCAAGTCTCCAACGATATCACCCATATTTTCTTCTGGAGTGATTACTTCCAACTTCATTATAGGCTCCATCAATACAGCTTTCGCTGCACGAGCTGCCTCTTTGTATCCCAATTTGGCTGCCAATTCGAATGATAAAGAATCTGAATCGACTGCGTGGTAAGAACCATCAACCAAAGTAATCTTCATTGAATCCATTTCAAATCCTGCCAAAGGACCATTTTTCATAGCTTCTTTGAATCCTTTCTCTACAGAAGGAATGTACTCTTTTGGAATGTTTCCTCCCTTGATCTCATTAATGAATTCAAGTCCTACTTTTCCTTCCTCAGCAGGTTCCATACGGAACACAATATCAGCAAACTTACCACGCCCACCTGATTGTTTTTTATAAACCTCTCTGTGTTCTGCAACTGCCGTAAGAGCTTCTTTATATTCCACTTGAGGCTCTCCTTGATTTACTTCAACCTTGAATTCACGTTTTAAACGATCAACGATAATATCCAAGTGAAGCTCTCCCATACCAGATATGATTGTTTGTCCTGAAGCCTGATCTGTTTTTACTTGGAAAGTCGGATCTTCCTCAGCTAATTTAGCCAAAGCCATACCCATCTTATCAACATCAGCTTTAGTTTTTGGTTCAATTGCGATACCAATCACAGGATCAGGGAATACCATTGACTCCAACACAATTGGGTGTTTCTCATCACAAAGAGTGTCTCCTGTTTTGATATCCTTAAACCCTACTGCAGCTCCGATATCACCCGCTTCAATATATTCAATTGGGTTTTGTTTATTAGCGTGCATCTGGTAGATACGAGAGATACGCTCTTTGTTTCCTGAACGTGTGTTCAATACATAAGAACCTGCATCTAAGTGACCAGAATAAGCACGGAAGAACGCTAAACGACCTACATAAGGATCTGTTGCAATTTTGAAAGCCAAAGCAGCAAAAGGTTCTGAAACAGATGGTTTTCTCGCAATATCTGCTCCTGTATCAGGATTTGTACCTTCAATCGCCTCTTTATCCAAAGGAGAAGGCAAGTAACGACAAACCGCATCTAACATAAATTGAACTCCTTTGTTTTTGAAAGAAGAACCACACACCATAGGAATGATAGCCATATCCATAACTGCTGCTCTTAGTGCTTTATGGATTTCATCTTCTGTAATAGAATTTTCATCTTCCATAAATTTCTCCAAAAGCCCTTCATCATATCCTGCTACTTCTTCAATCAGGTGAGCACGATACTCGTGAACTTCGTCTTTCATTTCCTCAGGAATCTCAACAACATCAAAAGTTGCTCCTTGAGTTTCTTCGTGCCACACGATAGCACGATTTTTAATCAAATCTACAACACCTTTAAAGTCAGCTTCATCTCCAATAGGAAGAACGATAGGCACTGCATTTGATTTCAACATTTCTTTCACTTGGTTACAAACGTTCAAAAAGTTTGCACCTTGTCTATCCATTTTATTAACAAACCCTATACGTGGCACTCTGTAGTTATCCGCCAAACGCCAGTTTGTTTCTGATTGAGGCTCTACTCCATCTACTGCACTGAACAAGAATACTAATCCGTCCAATACACGCAACGAGCGGTTTACCTCTACAGTAAAGTCAACGTGACCAGGAGTATCAATAATATTAAAATGATATTCCTTAGCATCAGCTGTAGGCTTTCCTTGTTCTGTAGGAAAGTTCCACACACAAGTTGTAGCAGCAGACTGAATTGTGATTCCACGCTCAGCTTCTTGCTCCATCCAGTCCATCGTAGAAGCCCCATCGTGAACTTCCCCTAATTTGTGTGTTTTACCTGTATAGAATAGAATACGCTCTGTAGTTGTAGTTTTCCCTGCATCAATGTGTGCAGCAATACCAATATTTCTTGTATATTTTAAATCTCTACTCATTATATATCTGTGTATTAAAATCTAAAATGTGAGAAAGCCTTGTTAGCTTCTGCCATTTTATGCGTATCCATTCTTTTCTTAACTGCAGCACCTTCTTCTTTTGCCGCAGACAATATCTCTCCAGCTAATTTTTGAGCCATTGATTTCTCATTACGTTTACGAGCGTAACCAATCAGCCACTTCATTGCCATTGACACTTTTCTGTCTGGTCTGATTTGCATAGGTATTTGAAAAGTTGCTCCTCCTACACGACGTGAACGAACTTCCACGTGAGGCATTACATTTGTCAAAGCATCTTTCCACACTTCTAATGCAGATTTTTCCTCATTATTTTTCTTTTGCTCTACGATATCAAGTGCATCATAGAAAACTTTAAAAGCCACTGACTTTTTACCATCCCACATCAAGTTATTTACAAAACGTGTTACCAATTGATCATTAAACTTTGGATCTGGTAAAAGAGGTCTCTTTTTAGCCTGTCTTTTTCTCATTTCTTCTCGTTAAAAGATTTTTTATTACTTTTTACCTTTTGCTGGTGCTGCTGCCTGTCCTGGTTTTGGACGCTTAGCTCCATATTTAGAACGTCTTTGCGTTCTTCCCGCTACTCCCGCTGTGTCTAACGCACCACGAACGATGTGATAACGAACACCCGGTAAATCTTTTACCCTTCCGCCTCGTACCAATACTATCGAGTGCTCTTGGAGGTTATGTCCTTCACCTGGAATGTAAGCATTCACTTCATTGCCATTTGTCAAACGAACACGAGCAACTTTACGCATTGCCGAATTTGGTTTTTTCGGCGTTGTTGTATAAACACGCGTACACACTCCTCTTCGTTGAGGACACGAATCCAAAGCAACCGATTTACTCTTCTTGGTAATTCTGGTTCTTCCTTTTCGTACTAATTGTGAAATTGTTGGCATAATTTAATTTACAATATTATTTACTTAAAATTAATTTACTTAGCGTTTAAAGATTCCGAAAAACCTCTTCTGCAAATCCTGAACTTCTTTATCTACTCCATAATTTGCGGGTGCAAAAGTATAGTTTTATTTCCAAAACAACAAGAAATCAACACATTAAATACGATCACAAACTTTAATCTTAACAAGGCAAATTGAGCAACAAAATTCCAACAAACTAAATATCAATAAATTAAACCAAAAACAATTTTATCAAAAAAATATTTTTGTTACAAATATCACAAAATTTTTATTGATTCTGCTATTTTTTTTATCACCAATCAGTAGACTAATCTGTTCGATTTAATTAATTCCTAATTGTTTTTTAATTTCATTTACGTTTTTTTCAGTAAGAAGTCTATCCAAGTTTCTCCAAATACTATGATAACCAAAAGGTCCTTGTTGCATTTCTTTTTTAGCTTGTTCAATGCTCCAATTATGGTAAATAATCCGATACATCGCTACCATAATTCCTGTTCTGTCTGCTCCGTGATAACAATGTACCAACACAGCTCCTTCTTGCTGATGTTTTCTTATTTTTGAAAGCACATTGGCTATATCCTTTGTTTTAATTCTCCAAGTTAGTAATGGAACATTTATTAGGTTTATGTTTCCATTTTTATCAAAAACTTTAGAATTTCCACTACGTGTAAAATAACGCAAATTTATAATTGTTTTTATTGGTGTCTTTTCTATTGCTTGTCTATCTTCCTCTCTTAATTGCTCACTACGATACAATCTATCATCTACCTTATATAGATTAGCTTCAGCACGAATTAATTCTGCTTGATTTTGAGAAAAAAGCGATAAAAAACATAAAAAACAAACAACAAAAAACGTATACTTAATATTCATAATTTGATTTTCTGAAATTATTTATTTTTTCTATCTATTATATTTTGCTCTCATTGCAATAAAAGCAAAAACTAATGTCGTAAAAAAAGAAAACATAGCAAAAACTAAGGCTGGTTTTGCCATTTCTACACTTTGAATGAGTCCTGCCACATAAATAGCTAATACTGTATTTTGTAATCCTACTTCTATACCTATCGTGGCTGATTGTATGTTGGTGATGTGAAAAACCTTTTTAGAAATCACATAACTCAAAATCATCGAACTTAAGTGCATAATTAAAGCGTATGGAAGTATACTAAGAATTTCGTCAAAAACGATTCCTGTTCCTCCTGAATCCTTATCTGCAAAGAATTTAATAATAAAGACTAAGCCAAGTAAAATTGTATTGATAACTTTTAAAGGAATTTTGATTCGTGCTGTTACATCTGGAAGGTAGCGATTGAAAACCAAACCTAAAAAAGCTGGAATTATTGTAATTTTACTAACTTCCCAAAAAGTATCCAATATTGACAATGAAAACTCTGAAGAGGTTCCCATAAATAATGAAATCGCAACATTGGCTAAAGTAGGAATTGTTAGCAAAATTAAAATACTATTGATAGTTGTTAAAGCTACTGCCAAAGCCGTATCTGCATTAACTAAATAAGTAATAAAATTAGATGTTGTTCCTCCAGGACAAATAGCCACAATAATTAATCCCACTTTTAATTCAGGAGACAAATCGGAAAAATAAGCAACTAAAAACGCTAAAATTGGTAAAAATACCATTTGAGCTATTAATCCTATATTAAATGCTTTTGATTTTTTAAATACGTTCTCAAAGTCACTGAAACGCAAAGAACTACCTATCGCGAAAGTAATCAACATCAAAACTGCCGACATCAAATGATTTATCAAATCCATCTTCTTTTTCTCCTTAAAATTTATTCATACATCATTTTTGTATTCTCAAATGAAAACAATTGCCGAAATTACATATTTTTTTCATATCTGTATCTATTTTCACTTTTTTTAACTTTAAAAAGAGTAAAACAAGTATAATTCAATAATTTATATATCTCTCTTTTAAGTTTTCATTTTTTAATTCTCAATAACTAGCTTTCAACTGAAAATTTCATACTTTTGCCCTCAAATCACTTTCTATAAAAATGAATTTCAGAACCATCATCCCTTTGAAAGAATCAGACTTCAAAATCAGTTACAACAACCGAATTTTGAGTATTGGGTCGTGTTTTTCAACAAATATTGCTAAAAAACTAAAATACTATAATTTCCAAATAGTTACAAATCCTTTTGGAATTCTTTTTCACCCTTTAGCAATTGAAAAATTAGTAAAAAAATCATTGGAAAATACCTATTTTGATGAAAATGATTTTTTTAAACACAATGATTTGTGGCATTCGTTCGACTTACATTCTGAGCTAAGCCAAACCTCGTTAAGCGAGGTAATAGATATTGCGAATAAAAAAACTGAAGAATTCAAAAATTCAATTCAAAACTCTAATTTTCTATTCATTACATTGGGAACATCTTGGGTATATTCTCTCGAAAATGGAAATGTGGTGGCTAATTGCCATAAAGTACCTCAGGCAAATTTCTCAAAAAAATTACTTTCTGTTGGTGAAATTGAAAAAAGCATTCAAAATACTGTAAATCAAATAAAAAATAAAAATCCCAAAATAAAAATCGTATATACAATTTCACCAGTTAGACATTTAAAGGACGGATTTGTTGAAAATCAAATAAGCAAAGCTCACCTAATTGCTGGTTTGCACTCTTTTTTATTGCAGAACACTGAAATACAATACTTTCCTTCGTATGAAATTATGTTGGACGAGTTACGAGATTATCGTTTTTACGCAGAAGATATGTTACATCCTTCTGATGTGGCAATTGACTATATCTGGGAGCGTTTTGTGGAAAAATACATATCTGAAGAATGCTTTTCCGATATGAAACAAATAGATTCTATACAAAAAGGACTGAAACATAAAGTTTTCTACCCAAAAAGCGAACAATCTAAAATTTTTCAACAAAAATTATCTGAAAAAATACATAAAATCATCGAAAAGTATCCTTTTATGACTTTTCAACAATAAAAAACAACACTTTTTATTTTTTAAATTAAAAAACTATGGAAAAAGAATATCAAATTTTTGGCATTCGTGCCGTTATAGAAGCCATTTCAGCAGGAAAAACAATTGACAAAATTTTTATCCAAAAGGGATTAAAAGGTTCTCTTTTTCAGGAATTACAAGCACTACTGAAACAAGAACAAATTATCGCTTCTTATGTTCCTATTGAAAAATTAAATCGTCTGACAAAAAAAAATCATCAAGGTGTTGTAGCAAATCTGTCACCTGTGGAATATCATAATTTTGAAAATCTGGTCATTACAACAATTGAAAGTGGAAAAATTCCTCTTTTTCTGATATTAGATCACCTTTCAGATGTTCGCAATTTTGGAGCTATTATCCGTACCGCTGAATGCACTGGCGTTTCGGGAATTATCATACCTAAAAGAGGAAGTGTTTCAATAACTGCTGATACAATAAAAACCTCAGCTGGAGCTGCTTTTAATGTTCCCGTTTGCAAAGTTGACAACTTGAAAGATGCCGTTTATTATCTTCAAGGAAGTGGGATAAAAACCATTGTGGCTACCGAAAAGACAGATAAGCTCCTATATGATGTTTCGATGACTGAACCTCTGGCAATTGTAATGGGTGCGGAAGATGTCGGCGTATCTCCAGCCTTAATTAAACTTGCAGATGATAAAGCTAAACTCCCAATGACAGGAGAAATTAGCTCTTTGAATGTTTCTGTAGCTTGTGGCGTATTTTTATACGAGGCTATGCGACAGCGGATAATGCAAACTTTATAATTTACCTAAAGTTTTCAAATGAAGTTCTACAGCCTTACTATCGGTTAAGCTGGCTATATAGCAGGTAATCCCCATTATTTTATCATAAAGAGAAGTTTCTTTTTTATACTTTTCTGGAAGAATTTTGAAAATTGATTTATCAAAAGACGTAAGTCTGCCCTTATAATCGTTCATTGCCGCAGTAAAAAACACATCAAGCAGATTTTGAAGCACAACGTAACCAGAAATTTCCTTTTCAACCACCTCATCTGATTGATAAATATGTGATACACTGATATCTATGATATCTTCTATCTGAGGTCTGTAAGTACTTTTACTCAAAAGCGAAGAATGAAAATCACCTTTGAGAATATCCTCTTCATTTTTGATGAAAATTTCTACAGCTTCCTGAATAAGTGTACCAATAGCAATAGCCCTAAGATAAGCAATGCGTTCCTCTTTTGTAAGTAATTGGGCGTATTTCTTTGTGTTAATTCGCTCATTAATCAACTTTCCAAGATATTCCAATGCTAAATCCTCAGAAATTAGCCCCAAATTAATTCCATCTTCAAAGTCGATGATTGTGTAACATATATCATCAGCAGCTTCCACCAAAAAAGCAAGAGGATGTCGAGAAAACCGCAAATCAGAATTAGTAGAATTGGATTTCAATTGAAGTTCACTTGCCACATCAACGAAAAAATCTCTTTCTGATTGAAAAAAGCCATACTTCTTATCTGAAATATTTTTGGTTGGACGAACGGGTAAAGATTCCTTAGGGTATTTCGTAAACGCTCCGAGTGTTGCAAATGAAAGTCGTAAACCTCCTTCAACTCCTGGTCTGGATTCGTTTAAAATGCGAAATCCGTTGGCATTTCCTTCAAAACTACACAAATCCTCATACTCTTTTTCTGAAAGGAAAGACTTAATGTCTGCTCCTTTCTTATACCTAAAGAACTCGCCTATAGCTTTTTCTCCACTATGCCCAAAAGGAGGATTTCCAATATCGTGAGCCAAAGCTGCCGCTGCCACGATAGCTCCAAAATCATTCGCCTGATAGCCTAAGGTTTGTAAATTAGGATATTTTTCTAAAATATAATTCCCCACAGCCCTTCCCAAACTTCTTCCAACTACTGATACTTCCATACTGTGAGTCAGACGTGTATGCACAAAACTTGTTTTTGACAAAGGAATCACCTGTGTTTTATCCTGCAAACTTCTAAACGCACTTGAGAAGACAACACGATCATAATCTGAATCAAAATTCAGACGTGTTTCATTTTGTCCTTTACGCAAACGTTTCTCTAAATCTCCATATCGATTCAAAGAGAGTAAACTTTCCCAATTCATTGGCTTTTATATTTTTAACAATTAAGGCACAGGGTCATATCCGCTTCCTCCCCAAGGGTGGCAACTAAGAATTCGCTTAACCGCATACCAACCTCCCTTTAAAATTCCGTGTTTTTTTAAGGCTTCCAACGTATATTGAGAGCAAGTTGGTGTATATCTGCAAGTTGGTGGCTTTAACGGAGATATAAATAGCTGATAAAATCGAACTAATAGAACAAAGGGAAATATGAGTATTTTTCTTAACATCACTAATTTATAACCTAAAAGGCAGTAAGTTACAGAATAATCGTACGCAGTTGAAAAATCTGCAAAACTTACTGCCAAATAAAATGAAGTTCTAAACTAATTAGCTAAATCTTTCTATAACTTCCTGACTAACACCTGTATTGGAAAATCCTCCATCGTGGAAAAGATTTTGCATTGTAACCTTGCGAGTCAAGTCAGAGAACAAACTCACAGTATAATCCGCACAATCTTGTGCAGTCGCATTTCCTAATGGAGACATTTTTTCAGCATACGAAATAAATCCATCAAATCCTTTAACTCCTTGTCCTGCAGTGGTTGGCGTCGGAGACTGGGAAATTGTATTAACACGTACTTTTTTGTCTTTTCCGAAGAAATATCCAAAACTACGAGCAATTGATTCCAAATATGCTTTATTGTCTGCCATATCGTTATAATCAGGAAAAGTTCGTTGTGCTGCCATATAAGTAAGAGCTACGATACTTCCCCATTCATTCATTGCATCATTTTTGTAAAGAACTTGACACACTTTGTGGAAAGAAAGAGCCGAAACGTCCCAACCTTTTCCCGTGAAATCATAATTTGACTCTGTATAAGGAATATTTTTACGAACATTTACAGACATTCCGATAGAATGAAGTACAAAATCCAATTTTCCGCCCAATATTTCCATTGCTTTGGTTACCAAATTTTGCAAATCTTCCATATTGGTCGCATCAGCAGGAATAATTTCCGAACCTGTTTTTTCTGCCAGTTGTTTTATTTGTCCCATACGCATTGCAATTGGAGCGTTTGTTAGCACAAATTTTCCTCCTTCTTCGTGAACACGTTCTGCTGTTTTCCAAGCTATTGAATTTTCATCTAAAGCACCGAAGATAATTCCTCTTTTCCCTTTTAGTAAATTATACATAATGATTCTTTTTTATTCGGACAAAGGTACAAAAAAAGTTGAAAAATGAAAAAACTACCACCTATTCTGTTGTTTTTCAAAGTAGCCAATCTTTTATACTTTTTTTAACTTGAAAATGTAGAGTTATAAATTCTGGATTTACTTTTTTTTCTTATCTTTGTGGGATAAAATATTAATCAAGCCAATATTTAAGAAAATGACAAAAACACGTGTATTACTTACGGGAGCTGGTGGGCAATTGGGTAGTGAACTAACCGAGGCTTTGGCTCAAAAGTTTGGTTCAGAAAACATTGTCGCTACAGACATTAATGAAAAAGTTGCCGAAAAATTTTCATACTGCAATTTTGAAGTTTTAGACATTCAAGATAATTCAAGATTGGAATATCTTGTTGATAAGTACGAAATTACACAGATTTACCATTTAGCTGCATTGCTTTCAGCTGTAGGAGAAAAAAATCCTCTTTTTACTTGGAATCTGAATATGAACGGATTACTGAATGTTTTGGAAATTGCTCGTAAAAAGAACTTAGATAAAGTGTACTGGCCTTCATCAATCGCTGCTTTTGGCGTTAACACTCCTAAAGAAAATACTCCTCAAGAAACAGTAACTGAACCTAATACGGTTTACGGAATTACCAAAGTTTCAGGTGAATTATGGTGTCAATACTATTTTCAAAAATATGGAGTAGACGTTCGAAGCATTCGATACCCAGGTCTTATCGGTTACAAATCATTACCTGGTGGCGGAACAACAGATTACGCTGTAGATATTTATCACAAAGCTATTGCTGGAGAAGAATTTTCTTGCTTCCTGAGCGAAAACTCATATCTGCCAATGATGTATATGCCCGATGCTATAAAAGCTACAATCGATTTAATGGACGCTCCGAAAGAAAAAGTAAAGGTACGTACTTCTTACAATGTTTCGGCTTTATCATTTTCACCAAAGGAAATTTACCAAAGCATCAAAAAAATAATTCCAGATTTCAAAATTAAGTACGAACCCGATTTTCGTCAGAAAATAGCTGATAGTTGGCCAGATAGCATTGATGATTCTGCCGCACGGAAAGACTGGGGTTGGACACCGAGCTTTGATTTGGACAAAATGACAGAAGATATCATCAAAAACTTAAAATAAAATATCAATTTTCAACCTCTTAATAAGCTATAAGCCATAGAATCTGAAACTATTGCTTATAGCTTACTTTTATAAAAAAGGATTATGTTTCTGAAAAAACTTTCAATTGTAAATTACAAAAATATCACTTCAAAAGATTTTGTTTTTGATGCAAATATCAACTGCTTTGTTGGCAACAACGGCGTTGGAAAAACAAATCTGCTTGATGCTATTTACCATTTAGGAGTTGGGAAAGGATATTTTAATTCGTCTGCCAGTCAAAGCATTCGTCACGGAGAGGAATTTTACGTAATTGATGGTCTTTTTGAAACACAAGAACGTGAAGAACAGATTGTTTGTAGCATAAAACGAGGACAAAAAAAAATCATAAAATGTAACGGAAAAGCATATGATAAATTAGCTGACCACATAGGAAAATATCCAATGGTTATCATATCACCAGCAGATCAAGATTTAATAATCGAAGGAAGTGATGTTCGGCGGAAATTTTTGGACAACGTAATCTCGCAATCAGATTTGGAATATTTAGACAAACTTATTCGTTACAATCGGGTTCTTTTACAGCGAAATACTTTGCTGAAACATTTTTCTGAGAATCAATATTTTGATGCAGAAACGCTATCCATTTACGACGAGCAACTCTCTGAACTTGGGCAGTTTATTTATGAAAGAAGAAAACTCTTTATGAAAACCTTTTTACCCATTTTTGAGTATCAATACCAATATATTTCTGAAGGAAAAGAAAATGTAAATCTGACCTACGAAAGTACTCTTCATCAAACAGATTTAGCAACTTTACTTAAACAAAACATCAACAAGGACAGATTGCTACAACATACCTCTGTGGGCATTCACAAAGATGACTTACTTTTTGAAATAGAAAGTTTTCCGATGAAAAAATACGGAAGTCAAGGTCAACAAAAATCCTTTCTAATTGCGTTAAAACTTTCTCAATTTGAAATGATAAAAAAACAACTAAAAGTTGTTCCTATCTTCTTATTAGATGATATCTTTGATAAATTGGATGATAATCGAGTAGCCAAACTAGTATCTCTGGTAACAGAAAGGCACTTTGGTCAATTATTCATAACTGACACGCACTATGAGCGTACCGAAAATGTAGTAAAACGAACCCTTTTGAAGTACAAAATTTTCAGGATAGAATAGTTATTTTCCTCCTATTTTTTTAACGTCTTTGAAGAAAATCCACTTCATAAACAACTTCTCTCCCTCATCTGTAGGTACAGCTGCAAAACGAGGAGAAATGATTATCGTGGTTATTCCCGAAATGAGTGATGCGAACAAACGTCCTAATTCAGGAAAGAAATAATTAATCCCGAGCCTAATCGTAATAAAAATCACTCCAAAACAAATAAAATTAAATAAAAATGCTTTTGTTTTTGGTGCCATAATTATCGTTGTCTTTTTATAGTTCCCGTAATATTTGTTGCTTCCTCGATTTCTTCTTTTACCTTATCTATCTCATTTTGAGTTTCTTCTATGAAAGAAGTATCTATATTGTTCTGTTGTGCACTTTTTTTGATTTCGGACTTAATTTCGTTGGTTGCGTCACGAAGTTGTCGTATTCCTTTGCCCAATCCACGAGCTATTTCTGGAATCTTGTCCGCTCCGAAAAGTACTAGAACTACGAAAAGTATGAAAAAAATCTCAGAAAACCCCATATCCTAAAAATATTTGCAAACCTACATATTTTTTAAGTATCAGACAATTTTTTACAACAGAAATTAAATTTTGTACTCCTAAACAACCGAATTTCTAAATAAATCCATTCGAAATTTTTCAATTTTACATATCTTTGCGGATAAGCTAAATTTCACAAAAATATGAATCATATTATTGAAAACATACAACAATCTTACCTTTTATGGAAAGAGTACTCTGTAATTCAGCGAATAGAAATAATTAAAGACATAAAAGATAATTTACTAAAAAACACAGATTTACACGCAAAAGCAATTACTTCAGATATGGGAAAGCCTATCTCACAATCTATTGCAGAAGTCCAAAAATGTGCATATTTGTGCGATTACTATATCGAAAATGCCGAAAATTTCTTAAAACCACAACACATAAAAACCAAATGGACAGAAAGTTACATAACCTTTGAACCTATTGGAGTTTTGTTGGGAGTAATGCCTTGGAACTTTCCTTTCTGGCAAGTATTTCGCTTTGTGATTCCAAATCTAATTTTAGGAAATCTTTTCATTGTAAAACACGCCTCCAATGTTCCGAAGTCAGCAAACTTATTGGAAAGCATCTTCAATTCCAAAAAGCTAAAATTTCCAATATATAAAAATCTATCTTTAGAGAGCAAATTTGTTGCTGACATCATTGCTCACAAGCACATCAAAGGTGTATCTTTAACGGGTAGTGAAAAAGCTGGAAAAGCAGTTGCTCAATGTGCTGGACAACATCTTAAAAAATCGGTTTTGGAACTTGGCGGAAGTGCTGCTTTTATCATATGTGAAGACGCTAATTTAGAATTAGCCACATCAATAGCTGTTAATGCTCGTATGCAAAATGCTGGACAAAGTTGCATCGCTGCCAAGCGTTTCTTAGTCCACAAAAGCTTAAAGGAAAAATTTCTATCTACCTTCAAATCAAAAGTGGAAGCTCTGAAAAGAGGAGATAAATTCAACGCAGAAACAGAAATAGCCGAAATGGCTCGGGAAGATTTGGCTATAGAATTAGAAAAATTAGTAAATGAAAGCATTTCTTTAGGAGCAAAAGTGATTTGTGGAGGAAAACGAGAAGGAGCTTTTTATAAGCCCACAATTCTATCAGAAGTTACACCTCAAATGCCTGTTTTCAGAGAGGAAACTTTTGGTCCTGTTGCTGTAGTTACCTTTTTTGAAACTTTTGATGAGGCTGTAAACTTGAGCAACCAATCCGATTTTGGCTTAGGAGTTTCTATTTTTTCAAAAGATGTAGAATTCATAAAATCACAAACTTATCGCTTTGAGGAAGGAGCTGTATATATTAATGAAATGCTCATTAGTGACCCACATTTGCCTTTTGGTGGTGTGAAAAATTCAGGATACGGCCGGGAGCTTTCTCAATTCGGGATGTATGAATTTGCTAACATCAAAACAGTAGTGATTAAATAGCGAAAAACAAATCTTTTTCCTATATTTGCAAAATCTTTTCATATTAGAACAGAGAATAAAGCATAAATGTATGTATATCAGCATTAAAAAATTATTAAACGAAGGAAAAACAGCACAAGAAGTCATTCTAAAAGGTTGGGTTCGTACCTTCCGAAGCAATCGTTTCATTGCTTTGAACGACGGCTCGACTATTGAAAACGTACAAGTAGTTGTGGATTTCGAAAACACCCCCGAAGAACTGCTAAAACGCATCACCACAGGAGCCGCCATTGAAGTGAAAGGCTCTGTTGTGGAAAGTCAAGGAAAAGGGCAATCCATTGAAATACAAGCAACAGAAATTCATATCTTAGGAGATTCCAATCCAGAGGAATATCCTATTCAGCCTAAAAAGCATTCTTTTGAATTTTTACGCGAGAATGCACATTTAAGGGTTCGTACCAATGTTTTTGGAGCCATTATGCGGGTTCGTTCGGTGTTGGCATTTGCCATTCACGATTATTTCCAAAAAAATGGATTTTTCTACGTAAATACGCCTATCATCACAGGAAGTGATGCAGAAGGTGCGGGAGAAATGTTCCGTGTTACTACGTTAGACGCTAAAAATCCGCCACTTACTGAAGAAGGCAAAGTCGATTTCAAAAAAGATTTCTTCGGAAGAGAAACCAATTTAACCGTTTCCGGGCAGCTTGAAGGAGAAACTTTTGCAATGGCTTTGGGCAAAATCTACACATTTGGGCCTACTTTCCGTGCGGAAAATTCAAATACATCGCGTCACTTGGCGGAATTCTGGATGATTGAACCTGAAGTGGCTTTCCTCGACCTTGATGGCAATATGGATTTGGCTGAGGATTTCATTAAATATGTGTTGAAATACACTCTTGGGCGTTGCCGTGAAGATATTGAGTTTCTGAATAAACGTTTCTTGGAGGAAGAAAAAACAAAGCCGCAAAACGAACGTAGTTCGATGTCACTTATCGAAAAGTTGGAATTCGTAATCAACAATGATTTCAAACGTGTAAGCTACACCGAAGCGATTGATATTCTGAAGAATTCAAATCATAATAAAAAGAAAAAATTCCAATACATTATTGATGAATGGGGTGCCGATTTGCAAAGTGAACACGAGCGTTACTTAGTGGAAAAACATTTCCAGAGCCCTGTTATCTTGTTTGATTATCCAGCAAAAATCAAAGCGTTTTATATGCGACTCAACGAGGACGGAAAAACGGTTCGTGCAATGGATATACTATTCCCTGGTATTGGCGAAATTGTAGGAGGTTCGCAACGTGAAGAACGATACGATGTTTTGGTTGAAAAAATCAAAACTATGGGTATTGACGAGCAAGAATTATGGTGGTATTTGGATTTGCGAAAGTTCGGCACGGCAGTGCATAGCGGTTTCGGACTTGGTTTTGAACGCCTTGTGCTATTTGCAACAGGAATGACCAACATTCGTGATGTGATTCCTTTCCCAAGAACACCACAAAACGCTGAATTTTAATACTTAAATTTGAGAGTTATACAATTTGTTTTTTTATTTTTTACTGCCTGAAAGATTTTTTCTTTTGGGCAGTTTTTTTATTCTCAAAACTTGTAAAAAGAAAAGTTTACGTCATTTCCATATTTAGTTTTTATTAACAATTTTATGTTTTACGTCATATTTAGTAAACTCAAAAACTAATAAATGCAAAAAATCTATCTTATATATCATAATAATATTATAAATCAATATTTTATCATACTAACAACAACATATAATTTCACAATATCAATACAAATCTTCCTATTTTTCACATATTTTTCTTCTAAATAAAATTTGTTTATTTTAACTTTTATTTCTATTTTTGCCATCACTATTAGTAAATATTTAACAATAAAAACATATAGGTATGAAACGACTTTTAACAATTCTATTTTTAGCAACATTAGGTTCTATCAATGCGCAATCATTTGGGTTTGGAACAAAATTAGGTTATGTGAATTCAACTTTGAACTTACAAATCGACAATAGTACAAAAATAACTTCTAAATCAAAGTCAAATATTTACTTAGGAATTCAAGCTGAATATTTTTTCAATCCGTATATTGCCGCCCAAGCTGAATTTACTATGGCAGGACTTGGAGGAAGGGAAGTAATAGGAAATCTAAGATCTGATAATGGACAAACTCACGAAGGACATTTTGATATACATTTACAAACATACAGCCTTCCCATAAGCATTAAGGTATATCCTACTAAAGGGTTTGCTTTACTTGGCGGATTTAATCTTAGTTTTAATTTACTAGCTACAACAAAGCTAAACAATGAAAGAATTAAACTTAACAACATCAAAACAGGGAATCACGCTGCTTTTTTTGGTGGAGAATGTCGCATTTTCAAAGACTTTTTCTTAGAAGCTAGATATAACTTTGGATTAAGTAATATTTCTGAAATTGGACAAATTATTCGGAATAATTACTTTCAAATAGGAGTAGGATATTACTTTAAAAACTTTTAAAAATACAAACAGACCACCTAAAAGGTGGTTTTTTTATGCTTTTGATGTATGTAAATATTTCTTTTAAAAATAAGAAAGGTTATCAATCTCATATTTTTGTAGCAATTACATTAAAAATAGACTGATAATGTGATATAATTCTTCATTTAAAAATTAAAACAAGATTTTGACATCATATTTTTCATTAAATTAAATAGAAAAAAAGCCATCAACTTCATATTTTTATAATAATTAAACTAAAAATAGACTGATAATGCGATATAATTCTTCATTTAAAAACTAAAAGAAGGTTTTGACATCATATTTTACGTCAAATCAAATAGAAAAGAAGCTATCAACTCCATATTTTTATAATAATTACATTAAAAATAGACTGATAATGCGATATAATTCCCCATTTAAAAATTAAAACAAGGTTTTGACATCATATTTGTGTAAGAATTTTTATATTTTGTACACAAATCAATCCTTTTACAAATACTTTCAACATTGAAAAAAGGTAGAGACACACAAAAACACAAACAAAATAAAATTTACCAACGTAATTAGGCAGATACAAAATAGAAATTTTATAAAAATTTAAGATAAATCCAAATATAAGCTCTTCTTTTTCTAAAAAAACATATTTTTTCTGTCAATAAAAAGCATTTTGATTTATGAAATTAACAAATTAATGACTATATTTGCCACAAATAAAAAATTATATGAAAAAAGTAGCTTTCTTCATTCTTTTTCTCTTAAGTCTGGCAACATATTCTCAAAAAAAATATACAATTAGTGGGGTAATTTCTGATGCTTCCAACGGAGAAAAGATGCTTGGTGTAAATTTCATCATCAAAAAGTTGAACACAGGAACCTATACCAATGAGTATGGCTTCTATTCTATCACACTTCCTGAAGGAAAATACGAAATTTTGGTAGACTATATGGGGTTTGAAACCATCATCGAAACCATTACATTAGATAAGAACATACGCAAGGATTATAAACTTTCTCCTCAGGCTGTAGAGCTTGATGCCGTTGAGATTACTGCCAACGCCTCGCAAAAAGTGGATATCCGAAAGCCCGAAATGAGTACTATTAGTGTTCCTATTGCTACAATCAAAAAACTTCCTGTACTTATTGGAGAGGTGGACATCGTAAAATCTTTAATGCAACTTCCTGGTGTGAGCAATGCTGGAGAAGCCTCTTCAGGTTTTAACGTGCGTGGTGGTGCCGCTGACCAAAATTTAGTTCTTTTAGATGAAGCTGTTATTTTCAATTCATCACATTTGTTTGGATTTTTAAGCGTTTTCAATGCCGATGCTGTTCGGGATATGAAACTCTACAAAGGAGGTATTCCAGCACGATATGGAGGTAGGATTTCCTCCGTTTTGGATATCTATCAAAAGGAAGGTAACCGCAACGATTTTGGAATGACTGGTGGTATCGGATTACTATCCTCTCGGTTACTGGCAGAAGGTCCTATTATTAAAGACAAAGCGTCCTTTCTTTTTGGAGGAAGAGCCTCGTATGCACATTTGTTTCTAAAACTTCGTAACAATGACAATACGGCATATTTTTATGACCTTAACACCAAACTTTCTTATCAACTTAACCAGAATAACACATTTTATTTGTCAGGATATTTCGGGAGAGACTTATTTGAGCTAAGTGATGTGATTAAAAACGTATACGGAAATGCTCTTTTTAATCTGCGTTGGAATCATATTTTCAATAGCCGTCTTTTCTCAAATCTTTCATTAATCTTTAGTGATTACTATTATGGTTTTCGCCTCGATCCTATTGAATTTCAGTGGGACTCAGGAATTAAAAACCTCAATTTAAAGTATGATTTTAGAAACTATATTTCTGAGAATTGGAAACTCAGTTATGGTGTACAAGGATTGCTTTACAGGTTTATGCCTGGGAAATTATCTCCAACTACACCTACTTCTTCCATAAAAAATCTTCAATTACCCAATAAGAATGCTTTAGAAACAGGAATATATATTGATTCCGAACATAATATAACGTCTTCGTTAAGTGCTTCATTCGGATTGAGGTTAAGTTCCTTCTATCATTTAGGTACACGTTATATGCACGATTATAAAGATGACAAAGCTGTAGTTTTCAATCGTGACTTACAAATTTATCAAGAAGCCACTCCAATTGGTTCTACATACTATCATCGCGGAAAAATCATTGACTTATTTAGTAATTTAGAACCACGATTTACGCTCTCATATGCTTTGAATGACAACAAATCCTTCAAGGCGAGTTATGCACGTACTTCGCAATATTTACATTTGATAACTAACACGTCTTCTCCTACCCCACTTGATGTTTGGGCTCCGAGCGACCGCTTCTTAAAACCGCAACAAGCCAATCAGTTTGCGGTAGGTTTTGCAAGTAATCTGTCAGAAAACAAATATAGTTTGGAAGTTGAGGGATATTACAAATTTGTAAAAAATCGTTTGGATTATATTGATGGAGCAAATCTTATTGCTAAAGAAGACATCGAGCGAGTTATATTGAATGGACACAGTCGTGCATACGGGTTGGAGGTATTACTCCGCAAAAACACAGGAAAATTAACCGGGTGGATAGCTTACACACTTTCAAAATCCGAGCAACAAACCAAAGGACGTACTCCTGAAGAAATTGGCATCAATTACGGAAATTGGTACAATACTGCGTATGACAAACCTCACGACCTTTCCGTTACAGCTATGTATGCCTTAAATAAAAAATGGACTTTCGGAGCGATTTTCAATTATCAAACAGGCTTACCCGCCAATTTCCCCGTTGGTAAATACCAATATCTGGGGCTAACCGTTCCCAATTACAGCCAACGCAATGCATATAGGCTTCCAAGTTACCATCGTTTGGATTTATCGGCAACTTACACACCTACAAGGAAGGACAAACGATGGAAAAGCGAATGGAATTTTGGTCTGTACAATGTTTACAATCGTAAAAATGCCATTTCTATCTCTTTCAGAGAGAATGAGGAAACAAGAAGAAACGAAGCTGTTAAGCTTTCTATCTTCGGAATTGTCCCAAGTGTAACGTATAACTTTATCTTTTAAACTATGAAAAAAATTATTTACATATTTTTGTGTGTCACAACCTTACTCACTTCTTGTGAGGAAGTGATTGACCTGTCTTTAGATACGCAAGAAAAACAATTGGTAGTTGATGCCCACATCGATTGGAAAAAAGGAAATGAAAAAGCCTTTCCTATTGTACATTTAAGTTACACAACGAATTATTACGACCAATCTCCATCAGAAAAAGTTAGTGGAGCAGTCGTAAAAGTATCAACAAGCGACGGAGAAATATATCCTTTAAAAGAAATATTCCCAGAAGATTACAAAGATTTATATACAAAAGATAAAGACTTGGCGGGAATTGCTTTTTTCCCTTCTAAAGGGGGAAGTATCTATGCAAACACTGACGGAATTATACCATCAGTAGGGAAAGAGTACATTCTTACCATTGAGTATAAAGGTAAAACCTACATAGCAAAGGAAAAAATGCGAGAAGTTCCTGTCATAAATCCTGACAACGTAACACAAAAAGCTGATGGAGGGCTATTCAAAGATAAAATAGAGGTAAAATTTCCTTTTGATGGTATTCCAAACGAAGAAAATAACTATTTTATAAAATTAAAAGATCATAACAAAGATGTCTTTATCAGCCTGAATGACGAACTTCTTTCCGATCGCAAATTCTTCTTTACAACAAGCCTTATGGAATTGATTTTAAAGAAAGGATATCGAGTAAGAGCGACTCTTTTCCGCGTTTCTCCTCAATATCAACAATTTGTTAATATTCTCATAAGCAACACAACCAACAGCAGACGAGAGGGCGGATTTACCATTCCTTCACGTGTGTATGGTAATGTTGTGAACACAGAAAACCCCAAAGAAAACCCTTTAGGAGCTTTTCGCGTTTCGCAATACTCTGAAATATCCTACGAGGTAAAATAACCTTATGAAAATAGCTGTCGTCATACTTAATTGGAACGGAAAACACTTATTAGAGAAGTTTTTACCTTCGGTTGTAGCATATTCGCAAGAAGCAGACATTTATGTAATCGACAATGCCTCTTCTGACGACTCTATTTCCTACTTAACATCCCATTTTCCAGATGTTCAACTTATCAGAAATCCTTTAAATGGTGGATATGTTCAAGGTTACAACTGGGGACTAGCAAAAATTTCTGCAGATGTGTATTGTTTACTCAACTCAGATATTGAAGTTACTGAAAATTGGCTACTTCCAGTCATAAATGTTTTCAAAAATTCTGAAATCGGGGCAGTTCAACCTAAAATTTTGGATTATAAGAACAAAAAAATGTTCGAATATGCAGGTGCAGCTGGTGGTTTTATTGACAAATATGGCTTTCCTTTCTGTCGAGGACGTATTTTTGAAACGATAGAAGAAGACTATGGACAATACAACTCCCAAACAGATATTTTTTGGGCTTCGGGAGCCTGTCTTTTTATACGTTCGGAAGTTTTCAATCAACTAAAAGGTTTTGATGAAGACTTTTTTGCACATCAAGAAGAAATAGACCTTTGTTGGAGAATTCACCACCTCAACAAGCGAGTTGTTTTCTGCCCTGAAAGCATTGTGTATCACGTTGGCGGCGCTACTCTTCCAGTAGATAGCCCTAAGAAAACTTTTCTGAATTTCAGAAATGGTTTATTTATGCTTCTGAAAAATCTTCCGCAAGAAAACCTATATAAAACACTATTTATCAGACTAATTTTTGATGGAATTGCTGGAATACGTTTCCTTCTACAGGGAAAAATTTGGTTTACTTGGGCGATATTCAAAGCTCATATGAATTTCTACCACAATTTTTTAAAATTCAAAAACAAAAGACCAGAACAAACTTTCCCTTCATATTACAACACAAAATCAATTGTTTGGCTATATTTTGTTAAAAATAAGAAGTTTTTTAGTGATTTCCATTGATTTTTTTAGTAACTTTGCGGTCTAACTATTAAACATTTAGAGATGAGAAAAATTTTTATTGCTGTTTCGTTAGTGAGTATTTTAGCAACTTCGTGTGTTTCTAAAAAGAAATATGCAGAGTTGGCTGACAAGCACAAACAAACAGAAGATTTATTAAACTCAGCAACAATGAAGTTAAATATCTGTTTGAAAGATTATGAAGGATTACAACATCAAGTTGCAAGTTTGAAAAATCAGAATGACTTACTAAAAGAAAATAACCAACAGCTTATCAACAATATGGGTAATCTTACCACTTTGACCCAAAAAGGAGCTGAAAATCTTGAAAAATCATTGGAAAGTCTTCGAGAAAAAGACCTTACAATCAAAAACTTACGAGATGCTGTAACTCGCCGCGACTCTGTAAACTTAGCTTTGGTTCAAAGCCTCAAGGGAGCTATCGGAAACTTGGACGATCAAGACATCGAAATAAAGGTAGAAAAAGGTGTTGTTTTTGTAAATATCTCTGACAAGTTGCTATTCAGCAGTGGAAGTTATGCCGTAACAAATCGAGCAAAAGAGGTTTTGGGTAAGGTAGCAATGGTTGTTAAAAATAAACCTGATTTCGAGTTTATGGTAGAAGGACACACCGACAATGTTCCTTTCAAAGCAAATAGCTCAATTAAAGACAATTGGGATTTGAGTGTTCTTAGAGCTACCGCAGTTGTTCGTATCTTACAAAATGATTTTGGCGTTAGCCCATCACGTATGACGGCTGCAGGAAGAAGTGAATATGTTCCAGTAACTACTAACGAAACCAGAGAAGGAAAAGCTCAAAATAGAAGAACTCGTATTGTAGTACTTCCAAAACTTGACCAATTCTATAATATGATAGAGCAAGGAATGAAAGATCCTGCAATTAATAACTAATTTTGTAAACAATCTATTTAAAAAAGTAGTTGAGAGAAAATCTTGACTACTTTTTTTTATTTTTCCTACTTTTTCATTTGGACTTCTATTCAATATTCAAAATAAAAACGTTTTCTCTTGCAAATGAGTGTTTTTTTTTATAAAATTGCACTGTTTAATTAGCATTCAGCATTTGTTGAATCCTTAGAAAAGATAAAAACTTTGAACGAAATTACTTTAGAACTTACAGAAATAAATCCACAGCTCTTTTTCGGTGAAAGAGAAGCTAATATAAAGCAAATTAAGGCTCATTTCCCAAAACTAAAAATTGTAGCACGAGGAAATAGCATTCGTGCCTTCGGAGAAGAAGAGCAGTTGAAAGATTTTGAAAAGAAAATTGAACAACTAATCAACTTTTATTCAAAATACAACCGATTGGATGTGCAATCAATTGATGGCATACTGAATTCCAACGGAAAAACTACTGAAACTGATTCAAAAAACGATAAAGACATCATTGTTCACGGGGTAAACGGGAAAGTCATTCGTCCACAAACAAAAAACCAAGTTAAATTGGTTGAGTTGATGAAGAAAAATGATATGATTTTTGCTGTAGGACCAGCGGGAACAGGAAAAACCTATGTGGGTGTTGCCTTAGCCGTTAAAGCTTTGAAAGAAAAACAAGTAAAACGTATCATTTTAACTCGTCCTGCAGTGGAAGCTGGAGAGAATTTGGGGTTTCTGCCAGGAGACTTAAAAGAAAAACTGGACCCCTATATGCAACCCCTCTACGACGCTCTTCGAGATATGATTCCGTATGAAAAACTTGCTGGATTTATCGAAACAGGGGTCATTGAAATTGCTCCTTTGGCTTTTATGCGAGGGCGTACACTTGATAATGCTTTTGTAATTCTGGACGAAGCACAAAACACTACACACGCACAAATGAAAATGTTCCTAACTAGAATGGGACGAAATGCTAAGTTTATGATAACTGGCGACCCAGGACAGATAGACCTCCCTCGTAGAGTTTCTTCAGGATTAAAAGAAGCTTTGCTCATCTTACGAAATGTAAAAGGAATTGGAATTTTACACTTGGACGATAAAGACGTGGTACGTCACCCATTAGTAAAAAACATTATCGAAGCTTACAAAAGCATCGAAAATATGGAAGCATAATAAAAAACTCACATAACAAAGTTATAAAAATATAAAAAAGTATGAATACAACATTAGTGATTTTAGCCGCAGGTTTGGGTAGCCGTTTCGGTTCGGACAAGCAATTACAAGAAATTTACAACGGAAATGCTTTATTTGACTACGGAATTTTTGATGCTCTTGAGGCAGGTTTCTCGGATGTAGTTATGATTATCAGAACAGAAATTGACCAACTAACTAAAACACATTTAGAAAACCGTTTTAAAGGAGTGCCAGTTTCTTTCGTGTACCAAGATTTACAAAACCCAAAAGGAATTGAACGTCAAAAACCTTGGGGAACTGGACACGCAATGCTTTGCGTAAAAGATGTGGTAAAAAATCCTTTCCTTATCATTAATGCCGATGACTACTATGGAAAAGATGCATTCCACTTTATGGCAAAAGCCTTAAAATCAGGAAAAAATAAAACTTTCTTCTCCGCTGGTTATCTGTTAAGAAACACGCTAAGTGAAAATGGAACGGTATCGCGAGGAATTTGCAAAGTGGACAGCAACAATCATTTACAATCAATTGTAGAGGCTACAAAACTTATAAAAGTAAATGATACTACCGTTGTAGACCAAGAAACAGGAATTAACTATGATATCAATGATTTTGTTTCTATGAATTTCTGGGGATTCACTCCTGAAATTTTCCCAATGACAGAAAAACTTTTTGCCGATTTTGTTGAAGCAAACAGAGACAAACCAAAAGCGGAATTTTTCATTCCTTTGATTGTTCAACACGCTATCGAAAAAGAAGGTTACGTTTTGGAAGTTCTTCCTAATAACGATGCTTGGTTCGGAATGACTTATCGTGAAGATTTGGAAAAAGTTAAGAATGAAATTCAAAATCTGACAAAAAACGGAAAATATCCAGAAAATTTTTAAATAATTAACCACTAAGATGAGAAAGTTGAAAATTAAAAAATCTTCTTTCTCATCTTATTAAATTTTAAAAAACAATGAAAACCACAGCCGAAAAAATAGCTCCTTTGTTCGATTTAAAAGGAGAAATAATTTCCGTAGAACCTTTCGGAAATGGGCATATTAACTACACTTTTTTAGTAAAAACCACTGAAGATGAATACGTTCTTCAAGGTATTAACATTAATGTTTTTAAAAAACCTCACGCCATTATAAAAAATATAGAGCTACTTTGGGAAACGGTTTCAGATAATAATATTATTTTGAATATGTTACCCGTAAAAACAGGAGGTTATTCTATAGAAACAGAAAATGCTGTTTGGAGGACTGTTCCTTTTGCAAAAAATTACGTTGCTTATGAATTTGTAGAGGAAGCTTGGCAAGCGGAAAAAGCAGCTTCGGCTTATGCTACTTTCATCAAAACTTTTGAAAAAATAGATACTGATAAACTTCAAGATACCATTCCTGATTTCCATAATGGACCAAAGCGTTTTCAGCAATTGGAAGAAGCCTATGCACAAGCAAAACCTGAGCGGATTAAAAAGGCACAACACCTCTACGATTTTGCTAAATCACACAAGGTTATTTTTGATGAAGTAAAAAAAGCTGTTGATGAAAAACGCATTCCTATTCGTGTAACACACAACGACACTAAAATCAACAACGTTCTGATTAACAAAGATAATCCTAATGACTTCAAAGTAATTGACTTAGATACAGTAATGCAAGGAATCTTGTTATATGACTTTGGAGATATGGTTCGAACTTCTGTTAGTCCAACTAATGAAAATGAGTTAGATGAGTCCAAAATTGTATTCAACACTTCATTCTTTGAGGCTATCTGTAAAGGTTTCTCTGTGATGAAAAATGTAATGACGGAAACTGAAAAAAATATGATTTTAGACGGAGCTAAGTATATGATTTTCATCATTGGAGTTCGCTTCCTGACAGATTATTTTAACAATGATATTTACTTCAAAACGCACTTTGAAGATGAAAATTTCATTCGTGCAAGAAATCAATTTGTGTTGTTGCAACGTTTGGAAGAGAAAGAAGCTGAACTAAGAGAAATTACAGCAAAATGCTTTAAATAGAACATAAAATTAACCTATTAATTTTAAAAATCTGTCTGAAAAGGTTTATATTTGCCCCCTTTTCAGACAGATTTATTATTAAATTATGATGAGAATATATTTTTCTATACTATTGTTCTTCCTTCCCTTTTACATTTTCTGTCAAACAAACGTTTCAGGAAAAGTAATTGATGAAGACGGAAATCCAATCCCTTATGCCAATGTAATTTTCCCAAAAACCACGATAGGTACATCAACAGATGAAGAAGGAAAATTTTCGTTGTACTCCGAAAAAAAGCATCGTGAAATAGAAGTTTCATTCATTGGATATGCCACTAACAGAGTATCTTTAAATAAGGCTGATGTACATAATTTGGTTGTGGTACTAGCTGAAGGAGAAATACTTGAGGAAGTTACCATTATAGGAAAACCTAAAAAAGCCTTGTCCAAAAAAGAAAATCCTGCATATCCTATTTTGAAAGGTATTTGGAAAAACAAATCAAAACGAGGTTTGCGAAATTCTACAGCCTACGAATACAAAAAACATTACTCTACAGAACTGGGATTGAACAACTTGGATAGTATTTTCTTACAAACAACTTTAGGAGAAGAATACGATACCATACGAAAAATCCTTTCCGAAAAGAAATACAAAGAGCATTTTTCGCTTCCTATGTATCTAAAAGAAACCATTGAAAAAGTTTATGAAAATAACATTTCTGGTAAAAAACGTGTTGATATCCAAGCTGAGCGTTCACAAGGAATCGTTCAGGAAGGATTTGGCTTAGAACGAATTAGCCGTGCTTTTGATGAATTTGAAATTTATGATAATTCATATATCATTCTGAATAAACCTTTTGTTGGTCCACTTTCCGAGTTTGGTTATGGAACGTATCATTACGTACTAAGTGATTCTATTTCAGAAAATAACCGAATGTTCTACAAAATTCATTTCTTTCCAAAATCAGACCAAGATTTGGCTTTAGAAGGATTTTTTACAGTAGATAGTAAAACATTTATTATCAAATCAATAGAAATGAAAACAACTCCAAAAACCAATATTAATATGGTAAGGAGTTTGTTCTTTGAAAAACATTTTGCCATCGAAAATGATTCTATCTATTATCCTATAAAAGAAATACAAGAAGGTGATTTCACGTTAGTTACAAAAAGAGAAGACGAAAAAGGGCTATACGTTCACAATGAAATTTATTTTTCCGATGTTGTGATAAATAAACCAAAACCTTCTTCATTCTATGATGAGCAAACTGTGAGAGTCTCTAAAAATCAGTTTGCCAAAGATAATTCGTATTGGAATGATAATGCTACCGCTTCCAGCCATTTAAGCAAAACGAAAACATTGATACAGGAAGTTGGAAACAATCGACGTATTAAACTAATTGCAGACCTTATGGATATCATTGGTTCAGGCTATATTCCTGCAGGAAAGTATCTGAAATTTGGGAATCTTGGACAAATCTATTCACGAAACGATATAGAAGGAGGAAGATTAAGAGCAGGATTTAAAACTTATGTTTCAACAGAAGATAGATTTCGGTCATATTTCTATGGAGCTTACGGATTGCGTGACCACAAATTCAAATACGGAATTAGTGCTAAGTATCTATTAACACATTATCCACGTGTTACATTTGGAGCTTCCTTCCAGAATGACAATTTGCAATTGGGTAGCTTTGTAATGCACGATGACACTCGATTAGATTTCAGCAAAACGACCAATTTCATCATTGCTCGAGGTGAAAATTACTATCTGACTCACAACAAGAAATGGCAAAGTTTGGTTTCCGTTGGGATTCATAAAAATTTCGAAGTTTCATTTTTCGGCACACATCAAAGAACCAAATCTGCCGATGAAAATCATTTTTCGATAGCTTACAAAAACCCTGAAAATCAAGAGATACTAAATAATTATACTGATTTCAATACAGGGATAGTCCTTTCATATACTCCTAAAAGAAACGTATATGGTTACGGGGTAGAACAACGCTTTGGCAAAAAGTTATTTTCAACCTACCAAATTAAATACACCAAAGGAGTAAAAGATGTTTTTAATAGCCAGTTCAACTATGATAAATTACAGCTTTTAATACAAAAACCGATTCCACTTTTTGGTTATGGCTTACTTTTGACTTCGGTTGAAGCAGGAAAAATATTTGGTACTGTGCCTTTAACTGTGTTAAGCCCTACTCCAGCAAATCAATCTTTTTCAACGGCTCCTAACACATTTATTTTATTGGATTATTATGATTTTATAACGGACACTTACGTAAATGGTTATTTTGAACATCATTTTGAGGGGCTTATTTTCAATAGAATACCTTGGATTAGAGATACAAGATTGAGAAGTTTAATCTTCGCTCGTTTTGCCTATGGAACTATTTCTGACAAGAATAAAGATGCCACCATTTCAAATGTGGTTTTCAATGCTCCAAACAAATTGTACTGGGAATATGGTTTTGGAATTGAGAATATTGGTCTGGGAAATTTCCGTTTCATACGTCTCGACTTTGTTTGGCGAAGTGATTTTAATGACGTGAATGGCGTGAGAAATCCGAAATTTGGAATTAGATTGGGAATTGCTCCTGTATTCTAAAATGAAAAAGATTCAAAAACTAAGTTATGTTTTTGAATCTTTTTCGCTTTTAATCAATTTCTGCAAATGTATTTCCCTGTCTTATATCTCCTGTTGTATAACCTTTCATAAACCATTTTTTACGTTGTTCAGAAGTTCCGTGCGTGAACGAATCTGGCACTACGTGTCCTTGCATACGTTTTTGGATAGCATCATCTCCCACTGCGTGAGCTGCACTCATAGCTTCCTCTATATCACCTTCTTCCAAATATTTTTTATTATGATGAGCCCAAACTCCTGCGTAAAAATCAGCCTGTAATTCAAAAGCAACTGACAATTTATTAGCTTCTTTTTTGCTTTTTCCTTGTTGTGCTTGTCTTAACTTCTGTGAAGTACCTAAAAGTGTTTGTATATGATGACCAACCTCGTGAGCCATTACATAAGCTATAGCAAAATCCCCTCCTTTAGCTCCAAATCTTATTCTAAGTTCCTCAAAAAAAGCCATATCCATATAAAGTTTATGGTCTGCAGGACAATAAAATGGACCCACAGAAGCCGTTGCTCTTCCACAGCCCGACTCCACCACATCTGTAAATAACACTAATGTTGGCTTTTTATAAGTTCCTAAGCCATTCTCTGCAAAAATTTTTTCCCATACATCTTCTGTATCCGCCAAAACAGTTGCAGCAAATTCACCTATTTGTTTTTGCTCTTCTGTAAGTTCTATAGCTCGTGAAGTTTGCTCCACCTGTTGCCCTCTATTAAATTGCTCAAGTACTGGAGCAATATTCTGACCTGTTTCTCCACCGAAGAGTTGTAAAAGCACAATAATAATTCCCAATACTCCTCCACCAGCAGCTATTTTCTTACCTGCTCCCATTCCTCTTCTGTCCTCTACGTTTTTGCTCTGTCTTCTACCTTGCCATTTCATAATATTACGTTTTTTTATTCAATAGATAACTCATACAAATCAGCATAAATCTCTGATATACTTTTGGCAAATTTAGTACAACTATGCTAATATTCAAACCCCAAAAAGTAAATTTTAAACAAATACTTTTTAGTCTTATTTTTTTACACTATTTTTACCATCTGAATACCACATTGAATTTCAAACATAATGGACTTAGTTGAACTTTCCGTAGAAAGAATTGCCTACAGCCAATCTCAAAATGAGGCTTTCGTATTAATTTTACACGAGTTAAAATCTGATTTAAAATTACCAATTGTTATTGGTGCTTTTGAAGCTCAGGCTATTGCCCTCGAAATGGATAAGAATATGATTCCTCCAAGACCTTTAACTCACGACCTTTTCAAAATTTTTGCACAAACTTTCAAAGTAAAAGTGAACAAAATCATTATTCACAAATTAACTGAAGGAATCTTCCATTCCAATATGATTTGTGAACAAAACGGAATTGAACACTCCATTGATGCTCGTACAAGTGATGCCATTGCAATCGCTCTGCGTTTCAAAGCTCCTATTTACACGTACAAAAGTATTCTGCAAAAAGCTGGTGTTCAAATTCCTAATCAAAATTATACTATAGAGACAACCATAAGTCCTACACTGGATTATCCTGAAAAACAGGAATCTCCTAAAGAAAAAAATCGCTTTGAACATCATTCACTTCAAGATTTAAAACGAATGCTCAATGATTGTGTGGAAAATGAAGATTATGAATTAGCAGCTCAAATCCGAGACGAAATAACAAAAAGAGAAAAATCACTATAAATTAATCCTACAAATCAAAGATGAATACAGTATTAAAAATTCTTGGTATATTTTTTTTCTTTCCCGCATTTATTTTTGCTCAAGATGTGCAACAAGAGTTGGAAACTTCGACCGAAGTAACCGCAAAACTTATACAAAGTCAAGGTTTTACATTTGAAAATCTGTACAGAGGCGTTTTAGGAATGGTTGTTCTTTTACTGATTGCTTACATTTTTAGTAGTAACAGAAAGAAAATCAACTGGAAAACTGTTGGCATTGGGCTCGGAATACAAATCTTACTGGCTTTTGGCGTGCTGAAAGTGAGCTTTATACAAAATATATTTGAAAAAGTAGGAGGAATTTTCGTTTTGATTTTAGATTTTACTAAAGCTGGAAGCGAATTTTTATTAGGAGGACTGATGGATAGCAACACGTATGGTTTTATTTTTGTCTTCCAGATTTTACCTACAATTATTTTCTTTTCTGCTTTAACCTCTCTACTTTTCTATTTAGGTGTTATTCAAATCATTGTACGGGGATTGGCTTGGTTTTTATCCAAGTTTTTGGGAATTTCGGGAGCAGAAAGCCTTTCCGTAGCAGGAAATATATTTTTAGGGCAAACCGAAGCTCCACTGATGATTAAAGCCTATCTTGCAAAAATGACTCGTTCCGAAATTTTACTTGTTATGATTGGTGGAATGGCTACTGTGGCAGGTGGTGTTTTAGCAGCTTATATTGGTTTTTTAGGCGGAAATGACCCAGCCTTACGATTGATGTTTGCCAAACACTTATTGGCAGCCTCTGTAATGGCAGCACCTGGAGCCATTGTAGTTTCAAAGATATTATATCCACAAACTGAAACTTTTTCAAATGACTCAAAAGTATCTGTTGAAAATGTAGGTTCTAACGTATTAGACGCAATAGCCAACGGAACCACTGAAGGACTGAAATTAGCAGCCAATGTGGGAGCGATGCTACTGGTTTTTGTAGCTTTTATTGCAATGATTAATTATTTCTTTTCTTGGGTAGGAGATTTCACTTCCTTGAATGGATTCATTGCAGAAAATACGCCTTACAAAAGCCTGTCATTGGAAATGATTTTAGGATTTGTTTTCTCTCCATTAATGTGGCTTATTGGTGTTCCCAAAGAAGATATGATGTTAATGGGGCAACTTTTAGGGGTAAAATTAGCTTCTTCTGAGTTTGTAGCATACACACAATTAGCCGATTTGAAAAATGTTGCAAGTGCCACACATTTGTTGTATGACAAATCGGTAATCATCGCAACATATATGCTTTGTGGATTTGCAAACTTTGCCTCTATCGGAATACAAATTGGAGGGATTGGCTCTTTAGCTCCCAGTCAGCGAAAAACTCTTTCTGAATTTGGACTGAAGGCCGTTTTGGGTGGTTCGTTAGCCTCACTTCTCTCCGCAACTATTGCAGGAATGATTATAGGATAATTTCCTTAAAACATAGAAAAAAGAGGATAAAGATTTTTTTCAATCTTTATCCTCTTTCATTTTAGTTAAAAAATCATACTCGGGCAATTCTTTCAGAAAAAGATATTTACCCTTCTCGTAATCCATCTGACAGAAATAATGATTTAGACCATTGGTTACCATTAAAATTTTAGATTTCAACATTAAATTATAACGTGCAATTTGGTCAAAAACCGCTTGCGAAATTTGTATCATAGGAGCCTTACACTCTACAGCCAAAAGAATATTGCCATTTCTTGAGAAAACTACTATATCATAACGTTTTACCAGACCATTAATGGTTATTTCTTTCTCTACATTTATCAGTGATTTTGGTACTTTTTTTTCCTCTATCAGAAAACGAATAACGTGCTGACGTACCCATTCTTCTGGCTGTAATGCTACAAATTTCTTTCTGATTTCATCAAAAATAAATAACTTATCATCTATTTTTTTGAATCGAAAAGAATATTCTTTGAAATTTAATCTTTGCATAAGGCAAAGTTAAATAATCTTCTTAATAAGAACAAACATACTTTATTTTCGGTGTATTTCGGCAGTCCACTCAGCTCCACTAATATCAATAAGTTTCAACGTTTTAACTTCTGATTTAGGTAATCCATCTAACGAAACTGACAAATCTGCTTTTGCTCCCAAAGGCAATATCAAACTATGTTTGCCTGGCTTCACTTTTGCTACATAATAGTTATTGATTTTTTCCTGAGGGAATTTTGATAAATAGTTCATATTCCAACTTTTAGAAACTTCTCCTTTTTCATTTAAAATTTGTATTTCAATTAAAAAAGAACCATACACATCGGCTCCTTCTACTCGAAATACTTCAAAAGTGAGTTCATCATCAGCTAACATCACATTTGAGATTTCCACCTTGGGTTTCACCGATTTATTATGTAATTTTCCAAATACTCCCCCGTGAAAATATTGGTTTGTAAATAACGTAATCGAAAAGATTAATAATGAAAATACCAATACCAAAGGTTTCAATTGTTTGATTGTCAAAATTCCTGAACCTAAGTAATTAAAACATTTTTTGGAGGTAAAAGCATATTTTTTACGCATCAGAAAATCATCGAGTGAATAAAATCCACCACCCGTCAGGAAAATGGTAAAACCTCCCGCTAAGCCCAAAACGCCGATTTGCCATTCGTCTAAACAAGTGGTTCCCAACCATCCTGAACCTAACAAAATTCCCATTGCTAAAGAAAAAACTCCAACGCTCATCAAGCGTGTGAATAGCCCTAACATAATGAACAAGCCCACAATCGCTTCCACTATGGTAAAGGCTATCATAGCAAACTCTAATTTATCGGGATTAGAGACTAAGTATTCAATTAAAGGTTTTATTCCCAATGCATTAGGTAAAAAATGATTAAACTTCTCACCTACATAACCTGCCACTTCCGGAGAAAGTTTATCTTCTAAAACTACGCGTCGCCAAAAGGCAGAAAAGTACGTCCAACCGATAACCAAACGTAAAGACAAAGCGAACAACCCTGCCCAAGAGGAGAATTGCTCCTGATATGTATTATTTTTCATTTAAACTCTTTTTAATATTAAAATTTTATTACAAAAATAGCTTACTTTCCAAATCAGAAAAGTAAAAATAATATAATAGCTGTAGGTTTCTTTCAATTTATTTCAATTAGACACCTACCATAAAAAATTAGCTTAAATGAATTCTTAAACACCTGAAAAGAATGTATTTAGGAGGAGCATTTGCAGAATTTTGATTAAAATACTCCTTTTTTATTTTTGTATCAAAAGCAAATATCTCAGTAGAACAAAGCAAATCATTCTCGTGATTATCAAAAACATTTAGAACACATTCCGTACGAAGTTTTTTATTCGCAAAGACGAGATTTTGACATTGAAATGAAGAGGTAGTCGTTCTATTTTTATGAAGCGGTTTAAAAAATGATATTTCAGCACTATCAAAAAGAATCCCTTTCACAGTACAGGGCGTAAGCGAAAACAAAATGAACATTCCCCAAAAAAGGAACTTAACTTTTTTGATATGTAACAACAACTCTTTCACGGATTTTGAAAACGCGTTATTGGGCAAATGTACATTTTTTTGAATAAAATTTCTGATTTTTTGTAACATTTTTTTCTTTCATACGTCTTCAAGGGTAGAAAACAATAATCAATATCATATGAAAACCACGTTATCCTTTTTATGTTTACTTTTTGCTACCGTTCTTTACTCTCAAGAAATCACCCTTTCGGGAGAAGTGAAAAATCAACAGCAAAAACCCGCTGAGTTTCTGAATGTCATCTTAAAGAAAGACGAAAAACCCGTACAAGGAACACTTACTGATGTTTCGGGCAAATTTTTGGTGAAAATCCCGAAAGGCGATTACACCCTCATTTTAGAACAATTCGGAACGGAACTTTTCAGCAAAAATGTATCACTTTCCAAAAATACTGATTTAGGAGTTATAAAAATTGATGAGTCTATTCAGATGGAAGCCGTAACTGTTGAAGGACGTAAAAAACTTGTAGAACAGAAAGTAGACAGAATTGTTTTCAACGTAGAAAATTCTGTTCAAGCAAGTGGTGGAGACGCACTTGACGTGCTAAAATCGACTCCAGGAGTGCAAGTTAACAATGAAGATATTTCTATTGTTGGCAAAAATGGTTTACGCGTAATGGTCAATGATAAAATAATGCAACTTTCGGGAGAAGGACTGACCAATTTTCTCAAATCTATAGCGTCCGACAATATCCAAAAGATTGAAGTTATCACCACACCGCCTTCCAAATACGACGCCGAAGGCAATGCAGGGCTAATCAACATCGTACTTAAAAAAGCCAAGGAAGACCATTGGAGCACTACACTTCGAACTTCCTATCAGTAGGGAATTGTAGGGAAATTACGCAACGGCATAAACTTTTCCTATCGAAAAAATAAGTTTTCCGCTTTGGCTGATTTGGGATATACGAACGGCAAGCAGCACTACGAAAATGATATTCATTTTTGGTATCAGAAAGAATATTGGGTGAATCGTTTAATGTCTAAGAGTAAGGTGAAAATTTGGTCGCCTCTTTTAAATTTAAACTACGACCTAACTGATAAAAGTACTCTTGGGGTGCAATTTATGGGAAACTTTTTTAACAAGGAAATCAATGGTTCTACCGCAAGTCGTGCGTATCTGTACAATAGTCCGAAACTGATGAAAGAATACATAACGCATCAAAACAAACCTGAAAACACTCAAAATCTGTCTGTTAATGTGAATTTCTTGCAGAAAATCGGAGATAAAGGAGCTAAACTTACCATCGACGATGATTATTTCCATTATAATAAAGATAGAAACGATGATTTAAACACTATTTTCTATAATTATCAACTAAATACGCAACCAAAATTATTTGGAAATTCTCTCTCAATGCAACAGATAGATAATTATTCTTTTAAGGCAGATATGGAAACACCTGTTTCGTTGGGAAATCTTTCTTTCGGAGCAAAAATTGCCCGAACACAGACTGATAATATAGCTGAATCCGATTTTCGTGATGAAAATCAAATAAAGACTCTTACTCACAAAGATCACTTTCTTTATACAGAAGATACCCAAGCCCTGTACGCCGATTGGGCAAAATCTTTCGGAAAGAAATGGAGCGTAAAAGCAGGGCTTCGAGGCGAAAATACACAAACCAAAGGAGTTTCCGTTTTAGCAAATAATGAAACACACAAACGAAATCTCTTTAAACTTTTCCCGACATTATTATATATTCAATATCAAATTAATGAGAATCACAACATTTCGGCAAATGTAAACCGTCGTATTTTTCGTCCGCAATTCTTTTCACTTAACCCAGGGAGAAACTATCAGAATCCGAAATCATATGTGGTAGAAAATCCGTTCTTACAACCTTCCTATTCATTAGGAGCAATGCTGAACTATACCTATAAACATTGGCTAACATTCGGGTTATCATATTCTAATATAGAAGATAACCGAACTCAAATTACGTATCACAATCCTGATTTGGAAGAAACTCAAATCCAATGGGAAAATTTTGCTAATGGTAATGAGTGGAGTGCTTCGGTAAATATCAATAAAAGTTTGTTTTGGTGGTGGGAATTTTCTGTGTATATGGTTGTAACTTACGAAAATGTAAAACCTTATGTTGCTGCATTTCCCGACCCAATGAAAAGTTGGGGAGGTTATCAATATTTGGGAAATACTTTTATGCTGAATGAAAACAAAACTTTACAAGCAAGTGTATCGTATGAGTATCAGTTTCCGTGGGACAATGAAACATCAAAAAGCTCGGAGGCTTCAAGTTTAGATTTGGGTATAAAATATTTAGCTTTCGATAAAAAATTAACTATTGCTCTCAATGCAAACGACATCTTCAAAACCAATATAATGGCTTATACCCAAAAAATTAAACAACAAGGCATTGCAGAAAGCTATTGTCAATACTACGATACGCGTTACCTACGTCTTTCGCTTACCTATAAATTTGGAAATAGCAAAATTTCAGTGCAAAAAAGAGAGGGAGGAAATGCAGAAGAACGCGGAAGAAGTTAAACATACATTCTAGGATTACTACTCAAAGGATATTATAATAAAAAAACAGCTTTAAAATTATAAAGCTGTTTTATTATTTAAAATATCTATTTTTTTAGTATATACGCTAAAATATTGAAAACATTATACAAACAAAAAAGTCCCTAAATTTTCACTTAGGGACTTTAAAGAAGGCGGCGACATACTCTCCCACTTGCGTAGTACCATCTGCGCTAAAAGGTTTAACTGCTCTGTTCGGAATGGTAAGAGGTGAGACCTTTCGCTATAACCACCTTAAATCGTTGAATCAGTCGCTATAAGCTACAAGCAATATGCTTTTAAGCAACCAACCATAATATTGTAACATACTAGGATAAAAACACGTTATAAACAACAAGAAAAAGAATCTCTAACGCAATAAGTCTACGGGTTATTAGTATTACTCGGCTATGACATTACTGCCTTTACACCTGTAACCTATCAACGTGGTCATCTCCCACGACCCTTAAAAGAAATCTCATCTTGTGGCGGGTTTCGTACTTATATGCTTTCAGCACTTATCCCATCCCAACGTAGCTACTCAGCGGTGCTCCTGGCGGAACAACTGATACACTAGAGGTTGGTCCAACTCGGTCCTCTCGTACTAGAGTCAGCACCACGCAAATTTCTAACGCCCACAGTAGATAGAGACCGAACTGTCTCACGACGTTCTGAACCCAGCTCGCGTGCCACTTTAATGGGCGAACAGCCCAACCCTTGGGACCTTCTCCAGCCCCAGGATGTGACGAGCCGACATCGAGGTGCCAAACCCCCCGTCGATGTGAGCTCTTGGGGGAGATCAGCCTGTTATCCCCGGCGTACCTTTTATCCTTTGAGCGATGGCCCTTCCATACGGAACCACCGGATCACTATGCTCTACTTTCGTACCTGATCGACTTGTAGGTCTCTCAGTCAAGCTCCCTTATGCCATTGCACTCTACGCACGGTTACCAAGCGTGCTGAGGGAACCTTTAGAAGCCTCCGTTACGCTTTTGGAGGCGACCACCCCAGTCAAACTACCCTCCACGAATTGTCCTCCACTCTATGCGGAGTTAGACCTCAGATAAGCAAAGGGTGGTATTTCAACAACGACTCCACAACTACCGGAATAGCCGCTTCTAAGTCTCCCACCTATCCTACGCATCACTTATCCAAGACCAATACGAAGATATAGTAAAGGTGCACAGGGTCTTTTCGTCCCACTGCGGGTAATCGGCATCTTCACCGATACTACAATTTCACCGAGCTCATGGCTGAGACAGTGTCCAGATCGTTACACCATTCGTGCAGGTCGGAACTTACCCGACAAGGAATTTCGCTACCTTAGGACCGTTATAGTTACGGCCGCCGTTTACTGGGGCTTCAATTCAATGCTTCGAATTGCTCCTAACATCTCCTCTTAACCTTCCAGCACCGGGCAGGTGTCAGACCCTATACATCATCTTTCAATTTAGCAGAGTCCTGTGTTTTTGATAAACAGTCGCCTGGACCTTTTCACTGCGGCCTCCCAATGAGGAGGCGACCTTTCTCCCGAAGTTACAGGTCTATTTTGCCTAGTTCCTTAGCCATGAATCTCTCGAGCGCCTTAGAATTCTCATCCCAATCACCTGTGTCGGTTTACGGTACGGGTTTCATAACTCGCTTTTCTTGGAAACGTTATCAACTCATTGTCACCGCAGCCGAAGCCTTAGTGTACTGTCAATGTCATAACAACACCTTCAACGTACTATTCCGTCAGTACGCAGAGTCTACCTCATTCCGTCACTTTTATCGTTATGAAAGTACAGGAATATTAACCTGTTGTCCATCCACTACTCCAATTCGGATGCGCGTTAGGACCCGACTAACCCTCAGCTGATTAGCATAGCTGAGGAAACCTTGATCTTTCGGCGGGCAGGTTTCTCGCCTGCCTTATCGTTACTTATGCCTACATTTTCTTTTCTAATCGCTCCAGCAAACCTCACAGCTCACCTTCAACGCCATTAGAATGCTCCCCTACCACAATTTACATTGTCCATAGCTTCGGTAATATGCTTATGCCCGAGTATTATCCATGCCCGACCGCTCGACTAGTGAGCTGTTACGCACTCTTTAAATGTATGGCTGCTTCCAAGCCAACATCCTAGCTGTCAGTGCAGTCAGACCGCGTTTGGTCAACTTAGCATATATTTGGGGACCTTAGCTGATGGTCCGGGTTCTTTCCCTTTCGGACATGGACCTTAGCACCCATGCCCTCACTGCCGTGAATCATTTACTAGCATTCGGAGTTTGTCAGGAATTGGTAGGCGGTGAAACCCCCGCATCCAATCAGTAGCTCTACCTCTAATAAACTATAACACGACGCTGTACCTAAATACATTTCGGGGAGTACGAGCTATTTCCCAGTTTGATTGGCCTTTCACCCCTACCCACAGGTCATCCGAAGTCTTTTCAACGACAACCGGTTCGGTCCTCCACGCTGTGTTACCAGCGCTTCAACCTGCCCATGGGTAGATCACCAGGTTTCGCGTCTACTACTACCAACTTAATCGCCCTATTAAGACTCGCTTTCGCTACGAATTCGCATCTGAAATGCTTATCCTCGCTGGTAAAAGTAACTCGTAGGCTCATTATGCAAAAGGCACGCCGTCACCCAAAAGGGCTCCGACCGCTTGTAAGCGTATGGTTTCAGGGTCTATTTCACTCCGTTATTCACGGTTCTTTTCACCTTTCCCTCACGGTACTGGTTCACTATCGGTCTCTCAGGAGTATTTAGCCTTACCGGATGGTCCCGGCAAATTCAGACAGGGTTCCACGTGCCCCGCCCTACTCAGGATATCCCTATGATTTATTAAAAATTACCTATACGTGACTATCACACTCTATGGTGTATCTTTCCAAATACTTCCAGTTCCATTTAACAACCAATATCGGGTCCTACAACCCCTATATTGCCGTAACAATATAGGTTTGGGCTAATCCAATTTCGCTCGCCACTACTCTCGGAATCACTTTTGTTTTCTTCTCCTCCGCCTACTTAGATGTTTCAGTTCAGCGGGTTCGCCTCCTATAAAAAGGATACTGCACCTTCAATGCAGTGGGTTGCCCCATTCGGACATCTGCGGATCAACTCGTATGTGCCAATCCCCGCAGCTTTTCGCAGCTTATCACGTCCTTCCTCGCCTCTGAGAGCCTAGGCATCCCCCATACGCCCTTACATAACTTATTGCGCTTGTAGTCGCTTCTATCGATAGAAGCGTACCTCGTTCTCTTTGATTCTTTTATATTTTATTTCTTTCTCGATTTAATCAATATTTTATTTGATCTCTCGTGTTTTTATCCCAATATGTCAATGAACTCTTTTTGAAAGTATAAAGTGTAAAGTTAAAAGTACAAAGTTAAAAACGTAAAGTTTTATTTTTATACCTCTCACTTTATCCTTTATCCTTATTATCGTGGAGAATAAGGGAGTCGAACCCTTGACCTCCTGCGTGCAAGGCAGGCGCTCTAGCCAGCTGAGCTAATTCCCCATAAATATAGGTATTAGGGGTTAGGCAATAGGGAATAGTTTATATCAATCCCAAAACTCTTACCTATCTTAAAAGCATCAACCTCTAAAATTTCCTTTCAATATTAATATCAATGAACTTGATTACTATCAGTAGTCCCAGGCAGACTCGAACTGCCGACCTCTACATTATCAGTGTAGCGCTCTAACCAGCTGAGCTATGAGACTGCATCTTTTTAGCCACTAGCTATTAGCAAATAGTTTATGTAACTCCAAAATACTAACTACCAAACACTAACCTCTAATTAGCCTATGAATATTGACTGCACAAGATTTAAAGATTCATCCTAAAATAACACCCTTTGGACTTCTCTAGAAAGGAGGTGTTCCAGCCGCACCTTCCGGTACGGCTACCTTGTTACGACTTAGCCCCAGTCACTAGTTTTACCCTAGGCAGCTCCTTGCGGCAACCGACTTCAGGTACCCCCAGCTTCCATGGCTTGACGGGCGGTGTGTACAAGGCCCGGGAACGTATTCACCGGATCATGGCTGATATCCGATTACTAGCGATTCCAGCTTCACGGAGTCGAGTTGCAGACTCCGATCCGAACTGTGACCGGCTTTATAGATTCGCTCCTGCTCACGCAGTGGCTGCTCTCTGTACCGGCCATTGTAGCACGTGTGTAGCCCAAGATGTAAGGGCCGTGATGATTTGACGTCATCCCCACCTTCCTCACGGTTTGCACCGGCAGTCCCGTTAGAGTGCTCGACTTAACTCGCTAGCAACTAACAGCAGGGGTTGCGCTCGTTATAGGACTTAACCTGACACCTCACGGCACGAGCTGACGACAACCATGCAGCACCTTGAAAAACGTCCGAAGAAATATCTATCTCTAGATACGTCGTTTCCCATTTAAACCTTGGTAAGGTTCCTCGCGTATCATCGAATTAAACCACATGCTCCACCGCTTGTGCGGGCCCCCGTCAATTCCTTTGAGTTTCACACTTGCGTGCGTACTCCCCAGGTGGGATACTTATCACTTTCGCTTAGCCACTCAAAATTACTTCCAAACAGCTAGTATCCATCGTTTACAGCGTGGACTACCAGGGTATCTAATCCTGTTCGCTCCCCACGCTTTCGTCCATCAGCGTCAATAATTTGTTAGTAACATGCCTTCGCAATCGGTGTTCTGTGTAATATCTATGCATTTCACCGCTACACTACACATTCCAGCTACTTCACAAACATTCAAGACCTACAGTTTCAAAGGCAGTTACTCAGTTGAGCTCAGTGCTTTCACCTCTGACTTATAAGCCCGCCTACGGACCCTTTAAACCCAATGATTCCGGATAACGCTCGCATCCTCCGTATTACCGCGGCTGCTGGCACGGAGTTAGCCGATGCTTATTCGTATGGTACCGTCATCAATCTACACGTAGACCTTATTCTTCCCATACAAAAGCAGTTTACAACCCATAAGGCCGTCATCCTGCACGCGGCATGGCTGGATCAGTCTTCCGACCATTGTCCAATATTCCTCACTGCTGCCTCCCGTAGGAGTCTGGTCCGTGTCTCAGTACCAGTGTGGGGGACATCCCTCTCAGAACCCCTACCCATCGCAGCCTTGGTGTGCCGTTACCACTCCAACTAGCTAATGGGACGCGTACTCATCTTTTGCCACCGTAGCTTTAATTATTTAATGATGCCACCAAATAATACTATAAGGTATTAATCCAAATTTCTTCGGGCTATCCCTTAGCAAAAGGTAGATTGTACACGCGTTACGCACCCGTACGCCGGTCTCAAGTGCCGAAGCACTCTACCCCTCGACTTGCATGTGTTAGGCCTGCCGCTAGCGTTCATCCTGAGCCAGGATCAAACTCTTCATCGTTAAAATCTTTAATATTATAACCAAAGAAAGTAATTGACTCTAGGATAATTCTTTAAATCTTTTTTTTGTGCTGTCAACAATATATCAATGAACTATTTCGTCTATTCCAAAATTCACAACCTTATCTCAAGTTGCGGATGCAAAAGTAATACTTTTTTTAAAACTACCAAAACTTTTTGAACTTTTTTTTCAAAAATATTTTTTTTGAACTTTTCACTTTATTGCTAATCACTAACCCCTATTGACTAATGATTCTCTCAAAGCGGGTGCAAAAGTAATACTTTTTTCTAAACTACCAAAATTTTTTAAACTTTTTTTTAAAATATTTTTTTTTGAACTTTTCACTTTATTACTAATCACTAATCCCTATCGACTAATAACTTTCTCAAAGCGGGTGCAAAAGTAATACCTTTTTTGATATATCCAAAATATTTGATGAAATTTTTTACAAAATCATTGCCAATAAAAACAAAAAAACTGAAAAACAATAGTTTATGATTGTAAAAATATTATTTAAATTATACAGGTTACACGGAAAAATATGTAAAAATTAAATATCGAAGTTACAACACTTAAATCAAGTTTAACAAAAAAGTTTTACTATTCTCTTAACTTAAAGCATTCACTATCGCACAAGTTACCTCTGAATAACAAAGAAAATTAAAATAATTTCTTTCTTTTTCAGTCATAAAAGTCTACTTCATGAAAACAACTCTCTTCAAACGAATTTATTTATCCCCTCATATGATCATATGTATACTATCACTTTCTATACTGCGTAAGACTCTTTCACAAATACCACTATCAAAAAAGAAAAAATTATCTACAATTTCAAAATCAAACAAAGCAATATTTACTTCAATAAAGCTATTAAAATTTATAGCTTATGGAAAGTAAAATAACACGAGGCAAAACATTAATTTCCTGTTCACTAACCAGAAAATTAGATAAAGAACTACTATAAATGCTTTTATTGCCAAGTACATTTTTAGCTTGTAACTCTATTCGCCAAGGAGAATGTTCTTTGCGGTACTCCAAAGAAAAATCCAAATTATTCGAGCTTTCTTTATTACCATTACGAATTAAATTCTTCCACTGGTATATTCCTTTCAGCCTTATAGTTTTGTACAACTGATTTTCAATAGAGAACGAAAACAATTGCGTCTGATAATAGTTTTTGAGTCTGTTTATGAATTGATTAAATCCGTGAGAATACCGAAGTTTAAAAATATGCAATTGACTAAACATTGACCGAGAAAGAAATGATATACTTTGTACACGATGCGAAACAGGATTTATTTCTGTATTTACCAATCGCGAATAATTAAACACATTAGCACGAAAATTAACCGATACAAAGTTCTTAAGAACACGAGTTCCTGTCCACCAAGCACTAACTCCTAAGCTATTTTCGGGAGTAGTAAGTTGTACAGAACTATACAATTGATTGATTCCGTTTAAGATTAAATCATTACTAAAAGCTTTATTTTTATGTGTGAAATTTGCCATAAACCCGATAAAACTTTTATTGAAGGATTTACTTTGCATAAGGGAGAATGTATGATACTGTGCATTTTCCAAGAAAGGATTTCCTTTACTTATAGTATTAAAGTTCTGAAAAGTAGGGTTTTCAGTCAATTGGGTTGCCTCGGGAAATATGTTTGTTAAACGATAATTAAACTGAAACTTACCCCATCGCGATTCATACTCACTATCCAATGAAGGCTCTAATTCAAAATAATTTTTCCGTACAAAATTATTATTTTGACTAATTTTCAGATAGTAAAAATGTGCAGCAAGAGAGATTTTACTTTCAAATGCAAATAAATTAAAACGATATTCTGTATTTATGTACAAATCATTGAGTAAATAACCCAAATCATTTGAAGAATAGTCTTTCCTTTTTTTATTAATTAACTGATAATCATAAGTCTTTAAAATATCACTACTTAAGTTATTACCTAAGGAAATATATAAACCTCTCCCTTTAGGTAATGCCCAATATTGCTTGTACATTGCATCAAAGGTATGTTGTAGCAAACTTTCTGTTTTAAAAAAATTATAGTTTGAATTACCTTGTAAAACATCAAAAACATTGGAAATATACTTGTTACTAAACCATTGGTCGTCAGCTTTTTTTTCCAAATAACTATGATTTAGCACAAACGTACTTTTGAGTTTTGGAGAATGTACCTTATGATGCTCAAAGTAGTGCCCAAACTCAGTTAGAGGCGTTTTATCACGGAAACTAAGCCGTCTTTCTTGACCATCGTGAACTGAAACAATGTCTCTATTGCTTTTGTTTTCAGAGACGTTGCTATATATGTTATAAATCAGCTTAGTATTTTTATTGGGAGTAACATCAAACTGAAAATTGAAATTCACTAACTGATTTTTGAAATCATTATGATTTTGGCGTATTTCAAAAACATCATTTTGAAGGTAATGATACTTGTTGAAAATATCTTTCTGAGTAACCACATCTGAAAGAATGATATATCCTGCAGCCTGTGTTTTTTTATTAAGACTAACATTAATATTCATTGCATTGAGCAGTGATTCGTTTTTGCTCATATTTGTATTTTCGTTAGAAAGCACCTGTAAATCAAATGAGTTTGAACGACGACTTACAAAAGAGCTAATTCCTTTTCGAAAAACAGAAATATCGTCTGAGGAAAATACTTTATCACCAAAATTATTTCCATTCCCGATATACGAACTACTAAATTCAGGAGAATAATAAAAAAGGGCTGTGTGTGCCAAATAAAAATCTTGATTACCATAACCTGCATTAACATCACCAAAGAAAAAACGCTTCTTCTCCTCTTTTAATTTTACATTTAAAGCAAGTTCTCCTGTTTTGAGTTCGTCTTTCAAAATAGCGATATCGGTATAGTTATCAATAAACTGAACCTTATCTACAGCGTCTGCTGGTATATTCTCAACCCCTAATTTAGTCCCTCCACCAAAGAAAGATTTATCTTCAACAAGCAGTGTAGAAACTTTTCTGTTATTAAAAAAAACTCTCCCATTATTATCAACTTCAACCCCAGGCAATTTTTCAAGTTGTTCTTTAAGCTTTAATTCTTTACCAGATGTAAAAGCATTGACACGAAAGGTTGTGGTATCTTTTTTTTGCTGTATAGGTAGTTCAAAGTTAATTATCACTTCCCCAAGTACCTCGTTCGAAGGGACGAGCTTAAAATTATGAGTTATTATTTTATTTTCAGAAGAGTACTGTATAATTTGTGCTACAAAACCCATATACGAAACTCTAATTTCGTAAGACACTTTGGGTTGTAATGATAGTTTATAAAAACCTTTATTGTCCGTAATGGCAAAGGTAGGTGATGTCGCCTCTTTAATAGGCATTGCTATGACATTGGCTCTTTCTAATGGATTGTTAAGCGTGTCGGTAACATATCCTGTAAGTGTTTCTTGTGAAAAAACACTTTTGACAAATAAAAAAAACAATAATGTACAGATATATCTCATTATAATCACTTACTTTTCAGAGCTTGTTCTTTTAATTTGTTATATTCTTTAGGAGGGGTAATAGCTTCCTTGGAGGCATTGAATATGATTCTTTTAGCTACATATTTATTTCCGATACTTTCCAAACTCAATACTAATCCTGGCAAACCGTGATAACCTAAAGGCGAATAGCCATACGGAATGTCAGGGCAATACCAAGCCACTACATTATTGATACGATTCACACCTTTCGCACTTATATAAGGAACATCTACATAAGCTTTATAAACTCTGTAACCATTTATCTCTGCTGTTTCGTTGGTTAATATCCAATCAAAAACTTCCGGATTTCTGCTTTTCCAGCTATCCCAATACAAGCACAATACATTATCATTAGCATTATAATACAACTGGTAATACTGCCCTATTATTAAGGCACTTCTCTTTCTGGAATATCTAAAATCACCTGAACGACTCAGATTTTCAAACTCTTTATCATCTACTTTGAACGTATAACCTGTATGGTCAAACTCCAAAAGAACGCTTAATTTTAATTGGTTATGATATTTTACCTCTTCACTATTTTTAAGTTTTTCAGTAATGACAATCGGACGTGGCGTTAATTCGTACTCCACCAAATGACGTTGAGCAAATACGGATAACGGAAAAATAAACAGATATAGATATAATAGTTGTTTCATATTGTTAATGTTAAAAAACTACAGCCCTATTTTTATAGAGCTGTAGTTTTTAGATTTAATCAGCCTTAATTCAACCTTCTTCCTTTTGATTATTCTGCCAACAATCAGCCTGAGCATCATTCAAAATTTTTGTGTACTCATCGTGAGACAAATCCCCGTTAGCATCTGCTGCATCTGCCTTTTCAATTGCATAATCAAAGCAATCTAGTGATGTAGATGCATTCAAGCCTACCATTCCTAAAAGGAAAACTGCGATAAAAACAACTTTTTTCGTATGTTTAATTTTTATTGTTAATAATACCGCAAATGTAGCAACTTGTTTTTTTAAAAAAACAAAATATTAATTATATTTAACATTTTAAAACACAAAAATATTATTTTATCACATTAAAATTTTATGATTTATTCTATAAAAGATAAAACATTTATAAAACAAAAATGCAAAAGAGTTATTTTATTAACAATTCCTTTGCATTTCCTATTTTTTTACCTTTGGATATAGCCCTGTATGTTTATTTGCTCCATTTCGAGGCTTACAACGCATTAGCAAACCACTATATCATATATCTTCTTCTTATTACCTCTTTATTAATTCTTGATAAATATCCTTTCTCTATAATGAGATATTTGATACTACTTTCTATAAAACTAAAGGATTCCTGTATAATTTTCAGGAGTGATTGCTTTTAATTCTTTTTTGATTGTTTCGGAAACTTCCAAGGTTTCAATAAATGAGGCTATAGTCTGTTGGTTAATTTTCTCGTTAGTCCTAGTCAGCCCTTTCAGAGCTTCATACGGATTAGGATAGCCTTCTCTACGAAGAATTGTTTGAATAGCTTCTGCTACTACTGCCCAATTTTGCTCCAAATCCCAACGAATCTTCTCTTCGTTAAGTAATAATTTCCCGATTCCTTTCAGCGTAGACTTCAACCCTATTAGCGTATGACCAAATGGAACTCCTATATTACGTAATACGGTGCTGTCTGTAAGGTCGCGTTGCAGACGAGAAATAGGAAGTTTTGCCGATAAATGTTCAAAAATAGCATTCGCAATTCCTAAATTTCCTTCAGAATTCTCAAAATCAATCGGGTTTACTTTGTGTGGCATTGCTGACGACCCCACTTCTCCTGCTTTTATCTTCTGTTTAAAATAATCCATTGAAATATATGTCCATATATCACGATTGAAATCTATTAATATGGTGTTGATACGTTTTAAAGAATCAAAAAGAGAAGCCAAATTATCGTAATGTTCAATCTGTGTGGTAGGAAAAGAATGGTGCAATCCTAATGTATTTTCAACAAATTTTGTACCAAAAGTTTTCCAGTTTATAGACGGATACGCCACGTTATGAGCGTTATAGTTTCCTGTTGCCCCTCCAAATTTTGCGGAAAAAGGTATGTTTTTGAGTTGTTTCAATTGTTCTTCTATTCGAACTACAAAAACCTCAATTTCCTTACCTAAACGAGTTGGTGAAGCTGGTTGCCCGTGTGTACGTGCCAACAAAGGAATATCTTTCCATTGAGATGAAAGAGACTTTAAGTTATCAATAATATTTTGTAAATCAACATAATAAACTCTATCCATAGCTTCTTTGATAGAAAGCGGAATTGCTGTATTATTAATATCTTGTGATGTAAGCCCAAAATGTATAAACTCCTTATATTCAGATATATTTAATTTATCAAAAGCATTTTTTATGAAATATTCGACCGCTTTTACGTCGTGATTCGTCGTCTTTTCAATTTCTTTAACCTTGGCAGCTGAAGTAGAATCAAAATTCTGATACAATTCACGAAGTTTTGGAAAAATATTTTTTGGAAAATTTTTCAATTGAGGCAATGGCAATTCACAAAGAGCAATAAAGTACTCCACCTCTACTAGAATTCGGTATTTAATCAATGCTTCTTCCGAGAAAAATGGTATTAATTCTTTTGTTTTATCGGCATAACGTCCATCAATGGGAGAAATTGCTTGTAATGACATCTTTATTTATAGTTTTCGGTAAGGGACAAAGATAGGAATTTTTATGAATTACGAATTATGATTTATGATTTATTTCGCTACCTTTGTGAAAGTAAAACAGAATACTTTCTTTAAAATTCATTTTTTTTTACATTGAAAAATATCTTTTATCATATTAAACGTTTTATTCTCTGGAAATTTAAAAAAATTAAATCTAATCCTATTAAATATCTGATAATTACAGCCTTATTAATATGGTACTACTATTCACTCCCTAAACACTTATTTTCAAATAATTACGCTACAATTGTGGAAAGTTCTGAAGGAAAACTTTTGGGAGCAAAAATTGCTGAAGATGGGCAATGGCGATTTCCAGAAAATGATAGTATTCCTCATCGTTTTAAAACTTCTCTAATTCATTTTGAAGATGAATATTTTAATTATCATTGGGGAGTAAATCCTATTTCTGTTGGGAAAGCTTTATTTGAAAATCTTAAAAAAGGTGAAATAATTCGTGGAGGAAGTACTATCACTCAGCAAGTTATTCGCCTTTCCAGAGAAAATCAAAAACGCACCTATTTTGAAAAACTTACCGAAATGATTTTGGCAACTCGTTTAGAGTTCAGATATTCGAAAGACAGAATTTTGTCTCTTTATGCCTCTCACGCTCCATTTGGCGGAAATGTTGTTGGGTTAGATATGGCTTCTTGGCGTTATTTTGGAGTTGCTCCTCAACAATTGTCGTGGGGACAAAGTGCTACATTGGCTGTGCTTCCAAATGCTCCAAGTCTAATTTTTCCTGGAAAAAATCAGACAGCTTTGAAGAAAAAACGAGATAATCTTCTTAAAAAAATGTATGACAAAAAAGTTTTTGACAAAGAAACTTATGAACTTGCTTTGTTGGAACCTCTTCCTCAGAAACCACACAAATTGCCTCAAATAGCACCACATTTCTTAGAATTTGTTGCAAAAAAACAACAAGGGCAACGTATTCGCTCAACTATTAAAGTTGCTATTCAGGAAAAAACAAATCAAATTGTAGCAAATTATCACAAACATTATTCACAATCCGAAGTGCATAATATGGCTGCAATTGTGGTTGATGTAAAAACTCGCAACGTACTATCTTACGTAGGAAATACGCCTACCGATGAAAATCATCAGAAAGATGTAGATATTATTCACGCTCCGAGAAGCACAGGAAGTATATTAAAACCAATACTTTATGCTGGAATGCTTGATAAAGGAGAATTACTACCTCAGGAATTAATCCCCGATGTTCCCACTCAAATTTCAGGATATTCTCCCCAGAACTTTAGCAATACTTTTGAAGGAGCTGTCTCGGCTGATATAGCTTTAGCAAAATCATTGAATATTCCATTTGTTTGGCTATTGCAAAAATTTGGAATTTATCGATTTTACGATATTCTTCAGAAATTGAAGCTTTCAGATATAAAAAAACACCCTGACCATTACGGGCTATCAATCATTTTAGGTGGAGCAGAAAGCAATTTATGGGACTTGGCTCGTGCATACACTAACTTAGCCTCTGAACTAACTATTTTCAGCCAAAGACAAATATATAGAACTGATGAGTTTCAAGAATTAAAATACAATTTAACGGAAGATATTTCTACTTTTGGAAATTTTACTTCTGAACCTACTATTTTTAAAGCGGGTGCTATCTGGAAAATGCTCGAAGCTATGAAGGAAGTAAATCGTCCTACTCAGGATATTGCTTGGAAATACTATGAATCTTCTCGAAAAATTGCTTGGAAAACAGGCACAAGTTTCGGTAATAAAGATGCTTGGGCGATTGGTGTCACTCCAGAATTTGTAGTCGCCGTTTGGGTGGGAAATGCTACAGGAGAAGGAAGACCCACACTCACAGGAGCTTCCTATGCTGCACCTGTAATGTTTGAAATTTTCAATTCATTACCTTCTACTTCTTGGTTTTCAAAACCTTATGATGATTTAGAAGAACTTATAGTATGTGAAACCTCAGGTTTTTTAGCAAAAGAGGAATGCCCCAAAAAGTCTGTTCTCACAACAATTACAACCAATGACCATACTATTTGCCCATATCATAAAATCGTTCATCTTGACAAAAGCGAGCAATTTCAAATAAATACTTCTTGCGAATCTTCAAACAATATAATTTCAAAGTCGTGGTTTATTCTCCCTCCAGTTATGGAATGGTACTACAAAAATAACCATATTGATTATCGAAATCTTCCTCCTTTTCGAGAAGATTGCTTGGAATTAAGCAATTTTAAAAGACTTGACTTTGTCTATCCAAAACACAAAAGTATTATCTACACAACTAAAAATTTTGGCGGAGAATTACAACCTTTCATAGCAAAAGCAGCGTCCTCTGAAAAAGGAAATGTTTTTTGGTATTTGAATGAAACTTATTTAGGAACAACAAATCTTTTTCACGAAATGAACATATATGCTCCTAAAGGAGATAACATTTTACGAATCATTAATACTAAAGGAGAAGAAAAAGTAATACAAATTGTCGTTCAGTAATATTCGTTCGAAAATAAACAAAAACAGGAGCAGATTAATCTACTCCTGTTTTTTATTGTGCTTACAAATATTATAATTTCTTTTTAACCGCCACCTCTTGGAAAGCTTCAACTACATCACCTTCTTTAATATCATTGTAGTTCTTAATTTGCAATCCACAATCATAGCCTTTTGAAACTTCTTTAACATCATCTTTAAATCGTTTTAATGATGCTAACTCTCCAGTATAGATTACAACACCATCTCGGATAATTCGTATTTTTGAATTTCGGAATATTTTTCCGTCAGTAACCATACATCCTGCAATAGTCCCTACTTTTGAAATTTTGAACAACTCACGAATTTCGACAGTTCCTGTAACTTCTTCTTTAAACACAGGAGAAAGCATTCCTTCCATAGCGTCTTTCAAATCATTAATAGCATCGTAAATGATTGAATACGTACGGATATCTATTTCCTCTTTATCTGCTAAGGTTCGTGCATTTGCCATCGGACGAACATTAAATCCAATAATAATCGCGTCTGAAGCTGATGCTAACAACACATCTGATTCTGTAATTGCTCCGACTCCTTTATGAATTATGGAAACCTGAATTTCTTCTGTTGATAATTTTTGGAAAGAATCCGTCAAAGCTTCTACTGAACCATCTACGTCTCCTTTTAAAATGATATTTAATTGTTTGAAATCTCCTAAAGCGATACGTCTTCCAATTTCATCAAGAGTGATATGACGCTGTGTACGTACAGATTGTTCACGTTGCAACTGAGCCCTTTTGGCAACAATTTGTTTTGCTTCACGTTCATCTTCAAACACATAGAATTTATCTCCTGCCTGAGGAGCTCCGTCCAATCCTAAAATAGAAATCGGAGTTGAAGGCCCAGCACTTTTAACTTTTTTGCCTCGCTCATCGTGCATTGCACGGATTTTTCCGGAGTTTGTCCCAACTAACACATAATCACCTATGTTCAACGTTCCTGATTCAACCAATACTGTTGAAACATATCCTCGCCCTCTATCAAGCGATGCTTCAACAACAGTCCCCACAGCACGTTTGTTCGGGTTGGCTTTCAGCTCCAACAATTCAGCCTCCAGAAGTACTTTTTCTAAAAGCTCCTGAACACCAATCCCTTGCTTTGCTGAAATATCTTGTGATTGGATTTTTCCTCCCCAATCTTCTACCAATAGGTTCATTCCTGCCAAACGCTCTTTAATTTTTTCTGGATTTGCAGTAGGCTTATCTATCTTATTAATTGCAAATATAATAGGAACGCCTGCTGCCTGTGCGTGGCTAATTGCCTCTTTTGTTTGTGGCATCACATCATCGTCAGCTGCTACAACAATAATGGCAATATCTGTAACTTTTGTACCACGTGCACGCATTGCGGTAAAAGCCTCGTGCCCAGGTGTATCCAAGAAAGTTATTCTTTCGCCACTTTCCAATTTAACTCTGTAAGCTCCAATATGTTGCGTGATACCTCCACTTTCTCCTGCTATTACATTTTCTTTACGAATATAATCTAGCAATGAAGTTTTTCCGTGGTCAACGTGTCCCATAACGGTAACTATAGGAGCTCTTGGTACCAAGTCTTCTTCTTTATCTTCTTCAATATGAATTGATTCTTCTATATCTGCAGTTGCAAACTCAACTTCAAAACCAAATTCATCTGCTACAATTGTTAAGGTTTCTGCATCCAACCGTTGATTCATTGTTACCATAATACCCAACGACATACACGCTCCAATTACTCTATTAATTGGCACATCCATCATTGTAGCTAACTCATTTACAGTAACAAATTCCGTTACTTTGAGTATTTTTTCTTCTTGTTCTAATTGTGCTAACTCGGTTTCTGTTTTCTGGCGATGTAAATCACGTTTTTCCTTACGATATTTGGCTCCTTTTGATTTAGCAGCTTTTCCTTGCAGTTTTTCCAGAGTTTCACGGACTTGCTTTTGAACTTCCTCTTCAGTAGGTTCTACCTTTGTGAAAGTTTTTGCTTTTTTATTTTTCCCGTCCTTTTTGTTATTGTTAGCTGATGAAAGGCTTGGCTCATCTTTTCGAATGCGTTTGCGTTTGCGTTTCTCAGCATTATCATCTTGTTTTGGAGTTTCTGTATTAGGTTTAGTATTTTCCTTTTCCTTCCCTCCTTTTTTCTTTTTCTTCTTCTTTTTCTCGAACTGGCTTAAGTCAATTTTTTTTCCGACCAATTTTGGACCAGTAAGTTTTTGATATTGAGTTTCAAGAACTTCAGGTTCCTCTGGTTCTTTTTCTTCAACCTTTTGTTTGGGAACTTCTTTTACTTTCTTGTAAGTATCTTGCTGATTCTGAGTTTTATCTTTTTGAGGTTTGTCTTTCGAGGGAAATTCTATTTTTTTCTTTTGTTGTTCTTTAACCTTTTCTACGATAGGTTCTACCTTTACTACAGGAACTTCTTCTTCAACAGATTCAGGTTTTGATTCCTTAATTTCTTGAGAAATCTCAGGTTGAACTAAGGTTTCGACATCTTTTTTCTCTACTTGTTGAGTAGGTTCTTCTTTTTCAGTCGGAATTTCAACTGACTTTTCTTCCTTTTTAGGCTCAAGGTCAATTTTGCCAACAGTTTTTATTCCTGCAACAGTTCCTTTAGCTCTAATAACTTCTTGTTCTTGTTGCTTACGTTTTTTCTCATTTTCTTTTTCTTGTTCAATACGGATAGCTTCACGCTCTTTACGCTGATCTTCAACAATTTCTTTTGAAGCTTCACGTTTATTTTTATCCGCATTAAACTTATCGGAAAGGAGTTTCACAACTTCTCCCGAAATCTTTACATTGGGATTGGATTCAATTTCAACCCCCTTTTCTTTCTTAAGATAATCAACAGCCGTATCCAAAGAAATGTTAAACTCCTTTAAAACCTTACTTAATCTTGTAGTTCCCTCGCTCATATATTTTTTATTTCGCCACAAGCAAATAGCTTATAGCCTTGTAAACCTCAATTTTTTTGTTCTCACAAACGTTCAAAACCCTACCGAAAGCGAAAATTTCGGCAAAGATAATCATTAATCTTCAAATTCCTCTTCTAAAACCTTAATAACCTCACGAATTGTTTCTTCCTCAAGGTCTGTTCGTTTCATCAAATCAGAAACTTCTAATTCCAAAATACTTTTTGCTGTATCTAGCCCTGCTTTTTGGAACTCTTCAATAATCCAACCTTCAATTTCGTCATCAAACTCGCTAAGCTCAATATCTTCATCGTTAATTCCTTCACGATACACATCTATCTCATAACCAGTCAATTGACTTGCTAAACGGATATTGTATCCAGACTTTCCAATCGCTTTTGAAACTTCTTCTGTTTGAAGGAAAACTTCTGCTCGTTTTTCTTCTTCATTAATTGTAACTGAACTTACCTTAGCAGGAGCCAATGCACGAGCAATCAATAATGAAGCATTTGAAGTATAGTTAATTACATCAATATTTTCGTTTCCTAGCTCACGTACAATTCCGTGAATACGCGACCCACGCACACCTACACAAGCTCCCACAGCATCTATGCGATCATCAAAAGAGTCTACCGCAACTTTTGCTTTATCTCCTGGTATACGAACAACTTTGCTAATCGTAATTAACCCGTCCATAACTTCGGGAATTTCCTGTTCAAACAAACGTTCCAAAAACACTGGCGACGTTCTTGACATTATGATAGAAGGCTTATTCCCTTTAAGTTCCACAGACTCAATAATACCGCGAACGTGTTCACCTTTTTTGAAAAAATCAGAAGGAATTTGTTTTTCTTTTGGTAAAACAATTTCATTTCCCTCATCATCTAATAATATTATCGCACGATGCCTAATATGATGAACCTCAGCTGTATATATTTGTCCTATTAAATCTTTGAATCTGCGATAGATGGTTGTACTATCGTATTCGTGTATTTTGGATATCAAGTTCTGACGCAACGCCAAAATTGCTCTACGTCCTAAACTTGCAATTTTTATTTCCTCAGAAACATCTTCTCCTACCTCAAAATCAGGCTCAATTTTTCGTGCTTCTGTTAATTCTATTTCCTGATTTTCATTCACAACAGCCCCATCTTCAACAACCACTCGGTTTCTGAATATCTGTAAATCTCCTTTATCAGGATTAATAATTATGTCAAAATTATCATCTGAACCATATTTCTTTTTCAAAGTATTACGAAATACTTCTTCCAAAATCGCCATTAAAGTCTCACGGTTAATTAATTTGTCATCTTTAAACTCTGAAAAAGACTCTATTAATTCAAGATTATCCATAATAATTTTAATTAAAATTTAATGATTACTTTTGTTTCTTTTATATCATTTAAAGCAAATAAATGCTCTCTTTTAACGGTTATTTTACCTTTCCCTACAGGTTTGGGTTCACGCGTTTCCGTTTCAAGAGTTATATTACCTCCTTCTACATTCTTAAGTAGTCCTTCGTGTTTTTTCCCATCAGTGGTTTTAACTTCTACGTTTCTGCCTATATTTTTGCGATATTGACGTTCCAGCTGAAAAGGCTCAGTAGCTCCGAAAGAAGTTACCTCAATAGAAAAATCAACTTCTTCCCTATCTAAATTATGTTCAACCGCACGACTAATTGCTATACAATCATCAATTCCCACACCTTGATCACCGTCGATGACAATACGTACTGCATTATCATTTGAAATTGATAAATCAATCAAAAATAGTGTCGGATTTTCAGACAAAACACTGTCTATAAGTTCTTTAACTTTATCTTTAAAATTCATTTTTCTATAAAAAGAGGGGACTTTATGTCCCCTCAATACTCCATTCCACGAGGCAAAGATACAATTTTTTCAATAAATCAAGAAAAAAAACAAATTTATTTTGTCATTTGGTTTTTATTCCATACCTTTACGGAAAGTTAATTGGCATTGAATTTATCAACTATAAAAATTCAAAACAAAAATTAATGGTATTCAAATTATTCCACTCATAACACTCATAAACAATGGAATAAGGAATGTCAAAATAGTATAAAATTAATTATTTAACTCTAAAAGTAATAATCATGAAAAAGATTCTCGTTACCACCGACTTTTCAGAAAAATCAATTGCTTCTTTGAAAGTTGCGATTGAATTGGCAAAACGCCAAAAAGCTGAAGTATTCTTGTTACACGCTCTTGAACTGCCTTTCCGATTAGCAACACAAGAGCATTCCTCCATACCTGAAGCTATGTATTTTTTAAATTTATCGAAACAACGTTTTGACAGCATCAAAAAAGAATTAGGAGGAGAAATTGAAATTAAAGATCTTATTGAAACAGCCCCTTTAGCTGACGCGGTTGAGGATGTTGTTAAAAAGTATGGAATTGACCTAGTTTTTATGGGTTCAAATGGAGCATCAGGCACTAAGGAACTTTTTATTGGGTCGAATGCAGAAAAAGTAATTCGAACAGCAAGTGTTCCTGTACTTGTAATCAAAAATCCTGAGGAAAAGCTTAACATCAAGCATATTATGTTTGCGTGTGACTTTACAAAAAGATTTTTGAAACCTTTTGAAAAAGCTGTAAAATTTGCAGAACTTTTCAATGCAAAGATTGATTTAGTTTTTGTTAATACACCTTACCAATTCCTAACAACTTCTGAAATCAGAGAGCGTATGAATGAATTCTTAGAAAGTCAAAATTCAAGTATTGAAGAATTTGAAACACACGTTTACAATGATATTCGCATTGAGACTGGAATTCTGAATTATGTAGCAGAAAACGATATTGATTTGATTTGTATGTTCCCAAGCGGAAGAAAAGGAATTGCTCATTTCTTTAATGGAAGTATCAGTAGTGATTTAGTGAACCACGCAACAAAACCTGTACTTACTATAAAAATGTAATCTTTTCAAAAGATTTAGTAATTTTCAAACTTTGCCAAAGAAAAATATAAAAAAATTGACTTTGGCAAAGTTTTTTTATACCCTTAAAATTTATCTTTTATTTCCTCAAGTACTTCTAAAATTTGCTGCAACTCATCTAAAGTAACTAACTTCTGCCGATATTCTTTGAAATTGGGAATTCCTCGAAAATAATTCGCATAATGGCGACGCATTTCCAACACGCCCTGACGTTCTCCTTTCCACTCTGCTGACCAAGTTAAGTGATTTTTAACGGCTTCCACCCTATCCGAAATGGTTGGAGATGGTAATTTTTCTCCTGTTTTAGAATAATGTTTTATTTCATTGAAAATCCAAGGATAGCCAATTGCTGCCCTACCTATCATTATACCATCAACGCCATATGTATTCCTATATTCCAATGCTTTTTCAGGAGAATCAATATCTCCGTTGCCAAAAATAGGAATTTTAATGCGTGGATTTTCCTTAATTCGTGCAATATGAGACCAATCCGAATGTCCTTTGTAAAGCTGTGAACGTGTCCGAGCGTGAATAGATAACGCCTGAATGCCAACATCTTGCAATCTTTCGGCTACTTCGTCAATATTTATTGAATTTTCGTCCCAGCCTAAGCGTGTTTTAACCGTAACAGGTAATTTTGTGCTATTAACCACCGCTTTGGTAAGCCTTACCATCAGGTCGATATCTTTTAAAACTCCTGCACCTGCTCCTTTTGAAACTACTTTCTTTACAGGGCAACCAAAGTTAATATCCAATAAATCAGGATTTACAGTCTCAACGATTCTGGCAGAAAGGGCCATTGCTTCTTCATCACCTCCAAAGATTTGAATTCCAACGGGACGTTCATAATCAAATATATCCAGCTTTTGTTTACTCTTTATCGCATCTCGGATTAATCCTTCCGAAGAAATAAATTCACTAAAAAGCATATCTGCTCCGTGAATTTTGCACAATCTGCGAAAAGGAGGGTCGCTCACATCTTCCATCGGAGCAAGTAACAACGGAAATTCTCCCAAATCTATGTTTCCTATTTTAACCATTTGCAATTTAAAATATCTATGCCTTAAAAAAGACTGCAAAACTATTGCATTTAAGTGAAAATCCAAAATGTTATTAAATCCCTACCCTAAAAAATCGATTTGTTTGTTCGCTAAAATCAATTAATGTGCTTCGAGCCAGTTTGTTCCAACGCCCAAATCCACAACTAAAGGTACAATAAGCTTGAAAGCGTTTTCCATTTCGTATTTAATAGCATTTTTTACTTCTTCCAATTCTATTTTTGGCACATCGAATACTAATTCATCGTGTACTTGTAGTAACATTTTGCTTTTGAAGCTTTCTTTTTCCAATCGGTTTTGAACACGAATCATTGCTATTTTTATAATATCGGCTGCACTTCCCTGAATAGGAGCATTGATAGCATTTCGTTCAGCTGCACCTTTAACCACTTGATTTCTAGAATTAATATCTGGTAGATAACGTCTTCTTCCTAAGATAGTTTCTACATATCCATTTTGTTGAGCAAAAAATATTTGCTTATTGATATAATTACGTAAATTAGGATATGTAGCATAATAGGTTTCTATGAGTTCTTTACTTTCTGTACGTGAAAGGTCGGTTTGGTTACTAAGCCCAAAAGCTGATACACCATAAATAATTCCGAAATTTATTGTTTTGGCGTGGCTTCGTTGTTCGCGTGTAACTTCTTCAATAGGAACATTAAAGACTTTAGCAGCTGTTGAGCGATGAATATCCTCATTATTCAAAAAGGCTTGAATCATATTTTGTTCTTCACTTAATGAGGCAATGATTCTGAGTTCAATTTGTGAGTAATCTGCTGCTAATAAAATGTGATTTTCGTCTTTAGGAATGAACGCCTTACGTATTTGCTGCCCTCTTTCTGTACGAATTGGGATATTTTGCAAATTTGGGTTGTTACTGCTCAAACGCCCAGTGGCTGCAACCGTTTGCATATAGGTTGTGTGTACTCTTCCTGTTTTAGGATTTACTTCATTGGGGAGTGCATCAATGTAAGTTGATTTTAATTTTTGAAGTTGCCTCCATTCCAAAATATCGGCTACGATTTTGTGTTTATCGGCAAAGTATGATAGTACTTCTTCCGATGTTGCATATTGCCCTGTTTTGGTTTTTTTAGGTTTTTTATCAATTTTAAGTTTTTCGAATAAGATTTCGCCCAATTGCTTAGGAGAAGCTAAGTTAAAATCTTCTCCTGCAGCTGTTAAGATTTCTTTTTCGTAAGCGATAATATCTTCATCTAATTTTTCCGAAAGCCTTTTTAAGAAAGAAGTATCCAAATTAATTCCTTCCAACTCCATTTTTGCAAGTACTTGTACCAAAGGAGCTTCTAACTCACGATAAATTTTATCTGCATTTACCTTTTTGAGTTCTTCTGTAAAGATTTCTTTCAATTGCCAAGTAACATCGGCATCTTCAACGGCGTATTCTTTCTGGTCTTCAAGAGATACAGAACGCATCGAAAGCTGATTCTTGCCTTTTTTTCCTATTAATTTTTCAATAGAAATGGGTGTATAATCTAAATATGTTTCAGAAAGTACGTCCATATTGTGACGCATATCAGGATTAATGAGATAGTGAGCTACCATCGTGTCGAACAATTCGCCTTTTACCTCTATTCCATAATTGTACAATACTTTTATATCATATTTTAGATTTTGCCCTACCTTTGTAATTTGCTCATTTTCAAAAAAAGGACGAAATTCTTGCAATAATTCAGAGGCTTCTGACCTATTTTCAGGAAACGGAACGTAATATCCTTTACCTTTATGCCATGAAAAAGCAATTCCAACCAATTCAGCATTCAAACTTTCAAGATTAGTTGTTTCTGTATCAAAACAAACTGCTTCTTGTTGCAATAAATTTTGAAGTAAAAGCCTACGAGCCATTGCTGTCTCCGCCAATTGGTAATGATGAGGCGTATCTTCAATAGTTTTTTTACCAGAAGATAGATTTTCTGCAAATAAATTACCTTGTACTGCAAATAAATCTGTTTGACCTTCCACTGATTTTGATTTTTGAACCACTATTTCAGGAGGTTGGTACGTACGCATAAAATTCTGAAGCAATTGCCTGAATTCCAATTCTTCAAAAAGTTTTGCGACAGACTCAAAGTCAGGTTTTGAAAGTTCAAAATCAACTTCATCAAACTCAACAGGAACATCTAACATAATGGTTGCCAATTTTTTGGACAAAATTCCTTTTTCAGCATTATTTTCGATGTTCTCTTTCATCTTTCCTTTGAGCTTATCTGTATTTGTCAACAGATTTTCCATACTTCCGAACTCTGCCAGAAGTTTTTTAGCTGTCTTCTCACCCACTCCAGGAAGTCCAGGAATATTATCAACAGCATCGCCCATCATTCCAAGAAAATCAATCACTTGCTCGGGTGATTGTACTTCAAACTTTTCTTTGACCTGCTCCACTCCCCAAATCTCAACATCATTTCCATTACGAGGAGGACGATAAACAAAAATATTTTCAGAAACTAATTGTGCATAATCTTTATCTGGAGTAACCATATACACCAAATAATTCTGCTTTTCGGCCTTTTTGGCAAGTGTACCAATAATATCATCAGCTTCATAACCTTCCTTTTCAATGATAGGAATGTGCAAAGCCTTTAGTATTTCGTGAATGTAAGGCACTGCAATGCGAATAGCTTCGGGAGTTTCTTCTCGATTAGCTTTGTAATCCGTGAACATTTCCGTACGAGCCACACTTCCACCTTTGTCAAAGGCAACAGCCAGATGGTCAGGTCTTTCTTTTTTAATCACATCAAAAAGAGAGTTCATAAAACCCATTATCGCCGAAGTGTTCAACCCTTTTGAATTAATTCTCGGATTTTTAATAAAAGCATAATATCCTCTGAATATCAAAGCATACGCATCTAAAAGGAAAAGTTTCTTTTTCAAAATAATCAAAGTTTTTTAATGCAAAATGAAAAGCAAAACATCACTTTTTATTCCCTTCATTTTGGGCAAATATAATCAAAATAATCAGAATTGGAGATTTCAAACTTCAAAAAAATAACAAACAACAGATTGATTATTAATACAAATCCATAATTTTTAGATTTTTTTGCTTCAAGAAGCTAAATTATTGTATTCAGGATAAATGGTTTTTCTTCACAATTAAAAAAATAGCATACACAACAATTAAAAAAAACTCCAAGAAATTGTAGAATTCTTGAAGTTTTTATTTATAAAAATGATTTTTATTTTTCCAACGCTTTAAGTAGTTCATTTTTCATTGTATTTACACCTGGAAAACCTGAAACTTGATACGAGTGTTCTCCTTTCTTATCAACGATGATATAAGTAGGTACACCTCTGGCATTAAAGCTTTGTTGTAAATAACTCCATTGATTTTTATTAACACGATAATGTTGCCCTTTAATACTCGGAATCATATTTTTCCAAGTTTGTTCCGGTGAATTTTCTCCTGCTAAATACAAGAATATTACATCTTTATCAGCAAAAGCAAACTCTGCTTTAAGTGGTTCCATTTGTTTATTCGCAGCCAAGCAAGGACCACACCAAGTTGCCCACATATCTATCAAGATTACTTTTCCTTTAAAAGGCTTTAACATTTCTACCAAAAGTTGCTCATCACTGGTTTGAGGAACGTTAAGCACAGTAAAACCTGTTCTCTTTTTGTTTTCTTCAATTCTTGCTAAAAGTTTATCATTTTCATCTATTAAAATTTGCTGAATTTCAATAGGGAATGATTTCATTTCTTCTTTATTTTCTTCGGTAAGAGGTTCGTAATCTGCAAACTGATTAGCGATTTTTCGAGCTTTGATAAGGTCTAATAAAAGGGCATTATCTGTACCCCAGATTTTAGCAAGCACTGTTGCTCCTCTGTTTTTTTTGTCATACTCTTTTATCAAATCATCATACTTCATTCCTACTTCCTCTAATTCTTTCATTTTTAAAAAAGAAGTGTTATTTTGTTTTGCTTCAAGAAATTCTTTAAAAAGATTTCTATCAACATCAGTAACTTTTGGACTTTCCGATAAGAAACGAACAATGTCAAGAATTCTATTTTCTCCTATATGAAAAAACAAAAGGTCATTAACAAGTTCGCTTACAATGGGTGAAAGCAAAATATCAGAATCATTATATGGAATTTCTTTATAGAAATCATAAAAATCAGCTCTTTTAGGTTCAGAATAATACTTTACTTGAGCTTCTTTTTCTGAGATGTTATACTTTTTGGCATAAGATTTTCTTAGGTAATATCCTATATTTCCAATTTCATCCTTCAACTCATTAATCGCTTTTGAATTTAATATTTTTCTTGATAAATCGTTTATTTTTAAGGCATTATTTTTTGAAATTTCTTTATAATACTCCTGTTTGAAATGTTTTTCGAGGGCATCTGCACCTAAATCGGCAATAGAATCTATATTGACGCGATTTTTTCTCTCTTCGGAGGAAATTTTATATACATCATTATTAACATCGGCTAAAAATCCAGCATAGTAAATTCCTTCTCCTTTTGAAACTATATTTCTCTGTAAACGGCTTTGTTTACGTTGCATTTCAGGAAGATTAATAAGTACTTTCAATTCTTTATCAGGAGCAACTATTAAAGGAATGTAAAATGAATCGGAAAGTAGTATAAGTGATGTGGGGCTATAAATGGTAGTGTTAATTTTGAACGTGCCATCTTCCGAAATGGTTACAAGATTTTTATCTCGATTACCAGTAATAGGATTTGGGTAAATGAATACAACGTCTCCTAAATCAGGTTTATATCCTATGATTTTACCACTAATTAAACCTTTTCCTTTTTGCCATTTTGTCGAAAAGTTCTTCGTAACTTGGTGTTTTTGCTGAAATTCTTTGGGAATATTGATTTTATGTTGTTTTTTGCTCAAATCAATATCATAGATTTTAAAGCAATCTTTACAATCACCCTCTATAAAGTCAAATTTTTCAGTTTTTAAGGGTAAAGGTTCAAAAACAAGTTTGAAAGAGGCTTCTCCTGACTTTGGCATCCAAAAAAGAGAATCCAATACGATACCTTCACCTTTTTGGATTTTGTATTTTTTGTCTCCTGCTTTTAAATATGTATCTGATGCAATTCTAATCCAATAACCTGGAGTAAAAAATGCATCAACTTCAAGTAAGGTTTCTTTTTCGGAAAGACTCACCTTACGGATTTCTATTGTTTTAGTGTTGGCAAACCCAAAAGGAGGTAAATCTATCGTTTTGTTTTGTGCCTGTGTGTTTACAATGATACAAGTAAACAAAATGGTAAAAATTAAAGATAGTGATTTCATAAAATTAATGGTTTAGTTGATTGTCTATTGAACAATAATTATTTTTTGTTTTTATAAAACTTTGATACAAAGCCCAAAGATAGTTATTTTTTATTAATCAAATAGATATCGAAGCCTAAATTTTAGCTTTAAAGTTCAAAATTTGTTGTTTTTGGTTTATTATTGGTTTTCCCAAAGGCAAAAAAAGAAAAGCGATACACTATTTTCGTGCATCGCTTTTCTATAGTTATGGAAAAAACAACATTATTTCAATTCCTGAAAATTGCGTTTGATGAAATCGGTAAGTTCTTTTCCTTTCAGAAGTCCTTGCGAAAGTCGGGCTAAATCAAAGGCTTGTTTGATGAGGCTTTGTTTTTCGTTTTCGTCCGCTGTATTTAGTATCGAGGTTGCCAAAGGCGAATTGGTATTGACTACCAAATGATACATTTCGGGGAAATTCCCCATTCCGAACATTCCGCCACCGCCCGTAGCACTCATTTCTTTCATACGACGCATAAATTCAGGCTGATTGATGCTAAAAGGTGTGCTATCGCTGTCCAAATCTTCCAATTGCACCACAAAACCTTCACTCGGAATGCTTTTTTCAATGCTTTCTTTAAGTGATGTTTTTTCTTCTTCCGAAAATTTGGAAATTGTAGTATCCTCTTTTTGAATGAGTTTGGAAATCGGAGCCGAATCCACTCGAGCAAAAGTCAAGTTTTCGTTATCGTGTTCCAACTTCTGAATTAAATGCGATACAATGGGCGAATCCAAAAGCAACACTTGGTATCCTTTTTCTTTCGCCTGTTCAATAGCAGCGTGTTGCACCTCTTTATTTTGGGCGTAAAGCACCACCAATTTTCCGTCTTTGTCGGTTTGTTGGTCTTTTAAGGCTTCTTTAAGCTCCGAAAGGGTATAATATTGGTCATCTACCGTTGGATAAAGCACAAAATCCCCTGCTTTTTCGTAGAATTTCGGTTCAGAAAGCATTCCATACTCCAAAACAATCTTAATATCGTTCCATTTTGATTGAAAATCCTCACGATTTGTATTGAAAAGCGATTTTAATTTATCAGAAACCTTTCGAGTAATATAATTTGCGATTTTTTTAACGTTGCCATCGGCTTGTAAGTACGAACGTGACACGTTCAGCGGAATATCTGGCGAATCGATAACTCCTTTAAGCATTGTCAAAAACTCTGGAACAATTCCCTCCACATTATCCGTTACAAAAACCTGATTTTGATACAACTGAATGCGGTCTTTTTGAATTTGCATATCCATTGATAGTTTTGGGAAATACAAAATTCCCGTTAAATTGAACGGATAATCCACGTTGAGGTGAATGTGAAACAAGGGGTCGTCAAACTGCATCGGATAAAGTTCACGATAGAAGTTTTTATAGTCCTCGTCTTGCAAATCGGCAGGTTGTTTTGTCCACGCCGGATTTGGGTTATTTACAATATTGTCAACGGTTTGATATTCGGTTTTGTAATTTTCATCGGCATTTTCAGGACGAGGAAGCGGTTCTTGTTTGGTTCCGAATTTAATCGGAATTGGCATAAATTTGTTGTATTTACGCAACAATTCTTCGATGCGATATTCCTCCAAAAACTCGGTAGAATCTTCGGCGATGTATAAGATGATTTCCGTACCTCTTTCTGACTTTTCGGCAGGTTCAAGCGTGTATTCGGGAGAACCATCACACGTCCATTTTACGGCAGGAGCGTCAGTGTACGATTTGGTGATGATTTCCACTTGGTTTGCCACCATAAAAGCAGAGTAAAACCCAAGCCCGAAATGCCCAATTACACCTGCATCTTTGGCAGTATCTTTGTATTTTTCTAAAAATTCTTCTGCTCCTGAAAAAGCAATCTGATTGATGTACTTTTCCACCTCTTCGCCCGACATCCCAATACCTTGGTCGATGATATGTAAGGTTTTATTTTCCTTATCAATCTTCACTTCGATGATAGGATTTCCGTACTCCACTTTTGCTTCGCCAATTTGGGTTAAGTGTTTTAATTTCAGCGTAGCATCGGTAGCGTTAGAGATGAGTTCCCGAAGGAAAATTTCGTGGTCGCTGTATAAAAATTTCTTGATAAGTGGAAAAATATTTTCCACCGAAACATTAATATTTCCTTTCATTTCTTATGAGATAATTTAATGATTAAAAGATTAAAAAAGCTCAAAAAATCAAACGATTTTTGACTTACGAAAATTGCTTTGGCAAAAAAAATACCAATATCTTAAAAATGTCAATTTGTCAGTAATCATCAATATAAGTTTCTTTCAAAAAAGCAGAAAGAAGGTTGTTTTGTTTTCGTATTTACTTCACTTCTTTCTTTAGATTACGTGTATTTTTTGCATATTTAAAAATATTTTTTACATTTGCCCCGATGAAATTATTTAACAATACATATTGGTGGTGGCTTTCAAAATCTTGTTCAAGGTCTTGAAAGGTTACTTATTGTTTTGAATTCCATTAAGAAAATTAAACTTTTAATAATATAGGCTTTGACATTAATTTGTTGAAGCCATTTTTTTTTACACAAAAATTATGTTTGAAAGAAAAATACACTTAAAAACCATTGTAAAATCCGCGTTGGGAGATTTATTTACTCCTGTGGGAATTTATCTTAGGCTTCGTGACCAATTTCGAGATACAATTCTTTTAGAAAGTGCAGGAAAACAAGGAGAGGATAACAATTTTTCCTTCATTGCTATCAACGCTATTGCTGGAATTGAAATACGCAACTATAATGAAGCTGAAATAAAATTTCCAAATGAGAATGCTGAAAAAATAAGCCTTAAAGGCGAAAAACTAACCGATATATTACAAGGTTTTTCGAGTAGTTTTATATGTGAAAAACCCAATCACGACATCGGAAGAACAGCTCAGGGGCTTTTCGGTTACACGTCGTACGATGCTATTCCTTTCTTTGAAGGAATAAAGTTTAAGGAACAATCACAGGAAAATAAAATCCCGTTGCTTCGTTATCGTCTTTATCAATACGTCATCGCAATTAATCATCATAACGATGAACTTTTTATAATAGAAAATATCATAAAAGGTTTAAATTCAGAAGTTTCAATTATTGAAAACATTATTCATCAAAAGAATGCTCCTGTCTTTCCTTTTGAAAAAGTAGGTGAAGAAAAATCCAATTTAAGCGATACTGACTTTTTGGAAATGGTGGAAAAAGCACAAATGCATTGTAAAAGAGGTGATGTTTTTCAGTTGGTTTTGAGCAGAAGATTTCATCAGAAATTCCGTGGAGATGAATTCAATGTGTATCGAGCCTTACGTAATATCAATCCTTCTCCTTATTTATTTTTCTTTGATTATGGAGACTACAAACTCATTGGTTCAAGCCCTGAAAGTCAGATTATTATAAAAGATAAAAAAGCTATAATTCACCCAATTGCAGGTACTTTTAAACGAACTCACAGCATCGAAAACGACTTAAAAGCAGCTGAAAGGCTAAAACAAGACCCTAAAGAGAATGCCGAGCATATTATGTTGGTCGATTTGGCAAGAAATGACCTTAGCATATACGGAAAAAATGTAAGAGTTTCAAAACTCAAAGAAATTCACTTTTTCTCACACGTAATCCATATGGTAAGTGAAGTGGTCGCTGATGTTTCATCGGAGCAGAATCCTTACGAAATGATTTCCAGCACTTTCCCTCAAGGAACTCTCAGCGGAGCTCCCAAATTTCGGGCAATGGAACTCATCGACCAATATGAGAAAACATCTCGTTCTTACTACGCTGGGTGTATCGGTTTTGTAGGTTTCGATGGTAGCTGTAATCAGGCAATTATGATTCGTACTTTTTTGAGTAAAGAAAATACTCTTTTTTATCAGGCAGGAGCAGGAATTGTTTCAAAATCAATATCCTATAATGAACTTCAGGAAGTAAATAACAAACTTGAAGCTTTAAAAAAAGCCATTGAATTAGCACAGAAAATATATTAATCTCTTTAACTAGAAAAACGTATGAAAATCCTTGTTTTTGATAATTACGATAGTTTTACATATAATTTAGTTCAAATATTAGAACAAATTACTGATGGAGAAATAGATGTGGTTAGAAATGACCAAATTTCATTGGAAGAAATAGCAAAATACGACAAAATTATTCTCTCTCCAGGACCAGGCATTCCACAGGAAGCAGGTATTCTGTTGGATTTAATAAAAACTTACGCACCTACCAAACCCATCTTTGGCGTTTGCTTAGGGCAACAAGCAATTGCAGAAGCCTTTGGCGGAAGTCTCATAAATCTTTCAGAAACTTATCACGGAGTTGCAACAGAATCGCATCAAATTAAAGAACACGCCATTTTTAAAAATCTACCCCAAACTCTTGAAGTGGGCAGATATCACTCTTGGGCTGTAAATCCCGAGGATTTCCCCGATGAATTAGAAATTACCTCCGTAGATGACAAAGGAATGATAATGAGCTTAAAACATAAAATCTACAACCTACACGCTGTTCAGTATCACCCAGAGAGCATACTTACCCCTGAAGGCAAAGAAATATTAAAAAATTTTATGGAAATTTGATAATATAGCAATTTATGAAACAAATTTTAGGATATTTATTTAATCACCAAACACTTACCCGAGCTGAAGCAAAATCCATAATGCTTGAAATTTCTGAAAACAAATTCAATGAAAGTGAAGTTATGGCTTTCATCACCGTTTTTTTGATGCGAAACATCACAATTGATGAAATGGAAGGATTTCGTGAAGCTCTTCTAGAACTGGCCCGTCCTGTAGATTTACAAACTACTGATTTGATTGATATTGTAGGAACAGGAGGTGACGGAAAAGATACATTTAATATTTCAACGTTAGCAAGTTTTGTAGTGGCTGGAGCTGGGCAAAAGGTTGCTAAACAAGGAAATTACGGGGCCTCTTCTGTTAGTGGTTCTTCTAACGTATTGGAAAAAATTGGCTATCGCTTTAAGAACAACTCATCAGAATTACAAGAAGATTTAGAGAAAGCTAACATTTGTTTTCTACACGCTCCCCTTTTTCACCCAGCTCTAAAAAGCGTTTCCGCACTTCGTAAAAACTTAGGAATGAAGACTTTTTTCAACTTCTTAGGACCTTTGGTGAATCCTGCCAACGTTAATTTTTCCCTCATAGGTGTTGCGAATCTGGAAATAGCAAGGCTTTATCAGTATATCTTGCAAAGACAAAATATTTCTTTCACCATTGTAAATAGCCTTGACGGATATGATGAAATTTCATTAACGAATGAAACAAAAGTTATTAATAAAAATGGTGAGAAGATTTTTTCAGCCTCAGAACTTGGATTTGAAAACATATCACAAGAAAGCTTGTATTCAGGGGGAAGTCAAGAAGAATCTGCCAAAATTTTTATGAATATTTTGAACGGAAAAGGAACAAAAGAACAAAATTCTGTAGTGATAGCAAATGCAGCGATGGCTCTTTTTTCAACCGAAAAGTTTGGCTCGTATTCAAATTGTCTTGAAATAGCAAAAGAGAGTTTGGAAAGTAAAAAAGCTTTGAATGTTTTGAATGCTTTAATAAATTAAAATCAACTAAAAATGAATATTTTAGACAAAATAATTCAGCACAAAAAAGAGGAAGTTTCTATTTCGAAAAAGCGTATGTCAATTCAGGAATTAAAAAATTCGGAATTTTATGAAAGAGAGAGTTTCTCATTAAAACAAAGCATACAACAACGGACAGGAATTATAGCTGAATTTAAGCGAAAATCGCCCAGTAAAGGCATCATAAACAACGCTTCCAGTGTGCAAAATGTGTGTTTGGCATACGAAAAATTTGGAGCCAGTGGTATTTCAATTCTTACTGATAAAAACTTTTTTGGTGGCAATTCGGAGGATATTTTACAAGTCAGAAAAAGCATTAAACTGCCCATTCTTCGTAAAGATTTTATGATAGATGAATATCAATTTTATGAAGTTAAAGCAATGGGAGCTGATGTGGTTTTATTAATAGCTTCTTGTTTATCAGTTTCTCAAACACAGGAGTTTACACACATAGCCAAGGAATTAAATCTTGAAGTTTTACTTGAAATACACAACGAAGATGAATTAAAACATATAAATCAAAATATTGACATTGTTGGTATTAACAACAGAAATTTAAAAGATTTTAAGGTAGATTTGCAACATTCAGTCATTTTAAAAAATAGTTTACCAAAGGATAAACTTTCAGTTGCTGAGAGTGGCATCTATTCTGAAGAAGACTTTAAATTCCTCAGAAACAAAGGCTTCGATGCTTTTTTGATGGGAGAATATTTTATGAGAAATCAAAGTCCTGAAAAGGCATTCGAAAACTTTGTAAAGAACACAAAATGAGCTTAAAACTAAAGGTTTGCGGACTTACTCTCGAAAGCCAAATCGAAGATTTGATAGCCTTAAACATCGATTTTTTAGGATTTATTTTCTATGAAAAGTCTCCCAGATTTGCACTTAAAAAACTATCTTTAAACAAATTAAGGAATTTTGAGCATACAGGAAAAATCGGAGTTTTTGTTAATGAGAGTTTAGAAAAAGTTTTAGAAATTTCGGAAAAATCATCGCTTAACTTTGTACAGCTCCACGGCGATGAAACCCCAAATTTCGTAGAAAGTTTACGCAAGAAATTAAATCCTGAAATAAAAATCATAAAGGTTGTACGAGTTAATAGTGCAGGAATAAAAATTCCTGAAAATATTGATGAAATCGATTTTTTACTTTTTGACACGGATAGCAAGAATTACGGCGGAACAGGAAAAACTTTTCCTTGGCAATGGCTTGACAACATTGAAATCCCTTTACCTTTTTTCTTAAGCGGAGGAATTTCCTTAGGAAACATTAAAAACATAGAAAAAATAACTACAAAACCTTTTTCATTGGATATAAATTCTAAATTTGAAAGTGAAGCAGGAATAAAAGATTTAACAAAGATAAAGCAAATAAAACATTACATAGACAATTTCAACAAGCTAAAATAAATTGAACTTATGGACTTTAAAAACCCCGATAAATACGGCTATTACGGAGATTTTGGAGGAGCTTTTATCCCCGAAATGCTCCATCCGAATGTGGAAGAATTAGAAAATAAATATTTGGAAATTATTGAAAGTAAAGAATTTAATAAAGAGTTCAACCAACTTTTGAAAGATTATGTTGGTCGCGAAACACCACTGTATTTTGCTGAAAATCTTAGCAAAAAGTATCAAACTCAAATTTATCTTAAAAGAGAAGACCTCAACCATACAGGAGCTCATAAAATCAACAACGCTTTAGGACAAGCTCTTTTAGCAAAAAAACTGGGAAAAAATCGTATCATTGCCGAAACAGGGGCTGGGCAGCACGGAGTAGCAACAGCCACAGTTACAGCTCTTTTAGGATTAGAATGCATCGTTTATATGGGAGAAACAGACATAAAACGACAAGCATTAAATGTAGCACGAATGAAAATGCTTGGTGCAGAAGTTCGTGCCGTAACATCAGGCTCAAAAACACTAAAAGACGCTGTTAATGAAGCCCTTAGATATTGGATAAATAACCCAACATCAACACATTACATTATTGGAAGTGCCGTAGGTCCTCATCCTTTTCCAGATATGGTTGCTCGATTTCAATCGGTTATTTCACAAGAAATAAAACTTCAGTTGAAAGCCAAAATTGGTAGAGAAAATCCCGATTATATAATTGCCTGTGTAGGAGGTGGAAGCAATGCTGCTGGGTCATTCTATCATTTTGTAAATGAGCCAAATGTAAAAATTATTGCCGCTGAAGCCGCTGGGTTAGGTTTGGAGTCTGGCAAATCAGCTGCTACAACTCAGCTTGGTTCGTTGGGAATTTTACACGGAAGTCAAAGCCTTGTAATGCAAGATAATGATGGACAAGTAATTGAACCTCACTCAATTTCTGCTGGATTAGACTACCCAGGTATAGGTCCTTTTCATGCCAATCTCTTCAAACAAAAAAGAGCTGAATTTTTAAGCATTACCGATGAAGAAGCCTTAAAATCAGCATTCGAAATTACCCAAATGGAAGGAATCATTCCTGCTTTGGAAAGTTCACACGCACTTGCTGTTTTATCAAAAAAGAAATTTAAAAAAGATGATGTTGTGGTTATAACACTTAGCGGAAGAGGCGACAAGGATATCGAAATTTATTCTAAAAACATAGATTTTTAAATTATTAAAAATGAGAAAGTTAAATATATATTTCACAGCAGGAATTCCAAAGTTGGAAGACACAGCGAAGGTAGCAAAATTGATACAAGAAGCGGGAGCAGATATGATGGAAATTGGAATACCTTATTCCGACCCAGTTGCCGATGGAAATGTAATTCAAAATGCACACGCACTCGCTCTGCAAAACGGAATGAATATCAACACATTATTTAAAGTTTTGGAAGATATAAAGGAGTCGGTAAAAATCCCTAAAATATTAATGGGATATTTGAATTCTGTGATTCAATATGGTTTTGAAGATTTCTGCAGAAAATGCAAAGAAGTAGGCGTTTACGGGCTCATCTTACCAGATTTACCTCCAATTGAATTTGAAAGGAAGTACAAAAAAATTGTGGAAAAATACGGATTGAATTTCACATTTTTAGTAACTCCCGAAACATCAATTGAAAGAATAGAATATTTGGATTCAATTTCTTCAGGATTTTTGTATGCCGTTAGTAGTTCCTCTACAACAGGTAAGGTAGATAATAACTTAGAAAATAATCCCTACTTGAAAAAGTTAGCTGAGTTAAAACTTAAAAATCCTATTTTTGTAGGATTTGGCATTAAAAACAAAGCTGATTTCTCAAATGCTACTAAACATACACAAGGAGCAATAATTGGCACTTCTTTTGTGAAAATTCTATTGGAAAATTCAACAAATTGGGAAGAAAAAGCCGAAAGTTTTATAAAATCAATAAGAGAATAATTTTAGAAAAATATGGTTACTAAAGATTTTATCATCTTTTAAAGAATTTAATAAATTATCAACTAAAAAATTAATCGTGAGTTACTTAATAAAACCTAACAACTACAAACCTCTTTTGGACTTGCAACAAACCGAATTAGGTATTCAGAAAATCAAAGACTTTTTCCAAGTAAATTTATCATCTGAACTTCGTTTACGGCGAGTAACCGCTCCGCTATTTGTTCTGCAAGGTACAGGATTAAACGACGATTTAAGTGGGACCGAACGTGCCGTCAATTTTCCTATCAAAGATATGAACGAACAACGTGCTGAAGTGGTACATTCACTCGCCAAATGGAAACGCGTAATGCTTGCCGACTATAGAATTGAAAAAGGTTATGGAATTTATACCGATATGAATGCCATTCGTGCTGATGAAGAACTCGGAAACTTACATTCTCTTTATGTTGACCAGTGGGATTGGGAAATGGTAATTTCAGAACAACAACGTAATGTTACGTTTCTCAAGAATATCGTTCAACGCATCTACGCCACACTATTGCGGACAGAATATTTGGTTTGTGAGAGTTTTTCCAAAATAAAACCCATATTACCTCCAGAAATTCATTTTATCCATTCGGAAGAATTATTACAGCGTTACCCACAACTAACTCCTAAAGAACGAGAAGCCGCCATTGCTAAGGAATTCGGAGCTGTATTCATTATGGGTATTGGAGGAAAACTTTCCAATGGAGAAAAACACGACGGACGTGCACCCGACTATGATGATTGGACTACATCAACAGGGAATTATGCAGGTTTAAATGGTGATATTATACTTTGGAATCCTATATTGGAACTTCCTTTTGAAATTTCCTCAATGGGAATACGTGTAGACAAAGAAACTCTATTACGACAATTACAATTAGAAGGCAAAGAAGACCGACTGAATTTATATTTTCACAAGCGATTAATAAACAATACCTTACCTCTTTCCATTGGTGGAGGCATCGGGCAATCCAGATTGTGTATGTTTTTGCTACATAAAGCTCATATTGGTGAAATTCAAGCAAGTATATGGCCAGATGATATGCGTAAAGAATGTAACAAACACAATATCCCGCTGATATAAGTAAGTTTTTCAATCTCAAGTTAGATGGTTCTGTTTTTTTAATTCATAATAAATTTGTACCTTTGCCCCAAGTTCATACGAAGAACCTGAATGGGGTCGATCGGTTTTGACAGTAAGTCGAATTGAAATGTAAGCATACCGAGCTATGAAATTAATGCTCGTTAATCTCTATTTCAAACTTTTTAAATGGCGAGAATAACTACGCTCTTGCTGCCTAATCTGAAGTTTAGTAGGATTTCTGGCTAAGTCTCTACAAGGTAGGGAAGCGAGATGTCTCTGAAAAGCCCTTGTTGACGGCGGTTCGTACAGAGGCACCACGAAAGTCAACATTGAATCGGATGATGGTTTCCGCTGAAGATTTGGATTTTAGGGAACTAAGCGTGTTGTGGGCGGTTTTTGGTCAGCAACCCGACGAAAATCAAACAAAAACTAAGTATGTAGAAAGCCTTTGAATTGCTTATTTGGACGAGAGTTCGATTCTCTCCGACTCCACAGTATAGATTAAAAATCAAATACTTATCGTTTAGAAGGGACTAAAATAGAAACTTGTTTGTTTTAGTCTTTTTTATTTGTAAATGTTGCTTTTTTAGAAATATAAGAGACTAAAAACTACATTTATTAGTTGATATGTAAAAATAAGAACATTTAAACAAATAAACTGAGATAGAATTACCTATTTCAGTTTATATTAGACATTACAGAAAAGATTATTCCATTTGTTTTTTTAATATAATTAACTCAACTTGCTAGTTTTTAATAAAAAAGCAAGTTGAGTTACATTACATAAAGCCCACAGCTTTGATACGATTTCTTGATTATTCACGGGGGTAATGATTAATTATTAATTGTTAGTTGTAAATTGTTAGTTGTATTCATCTCCGAAATAGGGTAAACGCATCAAATTTATAATAAATTAATAATCAAATACTTGAATTTCAGCCTTTTTTTTGTAAAAGTAATTAAGGGCGTATTGATATTCAATTGTTTTTTATTGAGCACCCTATGAAAATAGGATTTCGTGCGTTTGACCTATCTCCTAAATTGAGTTTTAGTATGCTTTTTTAATTTGTTTTTTTAGATAATTGGACTATTATTAAAAATTTATCAATTAATATCTACTATTTATTGAATCATAAATCATCTTATAAATCTCTACAATTAAATTGATGACTATGAGAAAATAATTATAAAGGAATACGATACAAATAGATTGTAATATGTTTAGCAATATACTTTTAACAGGTGTTAACTGCTCTTTATGAGAATACAAAAAATCTTTAATAAGTTCATAATCGATATTGGTTAGTCTAATTTGTGAAATAAATATCGTAGTGAATAACATAACAATACAAGCCATTGCAATAACTATTGAAAATAAAATAATTGTAGTTGTTTTACTAGTAAATTTTTTGTAACGGTTTACATATTTTACTAACTCATCTGCTGAATCTTTATTGATTTTTTCTTTCCTTTTATTATAATTTTCAAGAAGAATAAAAATCACTGAAAATAATAATCCCGAAAAAATACTTATCGAACTTATAATGTTAGAAATTACTTCGTTACCAATATCAATTTTCAATAAGATAAATACTGCTGAAATACAAATAGGTATTATAAAATGAAATATTACCGAGATAATATTATTTTGACTTACCTTTATTTCAGAATATCCATCTTTTATCAGTTCAAAAGGGTTAAATTTTGATAACATCTTACTTATATTTTATTTCATCTTGAATTTGTTTCAACATACCATCAGTATATTTTTTAATTTTATCAAAATCAAAATGATTATTTTCCTGTTTCAATTCATCAGGTAGAAATATTGTAGGAGAGAATTTAGAAATATCTTTTATATTTACATTCGCTTTATGATTATTCTCATCTTTATAATAAGCCTTTATTTCATAGTTATTTTCATCATTTATATCTAAATCATCTAAATTAGCTCCTATTAATTGATTAGCTTTCTTATCGTTTCTCAATCTCTCCCAAAATCTAGTCACAGGCTCTTTAAATCCGGTTATTCTTACTTCAATTTTCAAATTTTCATATTCCGCAAAAATGGGATTTAATATTTCTCTTTTCCCTCTTGAAACTTTATTGTTGATAATAGCGAGTTGATATACTTTACTTTTTTTTAAATATTCTTCTTTTATTATTTTTGGGATAAAAGTAGTAACTATCAAAGTATAACCATAAGTTTTAAAAAGGTCTCTAAGTTTTCTTTTTACAAGTTCTGTAACAGTGTAATTTGTGTAACTTTGTACCATTAGGATTCCCGAATTATGATCATAAGGAGTCCATAGTTTTAAATAAAAAGGTAAAGAAGCAACCTGAGTTTCCGTAATTTCTCCAATAGGTTCATTGGCATTGTCTTGATTATAAATGGTTTGAACAGAACCAATAGCGCCTCCAAGTATATCACTATCAATAATATTAAATTTGCTACTAAATAGATTATTCCCATTTTGGGGAGATGTAATAGTTTTGTTTTTTTTAATATCTGACTGAAATTTTCCATCAAAAAGATTTCTAAAATCAGAAATAAATTTATGATAGGCTTCATCTTTATTCTTACCTATTTTATCTAATAATTCACTGAAATTCAGAAGTTGCTTATGTTTTGAGTTATAAGACTTTATGCCTATACTAAAAATTTCAAGTTGTAATCCTTGTGCCATATTTAATTATTATTTCTTTTCCTACAAATTTACAATTCCTTTTTTTCTCTACAATCCTGTAAAACTATTAATCATTTATAATTTACAATTATAAATGTTTTTTCTTCGTGATTTTTAATATTCTTGTAATTATTTTTATGATTTCAACAGCATCGTTATTTATGCTTTCATATTCAGTTTTATTGATATATTCAGTTGCAAATAACAATTCTAACCAATATAACACTTCGTTAATTTCCTTCTGAGCAATGGAAAGTTTATGAACAAAATCATTGGTAGATTCAGAATGCTCTGCCTCTCGTACCATTGCTCCTACACTCGTGCCACTTCTTAATAATTGTTTAGACAAAACAAATTCCTTCTTGCTATCTTGTAAATATTGATAAAGTTTTACAATACGAATAGCAAAAGCAAAACTTTTCTCTTTTATAATATTCTCTTTCATTTACAATTAACAATTAAACAACAAAAAGATACTCCTTCAACTCATCTACAATTTCATCTAACTGATTTTTAAAGGCTTTGTTAATTTTTTCGTAACCGCCTTCGTTTTTGAATGCTCCCATGTCAAAACTTTCGTGGTTAATGAATTGTTCTTTGACGAGATATTTTTCGATGCGGTCAAGCCATTTTTTTTTCAATTTTTGTGAATTGACGATGGACTTTGAGCCTCTTAAACGCATTTTCCAAGCGAACGGCATAATCCACCAAAACATTGCCCAACGCCAAAGTACGGACGATGCCGATAATATCCGTGGTGATGTCCACATTTTTGGCTTTGTTCCAAGCATGGTTGATTTCCCTGATGGAATAGCCCGCCTGTTCCATTTCCAATCGGAGGCTTTTCAGTTCGTTGCGTGTCAGCTCCTTTGGTCGGGTGCAGAGGATGTTGAGAGCGGCTATTCGGTTTTGATTTTCTGTGATAAAAGCTCTGAAGGCTTCGATGTAATCCTCGGGGCGTTGTTCCGTTCCGCCGTAGCCTTGGTAGCGTTCGGCAACTTGGTCGGTTTTATCGCTGATGATTTTGTAATGATTTGATTTTGATTTAGAATGAAACAAAAATTCAATCGCTTTTTTATGGTTTTGGATAAAGATTTTTACCTCATCAATGGGTTGTTCTTTCAGTTCTCGGATAAACTCTTGTGGTGTTGTTTTCTGTAAATTAAGAAAATAATCTTCATCTTGTTTTGTGATGTTTTTAGCTCGTCTTTGCAATCTTCCAATGAGCTGATTTACATATTTTTTCACAGAAGAAGTCTCGCCGTTGTGGTTAATTCCATCGATAATATCCTCAAAAGAGGCAGACGGATTGGCAGCTACGGGCGTCATTTTTGTAAAATATACAATGCTTTCAAAAACGCCCACAGGGTCGTAAATTTCAAAATTTTCTTTATTAATTTTCGGACAAAGACGTGTGGCTCTCCCTAACATTTGTTCAAATAAAATCCTTGATTTCACACGGCGTAAAAACACCAACGAGGTGATTTCAGGTACATCAATTCCTGTGGTGAGCAAATCCACCGTAACGGCAATGTTCGGATATCTTTCGTTCTTGAATTGCTTGATGGCTTCTGAAACGCGTTTCTTATCGCCGATACTTCCCGTGATTTTCTTCACCGCATCATTATCAATGCCTTGCTCAGCGTAAATTTCTTTCAGAATTTTTACGATGAGGTCGGCGTGTTGGTCATCTACGGCAAAAATCAGCGTTTTTCCTTGTCCTTCAGGGTCAAGGCCTTGGGCGATTTCGGTAAGTACCACTCGATTAAAATCTTCTACAATAACTTTTTTATTAAATTGTTCGATGTCAAAATTCAGTTCGTCTTCAATTTCTGAAAAATCGGTAATTTCGTTTTTTTCAGGGCCAAAAATTTGAATAATATCTCCTTTTTGGTAATGAATGCCTTCTTTTCGCAATTGCGTAATGATTTGATGCGGAAGATTATAATCCACTAAAAATCCGTCTAATACCGCCTCACGGTACGAGTATTCAAATACCAGTTTTCCGAAAATTTCAGTGGTATGGAGGGCAGGGGTAGCGGTAACGGCGATTTTCACGGCATCGAAATAGTCAATCACGCTTCGGTATTTGCTGATAAAATCGTCCTGATTGCGGAACTCCAATTCATCGTCTGCCATCTCTTTATCAAGGGTATAGCCTCGGTGGGCTTCGTCGATGATAATCAAATCATAATCGGAAACCGACGGGATATTTTCGCCTTCGTTGTACAAAATCCGTTTGACCATCGCCTGCACCGTACTCAAGTGAATTTTGGTTTCTCGCTCGATGGTTTTATTTTCCAATCCTTTGATATTGTGTAACAAATTATAGTCTTCTGGTAGATATATAAATTTAGAGTTCACAGTTATTTTTTGGTATAGGTCTATTTAAAGAAAAAACTTCTTATAATCTTATATTATAGGAAGTTTATAAATGCAAAAATACAAATTATTTGTATAAATTACTTTAAAAAGTATTATTTTAATACTTCTGATTGCATACAATAAACCTGTCTAAACTTTTACTTTTTAAAAGTTTAGACAGGTTTTAAATTTCATTGGAAATATTTGCAAGTTTTTAAGAATTTTGTACATTAGCCAAGTGAAATTTTTAAAATCAAGAATCTATGGGAGAGTTAACAACATTTATTCCTTTTGCTATTATCCTAATCATTGTTTTAGGAGCATTTTTTACAGTCAAGCAACAAACTGCCGTTTCAGTTGAGCGTTTTGGTAAATTTCAAAGTATTCGTCATTCGGGGTTGCAGATAAAAATTCCAATAATTGATAAAGTAGCTGCACGTATTAGTTTGAAAATTCAGCAGTTAGATGTTATTGTGGAAACAAAAACACTTGATGATGTTTTCGTGAAAATAAAAGTTTCAGTACAATATGTGGTAATTAAAGATAAAGTTTATGATGCCATTTACAGATTGGAATATCCTCACGATCAGATAACTAGTTACGTGTTCGATGTGGTACGTGCCGAAGTTCCAAAAATGCGTTTAGATGATGTTTTTGTTAAGAAAGATGATATCGCCATTGCTGTAAAACGTGAGGTGCAGGAAGCTATGGAAACATACGGGTATGATATCATAAAAACTTTGGTAACAGATATTGACCCCGATGCACAGGTAAAAGCCGCGATGAATAGGATTAATGCTGCTGAACGTGAGAAAGTTGCTGCTCAATATGAAGGAGATGCACAGCGTATTTTGATTGTAGAAAAGGCAAAAGCTGAAGCCGAAAGTAAACGTTTACAAGGGCAAGGTATCGCCGACCAACGCAGGGAAATTGCACGTGGATTGGTGGAAAGTGTTGATGTGCTTAACAAAGTGGGTATCAGTTCACAAGAAGCATCAGCATTGATTGTGGTTACACAACATTATGATACCTTACAGGCTGTAGGTCAGGAAACTAACAGCAATTTAATTCTGTTGCCAAATTCTCCACAGGCAGGAAGTGATATGCTTAATAATATGATTACTTCTTTTACTGCATCAAATCAGATTGCAGAAAAAATGAAAAATAAGGATAAGAACTCATAATACTCAAATTTAATAACAAGTAATTCAGCAAGAGAGAATTATCTTTCTTGCTGAATTATTTTTTTGATAGGTTTGTGAAATAAATATTAATTAATTACTTTTGTTTGCTCCAATTAAAATAGCTATGGCAAGAGTATTGAATATTTTTTACCTTTTGGTTTTATGTTTCACTTTTTTCAGTTTTTTTAATTTGTCTCACTACGATATTATACTTTCACTATTTGGAATTTTGGTCTTTATATCAGTATTTTATGCTCATTTTAAAGATTACCGAAAGCAAGTTCGCTGGGGTTTGGTACTAATGTTTATCATTCCGTTTTTTCTAATTTTTTTGAAGAAATAGAGTTACATTTGAATAATAACAATTAATTATAGAATAAGAATAAAAACAATGAATCATTTTACAGCAGAAGATTTTGAAAAATTATTGAAGGAGTGGATTACTGAACTCATTAATTTTGTTCCAGCATTAGTTGGAGCAATCGTCGCTTTTATTGCGGGTAGATATATAATTCGTTTTTTGTTAAATCTCACTAAAAAGTTAATGATAAGAAGAGAGGTTGATGTTACTTTACAAACCTTTCTTTTACAATTAATTAAATGGACTCTTCATATAGCATTGTTTTTAATAATTATTCAGATTATTGGGGTTCCTGCAACACAATTTTTTGCCATTTTAGCCAGTGCAGGTGTTGCTATTGGTTTGGCTTTACAAGGTTCCTTATCAAATTTTGCAGGAGGGATTATGATATTGATTTTTAAACCTTTTAAGGTAGGAGATAACATTGAAGCCAAAGGCGAAAGAGGTACTGTAAAGCGTATTGGGTTGGTTTCTACCACATTAAATAAGTTTAATAATGAGGAAGTTATCATCCCTAATGGTCCTCTTTTTGGAGATAGTATCATCAACTATACCCGTGAAGACAAAAGAAGGGTTAAGGTATTAGTCGGCATTGGATATAATTCTGACCTTCAGAAAGCTAAGGAAATTTTGTTGGATATCGCCAAAAGTGATAAACGTGCTTTTGAGGAACCTGCTCCGTCTGTTTTTGTTGAAGAATTGGCAGATAGTTCGGTAAACATTTCGGTACGTTTTTGGTGTAATAATGATGACTATTGGGATTGCTATTTCAATGCTATTGAGTCAGTTAAGACACGATTTGATGCCGAAGGTATTGAAATTCCTTTCCCACAAAGGGTTCTCAATATTGTTAGCGATACCAGCAAATCTTAAAAAAACGGAAATAAAATATATTTTTGACAGATATGAAAAAAATAGTTGTAACTGGCGGATTGGGATTTATCGGTTCGCATACAGTAGTAGAATTGCAAAACTCAGGTTTTGAAGTAGTTATTATTGATAATTTATCAAATTCATCGGAAGATGTACTTCCACGTATTGTAAACATCACGGGGAAAAAGCCAATTTTTGAAAAGTTCGATTTGCGTGATAAACAGGCAGTTATTGATTTTTTCCAAAGACATCACGATATTGCCGGAATGATTCACTTTGCAGCATCGAAAGCAGTTGGAGAAAGTGTGGAAAAGCCTTTGTTGTATTATGAAAATAACTTAACGACTTTGGTTTACCTTTTGCAAGAATTAAGCAAAAAAGAAAAAGCACATTTTATATTTAGTTCATCTTGTACGGTTTATGGTCAGGCTGATGAACTTCCGATTACAGAAAATGCACCTGTGAAAAAAGCGGAATCTCCTTATGGAAATACCAAACAAATCGGGGAAGAAATCATTGCTGATACTTGTAAGGTAACCCCTCATTTACAGGCAATTTCTTTACGATATTTTAATCCGATTGGGGCACACCCTTCTGCCGAAATTGGCGAATTGCCCATAGGAGTTCCACAAAATTTAGTGCCTTTCATTACTCAAACAGGTATCGGTTTGCGTGAAAAATTGTCTGTTTTTGGTGATGACTATCCAACTCCTGACGGAACTTGTATTCGTGATTATATTCACGTGGTGGATTTGGCAAAAGCTCACGTGGTGGCTTTGCAACGCTTGTTGGAAGGCAAAAACACTGAAAATTACGAAGTTTTCAACGTTGGAACAGGAACAGGAAGTAGCGTTTTGGAAGTAATCAATAGTTTTGAGCGAGTTTCAGGCGAGAAACTGAACTACCAAATCGTGGGCAGACGTGCGGGTGATATTACCGCTGCTTACGCAAATACGGATAAAGCCAATAACGTACTCGGCTGGAAATCAAAATCTACATTGGACGAAGCTATGGCTTCAGCTTGGAAATGGGAAAAGAAAGTTAGAGGAAAATGATAATCTTAATCAATTGAAAACTATATAATTATCAGATAAAATTATTGAAATTGATAATTTTTGTAGTGTTGTATGATGAAGATGATTATGTTGCAGATAGCGAGATTTTAGTAAAAACAAGAGCCAAAGACGAACGATTTTCTTTGGCTCTTGTTTTTTTAATTATATAACTTCAAATATTTTACCGGGTAATGGGCGAATTACATTCTTCATTTCAAGTTGAAATAGTAAATTAGAAGTTTGATAAACAGGAATTTGACATTCAAAAGCAATTATATCAAGTTGCTGTTTTCCGTTGTTTTTTAGGTAATTATGGATTTTTTCTTCTTCAAAAGAAAGTTCTATAAAAAGTTGTTGTTGTATAGGTTTTGATGTAGGTTTATCCCAATTCAGATGATATAACAAATCTTTGGCGGATGTTAAAATTCGAGCCTTTTCCACACGGATTAAATCATTACACCCCACGCTATAAGTATCTGTTGCTCTTCCAGGTACAGCAAAAACTTCACGATTGTAGGAGAAGGCAATATCTGCAGTTACCAGACTTCCTCCTTTGGCACCTGATTCAATAACAATGGTTGCTTCTGATAATCCTGCAATAATTCGGTTGCGACTGAGAAAATTTTTCCTGTCAAATTTACATTGAAATCCGAAATCTGTAATGAATCCGCCATATTCTTCTATTGCCTCACAATATTTACTATGCGCTTGTGGATAGACCATATTTAACCCGTGAGCCAAACAAGCAATGGTTTGTAGGTTTTGGTCGACAGCAGCTTTGTGAGCAGTAATATCAACACCATAGGCAAAACCACTGACAATCACAACGTCTAAAGAAGCTAAATCTTCTATTAGTTTTTCGCAAAAGGCTTTTCCATAAGGAGTTATATTTCGGGTTCCAACGATGCTTAAAATTCGTTTGTTTTTCAAATCAATATTACCACGTTGGTAGAAAAAAATAGGACCATCAACACACTGTTTTAATAAATCAGGATAGTCGTCGTCTGTGAAGCAACAAATTTTGATATTATTTTTCTGAGCGAGATTTAGTTCAGTTTCTGCTTCGTGTAAGTATTCTGATTTCAATAAATTTCGGGAAATTTTTTCTCCAATACCATCAATGTTTTCGAATGTACTTTTCTTTTGAGAAAAAATATTTTTCGCACTTCCGAAGTGAGTAATGAGTTTTTTGGCAGTGATGTCACCTATCAGAGGTGTTTTTTTTAAAGCTATTAGGTAGAGAAGTTCCTCTTCTTTCATCTTTATGGTAAAACGTGTTAGCTGTAAAATTAATAAATCAGACATCTTCTCCCAAAAAGAAAAGATGTCCGAAATAATATTAATCCAAAAAATGTCTTGACTTGTTATAAAACTATTTATTGGCAAAATAATGGTAAAACCACGGAATAGTTTCGATTCCTTTCAAGAAATTGAAAACTCCGAAATGTTCATTAGGTGAGTGAATAGCATCGCTATCCAAACCAAATCCCATTAGGATTGACTTGCTTCCTAATTCTTTTTCAAAAAGAGCTACAATTGGAATACTTCCTCCCGAACGCACAGGAATTGGGTCTTTCCCGAAACTCTGTTTATAAGCTCTTGCTGCAGCTTTATACCCTGCAGAATTTGTAGGGGTTACATAACCTTGTCCTCCGTGATGAGGTTTAACAGTTACTTTTACTCCTGCTGGAGCTATACTTTCAAAATGTTTTTTGAAAAGTTCTGTGATTTCTTCCCAATCTTGATTAGGGACTAAACGCATTGATATTTTTGCGAAAGCCTTGCTCGGAATCACAGTTTTTGCACCTTCTCCTGTGTAGCCACCCCAAATTCCATTAACATCTAAGGTTGGACGAATTGAGTTACGTTCATTGGTTGAGTACCCTACTTCTCCGTAAACATCTGCGATATCCAAGGCTTTTTTGTAATTTTCCAGTGAAAATGGAGCTTTTGCCATTTCGCTTCGTTCTTCTTGAGTAAGTTCTTCTACTTTGTCATAAAAACTAGGAACTGTAACTTTGTTGTTTTTATCGTGCAGAGAAGCTATCATTTTGGTTAACACATTGATAGGATTTGCTACTGCTCCTCCGTAAAGTCCTGAATGTAAATCACGATTAGGACCTGTAACTTCTACTTCAACGTAACTAATTCCACGAAGTCCCGTAGTTATGGAGGGCGTGTCGTTAGCAATCATTCCTGTGTCTGAAATTAAAATGATATCATTTTTAAGCTTTTCGTGATTTCTTTTCACAAACCAACCTAAGCTTTCTGAACCAACTTCCTCTTCGCCTTCAATCATAAACTTCACATTACAAGGTAGATTATTGGTTTTTACCATATACTCCAGAGCTTTTACGTGCATATACATTTGTCCCTTATCATCACAAGCTCCTCGTGCGAAGATAGCTCCTTGTGGGTGTTTCTCTGTGGTTTTTATAACGGGTTCGAATGGGTCGGAATGCCACAAATCAAGTGGGTCGGCAGGTTGCACGTCATAATGCCCATATACCAGTACAGTAGGTAATTTTGGGTCGATGATTTTTTCTCCGTAAACAATTGGATATCCAGGAGTTTCACAGATTTCAGTTACATCACAACCCGCTTCAAATAATGCTTTTTTTACTGCTTCAGCTGTATTTATAACATCTTGTGAATAAGCTGAATCGGCACTTATTGATGGAAGTTTTAGCAAGTCAATAAGTTCTGAAATGAACCTTTCTTTGTTTTCTTCGATATAATTTTTTACTGAATCCATAAAATTTGAGATGAAAATAATTTCCCAAAGGTAAAATAAAAATCAGATTAATCAAAGTTTTTTTGAAAAACTCACCAAATGAATGCAATAAAAAAAGCTCAAAACTTTGTAAAGTTTTGAGCTTTTTTATGAGTGATAAATTCGTATTATAATTTATAGCTTAATCCTAAACCTAATACTTCACGGATTTGGAATCCTTTAGCAGCATTATCATCATAGATAGCTTGGAACGTGAAGTTTGCTGATAAATATTTGTTGATTGCCATAGCCACATTTGCTGTGTAATCAATATCAACATTTTGAGGTTTTTCTAAATAGTTGCTATACAATGTCAAAATATTCTCCATTGAAACATTTTCCATCAAATTGAATTTTGCATAACCAGCCAATGAAAGACCCATTTCGTAACGGAAAGTTTTGTTGTCTTTCACTCCGTAGTAGTCTTTTTTATAGATTGCATTTCCTGGAGTCGTGAAATCTTTGTTAACAAAAACAAATTTTGATGTAAGTGGAGCGATATTTACTTTCAAGTTATCGCTTTTTTTCCATAACATACCTGGACCTACTTGAATGAAAGCAGGAGAGAAGAACTTGCTAATAAGGGTTCTGTCTGTTTTTCCGTAGTTGTATCCTTTATCAAATTGTGTTTTGAAATTGAATAAAAGTGAATAAAACCAAGTTTCAGAAGCTTGTTTTCCTAAAACTGAATTGAATTCCAAACGGTCTGTAGTTTTTCTAGTGTACTCATCACCTTTTAATTTTGTAATTCCGTAATCAACGAAAAGGTTGTTGTCCCAAGTCCAGCTATCTTTTTTGTAATTGAAAGCATAACTAACGGCTAAGTTTGCTGCAACGTTATTAGTTCCTCCACCTTGCCACTCATTGTTGAAAGCAGCTTGGCTGAACATTAACGATACATTCCCACCACGTGTCCAATTTGATGTGGGTTCTGTCATTTCTTGAGCAAAGCCGCTCAATGAAGATAAAAATAAAACTGATAATAAAATTTTTTTCATCTGTTAAAAATATTTAAATTAATTTTGTTTATTTACTTTTTTTGAAAATAGGCACTGTTGAACAAGCCTCTCCATACATTATGCTTTTTGCAACAGGTTGAATTTTTTGTAAAGCTGCAACATATGCACTTTCAGGAATTGATTTTTTTGAACATCCTTTAATTATTACAGGTTTTCCTTCGAAAATCGAAAAATCTATCTGAGAAATAATTTCTTGAAAAATAGAATTTTCTAAATCTTTCAGGTTTCCCTGAACTATTTTTTTGGCGTGAGGTTGCAATTTTGAAGTTACGAGTATGAAAGCCCACGCAGGAATTATCGCGTCGGCAGAGTTGTCAATTGCTACAAAACAATTCTTGTAATCAGTCCAAGGATGGTTTTCCAACTGCTCTCTGAAGTCTTTTTCTCTCAGGATAAGTCCTTCAAAAAGAAAATCTTTCAAGTCGAATAACACACGCTTTTCCGTTGGATAAAAGTCTTCCAAATCAAAAACTTCCAACGGACTTTTGGAAACTCTATTTATAATTTCGTCAGCCAAAAAAATAATATTTATAAAAATCCTAACTCTAACTTAGCCACTTCACTCATCATATCCTGATGCCAAGGCGGGTCGAATGTGATTTCTACTTCCACATCATTGATTTGGTCAATACTTTTGACTTTTTCCTGAACTTCCACAGGCAAGATTTCTGCTACAGGGCAGTTAGGTGTGGTGAGTGTCATCAGAATTTTCACATCAAAATTCTCATTTACAAACACGTCATAAATCAGTCCTAATTCATAGATGTCAACAGGAATTTCTGGGTCATAAATTGTTTTCAATGTTTCAACAATCTTTTCTCCTAAGGCTTCTGTATCAATGGTATTTGACATATCTTTTAAGATTCTTTTAGTTGATAAACAAGAGCATACTGCTTCATTTGCTCAATCATACTTACCAAACCATTGGCACGTGTGGGCGAAAGATGCTCTTTTAATCCTATTTGGTCAATAAAAGCAGTATTTGCCTTTACAATGTCTTCTGGTTTTTGGTTTGAAAAAACACGGATAAGCAATGCTACAATTCCTTTTGTGATAATAGCATCACCATCAGCTGTGTACACTACTTTTCCGTCCTGTAAGTTAGCAAATAACCAAACTTTGCTTTGGCAACCTTTGATTGTGTAATCATCAGTTTTATAAGTATCATCAATCAAAGGTAAGGATTTTCCAAGTTCAATCAGATACTCATATCGTTGCATCCAATCATCAAAGAAGGAAAATTCTTCTACAATTTCATTCTGAATTTGTTGAATTGACATATTAAAAATTTGTGGGCAAATGTAATAAAATTTTTTAAGTACGCAAAAAATTAACAAAAAACGTGAAATTCAAAAAATAAAAACCTAACCTTATCGTTTTTTGCTTATCAGTAATAACGTTAGGAAGCTTATTTTTGTTCTATCTTCGGTTGTTATTTTGTTGTGTCAAAAAATCAGTAAATTCGTTGGCTGTACTTCTGAAGGAAAAGTTCTCGTGTAATTTGTAGTAATTTTCAGGGTCAACCACATTGTAAAAGGCTTCTTTGGCTAAAGTCAGTTTATTGCTATCAAAACTTAAACATTCCATCATATCAGCAATTTGTTTTGAAGTAAAAGATGTCGTATTTTTCTGCATTCTGAAGAATTTTAGCTTATCATCATCAAATGATTGGTCTTCAAACATTTTTAAGAAAGAATGGAAATTATTGTTACTCATCATATTTCTCATTCCGTAAGCATTATTCCAGACATCATTCCATCTTCTGCCATAATATACTTCTTGTACATTAGTAAGGTCTATTTCCTCCAGAAGGAACAATCCTCTTTGAGAGAAAAAGTCCAATACCAAACGCGTGTTATTACGTGGAGCTATTGTAACACGATATATTAGCCTACGCCCGTACCAAATATTAAGTTCTTGATTTTTGGCGTACACATCAAAAAAACGAAACATTCCTGTACTGCTGGAAATCTCTTGTTCTCCCAAACTGATGGTAAAACGTCCCATCTCAGGTATGCGAATGAAAACTTCGGCGTAACCAGCATCATAATTCATTTCCCACCGATAGGCGTGGTTTTTATTTAGTTCGTGTTCGATGGCTATATCTCTTCGGTTTTCATTCTTCAACCAACGTCCTGCACTACCTATTTCCTGAGCATTTCCGAAAATAGTGGTAAACAAAAATAATAGAAGTAAACTTAATTTTTGCATAAAATTGTTCTTTTTGGTTTATTTAAGAGGTATCTAAATCTATGCCAAATCCTGTGATTTTATTATTTTTTTTACAAAAATCTTTTTCCTTATGTTTAACATTTTTGACAAAGATATATACTTGAAAGTGAATTAAAAAATAAAATAAGATGATATTTCAAAAAATATTTCTACCTTTGTGGTATTTTAAAAGAAGATTATGAATAATTATACTACAATGTGGAGTTCAGCCACACCAGGTTTCATTATTTTTTTGATAGACCAATCTGCCTCAATGCAAGAGGAGTTTACCGCAGATAAAAACAAAGCTGAATTTACAGCTTCTGTTATCAATGAAACAATTAATGATTTGATTCTGCAGTGTAGCAGTGGTAATATGGTAAAGGATCGTTTGTTTGTTTCTTTGATAGGCTACGGAGGCAAGGGAGGAACTTCAGTAGATGATATTCGTTCTGGTTACATAGGTTCTTTTGCTGAAAGTCCTTTGCGTTTTGAGGCTGTTAAAAAGAATATTCCTGATGGTGATGGTGGCTTTATAGAGATAGAGGAGGAGATTCCAATTTTTATTGAACCTACCAGTCCTGAAAATGGGCTTACTCCTATGGCAGAGGCATTTGAATTTGCAAAACAACTTGTTACTGCTTGGATAGAAAAGAAACCAAAGAATCCTGCTCCTGTAATTATCAATATTTCAGATGGCTTTCCTTTTACAGGCAAAGACGACGATGATGAGGATATTCGTAATACCACCAACAAGGCTTACGAGATAATGAGTATGCATATGGATGATGGTAATCCTCTGGTTTTCAATATTCATTTAGGAATAGGAAAAGAATGTCGATTTGAGGAAAGTTCATTGGAATTACCTGATGAAAATGCAAAATTTCTGTTCAGCATTTCAAGTAAAGTACCAAGAGCTTATAAAGAAGTAGGAAGAAGATATGATTTCGACATACGTCCTAATTCTCGAGGTTTTATTTCCAATGCAAGTGCAGATAGTTTTATCAAATTTATTAGCTTCGGTTCAAGCTCCAAATAATTCATACATTTCATAATGAAATTTACCATAAAAGGATTTGTAACTAATAAGCAATCAGAGCTTTATTCAGATTGTGCAGATAGTTATGCTTTTGATACGAAAAAGCATCGTTTTGCAATTTCTGATGGGGTATCAATTTCTTTTTTTTCCGAAATATGGTCGCAAATTTTGGTTGATAACTATGTGAAAGATAGTTGTGAAGTAAATTCGGAATTTATAAGTGAATGTCAGAAAGAATGGCAAGAAAAAATTGAAGAAATCGTTCACCTGCCAAATGTGAAATGGTTTGTAAAGACGAAGTATAGTAAAAAAGATTTTGCAGCAGCAACTTTTATTGGTTTGGAGTTTTTACAAGACGAAAAGAAGTGGATTGCACAATTCATAGGTGATAGTTTTTTATTTTTTGTTCCGAAGAATTGCTCTGATTTTCAGTATGTATTAAAATATCCCAGCAAAAGAGATTTCGTTTTTGATAACTACCCTGATTATTTGGCGAGTACTGAAAATAATCAGCGTGGAGAATTATATACTTCAGTTGAAGAAAAAATTAAAGAGGGAACTTTTTTCCTTATGACAGATGCTCTTTCGGAATGGTTCATCTCAGAAATGAAAAAAGACATCAAAAATGCTGTAGATTTATTGGTAAATATTGGAAATCAGGAAGATTTCTTGAAAATTATTCAAGAACAAAGAGATGAAAATTTGCTAAAAAATGATGACTCTACTGTTTTAATCATTGAAGTTGCAAATGATGAGCAGGAGGAATTCAGCTATTCTGTAGCTCATTTTACCAATCTGAAAAATAGAGATTTCAAAGAACAAAAAATTGATGAGCAAATTCCTAACAGGCAAAAAGAAAATCAAGAATTAAGTGTGTTTGATAAGTTTTAGACGATGGCTTTCAATATGCAAAATATAATCACTTCAGTTAAAAATCTGGAGAAGTTTCTTAAAGTTCCTGAATTACAGGGGGCTGTTGCTGTTAAAAAAGCAAACGGGCAACCCTTCTGTTATACGGGAGGCTTTAATATGGTTTTTAAATTGGAGCATCAAGGCAGAAAATGGGCTTTTCGGGTGTGGCATACTCCTTACGGAGAAAAAGAACGTTTTCAGGCAATTTCTAATTATCTGAATAGTAAAAAATTGCCTTATTTTGGAGAGTTTTTCTATGACCCAAAAGGATTGCTGGTAAATGGCGTTTTGCACGATACAATTCGGATGGAATGGGTTGATGGTCAGCTTCTTAAAGATTATATTAAAGAAAATCTTTATGATAAAGAGAAATTACTTGATTTTGCTGAAAAATTTCTGCAAATGGTGAAAACGCTTCACAGAAATAAAATTTCTCACGGCGATTTGCAGCACGGTAACATACTGATTGATAGCAATAATAATATTAGTTTGATTGATTATGACTCTGTTTGTGTGCCAGAGATGGAAGGGCAAGAAGAGGTTGTTTCAGGGCTTAAAGGATACCAACACCCATCACGTTTTGAGAGTAAAAAATCGTCTTTGGTAACGGATTATTTTTCCGAACTAATTATATATCTGTCAGTCTTAGCAATTATCGAAAATCCTGATTTGTGGGAAAAATACAGATTGGAAGAAAGTGAATATCTGCTTTTTTCGGAAAATGATTTCTTAAATCTGAAATCTTCTGAAATTTACAAAGATTTGCAGAATTTATCGCCAATAATTAAGGATTTGTTATTTGTTCTTGATGTTTATGTCAGAAATACAAACTATTTAACAATTCGCCCCATTGACGAATATTCTTTCTTAGAACTAAATCAGAAAGTTAAAAATGAGATTTTGTCATTCGAGTTGAATACTCCTCGACCGGTAATGATTCAGTTTTTAACCTCCAAAATTGTTGTGCTTGAGGGAGATGAAATTGAGCTAAATTGGAAAGTAAAAAATGCTTCAAAAGTATATCTTTTGGAAAATGAACAGGAAGTTAATGCGTTTAAAAATAATGATTTAGAAGCGATTTCGGAAAAAATAGTTCCTTTGCGTGGAGGCGTTCGTAAAAAAATGAGTAAAACCACTTTGTTCTCTCTCTATTGTATTCCAATTCAATATTTTGAGGGTCAGAAAGAAAATTCCCATAAGGCTATTGAAGTAGATGTATATCCAAGACCTGAAATAATTGATTTTGAGCCAAATAAATTTGATATAACATATGGGGAAACAGTTGATTTGGCTTGGGATATTAAAAACGCTATGAAAGTGTACATATGGTCTGGAGGTGTGTGTAACACTGTCAAAAATAGGGATGAAATCAAAATTAATTTGGCAAGAAATACCAAATATAAACTCGAAGCCATCGCTTTTGATAATGAAACAAAACTTGAAAAAGAAATTGAAATAGCGGTACATCATAAAGTTCAAATAATTGATTTTGAATTGATTTATGGTGATGTGTCAAAAGGAGAAACACCAATGAAGCTTCGTTGGAATGTTATGAATGCTTCTGAAGTTATTTTAAAATCGGATAAAGAGCCAGACCAAAATGTATCTACTGTGAAGGAAATAGCGATAAATCCAACCAAAAAAACAAAATATTGGATTGAAGCTAAAAATAAATGCTTTACCATAGAAAGTCACAAGATAAGTGTTGATAAACAGACTTCTATTGTTCAAAAAATGACAAATTTCTTTATTAAATAATTTATAAAGTTTTTTAGTTCTCTATCTTTCAAAAACTATTTACGAAAATTAAATTAAAAATGACAGAAAAAAAACATTACAAAGGTCTTTCAGATGCACAGGTGCTTGAAAGTCGTCAAAAATTTGGTAGTAATTCGCTTACTTCAGTGCAAGGAGAGCCTCTTTGGAAACAATTTTTAGAAAAACTTTCCGACCCTATCATAATTATTTTGCTTGTAGCTTTAGTTGCTTCTTTTGGGGTTTCGTGTTATGAATTTTTTGCGGGGGGTGAAGGTTTTCACGTATTTTTAGAACCTATAGGAATTCTGTTTGCTATTTTTTTAGCAACAGGTGTGGCTTTTTATTTTGAACTAAAAGCCAACAAGCAATTTGAAATTCTCAATAAAGTAAATGACGATATTTTATACAAAGTTATTCGTAATGATAATATTACGCAAGTTCTTAAGAATGATATTGTTGTAGGAGATGTTGTTGTTTTAGAAACAGGTGAAGAAGTCCCCGCTGATGGTGAACTTCTGGAAGCTATTTCTCTGCAAATCAATGAATCAACTCTCACAGGAGAACCCGTTGTACATAAAACGACAAATCCTGAGGAATTTGAATCGGAGGCTACGTATCCTTCCAATTACGTTTGTAGAGGCACTTCGGTTGTAGATGGACATTGCATTTTTGAGGTAAAACAAGTAGGAGATAATACAGAGTACGGAAAAGTTTTTGAGGGAGTTCAAATAGATAATTCAATAAAAACGCCTTTGAATGAGCAGCTTGACAGACTTGCTGGTATCATTACCAAGTTGAGTTATGGTATAGCACTTATGGTGATCGTTGGGCGATTATTGGTTTATTTCTCAAACTCATCAAACTTGCCAATTGATTGGATTAGTTTTGGAGGATATTTCCTTAATACTGTGATGATTGCTATTACTATCATTGTGGTAGCTGTCCCAGAAGGGTTGCCTATGAGTGTTACTTTAAGTTTGGCATATAGTATGCGTAGTATGATGGCTACCAATAATTTAGTTCGTAAAATGCACGCTTGCGAAACTATGGGAGCTACTACCGTTATTTGCACTGACAAAACAGGAACGCTTACTCAAAATCAAATGAAAATCTATGAAGTTTTCTTTCCCAATTTCAAAGAAATGGGAGACGATAAGCTTTCTCAACTTATAGCCGAGTCAATGGCAATAAATTCTACTGCTTATATTGATTTTTCAGAGAAAGAAAAACCACAAGTTTTGGGAAATCCTACCGAAGGAGCATTACTACTTTGGTTAAATAAACAAGGAAAAAATTATCTTCCTATTCGAGAAGAAGCAGAGATTATCAATCAGTTAACCTTTTCTACGGAACGTAAGTATATGGCAACTTTTGTGAAGTTACCCGAGGCTGGAAAAGGCATATTATACGTAAAAGGAGCTCCTGAAATTGTGATGAGCTTCTGTCATTCATCCAGTGGATTAAATTCTTCCGTTTCACAAAAGGATTTTGAAGAGCGATTGTTGCAATATCAGTCACAAGCAATGCGAACCATCGGTTTTGCTTACAAAGTTTTTGATGAAAAAACAACTGTTTTTGAAAACGGAAAATTAGCTGTGAACGATTTGCAATTCATCGGTATTTGTGCCATAAGTGACCCTGTAAGAGATGATGTGCCACAAGCAATAGAAGAGTGCTTAAATGCTGGAATTCAGGTGAAAATAGTAACGGGTGATACCTCAGGAACGGCTAAAGAAATTGCTCGACAAATAGGGCTTTGGGACGAAACTTGTTCCGATAAAAATATGCTTACAGGAGCTGAGTTTGCTGAGATGAATGATGAGGAATTAATAAAGAGATTAGGCGACTTACGAGTACTTTCAAGGGCTCGTCCGCTGGACAAAGCTCGTTTAGTTAATTTGCTACAACAGAAAAATGAAGTGGTAGCTGTAACAGGTGATGGAACCAATGACGCTCCTGCTCTCAAAGCGGCTCAGGTAGGGCTTTCAATGGGTGATGGAACTTCAGTGGCTAAGGAAGCCAGTGATATTACCATTTTGGATAATTCATTTACAAGTATCGGGAAGGCAGTTATGTGGGGGCGCTCTTTGTATTTGAATATCCAGCGATTTATTTTATTTCAATTGACAATCAATGTTGTAGCTTGTATTATAGTGCTTCTTGGAGCCTTTTTGGGAACAGAATCGCCACTTACGGTCACACAAATGCTCTGGGTAAACTTGATTATGGATACTTTTGCAGCATTGGCATTGGCGTCACTCCCACCAAGTAAAGAAGTGATGAATGACCTCCCAAGAAAGAGAAATACAAACATTGTAACTCCAGTAATGTCCCGAATTATTTTTGGAGTGGGAGGATTTTTTGTAGTATTGCTTTTTGGATTTGTGCAATATTTTAAACATACAGATATCCAATCACTTACACAATTTTCTATTTCGGATTATTTCCGATATTTTCTTGATTTTTCAAAAGTGCCTAATGGTCTTACGGCTTATGAGTTATCGTTGTTTTTCTCCATTTTTGTAATGCTTCAATTTTGGAATATGTTCAACGCTAAGGCTTATCGAACAGGAAAAAGTACTTTGAATCAAATGGGTAAAAGTCAAGGATTTATGTTAATTGCCTTGGTAATCGTTTTAGGTCAGATTTTTATTACTACTTTTGGAGGAGAAATGTTTAGCGTAACACCTTTGAAAACAATTGATTGGCTTATAATTATAGGAGGAACGAGCTTTGTACTTTGGTTAGGTGAAATAGGTCGTTTTCTCAATAAAGGAAAGAATTTATAAGTGAATAAATTGATGTTATTATAAATAAATGTTTAAAGAAGTCTTGAATTTTCAAGACTTTCTTTTTTATGAATTCAAATGGATTTTTTATAAATCGTGTATTCTTTATATAATTTATGATTGGGCAGACGTTCTATTTCACTACGCATTTTTAGGTTTTTCTCCATAATCAGGTGGCTGTCTATTTCTTGAAAACCAAGTGTCAGGGCAGAGGCAAACAATTTGGTCGCCAGCACGGCATCTAAGCCTTTGTTTTGCATTTCGGGGGCAATGGCACCCAGAAGCAACATCAATTTTTTTGATTTTCGGGAGGCTTGTAATATATGAAACCAACCTAATGGAAGTAAACGTCCTTTGGCTTTACGGACACCTTCGCTCAAATCGGGCATCGCAATTACAAAGGCGATGACTTTTCCGCTGAGGTCACAAATGATTTTTATAAGTTTGGGATTAAGCAGTGGTAAGAAGCGATTGGCAAACTCCTCGGTTTCTTTTTTTGTTACGGATGAAAATCCGTAAATATCTTTATACGAGTTGTTTATCAACTCAAAAACTCCTGCGATAAAGGGACGCTCCTGTCTGGTCCGGGTAAATTCGTGAACGTTGATATTTTGTCGGGCTTCTACACGTTGAGTGAATTTTTGGTAACGTTCCAGAACATTTTCTGTTAGCGGAACTTGATATTGACATAGTCTTACAAAAGATTCAAAACCAGCTTTTTCAATAAAAATCTTCATATACTCAAAACTACAATTGGTAATGAGCATCGTAGGCTCTGAAAATCCCTATTCTCATCTATTTCTGATAAAATATGTTGTTAATCAAATCTACACCGCACTGAACTGCAGCTATTTCAAGATTAGGCAAAGATAAATATTTCCTTTCAAAGAAAAATTTGAAAATGACATATTCAATGAAAAATAAAAATTATTTATTGTTTTTCAATAAATATTTATTATGTTCGCATCATAATTTTAAAATCAGATACAATGAAAAAGATTACATCTTCCGATTTTCAACTCATTAAATTAACTGTTTGGTTGATATTAGTGATATTTTCTTTTGATGCAATACGAATGTTGTTCGAATTCGTATCTCCTTTGATTTTTTCGAGAGAGAACAACACATCAAGCTGGGGTAGAAAATTGATTTTCTTCCAAGATCACCCAATTTATTACGGAATTATTGTTTTTTTTGAGTTAATTATTGCCTTTTCAAAAATTTATATGAGTTTGATAGCGGCTAAATCTGTCTCAAAATTAAATGTGAGCAACTCGTTTTTTAAAGAGAAATTAGCTGACAATTTTTTAAAAATCAGCAAAATAGCTATTTCTTTGAGTTGCTTCATATTTATTTTTCAAGCCATAAGTGATTTTATTTTTATTAACACCCCGTCATACCAAGAATTTAACCGTAGAACGGCATCGGATATGGGGATAATACTTCTTTTAGGGTCAACTATGTATGTACTTGCTTACATTTTTAAAAAAGGAACAGATTTACAAGAAGAAAACGATTTAACTATTTGATATTATGCGAAAAATATTTATTCTAAAAACTATTCTCGACTTGCTATTTATTTTATCAATTTTCGGGGTTTTGAGTTTTATTTCATTCTTTTTGGAAGAGACTATCAGAGTGAACGGTTATGATGTTACGGCTGACACATTATTCGCTAAAATTGTGCTTTGGCTTTGGTATATTGGTTATCTTTTGTTCATATATATTCTTTATCTTTTCAGAAAAACTGCATACTTATTTCTTCGAGTACGAATTTTTAACGAGAAAGTGGTTAAAAACTTGAATAAAATAGGAATTCTACTGATAATCATAACTATATGTACTGATATTTCTTTAATGATTTATAGCGTTATAGAACGCAAAAATATAGGATTCCGATTGGATACAAATCCTATGTTGTTTAAGATAGCTGTGGGCTTGTTATTTATGACTTTGAGTGAAGTGCTTAAAATAAGTACAAAAATGAAGGAAGAAAATGATTTAACTGTTTGATATTATGCCAATTATTGTAAATTTAGATGTAATGATGGCAAAGCGAAAAATATCGTTAAATGAGCTTTCGGAAAAAGTAGGTTTAACGCTTTCCAACCTTTCCATTTTGAAAACAGGAAAAGCCAAAGCCATCCGATTTAGCACCCTTGAAGCCATTTGTAAAGCACTTGACTGCCAACCTGCTGATATTTTGGAATATAAAGAAGAACTTTAAAAAACAAAGGGAATGTGATTAACTACATTCCCTTTGTTTTTCAATTTTCATTGTCAGGCTTCGACTTCGCTCAGTCTGACAAAATACTTGATGCCATATGCTTTCTTATCAATCCTTCAAATATTCTACTTTTAAATCGGTAATTTTTCCGTTGAAGTGTTCTAATTTTTTGAGTGGGAAAACTAAGGTTTGTATCCATTTTCGGGGTTTGTCCAAATGAGCATCATCTTTATGCGGAACAATTTCCAAAGTTTCGATAAGTTCATCATTTACGTATAACGAAGTCGATTTATTAGTTCCCTTAACAATGATTTTCAGTTTTTTGTTTGTCGGCAGAAAATAATTGAATTGATAATCGTATCCATCACGACTAAAACCTACTTTTCCACTTTTAGGGTCTGACAAATAGAAAGTTGCGTAATCAGAAGTAAATAAAGCAGTTCCTTTCGGATTGCTCTTGGCATTGATGTAGAAAGTTACTCGGTAATCATAGCCGATATCGGTTAGTTTTTGCCCCAATTCTTTACCTTTTTCAGGATTTTTGATTTCAAAAACTACACCTTTTTCATTTTTTTCAGGACGTCCTAATACGTTTACCGCAGGGGCTTCACTAAGTAAGAGACGTTTCTTGTTGAAGTCAGCAAAAGGGAGCGTTGTGTTTTTTCCGTTCCACATCTTTACAGAAAGCGTTTGCATTGCTGGAAATACTCGATGATAAACATCTTGCTGACTGATTCCGTTTCCGCAATGGTCATTCCAAACGGCAAACATTCCACCTTTAATTTGAGGATGATTTTCTTCAAAAACTTCTTTTCCGATGGTAGCTGGCGTCCAACTTTCATATAACTTTTTGATATTCAAGTAATCGTAATAATATCCTGCTTGTGGAACAATGTACACCAATCCATCAGGAATGCTAACCACATCATATCCCAAAGCAATCATATCGCGAGGTTCAGCATATCCGTTGTACCAGCAAAACATTAGCACATCTTCCACTTTTACAGGAGTTTTGCCCTTGGCGTGAGTCAAAGCTCCCCAAAGAGCTGCTTTTTTGCCAAAACTTTCGATATATTTGATATAATAGTCTGTGAAATAGCGAAATTTCTCTACTACTTCGGAGTCTTCATTATTGTATTCGTCTGTACCGATATGTACTAACAGATTTACAAAAACAGGATTTTCGCCTTCCAGATATTCTTTAAATAACTGATTAAGAAATTCATAAGTTTTCGGATTGAATAAATCCACATGGTCTTTGCCGTATTTATCACTTCCGATTTCGGGCAGATAATGAGCAAAAGCCAATGTGTGTGCAGGAGCATCAATTTCTGGAATGATGGTAACTCCCTGTTTTAGAGCATCTATTTGAAGTTCACGGAATTCATCTTTGGTGTAATGCCCATCTTTTGCAGCAAGATCAGGGAAAGAGGTGCTTTCCAACCGAAATGCAGAATAGGTTTTGTCCCAATCCTCATTGAAAAATTTCTTGAACCCATTGTCATTCAGGTGAATTTGAAAGGTATTCATCTTGTAGTAAGCCATCAATTTCACTACCGATTTGAGGTAATCAATGGTAAAGAATTTTCTGCCAACATCGAGCATAAAACCACGAAGAGGATATTGCGGATAGTCTATGATGGTTCCGCAAGGAAGGTCAAAAGATTGTTCGGAAAGTTGCAACAAAGTACGCGTAGCCCAATACAGCCCTTTGGTGGAATTTGCACTAACTTTTATCTGTTGCCCAATTTCGATTTGGTAGGCTTCTTCCCCTTTTTCTTTCAAAATATCTGAATGTATTTCAAAATGAATGTCTGATTTTGAGTTGTTTATTTTCAGATTTTTTCCAAACATCGTTTTGAAATCATCAGTAAAGGCTTGTGCCACTTCTGCCGATTTCATATCTGCTGAAATAGATGTTTTTTCGGAAATTGTGAAGTTTCCCTTTCCCTGTTGCCACTGGCTAAGTTCAGGAATTACAAAAGGTTTGGTGTTTTGTGCCGTGCTGATGCCAAAAAATAGACAAAAAGCAATAATCATAAAATGTTTCATATCAAGAAAAATGTTGGTTTCTTGGCAAAAATAGCGGAAAAGTAACAAAATAACAAGTTTTAAAGTTTGTTTAAATTTTATTAAGTAAAATTTAAACAAACTTTTAATATGAACATCTGACAATCATTTTTTTATGCTTATAAAATCACACTATACAAATTCCTGTAATATCTTTTTTAAACAGACGCTTAACTTTTTACTTCTAAATATTTTCCTCTTTCTTCAAAAAATGATATAATAATCGAATGCCCACACCAGTTGCACCTGCTTTAAAATAACGATAAGGAGCTGTAAGAAAGGCTGTTCCTGCAATATCTATATGCAACCAAGGATAGTTAGTAAAATGTTCCAAGAATTTTCCAGCGGAAGAAGCTCCACCTTCGGGTTTACCCAAATTTTTAATATCGGCAATAGGCGACTCTAAATCTTCTGCAAATTCATCCCAGAAAGGAAGTTCTGTCAATCTTTCAAATACCATTTCCCCAGATTGTTGCAAACTTTGCTTAATTTCTGTGGAAGCATTCCCCATAAAAGCACTTCCGTAATGACCTGTAACCCGAGCAGCTGCACCAGTCAGTGTTGCCAAATCAATCACTATTTTAGGATTCAAGTTCTGAGCGTACACCAAAGCATCTGCCAAAATAAGACGACCTTCCGCATCTGTATTTTTCACCTCTACGGTAGTGCCGTTCATCATTGTGAGCACATCATCAGATACAAAAGCGTTACTATTAATTCGGTTATCCGTTGCAGGGATTAATCCTATGACGTGAATAGGTAATTTATTTTGAGCCACAGCACAAAGTAATCCAACCACAGCAGCAGCTCCTGCCATATCCGATTTCATCGTATCCATATAGCTACCAGGCTTCACGTTATATCCTCCTGTATCATAAACAACTCCTTTTCCTACAAAAATATAAGGCTGTTGATTTTTAGCGTTTTGCGGTCTCCACGTCAGAATATTAAATGTTGGTGGCACATCACTTCCAGCATTAACACCAAGTAATCCTCCCATTCTGAGTTTCTTAATTTGTGATTTACTTAGCACATTAACGTCAAATCCGTAGTGATTTCCTAAAGTCTGAATTTCTTCTGAAAAACGAGTTGTTGTTAAAACAGATGGCGGCTCATTTACCAAATCACGAGCAATAGAAACCGTTTCCAACAAGCCAACAAGTTCATCTATCTTAGTTTCGTCAATTTCTGCGTAAATCTGAATATCTTTTTCCTTTTTATCTTCTTCTTTGGTTTTGTACTTCGTAAAATGATAATCTCCTAAAAGCATTCCTTCCAGAGTCGTCAAAGTAATCTGCTCTCCCACTGTTGAAATAAGATTTGCTGTGGAATAATCTTCTTTTTTTAACAAAGTAAGAATCTCATTTCCAAGAATTCTCGCTTTTTCATTGGTAACACTCTGTTTTTCTGAATTCTCCAAGAACAAAGCAATTATCAAAGGTTGTTCCGATGTTGGAATTGAAATAACAACATTTTTCTTCTTCTCAAAGTACTTTTCAAGATATGGATAAAGTGTAGCTGGCAGGCTGTTCAAACTTTCTGTAAGATATATCGTTACATCTACAGGTTGTTCTTCATTGATGTTTTTAAACGATTGAATTTTCATACTTTTTCTTTTTCAAAATTACAAAAAAAAGACGATGCATTACATCGTCTCATAATAAATTATTCTTTAACAACTTCTTCTTTTTCAGAAACATTCTCTTCTTCTGAAGTTTCTTCCAGATACCCTTTTTCAAGAAGTAGGTTGTACCATTGTATTACTTTTTTGATATCGCTTACATACACACGATTTTCATCATAATTAGGCAAAACATTGAAGAAATATTCTTCCAATGCAGTATCATCAGATTTATGAGAAATACTTGTTTTTCCGTTATTTTCTTTCTCCTTAATATTTTTAAATACCTCTCTTAGAGGAACTTCTGTTTCCAATGTATAGATAGCAATTTCCGAAAGCAAACTCACATTACTTCGTATTCCTACTGAAATACGTTTTCCGTCCAGCAACGATGTAGCTAAAAATCCTGTACGTGTTTGCGATTCCAAATGATATAATCCTGGTTTGCCCGAAATGGCTAAAATTTTGTTTAAATTCATTTTCTTATACTATAAAAATTAACTTCTTATTTCTTGTATATCAAACTTTTACGTTTATAATTCCTATCTTATCTCTTTTTCGCATCAGGGAAACGCATTCTGTAATCCACATTTACTTTCCCCTTACTAATGTCTGTAAGCTTTCCTTTCAACAATCGTTTTTTAAAAGCCGAAAGCTTGTCTGTGAATAAAATTCCCTCAATATGGTCGTATTCGTGTTGAATAATTCGTGCGGCAAGTCCATCAACCGTTAGCTCTTGAGGAACAAAATTTTCATCTAAATAACTAATTGTAAGTTGCTTATGTCGCAATACATCTTCCCTCACTCCAGGAATACTCAAACAACCTTCATTGAAGCTCCACTTATCTCCTGTTTCTTCAATAATTTTAGCATTTATGAATGTTTTTCTAAAACTTTTCAGAAATTCCTGTTCTTCTGCACTTAAATCCTCATCCTCTCCAAATGGTGATGCATCAATAACAAACAAACGAATCGGCAAACCAATTTGAGGAGCAGCCAACCCAACTCCGTGACTTGCTTCCATCGTCTCGAACATATTGGTTATCAATTCCTTCAAATTTGGATAATCTGCTGTAATATCTGTACCTACTTTTCTAAGTACAGCATCTCCATAAGCTACAATAGGTAGAACCATAATTTTTCAGTATTAAAGACTGCAAAAGTAATAAATAAAGTTGATATTTGTAATATTATATGCTCAAGTTTCCGATTAATCTGAGAGCTTATCAGTTTCATCTTCCTTGTTCTTAGCCTTTTTGATTACTCTATCTCCTTTTCTCAGTGTTTTACCTACCAAACTATAAGGTCCTACTATTATTTGTTCTCCTTTTTCAATTCCTGATAAAACTTCAATATTTGTATTATCCTGAATCCCAGTAGAAACGACTTTTAGTTCTGCTTTTCCATCTTTTAAGACAAAAACCGCTTCTTGCCGTTTTTCGGCTTCCTCTTTTGGCGTTTCAGGATTAATCTCTGACATTTTTTTAACAACTATGGCACTTATCGGCACCGCAAGTACATCTTTCTTAGTTTCGGTAAGGATATCCACTGTGGCTGTCATTCCTGGTCGGAAAGGCGAATAACCAGCTTTTTTATCCTTTAACAAATCCTGATAGGAACTTTCTTCAATACGAATTTTTACTTTAAAATTAGTAACTTGGTCAACACTCGTTGTTGCATTGGCTGTGTTTGCAATGTTAGTTACAGTTCCTTTGAAAACTTTCTTCAAATATGCATCAACCTCAACATTAACACTATCTCCTACACTCACTTTAACTATATCGTTCTCATTTACATCAACTTCCACTTCCATACGGCTCAAGTCAGCAACACGCATAATTTCCGTTCCAGTCATTTGCACTGTACCAACCACACGTTCTCCCAACTCCACGCCAAGCTTAGAAATGGTTCCATCAGTTGGTGAAAAGATAGTCGTTTTTCTCAAATTATCCCTTGACTCTGTTACACTTGCCATCGCACTTTGAACATTAAAACGAGCCGATTCTCTGTTCGCTTTTGCAATATCATAAGCAGATGTAGCTTTTTCCCAATCTGATTTTGAAATCACACCTTTTTCATATAAAACTTTGCTACGCTTGTAGCTTTCCTCGCTTTCTTTTAAAGTTGCTTCAGCTTGTTGTAATGAGGCTTTCACGGTCTCAAGCCCAGCAATACTTCTGTTCACAACAGATTCATACACATTGGGATTGACACGTACCAAAAGGTCTCCTTTTTTTACCATTTGTCCCTCAACTACAGGAAGTTCAATAATCTCACCTGAAACTTCGGAAGATAATTTAATTTCCAATTCTGGCTGAATTTTACCCGTTGCTGAAACCTTTTGCGTTAGTGTTTTCAATAAAACCTCCTGAGTTTCCACTTCTTTACCTTCTGGTTCTCCTCCAAACCATCCAGCTTTTTTGCCAACAATTAGCAATATTAAGCCCAAAACAATAGCTATTATTATGAATAAAGTCTTTCTTTTCATAGTTTTATCAACTTAAGGACAATTTTTATTAATATGAAAATCTCAAAATAATTATTCTCTATCTATTGATATTCAATCCATTAAAATAATATTGCAAAACTTTTATTTTAAATATATATTGATATTTTGCTCTAATACTTTCATTTTCAGCATTTTCATACTGATATTTCGCTTGATTAAAATCAAAAGTATTCATCAAGCCTACTGCGTGACGTTCGTTAGCATAGACGTACGATTGTTTCTTAGCCTGTAAGGTTTTCTCTGTAGCTTCAAATAATTTTTTAGCATTTGATGCATCTGTATAAGCCTGATATACATTCTTTTCTATAGTGAGTTCTGCCTGTTGCTTATTCCATTGACTTCTGAGTAAATTGATTTCTTGACGTTTGATGTTTCCTACTGTTGAAAAGCCGTTGAATACTGGAATTGTGAGAGATAGTCCCGCGTACATTCCTTTATTTTGGTCTATCTGTCTCCAAAAATTTTCAGGATAATTTTTCGACCAACGTGAGTTATATCCCCATTGTGCAGAAAGTCTTGGAGAGTACGCAGAACGAGCCAACTTCAAATTACTTTCTGCTAAATCCACATTTGCTTGAGCAATTTTCACATCTTGGGTGACTTCCTTCGCCCTTTCAAGAATTTCAGTTGGAGTTTTTGAAAGAATATCTGTTATAGGAATTTCGAGAGATGTGTCTGCGATTTCAAAATCCTGATAATTTTTCAGCAATAGCAACTGAGCCAATCCCATTTTTGAAATAAAAAGAGCATTTTCGGTAGCAATAATTTGTTGTTCCTGCGAAAAAAACTGCGATTCAGCCTCATATAAATCCCCTTTAGGCAAAGAACCCGCTTCGATTAAGTCCTGAGTTCTTTTCAAATTTTCTTTAGAAACTTCAAGCTGAATATTTAATTTTTTAATTTGTTCTTTGTTGGATAAAATTTCAAGATATGCATTGATTATCATCAAAATAATATCATCTTTCATTTTATCAAGTTTATACTGAGATGCTATCTTATTAAGCTCTGCAAGTTTTAATCTACGCCAATTCTGCAAACCAGCAAAAACCGTTACATCCATATTTACCCCTCCAGAAGCCGATTGAAAAAAAGCATTTTCATACTGGTTGGTAACAGGATTAATGTTCTTTCCCTCATTAAGATTGTAAGTGACATTCCCATTGAATGAAGGGAAAAAAGTACCTCTTGCCTGTAATTTATCAATATCAGTCGTTTTTAAATCAATTTCTGATTGTTTGATAGATATGTTATTTTGCAGGGCATATTCAATACAGTCTTCCAAAGTCCAAAGTTTTTGAGAATACATCGAAAAAGATGATATTAGTAAAAATATAAACAATAAATTCTTCATTTTCAATAATAAAAAAGTAAGAAACGATGATAAATAATTAAGATTTTTACCTCCCAAATCAAAATCTGTCTGCCAAGATATTAATTTTTTTCAGTATTGATTATATTTTTTGAAATTATTTTTAGGATTTTTTTGTAATAGACTATAAATCAAATAAAAAAAGAAGCCACCCTCACGGATAGCTTCTTCGAGTTTAATTTTAAAAATGTTTATTATGAAATCAAAATCTTTATTCGCTTTTTTCAGTGTTATCCACCAACACTTGACCACGATAGTACAATTTTCCTTCGTGCCAGTGAGCTCTGTGATATAAGTGATTTTCACCCGTTGTTGGGTCTTTTGCAATTTGAGGAACTACTGCCTTATCGTGTGTTCTTCTCTTATCTCTTCTTGTTCTTGACTGTCTTCTCTTAGGATGTGCCATTTCTTATTTTTCTTTATCAGTTATTATTATTTTTTTCAAACTTTCCCATCTCGGGTCTATATATTCACTTTCTTCAAGTTCTTCTTTAGGGGTTAACTCCTCTAATTTATCTAAAATATCGGAGTGTAATGTTCCTTTTTCAACCTCAGGATGAACACGCTTTACTGGTATTGAAAGCACAATAAGTTCATAAATGTATTGGGCTACATTAAGCAAATGTTCTCCGTGTGGCAAAATGAGTAGCTCATCATCTTCATCATTGTACTCCTCCCCAAATTTTACCACCAAAAAAAGTTCTCCCTCAACTTTCATATCAAAAGGCTCATTGGATAAATCACAATTAACATTCACAACTCCCTCATTTCTAAAATGCAACTCAAGTAAAGTGCTTTTTTTATCCAACTCAACAGTTACAACCTGATGAAGATTGTTCACATCATCATACCCAAATGAATCCAAGAACTTTTTATCAACCTCATAAACGAATTGATGTTTTCCTTGTTTCAACCCCGCAAAAGAGATATCATATTCCTTTAACTTCCTCATTTCCTACAAGTTTACAAAACCAAATCGTTTTTCAGCGAGTGCAAATATACAACTTTATTCTAAATATCAAATATTTTTAAAAGAAAATTACTATTTTTTGGATTTGACTTATTTGATAATTATTTCTCAATCCACTTGATGAGTTCTTGAACTAATACTTCTTGTTGGATAGGCATTGGGGGCTTTGTTGAAACAATATTTCCCTGTTTATCAATTATCATATACGTAGGAAAACTCTTAACTCCTAAACGACGTTCTAACATACTTTGTTGTTCATCAGGAAGATTGTAATGCACTACACTTTCGCCCGTCAGATTATATTGTTTTAAAATATTTTTCCAAGAATCTTCTGGGGAACGATTGGCAAAGTACATAAATACGACGTCTTTTCCTTTTAATTCTTCTTTTACTTTACCAATATACTTCATTTGTTCACGACAAGGTGCACACCAAGTGCCCCAAAAATCAATGTAAATCACTTTTCCCAGATAAGGTTCTGTTAGTTTTTTGAAAAGCTCATCGGCATTTTTAGCATCTTTTAAATGTTCAGTGCGTTTTAATGATTCTGAATATTTAACATCTTGACCTTGAACAGCATTGTATTTACTTTGTTCATCCTCTAAAATACTCAATATTTCACTACTTTTTATATTCGAAGCGAAAAATTCCCACTCTTTTTGCGTTAAAGAGCGACTTTCTCCTTCGTAAATGTTATACGCTCTTCCTGCATACATTATTTCCTTAACTTCTGGCGAGACTTTCAATGAATCCAAAGTTGAAAGCTCTCTTTTTAGCATTGGGATATACACAACTTCATCTTTTATTTTAGGAAATTGCTCAGTAAATAGCTTTTCATACGATTTTGTAAAAGCAAAAGCATTAAAATCATCAATATAAGGTTTAAATAAGGCAAAATGATTCGCAAACGTTGTCGAATCCGCTTTTTGCTGACGTAACTCAAATGTTTTCTGAGCCATTTCTTCTAATTTATGTGTTGCCGTGTACTCTTTCTCTGATAAATTAACCATTTTATGCTTATCGAAATACTTCATTACCTCCAAATTACCTATAAAATCTGGTTTTAGGAATACTTTTTCATTATAATAAGCTGTATAATCATTCAAAAAGGTATTTGATCGCATTAATGTTAATGGTTTCGGCATATTTTGAAATACAGAATCAGCAAGTGCCATATAATCAGCACTAAAATTACCCTCTTTACTTCTTTCTAAGTCAAATTTTCGTTGCATCATATCTCTTGCCATCACCGTAAGCTTAAATTTCTCAATAAAATACAGAGTTCTTTTAGAAATCACTTTATTTAATCTTACAAATTGCTTTATTTCCTTTAATTCATTTCTTAATGCCTCTCTACTTTTGCTTAGAAATACATCTGAAGGAAGGCTTCTATCAATATGAGGGAAAAAGTCTGATTTCGCAAAAGAAAAATAGCTTGTGAGTTCCCTATGAAGGCGTGCATTTTTACCCATTTGCCAAACAATAGCCTCTTTATTACCTCTAAAATCTTGATTTTTATAATCAATATATAAAAAATATTCTTCTCCAGGTTCAACTACATCAGGCAAATAAGTTCTCCCCCAATCCATCAAAATAAATGAAGTGTTCAATACTTCAAAAGTGATTGAAAAACAACCATTTTTATCAATATCAGCAAAAAACTCATCCTCTTCATCTGTAATTAAATTCGGAACAGTTATTTTAAAAGGCTTTTTATGAGGCATTTTCTGTAAAAACCCTCTAATCGTTACTTTTTCTTTTTTGTAATTGTTATCCAAAAACGAGTGTTTATCCTCTGTTAAATACGATTGAGGGCGATTTTCGTATTTTAAATCTATTTTTTGATTCCCATCAAGAAGCGTAAGTTCATTTTTGCATCTTCCTGTAAAAGAACACGTTATCGTTTCCTTTTTATCTTCTTGTGATAAAGTAATTTGATATGTATTTTCGTCTTTCTTACTATACTGATATGTCCAAGCTTCATTTTTATACACAACTATCTTGTCAAAGAAACCAATAACCCATTCATTGGTCGTAGGGTTGCACCACGTTCCGTAAAGATAGTTCGACTGAATCTTTTCCCCTATTTTATATATTTCATCATTGTTTTCAGTTCTGAATTTTATGTTATTATCAGAATGTGTAATATACACCATCTTGAAGGAATTATTATATTCAATCAAAGCACGATATTCCTTATCCAAGTATTTTCCTAACCAATGTATTTTCCAATCAGCATTATTCCAATGAAGTGTATCTTTAGTAATAGAAAGCTGTTTCCGAGGATTATTTTCCCTTGTCAAGATTCCTTTAATTACTTTTTTATAGTTTGAAGGTTTTAATAAAACAATATCAGGGTCAGCATTGTATTTTGTACACTCAAATTCTTTATTGCCAAAAACAAACTTTGCCTTATCTTGTTCTATTAAAGTTATACTTGCATCTAAAAATCTCCCATAAGCATTTAAAACTAATTCATACCTATTATCTTTTTGCTTTATACTTTCTATTGGAACAAGATTATAAAGCACTTCCACATAATTTTTACCTACGTGAATTCCATTCCAATCACCTTTCTTTTCCACTTGAAATTTCCAAAATCCGTGAAGATTTTCAGGAATTTCATTCAGAGATTGCGCTTTTATATTACATTGAAAAATGAAACATAAAAGCATTGTTTTAATTAAAAATAAGTGTTTCATAATTTAATTTTTTATTTTATTGATTAATTTAATCCTTAAATTCAGAAAAATTATTTTATTCCATTCGTTGTATATATCTTTTTAATCGTGAAATAAAATTAATAAATAACTTTTGACATTGTCCTATCTTAATTTATACTAAATGAGAATATCTTATTTGTTATTTTGAAATAAATGAGATGATTTTTGTATAAGTAGCTTATTTTTATTTATAATTAAGAAAGAGTTATTCAAATTTTATATTATCTTTTTTACTATTATAGTAATCTATTTTGGTTTCTTTGCTTATATTTCCTGAAATATCCTTATAAATAGCTTTTGAAGAGAATATCGAGTTTCCTTTAATATCGACTTTAATCGTGTCGCTTGTTATTTCATTTAATATAAATTCGCTATCTATCCCATTTAGGATTATTTTTTGATAAGACATTTCATTTTTAACATTATGATATTTATAATCTTCTCCACTAAAGTCATATACATCAAAATAAATTCTACTTTTATTTAAATTAAATGTTGTAGTTGTTTTATTTCTGTATTTTGAAAGTGTATTAACTCTAAGCCATACATTATCAAGGGATACTGATTCTAAAACAGGAGAATGAATGCCAATAAAATGTAAATTTTTCCAATTACCTCCTATATTTTTATCAATTTTAAGTGTTAATGTATCGTTATTTGAAGTAAATGATATGCTTTCTTTATTCAAACTATAATCAATAAATGCATACGAAGTATCTTTATATACAAATAAAATTTCACCAATGCTATCTAACATTCCTCTTTCTCCTGTTATTTTTAAATGTTTAAAGTCAGGAAGTTTTTTTATCTCTAACGAATCTTTCACATAGCTCCATCTATACTTTACAGAAGGTTTTTTTACTTCTTTCATTGATTTTATGATGAAAAATTCTATTATTGGAAATATAATAATTATTGAAAATACCAATAATAATAATTTATTACTTGTTTTCATTCTATTTTTAATTTAAATTGTTTTTAAAATTTTCGTAATGTTGTTGTAATTCATCAAGTTCAATTCCTAATACATAAAGCGTATTGAATAAAACAGGAAGTTCGTTTTGTAAAAATTCTTGTTGGCGATATTTTCGTGCTTGTTCTATTCCATTTTTTTCCACAAAATACCCAATTCCACGTTTGTCAATGATAATTCCATTATTTTTTAAGAACTCATAACTTCGGGCTATCGTATTCGGATTGACACTAACCTGTATTGCCAATTCACGAACACTTGGTATTTTAGTTTCGGGCTGCCATTCACCTAATAATATCTTTTGGCAAACAAAATCAACGATTTGAAGGTAAATGGCTTGACCATTATTTTTAATTTCCATAGTCATCGTACTTCTTTTTCTTTAAATTTAAAATAAGAAACCATATAAAATAGTAAAGGAAGTCCTACTACAAACAAATTACTCTTCAAAATATAAAAAGCATAAGATGCTTTATAATAAACTTCATAAGAACCGTATGAATCTATTGTTATTCTATCTGTAACAAAGAAAATATCTTCTCTGCCTAAAATACCTGTAAGATAAAGATTAAAGATTATAAATAAAAATATGCCTAATGAAACTGTTACAAGAGATTTTAGAAAAGCAAAACGCTTAAATGTAAGTATTGATGAATAGAAAAAAGATTGTGTCATAAAATAAGTAACAATAGATGCAACAATAAAGCCGTCTAACGAATCTTTATCAAAAACACTATAAGGTTCTATGCTAATATTATTTTTTTCTATCATAAAAATACCTATTTTATACATCAGAAAGAATAATAACGAATAAAATATCAGATGAAAAATAGTATATACGACAAATTTAACTAACCACTTTTGAAAAATACTTGCCGGAAGGCTTATTTCTGCAATAATTTTGTTTTTCTTTTCTACAAAACGAAATGCCAAATAAGAAGATAAGATTCCAATAATCAAAATCATAAAGGGATATATTGATATAAAATTTACTTCATAAAAAACTTCTTCTTTTACTCTTATAAAATAAGAATATGCCATAATAGCAGGCACTATTAAGGTTGTAGCAATGAAAATATAAGTCAAATTCTTTGCATTTTCACTTAATTCTTTCCTAAATAAGTTGAAAAATTGTTTCATATTTTCGTAGTATTAGAGTTAAACCAATCATTTACTTTTTTTGGATTTGAAATAACAGCTTTATAGAGCAATTCCAAATCTATTTTGCTCTCATTGTAACCATTATTAGGCAAAACAAGCATATCTCCGAAGAAACTTTCTTCCAAATAGAAGGCTTCTTCACGCTGATTTTTGTTGTGTGTTGCTTTAAATTCTAAACACTGAGAAATTTCTTGCATTGACTGATTGAAAAGCACATTTTTTTCATCTAAAACAATCACTCGGTCGATGAGGTTTTCCAAATCCTTCGCCTGATGCGTACTGATGACAAAACAACGCTCATCATTCATTATTTCTACCATAATTTTACGAAACTGCGTTTTTGCATTAATATCCAATCCGTTAGTAGGTTCGTCCATCAACACCAACGAAGTATTTGCTGCTAATGCAAAGCTAATCAGCACTTTTTTTCTTTGTCCGTAGCTCAACTTATGGAGTTTATCTTTTTCCGAAACTTCAAAAGCGTGTAAAAATTTCTGGAATTGCTCTAAGCTAAATTTCGGATAAAATACAGATAGGTTCTTCTGATATTTTTCAACCGAAGTGTCAGGCAAATAAACCTCATCAGGGATTACAAAAATTTCTTGTAAAAAGCTCGTTTTTCTCTCCTTTGGAACAAATCCTAAAACTTGAATTGTCCCTCGATTAGGGAAAAGCAACCCTGCGATGTTGTACAAAAACGTGGTTTTCCCTACTCCATTTTTCCCAAACAAACCACAGATTTGTCCTCGCTCAATATGCAAATTCAAATCTGTAAAGATGGTTTTCTTACGAAAAGAAAAATCTAAATTTTTAACCGTTATCATAAAAAAAGTGTTTTAGTGTATTACTTTACTATTACACCTCAAAAGTAATACAAAAAATCATACTTGCAAACTTTTGAGACAAAAAATAGTTTTTCTTCGCTTCCAACACCTCGAACAGAAAGATTATCAGCATATTATTTTCTACAAAGGTTAAAAAACAATTCAATAAATTTCATTTCAAATTTTAACTCATTTAACTTTTGTTTTGCATCGAACAAAAACATCAAACAACTAAAAACTAAATAGTTAAACAAAAACACGCAAACAATTTAAGATTAATTTTACGAAAAATTTAACTAAATACTTAATTATGAATGTTTTGGTTGTTACATTCCAAAAGAAAAAACTTATCAACAATGTGGGAAAAAGTGGTAGAATGTGGGATTTTTTTTCTACTTTTGTCCTGTGATTATTTAGAAATGTATTACAGTGGGAATTCTTATAGGCACATATGAATGTAAAATAGACGCAAAGGGACGGATAACACTTCCAGCTCCTCTCAAAAAACAATTGGGAGATTTGGAGGCGGGGTTCGTACTTAAGCGTTCTGATTTTCAAAGATGTATAGACTTTTATACAATGACCGAATGGAATTTGGAAATGCAAAAGGTAAATAGCCTAAACAGATACGTAAAAGAGAATAATGATTTCATCAGAAAGTTTATGTCGGGCGTAAAACTCATTGAAATAGACTCTGTTGGAAGAATGTTGATTCCGAAGGATTTACTGGAATACGCACAAATTGACAAAGAAATCGTTATGTCAGCATTAGGAAACCGAGTTGAAATTTGGGACAAAACAGCTTATGAAAAAGCCATTTATACAAGTCCAGAGGATTTCTCGGCATTGGCTGAAAAAGTTATGGGAGGCTTAGGAAATGATTAATACAGAAGGATATCACAAACCTGTATTACTTACAGAAAGTATTGATGGTCTGTCAATTAAGAAAGATGGAATCTACGTTGATGTTACTTTTGGAGGTGGCGGACATTCTCGTGAAATCTTAAATCAACTGGGTGAAAACGGACGATTGTACGCCTTTGACCAAGATGCCGATGCTGCTAACAATGTTATTGATGACGAGCGTTTTACACTTATAAATCAGAATTTCAGATACATAAAACGATTTTTGAAATTCTATGGAGTTAAAAAGGTTGATGGTGTTTTAGGAGATTTTGGAGTTTCATCACATCAGTTTGATGTTCCCGAGCGAGGATTTTCAACACGTTTTGACGGCGTTTTAGATATGCGAATGAACCAAAACGCAGCGATTTCGGCTCAAAACATACTGAACGAATATTCTGAAAACGAATTAGTTATTCTATTTTCAAAATATGGAGAGCTGAAAAATGCTAAAGCTATTGCCAAAGCCATTTTTACCGCTCGTGTAGAACAAAGGATAATTACTGGCAATCAATTACAGCAAATTCTAAGACCTTTCTTGCAGAAATTTAAAGAAAATAAAACTCTCGCTCAAATCTATCAAGCCATTCGCATTGAAGTTAATGAGGAAATACAAGTTTTGGAAGAATTCTTATTACAACTTCCTGATATTGTGAAAACAGGCGGACGTATTAGCCTCATCAGTTATCATTCATTAGAAGACCGATTGGTAAAACGTTTCATTCGTGACGGGCAATTTGAGGGAAGTCCTGAAAAAGATTTTTACGGCAATGTTGCTGTTCCTTTTAAGAAAGTAGGCGGATTGATCGTCCCGACAGATAGCGAAATTGCTGAGAATAGCCGTGCCAGAAGTGCTAAACTCCGAATTGCTGAAAGACAATAAAAAATGGGAAAAGCTACAAATGAAATAAAGAATATCCTCAGAGGAAAGTTTTTGGTAGAAGGCAAAGAAGCTACCAAGAATTGGACGTTCATTGCTTTTCTGTTTGTCTTGGGAGTAATTATGATTACAAGTTCTCATAATGCAGATAATAAAGTACATCAAATCGCAAAACTCAATGAAGAGGTAAATGAACTGAAAAGCCAGTTTGTAGATGTTCGCTCACAATTGCAAAAGGTAAAATTAGAGTCTTCATTACTTAACAAACTTAAAAGCAAAGGTTTAAAACAACCTGAAAAACCACCTCAAAAGATAAAAGTAATTATAAAAGAATAATATTTGAAATTTTAAATTAAACTTAATTCATACAAAAATGGCAACAAAGAATGACAAAAGGATATTATCTCGCACATACATTGTTGCGACTGCTATGCTTTTGTTAGCGATTGTCATTTCTGTAAAACTTGTAAAAATTCAGATTGAAGGTGATGAATATCGGGCAAAAGCAGATGAAACTACACTGCGAGAAGCTGAAATAATTCCTAATCAAGGAAATCTATATTCTGATGATGGGAGCTTACTTGCCACATCGGTAGTACGTTATGATATCCGATGGGACGGAATTGCTCCTTCAGAAAAAAACTTCAATACGCACATAAAACCTCTAAGTGATTCACTTTCAAAGATGTTTGGTAAATCAAGCTCGTACTATCAAAACTTACTCAAAAAAGAACGCAAACTAAAAAATCGCTACCTACTAATTGCACCACAATTGGGGTATAGCGATTATCTGCGTATTAAAAAATTTCCTCTTTTTGAGAAAGGTCCATATAAAGGAGGTCTTATTATTGATAAAAAAGTAAAACGCGAATATCCTTTAGGTGGAATCGCTCACCGAAGTATCGGTTACGAACGAACTGATGAAAACGGATACACTATTCGTGTGGGATTAGAAGGAGCCTATTCTAACTATCTCTTGGGTACAAAAGGGCGTCGTTTGGAACAAAAAATAGCCAAAGGACAATGGAAACTTGCTAGTGGTTTCAATATAATCGAGCCAAAAGATGGATACGATGTCGTTTCAACCATAAATATTAATATTCAAGACATTGCTCATCACGCTTTACTTGCTCAGTTGGAAAAATTTAAAGCAAAGCACGGCTGTGTGATAGTAATGGAAGTTAATTCAGGAGAAATAAAAGCTATTTCAAATCTAGAATTGAATTCAAAAACAAATACTTATTCAGAACGATATAATTACGCAATCGGAGAAGTTCACGAACCTGGTTCAATCTTTAAATTAATGTCGGTTGTCGCTGCTATCGAAGAGCGTGGCATTGACACTACATACGTGGTTGATATCAAAAACGGAAGAGCCAATTACTACAAAGAAACTGTTGATGATTCACAAAAAAGATTTACAGGAAAGATAAATATTGCCAAAGCCTTTGCCGTTTCGTCAAACGTTGGTATGACCGAGATGGTTCATCATTTGTTTTCTAAAAATCCAAAAGAATTTACGGACAAACTATCGCAAATGGGATTAGACCAACCTTTAGGATTACCCATCAAAGGTGAAAGAACTCCGTACATTCCAAAACCAAAGGATAAAAACTGGAGCGGTATTTCCCTCGAATGGATGGCTTTTGGCTATGGCTTACATTTAACTCCTTTGCAAACATTAGCTTTTTATAACGCAATTGCAAACAACGGAGTAATGGTGAAGCCTCGACTCATAAAAGAAGTGCGTGAATGGAATAAAACCATCGAAAAATTCAATGTGGAAATTATCAACGGAAAAATTTGTTCAAAAGAAACCGCACAAAAAGCAAAAGGATTACTCGCCAGCGTTGTAGAAAAACCATATGGAACTGCACATAAATTATATTCTTCCGACTTTTCAATGGCAGGAAAAACAGGGACTGCACGAAAAAACTATGGTAGCAACGACAAATCGAAATGGAGTTACATCTCCTCATTTGCAGGATTTTTCCCTGTTGAAAATCCAAAGTATTCGTGCATCGTGGTAATTCACGAACCTGACAGAAACGTGGGATACTACGGAGCTGATGTTTCAGGACCTGTATTTAAAAGTATCGCTCAGAAAATTTACACAAATTCACTGCTTATTGATACAATCGAAGATGTAGATAACGCTTCAGAGAAAACCAACACAAACTACAATCAATATTATACAAAAGCTCAAAAATATAAAACCATAATGCCCGATGTTATAGGAATGGCTGCAATGGATGCCGTTGCTTTACTCGAAAATATGGGACTAAAAGTTCGATTAGTCGGCGAAGGAAAAGTGACAAACCAGTCGATTACAAGTGGACAAAAAATAGGAGCGAACAAAAATATCGTTCTTACGTTAGAAAATAGCTAATCTAATGTATTTTCATTACGATGGCTAAAAGTTCTTTGACATAATGGGAATTTAAAGTGATGCAAGACAGATTATTTATCGTGTTGGCTTATAAGAAAATAGGCTAACACTATTCATTACACATATATAGAAATTAATTTTTAACTGCGGTTGGGTGATTTCTGACCGCAGTTTTTTAATTTCGAGTTTAAAAAGGAAAATTATGAATAAAAAACTAACAGAAAACACATCAAAAACAGCTGATATTGATGCATTACAACAATTTTGGAGAAATGATAAGAAGAAATTACCTCCTACCAATTGTATTCTATATGCTGATGGAAGCTTAATTATATTAGATTTCGTTATTTTTTACGACCCCAATACAAAAAAGAGTTCTGCCCAAGTTAGTCCGCTATGCGACACAAACATAAGTAACATTTTGAAGTATAATCATTGGGACAATTGGATTTCAGTAGATGTATGGAACGAATTAATCGTTGATGATAATCAAAAGTTTGTGAGTGGTGACGGAAGCTATGGTAATGAAGGCTTTATCGCTCGTGAAGATTCGGAAGGAAATCTGGTCTGGGCAATGTTTTTCGACCACACTAACCCAATAAAAGAATTAAAAATTGAAAATAATTGGCTCATTGGCATTACAGAACACAGCGAATCACAAATAGAAATCAATTTAAATAACTTAACAGACATAAAATATACCTTTTATAATAAAAAATAACAATTTATGACCCCAAAACAACTACAAAACATTGCAGAAATGGAGGAAATCCTCAATAAAATAGAAGATTTCACTCCGAAAGCGGAAGAATTTCTAAAACAATGGCAGAAATTACTTCCCGAAGTACAAAAACTTAACGCCTATTACGGAAGCGACCAATGGCGACAAGATTATGATGATGCCAACGCGGGTAAAATCCCCGAAGGAATGCCCCACGGAGTACTCTCGGAAGACCTCGCATACAATGCTTTGGGCGACCAATATTTCTTGGCAGTGGATTTCTTGAAATTGGTAACCAAAATCATCTCAAGAGAAGAGTAATATGAAAAAAATCCTATTACTTTCAGAAAATCACACCGATTATCATTTGGGATTTGAAGTACAATCGCCTGAACCGAAATTCTTTTCGTGGGACGCTACCTACGAGGAAGTTATCGCATCGCCTTTGGTGGAATGGGACAGCCCTTTTGATTTGGATTATGAGGTGTATGAGTATTACTATTTTAAATATCCGGTGCGGGTGGGCAATTTGCTATTTTCCAAATTTGAATTTCGCATACACAACACCCAACGTAGGGATATAGCTGTACGAGAATACTATGCCAATGGAGACACACAAGTAGAAGAATTTCATTTTTGGCAAGTGCATCAGCAATTAGAAAAACATTTGTCCCTCAATGAACACTACGAGGCTTACGAAAACCTCTATTCATTTTTTCAGAAAGACGAAATGACATTTCTTAGCGTTTATTACGGAGAACCTCAGCATCAATATGTGTTTTTTAATATTATCAACGCTCGTAAATATCCCGAATTAATCACTCCAATTGAAAATGAGGAGAATATACAACTTACCGATTGGGTGTTATTTCCGAAAGAATATATCGGAATAGAGACCAACTATCAAGAAAACGAAATCGTAAAACGCCGTCCATCTTTACTAACGGAAAGGTTTGGCGACCAAGCCGTATTGTGGAAAGATGAGGTGAATAAACAAATTGGGATAAGTGTGGGTGAATTTTGCAATATTTTTCCGCTATCGAATATTAAAAAAGTGGACATTGACCGAATGCTACCAGCCAAAGGCGGTGGTGCCGATACTTTGCGGGTGTATTACAAAAAAAGAAAATACCCAATAGCAATTCTCAGTACCAAAGAATATGATTTGGACAATTATTTGCCCCAATTGGAAAAATTTTTTGATATGCGTATTGAAGTGACAGGGTTTTATTATAATTGTTAATTGAAAATCAATAGGTAATTAAAAAACATCATCATATTTTTTTAAAATATAAACAGAAATTATCTATCAATCATAAAAAAATAAATAAGCAAAAACAAAAAATCATTCTACAAGCCAAGAAAATAGATTATCAAATTTAGAAAATCATTTAGCAAGACAAAAAAATGAATTATCAAGATGAAAAAATGGCTCAGCAACATTGCTAATCCATTTCTTGAGAAAAATTAAAAACTTTTTCATTGATTTTTAAAAAATTAAAATGAATTTATAGCATAAAGAATGTATTTATTTTAAAAACATTATATCCATCTTTATTTTATCGTATTACAATGAAAGAAAACCTATTGAAAATCTACGAATTGATGCGTGATAACGACATCAGTAGAGAAAATATTTATAGCAGATTTGGTGCGTGGCTGGGTGATGTCAATTTTATGTATCTGCCTTTTGCGTCCGCACCTGATGATGTGCCTGATAATTATGATTATAGAGAGGAAATCAAGCATCTTAATCACATTTTTAGTATTTTCGGATTTGGCGAAGTTGACTCACAGGACGTAGAAGCCATTGGGCGTGGCGAGGGATTTATGTTGTTGCATTTTCTGTTTAAAGTGCGTAAGAATATAGGATTAGCAAAGACTTACTATGTTTCGTTTTCGTTGATGCAAATCGGAGACGATTTTGTATATATCCATTGCGATGATGTAGATGCACACCGTATGACTTACCGCGAAATGATGTTGAACAGCCATTATTTCGACCCTGAAACCGCCAATGAAATGGAAAAATATCACTTTGACGAATTGCTAAAATTCAGCGAAGTGGCGTATGAAACCTTGCAAAAGCAAATACAGCCAACCGACCCCATTTCCGATGAAGAGGCATTTAATGAGTTGGTTGGGTTGCTTAATCACGATAACTATCTTTCCGAAAAAGATATTGCCGAACTGAAAACCGATTGGCAAAACATCCACCAAAATCGTGAAGCATTTGCTCAAAGACTCATCGATGAGGGCATTTGGTTTGAGGAAGATTTGGAATACCTTGATGATTATCAGACAGATTACTTGCTGTATTGGGCTTTTGTTGAGAAGTTAGATGTATTTAAAGATGATTGGAAGTTTAGCGTTAAGGAGTTGTGTCGGTTCATTTCGGAGAAAATCGGTCAGCCTTTTAAAATGACCTTCAAGGAAGTGGGCAACGACTGGGAAATCGTCTGTGACAGATTAGAAAACTTAACCGATTACACCTTGCTCGACCTTAGCAGTGGCAACGACGACTGCAATTTCATCATCGCCAAAAAGCAGGATAAACAGCGTATTTACACCCTTGCCGACCAAATTGGTTTGTCGATAGTTTAAGTGTTGGGACAAATAATTTTGAAAATAAACAAATGAACAAAACCACAAAACTTTCGATTTATTTTATCATCACAATGTCGGTGTACTTACTGATGGTTTTTATCACCATCCCTACACTGAACCGCCTTGCCAACGGATTGGATATTATTGATGTCCTCCCCTTTTACGATAGCGAATATGTGGTGCGTCTTTTGGAATATTTGGGAAGTGAGGGCAGACATTACTATCTGTACAAGCAATTACCTGTGGATATGATATACCCGCTACTTTATGCCTTTACTTACAGACAGATATTAAAGCATTTCATTGATAAATTAGATTTTAAAAGAGTAAGATGGGTGGTCTTTTTACCCATTTTGGCGGCAGTGTTTGACTACTTGGAAAATATCGGTATCGGCATATCGCTTTACCGCTTTCCGTCACTTTCAGATGCTGTTTTATCCGTATTGCCTTTTTTCAGTTTACTAAAAAATCTCTTTGTAGTACTGTATCTGTTAGCATTTTTCGGATTGGGAATTATGGTTTTAGTGAGAAGAAAGAAATTATGATAATTAAAAAACTCAATTTACTTTTTTTATATGTTTTTATCAATTTAGATAGCAAAACTTAAAAAAAATGTGTTAAAATTATATAACTTTGTCCATTAGTAAAGAATTTAACAATGAAACTATCAAACAACACTATTTTAATTACGGGCGGTTCATCAGGTATTGGTTGGGCATTAGCAGAGCGTTTTTATGAACTTGATAATAAGGTAATTATCACAGGAAGAGACCCTAAAAAAATGGCTCAAATCAAAAGCCAATACCCAAACATTGAAACTTTTGCACGAACGATTTTCGGCAGAAGAAATAGAAGAACATCGCTATTTTTTACGCAATCGTTTTGAAATTGGCGGTTTGCGAAAAGACACGGGCAAAGCCGAAATTATTTTTCATTTTGAAAAAGAATTTAGCGACCTTTGCCACCGAGAACAGAAACAAAAAATCAGTGAATATTTTTTGACCGCCCTTCGTGTTTTTGCCCAAAAACAAAAGAAAATCAATTATAATTTTGAGTTGATGTTGGCTGATTTTGAGCGAATTGTGAAGGATTGGCAAAAATGAATTGAATCAAAACAAACAAGGAAAAAATGTACAAGACATCATTTAAAATATCAAAAATGGATTGCCCTTGCGAAGTGCAAATGATAAAAATGAAGCTTGCAGAGTTGCAAAATATTCATTCAATGGAATTTAGCATAGATAATAGACTGTTAATTGTTTTTCATAGTGGTAACTATCAGCAGATTTTTCAGCACCTTAAAAGCCTACAATTAGACACTTCTCTGATTGATAGCAGTGCTGCAGATGATTACTCAAAAACAAATGACACCAATGAAAGAGTATTGCTCTGGCGTGTTTTATATATCAATTTTTTCTTTTTTATTTTAGAAATGGCAACAGGATTTTTATCTGGTTCTATGGGGCTTATCGCCGATAGTTTGGATATGCTTGCTGATAGCTTAGTGTATGGACTTGCTTTATTAGCTGTTGGTACGAGTATCATTTATAAAAAACGTATTGCAAAAATAGCAGGTTATTTTCAAATATTTCTTGCCATTATCGGACTTGTAGAAGTCATTAAGCGATTTATTGGCAGTGAATCCATTCCTCATTTTCAAACGATGGCTTTTGTTTCGTTGCTGGCACTTATTGGTAACGCTCTTTGCTTGTATTTATTGCAAAAGAACAAAAGCCAAGAAGCTCATATGCAAGCCAGTATGATTTTTACTTCTAATGATATCATTATCAATATAGGGGTGATTATTGCTAGTGGATTGGTTTATTTGACTAATTCTAAATCTCCTGACCTTATCATCGGAGCCATTGTATTTTGCATTGTTTGGCAAGGGGCAATAAAAATTTTAAAACTCTCAAAATAATGTAAATTAACTTTAATTAAAAAAGGAAATCATATGACAAACGGATTTAAAATCATCGGGATAGCGGTACGCACGACCAATGCTAGCGGACAAGCCGCAACAGATTTGGGCAAACTTTGGGGACAATTTATGAGCGACACCATTTCAAAAATCCCCAATACCATTTCCGAAGAAATTATCGCCATTTACACCGATTACGAAAGTGATTATCAAGGAGCTTATACCGCGATTATCGGAAAGAGAGTCAGTTCGTTAGACGAAATTCCAAACGGAATGATTGGGAGAGAATTTCCTGCTACAAAGTTTCAGAAATTCATTGCCAAAGGAGAAATGCCCAATGCCGTTATGCAGACTTGGAAAACCATTTGGGAACAAGATGAAGTGCTGAATCGTGCCTACCAGTACGATTTTGAAGTCTATGGCGAAAAATCCCAAAACGGCAGTGAGTCCGAAGTAGAGATTTTTATAAGCGTAAAATAAACAACTAAGAAATGAACACCTACCTTTCACTACTTAGAAAACTTGTAATCATTGGATTACAAAAAACAGCTTCGTTTGTTAATAAGAATTATTTAGATGATGGAATTAAAATTTTCAGTTACAGGAACCATTGTTGATTTTCCATATAGTCATACATTGAGGCAGAATTTTCAGATTTTTTTTGATCAAATTAAGCCACAATTATGTCATGAGAAACTGAATGATTGGACAATAGAGTTTCATATAAATCCAACTAATATTTATTGGCTTGAAACCAAAGAAGATGACAAGAATTTTCTTGGTATATATAAAAAAGGTTTTACCTACTCTAATGTAAAAGATAAGGTCTTTTCAGTTATCATACCAATTCCTAATAGTAATCAAATATCTTGGGGACTGCCAGAAGAAAGATATTTGCATAGACCTAAGGCGAATCCTAATAATTTTTTTCTTATTGAATGTAATATTAAAGAATTTACAAATTTAGAGGACTATTTTTTAGAATCTACTAAAAAGATAATTAATAGTTTTCTAAGCAAAGGTTTTACAATACAAGGAATTAAGTTGAGGTTGGTATTTAACTAAGTATAAGGAAAGAAACCATGAACACCTACATCGCACTACTCAGGGGCGTGATGCCCAGCGGGAAAAATAGCATTCCCAAAATGGCTTTTCTGAAAGAAATTTTGGAAAAAGGCGGCTTTGCGAATGTAAAAACTTATATTCAGAGTGGAAATATCGTCTTACAAACGGAGCTTTCCTCTGCGGAGGTGAGCAGGAAGGTACACGAACTCATCAAGGAAAACATTGGAGCAGAACTTCCTGTGATTGTAAAAACCGCTGATGAAATTGCACAAGTTTTAAGCGAAAATCCATTTACCGAAAATCACGACAGCAAACGCGTTTTCTTTACCCTTTTTAATGATGAATTATCGCTGCCATTGGCAAAGGAACTCAAAAAGCAGGATTTTGGCGAGGAAAAATTTGACTTTACCGAAAAAGCATTGTATATGTATTTACCCAAAGATGCCAGTCGTAGCAAACTCAGTAACAATTTTTTAGAAAAGAAACTTAACATCACCGCTACCACACGCAATTTGAATACACTAAGCAAGTTAGTGGGAATGGTGAAGGAAAATATATAAACAACTGAAACTATGAACCTAAAAGATGTATTACAAAACATAGAAATCATCTCCCTTTCGGGAGAAATCAATACCGAAGTAGGCAATTTGGTGCAAGATTCTCGGTTAGTTAAGCAAGGCGATGTTTTCGTTGCTATAAAAGGTACGGCATCAGACGGGCATCAATTCATTAGCAAAGCCATCGAAAAGGGAGCAAAAGTCATCGTTTGTGAGGAAATTCCGCAAGAAACTATTTCGGAAATCGTTTATGTAAAAGTAAAGGATAGCGTTTCTGCTTTGGCAACGATGGCGAGTAATTTTTATGGAAATCCGTCGGAAAAACTCAAGTTAGTAGGGATAACAGGTACAAACGGAAAAACCACTACCACGAGTTTGCTGTATCAGTTGTTTAGAAAAGTGGGCTACAAAGTGGGGCTTATTTCTACTATCGCCATTTATGTAGATGAGCAGAAGTACGACACCAAAAACACCACGCCCGACATTCTTACACTCAATAAGTATCTGAAAATGATGGCTGATGCAGGTTGTGAATATTGCTTTATGGAAGTGAGTTCGCACGGCGTGGAGCAACGACGCATCGAAGGCTTACAATTTGCAGGGGGCGTGTTTACGAATTTAACGCACGACCATTTGGACTATCACCAAACCTTTGCCAACTATCGTGATGCTAAAAAGAAATTTTTCGACCAATTGCCAAAAACGGCTTTTGCTCTTACCAATATCGACGACAAAAACGGCAGTGTGATGCTCCAAAACACCAAAGCTCAAAAGAAATCTTACGCTTTGAAATCGTTTGCAGATTATCGTTTGCAGATTTTGGAAAATCAGTTTTCGGGCTTGGTGGTAAAAATAGACGGACAGGAAGTTTGGACAAACCTCATCGGGCAGTTCAACGCTTATAATCTTTTGGCGGTTTATGCTGTCGCCGATTTGCTCGGAATCGAAAAAATTCAGAACCTAACCGCTTTGAGTACTTTGCAGTCAGTGGGTGGCAGGTTTCAGTATTTTGTTTCGAAAGATAAAATTACGACGATTGTGGATTATGCCCACACTCCCGATGCCTTGCAAAATGTGTTGGACACCATCAACAACATTCGCACCAAAAACGAACAACTCATCACAGTAGTGGGTTGCGGAGGCAATCGTGACAAAAGCAAACGCCCCGTAATGGCGGATATTTCCACGAAGGAAAGCACCCGAGTGATTTTTACCTCGGACAATCCGCGAGACGAAGACCCACAAACGATTTTGGAAGAAATGGAAGCAGGCGTATCAGCAGAGCATTACAAAAAGTTTGTTACCATAGCCGACCGCCGTCAGGCAATAAAAACCGCTTGTCAGTTTGCTAAATTGGGAGATATTATCCTCATTGCAGGAAAAGGACACGAAACCTATCAGGAAATCAAAGGCGAACGCACCCATTTTGATGATATGGAGGAAGTGAGACGATTTTTAAAATAGACAAAATATGAAACTAATCATAAACGAAAAATTATATCTCGAATTGGTACAATTATCTGATGCTGAAATCATTTTCAATACAATAGATACACAAAGAAAATATTTGGGCGAGTGGTTGCCTTTTGTTCAGTATATTAAGGAGGTTACTGATGAGGAATATTTCCTAAAATCAGCTTTGGAAACGATGGAACAGACCAAAGATTATGTGTTTTGTATCCGAAAAGAAGGCAATTTTGTCGGGCTTATCAGTTTTATCAAAACGGACAAACTCAATCAGAGAACTGAAATCGGTTATTGGATTTCAGAAACATACCAAAAACAAGGGATTGCAACCCAAGCCACTAAGCGAATGTGTGAATTTGCCTTTAAAGATTTGGGAATGAACCGCGTACAAATCCGTTGTGCTGTTGGGAATTTGCCAAGCAAAAATATTCCAAAGCGATTGGGATTTACCTTTGAGGGCATCGAACGGCAAGGCGAACGCGTTTCGGAAAATGTATTCCGAGATTTGGAAGTGTATAGTATTTTAAAATCGGAAATGGTAAAATAACTCAAATTGATTGGTAGAAATGATAAATAGTTTCAGAAAAATTAACTGAGTTTTTTTCTTAAAGAATAGTAACTTTGGAAAAATATAAATAATTGTAAATGAAATTTTTGTTTAAAATACTGCCTTCACTTTTAAAAATAGTGGCTTGCTTGTATATTTTTTATATTTTTCTGTTTGAAAAAGACTTGAGAAGAAGCAGTCCCATAAACTGGGAAACGTTAATGATGATAGGCATTATGATTTGGTTTGTTGATATCATCAGCGATTCTTGGAAAGAAATTAAATCACTTTGGCGGAAAAGAAAATAACGTTTTTCTCCGAATTTATCAAAAAACAATAAATAACAAACAAAATGAAACAAGAACTATATAAAAGCCTAACGAAAATCGAAGAAAGTATCGTTGGTGTTCGTCAGTTTACGATTCATAATTCGGCTTTCAAATCGAGTATTGAGGTGTATGATTATGCCTATCCGTTTGATTTTATCGAAGATATAGAGAAGTATCAAACTGAATGTAAACGAGAGGGTTATGAGAGTTTGTATCAGCTTGTTGCAGAATTTATGAAAAAGTGCAACATCACGCCTTTTGATGAATCGGAGTTAAATGAGAAAAAAAATCATACCTTTTTGCTGTTTTATTTTCTGGTCAAACCTTCCGAAGAAATAAAGAAAAAAGGGTTCAATGCCGAAGTGAGAACTTTTTTTGCCGTGCCTTTTACGGAAAATGGCGAGGAAGCATTCCAAATTTTGGTTTCAAAAAATCGTTTTAGTGGAATTGTTGAAGAAATGAAATACGCCGAGCCTCTTTCGGAAGACAATGATAAAGAACATTGGGCGATATTTGAAAAAGCTGTAGCAATAGTAGAGCGAGAACTAAACCTCGTTACGAATGCAGAACATATCGAACTCAGTAGTTTTGACGATGCGTTGAATGATTTTGTCGCTATTGCCAATATCAAAAAGCAGAAAACCTTTAAAAATCAGTGGAAAAAGCTAAAACAAAACCCTAAAAAGTATATCGACAAAATATTAAAAGCGGGGTTTTACGGCAATGCCAATCAGCAGCAAATCAATTATGAATTTCTCCTCAAGGAACATCTCGAAACTTATAATGACGACTTTCCTATTGAGATTGATGCCCTTACGAATTATATAGAAGAGCATTTGGGAGAAAAAATTCACATTACCGAAGAGGATATATTGTACCCCAAAAGTATTGCCGAGAAAATCGAAAAACAAACCGATTATACCCTTTTAAATGTAGAAAATCAGCTGGGCTATTATACTTTCTTTCTATGCCATAAAGAATATAAAGACTGGATTTTATCTCTGGCAAAACAACTAGATTTACCAATTGACGATGATTTTTAGCATTTTACATAAATACATCATATGTAAACATAACAAATAGTACAAAATCTTTAAAACCAACAATAATATGACAAAACAAAGAATAAAAATCGTAACCCTTATAATTCTCTTTATAGGATTATTACAATCTTGTACCGTGAATATGGAAATGACCTTTCACAAAGATGATGCTACAAGCATTCTTATGGAGTTTGACTCAAAAGAAATGATTGATATGATGCAATCAAAATCGGATTCTACAAGTAAAAAATCGAACCTTAACAAATTTTCCAAAGAATGGAAAAGCATCTACCAATTATCTGAGGAAGAAGGAAAACCTATCAGTAAAGATTCTATGGAAGTAGCGAAAAAGATTTTCTTGAAAGGCATTTTCGACCAAGAACAAGAAACTGGTTTTGCTATCAAAATGGAACGACTAACCAAAAAAGAATTAGAGGGATTTTCTGATTCCAAAAATGAAGAGGCAAAAATGGTTTCTCCGTTCGTAAAATCGGGAACAAACTGGGACGGAAAGAGATTAATCATTGATATGAAAGAAATCTCTTCAAAAAAAGAAGAAAAAGAACAGGAAAAAGATAAAAAAGAAGAAAAAATTGATGAACTATTTAGCTCAATAGAAAATATGCTAAAAATGATTGATGTTCAATTCAATACTACATTTAAGTTTGAAAACAAAATAAAATCAATTAAAGGAAAACATCAGAATTTCAAAAAAATTGACAATCATACGGTTCAAATAAGTATGAAACTCAATGAGGAATCTGACAAAAACAAAAAAAATGATGACAAAATCATCATTACAACTGAGTGATTTTTCAAAAAATCTCATCAATTAATTGCTCGAAGAAAAGACAAAACTTTTCTATATAGAAGCAAAAAATACAGAAATATTAATCCTGAATAGGAACCGATCCCTATTCTTTAATTACCAATAACTAAATGTTATATTATCTATTTGATTACTTAGAAAAAGAATACAATTTGGCGGGAGCAGGATTGTTTCAATACCTTTCGTTCCGTGCGGGGATTGCGGCGATTCTCTCACTTTTAATTGCTACAATCTTTGGAAAGAAAATTATCCATAAGCTGTACGCACTTCAGGTGGGAGAAATCATTCGTGATTTAGGTCTGCAAGGACAAAACGAAAAAGCAGGAACACCTACAATGGGAGGCGTGATTATCATCTTGGCAACGCTCGTACCGGTACTTCTGTTTGCTGAACTGGCAAACGTGTACATCATTTTACTTGTAGTTTCAATGATTTGGATGGGAATCATTGGGTTTGCAGACGATTACATCAAGGTTTTTAGAAAGAACAAAGACGGACTTAAAGGCAAATTCAAAGTTTTGGGACAAATAGGTCTCGGACTTTTTGTCGGAGCGATGCTTTATTTCAACCCTAATGTAACCGTGAAGAACGAAAGCACAAAAGCAAGTACAGTAACCGAAGTTCAAATTCAGCAAGAAGAAATAAAATCTACCAAAACCACTATTCCGTTTATGAAAAACAACGAATTTGACTATGCCGACCTGATTTCGTGGGCAGGTGAAGGAAGTAAAGACTGGGTTTGGGTGGTTTTTATTCCGATAGTTATTTTAATTGTGACGGCAGTCTCCAACGGAGCTAACCTCACCGACGGAATTGACGGACTGGCAGCAGGAAGTTCGGCAATCATTGTACTAACACTCGGGATTTTCGCTTGGGTATCGGGAAACATCATTTTTTCGCAGTACCTCAACATAATGTACATCCCCAATGTAGGAGAAATGACCATCTTCATCGCTGCATTTGCTGGGGCTCTCATCGGATTTTTGTGGTATAACACCTATCCTGCTCAGGTTTTTATGGGCGATACAGGCAGCCTGACCATTGGAGGCGTAATTGCTGTGATTGCCATTTCAGTTCGTAAGGAATTGCTCATTCCATTGCTGTGTGGTATCTTCCTGATTGAAAATCTATCGGTTATGATGCAAGTTTCTTACTTCAAATACACAAAAAAGAAGTACGGCGAGGGCAAACGCATCTTCCTGATGTCGCCTTTGCATCATCATTATCAAAAAAAGGGCTACCACGAAAGCAAAATTGTGATGCGATTCCTAATTGTGGGCATCATTCTGGCAATAATGTCCTTCGTAACCTTAAAAATTAGGTAATCGAAGTTCAGAAAGAAGTTCTTTATCGCTATAAAGAATAGAAAAAAGTCCGTAGAAAAGAGAAAACGAATGATAAATCTGCTAAAATATTCGTCTTTAACACATAAAATGTTTTCCGATGCGAAGAAAAGGGAAAATAGTATCTACAAAAAGTGTGAAGATAGCACTCAAATTGCAGGATTTTCCTCCCAAGACGAACTAATTATCATTGGGAAGAAGTATTACTATCACTTTAATGAGGTAAAACCCGAATATCAGAAGGAATTGCATAACATTTTCTCTTCCGAATGGAAAAATGAATTGTATTATGGCTTTGCTAAGTTTTACGCCAAGAGCATCAAGAGGGAAAAGAAGCTCTATATGTTGATGCTTTTGGGAATAAACACAGAAAAACTTTCAGAAGAGAACCTACAAAAGGCAAAAGACATCGGATTTGAGAAAAAAGGCAGCATTTTTTGCGAAGAAGATACAGGAAACTTCATCTATAAGTCAATTCACATTGCTGGAAAGTTCGCACCAAAGCAACAATGGAAAGAAAAGCTAAAAAATGAATTTCCGCTGAAGCAAAAATTTCATTTTACGATAGAAAAAGAATCAAAATTACCTAAAATAGGATTGTATATAAAAGCCATCGTGTTGTTGCCTTTTGCTTTATTGTCCGATTTGATAGCAATTACCTTATTATATGGAACAATTGGGCTTGTTTTTCTCATTCTGAAGCTAAAAAATCTTTTAAAGAAGGATTAAATCAACAAAAATATACATATACAACATAAAATTGAGCTTGTAGAATAGAAAATTAAGTCCGTAGGATACAAAATAGAGCTCGTACAGAACAAAATGAAGCCCGTACATAACAAAATGAATTCCGTACAATGCAAAATAAAGTCGGTACAATACAATATGAAGTGCGTACAGAGCAAAATGAAGCAAAAAACGATTAATAATTTTAATATAAAAGAAAAAATGAAACAAAAAATACTATTCATCATACTTTGTGCAAACATCTTTGCCTCGTGTGAGAACGTCAATCAATTGGTAAATAACATCAGTGACGAAATATCGGAAAGCTCTGAACGCATTGAGACAGAAATTTCTAAAAGTACAAACCAAATTAAAGACGAAGTTTTGAAAAACGTCAATTTGGAAGCCATCACCAACGAGTTACTGAACGTAAAGCATCTGGAAAGTATTGAAAATGTAGCTTTAAAGGTAGTTGAATATCAAAATATTGCCGAGAGAATTTCTCTTCTGCAAGAAAACATCACTGGAGGAGAGTTGGGAGCGTTGGAAATACTCGCAATCACGCAATTTACTAAAAATGCTCAGCAAGAACTTATGAAATTGAAGGAAGGAAATACCTCAATTGAAACCAAACAGAAGATAGATTCTCTTTTAATTAACTATGAAAATGTTTTAAACAACTATTCTCAGCAAAATATGAGGGGAAATAGTGAGTTTAATAATCGTTTTCAGGAAGATATGGAAGAAGATGAAGACTTTGATAACTAACTTAACAATCAATGTATGAAAAATGACATCGATTTATAGTTCAAAATACAAAAAATGAAAAAATTAGTAATTTTAGGAGGAGGCGAAAGCGGTGTTGGGGCTGCAATTCTTGGTAAAAAGAAGCATTGGGACGTGTTTCTGTCCGACAAAGGCAAGGTAGCAACCAAATATGCTGAGGTACTCAATCAACATACCATTCGATGGGAGGAAAATAAGCATACCGAAAGTGAAATCCTCTCGGCAGATTGTATCATAAAGAGTCCAGGAATTCCTGATACGGTAGAAATTATCAAAAAAGCAAAGGAAAAACATATCGAAATTATTTCTGAAATTGAATTTGCTTATCGCTATACCAAAGGGAAGATTATTGCCATCACAGGTAGCAACGGAAAGACCACCACAACCAGCCTAACGTATCACATTCTGAAAGAAAGCGGACTGAATGTGGGCATAGCAGGAAATATAGGGAAGAGTTTTGCTCAAATGGTAGCAGAAGATGATAAAGAATATTATGTTCTGGAAATCAGCAGTTTTCAACTGGACGGAATTACGAGTTTTAAGCCGCACATTGCCATTTTACTGAACATCACCCCCGACCATCTGGATAGGTATGATTACAAAATGGAGAATTATATCGCATCGAAATTCAGAATTACTGAAAATCAGACCGAAGATGATTATTTCATTTACGACATCGACGACCCAATCATAGCCCAATGGCTTGAAAAGAACGAAATAAAATCACAAAAAATCCCATTTTCAATAGAAAAAGAATTAAATAAAGGAATTTATAGTTTAAAAGACATAATACATATGAATATTGACAACCAGACATTTGAAATTGAAGTAAAAGAAATGAGTTTGAAAGGAAAACATAACGTTAAGAACTCTATGGCGGCTTCGGTATCTTCACGACTTCTTAAAGTTCGTAAGGAATCTATCCGCGAGAGCCTGAAAGGTTTTGTTGGTGAGCCACATCGTCTGGAATTTGTTAAAACAGTGGAAGGAATCACTTATATAAACGATTCAAAAGCGACCAATGTAAACTCTGTTTTCTTTGCTTTGGACACAATGAAAACGCCTGTGGTGTGGATTGTAGGCGGAGTGGACAAAGGAAACGATTATTCTCCCCTACTGCCTTACGTACACGAAAAAGTGAGAGCAATTGTTTGCTTAGGGAAAGATAATTCGCCCATCTTAAAATCTTTTGGAAACGTCATTGATAACATTGTAGAGACCCAAAGTATGGAAGAGGCTGTATTTCTTTCAAAACAATTTGCAAAAAACGGAGATACTGTGCTACTTTCACCTGCGTGTGCAAGTTTTGACTTGTTCAAAAACTATGAAGAACGAGGAAATGAGTTCAAAAAAGAAGTAGAAAAACTATAACAAATGCGAAACTGGTTAGCACGAAATATAAAGGGAGATAAAGTCACTTGGGCTATCATACTGATATTTACGTTATTCTCATTTTTGGCTGTTTATAGTGCCAGTACAAATTTGGTTTACGTTATCGGTAAGGGAACCACGTTCGGACACTTTTTAAGGCACGGACTCATTGTCTTTATTGGCTTTGTCATCATTTATGTAATTCATAAAGTTCCGTATCGTTTCTCTCGTCCAGTTTCAAAGTTAGGATTATTCCTTTCGGCTTTGTTTTTGATTTTTGCCGCTCTTAAAGGAACCACCATTGAAGGAGCCAATGCCAGTCGATGGATTCAAGTGCCTTTTGTGGGTATTTCATTTCAGCCTTCTACATTCGCTTTGGTTATGTTGATGACGTATGTAGCCTCGTATTTAGCTGAAAACTACGGCAAAAAGCCCACATTCTCGGAATCTTTTCTTCCTTTGTGGCTACCTGTGGCGATTATCCTTGGGCTTATCGTGCCCTCTAACCTTTCTACGGCTGTACTGGGAGCAGGTTCGGTAGGGATTTTAACCTTTATTGGGCGACATCCTCTGAAAAATATCTTTACAGCTCTGAGTATCGGTATAGCTCTTATGGCGATTTTCATTCTTACGGTGAAAGCATTTCCTGATAATTTTAAAAATACGCGGGTAAGCACTTGGGTAAGCCGTATTGAATCCTTTACAGCAGGAGAAGACGAGAAAGAAGGCTACCAAATTGAACGAGCTAAAATGGCTATTGCAAAGGGCGGACTAATGGGTGAAGGAGCTGGAAAAAGCACGATGAAAAACTTTCTACCACAGAGTTCTTCCGATTTTATTTATGCTATTATTACGGAGGAATATGGCTCGTTTGGGGCATTAGTCATAATGGCTCTTTATGTACTTTTACTTCTGCGGATTGTCATCATTTCTCAAAATGCAAGAACGATATTTGGGCAGTTATTAGTTTTGGGAGTAGGTTTTCCAATTATTCTACAAGCCCTTATAAATATGGGAGTTGCGGTAGAATTATTTCCCGTTACGGGACAGAACTTACCGCTTATTAGTAGTGGAGGAACTTCCATTTGGATGACGTGTTTGGCGTTAGGATTAATTCTTTCGGTAAGTACAAGCAAACGCAATAATAAACAACAAGCTATGGAAAAAGACAAAAACTTAGCCGAAGTTGAGGAGGAACTAGCTGAAGAAATTATGGAAGAAATCCAAAAGGCAGAAAAAAAGAAATTGGTAAAATAGTTTAAATTTTAATACTCAAACATTCAAACTATTATGAAAAGATTTATCATATCAGGTGGCGGTACAGGCGGACATATTTATCCTGCTATTGCTATTGCGAATGAAATAAAGCGTCGTTTGCCTGATGCCGAAATTCTGTTTGTGGGAGCTAAAAACCGAATGGAAATGCAAAAAGTGCCTCAGTCGGGGTATCCCATCAAAGGATTGTGGATTTCGGGTTTACAACGCAAACTAACGCTTGACAACTTGATGTTTCCGCTGAAACTTGTCAGTAGCTTGTGGAAGGCTCGGAAAATCATCAAGAAATTTCGTCCTGATGTGGTTATCGGAACAGGCGGATATGCCTCTGCCCCAACCCTTAAAGCGGCTCAATGGCTCGGCATTCCTACGATAATTCAAGAACAGAATTCCTATGCTGGAGTGACCAACAAATGGGTATGCCAAAAAGCGGAAAAAATATGTGTGGCTTATGAGGATATGGGAAAATTCTTCCCGAAAGAAAAAATAGTGAAAACGGGGAACCCTGTTCGGGCAGATTTGCTCAACATTTCCGAAAAAAGAAAAGAAGCTCAAACTTTTTTCTCTCTGAATCCAAATAAAAAAACGCTTTTGGTTTTGGGCGGAAGTTTAGGAGCAAGACGTATCAATCAGCTTATTGAAAGTAATTTACCTCTTTTTGAAAAACTTGATATCCAAGTACTTTGGCAGTGTGGGAAACTCTATTTTGAAGAATATAAAAAGTACGACTCTGAAAACATTAAAGTATTGCAATTCATTGACCGAATGGATTTTGCGTACGCCTCAGCAGATGTGATTATTTCCCGAGCAGGAGCAAGTTCCGTAAGTGAACTTTGCATTGTGGGCAAACCTGTGATTTTCATTCCGTCACCCAACGTAGCGGAAGACCATCAGACTAAAAATGCACAAGCAATAGCAAAAAAGCAAGGTTGTGTTTTAATCCGTGAAAGCGAGTTAGATAGCCAATTTAAAACAATATTTTCACAGCTAATTCTTAACGAAAATCAGCAGAAAAATCTCTCTGAAAACATCAAAAAATTAGCTCAACCCAACGCAACTAAGGACATCATAGATATTATTTTTAAATTATTCAAAGATTAAATGATTTAAAGATTGAAAAATTGAAATAATCAAAAAAATTGAAAAGAAATACAAAAAGAATAACTAATCATTTAATTTTTTAATCTTTCAATCTTTTAGAACCTTAAACAAAAACGCAATGAAAGTCAATTTCAATAACATACAAAACGTATATTTCATCGGGATTGGTGGAATCGGAATGTCGGCATTGGCTCGTTATTTCAAAGCCATCGGGAAGAATGTCTGCGGATATGACCGAACACCAACAGAAATTACCGATACACTTGAAAACGAAGGAATTAAAGTCCACTTTACGGAAGATGAAGCAAATATCCCATCAGATTTCAAGAACGTAGAAAATACTCTTGTGGTGTACACACCTGCCGTCCCGAAAATGCACGTTGAACTTGTTTTCTTCCAAAAGAATGGTTATCAAGTTTTTAAGCGTTCCGAAATTTTAGGAATGATTACTGAAAATAGTTTTTGTTTAGCGGTGGCAGGAACGCACGGAAAAACCACAACATCAAGCATTTTGGCTCATATTTTAGTGGAAAGTGGAGCTTCAGTAAGTGCTTTTTTAGGTGGAATTGCTGAAAATTTCAACAGCAATTTAGTTCTTAACGGAAGTAAATTTACCGTTGTTGAAGCCGACGAATTCGACCGCTCTTTTTTAAGGTTATCTCCTGATATTGCGTGTATTACTTCAATGGATGCCGACCATTTGGACATCTACGGAAGTAAAGAGGAATTTGAAAAAGGATTTCGTGATTTTGCCGACAAAATTAAATCTGATGAAAATCGGATTATATGTAACGAACTGAAAATAAACGGAAAAACATACGGATTGGAAGATAATTCTGATTTCAGCTTTCAAAATATTCGTATCGAAAATGGTTTGTATCACTTTGATTTCCATTATGCAAACAACGTTCTTAAAAATTATGTGTTTCCAAAACCGGGCAGACACAATTTGTCGAACGCTTTGGCGGCGGTGGCGATGGGTGTACAAGCGGGGTTTCCTGCTGAAAAATTATTGTCTGCATTGGCAACTTTTAAAGGAGTAAAACGTCGATTTTCATACATCATCAAAGAAAAGGATTTCGTTTTCATTGACGACTATGCACATCACCCATCGGAAATCAATGCACTTTTCCAAGCGGTGGACGAAATGTATCCAAAAATTGAAAAAACTATTGTTTTTCAGCCTCATTTGTTTACTCGAACTCGCGATTTTATGGACGAATTCGCAGAGAGTTTATCCAAATTTGACGATGTAGTATTGTTGGATATTTATCCTGCAAGAGAATTGCCCATTGAAGGAATCACGTCAGAAGTATTGTTAGAAAAAATTCAAAGTAAACGGAAAGTTTTGGTCTCAAAATCGGATTTAATTCCGTTACTAACCAAAAAACAGCCCAAGTTATTGCTTACTGTCGGAGCAGGTGACATCGGAGCTGAAGTTGAGAGAATTAAACAAAATTTCTCTTAGACAACTGGATTTCAATCATTTATTTAAGAAATGAAAAATACACTAAGAAAAATATTAAAGATAGTAACCATTATTTTGCTACCTGTTTCACTGCAGATTTTCGCGTCAAACAGAAATCAAACTCGGACTATCAAGGAAGTAAAGGTTGACCATCAAAGTTCGGATATGTACATCACAGATGAAACAGTTCGTAGAATGGTGCTTAATCCACAAAGTAAAACAGAAATAGGTTCCTTGAAAATCAACGAGATAGAAAAATTACTGGATAATCACGCAATGATTGAGAAATCAGAAGTTTTTTGCACAATTGATGGAATACTGAACGTGAAGATAAAACAACGTCAGCCCCTTGCAAGATTTTACGAGGAAGGAAAATTCTTTTATATGGATTCACAGGGTAAGAAAATGCCTCTTTCTGATTCATTTTCTGCAAGAGTGCCTCTTGTTACTGGAAATATTGATGAAAAACATTGGGAAAACACTTATAATTTAATAAAATTCATACAAAATGATGAATTTCTCACAAAAAATATCACAAAAATAAATATAAAACGAAATAGCGAATACGAATTTGATATGCGAATAGCTAGTTTCGTTGTGATTTGGGGAGATTTGGAAGAAATGGAACAAAAAAAGGCGAATCTAAAAGCTTTCTACAAACAAATGGAAAAAAGCAATACCTTAAATGTTTATAAAATTGTTAATTTAAAATATTCAAATCAGGTAGTTTGTACGAAATAATTGTTTATTTTTGCGTTTTTGGAGTTTTTATGTTACTGAAAAAGTTAATTTTTTCAGAAAAAGGTCAGAATTTAACAGATAAATTCACTTATCACCTGTAATTTAACATCTTAACACAAAAAAAATATGAAACATAATGATATGAAACATAAAAAATATTACGTTGGCTTGGACATCGGAACAACAAAAATTGTTGCGATGGTTGGAGTCAAGAATGAATATGGAAAAATTGAAATATTAGGCTACGGACAAGCTAAAAGTGAGGGAATAAACAAAGGTGTAGTTCATAATATAACAAAAACAACACAATCCATTCTTGAGGCAATTCGTGATGCAGAAGAAAAAACAGGATTACAGATTAAAGATGTTGTTGTAGGAATCGCAGGGCAACACATTTTAAGTCGTTCACATAGTGATTATATCATTCGTCCTGACGCAGAAAAACTCATCGACATTGAGGATATTGAACAACTCAAACAGCAAGTATATCGCATAGGCTTATCTCCTGGTCAAAAAATAATTCACGCATTACCACAGGAATACAAAGTTGACGACCAAGACGATATCAGAGAACCTATTGGAATGATTGGCTCCCGCTTAGATGCTTCATTTCATCTTGTTATTGGGCAGTTAAATTCCATCAAAAGCATTACGCGTTGTGTGCAACTTTCAGGGCTTACATTTACGAATCTTACGCTTGAGCCTCTTGCCTCTGCTAATGCTGTTCTTAGTGAAGAAGAAAAAGACGTAGGTGTTGCTTTGGTTGATATTGGTGGAGGAACAACTGATGTGGCAATTTTTAAAGATGGAATTATCAGACATACAGCGGTAATCCCGATGGGGGGAAATATTATCACTGAAGATATTAAGGAAGGATGTGGTATTTTGGGAAGGCAAGCTGAAATGCTAAAGGTAGAGTTCGGTTCGGCTTGGCCAGGAGAAAATCGTGATAACGAAATCGTTTCAATTCCTGGAATTAAAGGAAAAGAACCCAAAGAAATCACACTAAAAAATCTTTCAAAAATAATTCACGCTCGTGTTAGTGAAATTATCAATTTGGTTTTCAATACGATAAAAAGTTACGGACACGAAGAACACAAAAAGAAATTAATTGCAGGTATTGTGCTTACGGGTGGTGGAAGCCAATTAAAACACATCCAGCAATTGGTGGAATACATCACAGGAATGGACACTCGTATTGGTTATCCTAATGAACATTTAACGAATAATTCAAACGGAAAGGTAGTTTCTCCAATTTATGCAACCTCCATAGGACTGGTAATGAGTGCTATTGATTATGAAGCAGAAGAAATTATCCGACAGAAGTTAGAGGCTTTCAAAGAAGTTTCAACTCCCCAACCCGAAATTGAGCAACAAGAAATTCCTACTTCCCCAGATTTTGATATTTCTCAAGATGAAGATGCGGAAAATGAGAAAGAAATTAAGAAGAAAAAAGTAGGATTTTGGGAAGGAGTAGGCAAACGAATTAAAGATTTTTTAGATAGTAGCGACGAATAAATAATAAAACAAATAGTTATGAGTACAAATGATATGAACAACACAGGATTAAAATTTGACTTACCCAAAGGTAAAAGTAATATCATCAAAGTTATAGGCGTTGGCGGTGGCGGTTGTAATGCTGTAAATCATATGCACATTCAAGGAATAAAGGGAGTGGATTATGTAATCTGTAACACAGACGCTCAAGCCCTTGAAAATAGCCCAGTTACTAACAAAATCCAATTGGGAGTAACACTAACCGAAGGATTAGGTGCTGGTGCTGACCCTGAAATCGGCGAAAAAGCAGCTGAAGAAAGCTTGGAAGAAATCCGTAAGGTATTGGAAGGAAATACTCAAATGGTTTTTATCACAGCAGGAATGGGCGGTGGAACTGGAACTGGAGCAGCTCCCGTAATTGCCAAACAAGCAAAAGAAATGGGAATTTTGACCGTTGCTATTGTTACATCTCCTTTTACCTATGAAGGCTTAAAACGAAGCAAACAAGCACAAGCTGGAATTAAAAAACTAAGAGAATGCGTTGACTCTCTTATCGTTATAAACAATAATAAAATCTCCGAAATTTATGGTGATTTAGGCATCAGAGATAGTTATGCCAAAGCTGATGAAATCCTCTTAAAAGGAGCCAAAGGAATGGCAGAGGTAATCAGTAAACACTACATCGTAAACATCGACTTGAATGATGCTCGTACTGTACTTGGAGAAGGAGGAACAGCAATTATGGGATCAGCAATTGCTGATGGCGAAAACAGAGCTTTTGAAGCTATTTCAGGAGCGTTGAATTCTCCTTTACTAAATGACAACAAAATCACTGGAGCGAAAAATGCTTTATTGTTAATTGTATACGGAAGTAAACAAGCGACAACCAAAGAGATTGAAGAAATCAGCAATTACGTTCAGATGCAAGCAGGTGAAAATATGGCTGACCTAATTACTGGTATTGGTGAAGATGAATCATTGGGTGATGCTTTGTCAGTTACTGTAATTGCAACGGGATTTGATGCCAATCAACAACACGAAATAGTAAATGGCGAAACCAAAAAAGTAATTCACGTACTTGATGATACACAACCAGTTGTGCACGACCTAACTGAACGAAATACACCAGTTGTAAACACAAATGATTGGCAACCAGCTTATTCAACTCCTGTCGTTACACCTTCTCCAGAAAAGAAACCAACCTCTCAGGCTTCTCTTTCTGAGCTATTTAACATCTGGGTTGATTGTGAGGTACTTTCTCCCGAGCAATTTTTTACCATTGTTGAAAAACCTAAAGCTACGTTGAACAACACTTCACACATAGCAAAAGAAAGAGTTCAACCACAAAGAGTTATCAAACAAGAACCTATCAGAGAAGAAATTAAAAAAAATTCTGATGCTCCTGTTTTCTTCCATTTGAGTAGTGATATTAACGACGATTATGAAGAACCAAAACAAATCACTCCAACTATAAGCCAAAGTGGAGAAATTCGTCACTCATTGGAAGATTATATGGAATTGGAAAAAAACCTTAATGAGGCTAAACCATTCTCTTCCAATATTACAATAGAAGAAAACGGAAATGAGTTCATACTTTACAAAAAAGAAGAAACTGAACCCACGCCTTCAAACATTGACGAGCAGGGACAAATAAGTATGTTTCTAGATGAAGAGCCACAGGAAATTGACCCCATAAATAGCAGAATTTCAGACGTTATGGCTAAACGTTCGAATCGTTTGCAAAATTATAATCATATTTTTGGTTCTTCAAACAATTATTCTGAAAACAATCAGTCGAGAACTTCAATTAGTAAAGACAGCTCTGGCGAATACCAAATACGCAGAAATAATTCGTTCCTGCACGACAACGTAGATTAACAAATACCTCATAACAAATAAATTTTTAAATTTTTCTAAGCTTTCCAGTACAAGTAGTACTGGAAAGCTTATTTTATTACCACAACAAAATGAAAAACAATACGTTACCAAAATAAAATTAAATAACTTTTATTGATTCTTTCCTCAATAATCTTAAAAAAGATTACTATTTATTTTTTTATTTTTAAAAAAGCAGTAACTTTGGAGGATAATTTTTAATCTTTCTAAAAATAGAAAACTATGTTTAAAGAAAATAAGAAAGTTATGGCTGAAAACACATCATCAGGAAGCAGTAACAGAATTGTTGCTGAAACAAAATTTAAAGGAGATATAATTTCTAAAACTGATTTTAGAATTGATGGTGAAATTGAAGGAAACTTCCAGACAAGCGGAAAATTAGTTGTCGGAAAGACAGGGCTTATCAAAGGCGTTGTTATTTGTGAAAATGCAGATGTTGAAGGAAAAATTGAAGGAACCTTGCGCGTAAGTGGCGTACTGAGCTTGAAATCAACTTCAGTTATTGAAGGAGAGGTTTTTACAGAAAAATTATCAATTGAACCGGGAGCTATTTTCAATGTTTCGTGTACTATGAAGGATTCTAAACCTCATATTTCAAATGAAAAATTACAAATTGCCGACAAAGCAACTAAATAAGTGGATAAAATTCTCCCAAGCGGGACTTCAAATGGCTATTACTATAGCCATTTGTGTTTTTCTGGGCGATTGGTTGGACAGAAAATTCCCCAATCTTTATCCTCTTTTTACTGTGGTTCTCTCTCTTTTGGGAGTTTTTGTAGCTATTTATTCCGTAATCAGGCAGGTAATGAATATGTCTGACAAATCTTAACTATATGAACATTTTTTTTCGTTTTCTTCTTCTTATAATTGCTTTAAGTGCTCTGACGTATTTTTCGCTTGAAGCCATTGTCAATAAATATGAAATCTCATCATTTTTAGGAATTAGCCAGATTAGTTTGTTTCATTTCAGTCTGTCGGTATGTGTCATAAGTGTTATCTACACAATTCACTCATTTTTAAAAAAATACACTGCCTTTGCCTTTCTGGGAACGGCTTTGATACGTATGATAGCCATCATCATATTCATTTTTCCTTTAATAAAAAACACAGAAAAAACACCTATTTCTGATGCCTTGTTTGTAGTAATTCCTTACTTTATTTTCACAATTGTAGAAGCTATCTTCACGATAAAATTAATCAAACCGAAAGCAGAAAAGTAAATTTATCACGCTTAATTTTCTTTATATCCAAACCTTCTTAATTGCCTTGTATTGGAACGCCAATCTTTGTTTACCTTTACAAATATTTCAATATGAATTTGTTTACCAAAGAATTTCTCTAAATCTGCTCGAGCTTGTGTTCCCACTTTTTTGAGAGCTTCGCCTTTATGACCAATAATAATTCCTTTTTGGGTTTCGCGTTCCACCATAATCACTGAACGAATATGAATAATTTGCTCCGACTCTACAAAAGCCTCTGTTTCAACCTCAACCGCATACGGAATTTCTTTTTTATAATTTAATAGAATTTTTTCGCGTATGATTTCATTTACAAAAAATCGTTCTGGTTTGTCTGTTAACTGATCTTTTGGGAAGAATGGAGGTGACTCGGGCAATAATTCCACTATGCGATTGAAAACTTCTGCAGTTTGAAAGCCTTCCAAAGCCGAAATCGGAAAAATTTCTGCCTTTGGGACTTGTTCTTTCCAATAAGCGACCTGATTTTCTAACTCTTCTTGCGATGATTTGTCAATTTTGTTAATGAGAAGAAGAATTGGAACATTCATTTTATTTATTTTCGCGAAAAATGCTTCATCTTTGAGCTGCTTTTCCCCTACTTCCACCATATAAATAAGAATATCAGCATCTTCCAAAGCACTTTTCACGAAATCCATCATCGAATGTTGCAGTTCATACGCTGGTTTGATAATACCTGGAGTATCCGAAAATACAATCTGGAAATCGTCTCCACTAACAATTCCAAAAATACGATGCCTTGTTGTTTGTGCTTTTGACGTAATTATAGATAATCTCTCACCCACAAAGGCATTCATTAAAGTAGATTTTCCAACATTTGGATTTCCTATAATGTTCACAAAACCTGATTTATGCATAAAATAAAATATTTGAAAGCAAATTTAGCAAAAAAATAAACATAAAAAATGGTTTGCCGTTAAAAACAAACCATTTTAAACTTTAAAAATCACACATCTTATGATGGCTCTACACCTCCAACAAGAAAGTCTTGCCATTCTTTGAGTTCCTGCCATTTACCTTGATATGCCAACTCTGCCTGACGAGACCACGTACCAGGATTATGAATGATAAATCGGTCTCCTCCAATTGTAAGAATTTCTTTAAGTCTTTCCACAGACGTTTCTGAAAGTATCTTCCAAGTAGAAATTCCGTTTTCCTTAAATAATTCCTGAATTTTAGGACCTATTCCCTCAACAATTGTCAAATCATCTTCTTTTATTTTTTTGCCAAAAGCAAGTCTTGCTGCTTCCTCATTGAACAAAAATGCTGTTATTGGCGTTTTTTCTAATTCTTTAATTTGGCTTTGGAATCCGAAAATCTCATTTTCTTTGGATTTGAGCTTCTCCTCCAAATCAAATTGTATTTTCTGAAAATCAGAACGTTCTCTTTCAAAATCATTCAGCATATTTTTACGAAGCGACTCGCAATTATCAACTTTGGTTTGAAGCTCTAAAACTTGATTTTCTTTGTTTTTTAATTTTGCTTCCAACTCAGTTTTCATCTTACCGAAATCAGAGCGTTCCTTTTCAAAATCTTTCCGCATACTCTCACGGATTGATTCGCAATCATCTAATTTTTTACACACACAATTTCTGCCAAGTAAATAACCTAACAAAGCACAAATAAGTCCGACGATAATAGGTATAATCCAACACAACATATTTTTTGTAATTTAGTTATTAATAATTTATTTTGATTATTCTAAAGTGATTTCAACTCTCCGATTTTTAGCTTTTCCTTCTTGAGTTTTATTACTCGCAATAGGTTTGTCTGGTCCGTGAGAAATTACCTCAACAAGTGATTCAGGAAAGTGATTTTTAACCAAATACGATTTCACAAAAGCTGCTCTTTCTTCTCCCAAACGTAAATTTGAAGGTCGTTTCCCCACATTATCTGTATGCCCAATAACTTGCACACAAGCTCCTTCCACCTGCGAGATGTAGTCATTCAATTTCTGAATTTTCTTACGCTCCTCCATTGTAAGATTAATATGAGATTCGCCCGTTTCAAAATACAATCGGATAGGATTTTCGCGAATATCTTTGGCAAAAGCCTTAAAAGATTCCATCTTTTCAGATTGGCTTTCAGGAGTTAATTCCATTACCTGAAAAAGTGTTGCGATATCGATATATTCCAGATTATTTTCTTTTGTTTGTTCCTCCAACTTATCTGATATTTTGATTTGTTGAGAAGGAAAGCCTCTTTTTTCGAAGTACATTTTTACAGCGTTAGCCCTTGCCAAACCGATTGTGGGAAAAACAGAACGATTTGTTTCATCTGCAGAATACAAGCCAACAATTTCTAAAACTTTGAAATTATTCACTTTAAAATGCTCTTTTGATTGGTCAATTAAAGCATTTATTTCTGTATTTATGGGATTAATTTCGTAGGAATTTCTCGCAAACTTAAAATTATCCACGTGTTCTAACTTTAAGTAATCTGTCACAATTGAGAAGCCCAATGTTTTTTGTTTTTCTTTAGGAACTTCCTCTTTTACAATCTGTTCAGAAACATTATCCGTGTAACAAACTGCCTGACAACAAAAATGATACTGTAGATATGCACCAAAAACAATGGTCAGTAAAATACCAAGTAAGTAAAAAAGTTGTTTCATAATCTTTTTGTTAAAATATAGTCACAAAGTAACAAAAGATATACTAATAAAACAACCCAATTTTAACATAAAACTACTGAATAACAATATTTTAAGAAAATAATAAATTTAAAAACCTTGTTTATCAGTAAAGTACAGAAAATAAGCTAAAAATCAGTAGATAAACTTTAACATTACTTTATGTTATATTTCTGTTTTTCAGCACATAAACTCACGAGAAATACTAAAATATGATGATATCTTGAAGAGATTACCTACATTTCAAATAAAAAATCACACAGGTATTAATTATCTGTGTGATTTTTATTCTTATTAACCTATTAGTTTAGCGACATCTTTGGCAAAATAAGAAGCTATAATGTCTGCTCCTGCCCTCTTGATAGCGGTCACTTGTTCGAGCATTACTGCATCGTGATTAAGCCAACCTTTTTCGGCTGCGGCTTTAAGCATTGCGTATTCGCCCGAAACTTGATATACCGCCACAGGAACTTCCGACATATTTTTTACTTCCCGAACAATATCCAAATAGCATAATCCTGGCTTAACCATCACAATATCTGCACCTTCTTCAATATCCATTCGTGTTTCTCTAATGGCTTCCAAACGATTATGGTAATCCATTTGATACGTTTTTTTATCCTTTGGAATATCTTGAACGTCAACAGGAGCACTATCCAACGCATCACGGAAAGGACCATAAAAAGAAGACGCATATTTGGCACTATACGACATTATGCCAACATTCTGGAAATCATTGTCTTCCAGCATTTCACGAATGTTCAATATTCTTCCGTCCATCATATCGCTTGGTGCTACGAAATCGGCACCTGCTTGGGCGTGTGATAAACTCATTTGGCAAAGGGCATCTACGGTAGCATCATTGGCAATTTGCCCATTTTCGATAATTCCGTCGTGTCCGTAAACAGAATATGGGTCAAGTGCCACGTCGGTCATTACCAGCATTTGCGGAACAGCATTTTTCACCGCTTTGATGGCTCTTTGCATCAGTCCATTGGGATTTACAGCTTCTATTCCTTTGTTATCTTTCAAATTGTCAGGAACTTTCACAAACAATAGTACCGACTTCAAACCTAATTTCCAAAGTTCTTTTACTTCTTTTTCAAGCAAATCTAAACTATAACGATAATAATTTGGCATTGAAGCGATTTCTTCTTTTACACCTTTGCCTTCCACCACAAAAAGTGGCACCAAAAAATCATCAGGCGTAACGATAGTCTCACGAACCAAACTACGAATGGCTTCGGTGGTACGCAATCTTCTGTTTCTTCTTAATGGATACATATTTTTCTCAAAAAAATTAAAATATTCAAAAAATTAAACAATCTAAAAAAAGTATTTTTTAGTTTATTAACTTCTTGAAAGCAATTGCTTTATAATTATATGGAACAAGTTCTATCGCCTTATCGTATTGAAGTAATACAAGAGATTTATCTCCCTTAAATTCATACAACAGTCCCAAAAGAACATAGTACTCTCCTATTTGACTTTTTTGTGTATCATTCATTTTATTAATGTCAACTTCGTCTAATGTCTCTTGCATTTTCTTTATAAGCACTTCCACTTCTTTTTTGCTTTCAGAAGAAGCATCTTGTGTTGCTTTTTTGATGTAAAACGTCTTAAAATCACTCATTCCTTTCAGATAAATATCGCAATTATCAAGTGACTGTACAAGCATTTTTTTTCCTAATTGCCTTCCAAAAAGTCTTTCTCTTTCATAATCGGATAAGTTTGAATCAGGATAATTCAGTATTGCAAATTTACGTATATCAGCATACAGAATCTCATTTTCAGTGTATTGTTTCATTATTTTGGCTATACAATCCACCCATACTTGGGGAATTTGCTCTCCGTCTTTGCCTACAGATTCTTTTTCCAAGCAAGTACACCAATCCTTACTAAACATTATTTCCAATTCTGCCTGAGTCAATTGTTTTTGTGCACAACCAAGATAAATGGACAGTATCAATGTAACTAATACAATTTTTCTTTTCATTTTTATAAAGCTAAAAATTTGATTTTATTAATGCTTTGAAATAATACCAAATCAGTAAAAAAATAGACTTCCTAATAGCACAAAGGTATTAAAAAATTGTAAACTTTGTCCTTTTTAGGATTGTTTTTTTAATAATTTACCCTTTCTCAAGCTCAAAGATAGTAATTTCAGGACGAACATTCAACCGAATTTTCTGCGAATGCCCCAATCCACGATTGATATAGAGTGTCCTTCCATTAGATAGATTGAATTTCCCCGATGTGTAATTTTTATTTTTCACAGGGAGTATCGGTGGAGGAAGAAAAGGTGGTTTGCATTGCCCTCCGTGTGTATGCCCAGAAAGAATCCAGCCATCATAATCATTCCATACATCTAAGTCACACACATCAGGATTGTGACAAAGAACAACATTTGCTTTCGTAGGATTAAAATTTGAAAACGCTTTTTCTGCATTGGTTTGCTTTGCCCAATAGTCGTCAAGCCCTATAAAATTTAATCCCTCTATTTCTATGGAAAAATTTTTGAGTACAGAAATTCCTTCGTTTTCAATTATTTTCGTGATTTCATCGGCAACTTCAGGCTCACCCCAATCAGAACCGTAATCGTGATTTCCCAAAATGGCAATTGTACCGAACCTCCCCTGAACGCTTTGTTCGAATACTCCTTTGAGCTTGTCATACATTACCTCTTTCTGATGAAGTGTAACATAATCTCCTGTATATACCACAAAATCAGGATTATATTCTTTTGCTTTTTTTAGTGAATTTATTAGATAAGAATTATCTACCCGATTTCCTGTGTGAATATCACTTATTTGCATCAAGGTTTTCCCAACCAACGATTCAGGGAGATTTTTGATGGGCATTTTTACACGGACAAACTCCAACCAATGAGGTTCAATTCGCCAAGCGTATAACCCCGTCATAGCTGTAATTCCTACAATTCCCAAAAAACTTTTCTTTATAAAAATCCGTCTATTCACTTGCTGATTTTTTATTAAAAAACGAAAGAAAGCACAACAATTTTTATGCCATAATATATGAAATCCTTCAAAAATATAAAGTATGCTCAATCTTCTCTTTTTTTGATTTGGATAACATTTTTGACACTTTTCATATTCTTACAATTTTTCTTCAAAATAAAAATAGCTTGAAAAATCAAAATGACGTAAAAAAGGCGTATCAAAAATTAGAGCAAAAAGCTGAAATCCTCATATCTTTGCGAAAAATAGGAAAACTATGAATATTGAAAAACTATCACAAAAAATTAAGGAATTACGAAAAATGAAATGTCTTTCGCAAGAGGAATTAGCAACCCAAGCAGGAGTTTCTCTCCGAACCATTCAGCGTGTGGAAAAAGCAGAAAACACACCTTCAGGAGAAACTTTAAAACGTATACTAACCACTTTGGGCACTTCATACGAAACACTTATTGCTGAGACTATAAACGAAAAGCCCTTACGAACCCTACAAGGTGTAAAAGAGTATCTGCATATTTTTAGCGATAAACTGATAATCAATAGGTCTGTTATTCCTGAAAATATCACAAAAACTTACGAGAAATCTATTTCGTTTTTGTTTAAAACGCTAGGTGTTGTATTTATTGGAACATTATTATTTTCTATAATAGCCGTTGTACTTTTCTTTTTAGACAACACTGATTTGGCTATTTTTGCAACTGGTTTTGCAGCCATTTTTCTGATAGTGACTTTCCTCATAATGTGGTTTTCTTCGGGGACAGCTCCCTATATTGAACGTAAACATATTGTAGCAACAAAAATAGAGAACACGAAACTCGGAAATATTCATTTCATAATAACTTACCGAGACGGAAAACGTATAAAAGAAAGGTCAATTACTTTCGAAACTCGTGATTTAATGTATATTCAAGAAGGATTAATTTCTGAGAATCTTTTGGAAAATGATAAAGTAAGTCAAAATTACGATACTTTAATTATTATGTTCTCCATACCTATATTATCTTCCTTAACAAGATTTTCTGATAAATTTGATTTTCCTGTAGTTATTACCCTATGGAGTTTAACTGGTATCGTTTGTATAATAATCAAAGTCATAATAAAATCAATTCGAAATAATAAAAAATACGCCCAATCACTTTAATTTTTTAAAATACAAAACGCACCAAATAAATTGAGCTATTTGGTGCGTTTTTCACATTTATAAAATCGTTTTACTCCATCATATACGTAGCATCAATGAGTGTATTTTGCTGGCTTTTAGATTGTAAGGCATAGTTAAATCCTTTACGAACGCAAAATGCCCCAATTTCACCACTTTTACTCAAAGCAATAAATCCTACTTGCAGATGCTCCAATTCGGGGGTATTTTTATATAAATCATAAATGCGTTTGGTCACGATTTCACAAGCTTCTTGCGGAGATTTTCCGTGTCGCATCAGCTCTACCACCATCGCACTACCTGCCGTACGGATAACCGCTTCGCCCAAACCTGTTGCTGCGGCTGCTCCTACTTCATTGTCCAAGAACAGCCCTCCACCGATGATGGGTGAATCTCCCACTCTGCCCGCCATTTTCCAAGCCATTCCGCTGGTGGTACAGGCCCCTGAAAGATTTCCGTTTTCGTCCAATGCCAACATACTAATCGTGTCGTGATTTTCAATATTGATAATAGGCTTATATTGAGAGGTTTTTAGCCATTCTTCATAAGCCTTCTTTGACTTTTCAGTCAGTAAATCTTCTTCTTTAAATCCTTGTGAGAGAGCAAATTGCTTAGCTCCGTCACCCACGAGCATTACGTGAGGCGTTTTTTCCATTACCAAACGAGCCACCGAAATGGGGTGTTTGATATTTTTCAAACAAGCTACCGAACCCGCATTGTTTTGGCTGTCCATAATACAGGCATCGAGCGTCACGTTTCCTTCTCGGTCTGGATATCCGCCATAACCTACCGATGTTTCTTCGGGGTCGGCTTCGGCAGTCATCACGCCTTTTTCAACTGCATCTAAGGCACTTCCGCCCGAGGCGAGGATTTTCCAAGCAGCATCGTTGGCAGGTAATCCGTGATTCCAAGTACTGATAACCAAAGGTTTAACATTTACAGATTTGTCTTGTTCAGAAGTTTTTTCTGATGAATTTGACTTACAAGCCACTAATAATAAGGAAATTGTAAAAAAATAAAAGGTTTTCATTTTTATAAATTTTGGTGAATCATTTTTATGAAAAATTCTGTTTCTTTTCGGAAGATATCAATTGGGTAAGAATGGCTCATCTTGTTAATTAAATGAATTTCAATATTTTGATTTTCAGCAATATCATTGCGAAGTAATTCCAACGATTGCCAAGAAGGAAGCACTTCGTCCTGTAAGCCAATTACAATTTGCATATATTGGGTGTACGACCGATTGAAGCTGGTAGCTATAGGCATTTCATTGCGAAAAGTTAGTGCAGGATTGAAGAGTAAACAAGGTTTTTGCAAAGCTTGAGCCAAGTAGTAAGTCACTAATCCTCCGGCACTTGAACCAATTATAGCATCTACATCGTGATACGTTTCTTGTAATTTTTCAAACAGATTAGGTGTGCCTTTATAATCCAAAACAGGAGCATAAATCGTTGCGTATTGCTGTAAAACCACTCTTCGGTCGTCTTGCAAAAAGCTATCCAATCCGTGTAAATACAGTATTTTCATTTTTTATCCGTTTTTATCATCAGTTAAATAATGATACTTTTTCTAACTTTTTCTTATCCAATATTTTAATCTTTTTTACACGCGTTTCAATCCATTCATTTTTGCTGAATTCGGAAAGCATTCTGATAAGAGATTCTGTCGCTGAACCTATCATATTTCCAATTTCCTCCCGCGAAAGTTGAATATTGATATAACCTTGTTCATCAGTTCCAAAATTATCTTCTAAGAAAATTAGTGTATCCGCTAAACGCTGTTTCACAGTCTTTTGTGCCAAATCAACAATTGCGTTATCTGCTTTCTTTAATTCATCACACACATTACGAAACACTTCTACAGAAAATCCTGCGTTTGTAGCAAAAAAATTAAGCACCTCTTCCTTAGGGATAAAACAAACCTTCATATCTGTCAGAGCTACCGCACTCAGATTCACTGGATCACAAGCAATAACACTGCGTTGCCCCAAAATATCCCCCTTGCCAACAAAGCGAACAATTTGGCTTTTACCATTGGAACTCAACTTACTAAGTTTACAAATTCCCTCTTTAATACAATAAACACCTGCGAGTACGTTGCCTTCTTCAAAAATAGTTTTACCTTTTTTTATATTTGAAGCTGTCTTGCACTCAGAAATAACTCGAAGCTCTCCTTCACTGAGTGTTCTTAACATCTTTTGATGCCTGACAAAACAATGTTCACAATTTGTATCTGCTTGATTACCCATATGTTTTTGTATTTTATCGCAAAGATAAATTTTTTATGATAATTATCATATCTTTGCAAAGAAATAAAGCTTTGCTCAAATCAATTTTTTCATACGTACAAAGTGAACAAATACCCTAATTATGAATTGCTATCATTGTGGAAATGAATTTGATAACGAACCTCTTTCGGCTGATGACAAAATTTTTTGTTGCTTGGGTTGCAAAACGGTTTACGAAATTTTATCTGAAAATAATTTATCTTCATACTACGACATTGAACAAACACCTGGGGCTCGTCCTGAGGAATCTTTAGAGAAATATTCCTTTTTGGACAATCAAAAAATTGTAGAGAAATTACTTGAATTTAATGATGGAAGCGTTCAAATTGTAAATCTGTATATCCCTCATATTCATTGTAGTTCCTGTATTTGGGTACTTGAAAATTTGGACAGATTGCACTTAGGTGTGGGAGGCTCTGTGGTTAATTTTCCTCAAAAAACGGTTCGTATCACTTTCAATTCTGAAAAGATTTCTCTAAAAGAATTGGTACTTTTGTTAGCTCATATTGGTTATTCACCATACATCAGTTTGGAAGATTATCAAACTAAAAAAAATAATCCTAACCGACAGATTTACTACAAATTAGGAGTAGCAGCTTTTGCTTTCGGAAACGTGATGTTGCTTTCTTTTCCTGAATATTTTGAAACTGACGAATTTTGGATTGAACAATACAAGCCTTTCTTTCGCTGGATAATGCTCCTTTTGTCTCTTCCTGTGATGTTTTACTCGGCTTCAGATTATTTCATCTCGGCATATAAGGGCATCAGAAGTAGAATTCTGAATATCGATATTCCGTTGGCTCTAGGTATTTTAGCGATGTTCGTACGAAGTTGCTATGATATTTTTACTGACTCAGGGCAAGGTTTTTTTGACAGCCTTAACAGCTTGGTTTTCTTACTTTTAATTGGAAAATTCTTTCAGCAAAGAACTTATAGTTTTCTTTCTTTTGAAAGAGACTATAAAAGTTACTTTCCTATCGGAATTACCAAAATACTCCCAGATGGCACAGAGGAAAGCGTTCAAGTTTATGACATCAAACAAGGCGATAGGTTACTAATTAGAAATCAAGAACTTATCCCCGTAGATGCTATCTTAATTCGAGGGGAAGCCAACATCGATTATAGTTTTGTTACAGGGGAATCTAATCCTGTACAAAAAGTTAGTGGAGATAAACTTTTTGCAGGAGGAAAGCAAACGCAAGGAGCTATTGAAATTGAAGTACTTAAGGAGATTTCTCAAAGTTATCTAACTCAACTTTGGAGTAATGAAATTTTCAATAAAGATAAAGATGATAAATTTAAAACGTTAACAGACAAAGTCAGTAAGTATTTTACAATCATTATTTTAGGAATATCTTTTATCTCCTTATTTGTGTGGATTTATTTGGCATACAAAAATCTTGCTGAGCCTATAATGCCCTTAAATGTTTTTACTGCAGTCCTGATCATTGCTTGTCCGTGTGCGTTGGCTATTTCTGCTCCGTTTACTTTAGGGAATATGTTACGAATTTTCGGACAACGCAAATTATATCTGAAAAACAGCAAAGTCATTGAAAAAATGGCAAAAATTGACACCATTATTTTTGATAAAACGGGTACAATTACCACTGCTAACAAATCAGATTTAACTTATTCAGGAACAGAACTAACAACTGAAGAACAGATAATTATAAAAAAAATATTACGAAATTCCAATCACCCACTTAGTAGACAAATTTATGACCATTTGGCTGTTTCAGATACTTCAACTTTCATTGGTAGTTTCACTGAAATTGCTGGAAAAGGAATCGAAGCCAATGTAAACAATATTTCTGTTAAAATAGGTTCAGCAGGTTTTGTTGGAAAACAAACAGACAAAGATAATCTGAAAACAAGCGTACACATTTCGTTGAACGGAATTTACAAAGGTTGTTTTATATTTAGCAATTCCTATCGAAAGGGAATTTCGGACTTATTCAACTCTTTAGCAAACAGATATAAATTAGTAATTCTTTCAGGAGATAATGAAAGTGAACGAGATACATTAGAAAAATTACTTCCTCCCAATTCTACAATTCTATTCAACCAAAAACCAGATGACAAGTTAAATTACATCGAATTATTACAGAAAGAAGGCAGAAAAGTAATGATGATAGGCGATGGGCTGAACGATGCCGGAGCACTGAAACAGAGCGATGTAGGGATTGCTTTGTCCGAGAATGTGAATGTATTTTCTCCTGCTTGTGACGGAATTATGGATTCTACAAAAATTAGCGACTTGAAAGCTTTTCTAAAACTCTCTAAAAAATCAATACAGATTATTAAAGGAAGTTTCGTCCTTTCATTCATATACAATGTCATTGGAGTTTCATTTGCTGTATTAGGGCACTTATCTCCTTTGGTTGCTGCAATTCTGATGCCTTTAAGCTCAATTACTATTGTGCTTTTCACTACTCTAAACACAAATGTAGCAGCAAGAAAATTAAAATAATACTCATACAGAAACAAAAAAAGCAACTTTAATATCAAAGTTGCTTTTTTAAAATCTTGTAGCGGGAACAGGACTCGAACCTGTGACCTTCGGGTTATGAGCCCGACGAGCTACCTACTGCTCTATCCCGCGATTTCTGGGTGCAAATATACAACAATATTTTATACTACCAAAATTATTTGCAAAAAAATCTGTGAAACTACTCCACATACACGCGTTTTATCCTCCTAGAAAGCGATGTAATTAGCTCATAAGAAATAGTTTGCGCCGTTTCTGCAAGAATTTCAGCGGTGTGTTTTTCATCAAAAATAATTACTTCATCGCCCTCTTTACAATCAATTTCTGTAATATCAACCATTAACATATCCATACAAACATTCCCTATAATCGGCGCTTTTTTACCATTAATATACACAAAGCCAATACCTTTGCCGTAAATTCTGTTTAACCCATCGGCGTGACCCACTGAAATAGTAGCCGTTCGAGTAGGAACATCTGCTTGAAAACCAAAATTATAGCCCACATATCCTCCTTTGGGAATATCGTGAATCTGAGAAATCAAACTCTTTAAAATCGTTATCGGACGAAAATTAGACTGATATTCAGCGTCATTCCCAAAACCGTACATTCCAATTCCACTACGAACCATATCAAAATGCGCTTGAGGATAGTTCAAAATTCCAGAAGTGTTACAGTTATGAAATAGTACTTTATAGGAGAAATATTTTTTGATAACTTTCTGACAATCTATAAATTGACATATTTGCTCTTGCATACAATCTTCAGCATTTTTATCTTCTGAGGCAAACAAATGCGAATATGCTGTCCTTACCCTAATTTGCTTTTTGTTGGATAAAATTTGACAGACATTTTCAATTTGCTGAGGAAGAAATCCTAAACGATTCATTCCTGTATTACACTTAATATGAATGGGATAACCATCTAAATTACATTCTTTAGCAAAGGCAAGGAATGCTTCTAAAGTTCGATATGAATACAAAGTAGGTTCCAACTCATACGTTACAATTTCTTGAAAATGTGCCACTTGCGGATGAAGCACCAAAATAGGTTTTGTCACTCCAGATTTACGTAATTCAACCCCTTCTGAGGCATAAGCTACAGCAAAATAGTCCGCTAAATCTTTTTTTTCTAAATACTTGGCTATTTCACAATGATTATTTCCGTACGAAAAAGCCTTCACCACCGCCATAAACAGCGTATTTTCTTTTAATTTGCTTTTCAGAAACTTTACATTGTGCTGCAAATTATCCAAACGGATTTCTAAAGTGGTTTCTTGTACCGATGTATGTTCGTTTTGGGCTTCTTTCTCTATATTCATATACTAATTATTGTACTTAAAATCTTTTTTCTCCTATATGCCTACTGATTTTTCACTTTTTATTTGGCTGGAAGCTCTTTTTCAAAGATGAGTTCCAATACATAATCGGGAGTTTCAGGTATTTTTGGGAATTTTAGCAAGATTCCATCATTGTCTTGAATAAATTTAATTGATTTTTTGCCGTTATACTCAACAGCTTTGATAAGTTTATTACCCGAATAAGGCAAAAACAAGGCTTTGTCGGTCAAATCCAGCACGTGAACGTAAAGTGTTTTTCCTTTCTGAGTAGTTACACCCCAATGGCTGGGAGCTACCACACCTCCTCTTGTACCTTGAATGGTTGGTGCGTATGTTTTCATCCACTCCCCCATTTCTTTTAAGCGTTGAACAGCAACAGCAGGTATATTTCCGTTAGGTTCTGGACCTACATTCATCAATAAATTCGCATTTTTTCCTGCCGCCTTAACCAGATACTGAATCAAAGTTTTAGTGGACTTATAATTCTGGTCGATGATTTTATATCCCCACATTCCGTTCATTGTTTCACAGGTTTCTAACGGCAAACGGCTGATGTCTTGTCCTGACAATCCAGCTTTGTTCTCACCAGGAAGGTCTCGTTCAAATATCTGGATATCTTCTCCAGCAAACGGCATGATGTGATGATTATTCCCGATGAGACAAGCAGGTTGTAATTTGTGTATCAAGGTGTATTGCTCATCAAGGTTCCACGTTTTAGCAGTCATTCCGTCTGGATAAATGTCTTTGTCCCACATTCCGTCAAACCAAATGGCACCTATCTTTCCATAATTCGTCAAAAGTTCAGTAAGTTGATTGTTCATAAATGCGTGATAATCTTCCCACTTGCCTTGTTTAGTTCTTCCTGTGCCTTTGCCAGTACGCCCAAGCGGATAATAGTCCTCCCGACGCCAATCCAAGTGCGAATAATACAAATGCAGACGTATTCCCTGATTTTGGCACTCTTGAGCAATCTCCTTGATGATATCGCGTTTGAAGGGTGTGGCTTTCACAATGTTATAATCACAATGTTTGGTATCAAACATCGAAAATCCATCGTGATGGCGTGTAGTTATCGTAATATATTTCGCTCCTGAAGCCTTAATGGCTGCAACCCATTCGGCTGCGTTGAATTTTGAAGGATAGAATCCAGCAGCTAACTTTTCATACTCTTGCCAATGCAAGTTTTTGTTGTGCATAACCCATTCCCCGTCGGCAAGCATACTATAAATTCCCCAGTGAATAAAAATTCCGAACTTATCATCTTGAAACGCTTCTCTTGCTTTCAAATTCTCTGCCGATGGTTTGTAACCTTTTTGCCCCCATACAAACATACAACTCAATAAAATTGCGATGTTTATAAAGATTTTCTTTGTTGCCATATGCTTTGTTTTTGGTTAATCAATATAAAATATTTCTATCTTCATACAGAAGTATTCGTAGGAGCTGTAAAAGTAGTAACTTTAGCTAAAAATCACAAATCTGATAAATAATATCATAAAAAAATCCCTCTCAACATTATCATTGAAAGGGATTTTAACGAAATGGAAAAATTATTTTTTATCTTCGAAGATATGTTTTGCGTAATTTACCTTCATTACATCAAAAATGTTACGAATAGATGTGATACGCTCTTTAAATTGGTCATAATTTTTCTGTGCTACAGGTGTCCATTGTACTTCAGAAAGAGCTGTCATACGTGGTGCAACCATATATTCGGCTTGTTCTGGGCTGTGGATATATTCTGTCCAGAGATTTGCCTGTACTCCCAAGATAAGTTTAGCTTGTTCGGGGGTAAACTCAGTAGGTACGGGGTCGTATGAGTACGTTTTTTCGACAGTGGTAAGGCAACAGATACTCAAGTAAGGTTGTTTGGTTTCTGCATCGACTGCATCTTGGTAATGGTCGAAATAACAATACCCACCTGGCGTCATAATTGCTTTATGTCCAGCTTTTGCAGCGGCAATTCCGCCCTCTACACCTCTCCAGCTCATCACGGTAGCGTTAGGTGCTAAGCCTCCTTCCAAAATCTCGTCCCAACCGATAATTTGGCGTCCTTTTCCGTTCAAGAATTTCTCCACACGGCTGATGAAGTAGCTTTGTAACTTCTCTTCCTTGCTATGTTTTCTTCCATCGATGGCACTCGGTTCTGTATCGTCTTTCAAACCTAATTGTTTTATTACTTCCTGAGCTTGTGCTGATTCTTTCCATTCTTTTTTAGGAGCTTCATCGCCTCCGATGTGTATATATTCGCTTGGAAAGATATCAATCACTTCGGTAAGCACATCTTCTAAGAATTGGAAGGTTTCTTCCTTCGGTGCTAAGACCTGATCGAAGATTCCCCAGTACTCTGCTACCTTGTAAGGACCTGTTCCGTTACCAAGTTCAGGATATGCTGCCAATGCTGCCAACATATGCCCAGGCATATCAATTTCAGGAATGACTGTGATGTGTCGTTCAGCGGCATATCTCACAATTTCTTTGGCTTCTTCCTGTGTATAAAACCCTCCGTAACGTTTTCCATCACCTTTGAAAGTAGCTCCCTCGTAAGCTCCAGGGAAATTCTTCCCGATGGCAGTCTGTTCACGCCACGCTCCCACTTCGGTTAGCTTTGGATACTTCTTAATTTCCAATCGCCAACCTTGGTCTTCTGTTAAGTGCCAATGAAACTTATTCATTTTGTGCAAAGCCAAAAGGTCGATGTATTTTTTGATAAACTCCATTGGGAACATATGCCTTCCAACGTCCAGATGCATTCCACGATACGCAAATCGAGGGGCATCTTCAATCTTTACAGATGGAATAACATAATGTACCTCGTTATTTTCAGCAGTTACTTGCTTAATCATCTGACGAAGCGTTTGCAGTCCGTAGAAAACCCCTTGTGCATTGTTACCACTAACGGTTATTAGCTTTGAATTTCCATCAATTTTGTAACCTTCCTTCTCAGTTACTTTCTGGTCGATATGTAAGAAAATACCTTTCTCGAATTTCCCTTCTGTTCCAAAGGTAACATCAACACCTGTTTGCAATTTGATGTATTCTTTCAAGAACTCGGCTTCTTTTTGAAGCTCTTTGTCGAAATAAACCTTCGTCTTTCCATTTAGAAGAAAGCGTCCGTTTTGGATTTCCAACTTCTGCGGAAGCGGAACAACAGCATAATCAGTCGTTACATTTTGAGTTTCAGCATACGGATTCTTTTCCTCGCAAGAAACCAACGCAAAAGCCAATGCAATGGCTAATATACATCTTTTCATACGTATTAATTTATATTGTTAATTACTAATTCCATTATAGTTTGAAGCCATTTAGCTCTGTTTTATTATCATTACAGATATATAATTAATTAGGCTGATAAGTTGTTTGATTTGTTAGGTACAAATCTACAATTTTTTATTAGTTTGTGAGGTGTATTTCTTATAAAATATTTTTAATACAATAAAAGACGCTCTATGGAGCGTCTTTACTTTAAATTAGTTCCTCATAAACTTGCCAAGACTTTCCAATAATTGAGGTTGGTCTTCCAGTGCGATTTTGGCAATGCTATAAAATTCACGTACCCACTTCTCTAACTCGGCAAATGCAGCATCTTTGTTCTTGGTTGCCTGTTGGCTTTCCCCTTTTTCATTGGTATATTGCAAATAGGCTTGTCGTACTTCCGTTAGAGCTTTGAGTTGCTCGGCAATATGCTCATCGGTGATTTTAAGTCTCTTTAAAGGTGTACGAAGTTCCTCCTTTGCTTGTAATTGCTTATAAAAAGTATCAATATCTTCAAGCAATCCATTAATTCGGATACTCATAACGCCTTTAATTACCAGTACGGTAAGGACAGTGTCTTCATCTTTGAAGATGATTTTCGCCTTTTTGCGGTCGGTGGTGTACCTTTTTTTCAACTCCTCAAACTTTTTGCTGAATGTGTCGTATGCCATTTTCTCTTCGGCAGATTCGGTTTTGTTAGGAACAGATTTTGTCTAAAACAGCTAACAACTCGTACATCTGTGGCGTACCCTTACTGCGATTAAACCTTCCAAAGAAATACAAACTAAACCAAATAACTACCATAATTCCCATCATCATTAAATCCAAAAAACTACTTTCTTTTAGGATATAATGCGAATAAGCCGCAACGCAAAAGAAAAGAAAAACACTTGCCACAACAAAATGCAGAAACATAAATAATGTCCATAGTGTAGGGTCAGGACCAAATAAAGCACGGATAAGCGTACCTCCATTCTCCTGAGGCTCAAACTCCAAGTGAAGATGTGGAGAATAAAATTTACGCCGTTGTTTGTGCAGGTAAATCCAAAGATGTTTATCGGAAATGGTAAACTCGTAATCATTTTTCAATTCTGATTTTAAAAATTTTACCCTTTCAAGAAGTTCTTCGGGCGTTTTCGAACTTTCTCTACGAAAACGCGGTCGCAAAGGAATGCTCTTATCTAAATTTTCCATTAGTTGGTATTGTTATGGTTTAACTATAAAAAGTATGATGATGACTCTTAGGTAAGGCTTAGACTTCGCTCAGCCTGACAGAAAAACCGTTTGAATCACTTTTAAACATTGATTTATTTTTTCATCTTTTTTGAAAAAACATTATCCTTGGGATTAACTTAATCTTTAAAATGAGTTTCATTTTTCATATCCCCTTACAACATCAATCAAGCATTTCGTTATCCTTTCCAGCTCGGTTCTTCATATAGGAATATAAGAGATATGCAAGTAGAGCAAGTACTACAAAAGGAAGCAGGTTACCTATAAAAAGTCCGATTTCATAAGAACTATCTGGGGCTTCGGCAATTTGCTTTTTAATTTCCTCCAAATGCTGTTCTTGCTTTGGGTTTTGTAATAAAAGTATCATCGATTTTTGAATTTTGCTAACATTTGTTTGGTTTGTTGGGAAAGTACGAGTTTTCCTGAGATTTCGGCATTCTTCGGAAGCTCCTCGAGCCAATGTTCGGTGTGTTGCCAAGTGATACGTTTCATCTCGGAAAGCGCTACTGGATTGGATTGCAACAATTTTTCTAAGAAATATCCGATAGCTTCGTCCATTTCTTTGGTATTTTCAAACACCCTTGCGTAAAGTCCTTTTTGCTGAGCCCAATAGGCGTTCTTCCATTGGTCAGGAGCCATAAAAAGCTCATTAAGTGCGGCTTGTCCAGCCTTTCTTAGGATTACGGGAGCAATCACGAAAGGACCAATACCCAGTGAAAGCTCCGACAAGCGAATGGTGGCAGCCTCAACCGCGAACACATAGTCACACGCTGCGATAAGTCCTACCCCTCCGCCAACAGCTTTGCCTTGTACACGCCCGATGATGAGCTTTTTGCATTCGCGCATCGCCAAAAAAAGATTAGCGAAACCATTAAAAAACCGATTTCCCTCAGCTTCGGTTTCTATTGCTAATAATTCATCGAACGAAGCTCCTGCACAGAAAGCTCTGTCGCCTTCGCTTTTGAGCAAGATGATAGCAACTTCAGGATTGTTGGAAAGTACGTTTAGCTCTTGAGCAAGTCGCTCCAAAAGTTCCAACGGAAAAGAATTCGCATTGGGATGCCCAAACTCAATAGTGGCAACTTTATTTTCAATTTTAGTATATAAAGAGCCGTTTTGTCTGTCTGTTGTCATAATTTCATTTTTTTTCAAAAGTAGTAATATTTTTACAGATTATCGTGCTTTGATTTATTTTTTTAGATTTATCAATTAAAACTCACTACTGAAATGAACAAACCCCTTAATGAAAAATCCCCAAGAGAAAAATTTATTTTCCTTAGGGATTTTCACGATTTATGAATATTTGTCTAAACTATACAGGCTTTATCTCGTAATTTCATTTCGTTGATTGTTTCTTACCTTAGTAAAGCCTTACTAAAAAACGATTTATAAAGTTGTTGGACAAACAAAAGGACTAATTTTCAACTCTTCTGAAGCTTTTATGCCTTTAAATCCTCCTTGTATGTCAATCAAATTGTCGTATCCTCTTGCCTTAAGGATAGAAATAAACACCATAGATCTATAACCACTTGCACAATGCACAAAATATGTCTTGTCTTTATCTATTTCAGAAATGTAGTTGTTGATATAATCCAATGGTGTATTCTTTGCACCTATTACGTGTTCAGAAATATGTTCGTTGGGCTTACGTACATCCAAAATTTGTACATCGGGATTGTCCTTCATTCTTTGCACTAACTCTTTGGGTGTAATTGACTCTATGCGATTTATCTCTTTTCCTGCTTGTTTCCACGATTCAAATCCTCCTTCAAGAAAACCAATGCTATTATCATAACCTACACGTGCCAATCGGGTCACCACCTCTTCTTCTCTTCCTTGCTCTGCCACGATAAGAATTTCTTGCTTGATATCTGGAATCAATGCTCCCACCCACGGAGCAAAACTACCATCAATACCAATATTTATCGCATTAGGAATGTGTCCTGTGGCAAATACTTGAGGTGCACGTGTATCCAACACTAAAGCCCCTGTGAAGTTCGCTTCCTTTTCAAAATCGTTTGGAGACAACGCCCTGAGCCCTTTCTTCAACACCTGATCAATACTCTCATATCCTTTGATATTCATCAACACATTTTCAGGGAAATACTCAGGAGGAGGCATCAATCCGTGTAATACCTTTACGATAAACTCCTCTTTTGTCATTGGCTGAAGGGCATAATTCTTTTTCTTTTGATTTCCAAGTGTATCACTTGTTTCTTTGCTAATGTTCTTGCCACAAGCCGAACCTGAACCGTGTGCTGGGTAGATGATGATATCATCAGAAAGAGGAATTATCTTATTTTGAAGAGATTCGTACAGATGCCCAGCCAATTTCTCTTGAGTTAAATCTGCTACTACCTTCTGAGCCAAGTCAGGACGTCCCACATCACCTATAAAAAGAGTATCTCCAGTGAATAGGGCAACTTCTTTTCCTTTCTCATCAATAAGTAAATAACAAGTGCTTTCCATTGTGTGTCCTGGCGTGTGAATTACTTTAATGCGAACTTTCCCTACTTTCAAAATCTCGCCATCCTCTGCTACGTGAGCCTTAAAATGAGGCTTCGCCGTAGGTCCAAAAACGATAGTAGCCCCCGTTTTTTCCGCCAAATCAATATGCCCACTTACAAAATCTGCGTGAAAATGCGTCTCCAGTACGTATTTTATTTTTGCTTTGTCCTTTTCTGCTTTTTCAATGTAAGATTTTACCTCACGAAGTGGATCAATAACAACCGCTTCTCCATCACTTTCAATGTAATAAGCTCCTTGAGCTAAACAGCCCGTATAAATTTGTTCTACCTTCATAGTATTTGATTTTATATTATTTTTCTGTGCTTGAAGTGTGCATAATCCCAGCAAACTTAAAATTGTGCAAATAACTTTCTTTGCCATAAATTTTCTTTATTAATACCTATTAACATTCTTCTGAATTGTATTTACATTGAATATTCTCTATAGGAATAATTCTTTTATAAAAATATACACCCCCATAACTAATACAAACCATCCAAAAATAGATTTTAGACGAGTACCATCAATTTTTCTGGAAAGAAACACTCCTACAAAAATCCCCAAAACAGAAAGAAATGAAAAAATTAGAAGTAATTTCCAATCAATAATTTCGGAATAATTTTGTAAATCACCTATAAAGCCTAATATCGACTTTATTGCAATGATAAACAGAGACGTTCCTATGGCAAGTTTAATGGGCATTTTAGCAAAGAGTACCAAAGCAGGAATTACCAAGAATCCTCCACCAGCTCCAACAAGTCCCGTAAGCACTCCAACAACTATACCTTCTAACAAAATCATAGGATAATTATAACGAATTTCAGTATCTTCATTTTCTTGATATTTCTTTTTTGGACTAAGCATTGAAACTGATGCTAAAATCATCACGATTGCAAAAAGAACCATCAACCCCATTGATTTGGTAAAAACTAATGAATCTATTCTGAAAAGAACATCAGGTATTAGAGGTAATAAAAAAGCTCTACTGAAATAAACCGCTAAAACAGAAGGCAATCCAAAAATTAATACACTTCTAAAGTCAATCCTTCTCAAAAAAGCATTTTTAATTCCTCCTACAAAAGACGTAACTCCAACAATAAACAACGAATATGCTGTGGCTAAAACAGGCTCTACACCCATCAAATATACTAAAATAGGTAGAGTAAGAATAGAACCTCCACTACCTACCAATCCAAGAGAGATTCCTATCAAAATAGCTAAAACATACCCTATAATCTCTGCTTCCATACTTTTTGATGTTTTACGGGGCAAAAATAAATCACATATTTAAGTTTGACAGCAACCAAAGTTACACATCAACATTTTTCTAATTTTATTTGCAAAAAGTGATTTAATTTAAATTTTTATCATACCTTTGTGCCTCACTGGGGATGTAGCTCAGTTGGCTAGAGCGCTTGCATGGCATGCAAGAGGTCGTGGGTTCGAGCCCCATCTTCTCCACAAAACGGATTTTTTGGAATACGTATTCGGTTTTGGCTGGATACGTATTTATGTTAAAACATATTTCTTTCTAACAATTAAACTACCTTGAAATGAAGCGTATTTTCATCTGTTTTCTATTTTTATTAAGTGGATTCTTACTTGCTCAAGACACACAAAAGCCCAACATTATTTTTATTTTGGCAGATGATATGGGTTATGGCGATACTGAGCCTTATGGGCAAAAAATAATTAAAACTCCCAATATCAGTAAGCTTGCTAATGAGGGTATGACTTTTACCGATTTTTATGCCGGAAGCACAGTTTGTGCTCCATCAAGAGCTTCTCTTTTAACAGGGCAACATACTGGACAAACAAAAGTTAGAGGAAATGGCGAATTCCCGTTGGAAAAGAACAAAAAGATTTTCCCTGAACTCCTAAAAGAAGCTGGCTATCAAAACGCTATTTTTGGAAAATGGGGAATGGGCTTAGAAAAAGGAAAAACAACACCTGAAAAGCGTGGTTTTGACGCATTTGCAGGTTTTTTGCACCATATGTCAGCACACTTTCAAACACCTGATTCACTTGATTGCATTGAAAATGGTAAAATCGTTCAAAAACCCATAACAAAAGGAACATACGTTAATGATATTTTTGTAGATAAAACTCTGAATTTCATCAAAGACAATGCAAATAGAAATCCCTTTTTCATTTATCTGTCATTAACCGTTCCACACGCTGAATTATCTGTACCTGAACGTTATATGGTAAAGCAATTAGATGAAAACCAAAATAGCATTCACCCAAATGAAAAAGATTTTAAAGGAGGTTATTACGGGGCTCAAAAGTTTCCAAAAGCGGCATACGCGGCAATGGTAAACGTAATTGATGATTATGTAGGACAAATCTCTTCCTTAGTAGAAAAATTAGGCATTGAAAAAAATACAATAATCATTTTTGCCAGTGATAATGGCACTCACATTGAAGGAGGACGAACGATGGATGATGTTGTTTATTTCCAAAGCAGTGGGATTTACAGAGGTGTAAAACGTGATTTGTACGAAGGAGGAATACGTGAACCTTTCATCGTACAATGGAAAGGAACGGTACCAGCCAATACTAAAAGTAATTTTCAAGGTGGTTTTTGGGATATTTATCCTACTTTTGCTGAGGTTGCAGGGATTGATATTCCAAAAAATGACCCTATCAACGGAATTTCATTCGTAAATACATTAAAAGGAAATAAAAAACAGAAAAAACATAAGTTTTTGTACTGGGAATTTTATGAATTTGGCGGAAAACAAGCCCTTCGATATAAAAACTGGAAGGCTGTTAAAGTAAATGTTGACAAAGATAAAAATGCGCCCATTGAACTTTATGATTTAAGTAAAGACCCTTCTGAGAAAAACAACATAGCTAATAAATATCCTAAAATAGTGAAACGAGTAGAGAAATTTATGAAACAAGCTCGTAGCCAATCTGATATTTTTAAATATTCTTGGGAGAAAGAATGATTTTCTCAATTTTATAAACGTTTTATTTCACTAAAAAACTTAACACACTATGAAAATAAGTTGGGGAACGGGAATTGTGATTGCTTTTGTGGCTTTCATCGCATTTATAATGTACTTTGTTGTTAATATGACAATTAACAGGAAATATGACCACGATTTTGTTACTAATGATTACTACAAAAAAGAATTCTCGTATCAAAATATGATGGTTAAAGCCCAAAAAACAGAAAAAGAACAAATGACGGTTCAAATACAATCATCTTTAGAGGGAGTTACATTAATTTTCCCAAGTAAGATAACTGATGAAAATGTTGTGGGAAGTGTTTCTTTTTATCGCCCTTCCGACCGAAAAAGAGACTTCAAAATTCCTTTACAATTGAAAAATAAACAAATGTTAGTTCCAATAAATGTTTTATCTGAAGGACGTTGGAACGTAGAAGTGAATTATACTTTTAACAACAACGATTATATTTCTATCAAAAATATTACCATAAAATAATGTTTTACACTGCCTTCATATTAGGGCTGTTAGGAAGCTTTCATTGCGTAGGAATGTGTGGTCCTCTGACTTTAATACTTCCGCTTGAACATCGAAAACCTATCAAAAAAGCCTTTCAAATTACTTCTTATCACGTAGGGAAAGCTATGGCTTATGTGTCTTTAGGCTTAGTGTTCGGACTACTTGGGAAAGGGCTTTTCATCAGAGAATATCAGCAAATCTTTTCAATAATTGTAGGTTCATTAATGATTTTAGTCGTACTACTTTCTTTTATAAATGTAAAAATGAACCTTTTAACCAAACCAATTTATTTTTTGATAGGAAAAGTAAAATACGCTCTTTCACAACAACTTAAACGTAAGAATTCTTTATCAATTTTTTTTATTGGTTTTTTTAACGGATTTCTCCCCTGCGGATTGGTATATGTGGCTTTGTTCGGAGCTTTAGCTCAGACCGAATTGAGCCATTCAGCGATTTATATGTTTGCTTTTGCGTTAGGAACCGTTCCATTGATGACCGCTACCATTTATTTGGGAAATTTTTTGAGCCAAAAAACAAAAAAATATATCCAAAAAGCAATCCCTTTTGTTATCATTATCATTGGTGGATTATTTATACTTCGCGGACTTGCTTTAGGAATTCCGTACATTTCTCCTTCAAATATGAATTTGATGATTAAGGCAGATGCAGATTGCATTGTACCCACTCCTAAATAAAATTCTGAGAACTTTTTCCCTTCTCTGAAGATAAATTTGTTTCCATATTTTTCTCTCATTTTTTAAAATAATTATATTTTTGTAAAAATCAATCTGCTTCCTTCTTTTGAAGCATTTATTTCTGACAAACAGATTAGTAGCCTTTACGAATGAATTATTTAAAAAATGTAGTCGTTGATGTGTTGGAGAATTTTTCCGACGAAATTGAAAATCTAATTTTTGTAACCTCAGGAAAACGCCCAGCCCTTTTCCTGAAGAAGTATTTTGCAGAACTCAATCGCAAAACAAGCATTACTCCTGAATTTATTGGCATTTCTGAGCTTTTCAGTAGAATTTCAGGTGTTGAAAATATTGGAGAATTGCCTCTTTTGTTTGAATTTTATAATACTTACAAATCTACTTGCAAAAAAGAACCCGATGATTTTGAAGCGTTTATTGGCTGGGGACAAACACTTTTGAAAGATTTTAGCGAAATTGACCAATATTTGGTTCAACCTGAGAAAATTTTTCCTTATATACACGCTCTCAAAGAAGCTGAACATTGGTCGGGAGCTGATGAATTAACCGAAATGCAGAAAAAGCATCTCGAATTTTGGAACACATTAGGTGATTATTATTTTGCTCTTAACGAGAAACTTACATCTTTAAACAAAGGATATTCTGGATTCATTGCCAGAAAAGCAGTTGAAAAGTTGCCTCATTATATTCAAAATAATGGCAATAAAATTCATATCTTTGTGGGATTCAATGCTTTATCAAAAGCAGAGCAAAAAATAATCCATTCTATATTAATGGACTCAAAATCAGAAATTTATTGGGATATTGACGAATACTTTATAAAAGCGAAAGAACACGATGCAGGTTATTTTATCAGAAAATACATAAAAAACTGGAAATATTACGAAACAAATAAACCCAAATGGCTGATAAATAATTATTTACAAGAGAAAGAAATTTACATCACAGGAGTTCCAAAAAGCATCAATCAAGCCCACACAGTCTCTGAATTACTCAAAAATACATCCAACAACGAACTGGAAAAAACAGCTTTAATCATTGCTGATGAAAATCTGTTAATTCCTATGTTGCAATCTGTTAAGCCCAACACATCGGTTAACATAACGATGGGATATCCTTTGCAACAAACTCCTCTTAATGACCTCTTTACAAGTTATTTTAGATTACATCTATCAAAAAACTTCTACTATAAAGATATTTTAAACCTTATTTCACAACCTTTTTTACAAAGTATTTTTACAGAAGAGGCTGTAAATGAGATTTCAAACTTTATAAAAGAACGCAACTTAAACTACTTAACTCGGGAAAAAATTCTGGAAGCAACTCCTGATTCTCAAAAAAATTTTATTGAAATTCTATTTCCAGAAAAAGACAAAAATCTAATCAATAAACTGATTGACAATGCTTTATTCCTAATTCATTGTATAAAACAGAAAACTGACAATGAAGATGGAAAACATACTCTAACATTGGAGTTCTTATATCGTTTTTATCTGTTATTCAACCAATTAAAACAACTTCAAAATAAATTCGGATACATTGATTCTGTAAAGTCTTTGTACCATTTCTATATAGACGTTTTGCAAAAAAGTTCGCTGAATTTTGTTGGAGAACCACTTGAAGGACTGCAAGTTATGGGAGTTTTGGAAAGCCGAAGTTTGGATTTTGAAAACGTTATTATAACCTCAGTTAATGAAGGCGTTCTTCCTTTAGGAAAAAGCGATAATTCATTTATTCCGTATGATGTAAAATATTTTTTAGAGCTACCTACTCACAAAGAAAAAGATGCCGTTTACAGCTATAATTTCTATCGTATGTTACAGCGTTCCAGAAAGATACATTTAATTTACGATACAGAAATGAGCGGACTGAAAAGCAAAGAAAAAAGTCGTTTTATTTTGCAGTTATTAGCTGAGAGAATTCCCGCACACCGAATCACGCATCAAGTTAAAGCCCCTGAAGTGTATCCTGCTGCGGTTCCAAAAATTGTTATATCAAAAACGGATGCTATTTTAGAACGTCTCAAAGAACTTTCGGAAAAAGGCATATCTCCTTCTTCTTTAACAAATTACATTTTAAATCCGATTACTTTCTATCAGCAAAATATTCTTCAAATTTACGAAGAAAGAGATGTTGAAGAAACGGTGGAGGCACGTACCTTTGGAGATATTGTTCACGGAACTTTAGAGGATTTATACAAACCATATCTCAAGGAAATTTTAACAGAAAATCATTTCAAAGTAATGCGTCCTAAAATACGTCCGTTAATTGAAAAACATTTTCTGGAAAAATACAAAAATTCAGAATTCAGAAGTGGTAAAAACTTATTGATTTTCAATGTTATTTATGAATATGTAAACCGATTTCTTGACCTTGAAATTACTGAAATCCGCAAAGGAACTGAAATCATAGTTCAACATTTAGAACAGCGATTAAAAGTTCCTTTTGAAAGCAAAGCGTTACCTTTCCCCGTTTATCTTAAAGGAATTATCGACCGTGTTGATTTGCGAAATGGCGTTTTACACATTATTGATTACAAAACGGGAAAAGTAAACCAAAACGATGTTAGCATTTCCGATTGGGATTCTCTCATTACTGACTTTAAGTATAGTAAAGCCTTTCAGCTACTTACGTATGCTTACATATTCAAACAAAATTCTCAAAATCAAGAAAATATCATTGCTGGGAATTTCTCATTCAAAAATCTTAATCAAGGATTAATAAAATTTCATACCAAGCAAGATAAAATAATAGAATATGAAATAACATCACAAATTATTGAAATTTACAAGGAATACACCGAAAAATTATTGTTAGAGATTTTCAATGTGGATATTCCTTTTTCTGAAAAAAGTAGGTAGCCAACTTATCGTTTTCTTGTTTTCTCATATTTTAGTTTGTACTTTTGTTTTTCTGAAAAATTAAATTTTTGAATGAAATCATTTTTTTTAACTCTTTTTGCAATCATTTACTGTTCATTTGTTTCCGCACAAACTGATACACTTCATCAGGATTCGAATCTCCAATTTATTGACACAATTCGGCTTCCTGAAGTTGTAGTTTTTGGAAAAGAACGCAAGTTTATTAATGAAGAAGCTCGTAAACAATATTTGATTTTACGCAACCGAGTTAAGAAAGTGTATCCGTATGCCAAACTTGCTGCTGACCGCTTGGAAATTATGCAACAAACAATGGATACTATGCGTAATAAACGAGCCAAAAAGCTGTATACCAAACGAATGCAGAAATATATTGAAGATCGATTTACAGACGAACTCAAAAAGCTTTCGCGTTCGCAAGGTAGAATTTTGGTAAAACTCATACACAGACAAACGGGAAAAACTGCCTTTCAGTTAGTTAAAGATTTACGTAATGGTTGGAGTGCTTTTATGTATAATAGCACAGCTTGGCTGTACGACATTTCTCTGAAAACGGAATACAATCCCACTGAAAATAATGAGGATTTGTTAATAGAAGAAATCCTACTTCGTGCCTTTGCCAACGATGAATTAGAATACCAAGCACCTGCTTTTGAAATAGATTTCGGTAAAATCCTTGATGAAAGAAGAAAAAACAGAAAATAAAAATTCTTCTGAAACAAAATATTTTAAACTTCCCACAAAAGAGATTCTAAAATCTCTATTTTTATTTAAATTTCTTATTAACAAAGCCTCTCTTTTTATTATATTAGCAATATTCTCTATCTTTGCGAAACTTGCTTAAAACAATCATATAATACTTCAAATGAAAAAATTAATATTTTTCTCTTTTCTATTTTTTTCCTATTTAGGGATTTATTCACAAGTGTATGTTCCATTCCAGATTCGAAAACAAGAGAATTTAAAAGGCGGATTAAAAATGATTGGAAATCAAATACTTAACAGCAATCCAGCTAACAATGATTATAACAATGATTGGGGCATAAACGATGAACTAATGATGAGGTATGTCGACATTGATAATGACGATAATACTTTTAGTTCGAGTGCCGCTACGCTAACTTTTGATAATCCAACGTGTTCCAAAATAAGATATGCTGGTTTGTATTGGGGAGGTACAAACCTACGAAACGACCCTCAACGAGGAAATATCAAAATAAAAATTCCTTCTCAAACTAATTATATTGATATAGAAGCTGATACATTCATTTATGATGGGCATATTTCAAATCCACAATATGGCAGAGAAGCCTACATTTGTTACAAAGATATTACAAAATTGCTCTCTGATACAAATCCAACTGGTGAATATATCATAGCAAATGTAAGAGCAACCCGAACGAGAGATGCTTATGAAGTTAATGGTGGTGTATCGGCTGGTTGGTCGTTAGTTATCATCTATGAAGACCCTGATAAGAGCAGTAAAAATATCAGTACTTTTGATGGTTACGCAAGTATTTCAAAAGAACAAGAAGTTGATTTTTCTTTTTCAGGATTTAAAACTTTACCCGCACCACTGCCCGTAAATGCACGTTTTGGAGTGATGGCTCTTGAAGGAGATAAAGCCATTTCTGGAGATAAACTATCTATTTTGAAACCCGATGGCACGTATGAAGGTCTATTCAATTCTGTAAATCCAATCGACAATTTCTTCAATAGTTCAATAAGTGAAAATGAGAATTTGATAACGAATAGACGTCCCGCATCAACAAATACTTTGGGCTGGGATATTGATTTATTCTCCGTTCCAAACAAAAATAATTCGGTTGTGGAAAACGACCAAGAAACAGCTTCTTTTAAGGCACATTCTACCAAAGACCTATACAACATTTTTTTCAGTGCTTTTGAGGTAGAAGTTATCGAGCCGAAAATGAATTTGTTAAAAACCGCCGAAGATGCAGCAGGAAATATTCTGAATGACAAAACTGTTCCTCTTGGGTCGACAATTTACTACGGGCTCGAATTTCAAAATGTAGGAAATGATGACGCTATTGATTACCAAATCAAAGACCTTCTTCCAAGAAATGTTACTTTGGACACAAACATTCCCGTTGAAATTCCTACAGGAAGTGGCATTACATATTCTGTCAATGGAGGTGAAATTACCTTCAGAATTCCCAACGACTTAGTGAAAAAAGGTGGAAACAAATACAAAGTACGATTTGCCATAAAGTTAAGTCCTAATTGTTCTGATTTTATTGCTCCTTGTTCTGAAAAAATTCTAAACAAAGCAAAATCCATATACAAAGGAACTCTTAATCAATCTATTATCAATGATAACGGGAGCTTTTCCTCAATCGATAATTGTAATATTGGTGTTTTAGACGACACTATTTTTTACGCTGACTTAAGTCTCTGTACAATTACTGAAAATATTGAGCTACTTTGTGGAGAAAATATAACACTAACAGCTCCTTCTAATTTTGATGAATATGAATGGCAAGATAGTTCTGGAAACATAATTGGTTCAAATAAAGATATAATTATAAATAAATCAGGAAGATACACTCTTATAAAACGAACCAATAATTGTATTGACAGAAAAGAAATTTATATCATTTCAACAATACAACGTCAGGAAACAAATCCTCTTATCCCTTATGCAGATGTTACTTTTACTTGTTCAAAAACGCAAAAGACTTTCCCTCAAATATTTTTGTGCGGTTTAAACAACTCAAAATCAATTGATTTGAGTTCTATCGCAAATATCGCTTCAGTTCGTCTGGAAAAATATACTGGAACAAAAAAACTTGCGTTGAACGAAACTTGCCCACCCGATGACAATCAATGGCAAAACATATCAAATTCAAAAATATTTTCATTAACGGAGGAAGGAATTTATAGATTAAGTCTGGCTTTCCAAAATAATTGTGAAGCAACATATTATTTCCGTGTACACACATCACCCATTAATCCTACTATTTCAAAAGAAGATATTTACTGTAAAAATGGGAGAATTTCTGTTGAAAATTCAACTTCAGATTATGAGTACGCCATTGTACAAGAAAACTCAACTACCCAACCAACTTTTCAGGAATCACCTAATTTTCAAGTAAATGAAGCTGGAAATTATTCGATATTAATCCGAAAGAAAATAAGATTGGAGCAAGACTGCGTAATCAAAATTGACAATATTAATATCAAAAAGTTCGAGCAACAACTTCAAATCATTCAAATTCAGAACGAAAATTGCGAAAACCAAAATGATGGAAGCATTCGTTTCAAAATTTTTGATGGAAAAGCTTTCTATAAGGCCACATTAAAAAATAACCAAACCAACAAAATTGAAACATTAAGCAATATTGATGAAAATATTGAGATTTCTTTTACAAATCTTTCTCCAGCTGAATATACTCTAACTATAAATGATTCAGGAACTTGTGAAAATGTGTACAACTTCTCAATAAAAAAAGCTATTTCTTTAAAATTTAACACATCAAATGAGCTTTTATGTATCAATAATGTATCAACATCACAACTCACGATAGCTTTTGAAGATGATAACTTAAATCTTTCACAAGTTCGTTATAGTTTCAATAACGAAACGGCTAAGCTTCCTTTTGATAAAATTCAAGGGAAAATGGCTTTACTTTATCCTAAAAATTTACCTAATGGAAGTAATCGAATTTCAGTTTTTTACGGAGATTGTTCTTTCACACAAACAATTGATTTTCAAAACATAAATCCGATAAAAATTTCGCAAATCAAAAGTAGTTCTTTACCTTCTGCCATTAAAATTTCAGTGAGTGGAGGTAGTGGCAACTATTACTTTTACTTCAATGATATCTATCAATCCTCTGACACATATTACCCTCGTTCATTTGATGATGGTTACATAAATAGTGATGGTCAGGAAATTAAAAAAGTTCGAGTACGTGTTGAAGACTATTTGGGTTGCGTTGTTGAAACAGTTTTGGAAGAAGTTTTTCACGATATAAAAATTCCGAATTACTTCACTCCTGATGGAGATGGCATTAACGATTCTTGGCACATCAAAAATGCACAAGGTTATTCACGTATGATAATTGATATTTACGACCGAACAGGAAGAAAACTTAAAACATTAACCTCCAAAGATTCTTGGGACGGAACACTAAACGGGAAACCCCTACCAAGTGGTGACTATTGGTATCTTCTGCAATTTAATGAGGCTAAGGACAGACGCACATACACAGGGCATTTTACCCTTTACAGATAAAAAGCTCAATAAAAAACGCAAAATGAAATTCATTTTGCGTTTTTTTTTATTACTGAAATTCAACTTCTTCATCACTTTCAATGCCTAAGGCTTCGTATATATATTGAAATGTAGAAAGTAATTTCGGTTTTCCGTTTACGATAGCCACATCGTGTTCAAAATGAGCTGAAGGTTTCCCATCGGCAGTGAGTATTGTCCAACCATCTTTCAACTGCTTGATTCTGTGAGTTCCCATATTAATCATCGGCTCAATGGCAACTACCATTCCCTCTTTAAATTTCTTCCCACTTCCTTTTTTTCCATAATTAGGCATTTCAGGGTCTTCGTGCATTTTCCTTCCAAGACCGTGTCCTACCAATTCACGAACTACTCCATATCCGTGACTCTCACAATAATTCTGAATTGCATACCCTACATCTCCCACACGATTTCCTATTTTGAATTCACGAATGCCCAAATAAAGCGATTCCTTTGTTACTTGAAGTAGTTTTTTTATTTCAGAAGACACTTCCCCTACCTCAAAAGTATAGGCGTGGTCACCATAGAACCCGTTTTTCAAAGCTCCACAATCTACGGAAATTATATCTCCTTCTTGTAATGGTGTATTATTAGGAATTCCGTGAACTACTTGAGCATTTGGACTGACACACAAGGTATTCGGAAATTTATATAATCCTAAAAAGCCTGGTATAGCATCTTGGCTTCGAATGTATTCCTCAGCAATTTTATCCAACTGCAAAGTAGTTATTCCAGGTTTAATTTCCTTAGCTAGAATACCCAACGTTCGTGAAACGACTTGGGCAGATTCTTTCATTATTTCAATTTCTTCAGGTGTTTTTAGATGTATCATAACTGAAAATCAATATTATTTGAGATATTTACTTGCCTCCTTAATACTTAACAAAGCCATTTTAAATTCATACTTTTGGATAAATTTCTTAACCCATTCGGGATTTGTTTTGCTGTAATCACGTAATGCCCAACCGATAGCTTTATTAATAAAAAATTCATTTTGCGAAAGATTATTTACCAGAATTTTTTCAAGTAAATCCGTGTTTGTCTGCTCTTTACGAATCAATTGGTGGTCGATAGCAATACGGCGTAACCATTTATTAGAACTTAAACTCCATTTTAGTAATGTCTCATTAACCTCAGGAAAACGAAGTGCGATATTTCCAATAATTCTGTCAAGGCAGTCAATGGAATCCCACCACGATTTTCGTTCGGCAAGATTTTTTAATTTGGGAATATCAATTGGAGTTAAAATTCGTTTTTTTAAAACGAGATAATCCAATGCTACATATTGCATTTCACGATAATTACATAACCAACATTGATGGATAAATTCCCAATCAACTGAATTTTCTTTCTTAGCTTCTGCAAAAAAAGGCTGTGTTAATTTTTTTCGTAACGGCGATTGAATTCCGAAGAACAAAAATTTATTCTTCATATAAGCACTCATCATCAATGCTTTATGTTCATCTTTATTCTTTTCTAATATTTTAAAAATGGCATCAAAATTCACTTGGCGTATTAAATCACGTGAGGGCAAAATGATTTGCCCTCACATTAATAATTTATCAAAGTTAGGATTTTTTGAACACTTCTAAAAGCTGATTTGTTGAAGTATCGTGCTTTGAAACTTCGGCAGACTCAATATCTTTTAAAATAGTGTTTGCCAATTGTTTACCAAGTTCTACTCCCCATTGGTCGTAACTAAAAATATTCCAAATCACACCTTCTACAAAAATTTTATGTTCATACATCGCAATTAAAGCTCCTAAACTTTCAGGCGTAAGCTTATCAATCAAAAAAGTAGTTGTTGGTCGATTTCCTTCAAAAACCTTAAACGGAACTAAGGCTTCATTTACATTTTCTCCCATTTCTGCTCGAACTTCAGCTTCTGTTTTCCCTTTCAAAAGTGCCTCTGTTTGAGCAAAAAAGTTAGCCATCAATTTATTATGATGGTCAGTGTTTCCATACAAAGAATGTTTATAACCAATGAAATCCGTTGGAATTAATTTTGTTCCCTGATGAATTAGTTGAAAGAAAGCGTGTTGCGAATTTGTTCCGGGCTCACCCCAAATGATAGTTCCCGTTTGATAACCAACAGGCTTTCCATTGCGGTCAATTTGTTTACCGTTGCTTTCCATAATACCTTGTTGTAGATATGCAGAAAGACGATGCAAATACTGAGTATAAGGTATAATAGCCTGACTTTCTGCCCCGTAGAAATTATTATACCAAACACTTAACAAGGCTATAACAACAGGAATGTTATTTTTAAATTCAGATGTTCGGAAATGCTTATCCATTTGGTTAGCACCTTTCAAAAGCTTATCAAAATTATCATAACCTACTGATAAAGCGATGGATAAACCAACAGCACTCCATAGTGAGAAACGACCACCAACCCAGTCCCACATTGGGAATACATTTTCTGAGTCAATGCCAAATTCATCAATTTTTTTCAAATTGGTTGAAACCGCCACGAAATGCTTGGCAATATCCTTTTCAGTAGCTGACTTTAAGAACCAATCCTTGATAGTCAATGCATTAGTGAGTGTTTCCTGTGTAGTGAAAGTTTTAGAAACAATTACAAACAAAGTAGTTTCAGGATTTAAGTGCTTAATTGTTTCCATAACGTGGTCACCATCAACATTGCTTACAAAATGAATATTGAGATGATTTTTATAGAACTTCAAAGCCTCCGTAACCATTGCTGGTCCCAAGTCCGAACCTCCAATTCCTACATTTACCACATCTGTGAAAGGCTTACCTGTGAAACCTTTTCGTTTCCCTGAAATAACTTCTTCTGAAAATAACTTGATTTTCTGTTTAACCTCCTTAATTTCAGGAAGAACATTTTTCCCTTCAACAAAAATTGTACTTTTTTCATCAGCACGAAGAGCAGTATGTAACACGGCTCTGTTTTCCGTAGCATTGATAAGGTCGCCTGTGAAATATTTTTCAATAGCGCCTTTTAACTGAGTTTCCTCTGCCAATTGCAATAGCAAATTCATTGTTTTCTCATCAATTCTATTTTTAGAATAATCTACAAAAAAATCGTTCCATTTGATTGAAAACTTTTCAGCACGTTCAGGGTCTTTTTCAAAAAGTGTTTGTGTATGTACATTCTTTACACTTTCAAAATGTTTTTTTAATTCCGCCCAAACTTTTGTTTCTGTGGGATTTATATTTTTTAACATATATCAATAAATTTTAGTCATCAGTTTTAATAACTCAAAATAACAGAAAAAACCTTGCCAAAGCATAAAGCCTCAACAAAGTTTATTATTTACAATTTCTTATTTTTCAATATTTTAAAAATCAGTTTTCTACAACTGTGAAAGCACTTGCTCTTCTATTTTCATATTTGCTTCCTCATCTTGATTTTCTTCCTCCACAGGAATAGCTTTCAGAGCGTCCAGCTGTTGTTTTACCAAAGCGATATCCTGCAAGTACCTTTCCTTTAATTTTTCATCAATCGGAATGGACTCAGGCATTTTCTCTTTTAATGGGTCTACTTGCTTGCCATTCTTCCAGAAACGATAACAAACGTGAGGACCAGTGGCAAGTCCAGTGCTTCCAACTTTGCCAATTATATGCCCTTGCGGAACGTGCTGCCCTTTTTTAACCAGAATTTTGGACATATGCAAATATTGTGTTGTATACGTTGCATTATGTTTGATTTTCACATAATTACCATTTCCTCCATTGTATCCAGCTTCAATAACCGTTCCTGCGGCTGTAGCACGAATAGGCGTTCCGTGAGGGGCTGCGTAATCCGTACCAAAATGATTTTTCATACGATGCAACACAGGATGATAACGCATTCCAAAACGGGAAGTTATTCGGAATATTTCCAAAGGAGCTTTCAAGAACATTCGCTTCATTGTATTTCCTTTTTCATCATAAAACCCCTTCTTACCTGATATAGAATCCGTTACATAGTTAAAAGCATAATATGGTTTTCCTTTATGCTCAAAATAGGCAGCCTTTACGTTGGCAACTCCTGCATATATGGTATCATCTACATAACGTTCTTCGTATATAATTTTAAAATTATCACCCTCTTGCAGATGAAAGAAATCAATTGTGTAATCGAAAATCTGAGAAAGATTAAATGCCACATTGTAGCTCATCCCTACATCTAATGCCGACTCAATCAAACTATTTTTAATAAAACCCGCTTTCTCTCGTTCAACGATACTAATTTTGCGTTGTTCACTATAAGCATAAATGGAATCAGACATCTTTACAACGACATACTCTGTCAATGAAGGCTGATACACAAAACTATGGGGTTTTGATGGGTCTTTCTTATCAAAAAGTAAGGCGTATGTTTTCCCAGCTCTGAGTGCTCTGGAATCAAGAACCTCTTTCATTTTGGTTGATATTTCGTGTATCTTGGAAGCTCCTACATTATTCGAAGCCAATATTTTACCAAAAGTATCTCCTGACTTTACTGTGTCCTTAACTATATTGTATTCATCTAAATTAAAGCCAAACTCAAAAACAGGCTCTTTTTGAGGCTCTTCAGCAATAACCTCCTTCTGTTCCTCTTCTTTTTTCTCTCCCTTTAGCTTTGTTGTTAATCCATCACAACTCCAAAGGATGGGTGATGCTAAAAGTAAAAAAATACCTTTTTTTAAATCTTCTTTCAATAACATTTTTTTCAATATTTTAATTCTGTAAGTAATCTATACTTTTCTATAAAATCACTTACCACTATGATTCAATTCTAAAACTTGTCAAAAGTCGGAATAAAAAATGATAAAATCAAGTGTTTTAATACACTTATGTATTTTTACACTTGATTTTAAACCACTTAACTAAATTATTTTTTAAGTTCTGTTGGATACTTCAAACCATTGAATGCATCTAAATCGGCAACTAATGAACCCACCCGAAGACTTGCTTTTACCCTTACAGGAATTTTATTTTTATCATCTGTTATCCAAAGAGTTAGACTTTCTTGCTCTTTAAAAACACGTCCATCTTGTACCAAAGGTCTAAAAATCATCGTATTAACAGAACCAAATTTAGTTTTTATTTTTTCTTTTCCTAAATATCTCAATTTAAACTTGAATATTTCGTCATCATCAAAAATCATATCCATTTCTATTTCCTGTCCTTGTTTAATACTATCTATTTCAGGACGTTGGCGAAGAGAATAAAACCCAGAAATCACATCTTGAATTCCGATAGGCACACCAATTTCTACAGAGCCACCTGTTTCAATATTATCAATCTTCGCTCTTTGAGTAACGTGATTGAAGTACATTTTCAAATGTTTGGTATAACCTCCCTCATAGATGTCTCGCACAAAATGGCGGGGAGCACCATCTTTCACACCAAAATAACTTTCATAAGTATCATCTACTCTAAAAAATACTCTGGCCAATCCTGTTGTAGAACCTTTTCCCACCGCATGAAACACTTTTTCTCCTTCATAATTTACTTCTTTCAAATGTAAAGTGGCTTCACTGGTGTTAAATATTCCATATTTCACTTTGAATTTCAACCATTCACCTCCTTTAAAAGGTAATTCTTGTCCCTGCATTTTTGCAAAAGCTAAAAGAAAGAAAAAAATCATTATTCGCTTCATATATTTTTCAATTTATTACTTATCAGATTAATAAACCTTATTCTTACTAACACCATACAAGCATTATGCCAATTTTTAAATAAAAATAAAAAAAGCCCGATAAAACTATCGGACTTTTCCATTAACCAACCAAAACTTTAAATTATGAAAACTATTATTTGAAGTTTTACAATGAGCTACCACCCTCATTGCTCTGCAAAGGTACGAATAATTTTCATAATACAATAACTTATCTTCACTTTAACAAAAAATTATTATGTAATTGGCGTTTTCAGTAGCTTTTTTGCATAGAATTAAGGAATTTAAACTACAAATTTTAACGAATATTTTCAATAAGTTATTTGTTAAAATATTAATCTTTATGCACTCAAACAACAAAATAGCTTCTAAATCATCGATTTTTTTAACTATTTCCCTTGTTTTTCCTCGATCCACTTTCGTGCATTTACAAAAGCCTCTAACCAAGGTGAAACTTCATCGTGCCGGTTTTCGGGGTAATGTGCCCAATTCCATTGGAAAATAGAGCGTTCGATATGTGGCATCGTTACTAAATGACGTCCAGTTTTATCACAAAGCATTGCTGTATTATAATCTGAACCATTAGGATTCGCAGGATAACCTTCATAAGCATATTTTGCTACGATATTATACTCATTTTCAGCCATCGGTAAATGGAATTTTCCTTCTCCGTGCGAAATCCAAACGCCTAATGTTGTTCCTTCCAACGAAGAAAGCATCACGGAATTATTTTTCTGAACGGTTACTGAAGTAAATCCACTTTCGTGTTTTCCACTATCGTTGTGAATCATCTTTCCGTGTGTTTCGTGTTCAGGATTGATAACCTCTAATTCCATAAATAACTGACAACCATTACAAATTCCTACCGAAAGCGTATCTTCTCTTTTGAAGAAATTTTCCAAAGCCGTTTTTGCTTTTTCGTTATAGAGAAAAGCTCCTGCCCAACCTTTGGCACTTCCCAACACGTCCGAATTTGAAAATCCGCCCACAGCTCCGATGAATTGCACATCTTCCAATGTTTCTCTTCCTGAAATGAGGTCAGTCATATGTACATCTTTCACATCAAAACCTGCCAAATACATTGCATTTGCCATTTCACGTTCAGAGTTACTTCCTTTTTCACGAATTACAGCCGCTTTTGGTCGTCTCACACTCGAAAGTTTAGGTTTTTGACCTGTAAAATGCTTCGGAAATACAAAATTTAGCGGTTGTTCAGAATAATTTTGATATCTTTCTGTTGCTTTATCGTTTTTAGTTTGTTTTTTATCTAACAAATAAGAAGTTAAGAACCAAATATCACGTAATTCGGAAATATTAAATGTCAATTTTGTATCAAAATTCTTAACATTCAGGATATCAGAATTTGTTACCGTTCCAATTTTGAAAACTTCAATCCCTTCTGATTTCAGATAATTTTCTGCTTCTGTATCTGCCTGAAAAACAAGACCAATATTTTCATTAAATAATAATTTCGCTGTGTCTTCTTCTTTAAAAACTGAAAAATCAAAATCAGCTCCCAAATCATTTTCAGCAAAACACATTTCTAACAGAGTAGTAATGAGTCCACCGCTTCCTATATCGTGTCCCGCTTGTATTTTACCTTGATTCACAAGATATTGAATAGCACTGAATGCCTTTTTGAAATATTCAGCATCTTTAATAGTCGGAGCTTCTTTTCCAATTTTATTCAAAATTTGAGCAAACGAAGAACCTCCTAATTTGAATTTATCCTGTGAGAGATTGATATAATAAATCGCTCCGCCGTTTCGTTTTAAAACAGGCTCTACTACTTTGGTGATATCCTTGCAATTCGCAACAGATGAAATGATTACCGTACCAGGGGCAATCACATCTCCAACAGGATATTTTTGCTTCATTGAGAGTGAATCTTTTCCTGTTGGAATATTGATTCCCAATTCAATAGCAAAATCCGAACAGCCCTTTACAGCTTCGTACAGACGAGCATCTTCTCCCTTATTTTTACAAGCCCACATCCAATTAGCTGAAAGCGAAACTCCCTTGATTCCATTTTTAAGCGGAGCCCACACAATATTAGACAGAGCTTCTGCAACTGCATTTCGACTTCCTGCCACAGGGTCAATCAATGCTGTAAGAGGCGAATGCCCTATAGTTGTCGCAATCCCCTCTTTGCCTTGATAATCAAGAGCCATAACTCCCACATTATTAAGTGGTAACTGCAAAGCCCCTACACATTGTTGCTTCGCTACACGTCCGCCCACGCATCGGTCAACTTTATTAGTAAGCCAATCTTTACAAGCAACAGCTTCAAGTTGTAAAACTTGTTCTAAATATGACTTTATATTACTTTGATAGTACACTAAATCTTCATATCCTGTTTTGACAGAAGTGTCCTCCATTATGGTTTTTGGAGAACTTCCAAACATATCCAACAGATGAAAATCCAAAGGCTTTGTGTTTTTCTTTTTAGAAGTTATTGAAAAACGCTTATCAGAAGTTACCTCTCCTACCTCATACATTGGGCTTCGTTCACGTTCAGCTATGGTTTTTAATTTTTCAATATGTTTGTTTCCAATAACCAATCCCATACGTTCCTGCGATTCATTCCCGATGATTTCCTTATCAGAAAGCGTTGGGTCGCCCACAGGAAGTTTATCTAAATCAATTTTCCCGCCTGTTTCTTCAATAAGCTCAGAAAGGCAATTCAGATGTCCACCTGCCCCGTGGTCGTGAATGGAAACTATCGGATTTTCATCAGCCTCTACCATTGCTCGGATGGCGTTGGCAGCTCGTTTTTGCATTTCAGGATTAGAACGCTGAATTGCATTCAGTTCAATTCCAGAGCCAAAAGCCCCTGTATCAGCACTTGAAACAGCAGCCCCTCCCATACCAATGCGATAATTTTCTCCACCTAAAATTACGATTTTATCTCCTTCTTTTGGCTGATGTTTTATAGCTTGAGATTTCTTTCCATATCCTACACCACCAGCTAACATAATTACCTTATCGAATCCCAACTTCTTTGCATCTTCTTCGTGTTCAAAGGTTAAGAGCGAACCTGCGATGAGTGGCTGTCCGAATTTGTTTCCAAAATCAGAAGCTCCGTTTGAAGCTTTGATAAGAATATCCATCGGTGTTTGATACAACCACTTACGTTCGTCCATCGCCTTTTCCCACGGGCGATTTTCTTCCAATCGAGAATACGAAGTCATATACACCGCTGTTCCTGCAAGTGGCAATGAGCCTTGCCCTCCTGCCAAGCGGTCGCGAATTTCCCCACCAGAACCTGTCGCAGCTCCATTAAATGGTTCGACAGTTGTTGGAAAATTATGTGTTTCTGCTTTGAGCGAAATAACGGACTCAAATTTTTTAGTTTCAAAAAAGTCAGGTTTATCAGCAGTTTTGGGAGCAAATTGCTCTACCACAGGACCTTGAATGAAAGCAACATTATCTTTGTAAGCAGAAACAATTTCGTTGGGATTTGTTTCAGAAGTTTTCTTAATCAACTTGAAAAGAGAACTTGGTTTTTCTTCTCCATCAATGATAAAAGTTCCGTTAAAAATCTTATGACGACAATGTTCCGAATTAATTTGAGAAAACCCAAAAACTTCAGAATCAGTAAGTTTTCTACCTAATTTCTTTGATAAATTGTCGAGATATTCTACTTCCTCGACGCTTAATGATAAGCCTTCTTTTTGATTATATTCCTCAATATCATCAATTTCTAAAACAGGTTCGGGTGTAATATTTATGGTAAAAATATCTTGATACAGCCCATTGTATTTCTGAAATAGCATTGGGTCAAAATCAGTAAAATCCTCGGATACTTCGTTAAATTCTTCTATGCGAATAATTCCTTGAATATCCATATTTTGGGTAATTTCTACAGCGTTTGTACTCCAAGGGGTAATCATTGCTGCACGGGGACCTACAAAAAATCCTTTAAGAACTTCCTGCTCAATTTTCTTAGCTCCACCAAAAAGCCAATTTAGTTTAGAAATCGTTTGTTCGGATAAGTTTTCGGTAGTTTGCACCGCATATAAATTCTGCTTCGGATTTTTAAAGAAATGTATCATTTGATTTATGGATTTAAACGACAAATTTATATAAAAAAAGTGAAAAAGGAAAGAGAAATTGAATGCTATAATAATGTTCCAGTAATCACCATTTTACAAATGGCAAGATTTTTAGTAATCGTTATAAGATTTTACACAAAAAGGGAATATTTTCTAAAATACTCCCTTTTCTTACTATAAATTTCAAATAGAATACACCTTAGTTCAAGGCTTCAGCACCACCTACAATTTCCAAAATTTCACCCGTGATAGCTGCTTGTCGAGCCTTATTATAAGTCAACTTAAGCTGATTTTTAAGCTCGTTAGCATTGTCGGTTGCCTTGTGCATCGCCGTCATTCGAGCTCCGTGTTCTGAGGCCACCGAATCACGTAAAGCTTTGAAAATCTGCATTTTCAACGACTTTGGAATTAACTCTTTTACAATTTCTTCTTTTGAAGGCTCGTAAATGTAATCAATTGTTGTGTTCTCCTGTTTTTCTGTGACAGTTTGAATTGGTAAGAAAGTTTCTTCCATTACAATTTGAGTTGCTGCATTTTTGAAACTATTGTAAACCAGTACAATTTTATCAAACTGACCACTGGTGTATAGCTCCATCAGTTCTGAAGCTAACTCGGAAGCTCCTGCAAAATTCAGATTATCAAAGATATGTGTTTCGTGTCTGAAAACTTTATCCGTTTTCTTTAAAACATCATTTCCCTTTTTACCTATGGTATAAAACTTGACATTTAAATTTTTATATTTCTGAGCTTCAAGCTCTAATGCTTTTTTTGAAATATTGGAATTAAAAGCTCCACACAAACCTCTGTTTGAAGTAATTGGAACAATTAAAACATTGGCAACCCCCTCAGGACGTTCATTGTACACATTATCACTTCCTAAAGCGGAACTCAATTGCTCCAACAATTGTTTTAGTTTATAAGCATAGGGTTTCATCGCCAAAATAGCATCTTGGGCTTTTTTGAGTTTTGCTGCTGATACCATTTTCATCGCCCCCGTAATCTGCATCGTGGAACTTACCGATGAAATCCTGCTTCGTATTTCTTTTAAATTTGCCATTTTTCTATTCTCTGAAAATGCTGTAATTTATTTTCTATTTCAATGTTTAACAGAAGTAACATCATACCGAAAAATAGGTTTTCCTCCTTCACAATCTACCGATTTAGGTCGTGCAGGAATAGAGCAATCGCTTCCTATTCCCCATTTTTGATTAAATTCTCTTTGTTTTTGTGTGTATTTCGCTACTTTCTTTAAAAACGCCTCTACATCAATGTTTTTAGGATATGCTATATATCCCATTGGACCTCCACAAGCCTTGCTTCCTATAGGAGCAAAATCCCATTGAGAACCATCTTCACAACTTTCATTTGAAACTATCCGTGTAATTTCAAGAAACAAGTTATTAATAATTTGTTCCTCTTGTTCCTGTGTAATATCTTTATTTCCCACACAAGCCAATAAAAATAATACTCCAAATCCGAAAAAACAGAAAAAACTTTTCATAACTTAAAATTTAGATTACACAAAAGAACTTCTCAATTTTTTGTCAAAATTTTACACTTTTGGCAAAGAATTGAATCTTAATTTAGGATTATTTCACGTATTTCTCAGTAAGCTCCTTCGCTACTTTCTCCAAAGTTTCGGTGATTTTGTCATTGAATTGACCCGCTTTCAATTCATCTAGAACATCACGATGTTGCAAGTTCAAGAAATCCAGATATTCTTTTTCAAATTCTTTCACTTTATTTACAGGCACTTGACGCAACAAGTTTTTAGAACCTACATAGATAATCGCAATTTGATTTTCAACCGTGTATGGGTCGTTCTGGGATTGTTTTAGAATTTCTACGTTACGTTTACCTTTTTCGATAACGTTCATTGTAGCTGCGTCCAAATCCGAACCGAACTTAGCAAATGCTTCTAACTCACGGTATTGAGCTTGGTCAAGTTTCAATGTTCCCGCAACTTTTTTCATTGATTTAATCTGAGCCGAACCTCCTACACGCGATACCGAAATACCTACGTTAATCGCTGGACGCACCCCAGAGTTAAACAAATCAGACTCCAAGAAAATCTGTCCGTCAGTAATTGAAATTACGTTCGTTGGGATATATGCAGAAACGTCACCTGCCTGAGTTTCAATGATTGGCAAAGCAGTAAGCGACCCTCCTCCTTTTACCAAATGTTTAATACTCTCTGGCAAGTCATTCATTCCTTGTGCAATTTTATCATCAGCAATTACCTTTGCAGCTCTTTCCAACAAACGAGAATGCAAGTAGAAAACGTCCCCAGGGTAAGCCTCACGTCCTGGTGGTCTTCTAAGCAACAACGACACCTCGCGGTATGCCACCGCTTGTTTTGACAAATCATCATAAATAATCAATGCTGGACGACCTGTATCACGGAAATACTCCCCAATAGCCGCTCCTGCAAAAGGCGCATACACTTGCATTGGTGCTGGGTCAGAAGCATTTGCAGCTACAATCGTGGTATAAGCCAACGCTCCGTGATCTTCCAATGTTTTGGTAATAGCAGCCACTGTCGAAGCTTTTTGTCCGATAGCTACATATATACAATATACAGGTTTTCCTGCATCGTAAAATTCTTTTTGATTCAAAATGGTATCGATACAAACCGTAGTTTTCCCTGTTTGACGGTCACCAATCACCAACTCACGTTGCCCTCTTCCGATAGGAATCATCGCGTCTACGGATTTGATACCTGTTTGCAATGGCTCATTTACTGGCTGACGGAAGATAACCCCTGGTGCTTTACGCTCCAAAGGCATTTCGTACAATTGCCCTGTGATTGGTCCTTTCCCATCTATTGGATTTCCAAGCGTGTCCACTACACGACCTACAATACCATCACCTACCTTAATAGAAGCGATAAGCCCAGTTCTTTTCACTGTATCGCCTTCTTTAATATCTGTTGAAGGACCTAATAAAGTAATACCAACGTTGTCCTCCTCAAGGTTTAATACAATTCCTTTCAGTCCGTTATCAAACTTTACCAGCTCTCCATATTGTGCATTTGACAATCCGAAGATTCTGGCAATACCATCTCCTACTTGCAACACCGTACCTACCTCTTCCAAAGAAGCAGTTGCATCAAAATTAGCTAATTGTTCTTTTAAAATTGCTGAAATTTCAGCGGCTTTAATTTCTGCCATTTCTTAAAGTTATATCTTTTAATAGTAAAAAATCATTTTTAGTGATACAATCACATAATAAAACTAAACAAACAATTTCTCTTGAAAATCTTGTTTTAGTTTGTTTAATTTGTAAGCGACACTTGCATTATATTGAGTGTCCCCAATACGAAGAATAAATCCTCCAATAATACTTTCATCTACCTTATTTTCGATAGTGATATTTGCGTTTTGCGTCAGACTCTCAATTTTACGAAGCACCTCTACTTTCATATTACCAGTAAGAGGAATTGCTGTTGTTACAATTGCTGTTTGATTATTCTTATGCTCATTATACTGAATTACAAACTTTTGAGCAATTTGATTCAAAATAGGCAAACGTCTATTCTCTATCAACAACTTGAATAATCTGTGTACTTCAGGAGAAATATCTACAAAAACTTTCTCCAAAACATTTTTCTTAACAACAGTCTTCACAATAGGTGAATCCAAAAGGTTACCTAACTCCTTATTTGAACTTATAGTCCTGTGAATCAACTCCATATCGTGAAAAACCCTCTCAACAGAATTCTGCTGCAAGGCATATTCCAAAAGTGCTTTTGCATACCTGTTAGCTGCTCTAAATCCGTACATAGTCCATTAATTTAAAGTAGCTCCTTTTAAATACTCATCAATCAGGGCTGTTTGCTTTTTCTCGTCAGAAAGCTCAGCTTTCATTACTTTTTCAGCAATTTCAATAGAAAGAGAAGCCACTTGGCTCTTCAGTTGAGCTACAGCTACTTTTTTCTCTGCTTCAATAGTTTGCTTAGCTTGTTCGATTAATTTTTGTCCCTCTCTATGAGCTTCGTCTTTTGCCTCAGCGACAATTTTATCTTTCAATTCCTTTGCTTCTTTAAGCATTGCATCTCTTTCGGCACGTGCCTCAGCCAATAAGCGTTCGTTATCAGCTTTCAAGTTAGCCATTTGTTTTCGTGCCTCTTCTGCGGCATCTAATGCATTATTAATAGAATCCTCACGTTGCTTAACTGCAGAAAGAATTGGTTTCCAAGCAAATTTTGACAACAAGAAGAGCAAAATGATAAAAATCAAAGTTGCCCAAAACAAAAGACTTTCAGGATGTGTAAAGTTCATTATAAAAATATATTTATTTAGTAATTAGATTTCTTTTTTACATAAAAATCACCTTGCAACCAACCGCTGCAAGATGATTTTCAATTTTAACTACTTTGCGATTAATGCAACTACCACAGCAAAAAGGGCAACACCCTCGATAAGAGCGGCAGCAATAATCATAGCTGTTTGAATTTTTGAAGCTGCTTCTGGCTGACGAGCAATACCTTCCATAGCGGCTGCTCCAATTTTACCAATACCAAAACCTGCTGCCAAAGCTGCAATAGCAGCCCCAATTCCTCCTAAAGCTAAAGTCATAATAAAAAAATTAAGTGTTAATAAAAAATATAATATAAAATTATTTTCCGAAAATTAGTGATGTTCTTCCTCAACTGCCTGACCTATAAATAAAGCTGACAACAAAGTGAACACATAAGCCTGTAAAACCGCTACCAATAACTCTAAAACATTAATAAATAACGCAAACGCAACAGACACAGGTGACACTGCGAGTGTCTTAAATATAAAAATTAAAGATACTAAACTCAATATAATGATGTGTCCTGCTGTGATATTAGCGAACAAACGCACCATTAAGGCGAATGGCTTTGTAAACATTCCCAAAATCTCAACAGGAATCATTATAGGTAACAACCAAAATGGAACACCCGGCGTAGCAAAAATATGCTTCCAGTAATTCTTGTTACTACTGAATAATGTCACCAAAAATGTCACAACAGCTAAAAAGCCAGTAAACAAGATATCATTTGTCAATGTTCCAGCAAATGGAAAGAATGGAATTAATCCAAAGAGATTTCCGAACCAAATAAGGAAGAAAATAGTAAGCAAATAAGGCATATACCTAGTATAATTCTTCTCTCCTATCTGTGGGATAGCAATATCGTCACGCACAAAAAGGACTATAGGCTCCAAAAAAGCAGTGATTCCTTTCGGAGCTCTTTGATTTTTTTTGTAAGACCTTGCCATAGGAACAAAAACTGCCAACAACAACAACGAAACAATAATTAGTGAAAGTACGTTTTTCGTAATTGAAAAGTTCCACGGACGACTATTAGTTACGTGACCTGTTTCATCAAAATTAAGCGTTCCGTCAGCATTTGTATAAAAAATCTCCTCGTGAAAACGGGCAAACTTCATTCCGTCACGTTCTACTACAACTTTACCTTCATTATCGTGATGAAATTCACTTGACATAAAAGCCACCAAACCATTTTCCGTCCAGAGAATCACTGGAAGTGGCAATGAAACAGAAGATTCCCCTTCTCCATAAATGTGAAACTCGTGCGAATCGCTAATATGGTGCATAATCATTCCCACAGGGTCAAAAGCTTCTCTTTCCTTTGTTTCGGCAGAAAAAACTTGAAAAGGTAAAAAAAGTAATAAAGATAAAATGAAATGTTGAATTATGTTCCTAGTTATCATTATAGTTTTATAAAAATGCGATACAATATTTTCCTTAATTCGGCAAATTTACATTTTCAAATGGAATTAAGAAAGTTTTTAGAATATTTTTTTAGAACACTACGTGTTAATATTCTCAACAGATTGATTATCAGCAAAAAGAAAGCTACTAAAACAAAAAAATCATCTATTTAAAATTATTCTTAATCTATGATTTTATCGTATTCAGATTATTTCTCTGCTTCCAAAGCTTTTGTTTTTAGAGGATTTTCCAACAATAATTCATATTCAAGTCGATTTCTGAAAACATCAATCGCCATAAACACAGCCTGACGAAAAGAATCAGCATCGGCAATTCCTTTACCAGCAATTTCGTAAGCCGTTCCGTGATCAGGAGAAGTACGTACTTTACTAAGCCCAGCAGTATAATTCACTCCATTTCCGAAAGATAGGGTTTTGAAAGGAATTAAACCTTGATCGTGATAAGGTGCTATCACTGCATCGTAATTGAGGTAATTTTGTGTAGCGAAAAAACTATCCGCAGAAAATGGTCCAAAAACTAAAACACCTTCCTCAAATAATTTTCTTAATGCAGGACGGATAACCTCATCATCTTCAGAACCAATCACTCCTCCATCACCACAATGCGGATTGAGCCCCAAAACAGCAATTTTAGGACGTTGCAAACAGAAATCTTTCTTCAAAGATTCATTCATCAATCGTATTTTACTGAAAATAAGCTCTTCAGTAATATGTGAACTTACATCTTTCAGTGGAACGTGGTCAGTAAAAAGCCCCACTCGGAGTTCTTCACTCACCATAAACATCAAACTTTGTCCCTCAAGCTCCTTAGCCAAATAATCTGTATGCCCTGGAAAGTTAAATTCCTCTGACTGAATATTATTCTTATTAATGGGAGCCGTAACAAGCACGTCAATTTCTCCAGATTTAAGTGCTTCTGTAGCTTTTTTAAGAGAAATAAAAGCATATTTCCCTCCTTCTTCCGTTACTTTTCCAAAAGTTACATTCGGTGATTCTTTCCAGCAATTCAATACATTAAGTTTTCCCGATATAGCATTTTCAATTTTGTCAATTCCTTGAAAATTTGTATTTATATCGAAATATTTACGTTGATAGGAAACCGTTTTGTTTGAAGCAAAAATGATTGGTGTACACAACTCCAACATTTTTGAATCTTCAAAAGTTTTGAGAATTATTTCCAAACCCACTCCATTCATATCACCGATGGAGATTCCTACTTTTATCAAATTATCTTTCATAAAAAACACATTTTATCACATCTTTCTTAATTAATAATCAAAATATTGCGTAGAAAAATGTAGAATAAATAACACAAAAAGACACTATATTCCGCGTATTTTATATATTTGTGGAATACAAGGGAACAAAAATACAAAAAAATCCTAATTTTAAAAGGTTTAGAAACTTCAAATAAACAAAATTTTCTAACATATGGAAACATATCGCAGTAACGGAAAACTTTTACTTACAGGTGAGTATGCTGTTTTAGATGGTGCTTTAAGCCTCGCCTTGCCCACAAAACAAGGACAAACATTAAATATCACTTCACAAACAAATGGATTTACTTGGAGAAGTTACGACATTCATAACAAAATTTGGTTCGAAGCTCAAAACTTAGAAACAAATAACCACGAATTTACTCCAATTGCCAACACCTTGAAGAAAATTTTGAGCGTTGCTAGTGAAATGAATCCTTCTTTTACAGAAAAAATGAATAACTGCTTGGTTGAAACACAGCTGGAATTTGAGCGAGATTGGGGATTGGGTTCCTCTTCAACACTGATTAACAATATCGCTCAGTGGGCAGACGTTTGTCCGTTCGAGCTGTTATTCAGAAGTTTCGGAGGTAGCGGATACGATATCGCTTGTGCTAAGCATAATAGTCCCATTTTATACAAATTGGAATCAGGAAAACCCAAAACTTACCCCATAAACTTCAATCTTCCTTTTAATGATAAGCTATTTTTCATCCACTTAAACAGAAAACAAAATAGCAAAGAAGGTATTGCACACTACAAGATTATCAAAAAAGGAAAAGCCAAACTTTGTTCAGAACTTACTGAAATTACTGAAAAACTTTTACGATTTCCTTCCGAAAAAGATTTTTGTTCTCTATTGGAGCAACACGAAGAAATTTTAGCCAATTTTCTCGACATTCCAACAATTAAAAGCCTAGAATTTCCCTATTTCAAAGGAACAATAAAAAGTTTGGGAGCTTGGGGAGGTGATTTTGTTTTGGCAGTGGGCGAAGCATCATACGTAAAGGAATACTTTTCAGCTAAGGGCTTCTCAACAATTATCCCATACAATGAAATGATTTTAACTTCATAAAAAAATCCAGCTCGATTATTTTAATCGAACTGGATTTTATCTTTTACAAAGTTACGTTAACTACTAGTTATCGTTCAAAGCAGCTTTAACTTTTGATGTAGGAAGGAATATTTGGAAACCGATTACGAATCCTAAATCTCCTTGACCGCTTGTATTTCCTCCACCTACAACAGAATTGAATTTAAGAGCAGCATCCAAACTTACATTACGAGTAATAAAATACGCATAACCAGCACTTACACCCAAATCAACACCATTTGTTGTACTTCCTGAGCTTGAATTTCTTCCTCCAAAACCAAAGCTTCCTTCAGCAAAGAAACGTCCGTTTTTCAACAAATTCACATAGTCTTTACCTACATAGTAACGACCAAAAGCACCCAAATTCCAGTTTGTTTGTGTATCACTTGAACCTTTCGCTTTGAAAACTCCCAAACCTAGAAGCCCTCCTACAGCAAAATTGTCAGCTACAAAATATCCCGCTTGAGGATAAAGATTGATATTCAATCCATTAGTGAATTTCATATCAGCAACCTGACCTCCTACCATCCAGTTTCCTTTTTGGATTTGTGCATTTACGTTACTAAAAACAACTGCTCCTAAAACTAGAGCAACACCTAAAATAAATTTCTTCATTTGTTAATAATTTTAATTGTTTACATTGGCAAAGATATACATTTTTTTAAAAAAACCAAAATTTATTGAGAAAAATACGCTTTTTAGTTAACTTCTTTCATATAATATTTATCAAATGATATTTTTTATTTAGTAAATTCTTTCATCAATCTTTACAGAATATTTTCATATTTTTGTGGAGTCTGAGAATGTATAAAATAAGAAATGATGAAGTGGTATTTACCAGCCCTATTGCTTTTTTTACTCTTAGTAAATTCGGTTGTCTTTGCACAAGAGAGCTATCTTCCTTTTATCTCTCCCGTACACAATTTCTCACAGAAAGAATACAATGCAGGAACTCAAAACTGGGGAATTTCTCAAGATAAATACGGAATTATATATATTGCTAACAATCAAGGACTTTTAACCTTTGACGGCAACTTATGGGAATTACATTTATTACCGAATAAAAGAATCGTTCGGTCAGTTTTTATAGATGAAAATCGGATTTATGTAGGGTCATTCGAAGAATTTGGATATTTTGAACGAAGTAAAAAAAACGAACTGATTTACAAATCTTTAAAAAACAAAATCCCCAATTATAAGTTTCAAAATGATGAAATATGGCGAATCTTTAAACACCAAAACAACATTTATTATCAAACATTTTCTTCATATTTTGTTTTTGATGGGCAAAATGTAAAAAATTTCAATCCCAACCCCGCCCCTTTTGGATTATATTCTTCTGAAAAAAACATCTATATGCAAGGAATTGACGATGATTTTTACCAACTAACCAACAAGAATGAATTAATTCCTATAATAAGACAAACTTCTATCAATAATGACCTGATAATTAACATTGTTCCGCATAAAGAAAACCTCATTTTAGTTACTATTCAAAGTGGTTTATTCATTTATAATTTAGAAAGTAAAACTATCGAACCTTTCAAAACAGACTTCGATTCAAAATTAAAAAAAAGTTCACTAAACAGAGCTTTAAAAACTGATAACTCACTAATTTTAGGAAGTTTAAATGACGGAGTTTTTGCCATAGATATTGAAAATGGTAAAGGATTGTGGCACATAAACAAATCGAACGGACTCCAAAACAACACGATTTTAGGTTTATTTGAAGATAAACAGAAAAATATCTGGATTGCTTTAGATAATGGAATTTCATATGTAGATACTCAATCCAAGTTATCTTATTTCAATTTGAAATCGGATATTGATTTGGTGGAAGATATGACTTCCTTTCAGGGAAATTTCTATATGGCTTCAAACAAAGGCATTTACTTCATTAAGGATAACGAAGTAAAAAAAATACCCAATTTTGACGAACAAGTTTGGTTTGTAAAAAATATTGACAATCAACTTTTTATAGGACACAACAAAGGAAGTGCGAACATTACAAACAACACAATACAACCTATTGAAAATGTTGGAGTTGGAGGTACTGACCTAAAAAAGGGAATCATACACGGAAAGGAGGTTTTGATTGGGTCTTCCTACACTTTTCTTTCAGTTTACAAAAAAAATCCTGAAGGAAAATGGCTTTTTTCTCATAACATTGAAGATTTCTCAGACCTCATACAAAGCATCGAAATAGATTATGCTGGTAACATTTGGGCAAACCACACATACAAAGGAATTTATAAAATTGAATTAAACGAAGACCTGACGAAAATAAAAAGCAAAAAACTTTATAAAAATCTGGGGAATGATAAAAACCTTCAAACACTTAAATTACTAAAATTCAGAGGAAAACCCATTTTTACAGATACACAACAATTTTACCAATACAACGAGGAAAGCCAAGAAATGATTCCTTATAATTCGTTAAACGAAAGTCTCCCAAATTTAACAAAAACTCAAAAAATAATCCCCATAAACGACAATCTTTTTTGGTTTATCACAAATAAAGATTATTTTTTAGTTTCTTACAAATCAACACATTATAAAATAGAAGACAAAATTAGCTTTAAAAATATTATAAATCCTTCCAATGAAGAACGAGCAACTATTTTTGTAAATAAGCAAGGTGAATCCTTTTTTTGCCTAAATGAAAGTATTGCCAAGTATTCACCAAAAAACACAAAAGTGAAATATCCTTACAAACTATCCCTAAAATCTTTAAGCAATTACAACAGAAAATCTGATGACTTTTCTTTGGAAAACATTGGTGAGAATTTATCTATTGATTATCAAAGGAATAATCTAATTTTCGATTTTCAATTTCCAAATTTCTCAAAAGAAACTCTAAAATTAATGTACCGATTGGAAAATTATGACAAACGATGGAATTTAGCTACCCCAAACTTTACCGTTGATTATCAGAATCTCCCACAAGGAGAATACGTTTTAAACGCCAAAATTATAGATGAATTGGGAAATGATATAAGCCATCTAAAAGTTCCCTTCAAAATCACAACACCTTGGTATAAATCCGTTTTGGCTTTCATTATCTATTTTTGCATAGGTATAGGACTCCTCGTTTATATAATCTTTCTGTATTTTAAATTCAAATTGAGGAAACGAGAGCGACTATTTACAAGAGAAAAAGCTAAAAAAGAACAGATTTTAAAACAGCAAGAACAAGAAATAACTCAACTACGCAATGAAAAATTAGAAGCTGAGCTAATACATAAGAGTAAAATTATTGCTGGAACTACAATGATGAACATCAAGCACGACAACTTTCTGGAGAATCTGATTGTGGATTTGAATGAATTTATGAAAAAACATAAGATTTCTCCATCACAAAGCCGTCCTATTATCCAACATATCCGTGAAAATATTTCCACTGAAGGTAATTGGCAAATATTTCAAGAAAATTTCGATATGATTCACAAAAATTTCTTCAAAAACCTGAAGAAAAAATATCCGAATTTAACTTCATCAGATTTAAAACTTTGCGTACTAATACGTTTAAATTATTCCACAAAGGAAATAGCTGTCATACAAGGAATTTCAATACGAGGAATAGAAACAGCTCGTTATCGTCTGCGTAAAAAGTTGAATTTATCGGAAGAAGATAGTTTAACTAATTTTCTTATTACTTTTGAATAATTAAAACTAATATCTTTTCAGCTTCTTCAAATAAATTATTGTAAATAAAACAATTAAATAAAAATGTAGTACTTTTGACGTAATACAAAAAAAGAAGACTTTCAAATGAAGTATTTAAAAAGAGGTGAATACTTTTGGATTCTTCACATTTATAATGAACTTTGTTGTGCAGTTAACTTCATTTAAACATAACTTTATGGAATCAAAAACATTTTTTCTGATGCTTTCGTTTTGGTTCTCCCTCTTACCTATCTTCGCTCAAGAACAGATAACGGTAAGTGGTGTTGTTCGTGAGAAACAAACGAATCTGCCCATACTAGGGGCTAATGTCGTTGTTAAAGGTACCAGTAAAGGTATAACAACTGACTTTGAAGGAAACTACGTTCTGAGCAATGTTCCTCGTAATGGAGTTTTGATATTCAGTTATATAGGAATGCAAACACAAGAAATTGCCATTAATGGTCGTTCGCAAATTGATGTGCTACTTGTTGAAGATGTTGAACAACTTAAGGAGGTGATTGTCATTGGGTACGGAACAGCTCAAAAACGAGATTTAACAGGTTCAATTGTAAGTATTAAAGCCGATGAAATCTCAGACAGACCCTCTACCAATCCATTAGCTTCTGTACAAGGAAAAATAGCTGGTGTACAAGTTGTTAATACAGGACGTGCGGGACAAGATCCAGAGATTCGCATACGAGGAACAAACTCTATCAACGGCTACACTCCGCTTTATGTTGTAGATGGATTATTTACAGATAATATAAACTATCTTAATCCATCTGATATTGAATCTATGGAAGTTCTGAAGGACCCTTCTTCATTAGCTATTTTTGGGGTTCGAGGGGCTAATGGTGTTATTATCATCACAACCAAAAAAGCTAAAAAAGGACAGACTGAGGTAAATATCAACTCTTCACTGGGGTTGAAAACTATTAATGATTATATCCAAATGGTAGATGGTGCAGAATTCAAGGAATTATATGCTGAACAGTTACTTAACCAAAAAGCTGCTCCGTTTGATTTTTCTCGTTGGTCTGCGAACACCAACTGGCAGGACGAAATCTTTCAAAAAGCTTGGATTTCAAATCACAATTTCAGCATTTCAGGCTCTAGTGAAAGGAATAAATTTTACTTAGGAGCTGGTTATTTGAAGGAAGAAGGCTCTATAAAATATGAAGAACTTTCACGTATCACACTCAATCTGAATAGCGAATACAATCTCACAGATTTTCTTCGAGTAGGTTTTCATATAAATGGAGCTAAAAGCCTTCCGCCTGATGCAAAAGGAGTTTCTGGAGCCCTAAGAGCTGCCCCTATTGCTCCTGTGTATGATACTTCGAGTGGGCTTTTGCATACATTACCCGACTTTCAACGAGCTCAAGTGTGGAACCCTTTAATTGATATCAAAACCAAAGCAAATCACAACAAAGCTGTAAATCATAGAGTTGCTGGAAATATATATGGAGAGGTGGACTTTCTGAAAGATTTTTCATTCAAAACAACTTTATCGATGGACTATCGAGTTGGTGAAAATAGATTTTTCAATCCTATTGTTTGGGTATATAATCCTGATATTTCGGATAAAGAACGTCTTTCGGATTATGAATCTATCTCACAATCCAAAGCAACCACAACAACAGCTCAATCCGATTATATTCTAACTTACAAGAAGCAATCAAAGGGACATAACCTTACAGCAATTGCGGGAATAACTACAAATTACATCGAACACTCTTCTCTTTCAGGTGAACGTAGTCAGCATTTTAATGATATTATTTTCTCAATTCCTGACAATGATAACAAATGGTGGATATCATCAATAGATAAAACTCGTTCTGAAAATGGTTCTTCTCAATACAAACGCTTCACAATGTCGTACTTGTTCCGAGCTTTGTACAATTACGATAATCGTTATTTACTAAATGCTTCTTTCCGCCGTGATGGGGCTTCTGTTTTCCGAAAATCAGGGAATACTTGGGATAATTTCTATTCGGTAGGAGCTGGTTGGGTGATTAGTCAGGAAAATTTTATGAAAAACCAAAAAGTAGTTGATTATCTTAAAGTTAAAGGCTCTTGGGGTGTATTAGGAAGTCAAAACACAGGAGGTTACAACTATCCTACTCATCCGATACTTATCAACTCAGGAAGTGCTGTTTTTGGCGATAGAATCATCACAGGATATGCTCCAAAATACTTAGTTCAAAATTTAGGATGGGAGAAAACACACGCTTGGGAAGTTGGGTTAGAAATACGTTTACTAAACAACCAGCTCACGTTAGAACCTACTTACTACAACAAAAACACCAAAGATTTAATTGTACTTTTATCGGGAATTGCTGGAGCGAATAACGCTTTGGAAAACTTGGGTGAAGTACAGAACAAGGGTTGGGAAATTTCAGCAACTTGGAGCAGAAAGAAAGAAAATTCTGACTTTAGCTACTCTATTTCAGGAAACTTTACAACTATTGAGAATAAAGTAATCTCTTTAGGAAGAGGTCCTGATGATGCCATCTATGCAGGGTCTTATGATGTAGCTCGTTCCTTAGAGGGATACCCTATTGGGCATTTCTTCGGATACAAAGTTGCAGGGGTTTATCAAAATTATCAGGATATTGCAACCTCACCTGTAAACAAACTTCAAACTGTAGCTCCTGGGGATTTAAAATTTGTTGACACCAATAGCGATGGAGAAATCACTCCTGCAGACCGTGAAATGATTGGAAATCCAACTCCTGACTTCACATACGGAATTAATTTGAATGCAGAATACAAAAATTTCGATTTCGGTATGGAATTTATGGGAGTTTACGGAAATGAAATCTACCGAGGTTGGGGTGAAGTTGGCTATGCAACTTTGAACTATATGAGCAAACGTATGGGAAGATGGCGTGGTGAAGGCACTTCAAACTGGGAACCTATCATAGATCCATCCAGAGCCATCAACCGAATGAATTCAAATTATTTCATCGAAGATGGAAGTTTTTTTAGAATCCGAAATATACAATTAGGATACACCCTTCCTACTAAATATTCGGAACGTTTTAAACTGAAAAAATTCCGCATTTTTGCGAATATTCAAAACCTAAAAACGTGGAGTAAAAATACAGGATACACCCCCGAAATAGGAGGTTCAGCATTGGCTTTTGGCATTGACACAAGCACATATCCAATGCCAATGATTATGACTTACGGAATCAACATAACTTTCTAAAAACAAAAAAATGAAAAGATATATTTCATCAATAACAGCAATGCTTTTAACAGCAATTCTATCTATTGGATGTTCCAATCTGCTAGATCAAGAACCTCAGGGAGAATGGATTGATGGAGATCAAAAAGCAGGTTCGTACGAAGCTGACATCTTTACAATTTATGGAAAATTGCGAGGATACAACCTTACAGCAGGATTACCTCCTTTGGCAATACACGGCTTTCGTTCAGAAGATGCTGAAAAAGGTTCAACAGCTTCTGATGGTGCCGAACAAGCAAGAATGTTTGACGATTTTGAATATGTAGCCACTAACGGAATGATTTCAAGTTATTATACAGCAAATTACGAAGTTATACACCTAACAAATACAGTAATTGATAAAATCAAAAATGCTAATCAATCGTCTCTCACCGATGGAGATAAAATCAATAAAGCTGAAGCCCATTTTTTCAGAGCCTTTGCCTATTTTAACTTGGTACGTGCTTTTGGTGAAGTTCCGCTGATTGATTTTGCCGTAAAAAACGCAGAAGAAGCTAATAAACCCAAAGCTAAAATTTCTGACATTTACAAATTAATTGACACTGATTTAACAATCGCAGAAGAATTTTTACCTAAAAATTGGGCGTCCGTATACATAGGAAGACTCACTTGGGGAGCTGCACGTGCTCTTCACGCTAAAACGTATTTGATGCGTAATGATTGGCAAAATACGTACACTGCTGCTTCGGATATTATAAATTCAGGAATTTATAATTTAAATACTGCTTACAATCAGATTTTCAGGGAAGAAGGAGAAAATAACAGCGGTTCCATTTTTGAAATTCAATGTACTGCTAACGCTACACATCCCGGCTCCAACGAAGTCGGAAGTCAATTCGCTCAAGTGCAAGGAGTTCGTGGAGCTGGTGAATGGAATTTGGGATGGGGCTGGCACACTCCTACGCAACTATTAGCAGATGCTTTTGAAGCAGAAGACCCGCGAAAGAATGAAACATTGCTCTACTTCACCAAAACAGGAGAGAATCAAAATGACATACCTGCAAATAGTCCTTACAATGAAAAGCCCATTGCCAATGCTGCAGTAGTAAACAAATATTATAACAAAAAAGCTTACACAAATCCTTCTCTAAGAGCTCAGTATACTAAAAGTGGTTTTTGGTATAATATCCGACTGATTCGTTATGCCGATGTGGTTCTTATGGCAGCTGAATCTGCAAATGAATTAGGAAATTCAGGACAAGCTGTCATTTATCTGGAACAAATAAGAGCAAGGGCAAGAGCTGGAAATAATTCTATACTACCTGAGATAACAACCACCAATCAAGTGGAATTACGTAATGCCATTCGGCACGAGCGTCGTGTGGAACTCGGTATGGAATTTGACAGATTTTATGACTTGGTACGCTGGGGCATTGCTCAGGAAGTACTTCACGCTGCTGGAAAAACGAACTATCAACCTAAACACGAGTATCTGCCTCTGCCTCAGAAAGAAGTTGACCGTTCCAACGGCGTTCTAATTCAGAATCCTAATTACTAATCTACAAAAATAAAAAGAAATGAAAACGTTTACATATCTCATTGTTTTTATGGTTGCCTTAACTATGCAATCCTGCTTTCAGGATTTAGAGCAAAACCCTGAATTCAATTATCCACAACAACCACCTCCTCCTGCTTATAGCTCTCAAAAATTAGCTCTTTCCTTTGAGAATGAAGCAAAAGATGGAAGTAATTACAAAATACAAACGCAAGTAATGGGTAAAGGAACTTTTACCGATGGAAAAAAAGGGAAAGCTTTTCAGGGAGCTGACGATGCCTATATCCTTATAACTCCCAATCCTGCTGCATATCCTGGAGATATAAGTGTACGCGACACAATTGCTAATCTGAGAAACTTTACGGTCGCTTTTTGGATGAAAACCAATCAACCTGAAGCTGCTACTGGAATTTTTTCCATTTCAAACACAAAAAAATTCTGGGGGAACTTAGATATCTTTATGGAGAAATCGAAGGAAGATGAGGCTTTTTTTAAAATGCATCTTTACAATGGAGCTGTAGAGAAATGGGTTGGAAATGCAAAAATAGCTGGTGCTGTAGGTGATTGGGTACATTTAGCCTTTCGTTATGACGCTAAAAAAGAATCTCTTGATATTTTCAAAAACGGAGAAATGGTTATTAATCAGGATTTTTCAAACTTTGGAGAAATCGTGTTCGACGATATGGGGCAATTAGTTATCGGCACCTTACAATTTCAAACTAACCCCAGTTTAACCTCTGCCACCGAATCACAAAGCTGGGCAAGAAATTACTTAGGTTTATTAGATGAATTTCATTTCTATAATAAAGCTATTTCTGATAGCGAAATTAAAGAGTTGGCTAACAAAAAATAATTGTTTTTATGAAATTCTATATATCAATCTTACTTTTAATGTTTACTTCAAAATCATTCTTCGCACAAAATGATAGCTTTTCCAAAGAGATTTTTGTCAGCAAAACAAAAGATTCTTTGAGATATAGGCTATTAACACCTGACAAAGTAGAAAAAGGGAAAAAATATCCATTAGTGTTGTTTTTGCACGGAGCGGGAGAGCGAGGAACGGACAATGAAAGTCAACTTCGCAATGGAGGAACACTCTTCTCCAATCCTTCGAATCGGGAAAAGTTCCCTTCGTTTGTGTTGTTTCCTCAATGCCCTCCTGATTTTTATTGGCCTATTGACAAACGACCTGCTGAAGGATTTATGGATAAAAACCCTTTCGAAAAAAATGCTCCCATATCAACTCAATTGAAATTGGTAGATGAATTACTCACAAATTTCATAAAAAACAACCCGATAGATGAAAATCGTATTTATATTATGGGGCTTTCTATGGGAGGTATGGGTACATTTGATTTTGTGTGTCGTTTTCCCAATCGTTTTGCTGCTGCAATTCCCATCTGCGGCGGTGTAAACACATCGTGGCTTAAGGAATTTAGAGGGAAAACGAAATTTCGGATTTATCACGGAGATATAGACTCTGTGGTTTCGATTGAATTTTCTCGCGAAGCTTACAAAGCTCTAAAAGAAAGTGGCAATGATGTAGAATACATTGAGTTTTATGGTGTTGGACACAATAGTTGGCTTCCTGCTTTCAATATGCCTGATTTCTTACCTTGGCTATATCAAATAAAAAAATAAGCATATGAATTTCAAAAAATATATGTTAATTGGCGGGTGTTTCCTTTTGGGAATTGTGGGTTGTAACGATAAAAAAAATAGTACTTCCAAAACAATCAATTCCTCTCAAAGTGAAAAAAACCGACCGATGGAGTTTGCCTCTGACGAAGCCTTTCTTGATTTCATACAAAAAGCTCATTTTAACTATATGTGGGAAGGAGCGGAAGAAAATTCGGGATTGGCTTGTGAACGTATCCATATTGATGGCAACTATCCTATGAGTGACCAACACATCATTACCACAGGAGGTAGCGGATTTGGCATTGCAGGACTTGTGGTAGGAATGGAACGAGGATTTATCACTCGTGAAGATGGGTTAAAACGCCTTACAAAAATTGTTTCTTTTTTAGAAAAGGCTGATAGATTTCACGGCATTTGGTCTCATTGGATTGATGGAAGAACTGGAAAAACCAAACCTTTTGGCACGAAAGATAATGGTGGCGATTTAGTAGAAAGTGCTTTTCTGATACAAGGTTTACTTTGCGTAAGACAATATTTTAAAGATGGTAGTAATGAATCCGAAAAACAGTTAGCTCACCGAATTGATAAGCTCTGGAGAGAAATGAACTGGACGTGGTATTTAAACGGAAAAGATGTTTTGTACTGGCATTGGAGTCCACAATATGAATGGCAAATGAATTTCCCTCTTGAAGGGTACAACGAATGTTTAATAACTTATATATTAGCAGCTTCATCTCCCACTCATTCTATTCCTGCTTCAGCTTACCATAATGGCTGGGCACGAGGAGGAAGCATCAAAACGGATAAAACTACCTACAATCTTCCTCTAATCCTTAAACACAATGGAGCAGAAAACTACGGAGGACCTCTTTTCTGGGCTCACTATTCCTATATTGGATTGAATCCCAAAGGGCTAACCGACGACTATGCAAGTTATTGGGAATTAAATAAAAATCATTCACTGATTAATTACAATTATTGTGTAGAAAATCCTAAAGACTACAAAGGTTATGGAAAAAATTGCTGGGGGCTTACAGCAAGTTACTCTATTGACGGATACGCTGGTCACACCCCAATGATTAATGATAGAGCAGTAATCACACCAACAGCAGCCCTATCAAGCTTTCCGTATACTCCCAACGAATCTGTGTCGGCTTTAAAACATTTCTATTTTGGTTTAGGAGATAAAATATGGGGCAAATATGGCTTCTATGATGCTTTTAGTGAACAACACAACTGGTATCCGCAACGTTATCTGGCTATTGACCAACTAACAATTGCTCCAATGATTGAAAATTATCGTACAGGACTTTTATGGAAGTTATTTATGAGTTGCCCTGAAGTACAAGAAGGATTAAAGAAACTAGGTTTCAGAGTTTCCTCAATATAATTTTCATACCTTTGCTCTTGTTTTCTTTTTAAAAAATACAATGTAATTATGGCAAAATTGAAATTCATAAGTATTATCGCTTTAGCTTTAAGTTTATTTAAATGTGGCAGAACACCATCATCGAGCTCAAATTGGAATAGTTTCAGTGGAGACAAAAACATTGAACGTAAAGTTGATTCAGTTCTAAATTTGATGACTTTGGAAGAAAAAATTGGACAAATGTCTCAATTTTCGGCTAACTGGTCGGTTACTGGTCCTGTGATGCCCGATGATTTTCAACCTTATTTAGAAAAAGGATTAGTCGGAAGTATTTTCAATGCTGTCACAGTTGAGGGAATTCGGAAAATGCAAGAAATTGCTGTTGAAAAAACACGTTTGGGCATTCCTATCTTATTTGCTTATGACGTCATTCACGGATACAAAACTATCTTCCCTATGCCAATGGGAGAAGCCTGTTCTTGGAATCTGGAATTAATGAAAAGAACAGCTCAAATCGCCGCAGAAGAAGCTGCCGCCGATGGTTTGCACTGGACGTTTGCTCCAATGGTAGACATTAGTCGCGATCCTCGCTGGGGACGTGTAATGGAAGGTGCTGGTGAGGACCCTTTCTTAGGAAGTGCTATTGCCAAAGCTCGTGTTGAAGGTTTCCAAGGCGGAACTGACTGGCGTTCACTCAAGGAGACCAACACTGTACTAGCGTGTGCAAAGCATTTTGCAGCTTATGGTGCAGCCGAATCAGGGAGGGATTATAACACTGCTGAACTCTCCGAGCATACGCTACGCAATATCTATTTCCCCCCTTATGAAGCGGCTAAAGAAGCTAATGTAGCAACCTATATGGCTTCATTCAATGATGTAAATGGGATACCAGCAACTGCCAATAAATGGTTGATGAGCAACATACTACGTGGAGAATGGAATTTCAAAGGTTTTGTAGTCTCTGATTACACAGGAATTAATGAACTTGTACCACACGGAGTTGCTGAAAATGACAAACACGCTGCCCAGTTAGCAGTCAATGCAGGTACTGAAATGGATATGACGGGCTCTACTTACATAAAATATCTCAAACAATTAGTAGAAGAAGGAAAAGTTTCTGAAAAAACCATTGATGACGCCACTCGAAGAATTCTGGAGATGAAATTTTTGCTCGGATTGTTTGAAGACCCATACCGATATTTAGATGAAAATCGAGCTAAAAATACTATCCAAAAACCTGAATTTATGCAAACTGCTCGGAAAGCAGTAGCTGAGTCGGCAGTACTACTAAAAAATGACAATAATTTGCTTCCTATCAGAAAAGATTCTCCTAAAAAAGTAGCTCTCATTGGTGCTATGATGAAAGATTCTATCAATCTCAATGGAGAATGGCAAGGTAGAGGCGACAGAAATCAATCCGTATCTCTTTTTAAAGGTCTTCAGGAGGTGTTTCGCAATAGTTCCGTGCAATTTTCTTATGCACAAGGCTGTACACTTACCGAAGCCACCTCAAAAAGTGTGAATGAAGCAGTAAATATTGCTAAAAATTCAGACTTAATTTTAGTGGCTTTAGGTGAAGATTTCAATTGGTCGGGAGAAGCTGCTTCGCTGACTGACATACGATTACACACCGCACAAAGGGAATTACTAAAGGTTCTGAAACAAGTTGGAAAACCCATAGCTTTGGTTATTTTTAGCGGTCGCCCACTCGATTTGAGCTGGGAAAGCGAAAATATTGATGCTATTTTACAAGCTTGGTTCCCAGGAACGCAAGGCGGATACGGAATTGCAGATGTTATCGCGGGAGACTACAATCCATCAGGGCGACTGGTAATGTCTTTCCCTCGAAACATAGGGCAAATCCCTGTCTATTACAACCAAAAAAACACAGGACGACCTGTAAACTTTGACAATCCTCAGGGAGATTACCGCTCTAAATACGAGGACTCACCTATTACCGCTCTGTATCCATTCGGTTATGGACTTAGTTACACAACTTTCTCTATTTCAGATGTAAAATTAGATAAAACAGTTATGGAACGTGGCGGAAAAATTACAATAACAGCTAAAATCAGCAATACAGGAAACACTGACGGAGAGCTGGTTACTCAATTGTATATCCGAGATTTGGTGGGAAGCGTAACACGACCTGTTAAGGAACTGAAAGGCTTTCAGAAAACAGCTCTAAAAGCAAGAGAATCCAAACAGATTCAATTTAGCCTTACTGAAAAAGACTTGGAATTCTACGGGATTGATATGACAAGAAAAGCCGAAAGAGGGAAATTCAAACTGTGGGTAGCTCAACATTCAGCTGACAATGCTAATGAATTGGAATTTGAACTAAAGTAAAAACTTTTCATTCTCCCCTTAATATTCATATCTTTGTCGCAAAAAGAAATTTTGATGAATCGTTCAAAAATTGTCCTAATTACGGGAGCTACTTCAGGGATTGGGAAGGAAACCGCTTTGTTACTTACTCAAAAGGGTTTTGTAGTTTATGGCACAGCCCGAAATGTCGAAGGCAAAAATCTGCCTTTCAAATTGCTACCAATGGATGTACGTAGCCAAGAAAGCATCTCACAAACTGTGAAAGCCATTCTTGCAGAAACTGGAAAGATAGATATTCTTATTAACAACGCTGGTGTGGGCATTACGGGGGCTGTGGAAGAAATCCCTATGGAGGAGCTTCAGAATGTTTTTGCCACCAATTTTTATGGAGCCATTGCACTGATGCAATCCGTCCTGCCATCAATGCGGGAACAAAAAGGCGGACTTATCATCAATATTACGTCCATTGCGGGATATATGGGATTGCCTTTTCGAGGTGCATACTCCGCAAGTAAGGGTGCTTTAATGCTAATGTCAGAAGCCTTGCGAATGGAAGTGAAAAACTTCGGAATTGAGGTAACTACCATTGCTCCAGGCGACTATGCCACCGATATTGCTTCACGCAGATATCACGCTCCTGTAAAAGAAAATTCAGCGTATGCGGAAAACTATCAAAAGTCATTGGATTTGATGAATCAACACGTAGATTCGGGAGGTAATCCTACTGAAATGGCGGAGAAAATCTTTCAAATCATCAATACCCCAAAACCCAGCGTACATTACAAACAGGGAAGTTTTCTACAGAAATTCTCAATCGTTCTGAAGCGAATATTACCAAGCAAAGTATATGAAAAAATGTTGATGAATCACTACAAATTGTAGATTATTTCTGAAGGTTTTTAGTAAAAAACATTAATAACAAGTATCTGAAAAGTCAATAATTCATTTTAAATGGTATGAATTTATTGACTTTTCTTATGTTTCCACTCCAATATCAACAAGATAATCAGCCAAGTAAAGTAATTCCTTTTTAAAATCGTCCTACATTAACTTTAGGTACAAACCAAATGAATATTTTAGAAATGATTTTCTTTTTTCTCGGTAAAAGAAATATATTTGCAGAACTATTCATCATTTGAATAGAATTTTTAAATAATTTGAATATTTGTAAAATTCAATGCATTGGCTAAGTGAAGTTTTTATATTCCAAAAAGCTGTATTGTTTCCACTTACCGATGCACTTAGTTATGTATCACTTAATTAGTATTTTATTATGAAATTTTTTATTGACACAGCTAACCTAAACCAAATCCGTGAAGCACAAGATTTAGGAGTTCTGGACGGAGTAACTACCAATCCATCACTTATGGCAAAAGAGGGAATTACTGGTACGAATAACATCTTAAAACACTATGTAGATATTTGCAACATTGTGGACGGAGATGTTTCTGCCGAAGTAATCGCTACAGACTTTGACGGCATTGTAAAAGAAGGTGAGATGTTAGCCTCATTACACGAACAAATTGTAGTGAAAGTTCCGATGATAAAAGATGGAATTAAAGCCATTAAGTATTTCTCGGACAAAGGCATACGAACCAATTGTACACTAGTGTTTTCTGCAGGTCAGGCACTATTGGCTGCCAAGGCTGGAGCTACATATGTTTCTCCTTTCATCGGAAGATTAGACGATATTTCAACCGATGGGCTAACCCTTATCGAGGATATCCGACTAATTTATGATAATTATAGTTTTGAAACTGAAATTTTAGCTGCTTCTGTTCGCCATACAATGCATATTATGCAATGTGCCAAAATAGGTGCGGATGTGATTACAGCTCCTCTATCAGCTATCTTAGGCTTACTCAAACATCCTTTGACCGACAGTGGCTTAGCTCAATTTTTAGCAGATTATAAAAAAGGAAATTAACTAACAATGAACGATTTTAAGAGTTATACTATATAAAATTGTTCATTAAATTAATTGTAAATTATTAATTATAACATATGAATTGGCAAACTGTAAAAGAATACGAAGATATTACCTACAAAAAATGTAACGGCGTAGCACGAATCGCTTTTAACCGACCAGAAGTGCGTAACGCTTTCCGCCCGAAAACCACTTCTGAGCTTTACGACGCTTTCTATCACGTGTACGAAGATGCAAGTGTAGGCGTGGTAATCCTCACTGGGGAAGGTCCCAGCCCCAAAGATGGCGGACACGCATTTTGTAGCGGTGGCGACCAAAAGGCTCGTGGGCATCAAGGTTATGTGGGCGAAGACGGCAGACACCGACTCAACATATTAGAAGTACAACGACTTATCCGATTTATGCCCAAAGTGGTCATCGCGGCGGTAAACGGATGGGCAGTAGGTGGCGGACACTCGCTTCACGTAGTGTGCGACCTTACCTTAGCCAGTAAAGAACACGCCATTTTCAAACAAACCGATGCCGATGTCACCAGCTTTGACGGAGGCTATGGCTCGGCATATTTGGCAAAAATGGTAGGACAGAAAAAAGCTCGTGAGATTTTCTTTTTAGGGAGAAATTACTCCGCACAAGAGGCTTTTGAAATGGGAATGGTCAATAAAGTAGTACCTCACGCTCGTTTGGAAGAGGAAGCGTATGAATGGGCTCAGGAAATCCTTGCTAAGTCGCCAACTTCTATCCGTATGCTGAAATTCGCGATGAACCTCACCGACGACGGAATGGTAGGGCAACAAGTTTTCGCCGGCGAAGCCACTCGTCTTGCCTATATGACCGACGAAGCCAAAGAAGGACGCAACGCCTTTTTAGAAAAACGAAAACCTGACTTCGGGGAAAATCAGTGGATTAGTTAAGATTAAAATAATAGAATATATGACTAAACATCAACTTTTTGTACAACTTGCAAAACCTGATGATAACGGGAAAAGTCGTTGGGTTTACGTTACTGAATTTGTAAATGAATATAAAGCTCTACAATTGGGTAATGGTGGGAGTTGGTGTAGAGCGAGTTCTAGTTTAGCCAGAAAATATATTGTAGAATTTAATAAAGACCAAACTCAAGGTAATTCTATTGACGCGATAAGATTAAATGGTTTTAATCCGAATACCTCTTTTAATCAAAATATTCGGCAAGACATAAAAGATTTTTATAAAAATCAAAATTGTGTGATGCTTGGTATTAATGGAAATTCTGAAAATACAAAAATTGAGATTGATCATAAAGATGGGCGCAAAAATAATGAGAGAGTTTCAGACATAAAAACTCAGAAGATTGAAGACTTTCAACCGCTTAGTAAAGCTGCAAATGATGCAAAAAGACAAATTTGCAAAAGATGTAAAGAAACTAATAAGCGCTGGAGTGCCAAAAATATCAAGGGTAATCCCTATGAGTTTTATGATGGAGATGAAAACTATACCGAAGAGCTAGGTTGTATAGGTTGTTACCAATATGACCCAGTAGAGTACAGAAAAGAAAGCATCAAGAAAATTAGTAGAGAAGCATCTGAATATATTGCAAAAAAATTATTGGGAGAATAGCAATGAATTACATAGGCTCAAAATACAAACTTTCGGAATTTATCAAACAAGGAGTGTATTCAGTTGTTGGAAAAGATTTATCCAATAAGGTTTTTTGTGACTTGTTCGCTGGAACTGGTATTGTGGGGCGAGTTTTCAAAAAAGAAGTAAAACAAGTTATTAGCAACGATATAGAATATTATAGTTATGTTTTAAATAAAAATTATATTGAAAATCATAAGCCATTAGATTTTTTATCTCACATCTTTGAATTGAATTATTTAAAGGGAATAGAAGGTTTTATTTTTGAAGAATATTCTGAAAACGGAAGAGCAAATCGACAATATTTCAAATCTGAAAACGGAAAAAGAATAGACGCAATCCGACAAAAAATAGAAAGTTGGAAAAATAATAATGAAATTTCTAATGAATTGTATTTTTTCCTTTTAGCCTCTCTTTTGGAAAGTGCTGATAAGGTAGCGAATACGGCTTCTGTCTATGGTGCATTTCTAAAACACATCAAAAAATCGGCACAAAAAGATTTACATATTGAACCTGCGATTTTTATAGAAAATGAAAATGAACATCTTGTATTTAATAAAAATGCAAATATTCTCATAAAAGAAATTGAGGGAGACATTTTGTACCTTGACCCTCCTTATAATACTCGGGAATATGGGGCTAATTATCATTTGTTGAATACAATTGCAAAATATGATTGTTTTCAGCCAAAAGGTAAAACGGGACTTAGAGATTATCAAAAATCAAGTTTTTGTAAAAAGAATGAAGTGGTACAAGCTTTCGAGAACTTGATAAAAAATGCCCATTTTAAATATATTTTCCTGAGTTATAATAATGAAGGGTTAATGCCTCCTGATGTTGTTAGAGAGATTATGAAAAAATATGGAAGATATGATTTATTTTCTACCGATTACCAAAGATTTAGAGCTGATAAAGAAGAAAATAGAAACCATAAATCCGATAAAACCACCGAGTACTTACATATTTTAGAAAAATAAATTTGTAATCATAATCAGAAAACAAACTATTACAATTAGAAACTAACCAGCAATCAACAGAAATGAACCAACAACCTCAAAAAACCAATCAGCAACCAACAGAAATGGATTATCAACCTTGCTAAGTCATTTCTGCAACTTGATTTATAATTTCTGACACTTGACAACTCATTTATGAAGCTCGATATATTATTTCTACACCTTGCTAATCGAAAAAATAGAGTAGATATACAAAAAAATAAAATAGTACCAACCATAAAAACATAAAAGACGAGTTACTTAACTCGTCTTTTATGTTTATTTTCAGTTGTAATATGTATTTCTTAAACCCAACCTTTTTATTTTTCTTCAGATGGAGGAACTCTCTCTGAAGTAGGTTTTTCTTGAGTAAGATTTTCTATCTTATTGGCTTTCTTTTCTTCTGCAATGGTTTTCAAATGCTTCACTTTCTTATACCACTGAGGAATTTTAGGCAAATCATCACCCAGCAAATATCCCCAAGGATTAAGTGAGGGAACATTATCAAAAATAACTTTAAGAATAGCAATAATAGGAATTGCTAAAAACATACCCCCTATTCCTGCGAGGCTTCCTCCCACTAAAATTCCAATAATGGAAGCAAAAGCATTGATTTCAACCTTTGAACTCACCACTAAAGGCACCAAAATATTATTATCAATAATCTGAACTACCACCGAAACGATAACTACTCCAAATATTAAACTCAAATCAGGTGAGCCAGAAAGTGTTGCCAAAATGGTGATTGCACAAGCCAGCAAATTACCCAGATATGGGATAAGCCCCAAAATACCTGTAATTACCCCCAGAAGGATTGCATTTTGTACCCCAACAATGGAAAGCCCAATCGCCGTTAAAGCAGCAATACTTAACACTTGCAAACATATCCCTATCAAATAACTCTGAACTGCTGTTTTGATGTTGAAAAGTATGTTTTTCAGACGTTGTTGGTCGCCTTCACCTATCAGTTTAGAAAGAAACGTAATCAAATGATTTTGGTAGAGTAAAAACAAAAACGCATAAATAGGAATCATCGCCATACTAAATAAAACATCTGAAAAAGAAGTGACAAGCATCGCTGCCGAACTTGTCAGAGCTGACTTAGTTTCTTCCCGAACCATATCAATATGTTGCGATTGGTCTACTTTACTAATTCCAAAAAAATCAGTCACAAACCTCTGCAAACGAGCCCAATGCGTTTCAATATTCTTAACTATAGTTTCAGTATCACTGGCAATGCCTCCAATTTCTACAGAAATAAATGTTGCTATCCCCAATATCAACACCACAAAAAGGAAAATAGTCAATAATGAAGAAATGGTGTTCGGAAATCGACATTTTTTATTGAAAAATCGATTTATGGGACGTAGCAGTATAGCAAAAAGCAACGCCATAACCAAAGGAACGATAATATCTCTACCCAAATAAAAGATAAAGAAAATAAGTACGATTCCAAGTAATGTAAATGCCAAACGAGCATAAAAAGGAAATGTAATAGTGTTTTTCATAACTTGTTCTGTGATTTTTAAAATCTCTATTAACTTTTATAATCTAAAAAATGGAGCAATCTAAACTTTCTCAATCCAAAAATTTAAATTGCTCCAATAACCTTAAAACAGAATTTTCTTGTAACTTACTACCCAAGAAAACTATTTTACATAGCTGCTTTATAAAGTTCTGCTACTCTGTTCCAATCAATTACATTAAAGAAATTAGACACATAATCCCCTCTCTTATTTTGATATTTTAAGTAGTAAGCGTGTTCCCAAACATCCATTCCTAAGATAGGCTGACCTGAAATTTCCAAACCTGGCATCAACGGATTATCCTGATTAGCAGTGCTTCCTACTTGTAACTTACCATCTTTTACAACTAACCAAGCCCAACCAGAACCAAATCGTTTTGCTCCAGCTTCTGAAAATTGCTTTTTAAAATTATCAAAACTACCAAAATCACGATTGATTGCTTCAGCCAAAGCTCCTGTTGGTTGTCCTCCACCTTTAGGTGAAATTACATCAAAGTACAAATTATGATTGTAATATCCTCCCGCATTGTTGCGAAGTGCTGAATTACTCATATCCAAACCTTTCAACACTTGCTCAATAGTTTGTGTAGCTTGTGCCTTACCTTCCACTGCTTTATTAAGATTGTTTAGATAACCTACATAGTGTTTTGAAAAATGAACGAACATCGTTTGTGCATCAATGTAAGAATCTACTGCGTTGTAGTCGTATTTCAGAGAAACGATTTTGAAAGCACCTTCATTGGCTTTTACATCAGTAGGTTTTCCATATTCTGATGATTTAGAACACGACTTGGCACACGATTCTTTCTTTGTACACGATTTTTCTTTCTTTTTTACCTGAGCATTAAGCTCTCCTGATGAAAATACAGCACCTGAAAGAGCCAATGCTGTCATAGGAATCAATTTTCTTAGTTTCATAATGATATTTTTTTCAAAAGTAATTAAAAATATATAATGTGAAATGTTTTTAACATTTTTTTACGTTACTAACTATTTGATGTGGTATAATTCCGCCATTTTTCTATGCAGCACGTCATATCGTCAGGTAGATTTGAATCGAACCTCAAAAATTCGCCCGTAGTAGGATGTTCAAAACCTAATGTCTTAGCGTGGAGGGCTTGACGTGGCAATACATCAAAACAATTCTCAACAAATTGCTTATACTTCGCAAAGGTTGTTCCCTTGAGAATTTTATTCCCTCCATAACGTTCATCATTGAAAAGAGTATGCCCGATATGCTTCATATGAACCCGAATTTGATGCGTTCTTCCCGTTTCTAACTTACACGAAATCAGAGTTACGTATCCAAATCGTTCCAAAACTTTGTAATGTGTGATGGCTTCTTTACCGTAATTCCCTTCAGGAAAAACGTCCATTTGAAGTCTGTCTTTTAAGTGCCTCCCTATATGCCCTTCTATCGTTCCCTCATCTTGCTCCACATTTCCCCAAACTAAAGCAATATACTCACGTTCAGACGTTTTATTGAAGAATTGTTGTGCCAAATGAAGCATCGCTTCCTCTGTTTTGGCTATAACAAGTAACCCACTGGTATCCTTGTCAATACGATGTACCAAACCAGGTCGATTACTGCTATTATTGGGCAGATTTTCAAAATGATATATCAGTGCATTAATGAGTGTTCCGCTATAGTTGCCGTGACCAGGGTGAACTACCATACCAGCTGGTTTGTTTACTACCAACAATTGGTCATCTTCATAAACAATATCAATAGGAATGTTTTCAGGAGTTAGTAAATACTCGTGGGGTGGGTGGGCAAACATTACCTTTACCTCATCGTTGGCTTTTACGCGATGATTCGATTTTACTGCAACTCCATTAACAAATATATTTCCTTGTTTTGCAGCCTGTTGCACCTTGTTGCGAGTAGCATTTTCGACAAAATTCATCAAAAATTTATCCACACGCAGCGGTTCTTGTCCCTTCCCTGCTTTAAAACTGTAATGCTCGTAAAGTTCCTCTTCTTTTTCTAAATCTTCATCAAATTCTTGCATCTTATTCCAAATCTTCTACAGGGATAACAATCTCTTTTGTGTTGGGAATTGAGTCAGGAACTCCCATATTTTCCAGTCCATTTCCGCAAATCAAATCAATTTTTGAAGTTTTCATCAATTGTTCTCCTGGTTCGATTTTTTTTCCTTTGTGCGAAAGCTCAAGAACCATATCTTTTCCTATATCATCAACATAGGTAATCGTGCCCACATCAAGTCCAACAGATTTTAAAGTTGCTTCGGCACTACGACGCGTAATTTGAATTATCTTTGGAACGCTTACTTTTCGATACCCCGAAGGATTAATCGTTAAGTAAATTTTTCTGTTTTCCTTAACGTGCTCTGTGGGTTCTGGACTTTGGCTAATAACTGAAAAAGCTGGAAATTTTGGGTCATAATTTGTTGAGTCAAGCACCTCATAACGCAAATTATTTTCTTTCAAAATAAATTCTACTTCAGTTAGTGTTTTCTTTGTTAAGTCTGGAACCACGACATATTCTCCGTGATTTGTCCATACTTTCAAGAATTTCAATACCAGAAATGCTAAAATCACAAGAGCCAAAACAGCTAAGGACAAATGGAAAAATATGTTTTTTATTTTCGGATTTTTTACAATATTTTTTAACATAAATATTTAATTTAGGCAGAAAGTTGCACAAAAATAGACATTATCTGCGTGATTTGTTATCTTCCATCAATCTGAAAGCAACCGATTGAACCAACGATAAGCAGAAGCTGAAAAGCAACGCACCAAAAAATCCGCTTACCTCAAAACCATTTACTAGTTCTGCAGCCAACAAAATAATTATTGCATTGATAACGAACAAAAAAAATCCTAACGTAATGATTGTGATAGGAATAGAGATAATTTGTAAGACAGGCTTCACCAAAACATTTAAAATGGATAATACAAAAGCCACCAAAATAGCAGAAAAATAGTCTGAAATCTTCGCAATAGGAAGTACATTCCCTAGTAGAAAGACAATAACAGCTGTAACAAGCAAACTTACTATATACTTCATAATCAATATTTTATATTTAAGAATTAAAAAAACTCAAAGTTCTTGCCAAAAATTCGGTTGGGTTCTGAGCGTGAAGCCAATGTCCTGATTTTGAAATCATTTCAATTTTTGCATTTGGAAAATGAGCTTTTATAAGTGACTCATCTTCAGGCATTACATATTCTGAAAACTCACCTTTAAGAAACAATGTTTTTCCTGCAAAAGTATTGTTTTTTGGCAATTCTACACCGATTTCAGATTCATTCTCCATCAAAGCATTCAAATTCATTCGTAATCCTAACTTTTCACGTGTTTCCCAATACAAATTTTTTAACAGAAACTGACGAACAGAAGCCTCACTAACATACAAAGCTAATTGATTATCAGCCTCCGAACGAGATTTAACATTCTCAAAATCAATAGACAATAATCCTTTCAAAATTTCTCTATGATGTGGCGGATAATATTTCGGAGCAATATCAGCTACCACCAATGAGCGAACCATCTTTGGATTTTCAGTAGCAAAAAGCATTGCTGTTTTTCCTCCCATCGAATGTCCTATCAAATCAAACTCAGTGATGGATTTCGATTGTGCGTAACGCTTTAAATCTTCCGCCAAAATAGAATAGTTAAATTCCTCAGAATGAAAACTATGACCGTGATTTCGTTGGTCAATCAAATGTACTTCAAATCCTTTTTCTGCATATTTGAGCCCTAAAGTTTTCCAATTATCGGACATTCCTAAAAATCCGTGCAAAATAAAAAGAGGTTTACCCTGACCAATAATCTGTGAATGTAATATTTCCATTAACAAACTACCAAAATTATATTATTTTTCAAACTCTGCAAAGATAGGAAATAATTAACAATCAGCAATTAACATTGAAAAAAAATATTTTGTGTTGTTTTTATAATAAATTCTATCTAAAAAAATCGACTTTGGAACGATTTTGGCTATGAAAATATTATAAAATTAACTACCTCTTATGAAACAATTAATATTTTTTATCATTGGAACATTTTTATTAATTTCTTGTCAAGACGCATCAAATAAAAATAAAGATAGCGAAGAGATTTATTTACCTCAATCCAACGGACAAATAAATTCACTTGCTGTAGTGATTGACAATACCTTATGGAAAGGTACTGTGGGAGATACCATTCGCAAATATTTTGCCTCGCCAGTAGAAGGTCTTTCAACAGAGGAACCTATTTTTTCATTACATCAAATTCCTCCAGAAATATTTACAAACAACACTCGAAACAGCAGAAATATCTTAATTATAGAAAAAGATTCCATTAATAATGTGGTGATAAAAGAAAATCTTTTCGCTAAACCGCAGCGAATTGGTGTCATTCGAGGAAAAGCAAACCGTGATATTACCTGCGAAATACAAGAACATTTTTCAAAAATCGTAAGAGAATTTAAAGAAAATGACATCAGAGAAAACCAACTTCGCTTCCAAAAAGCTTTAAACAAAGAAAGGGACATTGAAGAAAAATTAGGTTTAAAACTAATGATGCCATCTGTTTATAAAATCGTAAAAAAAGAAAATAATTTCTTCTGGATAGAACGACAAATAAAAGGAGGAACAGCAAATATTATCATTTACGAAATGCCTCCTAATAGCATTCCTGAAGGAGATATCCGTTCGGAAGCAATTGTTAAAATGCGAGATTCTATCGGAAAACGCTATATACCTGGGCGAGAAGAAGGAATGTATATGATTTCAGAATCTGCCTTTGCTCCAAGTATTTATAACACTACGATTAAAGACCGCAAAGCCATTGAAAGTAAAGGATTATGGGAAGTTAAGAACTTCTTACTAGGCGGACCTTACGTGAATTACATTATTGAGGACCAACCTAATAATCGTTTGGTAGTTATTGAAGGATTTGTTTCGGCTCCTATGACTGATAAAAGAGATTATTTATTTGAATTAGAATCTATTATAAAATCTATTACATTTGTAAAGTAATTATTGGTGGTTAAATTAAAAATGGGAATCGTGATTTCTTGATTCCCATTTTTTTATTTTCTGAATTTTAGTTCGGTATCATTCTTACATAACGGATGTACCCTTTTCCATCGACTTTACTTTTCACACTTTCGGAAGTGAGTTCAAACTCCACATCTGTTGCGTGATACTTTTGGTCTTCCACTGCGGTTTCAAAACGAATTTTATATCCTTTGTTGATTTTATCATCTTCAATTTCAATAACTTTAACTGCTCTTTCTCCTCCGCTGATGGTAGCTCCTGTAATAGCGTCAATGGTTTGTCGTTTACCATAGAATTTCCACCATTCAATCAAATCACTATACCACTCAGGGTCATCACCCAGCACTTGTAATGTTTTTTCATATTTACCTTGCGGATTAATCAACGACACTACAATGTAAGCTCCCTCTCCCTCATAATTTGTAAGCTGAATCATACATTTGTATTTGGTGGTAGGCTGCTGTTTTGTGAAAGAAAAACCAACAAAAATAACCACTAAAATCCATATAAAATATCTGATTTTCATATATTTCTATCTTAAAAAATTAATATCCTTATCCTTTAGAGCTTCATTTTCTTTAGCTAAATCGTACACAGTTTCTTCAAAATCTGTTGTAATGGTTTTATTAGCTCCTTTTTCCAACAAAAATTTGATGTGATCCAAGTTCTTAGCCGTCATTGCAGCCTTGTGTAATGGGGTGAGTCCATCTTGGTTTTTTACATTGATATCAACATTTACGGAGGCTACTTTTTGTAATAAATTTAGATCTGCCTTATCAACTGCCAAATGATATATGTTATTTCCTTTTTCCTGATTTTGAGCAAAATTCAATCCTTTTTCTGCTAAAATATTCCATTTTTCATCAAACTTTTTAATGTCTCTTGGTGTATAACTCTCTAACAGATAATATACTAATGTATTTCCTTTAGCATCTTTTACGTTTATATCTGCTCCTTTTTTGATTAAATAGGAAACAACATCGGAAGTATTTCTGGCAACAGCCAAAGTTAAAGCAGAATGCTCCTGATTATTAGTTGTGTTGATATTAGACGATTTATTCTCCAAAAGAGAAACAACCTCAAGTGAATTTCTGGATGAAGCATTAATTAGAGGAGTATTCCCTTCTTTATCTAACTGATTTACAGAATTTCCTTTGTCAAGAAAATAATTTAGAACAGCGATGTCTTTATGACGAGATGAAAGCGTAAAAAGAGGCGTTAATCCTTCCTTATCTTTTTGATTGGGACTTACTCCTAAGCTCTCAATATATTTGAAAAATTCCAAATCATTGGTTTTCATTCTTGAGCCTTCTGCTGCTGCAAACATCAGGTTTTGTCCTTTATTATTTAGTGTTTTAGGGTTGAATCCTTTTTTAATCAATTGATTGATTATCTTTTGATTACCATTTCTTGAAGCATAAAACAGCGCATCATCGCCATTGTTATCAATACTTTTAAGCGATAATCCTTTTTTTATAAAATACTGAGCTTCTTTCAAATCTTTCATATGAGGAATTGCTAAAAGTAATGCATTAGCTCCATTTTCATTTTTTTCGTTAATATTCGCTCCTTTATTTATCAGAATATCATACAGTTCAGTATTTATATTTCCACGTACAGCAGCAAAAAGAAGAGGTGTGTACATATGGGAATCTTTCACATTAACATCTGCACCTTTTTGTAGTAAGTAATTGATTAAAGGTAAGTTATTCTGAAATGCTGCCCAAAACAAGTAAGTGCGTTTATCGTGAGTAAGTTTATCAACTTCATTTCCTTCCAGAGAAAGTAAAAAAAGTATAGTTTCATAAGGAGCTCCATTATTAATTGCCAATGAAACAGCATCATATGCTCTCTCATTCAACTCCGTAGGATTATTCCCTTCTGTTATTTTTTGCTTTACTTGTTCAACGGTAGGTTTTGTTTTCCAATAATCATTACTCAAAAAAATATTTTTCTGTGCCGATAATAACCCAGTCACAAAAAAACAAAAAAAGAAGATAATTCTTTTCATCACCATTCAATTTAAAAATTAATGGTGCAAATATAGTTATTTAGATTAAATATAAATATAAATTTTGTTTTTATCTATAGCGTAAGAAGATTTAAACACTACATTTCAGAAAATTTCTCTGCAAAAGCTGTGACATTATCCCAATTGGTATATTCTATTTCTGCATCAGAATTTGTAGGACCTTTAGTAATTACCATAATAAGTTTTATAATCAACTTGTCAAAAAAACCATAAATCTTATAGTTAATTTTACCCGCAAAAACCTCAACTGTAGTTGGTTTCCACTTTATTTTATCCAAAAATTTAACTACATAAGGATTTGTATGTGCTTGTCTTTTTTCCTCTTTTCTGGCTACTAAATTTACTGAAATAAAGGCAGATTTTTTAGCATTGAGCAATTCGTAATTTTGATTTATCAAATTTATAACATCCTGATTATGTTTTCCATACCGAATACTTGACGCCAGAATTATTTTGTCAAAATCCTTCAAATTATCTCGAAAATCAGCAATAGAAACTAATTTTACATCTTGTTTTTTTGAGAGCAAAACACCATTGATATGGTCACATATTTTCTTTGTTTGCCCATCTACAGAAGCATATATTATTACTGATTTTTCCATAATGTAATCTTACTTTTATCGTTTTTCCCATCTATGAATCCACGTTGCAAGTGCATAAACCCACGCATCATCATCATTCAAACACGGAATCATTTTAAACTCTTCTCCTCCATTTTCCAAAAATTCTTTTCCAGCCTCCATTTCGATTTCCTCAAGAGTTTCAATACAATCTGCCACAAAAGCTGGAGTTATGACCGCCAACTTTCTCACTCCACTACGGGCAAGTTCCACAACTCTATCAGAAGTGAAGGGCTCCAACCACTTATCAATTCCTAAACGAGATTGAAAAGCTTGTGAATATTGGCTTCTGGTTAATTGCAAACGCTCCACTAACTGACGTGTAGTTTCGAAACAATGTGTTCTATAACAACGTTCCGCTTCATCTGATTTTGGGTCACAGCAATATTTCCCTTCAGTAATTTTTTTGTGATTATCTGTTTTTACTGTTTTCCATAAATGCCGCTCAGGCACACCGTGATAAGAAAAAAGCAAGTGGTCAAAGTTATAGCCATTTAAGTGTGTTTTTGTCACTTTTGCAAGTGCATCAACATACTCAGAGCGATTGTAAAACGCTGGAAATTTAGTTAATGCCATTTCCTTGAATTTCGTTTTGATGAGTTTTTCTGTTAGTACCTCCACAGTTTCAGTAGTTGCCATAGCGTATTGTGGATACATTGGTAACAAAAGAACCTCAGTAACTCCTTTCTCCCTAAGTTGCTGTAAACCAAACTCTATACTTGGATTTCCGTAACGCATAGCAATCTGCACAGGCACAGAAACTTGCCTCTGTAACTTCGCTACCAATCTTTCTGTTATAACAATTAGAGGAGAGCCTTCCTCCCACCATATTTTTTTGTAGGCTTTCGCCGATTTTTTAGGTCTTACCCTCAAAATAATTCCACGAACAAGAAGTACCCTCAAAAGATATGGAAGATCAATCACCCTACTATCCATCAAAAATTCATCCAAATATCGCCTTACATCAGATACCTTAGTTGAATCAGGAGAACCTAAATTAACCAACAAAACTCCTTTTGACATATAATTTCCCTATTTTATAAATATGAGGTGCAAATGTAAAGAAATTTTAATAACTTTTCACTTCCAAATACAGAAAAAAATTATACCAAAATTGATATTACTTATTCATTTTTAATTCAGAATAATAAAATTATCTTTGCCCTTCGGTTTCAGAAGTACTTTTCGATTATTAAGAAACTGAATAACAATATCTTAAATATTAAAAAATAGAAATAAAATGATTACAGCGAATAGCCTATGTGTTGAATTTGGAGGCACCACACTCTTCTCCGATGTTTCTTTCGCCATCAATCCTAATGACCGAATTGCTCTAATGGGGAAAAATGGTGCAGGAAAATCTACTTTACTTAAAATTTTGGCTGGTGAACGCGAAGCTACACGAGGAAATGTTAGTATGCCTAAAGATTTTACAATCGCATATTTGCCACAACATCTGATTATGGACGATAATTGCACTGTTTTTGAACAAGTTGCAAAAGCCTTTACCGCAATTCAATCAATGGAAAAACGCATTGATGAAATTAATCAAGAACTTACTATTCGCACTGATTATGAATCTGATGAATATATGAAACTAATAGAGGAAGTTTCATCTTTGAGTGAGAAATTTTATGGCATAGAAGATACTAATTTTCAAGAAAAAATCGAAAAAACTCTGCTTGGTTTGGGCTTCACTCGTAACGATTTCCACCGACAAACAAATGAATTTAGTGGCGGTTGGCGAATGCGCATCGAATTAGGAAAATTGCTTCTTCAAAATCCTGATTTACTACTTCTTGACGAGCCTACGAACCATCTTGATATTAACTCCATCGAATGGTTTGAGGATTTTTTGATTAATTCTGCTAAGGCTGTGGTACTTATCTCTCACGACAGAGCTTTCGTAAATAACGTAACCAATCGTACCATTGAAGTGACAATGGGTCGAATTTACGATTACAAAGCAAAGTATTCTCATTATCTTGAATTGCGGAAAGAACGCCGAGCTCAGCAACAAAAACAATATGAAGAACAACAAAAAATGATTGCCGAGACCAAAGAATTTATCGAACGTTTTAAAGGTACTTATTCCAAAACATTACAAGTACAATCGAGAGTAAAAATGCTTGAAAAACTGCAAATTATAGAAGTTGACCAAGAAGATACCTCGGCTTTGAAATTAAAATTCCCGCCTTCTCCTCGTTCAGGAAATTACCCTGTCATCGCTGAAGATTTGGAAAAAACTTATGGGGAAAAACAAATTTTTTCAAATGTAAATTTCACCATCAAACGAGGCGAAAAAGTAGCTTTTGTTGGACGAAATGGAGAAGGAAAATCAACGCTTGTAAAATGTATTATGCGAGAAATTGACTACAATGGGACATTGTCATTGGGTCATAACGTGCAAATTGGCTATTTCGCTCAAAATCAAGCGTCTTTGCTAAACGGAGAACTATCTGTATTTCAAACTATTGACGATATTGCTATCGGAGACATACGCACCAAAATTCGTGACATTTTAGGAGCTTTTATGTTTAACAAGGAAGAAAGTGAAAAGAAAGTAAAAGTGCTTTCTGGTGGCGAACGAACTCGTCTTGCAATGATAAAACTTTTGCTTGAACCTGTGAATTTACTCATTTTAGACGAGCCTACAAATCACCTTGATATGCGAACAAAAGACATCTTAAAACAAGCCCTTTTGGACTTTGACGGAACACTCATTGTGGTTTCACACGACCGCGATTTTCTGGACGGACTTGTAACAAAAGTGTACGAATTTGGAGGAGGGAAAGTAACTGAACATCTGGAAGATATTTATGGCTTCTTACAGAAAAAGAAAATGGAAAATTTACGAGAAATAGAAAAATAAAACTATTGTTTGAAAATAAGAAAACATCTGTAAATCAATTCTATTTACAGATGTTTTTCATTTTTAATTTTATCAGAGAAATGATTTCTTATTTCCCTAAAAAGGGATATCATCTATGTTTTGACTTGGAAAATTAGGAGGTATATCCCCAAAAGCATCTCGTGCTGATGGAAGCTTGGAAACATCAAAATCATCATTCATTTTCGAACCTATTTCTTGCGTAAAAGATTGGAATCCAGAATTATCAAACTCATCTAAATTATCAAATTTACCAAACTGACCCAAGAATTTCAAACGAATATTATCCAATCCACCATTTCGGTGTTTAGCAACAATAAACTCTCCTTGATTTTCAGTTGAAGACTGAGCTTCATCGTCCCATTCCATAATCTTATAATATTCAGGACGATATATAAACGACACAATATCAGCATCTTGCTCAATAGCTCCCGATTCCCGCAAATCTGATAATTGAGGACGCTTATGTCCAGGACGTGACTCAACATTACGCGACAACTGCGAAAGAGCAATAACAGGAACATCTAACTCCTTTGCTAAAGCTTTAAGATTTCGAGAGATAGTCGAAATTTCTTGCTCACGATTTCCTACACCCTTTGTTCCTCCAGCTGTCATAAGTTGAAGATAATCAATGATTATCAACTTTATGCCATATTGAGAGGAAAGCCGTCGTGCTTTTGCCCTTAGGTCAAATATTGAAATTGAAGGTGTGTCATCAATGTAAAGCGGTGCTTTTTCAAGGTCTTTGACTCTGGTACTAAGCACGTGCCATTCGTGAGGCTCTAATTTCCCTGTACGTAATTTTTCGGAAGAAAGTCCTGTTTCGGAAGAAATCAAACGTGTAATCAATTGAACTGAAGACATTTCCAAAGAGAAAAAAGCAACTGGAATTCCCTGCCCAACTGCAATATTTCGTGCCATAGAAAGCGTTAAAGCCGTTTTCCCCATACCAGGACGTGCGGCAATAATGATAAGGTCACTCGCTTGCCAACCTGATGTAAGTTGGTCAAGTTTTGTAAATCCAGAAGGAACACCACTAAAACCATCGGTTTTATTGGAAAGGTCTTGAATTTTATTCAAAGCCTTGATAACCAAATCTCCAGCTGATTCACTCGAACGTTTCAGGTTTCCTTGTGTAACTTCATAAAGTTTTGATTCGGCAGAGTCCAATAGGTCAAAAACATCTTTGGTTTCATCATAAGCATCTTCAATCACTTCCGATGAAATTTGAATCAATCGGCGTTGAATGAACTTCTGCATAATGATACGTGCGTGAAACTCAATATGTGCCGATGAAGATACGCGTTGCGTAAGTTGAATCAGGTAGAATTCACCCCCAACAGCTTCCAAATTTCCATTTTTGCGAAGCTGCTCCATAACTGTTAATAAGTCAATTGGTTGTGATTGTTGAAAAAGTTCAAAAATGGCTTGATAAATAAGCTGATGTTGTTTTCGATAAAAAACTTCAGGGCTGAGAACGTCAATAACATCATCAACTCCTTTTTTATCAATCATCATTGCACCAAGCACAACTTGCTCTATATTAATATCTTGAGGAGGAATTTTCCCTCGCTCCAGATTAATCATAGTAGGGCTTATTACATTTTCAGTTTGTAAAGATGGATATGTTTGAGTTTCTTTCATAGTGCGAAATTAGGAAAAAAAATGGTTTCTTGAAAAAGATATGTGAACACCCATTGTTAACAAATTGTTTATAACCTGTTTATAACTAACACAAAAACAATCCAAACACTGATTATCAGAACTCAGAAAAAAGTAATTTCAGTGATAAGTTCTCTTAACAATGTTTTCTTTGTTCAGAAAATTATTCTTTCAAAATTGTACGTAGTGCTTTTCGTACAATATATTGTGTATTTTTTGTTGGGTTTTCTTTTTCCCAACGTTCGCAAAGTTGTGTCACAAAATCAGGACGGGTTTTGGAAGCATCATTGAGCCAATTACCTACACTATCCTGCACATATTTTGAAGAATCGGACTTTAGTTTTTCCAAGATGGACAAAGCCAATTCAGGTTTTTCTTTCAATTCATCAATATGCGGACACCAAACTCCCCTCGGACGAGTGGATTCTGTACAAAAACGGCGAATATTCTCATTTTCACTTTCAGTCCAATCCGTCAAAAACTTTATCGAAAAATCAAGATTGTCGTTAATATCTTTACGAAGTGCCATCCACGCAACTTCTCGAACGCCAAAATGCGTATCGGCAATCAAAGGTTTTAATTGTATAAATTTATCTTTCAGAGAAATATTTTCATTTAGTGCTAAAAAATAGGTTGCATAACAGCGTACAGAATCTGAAATATGCGACTTGAGTTTTTGAAATAATATCTCATAATCGCTTGAACTCATATATTCTTTATAAAGCACTGAACTAACGACTCTTATGCTATTCATCGCTGAAGCTTTCTTCTGCTGTTTCAACAATGAAGTAATTTGAAGTATAATTTCTTCAGAAACGCTCATTTCAGGAAATACAGAACCAACCAAAACACTATGGTCAATTGCTAACCACTCCGTTAGATTTACCGTTTCGATATATCCTAAATTCAGTAATTTTAAGACTTCTGTAGGAATATTTTCAATTTTAATTGCTCCTTTTCTATGTAAAATCTCAGGGTTTATGCTCATTTTATTTTCTTATTTCTGAATTTGTTCTTACAAAACTTAATTTCCAAAAAAATGGCTACCTTATTTAGATAGCCATTTTTTTAGTTCTATTGTTTATACACTCCCATATTCAGATATTTGTCCATTCGTTTTTCAACGAGTTTCTCTGACGGAAGTTTTTTCAACTCTTCGTATGTTTCTAAAATCACTTTTCTGACAGTTAGGAAAGTAGTTTCTCTATCACGATGAGCTCCACCAAGTGGTTCTTTGATAATCTCATCAATTAGTTTTAACTTCTTCATATCAGGAGCCGTAAGTTTAAGAGCTTCAGCTGCTTCTTTTTTATATTCCCAACTTCTCCAAAGGATAGATGAACACGATTCTGGAGAAATAACTGAGTACCAAGTATTTTCAAGCATATACACACGATCGCCAATACCTATTCCCAAAGCTCCTCCCGAAGCTCCTTCCCCGATGATAAATACAATAACTGGAACTTTCAAACGAGACATTTCCAATATGTTACGAGCAATAGCTTCTCCCTGACCGCGTTCTTCAGCTTCAATTCCTGGAAAAGCTCCTGGTGTGTCCACGAAACAAACGATGGGAATTCCGAACTTCTCTGCAGATTTCATCAAACGTAAAGCCTTGCGATAACCCTCAGGATTTGCCATACCAAAATTACGATACTGTCGCATTTTTGTATTCACTCCTTTTTGTTGTCCAATAAAAAGAAAACTTTGGTCTTCAATCTTGCCGAAGCCTCCTATCATTGCTTTATCGTCTTTTACAGTTCTGTCGCCGTGTAATTCCAAAAATGTATCTCCACAAAGGGCTCTAATATAGTCAAGTGTGTAAGGTCTGTCCAAGTGACGTGAAATTTGAACACGCTGCCAAGCCGTTAAATTACTGTAGATTTCTTTCTTAGTTTGGTTAAGTTTTTTTTCAATCTTTTTACAAGCATCGGTCATATCCACATCGCTCTCATCACCAATAAGAGCACACTTCTGCATTTGTTCCTCCAATTCTTTGATTGGTAATTCAAAATCTAAATATTCCATAAGGTCGTTTATTTTGACTTATATTTGAGCAAAAGTACGAAATTTTACAATTGAAAATATCTTTACCTCAAATATTTTGTATTATCTTAGCATCAATAATAAAAATCTCACATCAACAAGAAACAACAAATCATTAATTAACAAATCATTACAAACCCAAATTCAATTACTATTGTATTTCAGTGATATTACTTATTTACCTATGTTTTCTCTTTTCATAACTTCACATTGCTTAAAATAAAACTTTTTCCTATTACTAATTTCAATTTTACTTAAAAAAAAGTATATTTGCCCTTAAATTAAGTCTAAATTAAAATCCTTATGAACAAGGCTTCTGTTAAAGACAAGCTTACCATTTCTCATCTTAAAAAAGGAGAAAAGGGAATCATAAAACATATTGACATTGAGAATATTCCGTTAAAGCTAATTGAATTAGGATGCTTTGTTGGTAGCGAAGTTGAAGTTATCGAAAAAGCTCCTTTTGGTAATCCAATCTACGTTAATATGAACAATTCCTACCTTTCTATCCGCAAAGAAATGGCTTCATTAATTGAAATCGACAAAATATGACCAAGAGAGAAATAAAAGTAGCACTTATCGGAAACCCAAATACAGGAAAGACTTCTATTTTTAATGCACTTACGGGATTAAACCAAAAAGTAGGAAACTACCCAGGAATTACAGTCGAAAAAAAAATCGGACATTGCAAACTCACTGACAATGTTAAAGCCGAAGTTATTGATTTGCCAGGCACTTACAGCCTTAATGCCAATTCAATGGACGAACGCGTAGCGGTAGATATCCTTCTAAATAAGAACGAAACACTTCACCCTGATGTAGTTGCCGTTATCGCTGATATTGAAAACCTAAAGCAAAACTTGCTGATATTTACACAGATAAAAGACCTTAACATACCCACTATTCTGGTTGTAAATATGGCAGACCAAATGAAGCGAAAAGGCATCAGCATTGATGTTCCTGCTCTGGAAAGAGAACTCAAAACCAGAGTAATACTTACCAGTACACGCACACGAAACGGCTTGGACGAACTCAAAAGCGTTCTCGCCAACTGTGCTGACCTACCCACGCATTCTTTTTTAGACATCAACCGATTAGATGCTCCGTATTTCCATAATTTAACCACGCTGTTTCCTAAAGAAAACGCATACAAACTCTGGTTAATAATATCACACAATACGGATTTCATCGAAAGCCATAAAGAAATTGACCTCGCTGGTTTAAGAAATACCAAAAGCGAAAGCCAGATCAAGCAGATGAAGCAGCGAGAAACCATCTTGAGGTATCAGCAAATAAACGAAATATTAAAAAAAACATATTCGATAGACCTTTCACAGGCGAAAACACTACGAGCAAAGTTAGACAAAGTGCTTATTCACAAAGTTTTTGGATACATTATTTTTGCGTTGGTGCTTTTGCTCGTGTTTCAGGCTGTGTACGACTGGAGCAGTTATCCAATGGATTGGATAGAAGAGAACTTGGAGAAATTTACAAAATGGACATCCAAAAAACTTCCTGAGGGAGCATTAACGGAATTATTAACCGAAGGAATTCTACCAGGAATAACGGGAATTTTGATTTTTATTCCCCAAATCGCTATTCTTTTCTTCTTCATCTCTCTGCTTGAAGAAAGTGGATATATGAGTCGGGTTGTATTTTTGATGGACAACATTATGAAGCGTTTCGGGCTTAATGGTAAGAGTGTTGTTCCACTAATATCAGGTGCAGCGTGTGCAATTCCTGCCGTGATGATTGCACGAAACATCGAAAGTTGGAAAGAACGCCTCATCACAATTTTAGTAACTCCGTTTATGACGTGTTCTGCCCGACTGCCCGTTTATCTGATTATCATTGCTTTGGTAATTCCTGATGGCGAGTTTCTGTTCATAAGTTACAAGGCTCTTACATTATTTGCATTGTACGTTTTGGGATTTGTTGCAGCATTGCTTTCCGCTTTTGTGCTTGACAAACTTCTGAAAATAAAGAAAGGAAAAAGTTTTTTCATTGCCGAGATGCCTAACTATAAAGTTCCGCTATGGCGAAACGTAGCTATCACTGTGTATGACAAAACGAAAAGCTTTGTGCTGGGTGCGGGGAAAATCATCTTAGCTATCTCTATAATTCTGTGGTTTTTAGCTTCACACGGAATGGGAGAAAAATACAACAATATCGAAAACGAAGCGACAATTTTAGCCCAACAACAGCAATGGGACGAAACCCAAACAGCTCATTTTATTGAATCCTCACAGCTGGAATATTCCTACTTAGGCTACATCGGAAAAGCAATTGAACCCATTTTCAAGCCATTGGGCTATGATTGGAAGATAAGCATTGGCGTTCTTTCGTCCTTTGCTGCACGTGAGGTTTTCATCAGCACACTGGCTTCAATTTATAGTTTAGGCGGTGATTTGGATACAGAAAAAGAAGAAGGCGAACGCACTATTTTAGAGAAATTACGAAGCGAAACCCGCACAGACGGAACACCCGTATATACCTTTGCTACTGGCATCTCGCTACTTTTGTTCTACGCCTTTGCTATGCAATGCCTCAGCACTATGGCGGTGGTACGTCGTGAAACCAACAGCTGGAAATGGACTGCCCTACAATGGTGCTTTATGACAGGTGTTGCCTACCTGAGCGCTATGTTAGCGTATCAATTTTTATAACGAATTTTCTTTACAGAAAAAGACAACTTCAGATACAACAAACCCACACTTTGCGAACAGACGTAGCGTGTGGTTTTTGTTTCTTGAGGCAACCGAAAATTTTTCTGACGTGATAAATTAAAACAGATATACTGATAACTAAGAAAACTTTGACGTCAAACTAAAATAAGTTTGCCTGTAAACTTAAAACACTTTGACGTCAAAGTTATTTCAGTTTGACGTCACAATATTTTCAGCAAACAGCGTAGTTTTTTTATCTAAATAGCTACCCAAAAACAGAAATACTTTCTATCTGAAAAAATATTGCCAACTCCTGAAATAAACACAAAGGTCACTTTTTTAATTTGCTTTTTGTTATCTTTGCAAACGCATAGTTTATAGCGTTACTGGCTGTATTCTAATTTATTTCCACTTACATAAACAAAGAAAAAGATTACCTATGTAAGTTATAAAAACTTCGACTTCGTTTAGCCTAACGATAACTCGTAGTTAATTTTAGAACTCTCTACATTAAGAAATGAAAACCAAAGAAATACTTATAAAAGGAGCTAAGCTTCATAATTTAAAAGACATTACGGTTGGCATTCCGCGTAATCAATTGGTAGTGATTACGGGCTTATCGGGTTCGGGAAAGTCCAGCTTGGCGTTCGACACACTTTATGCCGAGGGGCAACGCCGTTACGTGGAAAGCCTTTCGTCTTACGCACGTCAGTTTTTAGGAAGACTCGACAAACCCAAAGTGGATAACATCGTGGGAATTGCTCCCGCTATAGCTATTGAACAGAAAGTCAATACTTCTAATCCGCGTTCTACCGTAGGAACGTCCACAGAAATCTATGACTATTTAAAATTACTCTTCGCTCGTATCGGAAAAACGTACTCGCCCATTTCTGGCAAAGAAGTGAAAAAACATTCTGTTACTGATGTAGTTGATGCCGTTTTGAACTATCCTGAGCGAACAAAATTACTGCTTTTAGCTCCCGTGCATATTGCCGAAGGTAGGAAAACGCCCCAAGTGCTTCAAATTTTATTACAGCAGGGTTATGCACGTATTCAGCATAAAGGCGAAATTATTCGCATTGACGAAGCCGACCTAAACAGCATAAGTTCTGATTTTCTGCTTGTTATTGACAGAATTATTGTACAACACGACGAAGATTTTACACATCGATTAGCAGATGCCGTTGATACTGCTTTCTTTGAAGGAAAAGGCGAATGCATCATCGAAGAGGTTGAAAGTCAGAACAAACAAACGTTCAGCAACCGATTTGAATTGGACGGCATTGAGTTTTTTGAACCCAATGTTCATTTGTTTAGCTTCAACAATCCGTACGGAGCTTGTCCCAAGTGCGACGGATATGGCGATACCATTGGGCTTGATGAAGAGTTAATCATTCCGAACACTGCCCTTTCCGTGTACGATAATTGCATCTTTCCGTGGCGAGGCGAAACGATGAGTTGGTATCGCGATCAGCTGGTTTTGAATGCTTACAAGTTCGATTTTCCCATTCACAAGCCGTGGTTTGAACTCACCAAAGAGCAAAAACAATTAGTTTGGAAAGGCAATAAATTTTTTACCGGACTGACAGATTTTTTCAAAGAACTTGAAGAAAAAAGTTATAAAATACAAAATCGAGTACTACTTGCACGTTATCGCGGAAAAACCAAATGTAACGAATGCGACGGGAAACGCCTACGCAAAGAGGCTGATTACGTAAAGATTAACGGCAAAAGTATTTCAGATTTAGTTGATATTTCCATAGAAGAATTACAAACTTTCTTTAAAGAGTTGAAACTTTCTGACTACGAAAGAAGCATAGCCAAACGCCTACTTGTGGAGATTGAAAATCGATTGCAATTCCTTTCAGACGTAGGATTGAATTATCTGACCCTCAATCGTAAGTCAAACACGCTTTCGGGCGGAGAAAGCCAACGTATCAATTTGGCAACTTCATTAGGAAGCAGTTTGGTAGGCTCGATGTATATTTTGGACGAACCCAGTATCGGTTTGCACCCGAAAGACACTGAAAAGCTCATCGGAGTACTCAAATCATTACGTGATTTGGGCAACACCGTGATTGTAGTTGAGCACGATGAAGACATTATGAAAGCTGCCGATTACATCATCGATATTGGTCCTGAAGCTGGAACGCACGGCGGTGAGGTAGTTGCACAAGGCACTTATGATGAAATTCTTACGGCAGATTCGCTAACGGGTAAGTACCTCAGCAAACGAATGCAAATCGAACTTCCGAAAGAAAGACGTACCTCTCCGCATTACATCACTCTTATAGGTTGTCGTGAAAATAACTTAAAAAACATAGATGTTACACTTCCGTTGGATATGCTTACGGTAGTTACGGGCGTTTCTGGAAGCGGAAAATCGACACTTATCAAGCGAATTTTATATCCTGCGATGCTTAAAGAGTTGGACATCAACAGCGACAAGGCAGGACAGTTCTCAAAACTTGACGGAAAGTACAAGCACATTCAGTCTGTGGAGTTCGTTGACCAAAACCCGATAGGCAAGTCCTCACGCTCAAACCCAATAACTTATATAAAAGCCTACGACGATATTCGGAATTTGTATGCCTCACAAAAACTTTCAAAGTTGCGTAACTTTCAGCCAAAACACTTTTCATTCAATGTAGATGGTGGGCGTTGTGAGGTTTGTAAAGGCGAAGGCGAAGTTACCATCGAGATGCAATTTATGGCTGATGTACATCTTCCTTGCGAGGCTTGTGGCGGGAAACGTTTCAAAAAAGAAGTGTTGGAAGTAACTTTTGAAGGTAAGTCCATCGACGATTTGCTAAACACCACTATTGATGATGCCGTTGCGTTTTTTGAGCAACACAAGCAACCAAAAATCAGCTCGAAACTAAAACCACTTCAAGATGTTGGGCTGGGTTATGTTACACTTGGGCAATCGTCTTCCACGTTGTCGGGTGGAGAGGCACAACGCATTAAGTTGGCTTCTTTCTTGGCGAAGTCCGAAAGTAAAGAAAAAGTACTATTCATATTTGACGAACCTACCACAGGATTGCATTTTCACGATATTCGCAAGTTATTAGTTTCCTTTCAGGCACTTATAGAAAAAGGGCATTCCATTATCGTGATTGAGCATAACTTAGAGATGATAAAATCAGCCGATTACGTAATTGACTTAGGACTGGACGGAGGCGACAAGGGCGGAACCATCATCGCACAAGGCACTCCTGAAGAAATTATCCGAAACAAACAGAGCTACACAGCTCAATACTTGAGAGAAGTGGTGAAATAATAAAATAAAGCTGTCCGTAATGGACAGCTTTTTATTAACCCGTAAGAAGACTATATTAGTAGTAAACTATTTCTCTTTCGTACATAAGTTTTGGAAAACTATTCACGTAATCAATTCGTTGTATCCAATTTCCGTACGCATCGAATTGATATTCATAATCTGTTTCTTCTATGAAACGTCCATCATTGTCATACTCTCTCATCTGTGTAGGATTGCCGTAAGCGTCATATTTGGTTACTCTCTTTCTGAATAGTTTGTTGTCTTTATAAGTGTGTAACTCAGTTACTAAACTTTTTTTATCGTAAATATACTTCCAAGTAACTTCAGGTACATCTTCTTTTGAATACTGAGAAAGCTCTTCCACATTCCCCAACTTATCATATTTGTAAAGAAACTTACGGACTTCTGAAGGGCGTTTTGGAACTTGATAAACTGCTTCCACTTCACGCCCCCTATCATCGTTACTGTAAACCCAAGACTCTACCAACTCCCCTCTGGAATTATAGCAATGGTAAGCCGTTTTGTGACCTTTCTCATCGTATATGTAAACATACTTATTTTTGATATAGCCACGTTCGCCATAAACATCACGAGAAAGCCTTTTATTTTTATCATTGTACTTGTAAATGATTTTATTCTGAAGATTTCCGTGTTTGTTGTACATATTACTTTCAACTTTGTAACCTCTGTCATCAAATGTAGAAAGTATATCTCCTTTCCAGAATTCAGGTTTGCTCGTTTTCTTTATAATACCAAAAGAATCAAGCACGTGATAAGGGGTTAATTTATAAGTTTTTACCTTTCCTCTTAATTGATAATCCTCCAACCTGCTCAATGGCTTTTCAGGAACTCCAACTTGTGCATATCCAACACAGAACATAAAGCACAACAACGCCCCTAGTAGTAACATTTTCCCTCTCATATTGTAGTAATTTTGAATTATTTGCACTAAATCTCATCTCTGAAACAAAATTACTACTATTTAACGGAATAATAAAATCAAAAAAAGTAAACAAATTTCAACAAAAACTTATTAAAATCAATATTTTAATAGCAGAAAAGTTAAATCACAACAAATCATCTCATCTTTTTAACACATAGATAAGACATTTAAAAATTTATTTTTTTAAAAAAAATTATAAAAAAGATATACTTAAAATGAGTATTTTAGAAATTAAAAATCTGAATATCAACAATATGAATACATCAAAATTTTTCTAAATCTGAAATTTAACGTAGGTTATTGGTTTATTCTGCTCCAAATAGAATTTCTCATAGAAAGTCTGAATTTCAGTCACCTCCGAAGGAACACCATCACTATTATAGATATTGTGGTTTGCATACAATACATTGTAACCCAATCCGTGCAACAACCCAAGTGTGTAACCGTGCATAAATTCACTATCTGTTTTTAGATGTATGTATCCGTCTGTGGCAAGAATATTTTTATATCGATTCAAAAATTCCGTATTTGTTAGCCGATGTTTGGTACGTTTGTATTTTATTTGTGGGTCAGGGAATGTAATCCAAATTTCACTAACCTCTCCTTGTGCAAAACAATGTTCAATAAGCTCAATTTGAGTACGCAGAAACGTCACGTTATCAATATTTTCTTCGATAGCCGTTTTTGCACCACGCCAGAATCGTGCTCCTTTTATGTCAATCCCTATGAAATTTTTGTTTGGATATCTTTTTGCCAATCCCACGGAGTATTCTCCCTTTCCACAACCTAACTCTAACACGATTGGATTGTTATTCTTGAAATATAGCTCATTCCACTTCCCTTTAAATGGAAATTGTTCTGATAACAACTCGTCTCGTTTAGGCTGCAATACGTTTGTAAAAGTCTCGTTTTCTTTAAATCGTTTTAATTTATTTTTACTTCCCACAGTTCAATTTTTGGGCAAAAATACAAAAAAATGAATCACTCTGTTGCTCTAATCTTTCGTTCGGACAAAACACAATTCTCAAATTACTAAAAACGAGTCAAAAACTGGAAAATCTTTATCTTAATTCTTGTATTATATTGATAGTTTTCTCAACCAATTGTTGTAATTTCGTATACTCTTCATTCCGAATAATTTCCTTTGATATCAACTTGGACCCCATACCCACACAGGTTACACCCGCATCAAACCACGTTTTTAAATTTTCCTTGTCTGGAGAAACACCTCCCGTAGGCATAATGCTTGTCCAAGGTTGAGGTCCTCTTATTGCTTTCACAAAAGATGGTCCATAAGTTCCTCCAGGGAATAATTTAACAATCTCACATCCCAATTCCTCTGCTCTGGCAATTTCCTGTAAAGAACCGCATCCAGCTGACCAGAGAACCTTTCTTCGGTTGCAAACCAAAGCAATATCCTCACGTAACACAGGAGTAACCACAAAGTTTGCTCCTAAAGACATATACAAACTCGCTTGAGCAGCATCGGTAACTGAGCCCACTCCCATAATCATCTGTGGAATTTCTATTGCCGCATATTTTGATAATTCGGAAAATATTTCGTGAGCAAAATCGCCCCTAGCGGTAAACTCTAGTAATCTGGCTCCTCCATCGTAACAAGCCTTAATCACTTTTTTACTTTTTTCTACATCATCACAAAAAAACAATGGAACAAGTCCTATTTGCTGCATTGCTTTCACTACTTCTATCCTTGTAAATCGTGCCATAATTCATACTTTTTTAACGTGCTACTCTTCCAGAGGCATCTCCTCCCATTAACTTTTCTACTTCTGCAATGGTTACCAAATTGGCATCACCTTTTATTGTATGTTTTAAACAAGAAGCCGCTACGGCAAAATCCAAAGCTTTTTGATTATCATTAGGATAGGTAATAAGACCATAAATTAAACCTCCCATAAATGAGTCTCCACCTCCCACACGGTCAACAATATGTGTGATTTGATATTGGCGACTCTCATACATTTTTTCTCCATCGTACAAAACTCCAGCCCACGTGTTATGTGATGCAGACAACGAACCGCGAAGTGTTGTGATAACTTTTTGAGCTTTAGGAAATTTTTCCATCATTTGTTGGCAAACGGACAAAAAGGCTTCTGCTTTTACATTATGCCCTTCGGTTTGTACATTTATCCCTTGAGGTTTAATCCCGAAATGCATTTCAGCATCCTCCTCATTTCCCAAAATAATATCGCAATGAGATGCAAGTTCTGTCATAATAGCCTCACGTTGTCTTTCATTACAATATTTCCAAAGTTTTGCACGATAGTTCAAGTCTGTTGAAATGGTAATTCCCTTTGAACTTGCTACTTCCACAGCTTCCAAACAAGCTTCAGCAGCTCCTTTTGAAATGGCAGGTGTAATTCCCGTCCAATGAAACCAATGAGCTCCTTCAAAAACGGCGTTCCAATCAATCATCCCAGATTGTATGTTTGCCATTGATGAATTAGCTCTGTCATACACAACTTTTGAGCCTCGTGAAACCGCCCCTGTTTCTAAGAAATAAATACCTAAACGGTCTCCTCCCCAAACAATTTTATCTACTCCTACTCCTCTTTTTCGCATCTCCATCATAGCACACTGCCCTATATCATTTTGTGGCAATCGAGTTACAAAATCAACAGGAATACCATAATTTGCCAATGACACAGCTACGTTGGATTCACCTCCTCCGTACACCACGTCAAAGTTATTTGCTTGAGAAAACCTCAAAAACCCTTGTGGAGAAAGTCTTAACATTATTTCTCCAAATGTGATTACTTTTTTCATTTTTATTCAAATTTATATTTATCAATTTCATTTTACAACTCCAAAAAGCTTGGGCAAGTACATCGCCAATTCTGGAACGTATGTTACAACAAACAAAACCATAATCATTATCACCAAAAAAGGCAGAAGAGGCTTAATTACTTTCGTTATTTCAATATGTGCTACTCCACTCCCTACAAAAAGAAGCGTTCCCACAGGAGGAGTACACAACCCTATACACAGATTGAGTACCATTACAATCCCAAAGTGGACAGGATGAACTCCAAAAGAGGTTACTATTGGCAAAAAAATAGGTGTGAAAATCAAAATCGCAGGTGTTATGTCCATAAATATCCCTACGACCAACAAAATAATATTGATTATCAGTAAAATAACTATTGGATTATCTACTCCACCCAGTAAATGTTCGGAAATCAGCTCAGGAACGTTGTTAAATGCAAACAACCACGATAAAGCCATCGAAGTACAAATCAAAAACATCACAATGGCAGTAGTTTTTGCACTGGAAAGAATAATTCTTGGTAAGTCTTTCAAATGAATTTGACGGTAGAAAAAACTCAGTAACAATGCATAAACAACCGCTATTACAGCCCCTTCTGTCGCTGTAAAAATCCCCATAACAATTCCACCAACCACAATAAAAATAAGTAACAGACTCAAAAAAGAACGAGAGAATGTTTCAAATAATCTCTTTAAGCGGACAGGCTCTCCACTCGGAAATTTGTTTTTTATGGCGAAATAACCTGCCACTAACATTAGTCCCACTCCTAATAACATTCCCGGAATATATCCAGCTAAAAAAAGTGCTTCTATTGAGGCTGCTCCGCCACTTGCCAGAGCAAATACTATAAGAACATTGCTTGGAGGAATGATAAGCCCTACTGTTGAGGAAGTTATGTTTACAGAAGCACTGAATGATTTTTTGTATCCTTCTTTGGTCATTCTATGATTCAAAATTCCACCAATTGCAGAGGCAGACGCCACAGCTGAACCTGATACCGCCCCAAAAAACATCGCTGACAAAATATTTACATACAACAATCCTCCAGGAAAACTCCCCACCAATGATTTTGAAAAATCAACCAACCTGTTAGCTATCCCGCCCTGATTCATAATATCACCAGCAAGAATAAAAAAAGGAATAGCCAAAAGAGCAAAACTATCTACTCCCATAGTCATACGTTGCATTATGGTAGTGACCGACGGTAAAAATGGAAGATGAAATAACATTGTAAGTGTTGTAGCAATCCCCACGCTGTACGCCACTGGAATTTTTAAAAACAACAAAATAAAAAGTGCTACAAAAAGAAAAACAATTCCAAGTAATTCCATAATCTAATACGTTTTGGCTTAAAAAAACTATAGTTTTTCCTACTTATTTTCTTTATACAAACACCGAAGATGATATATGCAATAAAAAATTATAATGAATCCACTCAAAGGCACCACACTATAAATATATCCAATAGGAATGTTCAATGTGGCAGATACTTGTCCCAATTTCAGCGTAATGTACATCAAATTTACTCCTCCAACAACCATTATTACCAAAGCAAATAACAAAATCATTACCTCAATGGCAAAATTCATTGCTCGTTTTTTAGTATCATTCAATTTATTGAAAAAATAATCAATTGCCATTTCTCCTTTGTAACTACGAACGTAAGCCGTACCAAGAATTGCAAGCCAAATCAAGAGGTAACGAGCCAATTCTTCCGTAAAAGCGTGAGGCTTTCCAATGCTGTATCGAGAGAAAACCTGCCAAAACACGTCTATAACAAGAATAGCAAACAGAAATACCAATAATACCTCCAAAATGTAATTTATTGTTTTATAGAGCTTTTCCATTTATTTCAATTATTCAATTTCTTCAATCATCTTTAACCTTTTTTCATCTTTAAAAAATTCGGTTTTTAGAACTTCTGTTTTCGCACGAAATAAGTCCTTATTTGGGGTAAAAAATTCCACTCCTGATTTCTTCAAAATCTCTATACTTTGAATTTCAGCTTCTTCCCAAAATCTTTTCTGTTTCTGAGCTGATAACTTTGCTGCTTCAAAAACCCACTTTTTTTCCTGAAGTGTGAGTTTTTCTAATGATTTTGTTCCTATTACAACCACATCTGGAAGGTAATTATGCTCATCTAAACAGTAGTATTTGCATACCTCAAAATGCATTGAAGTAACAAATGAAGGAGCATTATTTTCAGCACCATCAACTACACCTTGTTGTAAAGCAGTGTAAAGTTCACCAAAAGCCATAGGTGTGGGAGCTGCCCCTAAAGATTGTACTAAAGATACTGAAATTTTGTCTCCCATAACCCTAATTTTCATTCCTTCAAGGTCTTTCGGTTCCTTAATGGGTTTCTTTTTTGTATAAAAACTACGGCTCCCCGCATCGTAAAAACACAAACCTCTTAGCCACGAAGTTGTTCCCTTTTCCAACAATTCTTCTCCTATTTTTCCTTCCAAAACATTAAAAAAATGCTCTTTATCTCTGAATAAATAAGGAATGCCCAAAACGAGGTATTCTGGAACAAAGTTAGAAATTGCCGAAGCACTTACTTTAGTCATTGAAACGCTCCCTATCTGAAGTAATTCCAATACCTCTCTTTCCGTACCTAAGTTCCCATTAGCATAGATATCGATAGACATTTTACCTCCTGATAGGTTTTCCAAATGCTCTTTAAAAGCCTCAACACCTTTATGTACAGGATGCGATGTAGGCAAATTATGAGCAAAGGTCAAAACCTTGACATCAGTTTCTTTCTTACAGGCAATTACCAAGAAAAGAAAGATTACTGATAGTATCTCACATATTCTTTGTTGGCATTTGCTCTTTTTCAAAACCAAAATATTTTTTCGCATTGTAATAACATATATTCTCCACAACTTTTCCGAAAAAGTCAATATCATTTGGCAATTCGCCCCGCGATATTAAATTTCCGAAGAAATTACATAGTATTCTCCTGAAATACTCGTGTCTTGGAAATGAAAGCAAACTTCGGCTATCGGTAATCATTCCTACGAAATGACTCAATAAACTCATATTGGCAAGTGTAGTTAACTGGCTTGTAATTCCCTCTTTTTGATCAAGATACCACCAAGCCGCCCCCCATTGCATTTTACTAGGTATATTATACCCATTAAAATTTCCCATCATTGTCGCAAAAACCTCATTATGAGATGGATTCAAATTATAAGTAATGGTTTTTGCCAACTTATTTTCAGCATCTAACTTTCCAAACAAATCTGACATAAAGGAAGCGTAGTTAAAATCGCCAACAGAATCACACCCCACATCGCTTCCTACCGCTTTTAGCAATCTTTGATTATTGTTTCTAATCGCTCCTAAATGATACTGTTGTACCCAGCCTTTTTCGTAATATTTTCTACCTAAATACAAGAATAAGAAGCTTTTGTACTTGCATATCTCTTTATGAGAAAGTTTTTCTTCTTCTTTCTTTTTCTTGAAAATGATGTTGATTTCTTCTTCTTTGAAATTCTCTAAAGAAAATGCCTCGCCCAAACCAAAATCAGACAAACGGCATCCTCTTTCAGTGAAAAAATCAATTCGTTGGTCAATTGCCTTTTGAAAGTCTTGCAAATCGTTTATTTCAAATCCAACAACCAAAGAAAGCTTGTGTAAATATTCCTCAAAATCAACGCTTTCAATACGAAAAAGATTATCTGAGCGAAAAGCTGGATACACTTTCAAATTTTGTGATTTTTTTGAAATATTTTGATGATGTTGTAAATCATCAACAGGATCATCGGTGGTATAAATAACCTCAACATTTTTTTCTTGTAAGAGCTGCATTGGTGTTTTGCCTTGCAGTAGTGTACTTGCTAACTCATAGATATATTCTGCCGTATTAGGCTGAAGTAATTGCTTGATTCCGAAGTATCTTAAAAGTTCCAAATGCGTCCAATGGAACAAAGGGTTCCCAACTGTAAAAGGCACAGTTTTCGCCCATTGTTTAAACTTCTCTTTGTCAGGAGCATTTCCAGTAATGAACTTTTCGTCCACACCATTGGCTCGCATCGCCCTCCATTTGTAATGATCACCCAAAAGCCAGGCTTGGGTAATATTTTCAAACGGAATATTTTCAGATAATTGCATTGGAGAAAGATGATTGTGATAATCTATAATCGGCATTTTTTCTGCATAATCGTAGTACAAACGCTTTGCTAAAGGCGTTTCTAACAGAAAATCTTCTGTTATGAAGGTACTTGCATTTATGAAATTCATAACTGTAAACTTTTTGAAATTCCCATTGCCAAACCTCTTAACTCTGCCAGACCTCTCAAACGCCCTATTGCAGAATATCCAGGGTTGGTTTTCTTTCTCAAATCATCTAACATTTGATGCCCGTGGTCAGGACGCATCGGAATTTGGAAATCCGAGTAATTTTGTTCTTTTCTCCGTTTTTCTTCTGTAAGAATTTCTTTAACAACAGAATACATATCCACATCTCCTTCCAAGTGATTCGCTTCATAGAAGCTACCTTGCTCATCTCGTTTCGTACTTCGCAAGTGTATGAAATGAATACAATTAGCAAAACGTTGCAACATCTTTGTTAAATCATTCTGAGGAATTACTCCTAAAGAACCAGTGCAAAACGTTATTCCGTTACATCTGTTAGGAACTTTTTCAAACAAATAAGCATAATCGCTTTCAGTACTTACCACCCTTGGGAGTCCCAATATAGGGTAAGGAGGATCGTCTGGATGAATACACATCAAAACGTTATTTTCTTCTGCTGTTGGGATAATTTCTTTAAGAAAATATACTAAATGCTCTCTAAGTTTTTGAGCGTTTATATGTTTGTAGTCATCAAGCACTTGCTGAAATTGAGCTAATTTATAGCCTTCCTCAGCTCCAGGTAATCCAGCTATGATGTTTTGGGTTAAAGAAATCTTCTCTTCTTCGGAGAGTTTTTCGAAATAATCCTTTGCTTGTTTGATTCTTTCTGAAGAATATTCGCTTTTTGCTTCTGACCGTTTCAGAATGAACAAATCAAAAGCGGCAAAAGCAATTGCATCAAACCGAAGTGCTTTCGACCCATCTTCCACTTCATAATTCAAATCTGTGCGTGTCCAATCAAGAACGGGCATAAAATTATAACACACGATTTTTATACCGCAACTCGCTAAATTACGAATACTTTGCTTGTAGTTCTCGATATAAGTTTTATAATTCCCTGTTTGCTTTTTTATATCCTCGTGAACAGGAACGCTTTCCACAACCAACCAACGCAAACCAGTTTCTTCAATGTCTTTTTTTCTTTTTTCTATTTCCTCAATCAACCAGACTTCTCCATTAGGAATATGATGTAAGGCTGTCACTATTCCTGTAGCTCCCGCTTGTTTTATGTCCGATAGGCTCACAGGGTCCTGTGGTCCGTACCAACGCCAAGTTTCTACCATTGTTTATAGTTTAAAGATTAATTTTTTATACTCCGCTATATGCACTAAATCCTCCATCTATGGGAATTACTACTCCTGTGATGAATTTTGCCCAGTCTGAAAACAAATAGATAACTGTTCCAGAAAGCTCATTTGGTTCTCCATAGCGCCCCATTGGTGTATTAGTTATGATTTTATTTCCTCGCGAGGTTACTTGACCAGTTTTTTCATCAATTAGCAAAAAACGATTTTGTTTTGTAAGCAAAAAACCAGGCGCAATGGCATTAACCCTGATACCTGTTTTAGCAAAATGCACCGCCAACCACTGTGTGAAGTTATTTATTGCTGCTTTGGCTGCCGAATATGCCGGAATTTTAGTCAGAGGAGTATACGAATTCATTGATGAAATATTAACAATCGCTCCGCTACCTTTATTTAGCATATCTTTAGCGAAAACCATTGTGGGCAATAAAGTCCCTTGAAAATTAAGTGCAAACACTCTGTCAAAACCTTCTATCTGTAATCCGAAGAATGTTTCTTCCAATCGGTTGAGATGCTCTTCAGTAATGAATTCTGCTTGAGTGGTTGCGGACGCAGCATTGCCACCCGCTCCATTGAGCAGATAGTCAATTGTACCTAATCTACTATGAATTGCTTCCAAAGTTTCTTCCAACGATGTTTTACTTAACACATCTGTGCAAATTCCGATACTTTCAACATTATACTTTGTTTTGATTTCATTAGCCACACACTCAGCAACTTCACGATTTATATCAAGAATAGCCGTCTTTACCCCCTGTGCTGCCAAGTCTTTAGCGATAGTTGAGCAAAGCACACCTCCGCCACCTGTAATAACGGCAACCTTACCCGATATATTCAAATTGAGTTTATCTTCCATAATACAACTTGATTTTAAGTTCTTTCCTGAGTGCTAAAGTATTCCAAAACAAATGATTATTCTATTACAAATGTTACTAAAAAAGGGAATTACGTTACCAATACCATAGAAAATGGTTTCAAAAACGAGAAACATTATATAGTAATATATTTCAGAATAACACAATGAATTATTTATCAGTATTTTGTGAATAGTTTTACAAAAAAAATTATACTTTTGCCTGAAACAAAAAAGAATAAACACAGAAAATAATCCGTATGAATTTCAAATTCAAAAAAACTATAAAACTTATTATAACATTTTTATTTTTAACTCAATCATTTTTAGTTATGTCACAAAATACCAATCCGCTACTTTGTGACCCCAAAGAGGGAACTTGTAGCATACCTCAAACAGAAAATAGAGTTGTAAATTCTCAACTCCCAAAAACAGAAAAATTAATAACAGTTACCTATTACACCGACCCAATATGTTCTTCCTGTTGGGGTATTGAGCCTCAGATTCGAAGACTTAAATTGGAATATGGCGACACCATCACATTTAATTATCACACTGGCGGACTTTTGCCTGATTGGAGTTATAATAGCGGAGGTATTAGCAAACCATCGGATGTGGCTCATCATTGGGATGAAGTGAGTTTGTACTATGATATGCCAATAGATGGTGATATTTGGTTAGAAAATCCTTTGAATTCTTCTTATCCTCCATCAATAGCGTTTAAAGCTGCTCAGATGCAAGATAAAGACAGAGCTATTTCTTTTTTACGAGAATTAAGAGAAATGGTTTTTCTTCAGAAGAAAAATATTACTCAATGGGAGCATATTGCAAAAGCTGCTGCTGTCGCAAAACTTGATGTTGAGCAATTAAAGAAAGATACTGAGAATAAAGCAAAGGAACTTTTCGAAAATGACCTGAAATTAGGAAAAGATTTAGGCATTCGTGGTTTTCCTACAATGATTTTCACGGATAATCAGGGAAACAGAGAGGTTGTTTATGGAGCAAAACCTTACGCTAATTTTGAAAGAGCTATTCTGAAACTCAATCCAAATGTAGTAAAAAAAGAATACAAAAAAGATTGGCAAACACTTTTTGACTACTATCCAACCTTAACTGCTCGAGAATTTTCAGAACTATCAACAATGCCACGAAACGATAGTGAGAACTATCTTAATCAGCTTGTAGAGCAAGGATTTTTAGAGAAATATACCACTAAAAATGGTTCCATCTGGGAGAAAAATAATTATTCTAAAAAATACGTTTGACTTCATAAAAATCAAACGTATTTTTTTATAAAATTTTTGTTTGTCAATCAATTTGCAAAAAATAAATTATTAATCCTCACTGATATCAATTTAATTTTCAACATAATAACTAAAATAAATTTGTTAATTTATACGATATTTATTCAATAATAGTAAAAAATATTGTAACTTGCTTTCCAAATTCGAACCTCTTTTAGTAAAAGTATCAAATCTTGAGCTTCAATCTTCAAATATTAAAAATTGCTAATTTATTGAGATTTATTATCTTCTGTTGGTACTTTTCTGCTCAAGCTCAAAATAATATCTATGTACAGCAACTAAGCACTGAACAAGGACTGAGTCAAAACACGGTAATGGCAATCAGTCAGGATAGTCTTGGTTTTATGTGGGTTGGCACACGTGATGGGCTTAATGAATATAGCGGAAATAAAATAAAAATATATAAACACATTTTAGGCGACACTCTAAGCATTGCTGGTAATCATATCAATGACATTACCAATGGAAAAAAGGGCGATATATGGGTAGCTCACAATAAAGGAATAAGTTTGTTATGCCGAAAAAAAGGTTCTTTTACTAACTACAAAATAGGAGAGTCTGATAACAGAGAAATTCGTTCTATTTCGGTAATTGATGAAGAAGTTTGGGCTTGTGGCTGGACAGGAATTTACAAATACGACGCAGAAAAAAATCGTTTTACAAAACCTGAAATAGTGATTACTGATGTCAATCTGGCTGATATTCCTGTAGCAAAGGTAGTAAAGTCACCTTTCAGAAACGAATACTGGATAGCAAGTGCAACTAAGGGACTTTTTAAGTATGACCCTATCAGTAAAAACGGCATACAAATTAAGGGCAATTCCAGAGATGTAACACTAGGCGAAAATGAACGTATCGAAGATATTCTATTTCACCCAAACGGAAAAATTTATATTGCAACCTACAACAACGGAATCTATCAACTTGATTCTAATGGCATTCCTGAAAAACACTGGTCATTCTCAAGTGAAGAAAAACTGATTGCTTTTGGTAGTATCCGCACTCTGGTTTTAAATACAGACGGAAACATTTGGGTTGGTGGATTTCAAGGAGTGAGATTACTTGACCCCAAAACAGGAGTTGTACAAGAGGTAAATACTTTCCATAATACACACTTAATTGATAGTCCTTCTGTTCGTTCACTATATATTGACAAAAACAGCTCTCTTTGGATAGGTACATACCACGACGGATTGCTATTGAGTGATGAATATCTCTCACGTTTTACACCTCACCCTCTAAACACTCAAAATCACAAAAATTCACATAATATTGCCAGTGCTTTCGCGTATAAAAAAGGAAACTTAATTGTAGCTACTGAAAACGGATATCTTATAGAATATGACAAAAATTACAATACAATAAGAACAAATCGCATAGAAAATGGAGCTGTTATCAAATCTCTTTTTTACGACTATGCAACTGATATTCTATGGATAGGTACATTACGCAAAGGACTTTACAAAGAGCATAATAACAAAATAACAGCCGTAGGTTTGGCAAATCTTGGTGTTATAAATAATATTTTAAAAGAATCAGATGACAAATTGTGGATTCTCTCTGATAAAAGTGGCGGCTTGAATCTCTTTGATAGCAAGACAAATCAGCTAACAGACTTCCCCATTGCAAAGAAACTTCATCCTTTCATCGGTAAAAACTTCGGAAAACATCTTTTAAAAATAAACAATACAACCTACTTACTTTCAACAATAGGCAAAGGATTGATTCTCTTTGAAAACTCAATTGGAGGAAAAATTGAGCAAAAAATCGAACAAGTTGATGATGTGAACCACGTTTTAGCAATCGGAGAAAAATATTTTGTGAGTACTGACGGATTTGGCGTTTTTGTACTTGACAAACACTTGGAAGTTATAGAAAATTACACCACTAAGGACGGTTTACTGAACAATACCATTTTCAGTACAATGGCTTCTGGCAAGGACTTATGGGTGAACAGTATCAATGGAGTTTCGCAATTTGCTGATGGAGTTTTTTTAAATTATCACATACGAAATGGTTTTCCTATTTCTGAAATCAATCAAGGGGCTACATTCTGCATTCATTCAAACCCGATTGTTTTTGCTGTAGGCGGGAAAGACCTCTGGGTTTCGTTTGAACCTCAAAAAGTTTCTAAAAATCAGCACAGACCTAAAGTATATTTGTCTGAAATAAAAGTAAACAATCAGCCCATTAGCTCTATTTCAAAATTGGAGAATATTTCAGTGATACATCCTGAAGAAATAGAATTAGCTCATAACCAAACGGCTCTTACTCTTGAGTTTACGAGCTTGAATTACTTGATGCCTGAAAACAATCGCTTTAAATACATTCTTGAAGGATTTGATATCGACTGGCGTTATTCTTCTGAAAAAGGAATTGTAGAATATAGTAAAATTCCCAAAGGTTCCTACATTTTCAAGATACAAGCCAGTAACAATGATGGAGTTTGGGGTGAGCAACTCAGTTTTCCTATTGTGGTAAAACCTCCTTTTTGGCTTACTTTTCCTGCATTTATAATATATTTTTTGGTAATATTCATCATCGTTTGGTACATTCGAAGAAATATGCTACGCCGAATTGTGCTTAATCATCGTATTCGTTTAAAAGAAATTGAAAAGAAACGAGTAGAAGAAATGCATTCTATGAAAGTGAAGTATTTTACGGATGTAAGCCACGAAATACTAACTCCTTTAACACTGATTTTAAGTCCAGTAGAGGAAATTTTGGAAGAAACCGAGCTTCAACCCAAAGTAAGGAAAAGGATATCGAACATACAATATCAAGGAAAAAATCTATTACACTTAGTCAATCAGTTACTTACTATCAATCGGATTGAATCTAACCAAGAAAAGCTCAATGAGGTTCCTATCCTATTAAAAAATTTTCTTGAAAATGTTAGTAGTTCTTTTCATTCACTCGCTTCCCAAAATGGCATCAATTGGCAGATAAATATGCGAGAAGTGACTGAAAAACCTTTACTAATCGATAAAGAAAAAATTGAAAAAATACTTTTGAACTTGTTATCAAACGCCATAAAATATACTCCAAAAGACGGAAATGTTTCTCTTTTAGTAAAAACCATCGAAAACGAAAATGGCAATTATAACCTACATATTAAGGTGGAAGATTCAGGTATAGGAATTGAAAAAGAATCACTACCTCTTATCTTCAACCGTTTTTATAAGAATGATAACAAAAAAATTCCAGGTAGTGGTATTGGACTTTCTCTGGTTAAAACAATCGTAAAAGACTTGATGAAAGGACAAATTGAAGTGGAAAGTACATTAGAGAAAGGAAGTATATTTACAGTTACTATTCCCAACATAAAAGCTGATATTTCTGGTTCTGAAAGATTGCTTCATAACGAAGCTTTCGTTTTACCTATGGAATTGACCTCCCAACTGGAGAGCAGCGAAGAAACCATATTTGTATCTGAAAAAACTGATAAAAAAAATACCATTCTGATTGTTGAGGACAATATCACACTACTTAACTCACTTTCAGAGAGATTGTCAAATAACTTCAATGTGCTGAGTGTAACATCTGCCGAAGAAGCTCTTGAGACTCTGCAAGAAGAAGATATTGATATCGTGATTTCAGACATTATGCTCCCAGGCAAAAGCGGAAAAGAACTTTGTGCTGAAATAAAGTCAAACATCGTAACAAGCCACATTGCAGTAATCCTAATCACAGCGATACAGCAACAAGAGGTAAAAATGGAGAGCCTTGAGCTTGGAGCAGATAATTACCTTACCAAGCCATTTTCTCACAGAGAATTACAACTACGCATCAGCAATATTTTGCGGCGACAAAAAAATCTACGTCAGCTATACAAACGAGACGCTCTACCCGAAAAAGCAGAAAATCGATTCAATAAATTTGATGATGATTTATTACACCGAATTAATTCATACATCGAAAAAAATTTATCAAACCCAGAGTATTCAATTGAGAATTTGAGTGAAGACGTTGCTTTAAGTCGTGTGCATTTATATCGGAAAATGAAAAAATTATTGGATATTTCTCCTTCAAAATATATGCGAGATTTTCGTCTAAAAAAAGCCGCTGAAATACTCTCAAAAGAGGACGTTCGAGTTGTAGAACTTGCTGACCAAGTGGGCTTTCAGGATGCAAATTATTTCTTGAAATGCTTTAAGGAAAAGTACGGAATTTCTCCCAAAGAATTCTCAAAAAAAGGAAAATAAATTTATTCAAAAACCCCCCATAAAAATTGGAAAGGAGCAGAAAAATTAACTTCAAAATCTGTATTTTTTACATTAATAAAATTACCTTCCCCAGCGATTTTTACAAATTTTTTGTTTTTAACTTCTCCCAAGGGCAATTTAAAAGTAGCTATATTTTGAGATGTGTTCTCCCTGAATAACAGCACGTACGTTTTATTCTTGGTATAACTTACAAATCCTGTAAAATGATAGCCATTGGGCATTTCTCCCAACGGATGAATAACACCCTTTTGCATTTCGCTTCGTTCTTTTTTCCAAAGATTTATCAATTTGACAACAGAAAAGGCTTCGTTGGGTAAGCCAGTAGCTTCCATCCACGCTAAGGGTTGCCCCATCATAGTTATAGCAAACTGATAATCAAATGGAATATCGTAAGGTTTAAGCAAATCGTCTGTTGGATATTTATGCTTATTTCTCCATTTATTAAGCCATTCTATCTGGAAACGCTGTATAGGAACATACTTAGCCAGTGTCCATACATTACGTAAAGTAAGATGCGGATAGTAATTTCCCCAATCTGTATAACGGTTTTCTAAAAATATATTCCCTAAATGGTTGAAAAAAAAATATCCTCCGCGTTTTCCTGCAGTAACATCAATATTAAATTGCAAATTATCAGCCTGTTTTTGAGCTATGTGAAACATTTTCTTTACGTTGTTTTCAGACTTTTTATTACCAATTCGTAACCCATCAATTTTTATCCACGAAACTCCGTGTTGTTGATGTAGCCCCAGCATAATATCTTTATCACGTTCCCAATTGGCATAGTCATCACTTTTTGAAGGGTTGAACCAAAGTCCCAGCCCAATTCCCAGCGATTTGGCTTTATGTGTTATCTTTGTCAAACCATTGGGAAATCGTGACGAATTTACCTCCCAATCAGATTTTTCCCAGCTATCCCAAAGTTTTGAATTTGTTTTTGTTGCAGAATTGCTTGATAATCCTCTTTGCCAACCATCATCAATTTGATAGTGTGTAACACCAAGTTGGGCTGCTACTTCTAACTCATTCAAAATGAATTTCTCATTTATTCGGCTATCACGATTCCTATCCCCCCAAGTATTCATTGTGAAAGTGTTATCTTTTTCGGGAATATACTTATGGGTGTTTAATTCATATTTTTTATATGCGTCCAAGGCTACGGACTCGCTTCCTGCATACATCACTGAAAAAACTCGGTAAGCCTCCTGCCATTCAGAATCATTTTCAGAAGTTACAATGCCTGGCGAATGTACCTTTATACCAGAAAAATCAGTGCTAAAATCAAATCCCATATATGCGGACTGTGCTTCTTGCAAAGGAGACATCTTCACAACCAAATGAATATCCGAAGTATGATTGTCCTGAGCAATAAGTACAGAACCCTTGTAATACTGCGGTTTTCGATATGGCAATTCCTCACGAATATTAACTATGTTACTATGATGATCGGTAGCCTCCTGAAAACTAACAACTTTCGTTGTAAAGTGAGGATTTGAAAAAGGCATAGTAAAATAGAAAGGAACATTTGTACTAAGCAAATGAGCATCTTCTATCAATTCCCTATTGGAAATATCCAATGATTCAAACAGAGAGCCATTTCCCTTTACCTGCAATGACCATTCAACTCCAGAAGAATTATCATAAACTCGCAGACTTCTCTTAATTTCATAATTCGCATAAACAGTATGCAAATCAAGTTGATAATATCCTGATATTCTATCGGTTGCCTCAACGTAATAAGATTTTTGAGAATACGAAATTGGAACTTGTTGCGCTGTTCGGTCTGGAATCGGAAAGGGAAATGTATCTGTCATTGAGCGAGATAGCGGTTTTGCTTTAGTGAGCCATAAAACGCCTTCCTTCCACTTGTAGGTTTGCTCACTCATTCCGTCACTAACAATCAGTGTTTCTGAGTTTTTCCACTGAAAAACATTCGATTGAGACCAACTATGATGAATAGCTCCCACACAAATAAACAACCCAATGACAAATAATTTCCGCAACATTATTTCTTACTTTTTTTACGAGATTTTCTCGTTTTCTTTTTTTCAATCACAAATTCATCTATAAGTGTATTAGCCTCACTCATAGCTTTGTATGTGATTTTACTGTTAGTAATTTCAATATATTGATAAGAACTTACCTTTGAATATGAAACGTCCATCCAACTCTGTTCATCAAGGTCATAGTACTTGTCGCCAACCACAGTCACTGTAAAAACAGGTTGTGAAGGTTTTTCTTTTGTACCCGTTCGGTTTTCTAATCCTCCTCTTGCATACGTGTGGTCGTGTCCTTGTAGTACGAGTCCTATTTTATCCTTATATTTTTCTATCACAGGCAACCAATTCTCCAATAGTCCTTTATTGATGCGTTTTTTAGCCCCCGAAAAAACAGGATGATGTGCAACGATAACGACCCAATCTTGCTCGGTTTCGGACAAAATTTGTTCCAACCATTTGCCTTGCTCGTGGAGTTTTTCGTTAGAATTCATTACAATGAATCGCACAAAACCATAATCTAAATAGTATTGTCCTGCATCCCAAGAGTATGGGTAAGGAAATGTTGATGTCCAGTAATTTGAGAGTTTTATTTTTTTACCCTCAAGATTTTTCAAATATTCGTGATTACCAGGTGCAGCAATTACAGGGATTGTGGCATTAATATCTGCTGTAGAAGTATGCCATTCTGCCCATTCATAATCATTATTAGCGTGATTTATCATATCTCCTACATACACTGCGAGTTGTGCTTGTCCAAATTTTCGGAAGGCTTCTTTATAAATTCGTTTAGCGTGTTTGTAAATCCCGTTTTGAGTATCCCCAAAGTAAAGTAATTTGAGCTTATCAGTATGATTTTCGTGAACATAGGTGTTCCACGCACTCCAATGCGGTGATTTTCCTACACGATAGCGATAAATTTTACCTGACTCTAAACCAGAAATAATTGCTTTATGGTAGTGCATTGGATAATCCTTATATTGCACAACCTCATACGAAGCCGTTATTCGCTTACGATTTGCCTTAGGAAAGGAATAATCATCACCCTTAACAAGTTCCAAAGTACCTTCTTTTATCAAAGTATCTGTACGCCAAATTACAGCAATTTCATCATTATTGGAAGCCCTCGGAACAAGTGTTATCCTATCTGGGAGTACAGTAGGGCGATGATCTAATAACGGATTTTCTGGCACAGAAGACTCCTTATCCCAACGTGCTTGTAACTCAGGAGATACCTGTGAAAAAGTGTTCTGAAAGAACAATAAAAGCAAAAATGCTATGAGACTATTATTTTTCATTTATTTCATATTTAGTTTGTTATAAAATCATCTTACAGAGTTATCTGGATTTTTTACCCAGCCTTTTGTCCAATCTTCACTTCCATTTTTTATAGCTCCTACGTAGGTTGCTGAAGTGAAAAATGTATCCAATGAAGCAGGATTAAACTCACTTGTTTGTTCAACATCTGGAACAAAATCAGCTACTCCAATTCCCGCAATAGCTTTCAGTGTATATATTTTGTCCTTAAAATTTACCACATTATTATAGAAAGGATTTGTTTCAATATTTCCATTTTCTATATTGAAAGTTCCTGCAAATTTTTGAGCATCTCCTCTAAAGGCATCTGTTTCTACATCAAATATGTACGAATATGCAAAAACAGCAGAACCCTTCAAATCCGTTATATTAACATCATCACCAGCACGTAAACCTCTTCTGGGGAAATTAGCTATGATGGCATTGTATACTTTCGGAGCAGCTTTTGCTCTCATTCTCATTCCGTTCGTTTTATCGGTATCCTTACCCGCTCCTAGTAGCGTTACATTGGCAATTACAGGAGACGCCTCTTCACGAATAACAAAATCATCATTCTCATCAAATCGTGCGGAATTTACAGAAATTGCAAACTGTATTTTCCCTTCATATTTTTCTCCCAAACGATACGACCCACCACGGCAATCAGTTGCCACCAAATACTTAAGCTGAGCATTCCCATCTGTTATCATAAACCCCTCTCCTTCAGAATTAAACACTTGTATATGATTAATTTGAGTTTTAGAACCTACATCTGACAAACGGAAAACTCGATCGCCTCCATATTCCAAACGAAGGTAACTTATCTTACCATTATCTGATTTTGCTCCTGCACCAATAAGTGCAAACCTACCCCAATCTCCTGCTGAAGCCTTTGAAGCATCTGAAAGAACTTTAGAGCTTGTGATAACAACTGGATTTGTTTCAGTACCTGAAATTCTTGTAGTACCTGAAACGTTGATTGATACCTTTTCCTTAGCTTCAGCATTCATATAAACTTGTACACCCTCCTCTATTTCCAATGAAGAATCAACCTCAAAAGTTAATGACGTGGGAATAAAATAGTTTCGCCCCTTAATGAGTTTGACACTTTTTCCAGAAGGGACAATACCTTCCACACCAACTTTCAAACTAAAAAGAGAAGTTGAACCTATGGTAATTTTGTCGTATAAAGCAACTTTGGTTACTACAAGAACTTCAGGACTTTCAACATCATTCTGATTTACCAGAGTAAAGCCGTATTTCACTTCTGCTCCTTCCTCCTGTCCAGCCGAAATAGGTTCAGTAGTGTATATAAACTCGGAAGCTGTGGCGTGTACTGGGAATTCTTTCAAAAATCCTCCATTTTTCTTAACTATAACTGACTTTGCACCTCCATCTCCATTGAGAGTAAGTTTTATTTCAGTTTTTTCTCCAGGAGCCAAATCAACCATCTCTGAACTTTTCAATGAAAGTAAAGGTGTTTTATACTCTGGATTGTCTTTTTTACAAGAAAGAGCTACAAATAGCATTCCAATTACGGTTGCTACGCACACAAAAAATTGTTTTTTACATCGTAACATAATATTTATATTTTTAGATTATTTTCTTAGAGTACCATCGTAGTTTTTAAACCACTCCCCTCCTTTAGTCCAATCTTTTGAAGGTTCCACGGCCCCTATGTAAGGAGCATCAACAAACCAACTTCCCAGAGAAGTAGGATTAAATATGGTAGGAGCTACTCCTACAAAATTATCTCGCGTTATTCCTGGCACAGACTTTTCTGATAAGTTATACTTTCCACTCTCAAAAAAGAATGTTTTAGCTTCTTGCTCCCAATTTATTGCATTATTAAAGGAATGAATGTGATCAATTTTTGTAGTTACTCCCAATCTTTCTAGCGGAAGATCTTCCACACGCACTCCATCACTCGGAAATTCAGTAATTATGGAATTGTGAAATAATCCCTCCGCACCTCGTCGGATACGAACGCCTCGACGAGTGCCAAATTCAAGCCCTCCAGAACCATTTCCTATTAAAGTGACATTACTTACTTTGAAAGTGGTACGAGGCTGTTTATCAAAAATAGAATTATCATTACGGAACTCTATAGAACGAGCTTGATTCCAATAATTTACGGGATTTAGTGTCGCTTTTATATTAGTTTGAAAAATCCAAAACTGACCATTGCCTTGCCAACCTTCATCTGCCCATATTCCATATCCTCCGTGCTGTATACCAGCTATATAACGTAAGGAAACTCGCCCACCTCGCAATCGGAAAGCATTATTGTAGGAATCAAAAGATTGGACGTACTCTATCGTCGTTTTACTCCCCACTCCATTGAGTTGTAAAGAATGTAATCCTCCTTTTCCTGTATACTCTATCCGTACAAATTTAAGTGTACCAGAATTATCATCAGGATTGTTCCCTCCGTAACGAAAACCATCAAGTAATACAGTGGTTGCAGCGTTAGTAGGTGCTGAGCCATTGATATATATTCCGCCCCAATCTTCCCGAGATGCCGTGCCTGATAAAACCTTATCGCTGGTAAACACAATGGGTTGAAGTCTTGTACCTGAAGCTGTAATTTTTCCTCCTCTCATAATCACCAACTGGCTGTACTTATCACTATTAAAAGTTCTGAAATACACAGTAGTACCTTCGTTAATAGTTAGGTTTGCTCCATCATCAACACTTACTACTCCATTGATTAGCCACTTTTGGTCGTTGGTAAGTACCATATTTTTGTTGATTCTTCCTGAAATTTTTTTAAATACCTGTCCTCCGATTGAAAAATCAGCAATTTCAAAGGGTTGAGCAACTCTTATAATAACTGTAGGCGTTACGAAACTATGCCCTTGTTTATCTTCTAGCTTAAAAGATATTGTAACCTCTTCTCCTAAATTGGCTGTTGCAGGAACATCGTATTCATATTCATAATTGTAAGTAAATGAATTTTCTGGATTTTCTGTTGCAACAACCTTTCCCGAAACAAGGACTTCTATTTTACTTATTCCAGCGGGAGCTTCAGCTACAACATTCAAAAACACCTTCTCTGAAGGTTCTCGTGCAATAACTTCACCAGAATAGTTTTCTATTTCAATTGTTGAAGCAGAAAGTTCAATTACTTTTTCTCTCTCACAAGAAACTACTGCGATAACAGAAAGTATAACGAATATCATTGTCTTAAGTTTCATCTTTCTAAATTTTAAAGTTTTCTATTTCTATAACCTGAAATTTATCCCAAACCTTGATGACCAACCAAAATAAGCAATCCTTGAAATTTGACTTGAATTCCCCTGATAACGAATTGACAGAGAATTGGTTAAATTAACAAACTCGGCATAAATACTTATCTTCTTACTGATTCGTTGTGATAAGTTAACATCAAGTTGAAATCTTTCATCTTGAATAATATCATCGTTTTCGGTACTTGCTACCGAATGAATGTATGAACCATTATAATTCAAACTCGCTTTACAGGAGAATCCTTTGTAATCCCAAGAAAGAGAGGCATTTCCCGTATGAAGTGCTTGACCAGGCAAACGCATATCAGTCCTGTCCTGTGTATTGGCTTTGCTTCCCGTATAAGTGTAGTTTAGATAGGCACTCAAACCTTTAAATATGCTCGGAAGAAAATCCAATTTTTGCATCAAGTTGAATTCGAAACCATATACAATAGCTTTTTCTCCGTTTTGTTCCTGTCGGAACTCAAAACCTGCAGTTTGTGGAAAGCCAGGATAATCTTCTAATAAAGACGGAACGATGCGTGAAAATTGAAAACGACTTATATTCTTGTAAAACAATCCGGCCGAGATAACTCCACCTCCCTTATTGTATTTTTCAAACATAAAATCAATATTATCTGAAAGTGAAGGTTTTAATTCTGGATTTCCAATAAAAAGCCTTGCCATATCAGCATCATAGTTCACAAAAGGAACAATGTCAACGAAATTCGGCTTCGCATATGATTGTGTGTAAGCAGCACGGATATTGGTAAACTCTGTTAACCCATATTTCAATTGTAGGTTAGGCAAAAGAAAACCATATTTTGTACCTCCACTTATAGGAGTTGCAATTACCGTTGTTCCAGTACGTTTCACATCAAAAGCGTGATAGAGAACATCGTTATATTCATACCTCAACCCTGCAATAATGAGTAAATCTTTCAGCTGAATTCGGTTCATAATGTAACTTGCATTTACATTTTCTTCTGCTTCGTAAGTATCATTTTTTGATAAACGCTCAGCATCCCAAGAATCATCCCCTTCAATTAGCAATTTGCGATAAGTTTGCATATAATTCTCAAACTTATTTTTGTCTATTCTTGGTCCAAATTCATATCTATTATTTAAGAAATTTGTTGGTTCTTTATCACTTGCAACGTGGGCAAATGCTTCTTTCAAATTTAGTACTTTATTGGGGTCAAAAAATGAGAAAACGTGATTATCACGGAATTTATTGTTTGTTACTTTACGTGCCTTCCCACCAAACTTTATATTTCCGCTGTAACCTTTGAGAATGTAATCTTTACTAATATTAAATTTTCCGACCAAATTAGAAGCCTTAGTGTACTCACTGTCTTCTTCATAACGTCTGAAATCGTTCATTAAAAGCGGATTTTTAATATTATAAGGGCGTTCGGGACGTAGTTGTGGAACTTCATCCATTATGCCTCGTTCATTATCTGCTATGATAGCTATTCCATCACGAGAAAAATCGCCTCGTGTACTTGAATACTCTCTTTTAGATGTGGTATAGAAAGCTCCCCAATCCACCATCCAACCGTTCAAATTATGATTCCCTTCCAGATTGAAATTATGATTTTTCTTGATTTCTTTCCAAATATTGATATCTCTTCGGATTCTACCATCAAGTAAGCTATCGTGTGAAATCCATTGGGAAGTACTTCGGTCCAAGTCAAAACGCATACGATTACGCACATCGTCATCTTCCCTGTAATTGTACATATAATTGAAAATAATCTCGTGATTTTTCACTTTATAATCAATTGTAGTTGTGGTTCCTACACGAGTACGTTTGTTTTCTGTTTTCCGAAAATGATAATACTCTGGCATAATCAAACCCTCGTTTACCATTTTTACTTTCTTTTTGACACCTGACCAAGTGGCATCCATTCTATCTTCAGAATTGTTATTACTATAATAACTTCCACTGAGTAAAATTCCTAACCGACTATTACTGTGATTGTCATTTACTAAAAACCGTCGGCTAATTTGCATCTTCCCAATTGAATTGAGCTTACCTGAAAGGTCATTAAACCCCTTTCCTAAATCTCCTTTTAATTGCAATTTGATGGAACGTGCTGTGGGAGTTCGCAGATTGATATTTCCGCCTATTGCATCACCATCCATATCCGAAGTTAGCGTTTTGGTAACCTCAATTGCTCCTAATTGGTCGGCTGGAATGAGGTCAAGCCCCTCCGTTCTTGAACCACTTTGTTGAACAGATGACAATTGCTCTCCATTAATACTGATGTTAGTAAAATGCTGTGGTGTACCTCTGATAGAAACAGAAGCTCCTTCTCCTTTGTCTCTAGCGATATTGATTCCAGGTAAACGTTGTAATGACTCAGCAACATTCTTATCGGGGAATTTCCCTATAAGGTCAGCAGAAACGACATTCTTTATGTTATGAGCAACCCGTTGTTGATTAAGAGCTTTCTGTTGTCCTTCAAAACTGCCAACTACGACCACTTCTCCCAGATTAAGATTACTAGGTTTTAGACGTATCTGTAGGTCAACTTCCTTGTCCGAAGGCATTTTTATCACTTTTTGTTGTGTTTCGTACCCTAAACAAGACAATGTGATGTTTGTTTCCCCTTTTTTCAAATTCCCCAAACGGAACTTTCCTTCCAAATCAGTGGCTGTCCCATTAAAATTTGTAGCATCATAAACGCTAACTCCTGGCAAAGGCTCGTTGGTAGCATCATCAACTACTCGTCCTTTTATCTCATAAGTTTGTGCGTTGACTGCCAAAATACTTATTAACGTTAGTAATGTCAGAAAGATATTTTTCATTGCTTTTTTATTTTTATTCTTCTTTGAGTTTTATCACCGCTAAGTTAGTCTAACTTTATTAAATACAAACATAACTTATGTTACTAAAAATAGAATTTGCGTTACATTTTTCTACAATTATTTCACTAAGTTAATACCCTACTCCTCTGACACGAATCCCACTAACGACAGGCTCTCCTTTTATCGGCTGAAATTTAATTGACAAGCCATTATCTTTTGTCACTTTTGTTTTGAATACAAGTCGGTAAGGAACGTTTAATCCGTAATTTGCTCCTAAATCTAAATTCTCCTCAATTAAAGATTCATTTGCGAAAATACTAAATATACGTTTATTAGGCTGACGCGTTACTTCTTTGTCTTCATCTGCAAAACGCCGAGACTTGGGAACATACTCAACCATTAAAACTTCTACCTCATAAACTCCTTCAGGTACATCTGCTTTAAACTCTGACATACCCACACGAATCGCCTGATAAAGAGGGTCTTCTTCATCTACTGCAAGAATATCTTCTTTTGTCCCTATCTTGTCCCCAACATAAAGTTGTTTACCTCCAATAAAACCAAAACTACCTTCAGAATATTCTTTTTCAGGAAGCCAGTACTGCCCCGTTCGCGAATCGATGAAAGCATAATTTGCCCCCAAGTTCATCGCAATATCTATTTCTTTACTAGTTTTAAATTGATAAGGAATTAATTTCGTTTGAATTGATTTATTTTGAACATTTTTACTATTTTCTTGTAAGGAAAACACATATTTCCCTTCTGGTAGAGATAAATCCCACACTGCCATTCCATTTCTTGTTTGGCTTACTGAGTGGAATTGATTATTAATTAAGAGAGAAAGCTTCTCACGATTTGAAAATGCATACATACGAACTGGAACAAGTGTATCTGAAGGCGATGTAGCTATATGCTTCCAATCTGTTCGGAAAGGATAGCCAAATGTTGCAACTGGTTTTTCAGATAGAAGTGCTTGCATTAAAAAGTAGGCGTCTTTTGGCTTACGATTGTGTGTAACCAAACCTTTGTTATTCATATGCGAAGTGGCATCTACACGGCGTTCTGAGCTAAAATCTACTAAATTCCAGATTGCTCCACCAGAAATATAAGGACGTGCAATGATTTGAGAGGTCAAAGATTGTATAAAACGGACTTGTTCTTCCATTGTAAAGTCAAATTTTTCAGGTTTTTCGGAATAAAGACGCACATCTGAACCAGCACCATATTCACTAATGAAATGAATTCTGTTAGGATATTTTTTGTGTTGTTCGTCCATATATTTACCAAAATCCTCATACTTATCGTAATACCAACCGTGGTACAAATTCCATCCTGCAATCATAGGAATGTCTCCAATTCCCGATTCATCATAAAGCGGATAATTGTGCATCGCAATTGCAGTGTAACGATATGGGTCTGTTTGTCTAGTTAAGTTTTCCAAACGTTGTGTTAGTTCAAGTGTGGCTTTATTACGTATAGGAATTTCTTGTTCTGGTTTAAAACGATGTGCCCAATAAATTTCATTCATATATGCCCATATAAATATTGAAGGATGATTATAATGCTGTTTAATCATTTCTTTGAGCATATTCTCAGCGTTTTGATTATGTTCTTCACTCACATTTACTTCGTTTACTAACGGGATTTCTTCCCATACAACAAAGCCTAATTGGTCTGAATTATCGAGGATTTCAGTCGCTTGTGGATAATGCGCATTTCGAAGGAAGTTAGCTCCCATCTCCTTTAACAGCTGCATATCTTGCCGATGTATATCATTACTCAACGCATTTCCGTACGGGATTCTGTCCTGATGGCGATTCGCTCCAATTAATTTTACGTTTTTCCCATTAAGAAAAAATCCTTTGTTCGCATCGAAACTGAACCACCTAAAGCCCAAAGGTTGTGTTAAATTATCAAGAGTTTTTCCTTTTTCTTTCAAACCACTTTCTACGTAATAAACCACTGGTTTTTCAGTACTCCACAATTCAAAATTTTCTACATTTTTAAATGTGACTTTAAAAATCATATCCGAAGAAGCCCCAATAGTTACGTTGCTTCTTTTTTCTGCCAAAACGGAATCTGTATCTTTCTTAATAGAGGTTTCGAGCGATAGTTTTACTTTTTGATTACTTTTGTTTTGTAGATGATATTCAATGGTAACTTCTGCCTTTTTTTCGGAAACTTTAGGTGTTGAAATATAAATCCCTGGACCTCCGTAATCGGACATACTGAAGTGTTTATTTCCCGTAGTTATTAAATGAACGGGACGATAAATACCACCAAAAAATGTAAAATCCGCTGACAAAGGAGGAATATTCTTATCGAAACTATTATCGACCTTAACAGAAATATATTGCTCTCCCGATAGATTCAAAAAAGGTGTCAGTTCCACATTAAAAGAGCTATAACCACCCATGTGTTTTCCTGCAAATTTCCCATTTACAAAAACTTCTGTAACCTGATTAGAACCCTCGAATTGTAGGAAATATTGCCTCTCAGCCTCAGGGACTAATCGAAAAGACTTTTTGTACCAAGCAATTCCCCTGTAATAGCCTCTTTTACCATCAGCAAGAACGTCCTTATCATTCCACGTGTGAGGTAACTGAACTGATTGCCACTTAAAACTATCTGCATTAGGAAGAATGGCATCCCCTACACTATCCTTCTGGAATAGCCAACCTGAATCAAAACTAACTTTTGAACGTCCAACAGAACGAACTTGAGCCTCTAATGTGAATTTGTAACTAAACAAAATCACCATCACCATACAGACGTACCTTTTCATAAATTTATTTTTTGGCTAAATTACTCCTATACAAATAATAAATCTATCTCAAATGTTACGAAAAAGAGGAATTGGGTTACCTTCTCTTTTTACATCAGCTAGAAAACTAACTTATATCCGTAAATCAACAATATAATCATTTATAAATAATATTTTTTCTGAAAAATTCATCAATCATAAAGAATAATTCTGTATTTTCGTGGCAACGAAATTTCATCAATTGAATTTTCCTCAAAAAATATAGTAAGATGATTATCAAAAAAATTAATGGAAAAGAACCCTCTTTTGGAGAAGATTGTTTTATTGCTGAAAATGCAACAATCACAGGAGATGTTTCTATAGGCAATCAATGTACCATTTGGTATAATGCTGTGATTCGGGGCGATGTAAATAGTATTCGAATTGGAAATAAAGTAAATGTACAAGACGCTGCTGTTATTCACGCAACTTATGAAAAACATTCCACAGAAATAGCCGATAATGTATCAATTGGACATAATGCGATTATTCACGGCTGTACTATTCACAGCAATGTGTTAATTGGAATGGGAAGTATCGTAATGGATGGTTGCATTGTTGAAAGTGATAGTATCATTGCGGCTGGTGCTGTAGTTACTGAACATACTCATATTGAGTCTGGAAGTATTTATGCTGGTGTCCCTGCCAAGAAAATAAAGAATTTATCAGAAGAGCAAAAACAATCTATACGAAAAACAGCTGATAATTACGTAAAATACGCCTCGTGGATTGAAGATTAGATGAAATTTTACAATTTATATAATCCAAAAAAAAAGCTTCACATTTCTGTAAAGCCTTTTTCTTTGTGGTCCCAGCTGGGCTCGAACCAGCGACCACCTGATTATGAGTCAGGTGCTCTAACCAACTGAGCTATGAGACCCTGTCATTTTCTGACGAGTGCAAAATTACAACTATTTTTCTTTCATACAAAATTTTTCAAGAAAATAAATTGAAATTTCAAAAAGAATGAAACATCATCGAGCATTAATACATTAATTATTAGAAAGTTATTATTTATTTTTATTTATCATTTCCATAAAAAATTGTAATGCCCTTGTTTCATTGTAGTACAAATTTTTCTTATCATAAAATGCTACGTGGCCACCATACTTTGGCATTTCCAGATAAAAATGAGGCATTTTTTCAGCTATTTCATTAGGAAAACAGCTTTGGGAAAGAAACGAATCATTTTGGGCATTTAGCAACAATGTTGGCGTTTTAATCTGATGCAAAACAAAAAGTGAGCTACATTTTTGATAATAATCATCTGCGTCAACAAAACCATTTGACTGTGAAGTATATAAATCGTCAAAATCCTTTAAAGTCTTAACCAAATCTACTTCGGAAATAGCTAATTCGTTTGGGAACTTTATGGACTTCATTTTAGCTTTTTGCTTCAATGTTACCAAAAATCGTTGAGCATAAATCCAATTTCTTTTCTTGTGTAATTTTTCAGAAGCTCCCTTTAAATCACAAGGTGTAGAAACTGCAACAATTGCTTTTACTTCCTTTGGAACCAAGTGTTTCCCCGCATACAATAAACTAATATTTCCACCCATACTAAACCCTTTTATAACGATTTCAGTGTAACCCAACTGAATTACTTTTTGCACAACTTCCTCCAAATCTGTCGATTTTCCAGAGTGATAAGACGAAAACAAACGATTATCCTCACCGCTACATCCTCTAAAATTCATCGCACAAACATCAAATCCGTTCTGGTTGAATAATTTTGCAGTACCCAGAACATAAGGTCGCTGAGCAGACCCCTCCAATCCGTGTAAAATAATAATGCAACGATTCGTTTTTTGCTCAGAATAACTCCAATCCATATCCAAAAAATCTCCATCGGGCAATTCCAATCGTTGCCTTACTTGAACTACTCCCAATACTTTTCTAACCTTTCCAGAATAAATTGTAGAAAAATCAGTTTGACGAAATAAAAAAGGTGGTTTATACTCAGATTGAATAACTGGCATTTTCATTTGATTTTACATCTTGCAAAAATAATAAAAGTATTTAGGTTTTATCTTAAAAAAGCCGTACTTTCGCCAGAGCAATAAATATTATAAATAATGAAAAAAATAATACTTCCTTTTCTTTTGTTAGCCATTGGCTGTCAAACACCTAAAGAAATAACTTTTGAAGAAAGTGATATTAATATCATTCCAAAACCTAAAAACATCTCTTTATCAAATGGTTATTTTGAATTCACTTCAAAAACAACCTTTGTCGCCGCCGATACATTACAAAATGTAGCAAGGTTGATAACCGAAAAATTTAAAAACGCTTCTGGTTGGGATTTAAAAATAACAAACGAACCCCAAAAAAGTAATTTTGTTGTTCTGGAAGCTGATACCTCCCTCCCAAATGAAAGTTACACATTTAATTCTGATAATGAGAAAATAACCATAAAAGCCTCTGACCGCAACGGATTTATTTACGCTTTACAAACCTTACGGCAACTACTTCCGAAAGAGATAGAAAGTTCAAACATTGTTAAAACAGATTGGATTATACCCTCTGTTAATATCCAAGACCAACCCCAGTATCCTTGGCGTGGTTTGATGCTTGACGTGGCACGTCATTTCTTTCCTAAAGAATATATTCTGAAAACTATCGACCGAATGGCAATGTTGAAACTCAATACATTTCATTTTCATTTGATTGATAATGAGGGTTGGCGTATTGAAATAAAAAAATATCCTAAACTTACTGAGGTTGGAGCGTGGCGAGTAGACCAAGAAGAAAAACATTGGAATGCACGAAGCACAAATTCCCCCGAAACAAAGGGAACTTATGGTGGTTTCTACACGCAAGAAGACATTAAAGAGATTGTATCTTACGCCTCAGAAAGAGGTATTACCATAATCCCAGAGATTGAAATGCCCGCTCACGTGATGAGTGCCATTACAGCTTATCCTGAGCTATCGTGTCATAAACGTCCAATCGGTGTTCCATCAGGAGGCGTTTGGCCAATTACAGATATCTATTGTGCAGGACAAGATGAAACTTTTACCTTTTTAGAGAATGTTCTTACAGAGGTAATGGATTTGTTTCCAAGTAAATATATCCACATCGGGGGCGACGAGGCAACTCATACGGAATGGGAAAAATGTCCAAAATGCCTACAACGAATGAAGGAACATAAATTAAAAAATGCTCACGAATTGCAAAGTTACTTCATAAAACGAATAGATAATTTCTTGGTTGCAAACGGCAGAAGATTAGTCGGTTGGGACGAAATTATCGAAGGAGGTTTACCGCCGCAAGCCATTGTGATGAATTGGAGAGGAATTGATATTGGCAAAAAAGCCATCGAACAAGGTCATCAAGTTGTTCTGACAAGTGATTGTTATATAGACCAATATCAGGGTTCTCCTGACAATGAGCCACTTGCTATTGGTGGATATTTGCCTTTAAGTAAAATCTACAATTATTCATTACACAAAGATGAGTTAACACAAGAACAACAAAAGCAAATTCTTGGAAGCCAAGCGAATTTATGGGCGGAATACATTCCAAACGAAAAACATTCTGAATATATGATTTTTCCACGACTTTTAGCTCTTGCGGAAATAGTTTGGACGCCTCAAGAAATGAAAAACTGGAACAATTTTATGAATAGAGTTCAGAAATTACTTCCCCGATTGGAATTAATGAATATCAACTATTCAAAATCAATGTATCAAGTATCTTCTAAAATTGAAAATCAAGATAATAAAGTTATTATTACGCTACATAGTGAATTGCCAGAAGCCGACATCCGTTACTCTTTAAATGGAGATTTATCCAAAGCCCAGAAATACACACAACCCATTGAAATAAAAGAAACTATAACTATAAAATCAGCTGTTTTCTTTAACGAAAAACCCAATGAGGTGGTTTATTCGGACACCTTTGTTTTTCATAAAGCAATTGGAAAAAAGGCTGCATACAATCCCGTGTATCATAAAAGCTACCAAGGACAAGGGAACGAAACGCTTACTAATATCGTTCGAGGAACAAAAAACTTCCACGACAAACAATGGTTGGCATGGTTAGTTGATGATGCTTCTGTTATAATTGATTTAGAAGAAGATACGGAAATTGAAAAAGTCATAGTAGGAGCGATGGAAAACCAAGGTTCGGGAATTTACTTTCCAACAAAAATAGACCTTTTAGTATCTGTTGATGGTAAAAATTACACAAAAATTGGAGAAGTTAGCCACCCACATACGTCAAATGGGTACGCCATTTTAAAAGATTTTAAGTTTGATTTTGAAAAACAGAAAGCTCGATTTGTGAAATTAGAAATACAAAACTTAGGACACCCACCCAAAGGAGGTGACTCTTGGATGTTTATTGATGAAATTCAAATTTTCTGATAAAAAAAATAGGCTATCTGATAATAAATTAGATAGCCTATTTTTCTTTTACAAGAATGTTTTAAACTTTCTTAACATATTGTGTTATAATCACAATTTGTTGCCCATCAACTTTTCCTTCAATATATTGTGGATTTTCACGATCCAAAGAAATTTTACGAACCACTGTTCCTTGTTTGGCAACCATACTTGAACCTTTTACCTTCAAATCTTTTATCAAAACTACATTATCACCTGCTTGTAAAATTGCTCCGTTGCTGTCCCTGTGGATAATTTTCTCACTTTCATCTAAATGATCATCTGAAGCTTTTGCAAAAGCGAGTTCTTCATCGTCCAAGTACATCATATTTAGCAAATCCAACGACCACCCTTCGCTTTTCAACCGATTGAGCATTCGCCACGCCATCACCTTTACAGCCCGATGTTCACTCCACATACTATCATTTAAGCAACGCCAATGATTGCTATCCAAATCTGTAGCACCTTCAATTTGTGAAACACAGGTTTTACAAGCCAACAAACTGCCATCTAATCCACCCGTACTGGTAGGAGGCACTTCATAAATTTCTAAATTATTTGTTGCACCACATAATTCACAACAATTTCCGCTTCGTTTTTGTAATTCTTGAAGTAAATTCATTTGAAAATTTTATTAACTTTGCAAAGTTACATTTTTCTAAATTTTTTCACAAAAATCTATATGAAAAATAATTCTGCAGTTATTTCAATATTTTCATTGATTATCTTTGCGTTCTCTACATATTACTTTTCAAACGTGTGTTCGATATTTGAACATTTGTTAAATGACATTGTAATTAACGACTCTCTTAAAATAAGTATCGTTACGACATTAAGCTGTTTCACAATTAGTTTGTTACCTTCCTTAGTTATCTATTTTTCTGACAATCGTGATATTTTAACAAAATTAAATTTTAGAGAAAGTTTCCAAAACGAACTCCCATTTACTTTTTTAACCTTGTTGATTCTTTTCGCCATTTTTTTATTTTTACAGCAAAAGAACGCCTATCGTGGTATAAATCTTATTTTCATTTTTAATATTTTTTTCTACTATTTTTTAGGATTTCAACAACTTTTTAAACACACAAACTTAGGATTTCTACCTATTACAATTATTGTTTCTATTATTTCTATGTTACCTAATTGGTTTATGCTGAAACAACTTCAATATTTTCCAATCTTTGGAATAACACTTTTGGAAAATTTCATAGCTTTTTTGATTGTTGGGTGGATTTATATTGAATGGAAATACAATTTATGGTTATTGTGTTTTCTTTCTGTTATGACAGATTTCTTCTTCGTTATCAGTGATTTTGAATCCGTAACAAGTACCGAGCAACCATTTTTTAAAAATCCCTTTTTTTATAAGATTTTGACGTACATTTTGGTAATTATTTTTACCTTTGCGTACAAGAAAATGAAAAAAGTATCTTTTACAATCTATAATTCCAATATTTGGAAAAAAACACACATAAAATAATGAGAAAAAAATACATACTCTTTGTTCTGTTCATTACCCTATTTTCAGTAGGTTGCTCTGATTCAAAATTAGTTACCATTGGGAAAGCTCCCAAATTCTCGTTCACTAATCAGAATAACCAAACCATTTCTAACAAAGATTACGAAGGAAAAGTCTACGTCGTAGATTTCTTCTTTACAACTTGCCCAACTATTTGTCCGATAATGACTTCAAGTATGGTAAAAGTTCAAAATGCCTTTGAGGGGAAAAACATTGGTTTTGCTTCATTTTCAATTAATCCAGAAAATGACACGCCTGAAGTGCTGAGAGAATATGCCCAACAACACGGAATAACAAGCCCTAACTGGCATTTACTCACAGGCGACGAAGAAGCAATTTATGATTTAGCGAACAACGGATTCAACCTCCACGCACAAAATAATGCCAAAGGAATTGACGGATTTGAACATTCTGGACTTTTTGCATTGATTGACCAAAAGGGAAATATTGTTTCACGTAAAGACGCAGATGGGAATCCAATAATCTACTACGACGGATTAGAGGATTCACAAATTGAAATGTTAATAGAAGACATCAAGCTACTTATTGGCACACCTTAATTTTAGGAGTTACTTTGTTTGTGTCTTCCGTTAATAAAATGGATGAATCTTACACTTTCTTTTTGCTTAGGTAACCTTTTAGCATTTTTCTAATTCCTGCTTCTTTTTGAAAGACTACAAAAATATACAATAGCAACAGAAAAGTTCCCACATACATATTTCTGTCAAAAACATAGAATGTAAAAAATGAGGCCAATACGCTAAAAATTAAATAAAATAGGATTTTATTTATATTGTAAGGAATTGGATACTTTCTCTGACCTACAAAATATGATACTAACATCATAACCAGATAGGTGGCCAATGTAGCCAAAGCTGCTCCCTTATAGCTTATTACAGGAATGAGCAAAAAGTTTAACAAAATAGTGATAACCATTCCTAATATAGAAATATACGCCCCAAACTGAGTTCTGTCAGTTACCTTGTACCAAACCGAAAGGCTATGATATATACCCAAACAAAGATTTGCCAACAAAACAACTGGAACAACCCATAACGCTTCCCAATATGCTGGGTTATTTATCAAAATAAGCTTAAAAATATCTGTGAAAACCGTAATAAAAAGCAAGATAAACGCTCCGAAAATAGTAAAATATTCAGTCACTAAAGCATACGTTTGTGGTGCATCTTTATTTTGAGCGTTACTAAAAAAGAAAGGCTCAACTCCTAATTTATAAGCTGTTACAAATAGCGTCATAAAAACTCCCATTTTATAACAAGCCGAATAAATTCCGATGGTATTGTCAGCAGTTTCAACAGGAAGCAACATTCGTAAAAACACACGGTCAAAGCCTTCATTCACGGCAAAAGCAATCCCAGCAATTAACACGGGAAAAGCGTATCGGAACATTTTTTTCCATAAAACGAATGAAAAACCCAATCGAATTTTGAAATAAATTGGTAACAACACAACAAGCGTTAGCAAACTTGCCATTATATTGGAAATAAATATATAATACACCTGATTTTCAAAATAAAAGAAATCCCAAAAAGCATTATCTTTTAATTTTGGCAATAAAAGAAAGAAAAACAAATTCAGTAAAAGATTCACTGTTACATTTCCAATTTTTATAATAACATATGTAAGTGATTTACCTTCGTTTCGGAGTTGTGCAAAGGGAATAACAACCAATGCATCAAGCGTTAAAATGATAATACAAAAGGTAATTAAATTCACATCATATTGTAGCCATTCCGATATGAAATTTCGAGCAAATAACGCTACAACAAAAAAAGACAACGAACTGACAAACAAAGAAGTAAGAGCTGTAGATTGTACTTTGCGTTTATCCTCTTCTTTATTCATAAAACGAAAAAAAGCAGTTTCCATTCCATAGGAAAGCAGCACGTTACCCAAAATGAGATATACAAACAAACCCGAATAAATTCCAAAATCTGCGGTAGAATTTAATTCTTGAACGTATAAACGAGTAAGAATCAAGGATATTACACGTGGAAGTACAGTTGCTAATCCGTATATAAAAGTATGTTTGAATAATTTTTGTAGTTTGCTCATTTCTTTGTGATATAACGCACCGCAAAACTACACAAAATAGGATAAAAACATCTTGCTTCTTGACAAAAAAAATGTACCTTTGTGCTTTATTTATTTTCTATGGAAATCATAAAAATACACGACAAATCATTTGAACCTTACATTGAAGCTGAACAAATTCAGCAAATTATTCAGCGAATGGCTTCGGAAGTGGCTAAGGATATGGAAGATACCTGTCCGCTATTTGTTTCGGTACTTAATGGAGCTTTTATGTTTGCTTCCGATTTTGTTCGGCATTATAAAGCGGATTGCGAGATTACTTTCGTGAAATTAGCTTCTTACCAAGGAATGCAATCTACCGAAAAAGTGGTGGAGCTTATCGGATTGGATATTCCTGTGGAAGGGCGTGATGTGGTGGTATTGGAAGATATTATCGACACGGGTAACACTCTGGAGGAAATTTATCGCATTTTCCACGACAAAAAAGTAAAATCATTGCGCATTGCTACACTTTTCTTTAAACCAGATGCTTACAAGAAAGATTTAAAAATAGATTACGTAGGGCAACCTATTCCGAATCGATTTATCGTTGGTTATGGGCTTGATTATGACGAATTAGGAAGAAATTTACCTCAAATATATCAATTAAATAATTCAATAACGATGACAAACTTAGTTTTATTCGGGAAACCAGGAGCTGGGAAAGGTACACAAGCTGCTTTTTTGAAAGATAAATACAATTTAGTACACATTTCAACAGGGGATTTATTCCGATTTAACATTAAAAACGAAACCAAATTAGGAAAATTGGCTCAATCATATATGGACAAAGGTGATTTGGTTCCTGATGAAGTTACTATCCAGATGCTACAACAAGAAATAGAGAACAATCCTAAAGCTGAAGGTTTTATATTTGATGGTTTTCCAAGAACTATTGCTCAAGCTGAGGCTTTAGATGATTTTTTAGCTTCAAAAGGAATGAAAATTCACGGAACATTAGCCTTAGAAGCCGACGATGAAATTCTGATACAACGCCTTTTGGAAAGAGGAAAAGTAAGCGGACGCACCGATGACCAAGATGAAAGCAAAATCAGAAATCGATTCGTGGAATACAACGAAAAAACTGCTCCACTTATCGAATTTTATAAAAAACAAGGAAAATATCACGGCATTGATGGTATTGGCACAATTGAAGAAATTACAACACGTTTGTCTAACGCTATCGATAATCTAAAATAAGTATTACAAAACATTAAGAAAAACCCAAACTTTTGATAGGAGATTTCTTCTTCAAAGGTTTGGGATTGTCTATTTTCTATAAATATTATGACTGAAGGGAATTTCACGGATTATGTAAAAGTATTTGTCGCCTCAGGAAATGGCGGAAAAGGTTCTATGCACTTGCATCGGGAGAAGTTTGTTGCTAAAGGCGGACCTGATGGCGGAGATGGCGGAAGAGGTGGACACATTATTGTTCGTGGAAATAAAAACCTATGGACACTCATTCACTTCAAGTTTCAGAAACATTTCAGAGCGGGGCACGGTGAAAGTGGCGGAGCAAGTCGTAGTACAGGAGCTGATGGGAAAGATGTTTATCTTGAGGTCCCTTTAGGCACAATCGTAAAGAATGCCTTAACTGATGAGGTTCTGTTTGAAATTACAGAAGACAAACAGGAGGTCATTGCGTTACGCGGAGGAAAAGGAGGCTTAGGGAATTGGCATTTCAGAAGTGCTACTAATCAAACTCCAAGATATGCACAGCCTGGCATTCCTGGTGAGGAAATGGAACTTTTGTTAGAATTGAAAATTCTTGCCGATGTAGGATTTGTAGGTTTTCCTAATGCGGGAAAATCAACATTGTTATCGGTTATAACTTCCGCCAAACCGAAAATTGGTGATTATCCTTTCACAACATTAAAACCTAATTTGGGAATTGTAGAATATCGTGATTTTCAATCTTTTGTTGTAGCAGATATTCCTGGTATTATTGAAGGGGCTGCAGAAGGAAAAGGGTTAGGACATTATTTCCTACGACATATCGAGCGAAATTCGACGCTTCTTTTCCTCATTCCTGCTGACAGCAAAGATATTGTAGAAGAATACCATATATTGCTAAAAGAACTGAAAGAATATAATCCAGAACTACTTAATAAAGATAGACTTATCGCTATTTCAAAATCAGATATGCTTGACGAAGAACTTACTTCTGACATTGAAAAAGAAATCAAACCTGCTCTAAAAGGAATTCCTTTTTTGTTTATCTCATCTGTTTCAGGAAAAGGTATTTCTCAACTAAAAGATACTCTTTGGAAAATGATTAATGAGTAGGAAATATTCACAAATATTTATTTTTTCTAATTTTAAAATGAGTAACTCATAGCAATAAATGTCCTTGATTGTCTATTTACCTAAAAACAAAATGCACAAGTATCTGAAAATACATTTATCCTACCTCCAAAGAAATATTTACAATAAAAAGAGTAAATAAGATTGAACTATAAAACACTAAAAAAGCACTAAGGTATCTCAGATAAACTCTGAAAAGTGTTCGAAATACTATATCAGAATAGTTAGGAATATTAAAAAAACAATATGCTTTGGAGACTCTTTGCGAAAAGAATAAACAAATTCTATCTTATGATTATTAATAAACATCATAAAATCCAGAAAATATTTTTTCCCCTTCTAATTTTTATATGTAGCTGTCAAGATAAAAAGCTTCAAGATAAAACTGAGGATCAATTAAAGAATTGGAATATGCCTTCAAATGTTGAAGTTATAGTTGATGAAAAAACAACAACATTCAACATTCATCATCTATCAAATGCAAAGTACTTTGATTTAAATTCTTATTTTATAGTTAGCTCAATGTTGAATAAGAGATTCGAAAATGAGATAAAGAAAGACACAATAATTTACAATCATTTTTATGGTTTGTCTGGAGACAAAGTAGAAATTGCCTTCAGTAGAAAAGAAATATTAGAAAATAACAGGATTTTTGAATCTGTTACAGTTCAGAATTTCATAGAGTACTCTTTAAGAAATATTCGGAGTGAAACGCTATTAGCGATGAACCTGAAAATAAATCATTTGAAGAATAAATATGAATGGTATGATTCAGCTGATAATTTTTGGGACATGCTAATTTCTTATGCAAATAACTGTGGAATCAAAGAACCAATTGATAAAAAAGCTGTTTTAAGCTTTGTCATATTCGTATATATGAATTATGATCCTGAAAAGGAAAATCCAATAACTTCAGAAGTTCAACCATTCTTAAATTACTTTTATAGGTATTGTGGATATGATTTAGAATGGCTGAGTTATGATTTTGAGAAATTTATGTTGGCTATCAATAGAAAACTACATAGTTGATTGTATACAAACATAGAAAGACTACTTGTAAACTTGAGAAAAGTCTTTATAGGAAAAAAACTTACATCAATATTCAAATCAATACTTTGATTATCATAAAGAAAAAAAAATTAGGACATTACTTTCTTTTTTACAACAAGGCAAATGTTTCAAATATTTTTAATCAACAAACAAAAAAGCACCTACATTTCTGTAAGTGCTTGATTTTCTTTGCTCCCCCTACTGGACTTGAACCAGTGACCCTCTGATTAACAGTCAGATGCTCTAACCAACTGAGCTAAGGAGGAATATTACCTTCTGTTTTGCGTTTGCAAATGTACAACTATTTTTTGTTTTCACAATACTTTTACCAAAAAAATAAATATTAATTTTTGTTAAAGTTTATAATGAACTATAAATCAGCACACATAGCCATCTACTTTTCTTTATTTTTTCTATTTTCATAGAATGTAATAAAGGCTTGTGTAGCACCTTGACTCTCTATGATGAAGTCCTTATTAACTTTCCCCATTTCTTCTTGCTTCTCAGGAATTGAAATTAACAAGTCCATAATCTGTTTAAATTCTTCTTCGCTCGTGACAGACACAACTCCTCCTCTACCAACTAAAGCCTTAGCCTCATTGAATTTCTCATAGTTTTTCCCTATCACCACAGGAATACCAAAAACAGCTGGTTCCAACACATTGTGCAACCCATTTTTACCCATTCCGCCTCCCACATACGCAATATCCGAATAGCTGTACACTTTTGTTAAAATACCAATCGTATCAATAATGAACACATCAAAATCAGATAAATTCTTACCTTGCCTTTCCGAAAAAAACACTATCTTTTTAGATATTTTCTGTTTAAAAAAATGTATTTTTTCTGGGGTGATATTATGTGGTGCAATGATAAATTTAATATTTCCAGTTGAGTTATTTACATAACTGAGATAAATTTCCTCGTCTTCTTCCCACGAACTTCCAAAAACTACACAAATTGAATCATTCTTAAATGTTTCAATAAAATCCAAGGAATTGTCTCTATCCAAAATTTCCAAAACTCTATCAAAACGTGTATCACCACTTACCATTACATTTTCAAAACCAATAGATTGCAGCAATAATTTTGATTTTTCATTTTGAACAAAGAAATGACTAAAACATCGTAAACAATCTCTCATCATTCCTCCGTATGATTTAAAAAATATTTGATTTTCACGAAAATTACCTGATATTAAATACGTTGGAATTTGATTTTTTTTCAACTCAGAAAGATAATGATACCAAAAATCGTACTTAACAAAAATGGCTGTCTTAGGACGAACAACTTCAATAAAACGTCTCGCATTTTCGGGAGTATCCAAAGGAAGATAAACAACTACATCAACTTCTTTACTATTTTTACGAATTTCATATCCCGAAGGAGAAAAAAATGTAACAATAATCTTATTTTTCTTCCTCAATTCTTTCATAACTGGCAATCCTTGTTCAAACTCCCCCAAAGAAGCCGTATGAAACCAAATGTATTGCTCATTTGCATCTATTTTTTCCTTAAGATAGAAGAAGACATCTTTGCGTCCCTCAACAAAAAGTTTGAGTTTTTTATTGAATAATGCCAAAAATTTAAGTACAAAACCTACAACACGAATTGAGGCAGTATATACGATTTTCATCTAAAAATTATTTTTTGCGAAAATACATATTTATTCAAATTACTTCCTTATTTTTGTGGGATATTTTTTGTAAAAGCAAAAATGATGCGTTTTTGCAAAAATTCTTCTAAATAAGTAGATTAAGTATGAAAAAAATACAAATGGTTGACTTGAATGGTCAATATCAAGAAATTAAAGAACAGGTTCAGGATGCTTTCAATGAAATTTTAGAAAGTACTGCTTTCATCAACGGGCCACAAGTTCACGCTTTTCAGAAAGAGTTAGAAACATATTTGGGCGTGAAACACGTAATTCCGTGTGCCAACGGAACCGATGCTTTACAAATTGCTATGATGGGGCTTGGATTAAAACCTGGAGATGAGGTAATTACTGCTGATTTTACTTTTGCAGCAACCGTTGAGGTAATTGCTTTACTGAATCTTACACCTGTTCTGGTTGATGTTTATGATGATACTTTCAATATTAATATCGAAGCCATAAAGAAAGCTATTACTCCAAAGACAAAAGCCATCGTTCCTGTGCATTTATTTGGACAACCCGCTAATATGGAAGCTATTATGCAAATAGCAAAAGAGCATAACTTATTTGTAATTGAAGATAATGCACAAGCCATTGGAGCTGATTTCACGTGGTCGGACGGAAAAAAACAGAAAGTAGGAACTATCGGACACGTAGGGGCTACTTCATTCTTTCCTTCAAAAAATTTAGGTTGTTATGGAGATGGGGGAGCAATTTTTACCAATGATGATGACCTTGCTCACACCATTCGAGGAATTGTAAATCACGGAATGTACGTACGTTACCATCACGATGTGGTGGGAGTTAATTCCCGATTGGATTCGCTACAAGCAGCGGTACTTCGCGCAAAACTTCCATACCTCAACACCTACAACAAAAAACGCCAAGAAGCAGCACAAAAATACACAAATGCCTTAAAAAACACCCCAAATGTAACAACTCCTTTTACGGCAGAAGGTTACAACCACGTTTATCACCAATACACCCTACGAATCACCAATGGAAAACGTGATGAACTGGCAAAAATTTTATCTGAAAACAATATCCCTTTCGGAATTTATTATCCAATTCCGCTACACTTACAGAAAGCTTATGCTGACAAACGTTACAAGGAAGCAGATTTTTCAGTTACAAATCAATTGGTAAATGAAGTTATCTCTTTGCCTATGCACACCGAGCTTGATGATGAGCAAATCAATTTCATTACCAAAATAATCAATTCCTTTTTTAATTAAACTGATAAAAATATAAAATTTCTAGATATTTAATTTTTTAGATTAACTTATGAGTAAAACACAAATGCCTTGGCAAGAGCGTCCTGAAGGATGCAAAGATGTTATGTGGCGATACAGCCAAAATCCAATCATTGGGCGATATCATATCCCAACTTCCAATAGTATTTTTAATAGTGCCGTAGTTCCTTTTGGAGACGGATTTGCAGGAGTTTTCCGTTGTGATAACAAAGCGGTACAAATGAATATTTTTGCAGGTTTTAGTAAAGATGGAATCAATTGGGAAATCAATCACGAGCCCATTGTAATGAAAGCAGGAAATACACAAATGATTGATTCTGATTACAAATACGACCCTCGCGTTACGTGGATTGAAGACCGCTATTGGGTTACTTGGTGTAACGGCTATCACGGACCTACTATCGGGATTGCCTACACATACGATTTTAAGGAGTTTTTCCAATGCGAAAATGCGTTTTTGCCTTTCAACCGAAATGGAGTACTGTTCCCAGAAAAAATCGATGGTAAATACGCAATGCTTTCACGACCAAGTGATAATGGACATACACCATTCGGAGATATATATATCAGCTACAGCCCTGATATGAAATATTGGGGTGAACATCGTTGTGTGATGAAAGTAACTCCGTTTGAAGATAGTGCTTGGCAGTGTTTAAAAATCGGTGCTGGTGCAGTGCCTATACTTACCGATGAAGGTTGGTTGATGTTTTATCACGGAGTAATCAGAACGGCTAACGGATATCGCTACTCAATGGGAGCTGCTATTTTGGATAAAAACGACCCAAGTAAGGTTAAATATCGTACACAGCCTTATCTATTGGCTCCTGCTGAAATTTACGAATTAACAGGCGATGTACCGAATGTTGTATTTCCTTGTGCAGCGTTGCATTCTATTGAAGAAGATAAAGTAGCTGTTTACTATGGGGCTGCCGATACGGTAGTTGGTGTAGCTTTCGGTCGTATTTCAGAAATTATTGAATTTACTAAAAACAATAGTTTGTAAAAATCAAATAGAAAATAAAAAAGCCAACCTTAAGGGTTGGCTTTTTTTATTATGAGTTTAACTTGAAATTAATTGGATAAGAGAATGTTACTGATGTTGGTTTTCCACGTTGTTTACCTGGAATAAGTTTTGGCAACTTCTCTATAATTCTACGAGCTTCTGCTTCCAGCATTTTATCTGGTCCACGAACTCCTATGATAGTTATACTTCCATCTTTATTAATACGGAAGTGAACATTCACCCTTCCTTGAATTCCCATCTCTGCTGCAGCTTGTGGGTAAGTGAAGTTCTTTTGTACGTGTTTGTCCAAATTCTGTTTAAAGCAATCAAACTGTTTGTCTTTTGCCACGTCTTTACAATTTTCGAACATCGGTTTGTCCTCAATAATTGTAAAAGGAACGTCAACCTCTTCTGGTTCTTCAACAACCTCTTGAATTTGAGAAACTTCGATAACTTCATCTTTCTTAACCTCAGTGTCTTGAATGATAGTTTCTTCTATTTCTTTCTCATTTTCAACGATTTCTACCTCTTGTACTACTGCAGGTGGTGGAGGTGGTGGAGGTGGTGGCGTAATATTTTCCAACACGATTTCTTCTTGTTCTTCATCAAGTAACTTGTCAACATCTGTTTTTCGATCGTCAACAACTTGCTTGTCATAAGATTTCAACTCAAATCCTGCATAGGATAAAGCTGAAACCAATGCAAAACCGATAGCAAAAAATAGTCCACTATTTTTGGTTAAATCTGCTTTTGGGTTCTTTTTAGGTTGCATAACTTAAATCTTTTTAAAAGGTTACTAAACATTTCTTTAACATTAATTAAAAGCTTTTTTATTAATGATTGTCACAAAAACCAAAGCAACAATTGTGCCAAAGGAGTTGAAAAAAACGTCGTATATATCTCCGCTTCTTGTAGTTGTTATTGTTTTTTGCAACAACTCTATACTAATTCCTAATAAAAAAGCAAACAATGCCGAAATAATATAAATATAAGGTATTTTTTTAACACACTTACATTCATTTTTTAATGTTAAAAAAAACAAAACCGTAAATACAAAATAAAAAGTAAAATGTGCTATTTTATCTATGTATGGGATACGGGGTAAATTAGGGGTGCTATCTCCAGGCATTAGGCTCAAGGTTACCACAACAATGAACCATATTCCTAATAAGATTGTGAACTTTCGTTTTTTAAGCACCTATCAAATCTGTATATTCTTCGGCAGAAAGCAATGCATCTATCTCAGAAGCATCACTAAACTTTATTTTAATCATCCAACCTTCGCCATAAGGGTCTGAATTTACTTTCTCAGGCTCTTGCTCCAAAACATCGTTAAAAGCAATGATTTCCCCACTTAATGGCAAAAACAAATCAGAAACCGTTTTTACAGCCTCAACAGTTCCAAAAACTTCTTCTTTATCAAGAGTTTCTCCTTCTGTTTCAACCTCAACATAAACAATATCACCCAATTCTTTTTGAGCGAAATCGGTAATCCCAACTACTGCTAGGTCTCCTTCGATACGAACCCACTCGTGGTCTTTCGTGTACTTTAATTCTGATGGTATATTCATAACTTTTTTAATTTTTTAAATGGACTTCAAAAGTATAATTTTTTTTTGAAAGAACAAAATTATTATTCTTTTAAATTTCTGATAATTAAATTTTATGCGGAAAATAAAAAAACTCAAGACTGGTTTGGTTCCCAGCCCTGAGTTTTTATTTTAGTAAACATCATCTTGACTATCTGAATAGTGTGAAGTTTCCTATGAATTCACGTCCATCAGTATCTCCATTGAGTTTAACTAAGTACCAATAATCTCCCGTAGGCAAATCACGTGTATTGTATTTTCCGTCCCAAGATTCTTCCTGACGTAATGTTGCTATCAGCCTACCATATCTGTCGTAAATTAGGACTTCAATATTTGGATAACTTCTCGTGTTTTCAGGTTTCCAACGGTCGTTATTTCCATCGTTATTTGGTGTGAAATAATTTGGTATGTAGATATCAAAGAATTCTTTTTCGATGGTTATAGTTTGTGAGCAGCCTAAATCATCAATTACCATTACTGTAACTTGTTTGATGATACGTCCGTTTGCATCTACACGTCCTGGGTCACTTGATGAAATGTAATACTCATCACTGCTACTCATTTTTCCGTTAAAGTAATACGTGTATGGAGCTTTTCCTCCGTTTGCTTGTACTTTGACCTGATTCATTTTTCTTGGATCAGATTTGTCTTGCAACGTTAATGGTGAAAAATCTTCTACATCGAAGTACTCACTTAACGGAATTGTATAACTACAAGTGTTATAGAAAATAGTTATAAACTGGTCACTTCCTGATGGTAAGTTTCGAATAATTGCTACGCTTCCGTTAAACTCTGTAAATCGTCTTGCATCTGCAATATTTGTGCTATTCAAAGCATAGAACGTATTGCTTTGATTCAAAATTGCATTATCAAAGATAACTTGAAGATAGTTTGAAGGTATACTCGTTGTACACTCGTATTTAACCTCAAGTTTGTTTGTAGGTTTAAGGTTTGGAGCAGCTCCTACTGTGATGGTTTCAGTTTTTGTACAAACACCACCCAAATCAACGTAAGTAAGTACGTAATTACCAGGAGCCAATCCTGTTTTGGTAATAACTTGACCTGCAGTTATTCCGTTTGCAACGTCAACCTGTTGTCCTTGCGGATTTGTTAGTATATAACTGTACGTTGGTTTACCACCTTTTATCTCAAAACGTATTTGACCATCATTATCTCCATAACAAGTTTCAGAAACGGTACTTGCATCTATGTAGAGAGGATCTGGATTAACAAATCTAAATCTCTCTGTAACAACACAACCAAGAACATTATCTCTCACCATCACTGTATAACTTCCTGCTGGTAAAGAAGTGAATTTCTGAGTTGCCACATCAAAGTTTCCTGCCTGAGGTGTAATCGTATAGGTGTAACTTGATGAACCGCCTGTTACTTGCATAGTTATAGTCGCATCATCTGCTCCACTACAAGTTATTTCTGTGGTGCTTGTTACAACCGATAGTGGTACGTAATTAGGCATCGTTACTGAAACCTCTCCGTTACATCCATTAGGGTGAGAAACCGTAATTGTATGTACTCCTGCCGGAACATTATCAAAGATATTACTTCTTTGTTGTGTTCCTCCATCTAATGTGTAAGTTACTTGAGTTGCATACGTAGGATTTACCGAAACAACGATACGATTATTAATCACATTATCATTTGAACATTGTGGCGTTGCTTCTGCTTTTAGTTGCAAGTCAATTCCTGCTTCAATTTTCGGGATTATTACGTAAGCCTTACATCCATTAGCATCTTTTACAAAGATTGTATGGTTTTCTCCTGCTGGTAAGTTATCGTAGAACAACTTGCCTTGCACCCAATTTGCTGTATCAGAATTTTCATTGAATGCAGTATAGTATGGAGGCGTTCCTCCTGTGATGATTATTGTTGCAGTTCCATCACGGCTACCTAAGCAAGTTTCGTGCGTTACTGACACTAACTTCACATCTATCTTACTTGCTGGAGCTATTATAAACTCCTGTTCAAGTGTACAACCATTTTCATCTTGTGCTATAACTACATATGTTCCTGGTTTGAACTTCTGACTTCTGATGTACTCAGCTGTTACCACTCGGTCTAATCGTGGAGAAATCGCATATGTTATCGCTCCCGTTCCGCCTGCGGCTTGAACATCAATAGTACCATCTTCTTCTCCAAAGCAAGTTTCATTCGTACTTGTTGCAGTTGTGAATACCAATGCAGGTGCTTCATTAATAACTATAGGAACCGCTGTTGTGAATTCACAATCTAAACTTGTTACTTTAACATTGTATGTTCCTTTCGCTAAACCTCCAAAGATACCATCTGTATTTTTGATTTGTGGTGTAAATGACGCACCTGTAGCATCTAATAACTCATAGTTATAATTACCTAAACCTCCGTAAGCCTCTGCTTTAATTGTAGCGGAACTATCACCATTACATTTCACATAAGCTAAAGATGTATCAATATTCAATCCTAATGGTTGAACACGATGTATCTCAATTGTATTTGAAGGTCCTGACTTACAACCATTGCCATCTACCGCTGTGAAAACATATGTTCCTGGTTTAGCCAAGTAAACTCCTGCTGTACCAGACGGTGTGATACTTCCTACAGATGATGGGTCGACAGTAAACACATAACCTGTTCCTGAGCCTCCTGTTCCTATCAAGGTAATTTCCGCATCTTGTTTACAAGTTATATTTCTGGAAATAATTGCTTCTACCTTAACTGGAGCTGGTTCAGTTATCGTAATGAAATCTGAATCCTTATCACAATTCCAACCATCAACTACCCTTACAGCATATTCTCCTGCTCCTAATCCTGTGAATGTAGGGCTATCTTGAGCTCCTGATTCAACAACTCCAGACGCAGTTCTTGTCAATAAGATGTATTTATAGTTACCACTTCCTGCATTTGCTGGTGTAACTGTTGCCGTAATACTTGCCGATTTATCTCCAAAGCAGGTCAATCGTGTTACGTTTGGAACCGCAGTTACATTTATCGGTGTAGGTGCTACAATATTAATATCTGCTGATATTTCACAACCTCCTTTATCTTTTGCCCAAACTTTGTAATTACCTGCGTCTAAATTAGCAAATGTTGATGTAGTAGCATACGCCCCATAAGTTGGGTGAGCTGCTCCATTTTTCTCCAAACGATATTGGTAATCGCCCCAACCTCCTTTGGCTTCAACTACTAACACTGCATCATTACCATTACAAGTAAGTGGATTTGCAAGGGTTGATGTTACTACCAACGCTGTTGGATTTGCTATTTGCACAATTGGCGATGTAATTTCACAGAAAGGTGTCGCATTCTGTTTGATTTTCACCACATAATCTCCCGCTGGTAATCCTGTGATAGTAGTTACCACTGGTACTCCAAACACTGGTGAATTAACAGTTCCGTTTTTAGCTGGGGTTAAAGGTGTTAATGTTATAGCATTAAGTACCTCCCAAGTGAAGCTTCCTATGTAATCCACCGTTTCGAGCTTAATCTCTGCATCTGCATTTCCTGAACAAGAAATTTGTTTTCCAAGTGTTGCAGATACTTTCATCTGGTCGTACGCATTCACAATATGCGTTACAATAGTATAACATCCTGTTTGTGTATCAATTACCTTGAACTCATATTGTCCTGGGGCTGATAAATTGAAGATCGCTTCAGATGTTCCTGCTGGTAACGTATGGCTTGTTGGGTTAATCGTTGCACCTGCCACAGATGTTGTTCCTTCAATTCGATAACCTGTAGCACCTGCTCCTGTTATCTTAATTTTCACCTCTTCAGGATTTGCACAAGTAAGTGCCTTCTTATCAATTGCCACATTAGTTATTTTTGGCAACGGATTTAAAACAACTGGTGCGGTCGCATCACATCCATTAGCATCTTTTACTGTGATTGTGATGTTTTGGATAGCACCCGTATCAGCAATACTGAATTCTCCTGTGGTATTATCAAAATTAACTCCATCAATGCTATAACGATATGGAGCTGTTCCTCCATTAACTGTGGCTTTTATAACAGCTTGTTGAGGCACGTTCGATGTAGCATCACAAGCAAACTCAGTGGTTACAGCTGCTGTAAGAGTTAGTAACGCTGGTTCTGTAATGGTTATCGTTTCCGTTTGGACACAACCTCTCGCTGATGAAACCACCACCACGTAAGCTCCTTGTTTCAAATCTTTGAAAGTATGCGATGATGGCGTAACTTTCACAGTTTCTTGTTTTGTAACGAAACCTGCCACAGTACTTGTTACCTCAATCCTGTAATCCAATTGTGTTTGTGTGTTATCCAAACTTATCACAAACGAACCATCTGTTCCTCCGTTACAACTCACATTCGTTTGCGTATGTGTAAATGCAACCGGAATAGTAGCTGTAAGCTCAAATCTAGCATCCACTGTCGGACAACCTGTTGCATTATCAGTAATTCTCACGTTGTAAGTTCCTACTTCATTCAAGTTAGTAAATACAGGGTTATTATTTTGTGATACAGACGTACCTGATGGAGCCGTTACCACATAGGTAATATTTCCTGAATTTCCTCCTTGATGTTTTATTGTAACATTTGCTCCTGTGTGAGGATTAGCATCACACGTAATTTCTTTATCTATAGTTACGTTCGGGTTTGTAATAGGCTCATAAAGTGTTACTGGCGTATTTGTAACAGCATTACAATTCCAAGTATCTGTAACTCTAACGGTATAATCTCCTGCCGACAAATTAGCAAATGTAGCAGAATTTGTTGCGTCTCCTGGAACAGGAGCTCCCAAATTTACTCCATTTCTTATCAATTGGAAGCTGTAATTTTTACCTTCACCTCCCGAAGCAGTTACTTTAATAACTCCTGAACCTGCCACACAATTCTGTGTTTCGACACTAAGTACAGGTACTATAGGTGTAGGATTTGATAACACAATATTTGGTATCTTATACTCACAACCTTGTTTATCTGTAATTGTCACCTCGTATGTATTTGCAGATAAGTTAGCAAACACAGGATTCGTAGTTTGCCCTACTGAATTTGGATCAGGAGTGATGCTATATTTGTAATCGCCCCAGCCTCCTGTTACGTTTATTACTTCAATAACACCATCATTTCCTGTACAAGTAATTTGCTTTGATGTATGATTTGCTGTTAAGGCAACATCTGGTTCGGTAATAGTGAACACATATTCCTTAGAACACTCTGGATGTGCAGCTTGTGTTACGCGTAATGTATGTGTTCCTGCTCCAATATTCGCTGTTATAGTTCCTGAACCCATTCTATTACCTGTTACAGAAGGTGTACCTAACACCACCCAGTTGTACTGACCTGTGTATGTGGCATCGTGAATATTAAATACAGCACTTCCTGATTCACCTTTACATCTTGCAGGTGTAATTGTTGGCTCGTCAATGACAAACGTTTTTGGATCTCTTATAGTGTGGACCACTGAAAGCATACAGCCTGTTTCTTTATGACGCACCCAGAAGGTATATGTTCCCGCTGCAAGATTTGTAAATGTCCTTGATGGTTGCCAAATGGTTGTAGCATCAGGAGTTGTAGCACTTTGTGCATATTCAAATTTTAACGTATTATTCTCAACCGATGTTACTAAAACATCAATCGTTTCACCTACTTTACAAGAGATATTCTGAGTTATGTTGATTGAAATACCTGTCAATGCATCAAACTTATTGATGGTAGCTGTTGGCGTAACTGTTGTACAGCCATTTGCATCTCTAACCTCAACAGTGACTATTCCTCCGTTGTAATCATTTGTTATCAATTCTGTTCCGTTCACTCTTGTTCCATTATAAATGATAGTGAAGCTGTACGGAGGCGTTCCTCCTGTCACTTTAGACGGGTCAATAGTAACTTTTGCACTATTAGGATTGTTTCCTGATGTACAAGCAAACTGGTCTACTTTTATGAAATCTGCTGCTACATTTATTGGTGTTGGTTGTGCTACTGTTACTGTGGTTTCTGTATGACAGCCATTTGTAGAAGTAGCTCTAACAACATACGTTACACCTCCTGCAAGATTTTCAAATCCTTTGATTGTTGGATTATAAACTGAAGCTGTTGCCCCTCCTGAAAGTGTGTATGTAACTGTTGGTGCTCCTGTAGCAATTTCATTAATTAAGATTTTTCCGTCAGAAACTCCGTTACAAGTCGCAGAAACTGTACTTGCTGTAAAGGCTGGATACACTGGGGCAGCAACTGTTACAGTGAATGTTAGTGGCGGACAAGTAGCTGCACTTGCATCTTTATCCCATAGCTTAATGATATAAGTTCCTGCTGCCGAAACTGTGTAATTATACGTTGCTGTAGGCAAATCTTGTCGTGAAACATTACCCGCACCAGTGACTTCATACTGGTATGTTCCTGAACCCTCACTAGCATTGATTTCAATCTCAGCATTTTGTCCACAACCTAATAATTTAGTTTGTTTTACCTCTCCTTTAATTTTAGTAAGCAAAGTAACTTCTCGACTTTCAGACTCACAACCTGTAACTCTGTCAATAAGTCTTACTTTATACTGCTGACCACCTACAAGGTTTGTAAATTTAGGGTCTTTTTGCCAAGCACTCCAAGCACCTGTACCTTGCTGTATAGCAAACTCGTAATTTCTACCTACTACAGGCGTATATTCTGCTGTTATAGACAATGGTTCTTCACAACTATCAGGTTTTGCTGTAACTACAGGAGCAGATTTTTCAACAGGCATCGTTACCTCTCCTAAATCTTTTCTACAACCGTGCTGATCAATCATTGTTACCCTTACAGTAATTGATGGTGCTGTTGTACTAACATTTGCTACAGGTACTTCAACAACAGTATTATTTGTTGTAATTGGTCTTGTAAAGGCAACACTTGTAAGCTCAAAGGTATAAGTGCCTCCTCCTCCGTGTGGATTTTTGATTTCGATAAGCCCTGGCAAAGCACAAGTGACGTCACGTTTTACCTCTGGAGTTCCTTGCAAGTCTGCCTGTTTGTACATTTGTACATCAAGACTTGCCCATACACAACCTGTATCAGGGTTTTTCTCGGTAATCTCCATATAGTATGTGCCTATTGGCAAGTTTGGAACATTGAGCGATACCGAATTACCTGCTGTAGGCATAGTCTCTCCTACACCAAAAGTAATAGTAGTTGTGCCACTTTTTACAACCCAATCAAACTGCGTTGCAGTTGTGGTTGATGTAGCTGTTCTGCTAATAACAAAGTCAATAGAACCTGTATTGGCATCAAAACAAATTGGTTTTACATTACCAACCACTTTTACTGGTGGAATATAGCCCTCATAAATGTTGTGTTCATTTTGCTGTATACATCCTCGACTATCTTTTACATAGAATACATAACTTCTTCCTGGTGTAAGACCTGTAAACTCATATTTATTTGGTTGCCCAGTTACATTTGATGATTGCCAATTTGGAGATGGTCCTGCAGGGTCATCCATAGTAAATGTGTACGGTTCCACCCCTCCAGAGGCTGTTACTTCAACAGTAAATCCTCCTGGTGTACAGCTTCCTGCAAACTTCGTTTTCAAATCGGTTGCCACTGCTAACTCACTTAGTGGATATGGTACTGTATATTGTGGCAGTGCTTGTAAACAAATAATATTGTTGGCTGTATTAATAACACGCAATGAAGGTGTAAAGCTCTCTCCCACTTTTTTACCCGTAATGGTTGTAACTACATTAGTAATTTGTGTCCAATTCGTTCCATCTGTACTATACTCAATTTTGTAACCTAATGCTGTATAAGCATCAATTAAGGCTTGAGCTATTGTTAAATCTAACTCAACTGGCATTCCTGCTGTGATACAACCAGTAGTTTTCAACGTTATTGTTGCTGTCAATGCTGGTTTTTCAGTTAGTGTAACTGTTTTAGTATGAACACAACTGTATCTGTCTGTAACCTCTACAATGTATGTACCCACAGCCACATCTGAAAATTCATATGATGTGTTGATATAATTTTGTACTGCAGGTACTACTGGCACTGTAGGCGTTGTTTGGTTGTACAAGTTCAACGTATATGGAGCATCCCCCACAATATTGGTAAGCTCAATACTTCCTTTATAGCCGTGGCAATTAGGTTGTTTCGCCGTTGCTGTAAAGCCTACCTCTGGAGCCTGTCCAATAGTTACTGTTTTGGAATACACACATTCCGCTGATTTTACGTACACGTCATAAGTTCCTGCAACAACTATGCTTTGGCTATATGGACTTGCACTTGAAGTATAAGTAGGAACTGTTCCAGCTTGAACCACTGCAAATTCATATGTTCCACTACCTCCTGTGGCTGTAACTTCTATTCTTCCGTTGTTACAATTTTTAGGAGTTTCTTTAGTGGTGACTATCAACGCTGGGTGTATCTGTACGTTTTGTGTAGCTTGACACCCAAAAGCATCTTCTACACGAATGATATGTCCTGCACCTGCTGAGGAAGGCAATCCTGTAAATGTATATGTCAAAGGAGTTGCTGCAGAAGGCGTTTGCCAAGCTCCGTTGTTGATACTGAAGCGATAATCTCCGTTTCCGTCAGTAACAGTCACTACAATCTCAGCGTCATTATTGCCTGAGTAACAAGCCGTAGCTGTCGCTGTGAAAGCTATTCTTTTTGGTGCATCAACATTTATTCTTACATCTTTCTCACAACCATTTTTATCTATTACCTTAAATGTTTGTGAACCAACTGATACTTGTGTAAATACATTTGTATTTTGAGGAGGTAATGAACCATAAACATACGTGTAAGGTGCTGTACCACCGCTCACTTCTAAACTAACGGTTGCTTTCTCTCCATTGCTACATTTTGCAGGTATGGTGATTGTTGGTGTAACTACCAAAGCATCAGGTTGAGTTATTGTTTCTGTAAAGGTTAGCGAACAAGTATCAAGATTTAAGGTAATGGTATGAACTCCGACAGCTAAATTTGCTGGAGTTTGCAATGTAGCTGAATTTCCGTTCTGTGTAGCTCCACCATCAATAGTGTATGTGTAACCAGCTCCAAAATTTTCCACATTTAAGGTAATTTGACCATCACCTACTCCATTACAAGTTGCTGGTTTAACATTAATTACATTAGCTCTAAATTCTTTACCAGGTTCAACAACCACTGTAGTTGTCATTGTGTAACCACAATCCTCAGCTCCTTGAACAGGATTTTTCTCCTTATATTGAATTGTTATTTGATGTGTTCCTACAGCAATATTATTAAACACTCCTGTTTGATTGCTTTCTGTACCAAGTGTGTATGTATAATCATACGTATTTGGTGTAGCAGTTATGGTGAAGTTTCCTGTACCATCACAATTGTATGTAATAGATGGGGTAGCATTTACCGTTGGTGGGGTAGGTCTCTGTGGAACTACAATCGTTTGTTGTACTTGACATCCGTTGGCATCTGTTACAATAATGTTGTGAGTACCAACCCCCAACTTAATGGTTCTTGCACCAGTACGATAATTAGTTCCTCCTTGATTATCATTATAGAAAGGAGTTCCTCCTGTTACGGTGTATTCAACCTCTGCCTTATCTTCAACTGGATTGCAACTTATCAACTTTTTAATAGTATGACTAATCGTTAACGGAGCATCTGGCTGAATAATATTTACTTTTTCAGCAACCTCACAGTTTTTAGCATCGCGAACAACAATGGTGTACTCACCAGCAGCCAAATTATTAAACTCATTTTGTGTTCCCCTATCTACTGCATTAACAAAATATCTGTAAGGAGGTGTTCCACCTGTAGTGGTTATAACTATAGAACCTGTATTCTCTCCGTGACATTTTACATCTACTTTAGTAAATGTTATCTTAGGATTTTCTGGTGCTATTAATTCTTTTTGAACAAAAGCATAACAGTTTTTGCTATCTTTGACCTCAATAGTATAAATTCCTGCCTCTTCTGTTTCAAATACAATTTCTGTACCTATTACAGCTGTCTCTGCTACTACTATATCGGTACCTTTTTTAACTGTGTACCTGTAAGGCGGGTAACCCCCTGCAACTGAAGCTTTTATTCTTCCTTTGTTTGCTGGAGCTACATCACAAGTAATCTCTTTTTCAACTGTAGCATTATTTATCTTAAGTTCTGGCTCAATAGTCTCATTCAATGTACCCTCACAACCATATTTATCAACAACCTTGATAGTATACGCGCCTGGTTGCAAGTTTGCAAAAGAGTATGTCGCATCATTCGTAGTTGCTCTTACTGTGCCATTGATTGAATATGTAAACGGAGGTGTACCTGAAGTTACTACTACGTCTATTCTTGCTGGAGTAGACCCCTTCACGCAGTATTCTGATGTATTAGCAGCTGTCACTGTAAGCGTTGGTGCCTGAACCACGTTAAATGTTACAGCTACAGAACAATTATTCGCATCTGTTACTGTAAGTTCGTGAGCTCCTACCTGATTTAGCACAAATTCAGGAGAATTTTGTGTAAGAATAACTCCATCTGGTTGTTTTACTTGATACTTCAAAGCTCCAATTCCGCCTGTAGCTGAAATGTTTACACTTACTGAAGCAGGACTACAGCCTAATGTTAAATCTGGTATAGGTTGTACTTGTATTTGTGAAGGATTATTAACTGTGAAAGTACGAGACACCTCACAATGAGTAGTATTCTCTCCATAACGGAAAATAACATTATGAGTTCCTCCAGAAATATTATTCCAAACAAATGGATTAACTGTTTCTTTTACGAAAGCACCTCCATCTTTAGATACCCAATACCCAGAGGCATCTGTATTCTTAAGTGTAATTTGATATGTTCCATTGTTTGCATCATTACAAAGGATATCCATTACTCTCTCAGTATTTTCTATTACACCAAATTCTTTACCTGACTCAATGATTACAGTTAATTCTTCATCAAAAGAGCAAATTCTTGGTAATTGGTAAAGGTAAATGTCATCAATAACCACATCGTTACCATTAGTTTCCAAATTTCCTGAACGAATTACAGCGTACAATTTAGTACTAGTTCCTTGATAATTAAGAGAAAGAGAATACTTTCTCCAATCATTCGGACTGGTACTTTTTGGAGGTGAACCTATATGTTGACTAATAACTGGATTTCTCAATAAGATATCCGCCTCACTAGTATAAAGTTCTATCGTTAAATCAGGATCATACGCATTAGGATTTGATCCTCTTGCATTAATAAGGTTGAAAGCTGCTATTGAAAATTGAATAGGTTGATTAGGCATTACATCATTCATTTCTCGCTGGTAAAGAATACCTCCTTCTGTTCCTAAAACATCACCAACATTGACAAACAACATTCTACCCTTTGGATGTCCTGTATGGTCATTAGGACGATGCCAAGCACCTATATTAGGATCTAATCGGTCTGTAACAATATACTCACCATCATTCATATTCAAGTCTTGATGATATCCGAAAGCTTCTGGATACCCTAGCCCATTGAGAATTCGCAACGTTCCTCCAACTTCTTGAAAATCTGAGGCATATTTTCCTCCATCAAAGTTTCTGTCTCTAGTCTGAGGCTCAAAGAAGTATTTTCCGTTGATATAAGGAGTTTTGAATTTACCTGCTCCTATCCCAAAATCTTCAGTAAATAACTCGTGACGAATTGGTGTGGATGGATCAGCGTATTTGACTTTAATTTTGTAGGTGCCTGGTCGCAAATTTGGAAAAGTTGAAGTAGTCGTAGTAACTCCTCCTATCTCGTATGTATAGGAGTACGTTCCCTGATTACTACTGATACTTATGTTTCCTGTACCATCACAATTGTAGGTTACATTGTGTGTGAATACGGGATTCACAGGTCTTGGGTCTACCACAACTTGTGTTCTGAATTCACAATCCACCTCATCACGTACAACAATGGTATATGTACCTGGCAACAACCATTTTTCTTTTTCAGTTCCCCAAGTAACACCTCCATCAAAGCTATACTGGTAATTACCAGTACCCCCCCTAACGTTGGTTATACGAACTCGAGCTTTATCTACATTATCCCCCGTACCACAACCTATTAATTCAGAAACACCTGCAGAGGCAATTACTCTTCCGGTAGCAGCAGGAGGCAATGTTATTGTACGTGAAACAGTGCAATCAACTGAACCATTACCATAAATTAATGTTGGTGTATAAGTTTCCTCAGGTGTTAAACCGACAAATTTTGTCCCTAATTGGCTTGTAAGTCCTCCATCAATACTATATTTTATTTGATAGTTTTCAGGATTTGTTACGTTCGTAAATTCGATAGTTCCTTTAGCACCACAATCAGTCAATTTATCTACAATGGTAAATGTAGGCGGCGTGGCAGCTCTTACAGCCTCTGATGTAACCTCTACTTCACAGTTATTAGCATCTAATACTTTTATTGTATAAGTTCCTGGATTGGATACAACAAACTCGTAAAATGCTCCTGTGTAGTTATAAACGTAGGTGTTACCACCATCAATGCTATAAGCGTAACTTCTACCAGGAGTACCATCCCAAGCATCAACACGTACAATTCCCTCACCATTACACATCAAATGACTTTTAACTGTCACTCTGGCTTGTAATGGAGGTATTTTCCCAATTCGCTTAGTTTCTTCAAGTTTACAATCAGGAGTTTTTACTTCAATATGGTATTCTCCATCATCTAAACCATCAAATGTAACATCTGAAACGTCTGTTGCAGGGAGTGTTTTCACAACAGCCCCAGAAGCATTGCCTTTTCTGATTGTATATGTATATTGAGGGTATGCATCTATTACCTGAACTCGTAACGTACCTTTGGTATTTTCACAAGCCAAAGGAGTTGTATCTACAGAAAGTTTTGGTGTCTTTTGTACAATAGAGGCTGGTGCTTCGAATATACAAGGCTGGTATGTAGCACCAGAAACCAATTTTTGTCGTATCAATACAGTGTACGAATCAGGAGATGTAATATTATCAAACGTATTACTATTTTGATAGTTACGAACAATAGTTCCATTACTGCCTCGCAATGCATACTCATATCCATTGGCTGGATGTGTTACAATAATTTTCGCTTGAGTATCACAAATAATATCCCTTACCTGCAAAGTAGGAGTAAGCAATGTTTTTGTTACTTTAAAATAAAAAACTGCAACACAACCTCCATCATAAGTAATTTCTACACGATAATCCCCTGGATCTGAAACATTATAATTTCTACCTGTATGTACTTGCGACCACGAACATCCATAGTTATCTCTAACGGGACATTCCACAGGATGTGTTATTGGCACTGTACAATTTTCATTTCTTTTTTCCCATTTGTAACTCAAAGCCTCAGTAACGTTCAAAGTTAAAAGTTTTGAAGCGGATGTTCCACAAAGGTATATCTGAGGATAATCTGTATTGTCATTTCCACATTTGAAAACCTCTGAAGCAAACGGATTAATAGGATTCGTTTTGAGTGCATTGTCGTGAAGCTCCACAGTAATTTCTTCAACCATATCAGCACAACCTGCTTTTTTCTTAAGTACACGATATGTACCTGATGAAGTTACTGTTAGTTTTTGATTATTTCCTCCGATAGGAGCCCCATCTTTTGTCCAAGTGTAAGTGTCGAAATTAGCTCCTGCTACTAAATCAAGAGTTTTCTCACAAAGGGTTCGTTTGGTTTTACTTACACAGGTCCCTAAATTTGCAATGAAATTAGAAGGTCCTTGCAGATTTCCTTCACAATCCTTGTGCGAGGCGACACTTTCTGCCGTAAATCCATCTTTGGAATTATTTTGAACTCCAAAATATTTGGCGTGAACAATATTTGATATTTCGTTAGAACAAGCATCACGTAAATCATCACAATGTGGTGGCACTTGTACCTCGAAACTTATTTTATGCCAATCTTTTTGTCCTTTTTTAATTATGCTTGAAGGAACTTTAAATTTTATTTCGTGTGTTGCTGCATTATATTCATAGTCTGTTGGTTGTGTAGCTGATGATTTCCAAGATAATTTCACTGATGACGCTACATTGTTATAAAGCAAATTCTTAGGAAGTTTATCTGTAATTACTAAATCTTTAGCATCGTCATTTCCAGAATTTCGGAATTGTATTTCATAACGTAGTTTGTCACCTAATTCTACCATTCCTCCTGTAACATCGGAATTGGAAGTGACCTTGAACACTCTCTTTTCTAAATCAATTACTGGAGCGATTACCTCAACATTGAACGCCATCATAAAAGGATAGTAGGCATCATTTGCTGTTGAAGGTGATATTGTTGCAGAAGAAGAGTTATTTCTAATAAGAGAATTTCTTGGATTAGGTACTTGTAAAATTCCAGCATCAAATCCTAACAAATTCGTACTCGCTGGACGGCGATCCAAATTTGCACCATTAACATCAGTTATTTGACTATTAAAGAAGTTTGCTCCCCTTGAGCTTCTCCTACCTGGTGCATCTATCAAAACTCCAGCTGGACTTGAAGGACTTTTAATTCTCAGAGCATCACCCTGTATGCCTAATTCTCCCTCCAACGCTGCAAAAGCAAATTTCGCATTCACATTTCCTGAAGGTATAGTCTGAAAACCTGTTATGGGAATATCTATATCAGGGTTGCCATTATTCAAAACAGAAAAACCATCAAACAAAGTGATATGTCTACTTGATAAGGTTTGGTCTTCATAAATAACGATAAGAGTCCAACCTGCTGCATAACCAACTCCAGTATCTTCTTTTCCTTTTGGAGCCATTATATTAGCTACCATATACTCTCCATCAAAAGCACCGTTTCTGTTATTAGCCTCTATCTGTAAATACTGAGTTACATCTGCCACATAAACATACCCACGTTGATGAGAGCTACTATCAGTCCAATTATTAGAACTTAATGTATGTCCCCCATTATAGACTTCTATTCCTGTTAAATCAACATAAGGTCTACTAGGTGTTTTGAACTTCACTTGACCAAATTTACTTTTCTCCAATCTTGGATTTCTCTGAGTATTTATCAAGCCATTAGTATAAGTAGACGCCCAATATAGGTAAGCTTTTTTCACCTTCAAACAAGATGTACGTGGATTAGGACTTTTAATACTTGCTGCACTTGAATTAAATGTACTTGGGTCATTATCAATATTGATATAATCCAAGTTTATATAAGCATTATGCCCGTGGTTACCTCTGTAAGGTAAATTCGGATTAGTATGTCCATACCCACGGTCACTAACATTTAAAATAGAGTTACCTATTAGTAACATATCCCCTTTCACCGTCTCTTGATAGCGATGTGGTACAAAAGGAATGTGATTTTGAGCTGATAGTTTCTCTATGTTACACACTGTTAATAGTGCAACGTATAAGATAAAAACTGCCTTTTTCATAAACGTTGATTTATTTTTAGTTTTTGTATCTACTTCCATTTTATTAAAATATAAGTATCTGTGATTATCTTGTTATAGTAAATTCTTCTAAAATAAGTCCTTTGAATGATTGTCAAATTACTTAACAACTCTTAATATCCAAATACTTATATCTGAAAACTCACGTCGTTTTAGCATTTGACTCATTATCAAACCTGCATCTTCTTTTGAATCATACGGCTGATTGAAGTACACGTAGGTCATACCATTTTGAGGGTGCAGAAAAGCACTTGCTGTAAGCCCCATTGCTCTCACTTCTTTCAAACGTTGATACGCTCCTTTTGGATTTCTGAACACTCCCACAACAACATAGTAACCATCAGCAATTTTTCCTCCAGCAATTTTATGTTCTTGCACGTTAATTCGTTCTTGTAATGACTTCACAGGGTCTTTAGGTTGTTCTACTATTGGTTTAGCCTCCTCTTTTGGCTTTTCGGCTACGGCTTCTTTTGAAACCTCTGGCTTAACCTCTTCTATTGCTTTCTTTCTATCCAAATCAGCTTCCTTAGCTTTTCTGGCTTCTTCTAATTTTCTGACTTTCTCGTGTCTTTTTCCTCCATACTGATACACCAAACTAACTTCATATGTTCCACCAAGATTGCTGACGTAAGAACCTATTCCTTGCTCATATCCAAAACCAGCGCTAAAATGAGAGGTGACATTAAATCCTAACCCTCCAAATACTCCATATTTTTGGTCATAACCTCCATAAACCCATCCTATCAAAGGCATATCCAGTGTTATGTTACCTCCAAATTGAAAATTTTCAGAACTTCTTCTGGCTCTGGCCATTACCGAAAAAGTAGCTTCTTCCAATATACCAGAACCACTCATCATTGTATTTCGATACATTAAATGCCCAACAAAAGATTTTGCATTAAACGGAACTGCCATCTCACCAGCTGAAATGGCATAATCTATCAAATTTTCAGCTACAACTCCAAAATGCATTCTTCCGAAGTTGATATCAAAACCTGGTTGAACATTAAAAATCCCTGTATTTGATACATTTTCAAAAATTGGGTCACCAGGGTTATTTATTATAACATCTCCTTTGGAAATACCTGTCATTCCGAACATTGCATTGATACCCAATCGAAGATAATTTTCATCAGAAATTTCAATTTGATGTATGTAATTTCCTAAAACTCCATAATTTGTGAACACTCCTGCTTTTTTCTGAAAAATCATTCCGTGAAACATCTCTTGGTCAGACCATTTCCTTCCGTAAGTTGCCATATAGGTTTTAAAATTATTTTTAAAATTCATCCACTGATTCCTATGGTACAACGAAACGTGCGATTCCCTCTCTCCAAAAATCGGAAACGCAGGATTCATCAAAAAAGAATTAAATTTCACAGCTGAGTGACCAGGCATTTCATAAGGTAAATAGTGGTATCCCCCTTTCTGAGCCACCGCAAATTGCAGAAAAAAAGTAAAAATGATTAATATGATAGTACTTCTTTTTGTCATAATTCCACCTTTATTATCTAAATAAAGTAATAAGTTATTTGTGTTCATTATTTAATTACGGTAATAACTCCTTGTTTTTCAACTTTCCCGTTTACTTCAATTACATACATATACAGAACTGCCCTTTTCCCCATATCCTTAGAGGTATTGGTATTCGGCCACCTATTGTCGTAATTTGTTCCATCGAAAGCCACTTTCCCTTCTTGAGAATATATCCTTACCCTCACATAACTTTTATTTAGATACTCATTTGGAATCTCCCAAAAATCATTAAATCCATCTCCATTCGGTGTTACAACATTCGGTATTTCATTAATTTCATACAAATCTTTTATTTCAAATGAAACTACCACTGGCTCACAAGTACCTCCAATTGTAGTTGTTAGAGTATAAACTCCAACTTCTGTGATTACAACTTTATCACCAAAGGTTTGCTTATCAGGGGTACTCCAATAATATTGATAATCGCTACTACTATTCAAAACACCTATCTCAAGTCCTTTTGTTGCAGAAAAAGAAGACTTATCAGGAACCTCCATATTATTGTCAAGTCGAACAATTTTTATGTTTTCAGCCTTGAAGTAATTTACTGAAACTGTCGCTGACTTTTTGGTACAAACTCCATTTGATATTTCTATGTAGTAATTTCCTGCTTCTGTGGCGTCATAATTGGCTTCTACAGCTCCTTCAATTTTGCTTCCCTCTTTATACCATTGATAAGAATACGCAGCTGAAGAAACCGAAGAAGATAAAGTTGTTTTTCCTCCAGGACATATTATAGGTGTATTGTTAGGACTTTCAGACTGAATAACTACATCAGGAACGGAAGCAAAAGAAACTCTTAACTTATTAGATTCCGTAATTGAAGACTTATAGGTAGCTTGTATTGAATATTCTCCTATTGACCCATCATTCATTACCAATAAATTTTTGTAATCGGTTTGTCCCGAGATTGGTGTTCCATCTTTTAACCATTGATAAGTGAAGTCACCAAAGTCAGCACTATTGAAAGGTAATGGGTCTTCTCCTACCAAAATACCCTCCAATTTCTGTAATTCCAATGCAGTTTCGGTAGCTGTGCCATCGCAATTCGCTGACTGATTCTGCGTTTTAAATCCTATGGTTGGTTTCAAACTTTTTACCTCTATGTAATATTGTGTAGGAGTTACACGTTTCTCATTGGCACAAGTTGTTCCACCATTAACCAGTTCAGCATAATAACTTCCTGGTTGTGTAATGGTTAAAGAAAGTCCGTTCTCTCCAGATATTTCTTGTCCATTTCGGAACCATTTTATTGTAGGATTTGTCATCGTGTGAGAAATAGTCAGAGTGTAAGATTTTCCCTCAACATAAATTTCCTTAGGTCTCATTTCTCTTGACCAACCCGCTGTAACATCATCTTTAATTGCCACTATGGAATTGGAAACTGCAGGGCATCCAACTTCGCCTTGTTTCATTATAGAAACGTGATATGTTCCAGTTTGTGAAATTTCATATTCGTATTTGCCTACTTCCTTAAGTACTTCTACACCATCTTTATACCAAGTATAGGTAGCTGAAGCATCGGCAGGGTCAGCAGTTAATTTTACGGAACCAGTACAAAATTCGATACTTCTGCGTCCTTCATTTAGTTTAACCGCACTTGCATCAATAAGTTGAATAGATAATTCATTAGAACGAGGAATTGAGTTATAGCCTGCGGCAGAAACCTGTAGTGAATACACGCCATTTTTCGAAGTACTATCTAAAAATATTTCATTACTAGCCGCACCATCAACTGCTTCTGAACCTTTATACCATTGGTAACTAAATACATTGTACGTTGAAGGTTCCATAACCACCTCTCCTGAGCTTGTTACAGCTACAATTTTTTCAATCGCTAGTGAGGTTTTATCATACAAACAAGCCTGATAAGAAGCTGATTTGTATTTAATTTCCACTTTAAAACTTGTTGGACTTTTTAATATTACTTTTTCAGAAACTACTGAACCGGCACAAGTCCCTCCTTGTGTTACCTTAACTTGATATTCCCCTGGTTGAGAGGCTATATAATTCTGCGAAGTGGCACCCGAAATCTCCGCCCCATTTAAAAGCCACTGGAACGAAGGGCTTTCAGCTGTAGTTTCTGCTTTAAGTTGTTTTGTGGCCCCTGGCAACATCAAATCACCATCTGTTACGGTTGCTGAAACTTTAAAATCTTCTTTAAGTTTTATTTCAATAACATTAGTGCGTTCCTCACAATCCTGTCCTGGAACTGCTACACCTAAATAATACCTACCCGCAACGTCTCCTGTTGTTGGTATCGTATAACTATCAAGTCCTACTCCTTCTGCCACCACTACATCATTACGATACCATTTATAAGTGTAGGAATTGTTTTTGCTACTTGCATTAAGTGTAACTGATTGCCCTTTGCAAATATTCACATCTGACGGAGTTGAAGAAATAGTCATTCCCATATTACCAGCCACTGTTACTTCCACATTATTAGAGCGAGAATTGGAAGACCCTGAACAGAAATTACCATAATCAACAGTGACGTGATATGTACCCGCTTCTGAAACAGTATAAGAAGGGCCTGTAACACCAGGTATCAAGGTATTATTTTTGTACCATTTGTATGCTTTTTCAGTTTTTTTATCTACTGATATTTCCTTAGAATGCCCAGGACAAAGTGCTAACTTTGATTCGTCATTATTAAGCTTCAAACGTGTAGTAACGTTCAGGTAGTATGCCGAGAAAGCATTACTGACCAATGAACTTGAAGGAGCAGTACTGCTAACTCTAATTTTATAGCCGTTGCCGTGTACTGTAGTAGGTAATTGTATGTTTGTAGAAAGTTCAAAGAGTGTATTCTGCCCTGTAATTGTTTTTAAAATTGTGGGATTGGAAAAATCGCCATTAGCATCAGACAACTCAATAATATATTGATTATTTGCAGGAGGAAGCGGAGGAGCCCACTTAAAGGACAAACTGAAATTATTATACGTTGATGAAACACAAGCGTCACTGAAATTCAAAGAAATAGACTCTACCCTACCTGATTGAGAATATAAAAAATTTGTAGATAAAAATATAAATAAAACTAAAATACTATGAAAAAAACGAGTCTTCATTATGCAAAATCTTTACTAAACAATTCCAAATGCACCCCTTTTTATGAAGCACATTTAACAAGACAAAAGTACAAAATTTAATCGAATCCAAAACCTAACATCCCCCATAGACTCTTAAAATCACAAGTTTTAACTTACTTTCTTCTATTTACAAAAAACACATCACACTAAACAAAATAAAAATAAAAACAAAACAATGTTGTAAAAAAGAATAAAAATAGATTTTTATTCCAAATTTACAGAATACATAAGAAAAAATTTCTTTGTGTAATTTTTAAACATTATAATCTAAAGATATTGTTAATTATGAATTTTTTAAGATTTTGGAAATAAATTTTCGCAAAGTTTTCAACATTTATTGTTGATAACTTCAGCCAAAAATAAACACTTCTTTTAAGTGTTCTGTTTAGTAGCAATCCATTCGGATTTGCCCTCTATTCTGAAAGTAACTCAATGTCTTCCCTAAATATTCCTTACAGATTTTTTCAAGAATAATAATTACTCCTCTTTGCATTGCCACAGAACCACAAATCATCACAACACCATTGTTATCAAGTAAACTAGCAAAGAATAAAGCTTTTTCCTGTACAATATCTTGCACATAGCATTTATTTTCGGAACGAGAGAGAGCCAAATGCAAATCTGATATTTTCCCCTCAAGCATATTTTTCGTAACAACCTCATTATAAATAGCAAACGAATCTCTGCTTTTCCCGCCCCAAATAAGCGTTGTAGGAACTTGTTTTTTATTGTTTTCGATCATTCCTAAAAAAGGAGCTATTCCCGTTCCTGTGGCAATGCAAACCACCTGATTTACGTTTTTAGGAAAATGAAATTTTTTATTTATCTCTAATCCTGCTTTCAAAAAATCTCCTGATTTTAAATTATTTAATAGGTTCGATACAATTCCTTTTTCGTGACGTTTTACACTTAATAGTATTTCACTTTTGATTGTTTTACCAATGGAATATAACCGTTCACGACTATCAATATCGGACGTTATGGCAAGTAAATCCCCCGATTCAAACTTCAGTTTTTCAATAGGTTTTAAAACTATCAAAAACGTTTCATCATACTGAATATCTGTTTTTTGAATTACTTCAAAACTACATTGTTTTCGCTTCTTGCTAACAATCGCATTAGCAGATAATTGAAGCTCAATTGCTTGTTTTTCAGACCACATATTTGCCCACTGAGAAAATGACTCAAACGACTGGTTATTAATTGTATGAATGTCAGTCAGAGGATTTCCCTTTGAGGAATTTCGTAACAATTCATCAACTTCATAAGCATACTTACAAAAATCTGGATAAGCTAACGAACCAAACCCTACAACAGAGTACCAGAAAGGCTTCTGAACTTCATTTTCCTGCCATAATTTTTTGAACTTTGTAGCATTAAAAGGCTCATTCCCTTGTCCATAGGTTGAAGTCATCACAATCAAATATTCCATTTTTTCATACAAAGAAAAAGCATTCATCTCCGCCAGAAAACTTTTCTTCCCTAATCTAATCAATTCATTATGAAGCATATTGGCAAAATGAAAAGTACTTCCACCCTCTGAGCCTACAAGAATTATATGAGTACATTCTTCCTTCTTGAATGGATTTTTAACAACTGATTTTCTGCGTTTTAGCGTAATTTTAAATCCCGAATAAATAAAAAATAATATACCAACACAAGACAAAAACAGCACCAAAGCCCAAACTAAAGTACCACGCCCAGTATGTAAAATTAAGCTATAATGGGAAATAATTTTTGTTGGAAGAGAATCCGATTGAAAAAGCACTTCTCCCGTAAATTGATTGATTGCCAGACTTCTGTCTACCATTTCTACTCGATAAAATTCCTCAACATCTTCAAAAAGAGGAAATTCTACTTTCCGTACTTTCGATAACGGAACTTCGAAAGCGGCAAAATTTGAAAGTTCTTTTTTGGGATTTTCAGAGAGTGTATTGGCGTCTACTTCTCCTGAAAATTCTTTTGTAGGTAAGAGCGAAAATCCTTCCAGAGAGAGATATAATCCTGTGAAAGTTATAATAAAAACAGGAACTAGAACCCATCTGCCAAAAATTGTATGATAATAAGGAAAAAAGTTCTCTTTCACAATATTATGAAAAAAATGTTTCCAATTCTTTTGCTTTCTGATAATCAAAAATATACCAGAAATGGCAATCAGCATAAGCAAAAAAGAAGCAACAGCCATAATAATACGTCCTGCTTTTCCCATAAAAAGTGAGCGATGTAGCGTCTGTGAAAAAGTAAAAATATCTGCTCTTTTAAACGTTTCTCCAACTTTTTCAGCAGTTTTAGGGTTAATATAGAATACTGAGTTATTCCCATCATTATCAATCACTTCTGCCTGTACAAAATCATTTTCATCTATTTTTAAAGTGAGAATTTCAGGATATTTTTCTTTTAAAGAAATGATGGTTTCCTTTAAGGTAATCCCATCAAAATCAACACTTTTTAGAGACTTTGAGTAGTTTACAATAGGCTCAAAAGCTAAAATCATTCCTGTTACAGAAGCAATTAGGATAAAAACAGAACCCAATAAAGCTAAGGTTAAATGAGCATAACGCCAAACAGACAAGGTCATTTTTTTCGATACTTTTAAAAATTTATTTTTATTTGATTTAATTAGAAATTATAAATAGAAACATATAAAAATCAATATTCTCAACGATTTAATCATCAAAAATATTGATTATCAATCTTTAATTTTTATATTTATAAGTCCAAATTATATTGTTTAATCTTTCGATAGAGTGTTCTTTCTGAAATTCCCAACTCCTTTGCTGCTTCTTTTCGTTTCCCACCATTTCTCTCTAAAGCCTTAATTATCAACTCCAATTCTTTATCCTGTAAAGAAAGAGGTTCTTCAGCTATATCTTCTTCATAATCATACAGTTCCTCTTTATCCGAAGTATCCCTCAAAGGTTGGACTCGTTCTACTGGAATGATTGAAACCACAGGCGTAGCTTCTGCTGAATGCGAACCTTCTCCATATATTCTGTGTATCAATCCTTTATTATCCTCTTTAACTTTTTGTGAACTATCGTGTTGTAGTAACTCTAAAGTCAATTTTTTCAAGTCATTTAGGTCATTTTTCATATCAAACAACACTTTGTATAGTATTTCACGTTCGTTGCTAAACTCACTTTCACTTCGGGGTGCATTTACTATGGTTGGCAGATTTGTACTCTCATTAGGCAAATATTCTCTCAAAATAGCAGCTGAAATTTCCCTTTTCCTTTCCAAAACTGAAACTCTCTCTACAATATTTAGTAATTCACGTATATTTCCGCTCCATCGATAGCTTAAAAGCAGGTTTACCGCATCATCAGTCAGCTTAATTGGAGGCATTTTATACTTTTCGGCAGCATCAGAAGCAAATTTTCGAAACAACAGATGAATATCCTCTTTTCGTTCACGAAGCGGAGGCAAATAAATCTCAACCGTACTCAAACGATAGTATAAATCTTCACGAAATTTTCCTTTTTTGATAGCTTCAAACAAATTCACATTGGTTGCTGCCACAATACGTACATTAGTTTTTTGCACAACCGATGAACCTACTTTGATAAATTCACCATTTTCGAGTACACGAAGCAACCTAACTTGCGTAGTTAGAGGAAGTTCTCCAACTTCATCTAAAAAAATAGTTCCTCCGTCGGCTTCTTCAAAATACCCGCTACGAGTGGAAGTCGCTCCTGTAAAGGCTCCTTTTTCGTGACCAAACAACTCAGAATCAATTGTTCCCTCAGGTATAGCTCCACAATTCACAGCAATATATTTTCCGTGTTTTCGCAAAGACAGAGAATGTATTATCTTCGGGATAGCCTCCTTTCCTACGCCACTTTCTCCCGTAACCAATACCGAAATATCCGTCGGAGCAACCTGTATAGCTTTTTCAATAGCACGATTGAGTTTAGGAGTGTTCCCAATAATGCTAAATCGTTGTTTTATAGTCTGTATATTTTCCATTATCGCTTTTTCAATGTTGCAAATGTAAGACTTATTTCTTAAAAATTTAAATGATTGTGCTTACAAGAAAATCCAATTTTCAGAAAGAAATCAACTCATTTTTTCAGAAATATTTTTTAAAACAATTCAATATAACAAAGTAAATAATTGATAAACAAATAATTAAACTACAACAGACAATTTAACCACACAAATTATGATAAATATCATATTTCTGAGAGCTAAAAAACTATAAATTAGCCACTTCAAATTCACTATTTTAATATGATTACTCAAAACATTGCACTTTACGACCACACAGCAGGAAGTATCATCATTGGGTTTTTTGGACTTGTTTGTATTGGATTTATTGTGATGACTGTACTATTCTTCCGAAGTGGAAAGAAGAAAAAATAGGTTGCCAAAAGCTCAAAATAACAAAATTTGAGCTTTTATTCTACCCAAATAACTCCTGAATAGCATCTTCTATTTTAGCAACTTTCACAATTTTAATTGCTGTATTTTTCAAGGCTATTTTATTATATTTGGACACAAAAATAGTTTCAAATCCTAATTTTTCAGCCTCTGTGATGCGTTGTTCCACTCGTTGCACGGGGCGGATTTCTCCTCCTAATCCCACTTCACCTGCAAAACAAACATTTTTCTCAATCGCAATATCTTCATTAGAAGAAAGAATCGCCATTGCAACTCCCAAATCGGTTGCAGGGTCATCAATGGTAATTCCGCCAGTAATGTTCAAAAATACGTCCTTTGCCCCCAGTCGGAAACCAGCTCTTTTTTCCAATACTGCAAGTAACATATTGAGTCTCTTAGCATTAAAACCTGTTGCGCTTCGCTGTGGCGTTCCATAAACAGCTGTACTTACAAGTGATTGAATTTCAATCATCAATGGACGCATTCCTTCCAAAGTAGCAGCGATGGCAGTTCCGCTAATATTTTCATCTGTTTTTGAAATTAGAATTTCAGAAGGATTATTAACTTCACGCAAACCGCTACTCATCATTTCATAAATCCCTAATTCCGAGGTGGAACCAAATCTGTTTTTCAATGAACGTAAAATACGATATACGTGATTTCGGTCGCCCTCAAACTGAAGAACAGTATCCACCATATGCTCCAAAATCTTCGGACCTGCAATCTGCCCATCTTTTGTAATATGCCCAATAAGAATAACTGGTGTGTTAGTGGTTTTTGCAAATTTTATGAGCTCAGATGTGCATTCTCTGATTTGCGAAATGCTCCCAGCAGAGGCTTCAATATAATCCGTTTGCAACGTTTGAATAGAATCTATAATTACAACTTCGGGCTGTAATTCCTTGATTTGATGAAAGATATTTTGTGTTTTTGTTTCTGTAAGTATAAAGCAATTATCCAATTTGTGCGGAATTCTGTCAGCTCTCATTTTTATTTGTTTTTCACTTTCTTCTCCCGACACATAAAGCGTTTTGTAAGGCAAATTAAGTGCAATTTGTAACAAAAGCGTACTTTTCCCAATACCTGGTTCCCCACCAAGTAATGTCACAGAACCTGGAACAATTCCTCCTCCCAGAACATTATTCAACTCGTTATTATTACTATTCAATCGAGTTTCTTGTTGTGTACTTATCTGAGAAACAGACACATATTTAGTTGCTTTTTTTGTTTTAGAAGTTTCAACTTGCCAAACTTTTTTCTCTTCTTTCTGAACTACTTCTTCAACAATAGTGTTCCATTCCTTACACGCATAGCACTGCCCTTGCCATTTACTATATTGTGTTCCACAATTCTGGCAAAAGTATGTTGTTTTAACCTTCATAATATATTGTTAATCAGGATAAAATTCAATTATTTCCCTCTTAAGTTTGTTATCCGTTCGTTGATAAGGTCTGATTTGATGAAGTCGATACTAGGTTCTCCGTAAGCTCTTTGATATGCTCTGGTTGCCTTTTTGTAATCTTCAATTTTTTCATAATATTCTCCTAAGAAAAAATTTGGCATCGATGTATCACTATACCCGTTAGCTTTCACAAAATCAGATAAATCGGACAATGACAACCAATCTTCCCTCTTATGAATAGCGTCGTAAATGGCGAAAATATCATTAAGCGATGGCTTTTTTCTCACTCCCAATTCGTTATAAATTCTTGTATACTTTTCTCCTAAATACTGAAAAATATTTTCTTGCAGAGGCTGTATTTTTTCCTTGAACTCTTTTGCTGTGATTGGCTTGTAAATATCAAAAAGCAAATCAAAACCTCTTGCAATTCCCATCAAATCAGCAGATTCTGGTGAAGTAGCAACAAACTTTTCGTAATTGTAATTTATATTTTTGTTGAAAGCTTTTTTGAGCCGAACATCCAAATCTTCAATCTCCTTCAGCGTTTCATCACTTTCCATATCAGTAGTTGCTATATAACAGAATTTGTGATGCCTTGCTTTAGTAAATTGCTCAGGAAGAGATTCTTTTATATATGATTGAACTTTAGGATTTAGGGCTATCAAAGCATTGAATAAAGGCTTATCACTTAAAAGATAATGACTTGCAAAATAGGCCGCTTCTTCTGAAGCTATGATTCCCCTCAAGGTATTGATTGGATACTTTCCTTTTATGTAAGGCACTAATTCTGTTCCAATGAACTCAAAAAACTGAGCTGTTTCATTCATTGGATGACCAACCTCACTAGCAATAGAAATATCTGTATTTGTGTTAAATACGCCGACAATTATGCTTTTGGGCATAGATTGGAGATACTCATAGTAACGTGCAGCGGCAATTGTGGGCTCCATTAGTGCAGCTGCGTCAAGCACAACAAAGAGTGGATAAGCTTCTTTATCTGAATATCCTTCAGGAAGATAAATGGCTATCTTTCGTTTGTCATTGAGCCTACTTGAGCTAAATTCTTCTGAAATAATTTGTCCGAATGCATTTTGCAAACATACAAATGCGATGAGTAAAAATAGTCTTTTCATAGAACATTATTTTTAAGTTAATAATTATTTGATTTATCAATTTAAGTGACGAATACTTTCAAAAACGTCTGACACTTCCCTGTGTGTTAATATTTTATCTTTAAAATAGTTAGTAATGTATTTTTTTTGAGCTTCATTAGCTCCTAACTGGTTCAAAATATTCATCAGATGCATCTTCATATGCCCTTTTTGAATTCCAAGTGTAATTAGTGAACTTACTGCAGCAAAATTCTGAGCCAATCCCACCGTAGCAGCAATTTGCATCAATTCCTTAGCCGAAGGTTTTTCCAAAATTTGTAAAGCTGTTTTTACAAGTGGATGCAAGTTCGTCAGACCACCAACAGTTCCGAGAGCCAAAGGCACCTCTATTTCAAAATGAAAAATATCGTCTTTAACATAAGCCTTAGTCAAACTTTGATATTTTCCACTTCGCGAAGCATAGGCGTGAATACCTGCTTCCACTGCACGAAAATCATTTCCTGTGGCTAAAATTACAGAATCTATGCCATTCATAATGCCTTTATTATGGGTCGTTGCCCGACGCACCTCAGCATTTGCAATTGCAATAGCTCTGACAAATTTTTCTGCGAATTCCCTTCCTCCCAAATTTGCAATAGCCAAACGTTCTGTTGGACAAGAAACTGCAACCCGAACCAAGCATTCTGGAACATAATTTGACAAAATTGACATTACAATCTCATATTTTTTATCAATTTCGGGGAAATTTACAGCTTCTGTACGAAAAGTCTGTGAAAAAGATTCCAAACACGAATTGATAAAATTCGCTCCCATTGCATCTAACGTCTCAAAAGTAACAAAAAGCTGATAGTAATTAGCAAGTTCAGAGGTTTTATCCACCAAACGTATGTCCGTTATGCCTCCACCTCGCTTTTGCATATTGGCTGTAATAACTTGTGCATCAGACAACATTTTAGGCTTAACTTTCGCGAAAAAGCTTTCTAAATCTGCTTTCTCTCCATAAAACATAAAATGTACTTGTCCGTTTTTTTCAGTAGAAATTACCTCTGCTTTAAATCCCCCGCGAGATTCCCAAAATTTAGCAGCCCGACTGGCAGCAGCCACCACGGAACTTTCCTCAATAACCATCGGGATAGTGTAGGTCTTTCCATTTATAACGAAATTAGGTGCTATTGCAAAGGGCAAATAGTAATTAGAAATCGCGTTTTCTATGAATTCATCGTGCAATTTCTGTAGATTTTCATCTGCATTCTGATATTTTTGAAAGTACGAATATGCCTGTTCATCACCAGAAAAATAGGTTTCACATAGCCAATCAATCTTCTGTTGTTTCGTTAATTTTGAAAATCCTTCTATTTTTTTCATTTCTGCAATATTCGCTGTTTTCTACATTTAAAAAGTTAAAACTTTATCCCAAAACATCTTGCAAATATACAATAGAAAAACAAATAAATGTTTAATTATCACGAAAAAGATATCCCAAACTGATTTTTCACACATTTCCTACTTTTTATTTTTTTCATATATTTGCCACCATAGTTTAGATTGAATTACCGATGAAAAAATCACTTCTGTTAATTGGTTTACTTATTCTTACAGCTTGTGGAAATAAAAAAGAAAAGGAAATTGCTCAAATACCTATGCAGGTTGAAATAGTGCGTTTTGATTCTCTTTTCTTTACAACTTCTTCAGAAAAAATTTCAGAACTAAGAAAAATGTATCCTTTCTTTTTTACTTCAAACATAAGTGATAATGAATGGATTGAAATTCAGAAAGATAGCCTGAGACAAGCACTCTACAAGGAAGTTCAAAAGAATGTAGGTAATTTATCAAAAGAAAAAAAGGAAATTAAAGGCTTATTTCAGCACTTAAAATATTATTTTCCTAATTTTCAAGCACCTAAAGTTATCACACTTACTTCCGAAGTGGACTATCAATCTCGAGTAATTTATGCAGATAGTTTATTGCTCATCGGAATTGACAATTATTTGGGTGAAAATCATCATTTTTACGAAAACATCCAGAAATATATCCGTTTTGAGCTTCAGAAAGAAAACATTGTTATTGATATCGCCGAATCGTTTGCGGATAAGTTAGTCCCTCGTCGTCAATACCTTACATTTTTAGATAACATAATTTATGAAGGAAAGAAATTATATCTCACAGAAATTCTTCTTCCTAAAAAATCGGAGTCAGAAATTCTAAAATACGACAAAACAAAATGGAAATGGACTGTAGAAAATGAATCACAAATATGGAGATATTTTATTGATAATGAACTTCTTTATCAAACAGATAAAAAGTTATTGAACAGATTCATATATCCTGCTCCTTTCTCAAAATTTTATTTGGAATTGGATAACGAATCACCTGGAGGTGTAGGACGTTTTATCGGATTACAAATTGTGAAATCGTTTATGGAGAAGAATGAGCAAATATCTATTATTGAGATGCTTACAATGAAACCCGAAGAATTATTCAAACAATCTTTTTATAAACCTAAAAAATAATGCAAAAGACATCAAACATTCAATTAACTGTTGCGTTGGACGAAAATAAAGTTCCCGAAAAATTGTTTTGGAACGCTGAAGATGGCGGAATTTATAATGAAGAAACCAAAGCTATTTTTCTATCTGTTTGGGATTCAAAAAACAAAGAAGCCTTACGTATTGACCTGTGGACCAAAGAAATGCCTGTTGATGAAATGAAAATGTTTTTCTACCAAACACTTTCGGCAATGGCTGATACCTTCCACAGAGCTACCAACGATGAAAAAATGCGTGACACAATGCGTGACTTCTGCGAGTATTTTGCTGAAAAAATGGAGTTAAAATAAAAAAACAGGTATGAAATTCATACCTGTTTTTTTTGTATCAGTCTTATCCTATGGATTTTGAGCCCCAAGATTAGGATTTGCTTCAACCTCAACTTTTGGAATTTGATATACCCATCTAGGATCACCTGCAGGTACCACTATTTGAGTTCTGTGATTATTTCCATCAGGAGATTTTCTATCAACACCTAATTTCCAACGCTTTAAATCAAAGAAAGATGTACCCTCTCCCCAAAGTTCAATTCTTCTTTGCAAACGAACTTCTTCTCTTAAGGCTTCTTGTGTAGTGAATTTAGTATCATCATAAGTAGCATCACGATTATCCATCAAAGCTTTCAAAGCTGTTCTTGCTTCTACTAGTCTATTCTGTTCTACATAAGCCTCAACCATAAGTAAGTAAGGATCTTCTTTTCTTAAGAAACAATAATCTCCTGTGAAATCTCCTGGCGTAACAAATTTAATATTCGCATACTTAGGAAGATTTTTATACTTATCGGCTATGGCTGGGAAAAGATCTTTATTGATAAATATTTTCTTTCTGACATCAGTATTTGCAATCTTATCATAAAGATCACTATAAATATTTTTATAGATACCCAAACCACCTGCATAACCATCGACAGTATTGTCCAGATGAGAATAAAGAGACGCATACAAAGTTGTTGTAGTTCCTGAAATATCAAATCCCCACAACCAAGAAGGCGTTCCTATATCCCATTTTCCTGACTCAACATCTCCTGAGGAAGTGAAAGGAGCTGCATCTGAAGCTATTTTTGCATATTTTTCAACATTTGCCCAATCTTCCATTGCAGCATATGTTTTTGCCAAATAAGCTGCAGCAACTGCTTTATCCACGTCTTTCTTATCGTCTGTTACTACGTTATTTTCAACAGAAAAAGTTAAATCTTCAATGATTTGATCATATACCTTTTGCACAGGAACTCGAGGCATATTTTCATCTGTTGTTAACAAAACTAAAGGCACACCAGGAGCATTTTCATTTCCTTTGTAAGTTTGCTGATACAAATTAATTAGATGATAGTATGCAATTCCTCTAATCCCTCTTGCTTCAGCTCGTTTTTGTTTAAGAAGTTCTGTTGATGGCTCTCCTTCAAAATAATCTTGCATAATGATGTTTACAGCTGAAATTTGTCGGTAGAAAAAACGCCACATCGTTCTAACCCTACGATAATCAGCTAATCTATTTCCAAAATTATAGTCAAAGCCAAACCAATGATGCACTTGCTGCACCATATCCTGACCCGTTAAGTCTGTAGCCAAGTGGAATGCTTTTAAACCAAAGTGATCGTGTCCTGTATCTGGAGTTACTGACTTGACAGAATTGTTATAAATACCATTCAAACTACCCTGAACTAAAAGAGCTACTGCATCAGGAGATTCAGCTTTAAGTTCCTCTTTACGTTCCTGTGTTAAGTATCTATCAACTTCGGGGTCTAAAAAATCACCCGAACAAGAAATCCCTACTAGTGCTACAACTGGGAATACAATTTTATTAATATATCGTTTCATTTCTTTTACGTTTTTATAGTGTTAGTAATAAACCAGCAGATACTGTTCTAATTGGGCTATATGTAGCATCATTATTGAAACCAGCAATGCTTTGTCTTGGGTCAAGTCCTTTTCTCTTACTCCAAAGAGCAACATTGTCTGCTGCCATATAAACTCTCAACTTCTTAATTTTTAAATCTTCAAGCACAGAAGGAGAAAAATTGTATCCAACGTTTATGTTTCTCAATGCAATGTATGAAGCATCTGTTAAAAATCTTGATGAAGACTGATTTATATCTTGATTTTCAGCCTCTAACCTTGGCGTGTCTGTATTTCTGTTAGTTGGCGTCCAACGATTGAGAATATCTCTATGCCAGTTATCTCCATAATTTCCTATATGCATCAATCCGCTGTACTCAGAATCTAAAATTTTCCCTCCTAATTTGTATGAGAAATTAACTCCTAAATCAAATCCGTACACGTTAAGTGTAGTTCCAAAACCACCTTGTAGGTCAGGAATAGCACTTCCTACTTTTTGTTTACTATGGGTTGATTCATAATCCTTCGATGGTTTTAACTCATAGCCACCTTTTCCGTCTGCTATCCAATACTGTGCATCTCCATTTTCTGGATTAACACCTCCCCACTTCACCATATAGAAGTCGTAGATACCTCCTCCTTCAAAAATCTTTTGATGAGTATTTCTAGTAATTCCTTCTTTTGCAAATTTTTCAGGAAGGCTTAACACTTTATTTTTATAGTGCAATCCATTAACATTCAATGTCCAAACTACGTTCTTGGTTTTTATAGGTGTTCCAACAACAGAAAACTCGATACCTTTATTTTCCATATTACCAATGTTCCAAGGCTCTGTTGAAAATCCTGTAGTTTCAGGAACTGGAAGGTTGAATAATAAATTGTTTGTCTTTTTTCTGAAATAATCAAAATCGAAACTTAATCTGTTTTGAAATAAGCTTACCTCAATACCTGCATTCAAATTTGCGTTTTCTTCCCAAGTAACTTCTCTTCTACCTTTGTAAGAAGCTGATAATCCAGGATTATTACCATCGGAAGTAATTGTATATAATGTAAGGTAAGGTGTCCAAGAACGACTTGCAGAATTAGGTAACAACAAGTGATCGTTACCTTGTACACCATAACTAACTTTCAATTTTAAAGCGTCTAACCACGATACATCTTTTAAGAATTTTTCTTGATCAACTCTCCAAGAAAATCCTGCAGACCAGAAAGTTCCCCAACGATTTTCAGGAGCAAAAACCGACGAACCATCACGCCTTAAACTTCCTGAAAGGAAATACTTCTCACCATAACTTAAGTTTAGCTGTCCAAAATATCCGTCAACAGCGTGTTTGTGATTGTACGAATAAAGCTCTGTTATCTTCGCAGCGTTATTCCATTCAGTATTTGATGGATCAACATAGTTTGATTTTTCACCCGCAACTCTATTTAGTATTCTGCTATAAGATTCGTGTCCGAGTAAAATATCTGCTTTATAATTACCAAATGTTTTGTTATACTTAAGTAATTGTGTAAGTGTAATAGTTCGAGAATTCACTCTTTGTTTTTCTCCTATACCATTGTACGTTTTTCCAGCTCCACCAATAGGTGTTTTGAAGTAGTTATACTCATAGAAGTTTCCATAAAAGTTTCCTGTTGCTGTGAATATCAAATTCTTAGCCAAAGAAACATCAAAGCCTAAAGTTTGATTCAAATAATAATTTATATCAGAATCTATATCCTTATCCTGAGTTGCTACAGGGTTTGTACTACCTCCGTATGCACGTCCTAAATTAACACCATTTCTTATCTCTCCAAAATCGTAAACACGTTCTCCTTTATTATACACCAGATTACCATCTGCATCGTGTACGTAAACAGGATATATAGGTGCAATATTTCTTGTCCACCCAAAAGGATTGCTGTAAGCCCCTCCTTCAGTTCCTTTTTTAGCTTCTGTAAAAGAAATCATCGTACTAGCGTTCACATTCAGCCAAGGAAGAAGCTCTCCATTGTAAGAAAAACGTGTTGAATATCTTTCAAACGAAGAGTTTAAGCTATATCCCTCGTCGCCTAAATAGCCCAATGAGAAATAAAATGTTCCTTTTTCTCCTCCTCGAGTTACTGTCAAGTTGTGTTCTTTACGTGTTTGTGTGTTGAATAAAGCTTTTGTCCAGTTATTAAAATTAGCCGCATCACTATATTTAATACTTGCGTTCGGATTGATTTTTCCAGTTACAGGATCAACTATTTGGTCATTTGCTACATTGTAGATATTATAACCTAAACTTTGATACAACCCTCCTTCATCAGCACTACTTGCCAAAGCTCTTGCCTCTGCGTCTGTCTTTCCGTCAGTATAAATAGCCTTATTATAGATTGACTCCCAAATAGTTTCATAATATTCTGAAGGAGAAGTCATAACATCGTATTCTGGCACACCACGAGAGTTAAATCCAACTTTTGAATCTAAAGTTACAGATAATGCTCCTTTTTTACCTTTTTTAGTAGTGATGATGACTACCCCGTTAGCACCTCTAGCACCATACAAAGCAGAAGAAGAAGCATCTTTCAAAACACTAAGAGACTCTATATCATTATTATTAATAGAAGACAACTCTCCTGAATATGGCACACCATCTAAAACTATTAGAGGATCATTGGAAGCATTGATAGAACCAATTCCACGAATTCTGATTTTAGATTCTTTTCCTGGTTGCCCTGACTCCGTAGAGATTGTAACCCCAGCAACTGCTCCCTCCAACGCTTTAGCCACATCGGTTGTTTGTTGCTGAGAGATTTTTTCTGCCGAAACTAAAGCTACTGAACCAGTCAACGATTTCTTATCTGCAGTTCCATAAGCCACCACTACAACTTCTTCAAGTTCTTCAGTTTCCAAGTGCATAACGACATCAAATTTGCTCGTTGAAGCAGAAACTAATCTATCCACTGATTTTAAACCTATTCCTATAAAATGAAGTATATCCCCCACCTTAGCCTTAATTTTATAGTTCCCGTCAAAATCTGTAGCAACACCTTTTGTAGTACCCTTAATTGTAACCGTGATACCTGGTAAAGGCTCTCCTTGTTCATCTTTCACTACCCCAGTTATCGTTTTTTCTTGTGCGAGGGCAATTTGTAGTGCCAAGAAAAAGAACGATACTGTCCAAATTAATTTTTCTTTCATCTTTTATCCCTTTTTGAATTAGTCTGGCAAATATTAGGATTATTTTTAGAAATTACAAACTTTACATCATATTATCTCATAAAAAAATCCAATATTTAAAAAAATTCATATTTTAACATTTTAATAAAACAAAAATTGTTTTTTTAATTAATTTATCTCCATAAAAATAATTTTAAATTACATCAAAAATACATTTCACATTTCACAATAATATTTTCGACAGATAAAAATAAGCGTTTAGAGTACCATTTGACATTATAAATACATATAAATCAACTACTAAAATAAAATAAAAACTAAAATCAGAAAAAAATGAAAAAAATTACTATTTAACATTTTTTAACTATTTAAATTTCATTTTTATGGAATAAAGATACACTTACAATAACAAAAAACCACTCTTCCGAGTGGTTCAAATTTAGGATATTCAGATAGTACATAACTACGGTATTGGTGGTAAAAAAACTTTAACAGTTGTCTTATGAAATAAAGACAATAATTTCTTGTACCCAGAGATAAAAATATTTATTATCTTCATTAAACATTTTCCATAGACAAAAGAAAATGCACACAAAAGTAAATAATCATATCAATAAAATTTTTTTAAAATAAATAGCATTGATTTTCAAAACATTAATTTTAAACAAAGAAAAAAAAACATTTTTTTTATCAAAAAAATTTGCAGATTTACAAAAATGTATTACCTTTGCAACCGCAATGATGAAACGAAATGCTCATAAGCAAATATTGGTCTGGTAGTTCAGTTGGTTAGAATACATGCCTGTCACGCATGGGGTCGCGGGTTCGAGTCCCGTCCAGACCGCAATAAGATTTAGTTGTGTTGTTTTGTGTAAATACTTTTACACGGGTTTATAGTAAACCAATGGAAGGCTTTCCTTTTAAGGAAGGCTTTTTTTATATTTTGCCTTTTGTAAACTGATTATTAGTTGGAAAAACCTTCGAATACCTACTCCACATAATCTAAATATCAACAGATCTAAAAGTTATCTTTTTCAACTGACACTATCATATATGTACATTTGTTGTACAAATTTTAATTGCCAATCATCTGAAATATAGCATATATCTCACTAATTAGATTATATAGCATTTCCAAAAACTTTGTGTGATTTATAAAAAGGAAACTCGGTTGTATGAAATCCCCTGAAAAAATTGAATTGCGAAAAATTATCCATATAGATATGGACGCTTTTTATGCTTCGGTTGAACAATTGGATTTCCCAGAACTTCGAGGTAAACCGATTGCTGTTGGGGGCGAACGAGAACGAGGAGTTGTGGCAGCGGCGAGTTATGAAGCTCGAAAATTTGGGGTAAGAAGTGCTATCAGTGGTACACAGGCAAAGCAGTTATGCCCCGATTTGATTTTTGTTCGCCCACGATTTGAACGATACAGAGAGATTTCAATGCAAATTCGCTCCATTTTCTATGGATATACCGATTTGGTGGAACCTTTGTCATTAGACGAGGCTTATCTGGACGTGACTCAAAATAAGAAAAATAATCCGTCTGCAACCTTAATTGCTCAAGAAATTCGTCAGCGTATTTTTGAAGTCACAGGACTTACCTCTTCTGCTGGAATTTCTGTCAATAAATTTATTGCAAAAATAGCCAGTGATTTTAATAAACCCAACGGACAAAAAACAGTCACTTACAATGAAATACAAAACTTTCTTGATACGCTTGACATCAAAAAATTTTATGGAATAGGAAAAGTTACTGCAGAAAAAATGTATCTCAAAGGTATTTTTACAGGCAAAGACTTGAGAGAGAAATCACTTGAATTCTTAGAAATGCATTTTGGGAACAATGGGCATTATTTCTATGAATTAGCTCGTGGTATCCATCGAAGTGAAGTAAAACCTTACCGAATTCCAAAATCGTTAGGAACGGAACACACATATTCAAAAAACATCACCAGTGAAGTTTATGTAGAAGAAAAGTTAGTAGCGATTGCTGAAGAACTTAGCCAACGTATGCAACGAAAAAAATTGACAGGAAAAACAATCACTCTAAAGATAAAATATAGTGACTTTTCAGTGAATACTCGTAGCAAAACGCTTAATCAATATATTGATAACAAAGAAGATATATTAATCTGTGTAAAAGAACTACTTTACCAACAACCATTAGAGAATTCAATACGTTTGTTAGGTATTTCATTATCTAATTTTGATAATAAGAAGGAAAAAGAAATTGATAAAGATAAGCCTAAATTCATTCAACTGGAATTGCAATTCCCTGACAATTATCCTCTTGTTTAACTTTTTAAAGAAAACAGAATGAAATAAAATACATTAGATGCTTCTATCTCATTCTGTTTAGTTTTATTGCTCTTGTGAGAACTAATTCAGACGCCCATCGGCAATGATTTTTTCGAGAGCTTGAATTGTTGTATCCAAATCCTCATATGTTAGGGCATCATTTAGGAAGTAACTTTCAAACGCACTTGGGGGTAAGTAAATACCTTCTGCCAACATTCCGTGAAAGTATTTTTTGAATCGTTCCAAATTTCCTTTGGCAGAAGATTCAAAATCAACCACAGGATTTTCATTAAAATGCAATGAAATCATTGAACCAAAGCGATTTATCTGATAAGGGATATCTGTTTTGGAAAGAACTTTATCAAATCCTTCGTGCAGATAAGCCGTTTTTTTAGCAAGGCTTTCAAATACTTGCGGATTGTTATTAAGTTCCGTAAGCATCGCCAACCCAGCACTCATTGCAAGAGGATTTCCGCTTAACGTTCCTGCTTGATATACAGGACCTTCAGGAGCAAGAAAACGCATAATTTCATTACGAGCTGCAAAAGCCCCCACAGGAAGTCCGCCTCCTATTACTTTTCCAAAGGTAACGATATCTGCTTGGATATTAAGAACTTCTTGAGCTCCTCCTTTTGCTAATCTAAAACCAGTCATCACCTCGTCAAAAATCAGTAAAGTCCCGTTTTCTGTACAAAGTTTTCTTAAACCTTCCAAAAATCCTTTCTTAGGAGGGACGCACCCCATATTTCCCGCAATGGGCTCAATGATGACTCCTGCTATTTGGTCTTTATTGGCTTCAAAAAGAGCTTTAACAGACTCAATATCATTGTATCTTGCTAAAAGTGTGTCTTTTGCAGTTCCTTGTGTGACACCTGGACTATTTGGACTTCCGAAAGTAATTGCACCACTTCCTGCTTCAATAAGGAATGAGTCGGAATGTCCATGGTAACAACCAGCAAATTTGATAATTTTATCCCGATTTGTATAACCTCTTGCTAAGCGAATGGCACTCATACAAGCTTCTGTTCCACTATTTACGAAACGAATTTTATCAATATTAGGCACCATTGCTACAGCTAACTCTGCAATTTTGATTTCTATTTCAGTAGGAATTCCAAAAGAGGTTCCTTTTTTTGCACGTTCTGTAACTGCATCAATAACAGGTTGATATGCGTGACCTAAAATGAGTGGACCCCACGATGCGATGTAATCAATGAGTTTACGTCCGTCTTCATCAATTAGGTAAGCCCCTTGAGCTTCTCTGATGAAAATAGGTTCGCCTCCCACAGCGTTAAACGCCCGAACAGGCGAATTAACCCCTCCTGGTAACACTCTTTTGGCTTGAGCAAAAAGCTCACTACTTCTTTTGTATAACATAATTTTATATCGTTTTTTCAACGTCACAAAAGTAATGTTTTTAACATCGATATAAAATTATTTTTGAGATAAAATTTTTACTTGATGAAAACAAACACGGAAATCACAACAAAGATTTTCACTGATTTTACTAAAATCCCTAATAGATATAAAAAAAATAACATATTTCAGGCTATAAACTCAACAATCTTTTTAATATGCAAAATTTCTCTTTTAGCACCAACTTCTATTTCAAGAATGATTTTCTCTTCATCATTACTAAGAATATTCACTTTTGAGAGATGAGTTATACCTGTTTTCGAGTACGGATTGAAAAATATATCCGATTCTTTGACCAATATTTGTTGGCAATATGTCCAATTTACCTATCACAACTCATAATAAAAAAATTATTTTGTTATTTTTGCAAACGAAACAATTAAGCATACTATGCTCGAACAGATAAATCTAAATTACGAAAAAGTGGTGTTGGTGGGAATCATCAACCAAATGCAAGACGAAGAAAAATCAAAAGAATACTTAGATGAATTAGAATTTCTTACCTACACAGCGGGTGGAGAAGTTTTACAGCGGTTTACTCAAAAGTTAGATGTTCCAAATCCGAAAACCTTTATAGGAACAGGAAAAATGGAAGAGGTTCAGCAATTCGTGGAAGAAAACGGAGTTGGGACTGTTATTTTTGATGATGAACTTTCTCCTGCACAGCAAAAAAATATTGAACGTATCTTGAAAGCCAAAATTTTAGACCGAACGGGGCTTATTTTGGATATATTCGCACAACGGGCTCAAACCAGCTATTCCCGAACCCAAGTGGAATTAGCTCAATATCAATATCTTTTACCTCGATTAACGGGACTTTGGACACACCTTGAACGCCAACGCGGGGGGATTGGTATGCGTGGACCTGGAGAAACGGAAATTGAAACTGACCGCCGTATCGTACGTGACCGCATTGCACTTTTGAAGAAAAAATTAGCTACCATCGACCGCCAAATGGCTGTGCAACGAAGCAATCGTGGGGCGATGGTACGTGTGGCGCTTATCGGATACACCAACGTAGGAAAATCTACCCTAATGAACGTAATTAGCAAAAGCGAAGTCTTTGCCGAAAACAAACTTTTCGCTACACTCGATACCACAGTACGAAAGGTAGTTATCGGGAATCTTCCTTTTTTATTATCTGATACTGTTGGGTTTATCCGAAAATTACCCACTCAACTTATCGAATCATTTAAAAGTACGTTAGATGAAGTTCGTGAAGCGGATTTACTACTTCATATTGTAGATATTTCGCATCCAAATTTTGAGGAACACATTCACTCAGTAAATCAAATTCTTTCAGAAATAAAAAGTGCTGACAAACCTACAATTATGGTTTTCAACAAAATAGACGCTTACAAACATCAAACTATTGCAGAAGATGACCTCATCACCGAACCTACCTCCAAACATTTCACATTGGAGCAGTGGAAACAAACGTGGATGAACAAGGTAGGCAATGATGTGCTTTTTATTTCGGCATTAAATAAGGATAATCTGGAGGAATTTCGCGAAAAAGTGTATGCCAAAGTGCGAGAAATACACATCACACGTTTTCCGTACAACAACTTCTTGTATCCAGAATTTATCGAAGATGACACAGAAACAAATTAGTGTATCCGTATATGATTTTTCTATTTCATAAATTTAAAGAATTATTTTTCAACAAGTTAAATAGTTTAACATTGAAAAAAAAGGTATATTTTTTAATAAAAGTGGTATTTTAGGAAAAAGTTTATTACTTTTGCCCCCAGTATTTATAATTAAAAAAAGAAAATTATGTCAGACATTGCATCAAGAGTTAAAGCTATTATTGTTGATAAGTTAGGTGTTGATGAAAATGAAGTAGTTGCAGACGCAAGCTTCACAAACGACTTAGGAGCTGATTCATTAGACACAGTGGAATTGATTATGGAGTTCGAAAAAGAATTTGATATTCAAATCCCTGATGACCAAGCAGAAAATATTTCAACTGTTGGTCAAGCAATTAAATATATTGAGGAGGCTAAACAATAATTTTTAAAATTGTAAGCTATGAACAGTGAGCTGTAAGCCTTGAACTGTAATTTTATTTAGAGTTATAGCTTATAGCTCACTATTTTTTTACTAAATTAATCTGATAAATTTGTTTAATTCTATGAAAACTAGACGTGTTGTAGTAACAGGCTTAGGTGCTTTAACCCCAATTGGGAACAATGTTGAGCAATATTGGGAAAATTTAATTGCAGGTATAAGTGGAGCAGCTGCCATAACACATTTTGATGCTTCAAAATTCAAAACAAAATTCGCTTGTGAGGTAAAAAACTTCAAAGTAGAAGATTTTTTGGATAGAAAAGAAGCCAGAAAATTAGACAAATTTGCACAATACGCTCTTGTCGCTTCTGATGAAGCCATTAAAGATGCTAAAATAGATCCTGAAACGATTGATAAAGACCGCGTTGGCGTTATTTGGGGTTCAGGAATTGGAGGATTAGAAACATTTCAAGAAGAAGTTATAAACTTCACAAAAGGAGATGGAACACCGCGTTTCAATCCTTTCTTTATTCCTAAAATGATTGCGGATATTGCATCGGGAATGATTTCTATTCGTTATGGATATAGAGGCCCCAATTTCACCACAGTATCTGCTTGTGCATCAGCGGCTAACGCAATGATTGATGCACTAAATTACATTCGTTTAGGACACGCAGACGTTATTATTTCAGGAGGTTCAGAAGCAGCAGTTACTGTTGCAGGAATGGGAGGTTTTAATGCCCTTCACGCACTTTCTACACGCAATGATGATCCTGCAAAGGCTTCTCGCCCATTCGATGCCAACAGAGATGGATTTGTTTTGGGAGAAGGAGCTGCAGCGATAGTTATGGAAGAATATGAACACGCAATTGCCCGTGGAGCTACCATCTATTGTGAATTCGCAGGGGGAGGACTTTCGGCAGATGCCCACCATATGACGGCTCCACACCCAGAAGGATTGGGAGCTAAAAATGTGATGCTGAATTGCTTACGAGATGCAAGTGTACAGGCAGAAGAAGTTGACACTATCAACCTACACGGAACGTCTACTCCTTTGGGTGACATTGCTGAATCAAAGGCTGTATTGGAAGTTTTTGGTCAACACGCATACAACATTAACTTAAACTCCACAAAATCAATGACAGGACATCTGTTAGGTGCTGCAGGAGCTGTTGAAGCAGTGGCTTCAATTCTTTCTGTGAAACACGGAATAATTCCTCCGACAATTAACTTTGAAACGCCCGACGAGCAAATTGATCCAAAACTGAATTTTACTTTTAATAAAGCTCAAAAGCGAGATGTAAAAGTAGCTATGAGTAACACTTTTGGTTTTGGAGGACACAACGCTTGTTTACTATTCAAAAAAATATAAACCCTGATTTGTGTGTTTAGCTTAAAAGAAATATTCAATTTAACCCGTTTTAATAAGAAAAAAGACGGGATTTTTTATTCCAAAATGAAAGCTCTTTTAGGATACTCACCAAAGAACTTATCCATTTATAGTGAGGCTTTTACACACCCTTCTTTCCAATACAAGAAAAGTACACGCAAAAGTTATGAGCGTTTGGAATTTTTGGGAGATGCTATTTTAGGAGCTGTCATTGCAGATTATATTTTTAGAAGTGCTCCAGATGAAGATGAAGGATACCTTACAAAAATGCGTTCCAAAATTGTTGAAAGACGTCACTTAAATCGGTTGGGAGAAGAGTTGGGTTTGTTGGATTTTCTTCGCACAAAACTAAGTCACAAGCAGTTAGGTAATAATATTACTGGAAATTTGTTTGAAGCTCTGATAGGTGCAATCTATTTAGATAAAGGATACGGAGAATGTTCTAAATTCATTGAGAAAAAGTTAATAAATCCTTATATTAATCTAAAAAATTTAGAAGAAAAGGTCATCAGTCATAAGAGTCTTCTTATTGAATGGTGCCAAAAACACAAACGAAGCTTTTCATTTGAAACTGAAGAAGATACGGAAGACAGGTCAAACATTCGTTATTTCGTAGCAAAAGTTTACATTGAGGGATTTCCCGTCACAAAGGCTCGAGCAACCTCCAAAAAGAAAGCCGAAGAAAATGCTTCAAAACGTGCGTGTTACAAAATTCAGGGTAAAAATTATTCGCTAAAATCATAGTTGTATTATTTTAGTTTCTACTGATTTTTAACGCTTTATTATTCAGTTATAATTATAACAAAATAAAATGTTAAAAATTAACTAATGTATAGGATAATATTGCTAACTTTGCTTTTGCAATTTTAACACCTATACACGATGAATAGTACACAAAAAAACTACAAAAAAGCATTCATATTTGTTACTGCTTTGTTTTTTCTTTGGGGATTTGTTACCGTATTGATAGATTCTCTTATTCCGCGTCTTAGAGATGTTTTTACGCTGAATTATTTTCAAGCAGGAATGATTCAGTTTGCTTTCTTCACTGCTTATTTTTTATTTTCTATCCCAGCAGGATTTATTCTAGCAAAGATTGGCTATCAAAGAGGGATTATCTTAGGATTGTTAACGATGGCAGCAGGTTGTTTTTTGTTTTACCCAGCAGCCTCTCAACGTATGATGGTGGTGTTTATGTTAGCAGTGTTTGTATTAGCTAGTGGAATTACGTTCTTGCAAGTAGCTGCTAATCCGTATGTATCTGTATTGGGAGATGAATCAGGAGCTTCAAGTAGGTTGAATTTATCACAAGCGTTCAATTCTTTAGGAACCACGATTGCCCCCATCGTTGGTGCAATTTTTATCCTAAGTGACAGAGTTAAGGGAAGTGACGAAATAAATGCGTTAAGTCAGGCAGAACAAGAGGCTTACTTTGCAACAGAAGCAGCGGCTGTACAAACCCCTTTCTTGAGTATTGCTGTATTTATAATCATAATGGCGGTAATTTTTGCCTTTGTGAAATTACCTAAAATTACTGATGAAAATAGCACCACAGATTCTACAAAAGGATATTTTTCCTTATTTAAAAGGCAAGGACTAATGTTGGGAGCTGTTGCTATATTTCTGTATGTAGGGGCTGAAGTTGCCATTGGAAGTTATCTGGTTAACTATTTCGTGGAAATCAATATAGCTAAGGAAGTTCTTGAGAATCAAACAATGCGTTCCATCGTTGTTAGCTTAGGAAAAGTTTTTGGTGAACAAGACCTAACAAGCAATGATCCCAAAGCTGTGGTCGGTATCTTTGTTACATTCTATTGGGCAGGAGCAATGTTAGGACGTTTTGTTGGGGCATTTCTCACGAAAATTATCCCTCCTGCTAAAGTGCTTATTTTCTTTTCATTAATTGCGATATCTTTAATATTGGTGTCAATAAATACAGACGGTTTACTATCAATGTGGAGCATCTTGGCAGTCGGATTGTTCAACTCCATTATGTTTCCGACTATTTTTACATTAGCTTCGGAAGGACTCGGAGAATTAAGACCTCAAGCATCAGGTATTTTATGTACAATGATTGTAGGAGGAGCCATCATTCCGCCACTATTTGGATTTTTAGCAGATAATATAGGCTTTAAAATGGCTTTCTTGGCTCTTGTGGTTTGTTATAGTTTTATACTTTTCTTTGGATATTATAAAAGATTTATCAAAGTTTAAACACTTAAAATCGTTATAAGAATTAAAAATAATCCATTGCAATAAATATTGTAATGGATTATTTTTTACCCAAAATCTAATCTTGTTTTCATTTTTTGAGTAAAATAACTCTTTAGAATTCTATCTTTTACAGCTCTACATTCTGGCTATTTCAGAAAAACAAAAGCCTTCTCAAGAAATTTTTGAGAAGGCTTTTGTAAATTTTGCTCTCTATTATTTTTGACTTTTCAGCTCAAAACGTATTTTTTTAGCCTTTTTCAGCTGGTCGTGTGTGATAAAATATGAATTATAAGGCTTTTCATCAATATAAATTTGCTTGATGTAAATATTTTCAGGAGAAGCATTTGATTCGATAATTAGCTCACCATTTGGATAATATTTTTTATCTAAAGCAAGTGTTATTTTATTGAATTTGGGCGAAGTGAATGTATAAATAGGTTCCCCTGGACTTACTGGATAGAATCCCATCATTCCGTAAATAAGCCAAGCCGACATAACGCCTGTATCTTCATTTCCAGGTAGTCCCGCAGGTTTATTTTGAAAATATTGTTCAATTAAATCGTGTACACGTTTTTGTGTTTTCCATTCGCTTCCTTTAATATAATTGTAAAGGTAAGGATAAGCAATATCAGGTTCGTTTGCCATATCATATTGACCTTTATCAAAGATGTAATCCAATTGTTTTTCAAATGATTTCGCTCCTCCCATCATTTGCATCATTCCTTTTACGTCGTGAGTGGCCATATACACATATTGCCACGCATTTCCTTCGATATATCCCACATTTTTCTCAAAGTTAGCACCACTTTCAGGATTAAACGGAGCATACCACTTTCCGTTAGCGTGACGCGGACGCAACAATTTAGTTTGCTTATCAAACAACTTACGATATGAAAGAGATTGTTTATTAAATCGCTCAAAATCTTTCTTTTTACCAAGTTTTTTTGCTAATTGAGCTATTGCAAAATCGGCAATGTTATACTCCTGTGTAGTGGATACAGGACCAGCAATTCCTCCATCTACACTCAAATAACCCAAATTCCAATATTCTTCCACGCCCAAACGTATAGGATTATTTTTCAATGTATTAGCTCCTTTAAGCATCGCCTGATAAGCTTTCTCTACATCAAAATCGGTGAGACCACGTAAATATGTGTCTGCCAATACAATACTTGCAGGGTCGCCTACCATCGTAAAAGTTTCAGTAGAATTGAGTTCCCATTTGGGTAACCAACCGCTTTCATCATAAATATCCAACATCGTTCTGACCATACCAAGTTGTTGCTCAGGATAAAGTAGTGTCATTAACTGATGATAATTCCGATAAGTATCCCAAAGTGAAAAAACTGTATAACGCTCGTTCGATTTTCCAATTTTATTGGTGGAACTCTCTGGATATTCGCCATTTATATCATTAAAAATGTGCGGGTGAATGAGGGTGTGATATAAACCTGTATAAAAAATTGTTTTTTGGTCGTCATTACCTCCTTCCAAAGCCACATTAATTTGCTTATTCCATTCGTTTTTAGTTTGTTGATATACTTCTGTAAATGATTTGTTTCCAATTTCTTTCTCTAAGTTTTGTCGAGCGTTTTCGATACTCACATACGAAACACCTACTTTCATTTCCACAACTTCTTCTTTATCAAACTTATATCGGAAATACGCCCCAATACTATCGCCCACTACTTCTCTTGTGAAACCTTCTTTCAGGCGTACTTTTCCGTTATAAAGCATCCATTCGGCCTCTACTCCATCATATTTTTCTGGTTTATGCCAAATACCATACGAATCTGCTGGTTTCGACAATTTCGCCACAAAGTACACAGGATAAGCCAATTCGGGACTATTATAACAAAATGAACCGACCATTCGTACGCCTTGTACTTCTGTTGGTGAAACAATTTTCAACATCGCTCCTTGTTCATTAGTAAGCCCTAAACCCATATTTATCAAAATATTAGCATCTCCTTTTGGAAAATAATAACGACTTACTCCTGCCCTCATTGAGGCTGTCATTTCAGCTTTAACATTGTATTTATCAATGTGTGTACTATAATATCCTGCCGAAGCCTTTTCCTCTTTATAAGTTGAGCCGTACTTCAGATGATTCGTTTCAAGTTCACCAGTTGTAGGCATAGCGATAATTACTCCCAACTCAGGACAACCTACCCCACTCATATTCACGTGTGTAAATCCTGTCAGAAACTTATTTTCATTAACGTATGGATTTGATAGCCAACGACTATCTTTTTCGAGCGGATTTTCAATTCCTTTTGTGTCAAAAGCGACATTAAAAGGGGAAACACTGAGCATTCCGCGTGGAGCAATTGCCCCAGGGTGTGTGGCTCCGAAATTTGACGTCCCGATGAATGGATTTACGTAATCTGCAGGTGTTTTTTGTGAAAAAGACAGCTGGAAAGCTAAAAGAAAAACAAAAAAGCTAAATTTAGATAATTGCATAGTATATATATTTTTTCTTATCAATTCAGTAAAATATCCGCAAATATATAAAATTATTTTAAGAACTCGGAAGCTTTGAAATATGTTGTTCCGTTCAGTTTTTGACTTTCATTCGCCACAACCATTTCATTTGTTAAATTTAGAATTATCTTTGCAAAAATGCATTCCTATTGGGGTTTTACAGTATAGTTCCAAAATACTTTGATTGAAGAAATAAGCATTTATTCCGAAAGAGAGAAAACCATAACTCTAAAAATTAAAAATTATTTTCAAGAGTAGAATTCAAAATGTAAAAAAACTATTTTTCAAATAGTTAAAATACTATTTCAACTCATAAAACACAAAAAATTCCACTCTCAGAAATGTAAAATTTAGTTAAAATTTAATTTTCGATGCAAGATTTCCGAATTATGAGGTTTACTATGGTGAATTAACATCAAAACAAATTACAATGAACACGTTTAGATTTTCAAAGTATGCCTTGGGGCTTTTGATAACTGCGTTTTCTTTGCAGTCTTGCCTCAAAGATGATAAGATTACTGACTTGCGACCTACCGCAGTAGTAACCGTGCGACCACAGGCTGATGATACTTTCTTTCTTCAGTTAGATGATGTCACTCGATTGAATCCTACCAATATGAAAAAATCTCCTTTCGGGAAAAAAGAAGTAAGAGCATTGGTAAAATACACAAAAGAAAGTAACGACACAAAAAGCAAAGCTCAGAATGTACGCATTCACTGGATAGATAGTATCCGAACCAAACAACCAGTACCTAATTTGGGAGCAGATAACAATACTAAGTACGGAAATGACCCAATAGAAATTGTGAGAGATTGGTTAACTGTAGCAGAAGATGGTTATTTAACGCTTCGAGTTCGTACACAATGGAGCCGAGCCAACGTAAAACATAATATTAATTTGGTAACTGGCGTTAATTCTCAAAATCCATACGAATTAGAGTTACGTCACGATGCCAAAGGTGATGTTGGAGGACCAATGGGAGAAGCTATCATAGCCTTTAACTTAAACGACTTACCTCAGGGTACAGACCCATCGAAAAAAGTAAAGCTAAAACTGAAATGGAAGTCTTTTAATGGTGAAAAATCTGCTGATTTCGACTTGCAACTGCGTCCTAAAGTTAAACCTTAGCAATTTCATATCCTTAAGAAAGAATTGGCTTTAAGTAAAAACAATTAATCACTAATAAAAAGACAAAAAATCACCGTATAGAATGGGTTTTTACCGAATGCAAACCAATTCTTACTGATAATAAATGATTTTTCATCACACCAAAATGGACTTTTAATGGTAAAAATCCATTTCTATGCGGTAACACTAAAGAAAAATATCTGAATATTCCCTTTTAAAGTAAATGGAGTGGACTTATTTTGGGTAGTTAAAGTCCACTTCATTATCTACCAGAAAAGGAATAATTGTAAAAAATGGCGTCAAACGATAACGATAATGAACAAAAGCTCTTACTGGAATTACAAAAAGGTAGTGAGCAAGCAATGAGAGAGATATACCACCATTACGTAAGGTATCTTACTGCTGTTTGTTTTCGTTATTTACAAGATGAAGAAGACGTAAAAGATGTGCTCCAGGAGGCATTCTTGAAAATATTTTCATCTGTACATTCGTTTGAATATCGCGGTGTAGGCTCACTAAAAGGCTGGATGACAAAAATTGTAGTTAATGAAACGCTAAAATTTATGAAACGAAACAGCCAAACGATGTTTGTTGAGCTTAAACAAGAAAAAATGGATAGCATCGACGAAGAGCCTGATACTTCAGGAATTCCATCGGATGTTATTCATCAAATGATACGAGAGTTACCCGATGGCTATCGCACCATCTTCAACCTTTATGTGATTGAAGAAAAAAGCCATAAGGAAATTGCAGCATTGTTGAATATTAAAGAAAACTCCTCTGCTTCTCAGTTTCACAGAGCCAAACTTTTGTTGGCTGACAAAATTAAACAGTACAGAACTCTTAATTCTGCTTCGTTATGAAAGAAAAATGGTTAAAAGACATACAGCAGCGAATGGCTGACTATCAAACCGATGAGCCCGAAGGTTTGTGGGAAAGCATACAAGCGGAAATGTCGCAAAAAGATAAAAAACGCTCACGAGCTGCTTTGTTCCTATGGACAAAACGTTTTGCTGCCGCAGCTGCTATAATCGCTTTTGTGCTGACTTTAAATCATTATCTCAACAATGAAAAGGAATTATCCAACATTACTGTAACAAAAATTTCTGATGAAGAAATAAAAATTATTGACCATAAATCACCGATTTTTCCAATCGAAGAGGAAAGTGAGATTTTAACCATTGAGAAAATCAAAAAATCAAACGGATTACAAAATATCACTTTTGTTAAGAATAGAAAAGTTTCATCTGAAGAAATTGCTGATGAATTTTTCATCGCAATAAATGAGGATAAGACTGACAATCAGTCTGAAACAAAAACAAAAGAAAATACTTGGACTATGGTGCCTCAGCCTAAAAAAAATCAAGAGAAAATCGTATCCACTGAGGAACTTCCTTTGGAAGCAATTGCAGAAGTTGATAATAAACCTCGACATAATCGTCTATCTTTTGGGATTTTCACTTCTGGCGGAATGGGTTCTTCTCTAAGTAATAAAACTGAATCAACAAGTGATTTTGTAACATTAAACACTGAAGATGAAGAAGCAACAATGTGGAAAGATAGTCCGCTGCTCGGCACACTTGTTTTTAGCAGTGAAGAGCAAGTGGAAAACGAAGCCAAACATCGATTACCTATCCGAACAGGAATTTTATTCGCTTATCATTTTAGTAATCGTTTTGCTTTGGAAAGTGGGATAACTTACACCCGTTTGATTTCTGATTTACGAGAAGGAAGCAAAGCTAATTATTTCACCAGTGAGCAGAAATTGCACTACGTTGGGTTGCCTATTAACTTGAAGTATCAGCTATTTTCTTGGAGAGGTTTTGAATTGTACTCTTCTGCAGGTATACTTGCCGAGAAAAATGTGTCTGGAACATTACATAAAACACATTATTTTGATGGAAATATGATGAAAGGAGAACGAGAAAACATCAAAATCAATCCTTTACAATGGTCAGCTAATGCATCTTTTGGATTTCAGTATAACTTTTCATCATTGATTGGCATTTACGCTGAACCTAGTATAAGTTATTACTTTAGCAACAGCACACCTATAAAAACAATTTATCAAGACAGACCATTTAATTTTCATTTGAATTTCGGATTACGATTTTCTGTAGGAAAATAAACTCATTATTACTTTTACTAAATTACGCTGTGGTTTCGCATATAAACCTAAAAACGTTCACAACTTATATATACTAACATTCTAATAACTCACTTTACAACGATTACAAGTTGTAAAAAAACAAAGAAAATTAATAATTAAATTATATTATATGCAAACACAAATTTCAGTAAAAGCAGCTTTACTTGCTTTGTCATCAACAGTACTTTTCTCTTGTCAAAAGGAATCAGACAACGTAAACGATTCAAACTCAAACCTTAATGCATTTGTTTCTGCATTACCTTCTGTAAAACAAATTGAGCCTTTTTCCGAGAGATTAGTTTCTTCAGAGCAAGGTCAAAATTTATTTGGTAGATTGGCTTCATCAGACCCAATTTTAGTAAGTGGTAAGAAAAAAGAGTACGAACAGGCTCTGCAAGTAGAAGAGCAACTACTTTTCTCTGAGGATCAGGAAATTTTTTACCCTGGTGCTTTACTAAAAGCTAAAACTGTGGTAGAAGGGTCTTACGCTCCGATTGTAACACCTCGTAAGCCTTTAACAATTTCTACTTCATTAATTGGCGATAAAACTTCTTTCACTGTAGAAAACCCAAAACTTTCAACCGTTCGTGATGGGGTTAGCTCTCTACTTACTCGAAACTTTGATACTCCTGCTGCTAACATCACTTATTCGTATGAAGAGGTTCATAGCGAATCGCACCTAAAAATTGCTTTAGGAGCTGGATATAATGGTACTTCTACAAGTGTTAAAGGAAACTTTTCTTTCAATAAAGAAGATAAAAAAACTCGTTATGTAGTAAAAATCCAACAAGTTTTCTATACTTTGGATTTAGATTTACCTGAAAAGCCATCAGACTTTTTCCCTGATAACTTTGATTATTCGCAATATCTTGCCAATGAAAAAGAGAAACCTTTGTTCATTTCATCAATTAAAATGGGACGTGTGTTACTTTTGGGTATTGAAAGTACACTGTCAAAAACAGATGTTGAAGCTAAATTAAATGCTTCATTCTTAGGGGGAAAAATAACCGCTGAAGCTGAAGCAGCTTTTAAAGAATTAAGCCAAAACTCAACCATTAGAGGTCGTGTATTGGGAGGTAACTCAGCTTTAGCAGGACAAACAATTAGCGATATTGAACAAGTGAAAAATTTCTTGAAAGAAGGAGCTTCTTTTAGCAGACAAAATCCAGGTATTCCAATTTCTTATAAAATGAGAGAATTAGGTACCAACCTCCCTTTCAAAACAGTTATTTATTCAAAATATTTGAAAACTGATAGTTCTCCAAATGCGAACAAAAAACTTGATTTCAGAATATTTTTTGGAAAGCAAGATTTAGAAACGATAACAGGAGAAGTAGTTAGTCGTTTAGGAAAATCATACATCGAGCGTAAAAGTGCTAAAAGCACAGCACAAGGACACAGAGAAGAAGTTAAATTCTATACAAATGATAAACATATCATCAGAAATATTAAATCCCTTGAAAAAGATGAGAAAATCGTTTTTATCTTTGATCGTAGTGAAGCTGAAGATAATTTAAAAGGAGAATTTATATTTGAATTACCTTCTTTCGATGACTTAGTCAATGAAGCCGAAAGAGCAACAAATGAAAATAGAAATATGTATGATAAAGAGAAAGGAAACCCTCTTAAAATAAAAGATAAAACAAATAGACTTATACTAATATTGGAGTTAGAAGATCAAAAAGTATATTAATTGTTTGCAGAAATGATTTAGGCTTTTTTATTACAAAAAAGCTTAAGTCATTTTGTCAAGATTATTTTTGCAATAAGTACCATAACTATATTTTAAGTTCTGAATTAGAAAAAACCACCCAAAAGGTGGTTTTTTCTTTATACAAAATTAATTATCAAAAATAACAAAAAACGATCCTTGTCCACTTCGGCAAGGGAATATTGCTTCTTGGTTGGTAATATACTTCGCTATGTACAAGTCCGTCTTCTTACAGTTCTCGGAGAGTTTGGGTGAGCATTTTGGTGGTGCTGTCGGATATTTTTTTACGAAGTTCGCCATATCTCAGTACACTATCTTTGTATGCAAATACTATAAAATGCATCCCTTATATTTTCCACCAATCCCGCGAAAAGCATAATCCATCGAACAAACGGGAGCTGTTTTATCTTTTTTCATAGGTGTCTTTTATTTTTTTTAATATAGAATTAATTTCCTTCAAATAGTATGCTATTTGCCCAATATAAGTGTCTGGCGGAGAGGAATAAGTCTGTCCAAACACTTGATTAAAAGGTAGTTCAAATAGTTTCTTAAATTTTCTATCATCTAAACTTTCATAAGAAATTTCCACTTTAATCTTCTCATTTATACTTTTATTATAAATATTTTTCAACTGACCGATATGAAAAGTAAAGGAATAATTGGGAACAAAGTAACTCATTCCATTTTCAGCTATCCCTGTTTTTGATAAAGTATAATCTGACTTATCAAATCGATTGTAATCTTGCAAAAACCTAACTTTTACATTTTTGGCTACTCCTTCTCCAAAATTTTTTATATGTAGGATCAAAGTTGTATGATCTTCTGAACTTTTAAGATAAGGAATAATATTAGGTGTTTCTTTTTGTAACCTTACTTTTCTACTTTCTCTCAATTGAAGGTAAGTAATTATAACATAGATAGCAGTTACTATCAATAATGATAGGGATATTGAATTTTCAAGATTCAAAAATTTGGTAAACATTTGATTTGTATGGTCATTCATAAAATTATTTTTTAATTATTTATTTTGTTTTCTATATAAGAAAATTTCATAAAGATTTTTTGGCGGTAACTATCAATTATAACCACTTTCATTACTTAATTTTTATCTTTTATAAATAAATGAAAATCAACAATAGTCTCTTTTTAGTTCATAGGTTACTGAAAAGTATATACTTGACGCAAGTATACAAAGATTCTATATTCCCCCCCAAACATCTAACCCACAAAATATGTAAAAAATTTGTTTCTTTATTTATAAATCCTTGAAGAATACAAAAATCGATGTGTTTTTGGTGAAAAACATTACGATTTAATATATTGATTAACAAAAAATTATAAATACATTTAGAAATAAGTTGAATGAATATCTTTCGCTGACCGAAACTACTTTTGAACCTAACAATGTGAAACGATGACACTACAATCCTCTGTTATGGGCAGAAATATTTATCTAAAACTAGGCTTTGAAGAAGATTTTGATAATGAATTACGCTCTTAATTAATATCTTAAAACCAAAAAAATAGCACAATCAAAGAAAATCGTATCTCACTTCAAAAAACCTTGTATTTTTGCACCAAAAAAGGATAATATGAAATACATACTTTTCGCCATTGCTTTATGGGGTGGAACTTGTCTTTACGCCCAAACCGATACTTCGGGGAGAACCCTTCACCGAGCGACTCCCGAAATGAAAACCAAACTCCAACACACCAAACTCAAAGTAGGCTTTAACTTTGAAAACCAAACCCTAAATGGGGAGGAATGGCTCACGGCTTCGCCTTATTTTTATGCCACCGATAGCCTAATTTTAGATGCCAAATCAATGCTCATCCACGAGGTAAAACTCAATGACCAACCGCTGAAATATGCCTATGAAAACGATTTTCTGAAAATAAAATTGGATAAAATCTATCAGAAAAACGAAAACTACACCGTGTACATTCGCTATACGGCACAGCCTGAAAAAGTCATTGAAAAAGAGGGGACAAGAAGTGATGCCAAAGGCTTGTATTTCATCAATCCGAAAGGAGAAATTCCTGATGTGCCTACCCAAATTTGGACGCAGGGCGAAACCGAATCTTCATCGTGCTGGTTTCCTACCATCGATAAGCCCAACCAAAAAACCACACAGGAAATTTATATGACCGTTCCCGATAAATTCGTAACGCTGTCCAACGGGATTTTAAAATCTTCCGTAAAAGAAGCCAATCACCTACGCACAGACCATTGGGTGATGGATAAACCTCACGCTCCGTATCTCTTCTTTATGGGCGTGGGAGATTTCGCCGTAGTGAAAGACACCCCGTGGCGAGGCAGCATTCCCGTGGATTATTATGTGGAAAAAGAATACGAATCGGTGGCAAAGAAAATCTTTGGGCATACGGCGGAAATGATGGAGTTTTACTCTAAAAAATTCGGATATGATTTCCCTTGGCAGAAATACGCACAAATGGTAGTTCGCGATTTTGTGGCAGGAGCAATGGAAAATACCACAGCGGTAAGTCACGCCGAGTCTGCTCATCAGCCGAGCGAAGTTTTGGCAGACGAAAACTATTGGGAAGCCATCATTGCTCACGAAATGGGGCATCATTGGTTTGGCGATTTGGTAACCACCGAAAGTTGGGCAAACCTCACCATCAATGAATCTTTTGCCAATTATTCCGAATATCTTTGGTACGAATACAAATACGGAAAAGATGCCGCCGACTATCACCTCAACAATAAAGTGGGACAATACCGCCACCGCTCAACAGATTTTCTGAAAAATTTGGTGCGTTTTGGGTACGATGACAAGGAAGATATGTTTGATTTGGTTTCGTACAACAAAGGCGGTGCGATTCTGCATATGCTTCGCGATTATTTGGGCGATGAGGCTTTTTTTCAAGGGATTACAGACTTCCTAAAAACTTATGAATTCGGCACAGGAGAAGCTCATCAGCTAAGACTTTCCTTTGAAAAAGTTAGTGGAAAAGACCTCAATTGGTTTTTCAATCAGTGGTTTTTCTCTCACGGGCATCCTTTCGTAGCTGTGGAAAAAAATTATGATGCAAAAACGCAAAAAATCCATTTGAAAATCATTCAAAATCAGGAAGAAGATGTGCTTTTTGAGTTTCCTTTGGAAGTGGATATTTATGAAAACGGGACTTACCACCGACACCAAGTTTGGGTGAAAGCTCAAAAGGAAAACGAATTTTATTTCTCGGCGAAGAAAAACCCTAATTTGGTGAATATCAATCCGAGAGGTGTTCTTATTTGGGTGGAAGCATCGTACAAAACCCCTGCTGAATACGCCTTTCAGTACCAACACGCCAAAGATTTCAAAAGCAGATGGCAAGCAGTAGAATTTGCGGAAGAAAATCAGGATAATCCATTGCTAATGAAAGCGATAAAAGACCCTTTCTATCAAGTTCGAATTAAAGCCTTAAATGCTTTGGCAGGTCAGAAATTGAGCAAAAAAGAATTTGCCGAGATAGAAAAAATTGCCAAAACCGATCCTAAAAATTTGGTAAAATCGGCAGCAATGTGGACTTTGGCAGCGACCCAAAACCGAAAATATTTACCTGTTTTCGAAAACGCTTTGGGCGTACATTCGGCAGCCATACAAAATGCAGCACTCAACGGCATCGGCAAAATAGACCCTACACGAGCTAAAAACTTCCTATTGAAATCTGCTCCCGAAAATTTCACTTCAGACCAATTGGTTTGGGTATTTTCCGTAATCGTGGACAACAAAATGGAGAAATATTTACCGAAAGTGCTTCCGTACATTATTTATTATCCGTTCATAGAAAAGGACAACCCGAAACAAGCTGAAATTTTCCGCAAGGGCTACCTATGGGCAATGAGTTTAAACGATAAGGCTTTGGTAGAAATCATTGCCAAATCTTTCAGAGCGGCGGCTCCGTATTCCGACAAAGGTTCAGAAGCCAACAAAGCCACCATCAGAGTTTTAGACGAGGGCATCGCCGCCAAACTAAAACTCCCCCCAACCGCCTCCGTACAACAACAGATACAGCTATTGGAAGAAGTAAAAGCCTTGTTTTAATCGGGAAATTCCTTGTAGTAAAGGGCTTTTGAAACGGCTTTAAAGAGACTTTCAACCAAGTAAAAACGATTCAATGGAGCGACATCAAGTTTTGAGGTGTTGCTCCTTTTTTTGATTTTTAAAAGTTTGTGTTGAAAGGGAGGTTATTCTTTATTTTCAATAATCAATTGTAGAATTTTTATCAAAGAATTATCTATACTTTTATTCTCAATGTATTTTTTAAATAGAGTAAAGGTTTTAGGATTTAGCTTTTTCTTTGCTAATTTTAGTATATCACCTTTATAATCAGTGTCTTTTTGGGAGTTTTCATTAGAATAATTAAATAGTTTTGAGATAATAATACTCTGATTACTTTCAAAAATGATTTCAATTATTACATTGTATTTTCCTTTTGTTAGGGTGTCTTGTCTATCAATGGATACTATCTTTCCCTTTCCTAATGGAATAAAATGTACTTCATCAGAAATTTGTAAATTATCGTTTTTTATATCATTTATATTTTTAATACTAGGAAAGTCTTGTGTTATTTGTTCTATATATCTATCTTCTGAAATCGCTAAAAGTCTTTCTGAAATTGTATTTAAATAGGATTCATCTTGTACATTTTTCCATTTTGAAGGAATAATTTGCTGTCCGTGCAAAGCACCAATTAAACCACCTGTAAAGGCAGTAATACTATCAGTATCAGTTCCAAGAGAATTAACCCCTTCTATAACAGCTTGTAATGGGTTATTATGATATTTTAAAGTAAGATAAATTCCTGCAAGAACAGTAGAAGTACCAGAGCCTTTTGTCTCAGGTGCATAACACCCTAACTTTGTCAGTGTATCAAATACGGAAGTATCTTGTTTAATTTGCTGATAAATAAGTCTCAAATAATTTTGAGTTTCAATTAGAGTTTCGGAATATATTTTTTCAAAAGGTTCTTCACTTGATTTATTCCATTCATTTAGCCATTCTTTTATTTCATATTTGTCTAGAAAAGTAAGAGCAAATTTTTCTGGGAAATTTTTTCCTATATGAGTCAAATAATTTTCCCAACTGAAATCTTTAGGATCTAATGTGATGATTTTATTAATGGCATATCCATAAAGCATAGCTCCTAAAATAGCTCTTGGATGTCCGTGTGTAACAATGCTATTACAAAATATTTCTTCTTTGATTTTATTAGTATCTCCCAAATTTGCCAATGCAATAGGTAACACCCTCATAGCGGCACCATTAGCTCCACTCTGTCTATAATCGTAGCTTTCACCATTAACCTTGAATTTGTAAAAGTTTGAAAACCATTTTACTGATTTTCTTTGAATTTTTTCAGCTGCTGTTTTTACTGTTCTTCCACCACCTCTTGCATATTCAAGCCAATTTGCAAGTTCTATTTTCGCAAAATAATCTTGATTTACATTTCCATTTTTTTCTATACTTCTTGCAACAGACAATAGTAATTGCGTGTCGTCGGAATATGATCCCTCTTTTATGTTATCTAAATATCCGTAAAATCGACCTCCAACATACTTTTTCCAAGTATAGAATTTTTCAATCCTTTCAACACCATATTTTTCTCTTAATGAAGTTGTATTTCTTTCAAATTCAGTTATCCAACCTAAGGCATCTCCTATAGCTGATAATTTAATACTTCCTTTATATTTTGATATCGCATTCATTATTTTCTAACACTTTTAAAAAGCGATTCATCAACAATAAAGTTTTCGGTATTAAACCCTGATAATGCCGCTTTTGTACTATTTAATTCATTTTCGTTTCTAAAACAAATTTGCAAAAAATCTGAAATGGGAATTTCATTTTTTACCAAAACTTCTGCTTGTTCATCTGTTGGATATTTTGTTAATAATCCATTTCTTGATACTACCCTTGAATTATAAGAAGTTACAACTTGAATTTGCTCATCAAACATTTTTTTAAATTTTTCAATATCACCTGTAATTCCTATGTGCCTTTTGTTATAACTATTTGCTGCATTTGTAACAGAAAATAAAGTATCCTGATGGTATATGTATTTAGAATTTATCTTTATTACACACCACTGAATATGGGGCATATGTGATGTTTTTCGCTGAAATCTGTTGAATAAAAATGAATTCGGGTGTTGAATAGAAAGATTGATGTAATTCTTATCATCAAATCTTATTTCGTCAGTAAATTCTATATAATCAAATATATCTGTTTGCTCAATATCGAATTGTTCTAATAATTTTCTTGATAATAAATTACCTTGCTCATAAATACTTAGCAAATTAATCGTTGGAGTAAAATGAATTAAATATTCAATTTTTCTCTGTCTAATTTCCTTCTGAAATTCTATAAAATTTGATTTTGTTTCCATAGTTTTAAAAATAAAATAAAAATGTTCACCTTTTATCAATTATTTCAACATATTCTTTATTGATTTCTGAAAGATAACGAGTAGGTTTGCTACAAGATAATAAGTATAGTTTTTCTCTTGCTCTTGTCATAGATGTATAAAGCAACCTTCTTTCTGTTGATATATGAAAATCATCATCTTCATCAACAAAACCTTGTGGATGAGGGATAACATTTTCATCAAGGTTTATAATAAAAACATTGTCAAATTCCAATCCTTTTACAGATGAAAGAGTGCAAACTTTTAATATATTATCTTTAAAACTTATATCTTCTGCTTTTGTAATAATTTGAGAATTATAGCCATTTTGTTGTAAAAAATAGGTTATTTGGTTTAAACCTCCATTCCTTCTGTGTAGAATTGCAGTTGAACTTAAATCATCATCAATTGCTATTTGTTTAAGCTCTTTTAGAATAAAATCACATTGTTCATTCCAGTTACTAAAATAGCCGAGTATAGGTTTACTTTCCCCTTTTCGTGCAGCCTCAACAGTTGTAAACTCACTCTTATCATCTTCTTTTTCCAATAATGAGAGAGCTGCTTTTATAATTTGTACTGTGTTTCTATAGTTTTTCTTAAATTCAATTGTTCTACCTCCACGTACATTCAATCCAACTTCACTCCAGCTAAAACCACTTTTGTAAATTCGTTGTGCGGCATCTGCCAAAATGGAAATACTTTTAGTCTCGTCAGCAACCAATTTGGTTATAACAAGAATTTGAGCTTTATTCAAATCTTGTGCTTCATCTACAACAATATGAGAGAAAGGCTTTATAAAATTTGGATTATTTTCAATAATATCTAAACTAATCAAAGCGTAATCGTCAAAATCAACCAAATTGTTGTTTTTGAGATAAATATTATATTCACTGAATATTTCCCAAATGATTTCCTTATCAGCTTTTGTAATCCTATCGTTTGTTCCTCGACCTATTCGTTTTGCTTCTAAATATTCTTCTCTTGTTTTAAATATCTTTCCTTTCATCCAAGAGATTTCTTCAATAAAAAAGTCATCAGATTTGTTGGAAATATTGTAATCTGAATATTTTGATTTTAAGTCATTAATTACAAATTGCTGCGTGTTTTTATCAATCAATCTTCCTCTTAAAGAAATATCATTACTTTCTATAAAACGATAAGCCCAACTATGAAAATTGGTAATAAAAATGTCTAACCCTTTTGGCTTTGTCGGGTTAATTTCATCAGAATCTTTTTGATAACCTCCCGAAACGAAAGGAGCCAATGATTTTAAGTATTTTACCAAAGTCTTATTGTAAGTAAAAATAGCAACTTTGGTTTCTAAAAATAAATCAGAATGTGTATCTATCAAATGTTTCGCTCGGTAAAGAGCTACAGTAGTTTTTCCACTACCTGCAACACCTTTTATCTGAATAGGTTCTGTTGTAGGAAGGAACAATACTTTTTTCTGTTCGCCTGTGAGTTTAATTGGTTTTATTGCCATACTTTTTCGTTGATTTTCGGCACAGCAAATCATTCAAAGATAAGCAAATAAAAAAACATAGCTGTTTCGTTGTTGCTTATTTACCAAAAGGCTCCACCAAGAACCCAACACACAAATAAGGAACAAAAAGTCCACGCTATACGCGTGAACCTCCGTGAGCTTATTTTCGTTTGTTTTAAAAAAATGGCGGATTTTTTTGGTGAGAATAAAAGCCGGAAGCTGGTTATATCGTTATGTTAATTAAAAAACTATTTCTTTATCTTTATGCTATTTTTTTTGCAAATATATACATTTTTTTAGCAATCTTGATTAACAAAATAATAATATTTACAATACCTCCCATTGATAGTAAAATTTCGCCTTTCTCCAACGATTTTAAAGAGAAAAAATCTTCCAAATCTGAGGGCATTACAAAGCATTTCGCAACTAAGAATTTGTATATAATTGATAAATTTTTCCATCGTTATAATCTGTGAAATTGAGGTTTCAGCAAAAGTAAAGTGTTTTTGTTACATACTGAAATATTTAATCTCTTGATTCCAAAACCATTCGAAACTTGATACCTTTGCAAAAAAATAGCTAATCGAAAAATGAATCTCCATACGATTTTTACGGAAAACTTTTCCAAGGAAAAGGAAATCGTAATCCCAAGAGGAGCGTTTTTAAAAACGCCCGATACGAAAGACACGCATATTTATCTTGTGAAAGAAGGGAGTTTGAAAATCGGATTTTTTACCGAAAATGAAGACAAAATACTAAGGTTTGGGTACGAGAATGATGTAATCACAGCATTGGATTCTTTTATCACGGAACAGATTTAGGATATTTTAAATCTGCTTCACACTCTTCATTTAATATTGATTCCTAAAAGAAAAGACTTGAACAACAAATCTAATTGATTCTTGCTTCTGTAGTAACAATTTATTAACTTTGTGGCTCATCAACCAAAAAATGTCTTATGAAACTACAAAAAATATTGTTGATTTTTAGCTTGTTAGTAGCTATAAGTTTAAAGGCTCAAACCAATTCGGCTCCGCAAGTAATCCCCTCAATTCAGCAATGGGAAGGAAAAACAGGGTATTTTACTTTTTCTGAAAATACACCACTTATAGTAGATAAAAATTTCCCACAATTAGAAAGTTATATTTCTGTATTTTCCAATGACTTACAAAGCCTTTACAATTTTAAAACAGCAGTAACTCTTGCTCAGGCAAAACCTCAATCTATTTTCTTTACGTTGAGTAGCGAAACAGCAATCCCTGAAGAAGGTTACCGTATCAATATCGATGAAAATATTATCGTAACTGCTTCAAGCACAAAAGGCATCTTTTGGGCAACTCGAACACTTTTGCAGATGCTCGAAAATGGCGGAAATCTTCTTCCAAAAGGAATAATTAATGATTTTCCGATGTATTCTCATCGTGGATTTATGCTCGATGTTGGGCGTAAATTCTTCACTATTGATTATCTGAGAGATTACATCAAAATTCTGTCGTACTACAAAATCAACGAATTTCAAATTCACCTGAACGACAATGGCTTCAAGGTTTTTTATAATGATGATTGGGACAAAACCTATTCGGCTTTTCGTCTGCAAAGTGATGTTTTCCCCGGACTTGCTGCCAAAGACGGACATTATACTAAAGATGAATTTCGCGATTTGCAAAAAATGGGAATGCTTTACGGCGTTAATGTAATTCCTGAAATCGACGTACCTGCTCATTCACTGGCTTTTACGCATTACAAACCTGAAATAGGAAGTGACAAATACGGCAAAGACCATTTGGATTTGTATAATCCTGAAACTTACAAGTTTGTCAATGCTCTTTATGCTGAATATTTGAGTGGAGAAAATCCTGTTTTTGTGGGTGCTGACGTTCACATCGGGACGGACGAATATGACAAAGGCGAATCGGAAAAATATCGTGAATTTACCGACAGATACCTCAAATACATTCAAAAATTAGGCAAAAACGTGCGTATGTGGGGCGGATTGCGTTGGCTTAAAGGCGAAACGCCCGTACATTCGGAAAATGTAGTAGTAAATGCTTGGTCGTACGATTGGGTTGACCCTGAACTTTCACTCAAAGAGGGCTACAAACTCATTTCCACCTGCGATACGTGGCTTTATATTGTACCTGCAGCGGGATATTATCGTGATTTTCTTGATGAAAAATGGCTTTATGAAGAATGGACACCCGAAAAAGTTAATCGGAAAGAAACGCTTCCAGAAGGAACAAAAGGGCTTCTTGGCGGAATGTTCGCCGTATGGAATGACCACTGCGGTAATGGTATCAGTCAGCAAGATGTGCATATTCGCACCCTTCCTGCGGTAAAAGTATTGTCAGAGAAAATGTGGAAAAGAAACACTTCTGTCAATTTCGATACTTTCAAAAAACTTTCTGACCGAATGGGAGAAGCTCCACATGTTAATTTAAGCGGAAAAGTGGCTTCCAAAACTAATTTGGTGATGCATTATGCCCTCAACAGCAAGAAAGAAAAAGATTTGTCCGAAAACGGATATAACGAACTACAACGAAATAAAATCGGCATAAGCAAGAAAGATAACTCTTTAGTTTTCAAATCGAAAGAAAGTTTTATCAAAACACCTATTTTAGAAATTGGATACGATTATCGTGTGGATTTTAATCTATTTTTGAACCCAAAAACGATTGATGATGCAATTCTTTTTGAAGGGCGAGACAGCAAAGTTATTATAAAAAAAGAAGGCAATCAGTTCCAAATAGGTTTCAGTCGTGACGGATATACTTACTATTTCGCAGAAAAATTCGATTTTGAAAAATGGTACGAACTCGGAATTTCAGGCGATTACAAAGGAACATCACTTTACGTCAATGGCAAACAATCCGAACGATTAGAGGGAAAAACACATAGTACTAACAACGGAAAAAATAAAATTTACATTCAGCAAACGCTTGTTTTTCCATTGCAATACATCGGAAGTTCAAACCAAAAAAGTTTTCAAGGAAAAATTAAAAATGTGAAAGTTATTAAGTTATAACTTATAGATTAATTCCTCCATAGCGGACAAAACTTCCTAAAATAACCATTATCACTCCCAAAGTAGTTACGGAGATGATATGGAATGCCATTTCAGGTAATTTTTTGATATTACCTTTACGCAATTGTGGTAATACACGAGTTTGAGCACTTATGGCAAAGCAGACTGATATTAGCAAACAGGTGATTTTTAGTGACACGACTGTTTCTATGGAAGATGAAAATGAAAACCAAGTTCCAATCCCCGAACCAAAATTGTAAGCCATTAAAATTCCTGTAATAACCAATAACAAAAGAGAAGGCATACCAATAGGTTCGTATGTTTTTTCAAATTTTTGGATATAGCTGAAATCATTGTTTTTCAAAGCTTTGGGTAAAAATCCAATAACAAGTATCAAATGCCCTCCTACCCAAATAGCTGCAGTAAGGAGATGAATTATAAGATAAATATGATGTAAAGCCATAGTGTAAATTATTTATTATTAAAACTGTTCATCGTAATGTTAATTCCTGCCAAGCCAAAGGAAAGTACTGCTTCAGCACTTTTTTCCAAACGTTCAGTGAGTAGTTTTTCCTCATCTTCAGTCCATTGCCCTAATACATAATCAACCTGTTTCCCTTTGGCGAAGTCATTACTTATACCAAAACGAAAACGCGCATACGTTGTAGTTCCAAGCTGTAACTGAATGTCCTTAAGCCCATTATGTCCTCCATCACTTCCTTTAGATTTGATACGAATTGTTCCAAAAGCTAAATTCAAATCGTCAGTGACAACCAACAAATTTTCAACAGGAATTTTTTCTTTTTCCAACCAATAACGAACTGCCTTTCCGCTGAGATTCATATATGTAGAAGGTTTTAGTAATATGAATGTACGTCCTTTATGTTTTAATTCGGCTATGTCGCCCAACTTTTGTGTAGTAAATGTGACATTGTGTTTTTCTGCCAAATGGTCAACTACTTTAAACCCAATATTATGACGTGTATTTCTGTATTCTAACCCAATATTTCCTAATCCTGCTATTAAATATTTCTTCATTTGCTCTAAACTTCAAAAAAATAAATGATTCTGAAAACACTCAGAATATTTATACGCTTATTATTTTGTTGATTCTCTGACTACTAATGAGGTTTTTATAATTTCTGTTCGATAATTACGCTCCTTATCCTTACTCTCAGTTCTTTCGATAAGAAGCTCTGCAGCTTTTTTGCCAATCTCTATTCCGTGTTGGTCAATTGCTGTAAGTTTGGGATATGAATTTTTTGCTAAAAATCCATCTGCAAAAGTAATAATTCCCAGCTCTTCAGGTACTTTAATTTTTCTATCGTGGGCTTGTCGTAAAGCCTTTACGGCTAAAAACTCATTGCTACACAACAGAGCGTCAAACTGATGTGTGTCAAAAAAATTAGAAATCACTTCATCGGAATGAATATCCTCAATGGCTAAAATAAGATTCTCATCAACTTGTATGTTTGCATCTTGTAGTGCGTTTTTATATCCTTGTGTACGCAAATTCCCGACGCTAATGTAATCGGGAACGGTTAATATTCCAATACGATGATATCCACTATTTATCAAGTGATTAACAGCCTTATACGATGCCATTGCATCATCTACAATTACTTTGTCACAATAAATATCCTGAGCCACACGGTCAATCAAAACCAAAGAAATTTCCTGATTGAGAACTTCACGCAAATGTCGGTAGTCTTTCTTCTGTTGTGTTTCTTTGGAAAGAGCCACAATAAATCCGTCTACACCTGTCTGTACCAAAGTTTCAATATTTTTTACTTCTTGTTCGAGCAATTCGTTTGAAAAACAAGCTACAATTTTGTATCCCTTCTCATTTGTTACGCTTTCAATACCTTTTACCACCATCGAAAAAAAATCGTGTGCAATTTCGGGAATAACAATGGCAATGGTTTTGGATTTTTTACTTTTCAGACTTAATGCAATACTATTGGGTCTGTAATCGTGTAACTCTACCAATGCCCTAACCCGTTGTTTGGTTTCTTCACTAATTTCACTGCTATTGTTAATCGCCTTAGAAACAGTCGATACACTCACATCCAACTCTTTTGCAATATCCTTTATGGTGATTTTCCTTTTCATAAGGGGAACTTAATCTTTCTTGAGAATTATCCCGTAAAACTATAACTTTTTTTTGAAAAAGCAAAAGACTATCAGAAAGTGATAGTCTTTTGCTTTTTCATTGTACAAAAATCTTAATACACTCCCATATAGAAACCTTCTCCTGAAACTTGAAGTGTAGCTCCTTTTTCAAATCCATTAGGATCAGCTTTGGTTGGGTCAAAAATATAAATATTCCCCGTACCTTTGGTAGGACAAATAGCCATATAAAGTTTACCATCTTTTCCTAATTTAGCCGACTGATAGTATTGTAACCAAAGTTTTTCAGGTAAATTCATTTTAATAACGGTTTTAGCTTTTAAATCCACACGAGCCACTCCCCACGTTGCCTCATTAGCTTTTGAACCGATAGCGGCATCATAGTATGGTAGGTAAGCAATCCCTTTACCAGCATAAAAAATACCTGTTCCACCTATTTTGGTAAGTCCTAACTTAGAAGCCAAATCAAATTTATAGGTATTATCGTATTCTCCTGTATTAGGATTCATTTTTAATATATGAGAATCTTCCATAGTAATATTATACACATCACCAGCTTCATCAGTAAAGAATGAAGGAGCTCGATAACCATAGTTTTCACCATTGGCAAGTTCTGAGTGTACCAACTTCGGATTTTCAAATGAAGGAAAATCTAAAACTAAAGTGGTAGCAGGATGCGAAATCAAACTTTCACCAGTACCATACACACGAGTAGGAATAATTTTTCCAGTTTCTTTATCATATCCTTGAACAGCAGTACCAATGTAAGCTTTTCCATTATGGATAATAGCATTATCTACACGCCAAATGTGTGCATCGGGTAGTTTGTCAGATGAGATACCCGCTGGAAGATCTACCTCTTTCACTTCACCTAAAGTTAAGTCAGGTAACGAAATGTGTACAATACGTAAAGTAGAAGTATTTCGGCTTGGGGTTTTATCTTTATGTTTTGGGACAACATCAAAAAGTAGTGCATTTTTGTCGTCTATCACTCGCCAACGTGGGTGAGTCCCTATTGATTTTGAAATATCAAGTGGTTTTTCTTCTCTGTATAGATTTTTATCTCCTGATAATGAGTATTTAACAATTTTCCCATTGCCATACTCCAAATCGTATAAAAATTTCCCATCGGAAGAGGCATACAAACGATGTGTTCTTGCTTTTTCAAAAGCTTTTCCTTGCCCTTCAAAAGATAAATTTCCCTCCTTCAAATTGGTTAAAGGCATTAAATAAGCACTTGCAGTACCTGAATACCCCACTCCATACCCTACGTGGAAAACGGCTCCCGCGTTGGGGTCAATAGTAGGTGTATCCACCTCATCTTTTTTGCAACTTGTTGTCAATAATCCTGCCCCAACAACTGCTAAGGCTATCATTTTTGATGTTAAATTTCTGTTTTTCATTATATTGATTATTTAGTATTTAGTTATTTTTCATATGTCGTAAAACGTATCGTTTTTCCAAAAGTTCGAATTACTTCACTTTAATTAAATAGTTGATGGTTTGATAATTCGTTTTGTATGATTTCCCATTGTGGTCGCCCTCTTCTTTGTTTGACCACGAAAACTCAAGCAGATAATTTCCTTTCCAAAGCGGATTGAATTTAATCCTTCCGTTGCTATCGGTACGATATACCATTGCCCAGCCATTTTCGGAAGTGATACTAACACGCTCTTTCGCAGCAATATTACCTTCTTTGAGCATTTTAAAAATCTTTGTTCCGTTTGTTTTAACTACCGAAGTATCAAAAGAAAGCTGCAAGGGCAATTCTCCCAAGGTAAGTTCTGAGACTTCTTTCGTGCCAACACTTACAAATGCTACCGACTGATAAGCAATTTTCATCTCCTTGAATACATCTTTTACCAGATGCTTTACCGAAAGCGTGTAGATGCCTTTTTCAGAAGGAATAAACGATGCCAGATAATGACTTTCTTTTTGAGTTTTGCTCAAAACCTCTTTTTTCCCTGACGGATATATGAGCAATAGCTCCAAATCTTTAATGTCCGAAAACCATTTTTCAGTAAAGGTAGGGCTATCAGGCTCTCCGAAGAAGACTTTTACTTGATGGGGTTTGTTCAATTTTCCGTTAGTTTCGGTTTCTATCCATACGGTGTGAGCGTATGTCGTTAAGCAACCTATTAAAAATAGCAGTATGTTTAAAAGCTGTTTTTTCATTGTTATTTCGGTTTTTGGTGATTCACTTTTTTAGAATACAGAAAATGTTAGTTTCCCAAAGATGGAACGCCCTGGTTTTTGTAGTGCATAATTATCAAACACTTGGGTATCAAAAATATTTTTAGCGTTAAATGCTAATGTCCATTTTTGGTTTGGAAAGGTGTATGTAAGCCCTACATCGTGCAAGGGTTGCGATGGAATGATAGCTTTGCCTACCGCTCCATATACTTCCCATTCTTTGAAAAATTCGTGTGTGTAGCCAAAATTGTAATTAATTGTTAACCGTGATTTCTTCTGAATCAAACTATTAAACAAATATTCGGCATTGAAATTGGCTGTAAAATAGGGCGTATTACGTAATCGACTTCGGTAATGTGCGTATTTCAAACCTGTATTGGGGTCGTATTCCAAATTAAATAAAGCATTTGTGTAAGAAACGTTAGCGTTAAGAAAAAGACATTTATCCCAATTGTAACGAAATTCTGCATCTACTCCCTTACTAATTACTTTCCCTAAGTTTTCAAATCGGAAGAAATCATCGCTAGGGCGAGGCACTCCACGCAAAATCATATCACGTATATCACGCACAAAAAGATTTACTTCTCCTCCTATTTCGTGCTTTCCAAAAGTAAAACCGCTTAATGTAAGTCCCAAATTAGCATTATTGCTGTATTCGGGTTTTAATGAGAGATTTGTATTAACGCCCTCACTGGTATTGCCTAAAAGTTCGGTACTACCTGGCAATCGGATAGCCTTTTCAGCAGAAGCTGAAATCATTATTTTAGGAGTAACTGCATACGAAAGTGAAAATCCGTACCCTTTGTCATTTATTTTTCGGTCGTGTATAGTGGTTTGTTCTTCAACATTTCCGTTAGGTCTTCGAATGGCGTTAAACTCTGTCAAGTATACCTTCTGATAGTATAATTTATAGAATAACGAGGCTTTTAATTTATTATCAAACCCATTCAAATCGTAATTAAATCCGATAATTTGCTTATTGTATTTACGCTGGTCAAGTCGATTACGAATATGTTGCGGTAACATTGCATCATCAATGTCACGAGTAAAAGCTCCTAAAAAATAACTTACTCCCACAACGTGATTCTTATGAAAATGATAATGAATATTGGAACGATTGGCAAGATTGCGTTCATCATTCATTGCCAAAGTAGGAGCCCCCGCCTCAGCACCTTGTTGCCAAGTAAGTTCTTTTCCATTACGCCCGATGGCTCTTTTACCTTCCCAAGTGTATATATAAGGTACTGTATCGATTACTTGCCGATTAGTTTTTGAATATGTAGTAAATGTACTCACGTCCAACCCCTTAAGGAGAAAATCGTTTTTCTTATATTGCAGACTTGCCATACTGCTATTGTACTCCGTTCGGCGATTACCATAAACCACTTGCATCGTAGCACCTGTTTGTATGTCTTTATCAGTTTCCGAAAACATAAACCCAAGAAGAAATTCATCTGCCCATTTTTTGCGTATAAAACCAAAGTTTGATTTGATACCTGACGAATAGTATTTATCGTGGAAACGCCTGGCTTTTACGTGAGTATATTCACCCGTAATGTTATCGGTAACATAAATGGTTTCACCCCATACTTTGTAATCGTTATCAGTATAATTATAAAAAGAAGATAAATTTGCTGTAAAGCCAGACTTTTTATCACGGTAGGTGCCGTTTAAGTCCCATTGATGCGTATTGAACGCCCCGTACGAATATGATGTGGTAAGTGAATTATTCATTTCTTTTTTCAAAACAACATTAATCCCTCCGCCCAAAGCATCTTCAGAGAGTTCTGATGGTAAAACCCCTTTATAAACCTCAATACGTTCAATCATTGAGGGAGGAATACTGCTAAGTGAAAACGAACGTCCGTAATTACGAATCGGAATGCCATCAATGAAAATACGCACTGAATTTCCTGATAAACCATTCAGATTGAAAGAAATATCTGAACCCATTCCTGCTGACTGACGGATTTTAATCCCCGCCGAACGCCCCAAAAGCTCTGTAGTTTGAATATTTTGCAACAATGCTTCTTTAGTGTCAATAACGTTCATTGCGTAACCTTGTTCTTTGGCTCGTTTGCCTTTGCTACTTCCTGAAACAGCTACTTCGCTAAGTGAAATACCCTCGTTATTTTTTAATTTTATGGTAACTTGCTGAAGGTTTTTTGTAAAGTGAACTTTGGTTTTAACACTTTCGTTACCAAAAGTTTTTACTTCAATTTCATAATTTTTTCCTATGGATAAATCTTCTATTTTAAAAATTCCTTGCTCATTGGTATAGGTATATTTATTAATACTTTTGATAAAAATAGTAACCATATCAGCAGGTGTTCCATCAGTATAGGTTACTATACCAGATAGTGTTCCCTTATGTGGTGTTTGTTGAGCATATAACCCTGTAAAAGAAAATATTAAATAAGAAAATAAAAGAATTAAAAAATGTAATTGAGTATTTTTCATAGCGAATGTATAACAACTATTTATTGGTACTTATGTAAGCATCCATTATGGCATTGATTTGTTCTTGGGTTTTATATTCTTCTTCATTTAAAAGATGTTCGTACAGAGTTTTTCCATCTATTTTTTCCTGTACTTTGAGATTTCCTTTTTGCTCAAAAGCCTTCTCCCAACGATTGCGAACCAAAGCCCATTTTTCTTTATTTTCTTGCCAGAATTCTTGAGCTGCCTTACATTTTTCCTCAGCTACTTTTTTGTAAGTATTGTAGCCTCGTTCTTGTGCAATGACCAAATCGTCTTTATCATCTCGACGTAAAACTTTATCGTTATCTTGTTGATGCAATCAACCGTAATTGGTGATTTCGTGTCGGTTACGTCTTAAAAGCACGTTATAATCGTTTCGGATTTCTTGTTCGCGTCGTGGCATAGGGGCATCTGCTTCACTTTCCCAAAAACTTTTGCCGTCCACGTGCACCCAAGTAGCGGTTTGTTCGTAACGTGGGCTGTCATCTACTTGATAGACTTTTTGAGTCCATTGTCCTTTCACTGCCGATTTGGGCAAGGAATAACTGCTCCATTCATTGTCTTTTATATATTTTAAAAGGTCAGTGTTTTGATAAATCCAATCTTGTCGCCAATGCTTGATAACGTGCTGTTTATCTCTTTTTCCCACTACAAGCAAATGTTGCAAAACGAGTTTCTTTTTGTTGTCCTCTATAAGTTCTACCCATTCCAAAGCTTTGGAACGACTTGATTTTGAAGGTACATATGTAGAATCAGCACCATACTGAAAGGTTTCTGCATACCGAAAAGTTACCTCGTAACAGCCACACATACTTTTTATGGCTTCAACATCTTTCTTGTTTTGAGCCTTAACTTCTGCTAAAAAAGAAATCACACATAAAACAACAAATAATCTTTTCATATCTTTCGAATATTAAGTATTTTAGACTAAACTTGGGGCAAATATAGTACTTTATTTTTATTTAGAATACATATAAATAATAATTTTAGAAAAAGTATTATTTGTAAACTACGAAATCTATATACAAAACATATAATTAATTGTAAATAAATCTCATAGGCTATTTTAAAAGAACAAAAGACAAACGTAAGTAATAATTCAATCTCTTTATTTAACATTTATTTAACTCATTGTTTTGAATTAATGCTATAGTTTTGCAAATTATTAATTAATAAACTCTGTTTACTTATGAAGAAAATTGTATTAAGTGCAGTAGTAATCGCTGCTATTACATTAACAAGTTGCAAAAACACTAATAACCAACAAAATTCTGCAAATGAGAATATTGCAACAGAACAAATGACTTCTACTGAAATGAAAGAAGAAGCTGGAAAGTTCGACTACAAAGTTGCGTCTTCTTCTGTTGTTGAGTGGGTTGGTTCAAAACCTGTAGGAAAACACAATGGTACTGTAAATGTTACTGGAGGTGGTGTTAGCGTTAAAGATCAATCAATTACTAAAGGAGAATTTGTAATTGATATGAATACAATCGCTGTTTTGGATTTGGCATCTGGTGATGGAAAAGAAGATTTGGAAAATCACTTGAAAGGAACTGGAAAAGAAGATGCTGAAGACCACTTCTTTAACGTAAAAAAATTCCCTACAGCTACATTTGTATTCAAATCATTTGATGGTACAAATATGGTAGGAGATTTGACGATCAAAGGGGTAACAAAAGAAGTTTCTTTCCCAGCTACAGTTACAGTTACAGATGCTGAAGTAAATATCGCATCAAACTCTTTCAAAATCAATCGTGTAGATTTCGGAGTTAATTACGCTTCAAAATCAGTTTTTGATGATTTGAAAGACAAATTCATTAACGACGAAATGGAACTTGTTGTTAAAGTGAAAGCTACAAAATAATCAATATTGATAGTTTAAAATTCAAGGAGTGGAGAAGTTATTTTTTCACTCCTTATTTTTTTATATATTTGCGTCAACTTTTCTGAACAATTAAAAACCGATTGTTCCGTTTGCTACTATGGACACATTTTCTATCGCTATTATAATCATAACTCTCATTTTGTCTGCTTTTTTTTCAGGATTTGAAATTGCATACGTATCTTCCAATAAAGTGCATATCGAAATTCAGAAGAAACAAGGTGGCTTTATGGCTAACATTTTAACCAAAATTACACGAAAGCCATCAAAACTCATTGCTACAGTACTGGTAGGCAACAATATAGCATTGGTTATATATGGTTTTGAAATGGGGAAAATAATGACAAGTGTGCTACCTCCTTTTTTCCGAAACGTTGTGTGGCATACCATAATCTCCACACTAATCATTCTTATAACAGCGGAGTTTATGCCAAAGGTATTTTTCCAAATCTATGCAAATCAACTATTGAAAATATTGGCAGTTCCCGCATATTTTTTCTATTGGCTATTCTCTCCTATTTCTAATTTCATCATTTGGATTTCTGATTTCATCCTTAAAATATTTTTCAAAACCAAAGGAGATAACGTTCCGCTATCATTCACAAAGGTAGAATTAGGCGACTATATTTCCGAACAAATGGAAAACGCATCAAAAAAAGAAGATGTTGATGCTGAAATACAAATTTTTCAGAATGCTTTGGAGTTTTCGAGTGTGAAAGCACGTGATATTATGGTTCCTCGAACTGAAATTATCGCTGTAGACATCAACGAGAAACCGGAGGAATTAATCCATTCTTTCGTTTCTTCTGGATTTTCTAAAATACTGGTTTACAACGAAAATATTGACGACATTGTAGGATATGTACACACTTTTGATATGTTCAAAAAACCAAAAGATATCAAAAGTATTTTAATCCCGATTCCTTATATTCCTGAAACTATGCTCATTCACGAGGTGTTAAATATGCTCACTCGCAAACGAAAAAGTATGGCTGTGGTGCTTGATGAATACGGCGGAACATCGGGAATGCTAACTTTAGAAGACATTGTAGAAGAGCTTTTCGGAGAGATCGAAGACGAACACGATAAAGATGATTTCGTGGAGGAAAAAATTTCAGATACAGAATACGTTTTTTCAGCTCGGTTAGAAGTAGAGTATATCAATGAAACCTACAATTTGAATCTACCCGAAAGTGAGGAATACGAAACTCTCGGCGGATTGATAGTTTCTTCCAACGAAGGAATCCCTTCACAAGGAGAAATTGTATCAATTCCTTCTTTCAACTTTTTTATTGAAGAATGTTCTGAAACAAAAATCGAAAGGGTAAAGTTATTTGTAATCAATAGTTAATATTTTTATTTATTTCTTCCATAAAGTAAGAAAAATTCATACTTCTGACTTCAAATTTCAAACGATTTTTTAATCGTACATATTTAATCCGTTTTAAATCAAATCTATTTCCTAAAAAATCCTTATTTTTGCAGTTTAAAAAATAGATATAATTATATGCAACTATCAGAACAAGAGATAATTCGTAGAGAAAAACTTGATAAATTAAAAGAATTGGGTATCAATCCGTATCCAGCGGAATTGTACCCTGTTGATACAACTTCTGCCGATGTAAAATCGGATTTTCAAGAGGGAAAGAAGGTAACTTTGGCGGGGCGACTAATGTCTGTCCGTATTCAAGGGAAAGCCTCTTTTGCTTCATTACAAGACAGCCAAGGACGCGTACAGCTCTATATCAATCGTGATGAAATTTGTCCTGACGAAGACAAAACCCTTTACAATGAAGTATTTAAAAAATTGCTCGACTTGGGTGATTTCATCGGTGTGGAGGGCGAACTTTTCCTTACACAAGTAGGCGAAAAATCAGTTCGGGTAAAAAACTTCAAACTACTGAGCAAGGTACTTCGTCCGTTGCCGCTTCCTAAAACCGATGCCGATGGAAATACCTTTGATGCCTTCACCGACCCCGAGCTTCGCTATCGTATGCGTTACGTGGACTTGGTGGTAAATCCTCAGGTGAAAGAGGTGTTTATCAAACGTACCAAACTTTTCAATGCGATGCGTCAATTTTTTAACGAACGTGGTTATATGGAAGTGGAAACACCTGTTTTGCAATCCATTCCGGGGGGAGCGGCAGCACGTCCGTTTATCACACACCACAACTCGCTCGACATTCCGCTTTATATGCGAATTGCCAACGAATTGTATCTGAAAAGACTTATCGTGGGAGGATTTGACGGCGTGTACGAGTTCTCGAAAAACTTCCGAAACGAAGGAATGGACAGAACTCACAACCCTGAATTTACCGCAATGGAAATTTATGTGGCATATAAAGACTATCATTGGATGATGGAGTTTACCGAACAATTGTTGGAGCATTGTGCTATTGCCGTAAATGGTTCAACCAAAGCCACTTTCGGAAAGCACGAGATTGATTTTAAAGCTCCATATCCGCGAGTTACAATGACCGAAGCCATTCAAAAGTTCACAGGGTTTGACATCACAGGAAAAACTGAAAAAGAATTATTCGATTTTGCTAAATCTATTGGGATTGAGGTTGATGACACAATGGGCAAAGGCAAACTAATAGACGAGATTTTCGGTGAGAAATGCGAAGGAAATTTCATTCAACCTACATTTATCACGGATTATCCGAAAGAAATGTCGCCACTGACCAAAGAACATCGCAACGACCCCAATCTGACCGAGCGTTTCGAGCTGATGGTCTGCGGAAAAGAAATCGCCAATGCGTATTCCGAGTTGAATGACCCCATCGACCAACGCGAACGTTTCGAGGCACAAATGGCACTTTCCGAGCGAGGCGATGACGAGGCAATGTTCATCGACCAAGACTTTTTACGAGCGTTGGAATTTGGTATGCCACCAACATCAGGCTTAGGAATCGGAATGGACAGACTCATAATGTTCCTCACCAACAACGAAAGCATACAAGAAGTACTTTTCTTCCCACAAATGAAGCCTGAAGCGAAAGCCACACAGACAGTAGAGTTAAACGAAGACGAAAAAATGGTGTTTGAAATCCTCCAAAAGGCGGAAACACTTCCGTTGGAAGAGTTAAAAACCCAATCGGGACTATCCAACAAAAAATGGGATAAAACCATCAAAGGACTGACCAGCAAAAAGGTAGCTTCCGTTGAGAAACAAGACGATAATTTATTGGTGAAATTAGTATAACATAAGGGCGAAAGATTTTTCGCCCTTACTTTCATATAACACACAATAACATAAGGCAATTACGTGTCATCTTTTTTGTGAAGTAAACGTATCCATCAAAGAGGGAGAGAAATCTTTTGCTACTACGTATCCGAATATCAATATTTTCACTCGACTTTATAACCTAAACCCATATCACACAAATAGTTAAAAGTATTTTAATCCTTTGGGAAAGAAAATCAAGTACTGGGAATACAAAATAAAGCAACATATAAATAAAAATAACGATTATTTAACCTTTCATTAGTTCAATATTTAGAGCTTTATTCATTATGTTCGCATCGCTATAATGAAAAATCACAAATATATGAAACGAATTATTTTTTCAGCACTAATTGCTGTGCTAATTATTAGTTGTTCAAAGGATAACAATAACATAAATGAACAACCCAACACACAGGAGATTCTATTTCCTAAAAAAGTAACAACCTCTTTCAAAAGTAATAACGACTCTGGTGCCGAAGTATCAGTTGTCGAAGTTATAGAAGCTAAAATGGAAAATGGGAAACTTTTGGCTGAGGTTTTTACTATGTTTGAAGACAATGAAAAGGTAGATGGTTACGAAAATACTATGACCTACGAGAATAATCTGCTAAAAACTCTTACACATTTAGATACTAAAAAAAACAAAATAGAAAACAAAACAACTTACAATTATGCTGGTGGAAAATTGGTTGAAGAAATTGAAGAGAATGATAATGCTCAAGAATCTAAAACCGTAACATATAAGTACACGAATGATAGATTAACTGAAATTCAATACAATCGAAAAGATTCTGATTTAAAATTTCCACAAGTAACCAAATTTGTATATCCTTCGGCTACAGAAATACAAGAAATTGAGCATTTCTCCATAGTTACTAACGGAATAGAATATGCAAAAGTACGCAACAATACACACACGTTTGATACACAAAAAAGAATAATAAAAACTGTGAGAGTTGATGAAAGTTCAAAAGAGACCATTGAGTATCAATATGATGACAAAAACAATCATTTATACTATCAACTGGATATGCCAAGTAGTCCAACCCTTTTTATTGACCCAATATCAGCAAAAAATAATGTAATTTCTGAAAAACGAATCAAAGAAAAACTAACAGAACCCAAACGCACTGAGGTAGAAAGTGTTGATTATACCTATCAATATAATGATAAGAGATATCCTATAAAAATAAAGAGAGTTCATAAAGAAAATGATAAAGTAGTTCAAGAAAGTACTGTTGAAATTACCTATTACTAAATAAATATAAAGAAGAGACATAATAAAATATGTCTCTTTCTTTTATCAAAAAACTAAAAAAGCAAAAAAGTTATTCACCTAAAAATAAAACCAATCTTGCAAAGGCGAATTGTATTCGCCTTTTTTTACAAAATACTCCTATTTTTCAACAAGGGCAAAAAGTTTTTCACCCATACATATTCAGATATAAATGTTTTTTCTTACCTTTACAATCAAATAATTTACATTGCTATTTCAATAAATCAAACATTCATTTTTTTATCAAAATAACTTTAATAGGAAAGAAAATAACCTCTATAGAAGTCAATATTAACCTCGTAGGGAACAAAATAATTCCCGTAGAAGACAAAATTAATCTCGTAGGAAGAAATATTAACTCTGTAGAAAAGAAAATGAACCCTGTAGGAGACAAAATGAAGTCCATAGAAAAGAAAATGAACTAATTTATCAATATAAAACATTAAATAATTAATTCAACTTGCTAGTTTATGTTATTCTATTTACTTGATTTGAAAATATATACATAGTTACTTTTAATAAAAATCCAGCTAATGTAACAGCGTGTATCTTTAGGAAACATCTTTTTAATGTCGCTAATTGTAACTTCTATACGTTTTCGCATTTGAGTTTTCTTTTTGATATCTTCTTTACTATCAGGTCTTTTACTATTTTTCTTTCGCTGAGTTTTTAAAAAAACACCATATTTTTCTAAGAATTCATCTTCCAAATCATAAGCTGTATAGGCACTATCTCCGTATAAAGAAGATTCTGGCGAAAATTTATCTAATATTTTGTTCAAAGCCTTCACATCAGCTACTTTACCAGTGGTAAAATGAAAAGCAAAAGGAACTCCTCTCTTTGTTGTAATCAACTGAACTTTAATTCCATAGAAATAGGATTTCATACTTACTGTATAACCTCGCTATTGCTTACCTTTGACTATTTTTGACCGACTTATACGAATATTTTTACACATTTTAACGGAAAATGAGTCAATAATATACTCCATTTCGCAACATATTTCTTTAAAATAAGAGCTTATAAATTCAAATATTTCAAAGAGTATTCCTCCTAATTTATGGAGTCTTCTATTAAATCTACTCTTATTTAACATATTGGAAATCAATCCAAAATATTTAACAAATTTTATTGCTGAACTATGATTCCCATAAAAACTTTGAGCAGCTATCAAAGCTGTGATAACAACTTCACTGTCACTTACTTTACGGCGTTTATCCTCTTTGTGGTTAATTTCTTTTAAAATATCATCGATAATACAAAAAATAGCTGTAATTTTGTCCTTGCAAAGCATTGGTATTGTGTTTTTTACGTGTGAATACAAAATTACAAAACTTTTGCTTTGCTTTTTTATTACAAACTAGTAAGTTGAGTTATTTATGGTTTTTCCTATCATATTTTGTGTAGTCAAATGTAAATCTACAAGTATATTTGCCCATACTTCTTCCAAGATTTTCCCATTCTTTGAGGTTAAACAACATTTTATTATTTGCTCTTCCTCCTCTTTTTTTCCTCTTTCTATCATTCACATCTTCAATAAAACACCTTGGTTTCTGAAAACTTGTTTTATTCACTTTCGCATCTACTTTGCCCAAAAATTTAGAAATATCAGCACTTTGAATAATAACATCTCCACTTTGGGCGGTATGATAATAAGCCGATGAAGTCTCCTCTAAATTGCCTGATATATTAACCATTTTTTTGCCATCAATTTTCTGTGCTTTCTGCTCTACGTCTCCTGATTTTTTTTGACATCCTCTTTATAAACTTATCCAATTTTTTTGATTCATAGAAATCCATACAATACAAAAAATGTAATTTCCTGATAAAGATTCTATTATTGGTTGTTTATAGTAGTCTGCTATTATTTTCTGGGTATAAACATTTACGTTTTCTAAAAGAATATAATCTATTGAGTTTACCTGAAAAATGAAAGACCGAGACACATCTTTACTGACATAAGTAGAGTCTACTTTTGTATAGTTTGTTAATAAGCAAGTGCATAATGCGTATTTTTTTTATAATTCTATCTCCTCTTTGGATGAAAAAACAGGATTGTTGTTTATTTGACAAAAAGAATTATTGGAAAAAATGACAAAGAAAATAACAAAAACAACTTCTTTATTTGAGTTCCCATAAACTTATTTTATCTGTTTGTATTACTAACTATTCAGCACATTTTGCTTCCTTAAAATTATAAAATTATTACCATAAGTGTATCATTAGGACTTGTGTATTTGTCTTTTAATACTTGCTTGAAAACAAACTTTCTGATAAAATTTTATTAGAACCTATAATTTTGAAAAACAATAATTACTCATCTGATAAAGCTTTATTTTCTCTTATATTTATCTATTAATTTTTTTATAAAGCGGTGTAATTTCTTTGACTCATAAAAATCAGCACAGAGATAACAAATATAATTGGCTTTCTCATCATATGGCAAAGCAGGAGGTGGGTCTTTATAAAATTCCTTGGTATTCTCTATTGTAAAGTTTCTTACCTCATCCATTAATTCATTAGAAATTTGTTTTGCTTCAAATATATGAGATGAAGTATAATCGTGAGTATCACATAAACTATCTACCAAATGATAATTATGCACAATACAATTATAAAGAGCATACCTTTTTAACTCTTTTACAGTGTTTTGAGCAAATATGATATTAGTTATGAAAAAAACTAAACTTAGTATTTTTATTTTAATTCCCATAATTTTATTGAATCTGTTTGTACTATTTTATCCTTTTTTCCTTTTATTTCAAAGTATTTTGTCATATGAAAATAATATTTTTGGCTAATAGGGTTGTTATAATTATCTTCATCTCCTACATAAATTATATTTTTTCCATCCCAAAGAGATATATGACCTCCTGCATCTGACCATCCAGAGATACTAAATAAAATAATTCCTTTTATTTTACGAAGTTTTTTCCAGTCCTCTTCACTTAGAGATTTCTTCTTTTCTTCTATTTCTTTTATTAGTTTTTCTTTTACCCTCGTCCTTTTACTCACCCTTTCTTCATCGGGTTTTACCAAAAACGGCATCACAATAAACTCTTTTCCTGCCCATTCTTCTTTTATTGTTAGAACAAGCTTTTCGCCTTTTTCTTTTAAAACTTCTTGTTTGCCGTCAATTTTTATTGCCCATTGTATGCGTTTTTTGTCGTTTTCAGCAACTTGTTTCTGATTAAGTTTCGTTACCTGACACGTTATTTTTTCATTAGGCAAAGCCTCTCTTTTGTCTGCTTTTAATTGTGCTACCAAAATGGTCAGCAATTCCGTTCAATAATAAACAAAACGTATAATACATAGACAAACAAATGTAGAAAAATCAAATTTTTATATTTACTTTTGAATTTCCAATAAATAGCTATACCAAAAGTAAACCATAATATTGACATAACACCCGAAATTATGTATGTTGTTACCGAACAATAGTACCACGGACAACAATTCCATAAATACTTAGAAGAATCATTAAGTACCTCCCAAATATCTATTAAAAATAAAACAACAAGTACGAAATAGAACAAGCAAATCACCAGTTGCAACAATTTAATTAATAAATTCATATTTAACAACTAATTTGATTTTTGTACTTTTTTCTCTATATTTTTCAATTTTTTGGAAGAAATCAGCATCATTATCTGTTAAATCGATACACCCTGCACTTCCTGCTTCTTCTCCTCCGTGTATTGAAAAATTATCTCTCAAAATCCCATCAACATAAACTTGTGAAGGCTTTATCCAAACACGTCCCTTTCCCCAAGAAACCTCACCACCAGGCATCGTTCCTCTACCAACATAACCTTTTAATTTATCCGTGTTTGTTCTATTTTTAGAATACTGTATCTCTTGTGGATTAATGTAATATTTCCCTTCAGGTAAAGGTCCTACTCCTTTCATTTTCTGTCTTTCTTTACTATAATCAAATTCTCCATTTTTTAATGGACGACCAGAAACTGCTCTGTAAGAAAATTTTGAAATTTTGTCTTCCTCTTTTACTCTAAAAATAAGGAATTTCCCATTAAAGTACAGGGATAATCGCTCTTCAACCACTTTCACCTTCTTACTCACTTTTTTCTCATCAGGATTTACCAAAAACGGCATCACGATAATTTCTTTCCCTGCCCATTCTTCTTTTATCGTCAAAACAAGTTTTTCACCTTTTTCTTTTAAAACTTCTTGTTTTCCGTCAATTTTTATAGCAAATTTTAATATTTTTAGATTGAATAAAAAATATAAAATTATTTATTTTTTTTAGATATTTTTACAAAAAAACACAAAAGTTGTCCCGATCCTGCACCGATAAATATGTAAATCAATGTGTTTTTATTCAAAAAATAATTAGAAATAGCATTTTTGAAGGTTTTTATTATCAATTCATCGGAAGGAGCTGTATCTCCATAAGAAATTAAAGCGTCCCATAAAGAAAACAAAACTCCTATAATAGCTCCTAATATAGGAAAAATATATTTATTCTTCATATATAAATTTAGGTTTATAACTTAGGTTTTCATCTCTATATTCAAGTAAAATTTTTATATCTTTTTTAGATTCAAATGAAAGATTTAAAATTTTATTTGTTATTTCTTTCCAGACTTTATTACTAATATTGTCATCATAAGTATCATTTTTAATTGCTTTTTTTGCTAATTCAGGAGTTTTATGAATATTACTTTCAGGAATAAAACCAAAACACCCATACGAACCTCCTAAATAATCATATCCCATAATTTCATAAGTACCTCCTATATGTATCATCACATCTGTTGCAATATTTTCATCTTTTCTTGGGCTTTCTATATCTTTTCCATTTAATAATTTTTGCGTTAACAATGGTTTAGCAGGAAGTTTTCTTTCGCCAAAACGAGTTAAGATAAATGCTCCCATTCCTGAAAATTTAGGATAACTTGGTATCCAATAGGCTCCATATAAATTTTGATCCCAATTTTTTGGAATAAAAGCTCTGTTCAATAATTTATATTTTTTTTCTTCTTTTCCCAAATTATACCACGCATCGCGAGTAACACTAAATGAAATTTCTATTTTTCCCTCTGTATTATTTTTATCATAATTAACTACATCAACTCTATATGTTGGAACAATAACAGCTGGATCTGAAAAAACATAGTCTAATCCTTTCAAATTTTGAATAGTATATCCCGTTATTTCATTAGTAATCACAAGCCTTATATGAGATTTTTCATTGATTTTCACCTTCTTACTCACTTTTTTCTCATCAGGCTTTACCAAAAACGGCATCACAATAAGCTCTTTTCCCGCCCATTCTTCTTTTATTGTCAGAACAAGTTTCTCGCCTTTTTCTTTTAAGACTTCTTGTTTGCCGTCAATTTTTATTGCCCATTGTATGCCTTTTTTGTCGTTTTCAGTAACTTTTTCTTGGCTGTATTTGGTAACCTTGTAAGTTACTTTTTCATTGGGTTGAGCTTCGGGTTTATCAGCTTCCAAATCACGAACATAAATAATTTCTCTCTCCTGTTTTCTCTGTTCCTTTTCCTCCTGCTGTTCTTCTTCAAATGCCTCTACTTCCCATTCTACTTCCACTCGGTTGTTTTGAACCTTTCCTGAGAGTTCTGTAATCTGTTGGTTAGTAGCTTGTACTTTAATACGAACTTCTTCTCCATCGGCAATGTTGCGTGTGTCTGCCCCTAAAGTTACTACTTTCAGCACCTTTGAATCCCGAACTACTAATGTGTCTTTAATCCATTGTAGGTTATATATTACAGGTTCTCGTTCTTGTGATATTTCAAAAACAGATTCGTTCTTAGAAACAACCACTACCCCTGTAACTCCTTGAGGTATAGTTCCTCCGTGAGCCGTTGGTGATTGTTGAACAGCAATAGGTGTTCCATTGATGGTAACCCCAGGACACCCTTGTACGATACTGTCAGGTGGTCCTTGACATTGACACGTATCTCCCTGTAAGGCTACAGGAATACCATTAATTTTTACCCCTACACTACCTGGACCTATTACTGGACCTCCTACGTGGGGCACAGTTCCTGTTGTCATCGGGCAGGTATGCATCATATTAACGGTAACTACTTGTTTTCTATCCATAAATCAGTTTTTAAAATTATGAGACTTCTACTTTGAAAGCATTTCCTTCCAATGAACTTTTTGAGCCTACTACTTTACTATTGCTTCCCTTAATTTGGGTATTTCCTTTGCCTTCAATATTAACATCTCCTGAGGCTTCTATTTTTAAATCAGCTGAAATATTGGCGGTAAATCCTCCTTTTGATTTTACTGTTACATCTGAATTTGCTTTTACAGTGAACCCTTTTTCTGTTTCTATTATTGCTTCCTCTGCTGATGTCATCAAGATGTTTTTCTCTGAAGTAGTTATCACATCTCCTTTTGCTTTTGCATCTATATAACCCTCAGCTTCAAGCACTATATTTTTAGCCTTCATTGTTATATTTTCAGGTGCTGTAATTTCAATATTTTTTCCTTGTGTATCAAGTTTTATTTGATTTCCATTTTTATCAGAGAGGATAATACTTTCATCATCTGTAAATACCAATTTATGACCACTTTTTGTGATAATACTCCGTACATTGTTAGAAACTCCTGAAGCATTTTTGCCGTGGAACATACTACCTGATACATAAGGCCGATGCGGATTCCCTTGTTCAAAATTTACCATTACTTGATCGCCCACCTCAGGGGTTAAAGTGACACCTCTGTTGTTAGCTCCATCACTGAGCAATCCCGCATCTAAAGTTTGTACACGTAACCAATTTGTTTTTAAATTTTTATGTTTTTGCCAGTAGAACTGTACTTGTACACGACCTTGCTTTTCAGGGTCTTCATTGTTCACCACTTCTGCTATTTCAGGGTAAGCCACTGTTTGAATAGTGGCCAATGAATGTTCCAAACCTTGTGGTATTGCTACAAAATGATTCTCATAACTTCCTGACTTATCAACTCGATGTTCCACAGACACCACCCGATATACGCCTATCTCATTACCCAAATTATAATGTGATGAAAAATGAACTCGAATGAGTCTACCTACTTTTATACGTGAAGTTTTTGTTTTTCCTTCTAATATGTGCATATTACCCAAAATAGTATTGTAGTGCCCTTGTAGTACATCGTCCAAGTTACTTTCTGTGGTATTAGCTACTGACGATCGGACAATTCCCTCAGACGTGTATAACCTATCTTTTTTGGAAAGTAGTGGCTTAAGAAGCATATTTTGGCGTTCAGGTTCAGTAGTCTTTTGTGAATGTAAATATGCGTCTTTTTCTGCAAAATAATCATACTGACTAAGTTTATGAGGAAGCGTTTGCACAGTCATTTTTAAACTAATGATATCCTCATCAAAAGTTAGTTCTTCCTCCTCATTGGTCACTGGTAACCCAAAAAACAATTCCTTACCGTCATAGAAAAATAGTTCATTGTAAAGAGCTGACAACCGATTTAAAAATTCAAAAACACTTTCATTGTACTGCATTGCAAAAGGAAGAATTTCTTCAAATTTTGGATTACAATATGTTGAAAAATGCTTTTGATAGTCGTATGTAAGTTCCTGTATGATGTCTGTAAGAGAAGAATCTACAAATGAAAACATAGAAGTTACATCATCAAGTATGCAGACAGCTCCCTTTCCTATATAACGAATATAATTGGTATTAGGAATCCCTTGTGGATTTTCCCAAGAATCCATTACCACTTCGGTGATAAAACCAATAAACTCATACGTGTTATCCTTGTGTTGAAACTCAATATGAATACGTTCACCTACGAATTCAGTTAATGATTTAGGTGATTTTTTACCAATTAAATCTTCCTTACCTAAAAAATTTTCTATAACTTCGAAAGAATGACAAGAATTAAGGCTCTGTTGTAAAACAAGTGAATCAAAAATTAAAGGTTTTCCCTTTACGTAAATGGTTGTTTTTACGTCTTTCAAATCTGAAAGAATAGTAGAAAAAGTGTTGAATTTTGAATACATATTTTTATTTTTGAGGTGAATAATAAGTTTTGTATGTTTAAGAAAAATAAACAAAAAAACTGTCTAAACTTAAAAAAAGTAAAAGTTCCAAGAATTTTTAGCATTTTGTTTCGCATAACAAACTAAAAATCAATGAACTTTGAGCAAAGATATAATAAAAAAATGGATTATTTCCCATTTGAGCATCGGAAAAAGAGGATTTAAAGCAAAATTTAATTTATCATTAATTTTTCTTATGGTAATCAAACTATTAAAAACAGATTGCCAGTAGAGGGAGCTTCCGACAGAAGTGTATTTTAAAAACAAAAAATAAGCTTATACAGGTTTTGATAGTTGAGATTTAAGAAGTTTTTTACAGAAAAAGAAATAATACCTAATATCAAACAAAATCCCAGAAATGGACAAAATGAAAATATTTATTTTGACGAAGAATTATATAAAAATCGGTTTAAAACAGAGAGGAGTTTTGCGTGATTTGATGGCCTTAAAGAATTGATTATAAGATATGAAAACCTAAACACAACAGATGGTTATGTTGTATTTAGGGTTTACACTAACATTTATTCGGAAAGTTTAAGCAAGTTCTATAATGATTTGTCAAAAACATGAATTTTAATCATATTTCTTGTTTATAACTTTTAATTTTTAACGAATATACTCTCTTATTAGTAATAACGGAGATACATAAACAGAAGTTAAAAAACTCCACAGACAAAACTTTTTATAAAAAACGTTAAAATAAAAATGATTTTATGAGAAATTAATTTGTAATTTTGTGGAACTATAATGTAAAAACTATGAATAAAACATACATCTTTACAATGGAAGGAGCAGGAGCGTCTTTAAAAGAAAGCCCTGAACTAATCATAAGAGAAAAAGGTATTTATTTGCATTTTTTGAGGTATGGATTGTTTGATAGAAATTCACAAGAGAAAAAAATAGAAACAGACTATATCCCAAAAATAACAAAGAAAATACTCAAGGTTGATGAAAACCAAAAAACAGAAACAATTGAGATAAATGAAATAAAAGCAGTTGAAACAATAGCACTAAAAGGAGTACCCTCTTTGGAAAATTTTCATGTAGCTCGTACGGTTATGAATACTGGATATATTTATCTTATTAATGATGAGCCCAATAAAAAGGATATATTCAAGGAGCTATATGTTGGTGAGGACGGAAAACTGCAATATATAATCAAAGAAGGTAAGAAAAATAAAAAATATTCTGATTTACGAACGTTTCCTTTTGATCAAGAAAAGTTAGATTACCTGATAGTGAAACCCAATTCAAGATATTGGGTAGCGTATTCCGCTGTACAATGGAGCTATTCCTATTTGTTGGAATTGATTTCCGATCAAGAAAAACGCAAAGAGCGGATGAAATTAATCATATGTGAAGGTATCAAAAAAGATGAAGAGCCTCCCATTCATTTGAACTCTATTAAGGATGTTTCTGTTTGCTTCCACAAGGATGATTCTCGCTTTTTCATTTGGGAAAGAAACTTGCAACACATTTGTGCAGATGAAAAAGCTCAAGACAAAAAAGGAGATAATCAAGTGTATGAAGATATGTTCATCACTCTTGATGATCCACTTGGGTGTGCACAGGATATTAGTGAAGTGGTAAGCGAAAAAACACTTTCTTTTCATGCTTACATTCAAGCGTTACAATCTGGTGAAACCTTTGAAGAAGCCTTTTCAAGAATAAAATCAGGTAAATTCACAGCTCCAAATCCTGAAAAGGAATACGGAGAGTTATTTACTTTGGCACTGACCTGCTATCAAATGGTTTACAATGACGAGCAAGCTATCTTGAAATACGACGGAGGAAACTCTGGTATCAATTTTAGTGATAGGCATTCATTGGATCCTCGTCCAGAAGTAGAGCGTTATTTTAGTTATACAGAAAAAAGCGAAATGGCAAAAGTAAATAGAGGTTACATTGGCTATGGACTTGATTATCAAAAAATAGAAGGAATATTAGGAGTTAAAGAACGAAAAAGTATAAGAGAATCACTTATCAGTTATAGAAATGATTTAGGAAAGTTTGCAACCAAGGGAACTTACTTTAAACTACATTTAAATGATTTTTTACAGAACCATTGGCAACGTATATTTTTTGGGCAAAACAAATTATTAGATATCTTAGATTGTTTGAGTTATAATCCGCACAATTTTGAAAAACACTTGCTATTACGCAAAGATTATAACCCAAAAGATCAATGGGCGGGTTGGTTTTACGAATTAATAGATGACGAGGAAACTTCTGAGCAAGAAGATTCACTAAAGCACTTACTAAACCTCTCTGTTGAAATTAAAGAACCTTTGTCCACAAAGGTAGATGTAACAGATATTGCTAACGTATATGAGAAATTTATACAATATTTTTGTGGAGCATTTGTGGTTGAGAGAGGAAAAGTTTTCAAATCATTGGAAGAGAAGAAAAAGTTCATTGTAAAAAAATTGAACACCCAAGTAACCAATGCTCAAATGTTTGAAATAATAGACGACGACCTTATCTTCCAATTACAAAAATTGGGAATAGAGCCTGACCCCAAATACATACAAATGGGAACATACAGAGGTAAAAAACAGTGGGTACTGCGATTTCTCAGAGAGAGTTCTCCTGACGGATTTAGTTACGAACAACGCAAACCAGGTCAAAAAACATTGAAAAATGCAGAAATATCAGTTCGGGTAAGACAAGATGTAACCCATAGTGTTTCCCCAAAAGTAGCAAAAATGCATTTGGCAATGGGGGAAGTGGTTAATGGCAAAGCCTTTAATTCTGTATTGGCTTTCTTAGAACTTTATAACTTTAAAAATGCAATTATTGATTTACTACAAGAAAGTAACAAAGAAAATATAGCAAAGACAGTGGGTGCTTCTGTTAAATTAGGAGAAGCTTCAATGGATTTACTCAAAACATTTTTAGATACTAAGGGTAAAAAATCAATTAAATACCCCTCAATAACTTTAACAGCCTTAGGAGGTGTTGTCTCAGTAGGTTGGTCTATGTATGATGCCTTTTCTTCAATGAAAAAGGGTGATTTTGATGCTGCACTGCTGATGGCTGGGGCTGGTATTGCTTTTAGCATATCAACAATGGCATCTCTGGGAATTGTGTTTTCAGCCACTGGACCTGTAGGGTGGGTGGGTGCTTTGGTAGCAGTAGGGTTTATGATTACCGCTTCACTATTGGCTGATACTGACATTGAAACCTTTTTCAAAAACTTTTTGCTCTGTGATAGAAAAATGTTACCCAAAGGTGCATACCAAACCCCGATGGATTATACACGTTATGTCCTGAAAAACAGAACAAAACTCGTTACCGATAAAGACTATCAGCAAACGATGATGAACCCCATCGATGCACAAGCTACACTTTTTGATATGATTGTTTGTAAAGACATTCTGTTTACCCCAATTGATGAAGAATCCGAATCCTACACTGTACATATGATGTCAAGCATTGTAGGATTTAGTAATACCTCCACTACAAAAACTGCCTCTTTCTTTGAGGCAAAAATGATATTCAGCCGTTTTTTTTCTAATCCCAATAATGTGGAAGCATATGCTTTTTTCTACCCTGAAGGGATAAAAAAATCAGAACCTATCGTAGCAAAAGTAGGCGAAGTAAGCAAAATAAATAAAAAAGGTGTAACTATGTTACGAGTAACCTTTGGAGTAACAGAGGCTTACAAAAAGAAAATAACGACTCGTTCCGAATTAGTATTTGCCTTACGCCTACGGATACAAGAGGCTCATAGCCTCTATTTTCCGTATTTGCTACACAGCAAGCAGCGTTACTTAGGAGCAAAAATAAAATTAAAAACAATGAGTAACTCATTCTATATAACAAGTTTAAAACAACATAAAGAAGTAAAAATAGACACCTTAGAAAACCTTAAAACAGCAAAAAAATGGTAGATTACACACGAAAAATAACCCATACAGGCTACAAAAAACCAGATGTAGTAAAAAAATACTTTCATAGAGTTCCCAAAATGATTTATGAAATTCCTCCAACTATTGATAAAGGTTTCAATAGTTCAATGTTAGTTTTAGACGATTTTATGGTAGATAAATATTCTTACGCTGCTCATTGGGGTATTGGTATAACAGGGGGGGGGGTATTTTTATTTCTCATTGTGGCTATTCCCTTTGCCTATGATGCGTTTATGGATATTTGGGATATTATATTTTATATGTTGTATTGGTTAGGTTTTTTATTTTTCATTATATTAGCTTTTACAATGCCTAAGCAAGAAGCCATTTTAAATAGGCGAGATGGATTAATTACGTTTGATGGCTTTTTATGGCAACCCAATATCACGATGGCTTTTAGTGAGGTAGAGTTTTGTTATAGCACAGGAGGAACAGACCTACAAGGAGCTTACGAATTACAAATAATGCGCCCTAACAAATGGGTAACTTTTGCAAGTCCTATTATTTTAGGGAAAAATTGTTATAATGGTATTTCTTTTATCGTTTGGTATATGGACAAAAACCGCCCATTGCCACCAGGTGAACTATTTGACCCTTACCGCGAAGCAGACTATCAGCGTCGCAAGGCAGAAGGGTTCCCCCCACCGCTCTATCCCAGTAAGATAGAAACACCAGAGGCTACCCCTGAGCAACAAGCTGAACGAAAACGCATCGGAAAATGGTAGATTACACAAGAAAAATAACCCATACAGGCTACAAAAAACCAGATGTAGTAAAAAAATACTTTCATAGAGTGCCTAAAATGATTTATGAAGCACCTCCAGCCTTTAACAAAGGATATGGAAAAACTTACTTAGTAGAAGAAAATTTCATAGTAAAAACTGACCTTTGGACAAGTCCTTGGGCTATTGGCATAACGGTGGGAGTAATATCCTTAGGTACATTATTACTTTTTGCTAAAGGAATGCTTAGAGGAGTTCCTTTACGAGCAGAAGATATGATTTTTTTTATAGGGGCTATCATAGGCTTTTTATTCTCTATCATTTACCCTCTTACAATGCCTAAAGAGGAAGCCATCTTAAACAGGCGGGATGGATTAATTACCTTTGATGGCTTTTTATGGCAACCCAATATCACGATGGCTTTTAGTGAGGTAGAGTTTTGCTACAGCACAGGAGGAACAGACCTGCAAGGAGCCTTTCAGTTGCAAGTAATGCGTCCTAACAAATGGGTAACATTCGCTATTCCTATTTACCCTGGAAAATGCTATGAATCAATATCTTTTATCGTTTGGTATATGGACAAAAACCGTCCGTTACCACCAGGTGAACTATTTGACCCTTACCGCGAAGCAGACTATCATCGTCGCAAGGCAGAAGGGTTCCCCCCGCCACTCTATCCTAGTAAGATAGAAACACCAGAAGCTACCCCTGAGCAACAAGCTGAACGAAAACGCATCGGAAAATGGTAGATTACACAAGAAAAATAACCCATACAGGCTACAAAAAACCAGATGTAGTAAAAAAATACTTTCATAGAGTGCCTAAAATGATTTATGAAGCACCGTCAACTTTTGACAAAGAATTTAATAACATCTAATTTAACTTATCAATACTTTAAGTGCTAATTTTTAAAACAAAAACATTAACTTTTATTTATCGTTTAATAGTTTTTTATTTGAAAAATTCAACTTACATTTGTCCTAAAATTATAAATTTACAGCATATGAAAAAATTTATTCTATCTTTATTTACATTATCTTTAATTGTAAGTTGTAGCAAAGATAATAACAACGGAGAACAACCTAATCAAGAAACAATGTTACTTCCTAAACAGGTTGTAGAGCGTTACACCATAACTGAACGTGACCAAAATGGTGTAGAAACCAAAATAGAACACGTTGATGAACTAAGTTATGAAATAGTAAATAATAAAATTGCAAGTGCAACAACAAGTCGTTTTGAAAATAAACAAAATGTAGGAGGTTCCAAACTGACAATTATCTATGAAAACGATTTGCCAAAGACTTTTATCGGTACAAATATTAAAAACAACGAGGAAGAATCAAAATCTACCTACAAATATGAAAATAGAAAGTTGGTAGAAGAAGTTAACGAATGGACTACAAGCAGAGGAAAGAGTGGTAATATTATTACATACAAATATTCAGGTAACAAATTAGCTGAAATACAAGAAAAGGGAAATGATACAACCATAAAAACACCTATAATAGTTCAGTTTGTATACGTTTCCGACACAGAAATCAAGAAAACAATAACTTCACCTTATATTCTAAACGGAGAAGAGAAAACAAGAACTCGTACAATAACATACACTCTTGATTCAGAGAAGCGAGTTGTAAAGTCTGTAGAGGAGGATGAGACCAGTAAAGACACTAAAGAATTCAAGTACGATGATAAAAAGAACTATAAACATCATTCAGTACATTTTACTTTAAATCCAGACCATTTTCTTGATGAAAAAGTAATGAAAAACAATCTAATATCTGTGAAAAGAACCTACGAAAACAAACGAAATTCCCAATACAACGATACAGAAACCAGCACATATACTTATCAATATAATGATAAAGGTTACCCGACGAGAATTGAAGAGGTTTATAAGAGTAGCCGTGAAACTAATTCCCATACAAAAACAACAGAAATCACTTATTAATACAACTTTGAAAAAACCACTTCGTTATGAAGTGGTTTTTTGTATCTTTGCGGTTCTGATTCTCTACTCATAAAATTAATAAGATGCAACAATATCACGATTTATTACGACACATTTTAGAACACGGACACAAAAAAGAAGACCGCACAGGAACAGGAACTATTAGCGTATTCGGCTACCAAATGCGGTTCGATTTAAGCAAAGGATTTCCCGTTGTTACCACCAAAAAACTACATTTAAAATCCATCATTCACGAACTTCTTTGGTTTTTAAAAGGAGACACCAACATCAAGTATCTCTCTGACAATGGCGTTCGCATCTGGAATGAGTGGGCTGATGAAAATGGTGACTTAGGTCCTGTGTATGGGCATCAGTGGCGTAATTGGAACAACGAAGATATTGACCAAATCAAGCAAGTAATCGAAACCATCAAGAAAAACCCTGACAGTCGTCGTATTATTGTGGCAGCTTGGAATCCTTCAGTATTGCCCGATACTTCAAAATCCTTTTGTGAGAATGTTGCCAACGGAAAAGCCGCTTTACCTCCGTGCCACGCCTTTTTTCAGTTCTATGTGGCAGACGGAAAACTTTCGTGTCAGCTTTATCAACGCAGTGCCGATGTGTTTTTAGGAGTACCTTTCAACATAGCCTCGTATGCCTTATTAACAATAATGGTGGCTCAAGTTTGTAAGCTAGAAGTTGGTGAGTTTGTACACACTTTTGGAGATGTTCACATTTATAACAATCATCTTGAACAAGTGAAATTACAACTGAGTCGTGAGCCACGTCCTTTACCCACAATGAAGCTCAATCCAGAGGTAACCGACTTATTTTCTTTTAAATATGAGGACTTTACACTGGAAGGTTACGACCCTTATCCTGCCATAAAAGGAGAAGTTTCTATCTAAAAGCAAACTACAGAAAAATAATAAAAAATGTATTGAGAAAGATTGTCATCATTTCCCAATACATTTTTTAGTAATTACTATCTTTTATTCTGTTTTCTAAAAATTTGATTACAGGTCAAAGCCAATATCTTTTCGGAAGTACATCTTATCAAAGTGAATTTTTTCAATATTTTCGTATGATTTCTGCAATGCTTCCTTAAAGTCTTCCCCGAACGAAGTAACGGCAAGTACTCTCCCCCCCGAAGTTTGTAATTCGCCCTCTTTTATAGTGGTCCCTGCGTGAAAAACAATACTTCCTGTTACATTTTCTATTCCTGAAATTCGTTTTCCTTTTTCATAATCTTCTGGATAACCTCCTGAAACCATCATTACCGTAGTTGCACTTTGCGGAGTGATAGCAAGAGAGACCGTATCCAAGGTTTGTGTTTGTAAAGTTTTAAAGATTGGCACTAAATCACTTTCAATACGAGGCAGAACTACTTCTGTTTCAGGGTCCCCCATACGAACGTTATATTCAATCACATAAGGTTCGCCATTAACCTTAATAAGCCCGATAAAGATAAATCCTTTGTATTCAATGTTATCCTTCTGAAGTCCTGAAATAGTCGGTTTTACAATACGAGTTTCTATTTTTTCCATAAAACTGGCGTCAGCAAAAGGAACAGGAGATACAGCACCCATTCCGCCTGTATTTAACCCTTGGTCATTCTCTCCAATACGTTTATAATCCTTGGCGGTAGGCAATAATTTGTAGCTTTTGCCATCGGTAAGCACAAAACAACTCAATTCTATTCCGTCCAAAAACTCCTCAATAACAACCTTTTGACTAGCGTTACCAAACTTTTCATTGAGCAGCATATTTTTCAGCTCGGTTTGGGCTTCATTTAAATCATTAATAATCAATACTCCTTTACCAGCTGCCAACCCATCAGCTTTCAAAACATAAGGAGGCTGCATTGTTTCCAAAAACTTACAACCTTGTACTATAGTTTCTTTGGTAAAGCTCTCATATTTAGCCGTTGGAATGTTGTGACGTTGCATAAATTGCTTAGCAAATTCCTTGCTACCTTCCAACTTAGCTCCTTCGCGTGATGGTCCCACTACCTGAACGTGTTGTAGTTGTGTATCCGTTTTGAAGAAATCATAAATTCCCTGTACCAAAGGGTCTTCTGGACCTACTACAACCATTTCAATTTGTTTGTCCAGCACTAATTGCTTTACTTGCTCAAAATTAGTAGGATTTATATTTATGTTGGTAGCTATTTGGTGTGTTCCGCCATTTCCAGGTGCAATATATAAGTTCTTGCATTGATTACTCTGGCTAATTTTTAGAGCAAAAGCGTGTTCACGTCCGCCAGAACCCAAAATTAATATATTCATAGTATTTTTATTAAACAGATTAATGGTTGAAAAATATAAAAATTTGAAATAATTAAAGAAAAACTAATCTTTATCTTCTATTTTACAAATAGGAATAAGATTCATTTTATGTTGATTGCTCTTATTCAATCGTTTGTAAATCTGAAAGACTTCTTTCTCACGTCCTGAAAAATCATTGGCAGTTTTGCCTTTCTCATCTTGTAACATTGCCCATTCCAGCTCATCATACGAGGCTTTGAGTTGGTCTTCATCGCTTCTGTCATCGCCAAAAAGTCCATCGGAAGGTTTTGCTTGAAGAATTGATTTCGGAATGTTCAAATATTTTCCTAAAAGATAAACTTCACTTTTCATTAAATCTGCAATCGGGCTAACATCTACGCCTCCATCGCCATATTTGGTAAAAAAGCCAACGCCAAAATCTTCTATCTTATTCCCTGTCCCTACAACGATATATCCTTCTAATCCAGCGAAATAGTAAAGTGTTGTCATTCTTAGTCTTGCTCGGGTATTTGCCAAAGCCATTTCGTAAGACGATTTGTCCGTAGGTGGAATTTGGGTTACGAATTGGTCAAAAACGGGAGTCAAATCTACTTCAAGGCTGGAAACATTGGTGTAGTTTTTCTTCAAAAAATCGATGTGCTGTTTAGCTCTTGATACGTGACTTTCAGCCTGATGTATAGGAAGTTCAAGACAAAGTGTAGGCAGACCTGTTTCAGCACAAAGTGTGGAAACCACTGCGGAATCCACCCCGCCTGAAATCCCGATAACCAGCCCTTTAACACTCGCATTTTCAGCATAATCTTTCAGCCACTTAACAATGTGTTTTACTACTTTTTCTGCGTTCATTGGTTTATTATTAAAAATTTCCCTTTTGGGAAAGGTCAAAAGTACAAAATCTTTTTGGTATCACAAGTTTGTAAGGAGAACATCAACGCAATAAATTTCATTTTTATGACTAATTTTTCTGTTTATTGGTTCTATTTTAAAAATAAAGTTTATTTTTGTTAGCAAATCATATATTTCAACTTATGAAAAAGGCTTTCTTACTACTCATTTTATTTTCAGCACAGGTTTTTGCACAAAAAACTTCTTTTGTTGTGGAAAATATTGAGATAAATTCACTTCTGAATGGAAGTTTGTACACTCCAGAAATTCCCGAACAGACAGATTTAGTTATTTTGATTGCTGGTTCAGGACCTACCGACCGCGATGGAAATCAACCTATCTTGAAAAACAATTCACTTAAGTTTTTAGCTCAGGAATTAGCTGAAAATCAGATTTCTGTATTCAGTTACGACAAACGTATTTTTGGATTGATGAAGCAAAATAATCTTAAAGAGGAAGAACTTTCTTTTAATGACTTTATTGAAGACGCCATTTTAGTAGCTGAATTTTTCGTAAAACAACAAAAATACAAATCAATAACCATTGCTGGGCACTCCGAAGGTTCTCTTATCGGAATGATTGCATCACAAAAAGCAAATGTTGATAAATTTATTTCCATTGCAGGAGCTGGTAACACAATTGATAAAGTTATTGAATATCAGATAGAAAAAAATTCTCCTTTTCTGCTCAAACAAAGTCAAGAAATTCTTTCCGAACTGAAAAAAGGAAACATTGTAGAAGTACAAAACCCTATGTTACAAGGTGTTTTCAGAAAAAGTGCTCAGCCGTATATGATTTCTTGGCTAAAGTATGACCCAAAAACTGAAATTCAAAAACTAGAAATGCCTGTACTTATCATAAATGGAACTTCCGATTTGCAAATTCCTGTTTCTGAAGCAGAAATTTTAAAAAACGCTTCGCCCAATGCTAAATTTTGCATCATTGAACAAATGAATCACGTACTAAAAACAATAACTGATGATATTCAAAATATGCAATCTTACGGGAATCCTAATCTGCCTATTAATGCAACGTTAGTAAAAGAAATTACAACTTTTGTGAAACAATAATCAAAAAATAGAGGGGCTTTTCCTCAAGTTGAATTCATTTGTAAAATGTATTATCTTTGTCGCAAAGAGTTAGAATAAAAAATAAAATTAAGAAATCAAAAAAGATACTATAAATCAACACCATACAAATATGTCAATTCATAATTCCTTAAAAACCAATCTCCCTGTTATAACACCAGAAACTTCTGTTTATGAAGCTGTAGAATTACTGAAGCTACACCACTTGTCGCATTTACCGATATTTAATTTCGGAAATATGATTGGTTTGCTTCCTCGTGAGGTTATCCTTTCTGCTCCTCTCGATGAAAAAATCATTGATTATCTGTATGATATGGATATATTTTTCGCTAAGAAAGATGCTCGTTGGGAGGAAGTGATGGAAATTTTTGTAAAATATGATAGCAATATCGTTCCTGTCTTGAACGAGGAAAACCAATATTTAGGTTATTATCAGTTGGTTGACTTTATTCATTTGTTTTCAGAAACTCCTTTTTTAAGAGAAGTTGGTAGCTTTATTGTTCTGGAAAAAAATCAGGAGGAATACTCTTTCAGTGAAATTTCACAAATAGTAGAATCGAATCACGCCAAAATTTTAGGAATGTTCATTTCCGAAATTGCTAACGGAAAAGTTCACATAACATTGAAAATCATTAGTAATTCACTAACTGAAATTCTACAAACATTTCGCCGTTATCAGTATGCCATATTGGTTGAAAAAGAAGATGATTTTTATTTGCAGGAATTGAAAGAAAAATCGAATTATTTTGATAAATATTTAAACATATAGCAAAAACTACTACCCATAATATCAAAATGAAAATAGCAATTTACGCCCAGCAATATTCCGAAAACTATAAAAAAGTATTTAAAGATTTGTTCACTCATATTGAGCCTTCCGATATTGTTTACATAGAACAAAAACTTTTTGATAGTTTACAACAAGAAGCTATCCTTAGTGATAGATATAAGTCTTTTACCTGTTTTTCAGACCTTGACGCCTCTTTTGATGTAATGCTCACCATTGGAGGTGACGGAACTATTTTACGAGCAATTACTTTTGTTCGCAACTTGAATATTCCTATTTTAGGAATTAATGTTGGGCGACTTGGATTTTTAGCAACAGCCCAGAAAGATGAAATCCAAAACGTGTTTTCTGCTTTACGCACAAAAAATTATAAAATAGCAGAACGTTCTGTTATTGAAGCTGTTGTAAGTAGCGATGGGAAACCTGTGAGTGAAATTAACTTTGCTTTGAATGAAATTACCGTAACCCGAAAGAACACAGCTTCAATGATTACCATCAATACAGAACTCAACGGAGAATTCCTGACCTCGTATTGGGCTGACGGACTGATTATTTCAACTCCTACAGGTTCAACAGGTTATTCGCTAAGTTGTGGAGGACCTGTGATTATCCCAAATGCAAAAAATTTTGTAATTACTCCCATTGCTCCACACAACCTAAACGCCCGTCCGTTAGTTATTCCTGATGACACAGAAATTAAGCTAACTATCTCAGGAAGAGAGAAAAAATATCTGATTTCATTCGACTCTCGGATTGAAACACTCTTCAACAAGGTTTCTGTAACAATTCGCAAAGCTGATTTTTCCATAAAAATGATTCGATTGGAAGGAGAGAGTTTCATCAACACACTCAGAAATAAACTCTTATGGGGAGAAGATAGCCGAAATAAAAATAATTAATCACAATCTATTATAACAAAGTATGCTCGAAAAACTAAAAAAACGTTGGAATCTTACTTCAAACACACAAGTTTGGCTCATTCTAATCACTTTTACAATTACAGGTTCGCTCTCTGCTAAAATATCAAGACCTTTTTGTGATTACATTGGATTGAATTTTAATGAGTTAAACCCTGTTTTAGCTTGGATTTTACGATTAATCATCATACTACCCATATACCAAATCATTCTGTTAATCGTAGGGACACTTTTAGGACAATTCCGATTTTTTTGGGAGTTCGAAAAGAAAATGCTTGGAATCAGAAAACAAAAAATGTCAAATCAAAAACACCAATAACCGATGAAAAAATACCTTTCAATTTTATTTGTTTTAACTTCTTTCATTATTTTAGGACAAGGGAAAAAAATTTCCATACAAGATGCTGTTTATGGTTACATAACCAATAGCGATTCTCCTCAGGGATACTCTCTCCTTTATCCAGAAAATTACAATTCATTACAATGGATTGAAGGAACAAGTAACTATATCTACAACAATGATTTATCTTTCGAAATTGTTTCAGCAATGGGGCAAAAAACGAAATCTATCTCTGGTGAAGATATGGTAGCAGCATACTCAAAATTAAGGCAATTGCCATCAATTACGCACATTGACCAAAGCGAACTAATTTTTGAATTAGACAATGCCTTTCAGGTTTACGATTATCTGAATAACAAACATTTAACTTCAATTAATTTCACTTCTGGAGCAGAAAACAAAGATTTCAACAAACACAAAAAGGCTATTGCTTATACCATTGAAAATAATCTTTTTGTAGCTATTTCAGGTAATGAAAAAATAGAAGTTACAAACAATTCTGATAAAAATATTGTATCGGGACAGGCAATCCATCGTAGCGAATTTGGCATCAAGAAAGGAACTTTTTGGTCACCTAAAGGTAACTTTTTGGCGTTCTACCAGAAAAACGAAACTAATGTTACTGACTATCCGTTAGTAGACATCAATACAACTCCCGCAAGTTCAAAATTAATAAAATATCCAATGGTAGGTCAAAAAAGTGAACAAGCTTCCATAGGTATTTTTGACATTAAAACACACAAAACCATTTATTTAGATATTGACACCACCGATGAACATTATCTTACAAATCTTTCGTGGTCGCCCGATGAAAAGTTTATTTTGATAGCAGAAATTAATCGAGACCAAAATCATTATTGGCTCAATAGATATGATGCTTCTACAGGAAAAAAGATAAATACACTTTTTGAAGAAAAAAATAGCAAATGGATTGAACCTGAGTATCCTGCAACCTTTTTACCTAACAAAAATGATGAATTTTTATGGATGAGTGAACGCAACGGATTTATGAATATTTATCATTATAATGTCAACGGAAAATTAATCAAACAAATAACTGATTTTAAATGGGTTGTACAAGATATTTTAGGATTTGACCCAAAAGCAAAGTTCGTTTTTATCTCAGGAACAGGTAAAGACCCACGCGAAAAACATACGTACAAAATAGAATTAAAAAATCCGAAAAAAATTACAGTTTTAACGAAAGTTGCGGGAACACATAAAACGCAATTAAGCTCTGATGCTAAATTTCTATTGGACTCATATAGTAGTATTTCAATTCCACAAAATATTGATATAATCAATACAGAATCAGGTACAAGTCAAAATATTTTAACAGCAAAAAATCCACTTGAAAATATTGCCATAGGCACTACTGAGCTTTTGGAAATTAAAGCCACTGACGGAACCACATTGTATGGCAAAATTCATAAACCTCAAAATTTTAATCCTACAAAAAAATATCCTGTTTTGGTATATGTTTACGGAGGTACTCACGCTCAACTGGTTACCAATTCTTGGCTCGCTGATTCTTATCTTTGGATGCCTGTCTTTGCTGAGAATGAAGATTATATCGTTTTTACAATTGATAATCGAGGAAGTGCTAATCGTGGTTTCGCTTTCGAAAGTGCCATTCATCGTAAGTTAGGTGATATGGAAATAAAAGACCAAATTGATGGTATAGAATATTTAAAATCCCTTCCTTACGTTGATGGTTCACGAATTGCTGTTCACGGGTGGAGTTTTGGTGGCTTTATGGCTTCAAGTTTGATGTTGCGTCACCCAAAAGTTTTCACCACTTCGGTTGCGGGAGGTGCAGTAACCGATTGGAAATATTATGAAATAATGTATGGAGAACGTTATATGGACACTCCTACGCAAAATCCTGAGGGTTACGAGAATAGCCGTGTGGGTAAATACTTAGATAACTTGGAAGGAAAGCTACTTTTTATCCACGGAAGTGTTGATGATGTGGTAGTTCCGCAGCACGTATTCTCGCTTATGCAGGAATCCATCACAAAGAAAAAATTAGTGGATTTGTCCATCTATCCAATGCACGGACACGGTGTACGAGGCATCGACCACGTAAATTTGGTGCAACGCATTTTGGATTATATAAAAACAAACAATAAATAAAAGTTACTATGAGAGAAAAACGGAACTACCTCTGTTTTTCTCTCTTCATTTATAGAGAAATCGTGATTCGAAAGAAAACAAAACGCACTTTACTCAAAATCTTCGGGCTATTCTCGTCTGTTCGGGGGTACAATATTTTGATGATTTGTATTGCTCAATATTTAGCATCAATTTTTGTCCTCTCTAAAGATATATCTATCCGCAGAGTATTGCTCGATGATAATCTTTTTATGCTGGTTCTGGCTGGAGCTTTGGCAATAGCTGGTGGATACATCATCAACGGATTTTACGATAAAGAAAAAGACCTCATTAACAAACCTTTAAAATCAATGATTGACCGTTTGGTGGGACAAAACACCAAATTAACTCTCTATTTTTTACTCAATTTTTTATCTGTAATTGTAGCAAGTTATGTTTCTTTCCGATCGGTAATCTTTTTTTCGGGCTATATTTTTAGTATGTGGTTTTACTCACACCGAATAAAAAAAATTCCCTTTTGGGGGAATTTTACCTCAGCAATTTTAGCAATTGTTCCTTTTTTTGCGGTATTTATTCACTATCGAAATTTTGATAGTGTAATCTTCATTCACGCACTTTTATTATTTCTTTTAATACTTACAAAAGAATTTATCAAGGATTTAGAAAACTTAAAAGGCGATTTGGCACATAATTATCATACAATTCCAGTAAAATATGGGGAAAAACGAGCTAAAATAACCATTACTCTCACTTCTTTATGCTGTTTTATTCCTATTTATGTACTAATTGTACATTTTAATGTTGGATATATGTCATATTACTTGATTTTTTCCCAAATTATGTTGCTTTTATCTCTCATTATTTTATGGAGTAGTAGCTTTCGTAATCACTATATTCTGATTCACAATATTTTGAAGTTCGTGCTTATTGCTGGGATATTTAGTGTGGTTCTAATTGATTTAAGTTGGATTTCAAAAATAAAATAATTACCTGACAGACATTAATTTAGACACATACTTTCCTATTACATCAAATTCCAAATTCACGATGCTTCCTACTTTGATCTTTTTAAAATTGGTATGCTCCATTGTATAAGGAATAATTACCACACTAAACTGATTTTCAAACGAATCTACCACCGTTAAGCTAACACCATTTATAGTAATTGAGCCTTTTTCAATGGTTACATTTCTGCTTTTGGCATCGTATGAAAACGTAAAACGTGTACTTCCGTTCTCATCTTCAACATTAGTACAAACACCTGTTTGGTCAACGTGACCTTGTACAATGTGTCCGTCTAAACGTGTATTGAGAAGCATTCCTCGCTCCAAATTCACGATTTCATTTACTTGCAAATTTCCGAGATTAGTTTTTGCAAGTGTTTCAGCAATGGCAGTAACTTTGTATATATCATCTTGAATATCAACAACAGTTAAGCAAACTCCGTTATGTGAAACGCTCTGATCTACTTTCAATTCCGAAGTAAATTTGCTTTTTACATACAAATGCAAGTTTGATTTTTCTGTTTCAACCCTTATAATTTTGCCTAAATCTTCAATAATTCCTGTAAACATATCTCTGTAAAATTAGTTTGAAAAAATACATCATAAGGTACAAAGGTAATAATAAGTTCTCAATATTTTTTGAAAAGAAAAAACTAAATTAATTTTCACATTTATTTGATTTTTTTCATAAAATTTCTATAAATTTGTAATCTAATTTTTTCACTAAAGTGGAATAATCATACCATTACTTATCAAGTAGAAAATAACATATCACAACTAAAACACAGACACTCTTCACGTAAAACCAGCTTGTAATTAATTCAAAAAAGTAGAGATATGAATGGGAAACTATTAGCATTACTTGTACTGACATTCAGTGTATTGTCTTTGTCAGCACAAATAAAAGTAACAGGAACTGTTACTGATGAGAATCGAAATCCTCTGCCAGGAGCTAGTATTTTGGTTAGAGGAAGTACACACGGAGTGAGTTCTGACTTTGATGGGAATTACGAAATAGAAGCCAAACAAGGCGACATACTTGAATTTAGTTTCATTGGATTCCAGACACAAACCCAGAAAGTAACATCTTCAGGCAAAACACAAACTATTAATGTCAAGCTTCAAGAAGACACACAACAACTTGATGATGTTATAGTCATCGGATACGGAACTCAGAAAAAGGAAAGTTTAACAGGAGCTTTGCAAACCATTAAGAAAGAAAAATTAGCTGACATTACCACTCCTTCTGTGGAAAATATGCTTAATGGAAAAGTCTCAGGGGTATTTGTTGCTCCTGGTTCAGGACGCCCTGGAGAAACTGGAGCTATCATTATTCGTGGTAAATCAACTCTGAACGGAAGTACTGCTCCTCTTTGGGTAATTGATGGAGTTATAGTAGGGTCAGATGCGGGTTCTTTGAATCCTTCAGATATTGAATCAATGACCATTTTAAAGGACGCAGCTTCTACCGCTATCTATGGTTCACAAGGGGCTAACGGAGTTATTCTGATAACCACCAAAAAAGCCAAAGAAGGGAAATTACAATCGCAAGTATCGGTACGACAAGGGGTTAGTATGCTTTCTAATGGTAATTTAGAGATGATGGACGGAGCTGAGTTATACGATTACTTCAATTCATTTTCAAATAAATCCAGTATCAGATTTACCCAATGGAATCCTGAATTACGCAATAGTAATTTCGATTGGTGGAAACAAGCCACAACAATGGGAATTGTGAAAGATTATAGTATTTCGGTAAGTGGAGGCTCAGAAGCACTTCGTTCTTATTTTTCAATTGGTTATTATGATGAAGAAGGAGCTGTAAAAGGATATGACTACAAAAAATATGATTTCCGATTAAAAGCAGATTATCAACCTTTCAAGTGGCTTACTATCAAACCAAATATTTCTGGCACAGTTCGAACTACTGATGATAGGCAACATTCGGTAGGGGCAATGTATTCAAATTTACCTTGGGACAGCCCTTATGACAAAGATGGAAATATCGTTCCACACCGTTCTTCACTTTGGGTGAATAGAAATTCAACTAACTATTTATATGATTTACAATGGAATTGGGGAGCAAGTAAGTTGTTCCAAGCAATGGGTGGATTGGATTTTGATGTTAAGATTAATGATTGGCTTACTTTTTCTTCGGTGAACAACTACAAATATATAAGTAGTTTTTCCAATAGTTATGAAGACCCTCGTTCATCAGGAGGAGAAAGTGTTAAAGGAAGAATATCTGAAGGACAAAATAATATTATACGCCGTTATACAAATCAGATATTGAAGTTTGATAAATCGTTTGACAAACATTCTATCAATGCACTTGTGGCCTATGAATATAACGACTATTGGGGGAAATCACTTTCTGCAGCAGGTACAGGTATCGTTCCTGGCTTCTCTGTTCTTGATATAGCTACAAAACCTGAAAGGACAAAAGGAGGAATTTCTGAATGGGCTGTTCAATCGGTCCTTTCAAGGATTGTATATAGTTATGATAATCGGTATGTTTTGGAGGGTTCTCTACGTCGTGATGGGGCTTCTAACTTTGGTACAAATGCCAAATATGGAACTTTCTACTCTGTTAGTGGAAGTTGGAATGTACATCGCGAAAATTGGTTCACTCCCAAATGGATAAATATACTTAAGCTTCGTGCATCGTACGGAACTGTAGGTAGTCGTCCTAATTTTTTATATCCTCAATATGATTTATACGCTATTTCTACAGGAGCGAGTTACAATCAAACGCCTGGTGCTTTAATTTCACAGGTAGGAAATAAGGATTTAACTTGGGAAAGTACCGCTACTACAGGTGTTGGGCTTGATATAACTCTTTTCGACAGAGTATCTCTCACATTTGATTATTACAACAAGGACATAAATAATATTCTGTATCCTGTTCCAGTTTCGGGACTTACAGGTGTAACTTCAATTTGGAGAAATGTAGGAAGCCTTGGCAATAAGGGAGTGGAAGCAACTTTAACTGCTTCAATCATCAAAAATGATAACTTACACTGGTCTGTTGATGCTAACTTTGGCAAAAATATCAATGAAGTAAAAAAATTATATGGAGATAGGAAAGAAATTATCATATCCGATGGGTTAGGCATCGCAGGTAGTACCAACAAGTTACTAAAACCTGGACTTGATGCCGATACTTTCTATATGGTAGAATGGGCGGGTGTTAATAAAGAAACAGGAGCTCCACAATGGTACAAAACAGTGAAAGATGCAGATGGTAATGAAACCCGTGAAAAAACCTCCAATTACGCTGAAGCAAATCAAGTTGCTGTGGGCAACGCTACACCTGATTTCTTCGGAGGTTTTGGAACTTCATTAACTTATAAAAACTTTAATCTGAGTGCTAATTTTGGTTTCTCATACGGAGGAAAAATCTATAACTACTCTCGAACAGAGTACGATTCTGACGGAACTTATACAGATAGAAATCAAATGAAACTTAAAAAAGGTTGGTCAAGATGGGAAAAACCAGGTGATGATGCTACACACCCTAAGGCTGTGTATGAGAATAAAAGTAACGCTAACAAAGTGTCTTCTCGCTTCTTGGAAGATGGAAGTTACTTAAAACTTCGTTCACTATCAATAGGTTATAATCTTGATTTATCTGCACATAAGCTTCCTAAGTTGTATTTTTCTCTTACAGGAGAAAACCTATTCTTTATTTCGGATTACTCAGGTGTTGACCCCGAAATACCTACCAGAGAAGGAACGGCTATCAATTCTGCTGGGCCATCAATTTATCCAGCAACACGCAAATTTATTTTTGGAATAACCGCTAATTTTTAAAATAAACATTATGAAAAATATAATATATGCACTGATAATTACCATAGGATTATACTCTTGTGATATCGACAGATTTCCCCACGGAAGTATGTCTTCGGAAAAAATAAAAGGTGACCCCGATGGTTCACTTGATGGATTACTTAACGGCTGTTACGCACAGATGAAAGGTTGGTCGGATGTGATGCACCGCTGTGGCGAATATGCTGGCGACAATATGATGATTCGTGGAAGCTCCACTGACGCCTTTTATGAATTTATATCTTATTCACGTACACCTATCAATTATCGTTTACAATCTTTTTGGGATAGTGGTTATAAAGTAATTGCTCAGGCATCTAACATCATTAAGTTAATTCCAGAAGAAACAGCTTCTGATGAAACCAAAAGCAAATTAGGTGAATGCTACTTTTTGAGAGGAATGATGTATTTCTACCTTTCAAGGGCTTACGGGCGACCTTATTCTCAATCTCCTGAAACAAATTTGGGAGTACCCATAGTAAACGGAACCCCAGATGACCTTGTGAATTTGACACTTCCTGACCGTGCCACTGTTAAGGAAACTTATGAACAAGCCATCAAAGACTTAACAAAAGCAGAAGAGCTTATAACACGCGAGAGAGGAAATGCCTACGCTTCGAAAGAAGCAGCTCAAGCTCTTTTATCTAGAGTATATCTTTATATGTCAGGAACTTACGAAAATCCTAACACCAATTATGCTCAACTTTCTGTTGACTATGCCTCCAAGGTTATCAACTCTGGTAAATACTCTTTGCTTGATCGTCAATCTTTTATGAGATACAACACCTTAACACCAGAGAACAACAAAGAATCTATCTTCGTAGTAAAAAGAGTTGCTACAGAGTTTTCAGGATACGACCATTATTACGGAATTGGTGGTATGTACGCCAACATTGGAGGAATGGGTTGGGGAGAAATGTATGCCAGTGCCAAATACATCGATTTACTCAACGAAACAGGACGCAATGATTGGGCAAACAGAAAAATTGTTGATGCTCGTGCAAGTTTTATTGAACCTCAGTATGAAGTACCTGTCGATATAAAAGGATATAACGAAAAACATAAACAAAAAGTCTTCCGATTTATCCATAAAATGAAAAATGAACAAGGCCAACATACTGGTTATGGATATATACAAGCCCCGTTGGATTACGATTATGAGAATAATGTATTGAGAACGCCTACTTGTTTCATCACAACTAACAAAGTGGAAACTCCGTTCACTCTTAAAGTTGTAGATGTTTCACAAGGAATGTATTCTATTGAATATGAAGGAGAAGTATATCAAGGAGTTATAGATGATTTGATGAAATTAAATCGTGCTTATCCTATGTTCTATATTACCAAATGTTCACGTGAGGGGGAAGATTCACATCTGCATTCACCTGTAATTTCTCGTTTGGCTGAAGTTTACCTAAACAGAGCTGAAGCAAATGCCAAATTAGGGCGTTATGGCGAAGCACTTACAGATTTGAACACTATTCGTGAGCGTTCCATCATTGGTGGAGGTTACCCTTCTTTAGATGCTTCAAATGCCAGTGAATTGATTGATAAGGAACGTCAATTAGAATTAGCTTTTCAAGCTGAGCGTAGTTATGATGTATTCAGAAATGGCAAACCTCTTAAACGTCATTATCCAGGTCCTCATAATGCACTACAAGATATTTCTGCAGATGATTACAGAGTTGTTTATTACATTCCGCAAACAGCGATAAATTCATACCCAGGAACACTTACACAAAATCCTACGAAATAACTTTTTCTAAATAAAGCAATTTAAATAAACAATAGCGACGTATCGCTATTGTTTATTTTTTATTTACACACGAATTACAAAAAATAAATGTTACCTTTGTGGCTGGATAAAAATGAGTATGTAAACCAAAATTAAGTAATTATGAATTTTTTAGATTTAGCAAAAAATAGATACACAACAAAAGTTTATCAGAATAAAAAAATTTCTGAAGAAAAGATAAACGATTTAAAAGAGATTTTACGTTTAGCTCCTTCCTCAATAAACTCACAGCCTTGGAGATTCATCTTTGTTTCTGATGAAAACAAAAAGCAAGAATTGGCAAAAGTTTCCTTTTTTAATGAATCAAAAATCAATAATGCAAGTCACTTAGTTGTATTCTTAGGATTTGATGACCTCGAAAAATTTGAAAGCCAAATTCGAAAGTGTTTACCAGAAGGGCAAGTCAATTATTACTTACAGAATGTAAAACCTAAAGGTGAGGAAGTTACAAAAAAATGGTTACATCGGCAAGTGTATATTTCTTTAGGTTATTTCTTAAGTGCCTGTGCTTCAATGGGAATTGATAGTACACCTATGGAAGGAATTCAAATAGAGAAATACGATGAAATCTTACAACAAGATGGTTATAAAACACTTTTTGCCGTAGCAATCGGTTATCGTGATTCAAATGATAGCAATCAACCTGATAAAAATCCTAAATCACGTTTACCTCTGGAAGAAGTTATTTTTGAATTATAAAATCAAAAAAAGGAGTTAGAACTTTTCTAACTCCTTTTTTGTATGTCAAATAAATTGCATTTCTTACAACCATTTTACTAAAGCAAAATCCTGACGATGTGGCAATAAATCATTTTTAGGGAATATACGTACTGCTAATTGTAACGAACCAGGATAATCCGTAACTACCTCAAGTACATAGACTCCTTTACTTCCTTCTTGTGAAACAGGTGTAAATTCTTTCTTATCCACTACCTTTATGCGTCCGTCTTTATCTTCTTTAGCAATAACTAATTCTACTCCAATATCACTTACTTTCAAATCTCCGATATCCAGAGTGATTTGCCCTTTATAGTTTTTACCTATTGAGATAAGTTGTTTATTCTTATTTGGCGTAATTACCTCAACAACCTTGATATTATCCCACTCTTGGCTTACCTTACGTTTCCAAGCAGAAATTTCTATTGCAGTAGCATAATTATTCTTTTTCAAACTTGCTGCACGTTCACTCATAGGATAATAGAATTGATTTTCGTAATCCGTTAGCATTCGTGTTGTTGTAAAGTTTACTGCCACTTTAGCAATTGTATTTTTGATGAAAGAACACCATCTTTGCGAAATTCCATCTCTGTCTTTTTCATAGAAGGCTGGAGCTATCTCATCTTCAATGATATTGTAAATCGTTTCGGCATCCATCTCGTTCTGATACTCTTGGCTTTCGTAGGCACGTTCCATTGGCAATGCCCAACCAGCATCTTCACGATAACCTTCTACCCACCATCCGTCAAGCACACTGAAATGCATTACACCATTCATTGCTGCCTTTTCACCACTGGTTCCTGAGGCTTCTTGCGGACGTGTAGGTGTATTCATCCATACGTCAACCCCTTGAACCATATGACGAGCCAATTCCATATCATAATTCGGGATGAAAAGAATTTTTCCTAAGAATTGTGGTAATTTTGATATTTCGACAATGTGTTTTATCAAATCTTGTCCTGCTTTGTCCGCTGGGTGAGCTTTTCCTGCAAAAATAAACTGTACAGGACGCTCTGGATTATTCACGATTTTATCTAATCGGTCAATATTTGTAAACAACAAATGTGCACGTTTGTAAGTTGCAAAACGACGAGCAAAACCAATTGTCAGAATATCTTTACGTAAATTTTCTTTGATTTCAATTAATTGTTTTGGAGAGAAATAGGGTGTATTCTTTTCTAAACGTAGTTTCTGCTCCACACGTCTTAAAAGTTTGGCACGTAGTTCAGTTTTTACTTCCCAGATACGTTTGTCTGAAACCTTATAAATTCCTTCAAAACTTTTTGGGTCATATGTGTGTGTTTTAAAATCTTCACCAAAAACTTCATTTTCAATTTCTTTCCATAATCCTGCTGTCCAAGTTGGTTTATGTACTCCATTGGTTACATAACTAATATGTAATTCTTCAGGCATATATCCAGGCCACAAATATTTGAAAATATCTCGGCTCACTTCTCCGTGCAGCCAACTTACTCCATTTACTTCCTGAGAAAGATTTGCCGCCAAATTACTCATCGAGAATTTTTCTTTCGGATTGTACAAATCTATCTTACCTAAGGCTAAGATTTGCTCCCAATTCACGTGTAATTTCTCCGTATAATTCTCGATATAAGCACGTAACATACCTTCTTCAAAGAAATCGTGTCCTGCAGGAACTGGTGTGTGCGTGGTAAATAATGACGATGCGCGAACTACCTCCATCGCTTCGGAGAATGATAAATTATCGTTTTGGATATATTCGCTAAGTCGCTCTAAACCAATAAATGCCGCGTGACCCTCATTGCAGTGATAAACATCTGTATCAATGCCCAATTTACGCAACATTTTGATACCTCCTAAACCTAAGAGCATTTCTTGTTTCAAACGATTTTCCCAATCACCTCCATACAAGTGATGTGTTACAGATCTGTCATCATCTCTATTATCTTCAAAATCAGTATCTAATAAGTATAATTCTATTCTACCTACATCTACACGCCAAACTCGTGCGTATATGGTTCGTTGCGGTAAGTCAACCGATACAATTAACCATTTGCCATTGGGTTCAGTTACAGGAGTTACAGGGATTTTAGAAAAGTCTTGTGCCTCATAATCAGCCTCTTGATTTCCTGCAGAAGATAACTTCTGTGTGAAATATCCGTAGCGGTACAACAAACCAACCCCTGTTATCTTTGTAGCTTTATCACTAGCCTCTTTCAAGTAATCTCCCGCCAGAATTCCCAATCCTCCCGAGTAAATTTTTAATGAAGAATGTAATCCATATTCCATACTAAAATAAGCTACGGAAGGGCTATCCATTTCTACCTTTTTTGCCATATAATGCTGAAAATCATCATATACTTTTGATAATTTTTTCATAAAAACAGCATCATTTTCTAATTCTTTGTATCTAGAAAGAGAAATTGTATCAAGTAAAGCAATTGGGTTTTTGCGAGAGTCAATCCATTTTACGGGGTCGATACTATAGAACAACTCTGAAGCCTCGTTATTCCAACACCACCATAAGTTTTTGGCAAGTTCTTCAAGTGGCTGTAAAGCTTTTGGTATCGCCCTGTGAATGATAATGTTACGCCATATAGGAGTATTAACCATTTTACTTTTTTCTAAAGCTGATGAACCCTCTGTATCAATATTTGGTAAATTGATTACTCGGTCTTCAATACTCGTTAAGGTAAGTTCATACGTTTTAAAATAATGCTGACTTAAGTTCTTCCACAAAGCAATCTCTGAAACTTTACCCGCTGTTTCACGTAAAGTCTCAAAATCCTCATCTTTCATTTGCAAAAGCGAAACTATATTTTTAGTAACTTCTGCTACTACATCTCCATAATTTCCATCATTACGTGAAATAACCTCAATGGCATTCTGTTTTTCAGGATAATATTGTTCTACCCACTTTCCGAATCCTGCTAATGACGTAGTTATAGTAGGAACCTTGAAAGCCAAACTTTCCAAAGGTGTATACCCCCAAGGCTCATAATATGAAGGGAATACAGTTCCGTCTATTCCAATAAGCAAATCGTAATATGATAGATTAAACACTCCATCATTTCCATTCAAATAGCTTGGACAGAAAATCACTTTTACTTTGTCTTCCTTACGATTGAAAAGCTGTTGTTCGTGTATTCTTCTTAAAATCTGGTCATTATATGTATCTGACAAATAATGTGTAAGATGTTTTTGTTCATTTTCTTTAGCCTGTTGCGGATTCTCCAAATTATGTAATAATCCTTGATTTACACCTTCGTGAGCTGTAGGGATAAGAACAAAGGCAAGTAATTCTTTTTTATTTTTAGCACTTCTGTTTAAAGCTCCTAATGAGTCGATGAAAGCGTCAATTCCCTTATTTCGGAATTCATATCTTCCGCTAATTGCCACGATTTTTGTATCTTCACTAACAGAATATCCCACAAGTGCTTGTACAACCTTATGAAGTTGTTTCTTAGCTTCTTTGCGTTTTTTATCAAAAGTTTTCGCCGCTGGAACGATAGAATCTTCAAAACCATTTGGTGTGATAATATCTGTTTTTCGCCCTAAGAAATGTAATGCTTCATTGGCTGTAAGTTCACTTACAGTGGTAAAGGTATCAGCCGTTTTTGCTGCGGCTTTCTCCAAAAAATGTTTATGCTGAACACCAAATCGGTATGCCATTTCCTCAGGATTATAGCCCTTCATATTGTCATAAAGTGGATAGCCATTTCCTGCAATTGAACGCCCTACCACTGTTGCGTGTGTAGTGAAAACAGACCCTATCTTTGGCATTTTATCTTCAATGTAAAGCACACCACTTCCTGTCATCCATTCGTGGAAATGACAAAGTACATTCTCACGTGAAGCTGTATTGAATTTCACGAAACTTTCTATAACTTTTGCTGAAGCATATCCAAAAAGTACTGATTCTATGTAATCCCACGAACTATTGAGTGAATCCAACTTGTATGTATCCCAATAGTAACGCAAAATCTCATTTTTATTACTTATATAACGAGCAAAATCAACCAAAATTACTATCGGATTGCCTGGTATATTCCAATTCCCCACACGAACACGTAGTCCTTCACTTTCTGCTTTGGCTTTCCAAGATTTGAATAAATCCTTATTCTCCACAAACTCCTTACTTTCAGTATGTTGCCATACATCTGGACCTATGAGGATATATTTATTTTTGAATTTCTTAGTGATACTCAACGCCTTAGTTGAAATAACGGTATGAATACCTCCTACTTTGTTACATACTTCCCAACTTGTTTCAAATACATAGTCAGGGTTTAATGTTACTTTCTTTGTTGGCATAATTTAAAATATGTTGTTGCTATTATTAACTATTTTTTTGTTTTTTTTCAAGAGGTAAAAGTACAAATTAATATTTTCCTTAGCAAGAATAATAAGAAAAATTTACGACCTAAATAAAAAACAAAAACCACAGTTTTCACTGTGGTTTTTGCAATTCCTAATCCTTAAAAATATGAAAAATTTCCTCTATGAAGAAGATCTCGTGGTACCTCCAGGAATCGAACCAGGGACACAAGGATTTTCAGTCCTTTGCTCTACCAACTGAGCTAAGGTACCAGTTGTTTTGCTTTGCGAGTGCAAATATAGAAACTTTTTTACAACTTACCAAACAAATTTCACGATTTTATATAACTTTTTACACAAAAACAATACTTATCATTGATTTTCAATCTATTGAATAAAATAATTTCTCTGTAAAAATTTTTATTTCTCCTTTCAATTCTCTTGCTTTATGATATATTTCAGAGATATCAATGTCTGAATTATCTGTCTCAAAAAAATAGCTTCCTTGAGGAATTGTTTTAAATACATTCTGCAATTTTTCGTTTGTAAGTAATTCTTTCCCGAAAGAAAGATATATTCCTTCTCTTAAAAGCATATCGCATACGGACTGATTCTTATTAAATCCGTGTAATATCCACATCTGACGAGGTCGAAACTTCTTTTTGCAACTAATTAGTTCACTGTATGATTTTACACAATGAATGATGAGTGGCTTTTTCAGACTTTCCGATAATTCTATATGTTTTTCGAATATGATTTTTTGTAATTCCAGACTTTCGGAGATGTTTTTATCCAGCCCACATTCGCCGATAGCTACACAATTAGGATGTTCAGCAACATTCACAAGTGTATTCCATTGCTCGTTCCAATCTTCCAAATACCAAGGATGAATACCCACAGAAAACCAATCAGTTGTATCAGCCGTAAACGGATATTCATTTCTTATAACAATGGTATCAGAGGACGATTTTTGCTTGTGCGAATGTACGTCTAAAAATTTCATTCTTTATTTTTGGTATCTATGATAATGGTAACAGGACCATCGTTGCACAAATTAACTTTCATATCTGCTCCGAACTCCCCCGTTCCTATTTCTTTGCCTAAATCATTTTGAAGTTGACTTACAAACCTCTCATACAAAGGTATCGAAATATCAGGCTTAGCCGCTTTGATGTAACTCGGTCTGTTTCCTTTTTTGGTAGAGGCGTGTAGGGTAAATTGTGAAACTACGATAATCTCTCCATCAATATCTTTGACGGATAAATTCATCACACCATTTTCATCATCAAAAATGCGGAGATTCACAACCTTTGATGAAAGCCATTTCACATCTTCATCGGTATCGGCTTCCTCTATGCCAACCAAAATTAATAATCCTTTGTCAATTTTTGAAGTTACTTCATTTTCGATAACCACAGAGGCTTCCAACACACGTTGTATTACTATTCTCATCTGTACTTCCTACCTATTTTATTTATTCAATTATTTTCAATTACAAAAGTAAACCTTTTTTCGTTAACCCTACAATTTCTGAAAATAAAAAGAAGAGGAGTAAATACTCCTCTTCCGACGTAAATTATAAAACTTGAAAACACAATCCTTCTACAATCCCCAACGCAGACCGAAAGAAAGCGGATATTCCTTAATTGGGCTATTTCTGAAAAGTGGAACGAGACTATATTTTGTGTAGAAAACAACATTTCTGTAACCAATATGGGCTGACAATCCATACACCCAATCATTTGTACTTAATTTGTTGTAGCTCACTTCCTTGCTTCTGTTTCTGTTCTCATTATAATACTTCACTTTTTGTTTGCTGGTTAATAATCCGCCAACATATGCCCCCACACCCAAACGGAATCCTCTGTTGTATTCCCTTTCTCTATAGTCATAATGCCCGTCCAAGTTCATTTCCAAACTAATTGGAATTATCAAATACGTCGCTCGAAATTTCGACTTATAAGCCTCATAGGGATATGGCTGTATTGAAGTTACGCCCTTATCATTAACGAAGTACTCACTTCCTTTCATCTTTAATTTATTAATCATAAGAGAGTAGCCATAGTTGATACGAAGTAATTCACTGTTTTTGAATAGCCTCGTACTTCTCCCCGCTCCTATTTCCAATGATTTTGACCCCCATACTTTGAATTTATCACTTCCAAAATTCCCTGCACTACTTAATGTATGAAATCCTAAAGCTATGTGAGACCCTGATATGGTACGTTTTGACTTTCTGGGAGTCGGAAAAATATTAATTTCTGTCCTTTCTCTATTCTTTTTACTTTTGGTTATTCTAATCAAGCCCAGGATGTTTATATCCTGTACTTCTGTGTTGATAGTATCTGAATACTTCTGGCCATCTTCATTAGATATATTATTTGCTAACATATCAGGTTCGGTTGAGAAAAGTGAGTCCAGCTTTTGCATTGCTCTATCAATCTCTTTTTCAATATGAATATTTCTATATTTTTGAATAGAATCCTGCTTGGAGAGTTTTTCCTCCATTATTTTTTGCTGCATTGCTCTATCCTCTTTTAATAGAAGTATAATTTTGTCCTTTTCTTTTTTGATTTTGTTCTGAATGCTATCTTTTGCTTGTGAAGAAAGGCTCTTTTTCATTTTGTTGGCTGTGTATTCGGATATTTCTTTTTTCTTAGCCATTCTATCAATCACGATGATTTTCTCTGTCAGTAACTTTTTTTCTTTGTTAATGATAGAATCTATCCTTTCTTTTGATTTTTGAATTCTTTTGTTGTAATCATCTTGTCCTACAATCATTTGTGGAAGAAACAGGAAGATAAATAAAATAAAGTTTATAATTCTCATATGTTATATATTTAAAAATTAGTTATCTCTTTTCATAGAATGAAGTGCGATTTTCAATTTGTCGTACTCATCGTTCACTTTGTCAAAAAACAAACGAACTTTGTACCTAAAATATGACTTCTCAATATCTGAAAGTATCTTTTCAGCATCTAAGTTTTCCTCTATGTACTTGTTCAACTTCGCTTCAGATGAGGCAACGAGTAGCAATTCATCAGGAGTAATATTCGTGAAATACATTGCCTGAAAGATGCTATCAACACGCTGTTCAAAAATAGACTCTTCTTGAAGTGCTAAAAATATTTTGTCTGCAGAAAAATCTTCTAAAACCTCATCTACATATGCTTTCAAAGAAGAAGAAATTTCATCTTTTAATATTTTTTTCGATTTATCATCCTTGAAGGGTTCTTTTCTGGTAACGAAGTCTACATTATTGATTTGATAATGCTTTTCGGAAGTTATTGAATTTGTGTATTCTGTTTTGAAGCTATCTTTTTGTGTTTTGTGTAATTGAAAATCTTTAGTAGCGTTATTTTTTAGTGATTCTGAATTTTTAGTAGCGATTGCATATTCCTCTGCCTGATTGTCTTCATCAAAAAAAACTCTATTGCAGAATATCGCCATCGATAGTAAGGATATCATAAACGATGCAGCAATGTAATACATAAATTTTTGCTTTTTCTTCTTAGCATAATGGTTATCTAACTGATTCTCCAACTGATGCCAAAGCTCTTGTGTGGGTATAATCTTTCTATCCTCAAAGGTATTTTTCACACGATTTTTCCAATTATTTTGCATAATGATATTTTTTATTAGTTAGTTTCTCTCTCAATAATTTCTTGCTATATGCCAGTTGCGATTTGGAGGTACCTTCCGAAATACCCAATTCTTCTGCTATTTCTTTATGGCTGTACTCTTCAAATACATATAAATTGAAGACCATTTTGCAACCTGACGGAAGCTCATCTATGAATGCTTGTAAATATTCTTGCTCAAACAATTGCTCACACGATATTTCCTCTACATCATCGTAGGAATTTTCCCAATCCAAATACATTACCTTTTGGCTTTTGCTTCTTAAAAAATCAATAGCTTCATTCACTACAATGCGTCTCATCCAAGCATACAGGTGTTCTTGTTCCTGATAGTCTTTCAAATGGGTAAAAATTTTGAAGAAAGCTTTTAACAGAATGTCCTCAGCAAAGTGCAAATCATTAATGTACAAACGGCACACACTCAACAAGGAGGAAGCGTACGCCTCATAAAGCTCCTTCTGTGCCAAACGTTCATTTTGTTTTGCTCTTTCAATAAGATACTTTGTATCCGATTTCATTTTTATACTCTTCGACATTCTTGTTAAGTAATTCTATTAATCTTTTTTCTTATTTCATTCCTTTGTTAAGTTATTTTACCTCCTCGAAAGGCTATTTGTACTAATACAACGAAAAAAAGAAGGCAAAGGTTGGAAATAAATCTTTAAATATCAAAAAAGGCTACCCCTACAACAGGGATAACCTTTTCCTTTTATATGAAAAATTTAAAATTCAATAACGATTTCAAACAAATTTAAAATCAAAATATCATAATACAAGATATTTTGAATATAATTTACCTTTTATGACTCTATTTTTCCCATACTGCTACTTTCATTACCCCGACGAGATGTAATTCTTCGAGCAAATGTATCAGAAAAGTACTTTCTGCTGTTATTAATTACATCTAATAATTTTATATAGAAATCAGATTGTTTTATCTCCGTCGATGAAAAAATATAGTTACAAATTTTGCGATAACTATCTCCCATCTCTTTTCTTAATGACCTGATATTGTAACTCGTTTTTCCAATATTCTTGTGTGAACGTTCCGAAAAAACTATTTCAAATTCAGAGCTTGATTTTTCTAACTCCTCAACAAAGGGTAAAATCTTCAATGCTGAAACATCATTTGTATATTTTTCTGACTTCAATAGTGATAACAGCGTACTCATACGCTTTGTTTGTATCTCGTATGCCTGTTCCTCAACATCTTTGTAACTAGCAAAAAGCATTGATAGATTGTGATAAGCATTTTTCTGAACTTCAGTCTTTGCATTTCGATAAGGCTTAATACTTGCCCGTAATGCTTTCATATCATCATCACGTACCTTATCTAATTTTACTAAATTTTTGGACTCTTCATTATAATATGTTTGTTCCAGTGCCTTATCATAAACACTCAAATGCTCTTCCAAATTCTTAAGAGCTTTTTTTAATGATTCATCTTCTGATAAATCAATTCCTGATTTAGTAATGTCTTCAAACAATCGAGTTAATAATTGTCCAAACTCTGCATTTTGCAAACGCGATGACTCCAATTTTTGTAAGTTTAACTTCTCCATAATATCAATTTTTAATGTTAGAATTATAAAATATCTATCGTAGTCCTATATTTTGAACTCTCAAAATAGCATATCTACCCTACAAACGTACAAAAATATATTCATAAATTAAAAATATTTATAAAATATTTAAGCTTTTATTTTCTAATTTCAGAGAATTATTTACGAATTCTCTTTTTATATCATTTTAAAATGATTATTGAAGAAATACACATACGATATACCCAATTTATTTCAATAAATAAAGAAATATATCTACGACACTTCTAACTAATTTTATTTATGATAGAAATACAACTACGACATATTTAATAGTTTTTCAGCATAGCTAAAATATAACTACGACAGCTTAAAATAATTTTCAAAGTCTCAAAAATACTACTCCGATATACTTTATATGTTTTCATTACAAATAAAATACAACTACGACAGCTTGAAATAATTTTCGAAGTCTCAAAAATACTACTCCGATGCATTTAATACTTTTTCAGCATAACTAAAATACCACTACGACAACTTAAAATAATTTCAGAAGAAGTTAAAATAATAGTAATATCTATTGTAATAAAAATAAAAATTGCTACCGTATCCCTACAGCAGCAATAAAACTATTTATGGGTATAGCATTACGCTATGAAAGCAATGGCTATCAAATAGCCACAACCTTTCGTTTTTCTATTTCAACCTGATATGCAATTCGTCAAGCTGTGTGGAGTCAATCGGTGAGGGTGCGTCAATCATTACATCGCGTCCCGAGTTATTTTTCGGGAAGGCTATAAAATCGCGGATAGTTTCTTGTCCGCCCAAAATGGCAACCAATCTATCAAACCCAAAAGCCAAGCCTCCGTGTGGCGGTGCTCCATATTTAAAGGCGTTCATCAAGAAGCCAAATTGAGCCTCTGCTTGTTCAGGTGTAAAGCCTAACAACTCAAACATCTTCGCCTGTAATTCTTTATTGAAAATTCGGATAGAACCACCTCCTATTTCGTTTCCGTTCAGCACCAAATCGTAGGCATTGGCACGTACCGCAGCCGGATTGGTATTAAGCAAGGGAATATCTTCCGGTTTTGGAGATGTGAACGGGTGATGCATTGCAAAAAATCGGTTCTCTTCTTCGTTGAATTCCAACAATGGGAAATCTACTACCCATAGCGGAGCAAATTCGTCCGCTTTGCGTAAGCCCAAACGCTCGGCAAGTTCCATACGCAAGGCTGAAAGTTGCCCACGCACCTTGTCGGCTTTTCCTGAGAGAATACAGATAAGGTCTCCTGCCTTTGCCTCAGTGCGTTCCGCCCATTTTTGGAGGTCTTCTTCGCTGTAAAATTTATCAACTGACGATTTGAAGCTACCATCATCATTGCATTTAACATACACCATACCTGAAGCTCCTACCTGTGGGCGTTTTACCCATTCGATTAAAGCATCGATTTCCTTACGTGTGTAGCTGTTAGCCCCCGGAACGGCAATCCCTACCACCAATTCCGCTTCGTTAAATACTTTGAAATCTTTGTGTTGTGCGATATCGTTAAGCTCACCGAACTTCATTCCAAAACGGATATCGGGTTTGTCGTTTCCGTAGGTTTTCATCGCTTCGGCATAGGTCATTCGTGGGAATTTCTCAATAGAAATGCCTTTTACTTCCTTCAACAGATGTTTGGTAAGTCCCTCAAAGGTGTTGATGATATCTTCTTGCTCCACGAACGACATTTCGCAGTCGATTTGGGTAAATTCTGGCTGTCTGTCAGCACGTAAATCCTCATCGCGGAAGCATTTTACTATCTGAAAATATTTGTCTAACCCACCGACCATCAAAAGTTGCTTGAACGTTTGTGGCGACTGCGGAAGGGCGTAAAATTCTCCCTCGTTCATACGACTTGGCACCACAAAATCCCTCGCTCCCTCAGGGGTTGACTTTATCAGCACGGGTGTTTCCACCTCAATAAATCCTTCTTTAGAAAGATAATTCCTCACCTGCATCGCTATCTCGTGACGGAAAATCAAATTGTTGCGAACTGGCGTACGACGAATATCCAAATATCTGTATTTCATACGAATATCCTCCCCTCCATCGGTATTATCTTCAATAGTAAAAGGAGGAAGTTCCGATTTGTTCAATACAAGCAATTCCGAAACCAAAATTTCGATTTCTCCGGTGGGAATATGATTGTTTTTTGCCTCACGTTCAATGACTTTTCCCGTTACCTGAATTACGTCTTCGCGAGAAAGTGTTGTAGCCAATTCCAAGACGTTTTTGCTGGTGCGTTCTTCGTCAAAAATAAGTTGAGTGATGCCATATCGGTCGCGGATATCCACCCAAACCATAAAACCTTTATTGCGGATTTTTTGTACCCAACCACTGAGGGTAATTTCTTCATTTACATCGGAAAGGCGAAGTTCGCCACAAGTATGTGTTCTGTACATTTTTAGAAATCTGTTTTACGACTGCAAAAGTAGCATTTTTTTAAGAATTGATGGCTTGAAAATGTTTTTTTCAGCAAACAAAATAAAAGCCACTTTTTTAAGTGGCTTTTATTAAAAAATTATTCTTCATCATTATAATCGTCGTCTTCGAATTGGTCATCATCATCGACCTCTTGTTCTTCAGTTACTTTAGAGATAGATTTTTTTCCTTTTTTAGGTTTATCCGAAGGGTCATTGTTTTTCAAAAACTCTCTGATTTTGGCTTCAAGTTCTTCTGCCAATTCAGGATTATCTTTCAAAAGAGCTTTAACAGTATCACGCCCCTGTCCTAATTTGGTTCCTTCATAACTGAACCAAGAACCGCTTTTTGTGATAATGTTTGCATCTACTCCAATATCAATAATCTCACCAATTTTCGAAATTCCTTCGCCAAACATAATATCAAACTCAGCTGACTTGAATGGAGGAGCCACTTTGTTTTTTACAACTTTTACTTTGGTTCGGTTTCCGATAATCTCTCCGTTGGAATCTTTGATAGTTCCACCACCTGCTTTGCGAATATCCAAACGCACAGAAGCATAGAATTTTAAAGCGTTTCCTCCCGTAGTAGTTTCAGGATTTCCGAAGCTAACACCAATTTTATCACGCAATTGGTTAATGAAAATTACAATACAATTGGCTTTATTGATGCTTCCTGTTATTTTTCGGAGTGCCTGTGACATCAATCGAGCGTGTACCCCCATTTTTGAATCCCCCATATCTCCCTCTATTTCACTTTTGGGGGTAAGGGCTGCAACAGAATCAATAACAATCAAATCTACTGCATTTGAACGGATTAGGGCATCTGCAATTTCAAGAGCTTGTTCTCCGTGGTCGGGTTGTGAAACCAACAAATTGTTAATATCAACACCTAATTTGTGAGCATAAATTCTGTCAAAAGCGTGTTCAGCATCAATAAAAGCCGCAGTTCCTCCTGCTTTTTGAACCTCGGCGATTGCGTGTAACGTCAGCGTGGTTTTCCCTGAAGATTCAGGTCCAAAAATTTCAATCACACGTCCCTTTGGGTATCCCCCAACTCCCAGAGCCATATCCAAACTCACTGAACCCGTTGAAAAAGTTTCAATTTCTTCGATAGTAGCATCACCTAACTGCATTACAGTCCCTTTTCCAAAAGTTTTATCGAGCTTTTCTAAAGTTAGCTTTAAAGCGTTAAGTTTTGCTTCTTGTGGGCTTACTTCTTTAGTATCTTTTTTTGCCATTTTTCTAATATTTTCTAAATCTGATTTATTGGGTTGCTAAGTTAGCATTTATTTTTAGAGAATACAAATCGTTGAGCAAAATCCTACAAACAAAAACAGCTGCAAATTCACAGCTGTTTTCAAATTATAAAATTTAATCTCTTAATCTGCTAATATCGTTGCTCTGTTATTATTAAACTCCAGAGTACCACCATTGATAGCCAGTAAAAACTCTTTTTTCTTATCCCCTTTTTCAAAACGAGAAGATACATCTTCCCTTGGATGAATATCCCCGTACAATTTTATGTATCCTTTAGTTAAAACTGAAATGATTGCTGCGTGATTTTCCAACATTTGAAACTCTCCATTAATACCTGGAACAGATATAGCTTCCACTTCTCCTTTGTACAGAATCATCTCAGGGGTAACAATTTCCACTTTCATAAGTTATTCTTTTTTTGAATAATTATTGAGCTTCTGCTAACATTTTCTCACCAGCAGCGATAGCGTCTTCAATACTTCCTTTTAGGTTGAAAGCTGCCTCTGGCAAATGGTCTAACTCCCCATCAATAATCATATTAAAGCCTTTGATAGTGTCTTTAATATCTACCAAAACTCCTGGAATACCTGTAAATTGCTCTGCCACGTGGAACGGTTGCGACAAGAAACGTTGTACACGTCGGGCTCTGGCAACAGCCAATTTGTCTTCTTCCGAAAGCTCTTCCATACCCAAAATCGCGATGATATCTTGCAATTCTTTGTAATGTTGTAGCAATTTTTTTACACGTTGAGCACATTCGTAATGCTCTTTTCCTAAAATTTCTGGCGTTAAAATTCGTGAAGTAGAATCCAACGGGTCAACAGCAGGATAAATACCTAACTCGGCAATTTTACGAGAAAGTACCGTTGTGGCATCAAGGTGAGCAAACGTAGTTGCAGGAGCAGGGTCAGTCAAGTCATCCGCAGGAACATAAACTGCTTGTACAGAAGTAATTGAACCCGTCTTTGTTGATGTAATACGCTCTTGCATCGCACCCATTTCAGTAGCCAACGTAGGTTGATAACCCACCGCTGATGGCATACGACCTAACAATGCTGATACCTCAGAACCCGCCTGAGTAAATCGGAAGATATTATCCACGAAGAAAAGTACGTCCTTTCCTTGCCCATCACCAGCTCCGTCACGGAAATATTCAGCAATGGTAAGCCCTGAAAGTGCCACACGAGCACGAGCTCCTGGTGGTTCGTTCATCTGACCGAAAACAAACGTAGCTTTTGATTCTTTCATCGCTTGTTTGTCCACTTTGCTCAAGTCCCAACCACCTTTTTCCATAGAATGCATAAACTCCTCACCATATTTGATGATGCCAGACTCTAACATCTCTCTCAAAAGGTCGTTCCCCTCACGAGTACGTTCTCCTACACCTGCAAATACGGAAAGACCTCCGTGTCCTTTCGCAATATTATTGATAAGTTCCTGAATCAAAACGGTTTTACCTACACCAGCACCACCAAACAAACCGATTTTTCCTCCTTTGGCATATGGCTCGATAAGGTCGATAACTTTAATTCCGGTGAAAAGTACTTCGGTTGAAGTAGAAAGTTCTTCAAATTTTGGAGCCTCGCGGTGGATAGGTAGTCCGTTAGCTCCATCTTTTGGAAGATTTCCTAACCCATCAATTCCATCACCGATTACGTTGAATAGGCGTCCGTAAATATCTTTACCAACAGGCATTTGAATAGGATTTCCTGTTGCAATAACTTCAGTGTCACGGCTCAAACCTTCGGTTGAGTCCATCGAAATGGCTCTAACGACATCTTCACCAATGTGCGATTGCACCTCCAATACCAGTTTTGAACCATCTGCTTTAATAATTTCCAATGAATCGTAAATTCGAGGAAGTTCGCTCTCGGAAGCAAATACAACATCTACTACCGGCCCGATTACTTGTGATACTTTACCTTTTTGAGACATTACTTATTATGTTATCTATGATTTTAAAAATTTGACTTTATCAATGCAAATTGTACTGAATTGCATACAATTACCATTGTCGGCAAAGATATATTTTTTATCGAGAATAAAAAAGAAAAAAGTTAATTTTATTTTAAAATCAATTTTTAGAGTGGTAAAATTCATATAAAAACTTAATAAAATTTTTCACTTCTAACAAAATGGTTTCAAAATAAACACAATAACAAACTCATTATCAATATAAATAAAATTACAAAGATTTCTATTTTATGAATTTTGCAATCATATTTTTGATATAATTGATTTACTATGTTATCTTTGACCTCAAATTATTTTTACAAAATATTGATTTTACTTAACTTATGATAGAAGACAAAAACCAACAGCGAACAAATTTGAGTGACTTGGGTGAGTTTGGGCTAATTTCGCACCTGACAAAAAACTTTGAAATTAAAAATTCATCTACATTAAAAGGAGTTGGAGATGATGCTGCTGTAATTGATTTCAAAACAAAAAAAGCTGTTATTTCTACCGATTTACTAATCGAGGGAATTCATTTTGATTTGAGTTATGTTCCTCTGAAACATTTGGGTTACAAATCTGTGGTGGTAAATTTGTCAGACATTTTTGCGATGAATGCAAAAGCCACACAAATTACGGTTTCCATTGCTGTATCCAATCGTTTTCCACTGGAGGCGTTGGAAGAACTCTACGAAGGCATTCGCCTTGCTTGTGAAATTTACAAAGTGGATTTGGTAGGAGGTGATACAACTTCATCTACACGAGGGCTTATCATCTCAGTTACAGCCATTGGCGAAGCAGAAAGTGATGAAATTGTATATCGTGATGGAGCTAAAGAAAACGACCTCATTGTAGTTACGGGCGATTTGGGAGGTGCTTATCTTGGGCTGCAAGTTTTAGAAAGAGAAAAGGCTGTTTTTCAGGTAAATCCAAACTCTCAACCTGACTTGGATATGTATTCCTATATTATTGAACGTCAGCTTAAACCAGAGGCAAGGAAAGATATTCCTCCTTTGCTCAGAGAATTAGGTGTTCTACCTACATCAATGATGGATATCAGTGATGGTTTATCGTCTGAAATTTTGCATATTTGCGAACAATCTGGAGTGGGTTGCCGTCTGTTTGAAGATAAAATTCCACTTGATCCACAAGTAATTAGCACCTGCGAAGAATTTAATCTGGATAGTACAACCATCGCCCTGAGTGGTGGTGAAGATTACGAGCTTTTGTTTACCATCTCACAAAAAGATTATGACAAAATTAAAGGTAATCCTAATCTTTCAGTTATCGGATATATTACAAACAAAGAACAAGGAAGATATTTGGTAACTCGTTCAGGAGAAGCGGTTGAAATCATCGCAAAAGGCTGGAACGCATTGAAATAAATGATACAAACTGCCCTTTATCTAACATACATTTACTATCGGAAGTTTTTTGTTAAAGGAGATTTACTCGCTGTAAGTCTCCTTCTGGGTGGTGTTTTATTTTCTCTATTCGCTATCTTTCAGAATTATGCAGATTATTACTTTTTGCTATTTATTTTTCTTTTAGGAACTGTATCTCATCATTTGCAAAGAAAAGATATTCAACTTCTGAAGAATTATACAAATCACAGGAAAATACTATTTACCGAATATTGCATCGAAAATTTCCTGATTTTATTTGTCTTTTTATTAAAAACAGATTTCAGAAATCTTATTATATATCTGTTTTGTATCGTTATTATTACATTCTTACCACAAAAAACGCAAAAAGCAAGATATCCTTTTGTGATTTTTGATCCTCAATGGCATATCAGTTTTCGAAAATACAAACTTGTAATATTTTTCCCTTTATCTTTCATATTGATTTGGATAGGATATAGCTATAAAAATGAAAATTTGGGCATTTTTTCACTACTTTTAGCGAGTTTCATATGTACAATACCTTATTTTGAACGCGAATTACAAGCTCACATTGTCATTTCAAATTACTTAGGAAAAAATTATCTGTGGAAAATTATAAAAACTGGATTTTTAAACTTTCTCATATTTTTTCTACCCATTTTCATAACTTTTTTAATCGTATTTCAATCATTTTCATATGTTTGGTCTTTTCCAATATTCTTTTTACTTCCTCTTGTGGGAATTTTAACCAAATATGCTTTTTTTGAAAGTCCTATAATACAAAGTTTAGTATTTTTTGCCGTAGTAGCAGGGACACCGTATGGAATTCCTTTGCTCCATTATAAGTCTGTACAATCTATAAAAAAAATGCAATATGCTAACCATCAATATCAACGATAAAAAATATAGTTCAAAAGTCATCTTACAAGACATCAAACTAGAAATTTCCAAAAATGGGCTTTACGGATTTGTCGGAAAAAACGGCTCTGGAAAGACAACTTTTTTCAAATGCATTAGCCACTTAACTGATTTTCAGGGTGAAATTTCATATAAAAACGAAATACTATTACCACAGCAAATCGCTTTTCTTCCTACAGAACCGTTTCTCTATGAGCATCTTACTGTGGGAGAATTTTATGATTTTTTCCAAAAACTAATTAAAATCAAGCAACGACAAAATTTCATTTTTGATACAGACAAAAATCTTTTAGTGAAAGAATTATCAACAGGAATGCGAAAAAAAGTATACTTTAACGCTGTTTTTCAAAAAGAGTATGACTTGTACATTTTTGATGAACCTTTCAACGGATTGGACTTGGAATCTGTATTTTCCATCAAGAAACTTTTGATAACGTTGGCTAAAAATCATATTGTTTTCATCTCCTCTCATATTTTGGAAACATTGAAGAGTTGTGACAAAATCTATCTGTTGCAAAATCATTCATTGACTTCCTTTGAAAATCATCAGTTGGAGGAATTAACTTCTTTTCTTATGAAGGATACCTTTTAATTTTGCTATATACTCAAATAAAACTTCACAATCAATTTCATAAACACTTGGTAGTTTTTTGATAAATTTCTATACTTTTGCACTCAAAATTTTGATTTTTCATCTACTTAAATGGAACTCTCCTCTATTGATATAACGCTACAAACCCTACCCGATTCACCAGGAATTTATCAATTTTACGATAAAAACAACACAATTTTGTATGTAGGAAAGGCAAGAAATCTCAAAAAAAGAGTGTCTTCCTACTTTCAAAAGCAACACGAATCGGGAAAAACACGACTTTTGGTCAAAAAAATAGCCCGAATTGAACATATTGTAGTCGCTACAGAAAGTGATGCACTACTTTTGGAGAATAACCTTATCAAAAAATACCAACCACGATACAATATTTTGTTAAAAGACGACAAAAGTTACCCGTGGATATGTGTCAAGAAAGAATGTTTCCCGCGAATTTTCCAAACACGACGCGTGATTAAAGATGGTTCACTTTATTTCGGTCCCTACACCAGCATAAAAACCGTTCGCACCTTATTGGAGCTCATCAAAGAATTGTATCCGTTGCGAAATTGCTCGTATGATTTATCTATACAAAATATTGAAAATCAGAAATTTAAAGTATGTTTGGAATATCATATCAAAAATTGTAAAGGAGCTTGTGAAGGACTACAAACCGAAGCGGATTACAACCAAAATATTGCCGAAATTATTGAGATTCTGAAAGGAAACTTTAAAGATGTTTTAAAACGATTTCGGGCTGAAATGATCACTTTGGCAAACGAATTACGTTTTGAAGAAGCACAGCAAATCAAAGAAAAAATTGATATTTTAGAAAATTATCAAGCAAAATCAACCATCGTAAGCTCAAAAATCAATAATGTTGATGTATTTTCAATAGTTTCAGACGAAGAATTTGGCTACGTAAACTTTTTGCAGGTGGCTTACGGGGCAGTTGTTCGGGCTCATACCATCGAAATAAAAAAAAAATTGGAAGAAACCGACCGAGAACTTCTCGAATTAGCCATTGTGGACATTCGGGAACAATTTTTTTCTAATTCCAAAGAAATTATTGTTCCTTTTGAAGTAACTTTATCCGAAAATTTACACTTAACCATTCCGAAATTGGGAGAAAAACATCAATTGTTGGAACTTTCATTACGAAACGCAAAACTTTTCCGACAAGAACGCTTCAAACAAGTAAAAATCACTGACCCTGAACGACATACAAATCGAATTTTATCACAAATCCAACGCGATTTACATCTTTCTGTGCCTCCCATTCACATTGAATGTTTCGACAACTCTAACATACAGGGAACCAATCCGGTAGCAGCTTGTGTGGTTTTTAAAAATGCGAAGCCGAGTAAAAAGGATTATCGTCATTTTAACATCAAAACGGTAGAAGGACCTAATGATTTTGCCTCGATGGAAGAAGTTGTTTATCGGCGTTACAAGCGCCTGTTGGAAGAAGAACAATCACTGCCTCAACTTATTATCATCGATGGTGGAAAAGGACAGCTTTCATCGGCATTAAAGGCTTTGGACGATTTGAATTTGAGGGGGAAAATAGCTATCATCGGGATTGCCAAACGCTTGGAAGAGATTTATTTTCCAGAGGATAGCATTCCGCTGTATTTGGATAAAAAATCGGAAACGTTGAAGGTTATCCAACAACTTCGTAATGAAGCACATCGTTTTGGGATTACTTTCCACCGACAAAAGCGAAGCAAGGCTGCTATCGTTTCGGAATTGGATAATATTGAAGGCATTGGAGAAAAAACCAAAGAGACTTTATTGAAGCATTTCAAATCCGTAAAACGTATCCGCGAAGCCAACCTTGAGGAACTTGAAAACATAGCAGGATATCGCGGAAAAAAGGTTTTTGAGTATTTTCATTCTAAATTACCCTGATGTTTTTCACACAAATGATATTATTCTGTTATATTTAGTCACAAAAATATATAAAATCATTGAAACATATTACAAAATATTGATTGTAACAAAAAATATCCTACCTTTGCAACATTGTTATAGAAAATTTTGAATACAAAAACAATTAAAAGAATTTATTATTGAAATTCCATTGAGTTGCGGTTATTCATTACAATATTAAAATTACTTTTTCCTATTTTTTACATTATTTTCTAGTACAAAAATAAGTCAGAGAACCTGAAACAGTGACTCTAAATTTGTAATCAGGATTACCAAAATAATTTAATAACAAAAACAAAATTTCAATGAGAGAAAAAGTTTTAACGTTGTTTGTGTTTTTGATGGGAGTTTTCTCTTACTCATTGTTAGCACAAACTTCATCAGTAAAAGGAGTTGTTACTGATTCAGAGGGAGTTCCTCTTCCTGGAGTGAGTGTTGTTGTTAAGAACAGTAGTCGCGGTATTTCAACAGATTTTGACGGAAATTTTGAAATACGTGCTGAACAAGGAGATGTTCTCGTCTTCAGTTCTTTGGGATTTGCAACACAGGAAAAAACTGTAGGAAAGGACAAATCGAAAACAATGAAAGTAATCCTGCAAGAAGAAGCACAAGCCATTGAAGAAGTGGTGGTAGTAGGATATGGTTCTGGAAGAAAAGTAGGAACTATAGTAGGTTCGGTAGCCAAAGTTGGAGGTAAAGAATTATCTCAACGACCTTCAGGTAATGCTGTGGATGCTCTACAAGGAAAAGTCGCTGGTTTGCAGATTTTTACATCATCAGGAGAACCATCTGCTCTTTCATCGATAAGATTACACGGTGTTGGATCTTTGGGATCAAGTAGTTCTCCCCTTTTTGTTGTGGATGGAGTTCCTGTTTCTCAAGAAGCTGTACGTTCTCTGAATCAATCTGATTTTGAAAGTGTTTCAATTCTTAAAGATGCCTCAGCAACTTCAATATATGGTTCAAGAGCTGCCAATGGGGTAGTTTATATCACCACTAAGAGAGGAAAAACAGGTAAAGGTGAAATAATGCTCAGTACGCAATACGGCTTCTCAAACTTAGCAAACAGAGAATTTTTTGACAATATGATGAATGCTGATGAGTTATCTAAGTTTTGGGTAGAAACTGGATATAGAACACAGAAGCAGGTGGATGAATTACGTGCAAAGTATCCATCAGACACTCGTTGGGACGAGACTTATTTCCAAAAAAATACTCCCACACAACAAGCCGACTTATCTATTTCAGGAGGAACAGATAAAACTCGTTACTACGTTTCAGGAGGGTATTTCAAGCAAAAAGGAATTATGTACCGATCAGGTTTTGAGCGATATACTTTCAGAAGTAATGTTGATACTCGTGTAAATGATTGGATGAAATTAGGAATTAACGCGTCTGTTAACTACTATGATTACATAACTAATGCCTATACGTCTAATGACCCAAATGGAGGATTATCGTTTTTAGCGCCACCTTTCTATTCACCTATTGATGAAAAAGGACAGCGATATGATTATATTCCTGGATGGAATAGATATCATCCGGAATATTTGGCTGAAAAAAATCCCTCTAATTATACAGGATTAGGAGTTATACCTACTGGTTTTATAGAGATTACACCAATAAAAAACTTGACTTTCAAGACGCAGGGAGGTTTCGAGTTTACAAATGGTATCTATAGCTTTAATCGATTACCATCTTATGCTGGAGATCCTAAAAATGGTATAGCTCGCAGACGATCATCTCGTGATTTGAGAAAAACTCTAACCAATACGTTAGAATATAAATTTGATTTATCTAAAAATCACTTTATGGTACTACTAGGACACGAGGTAGTTAGTCAGGACGATCGTTCATTCCAAGCTGAAGGAAGAAAACTGATTGATGATAATTTGTTACTATTAAGGCACTCTACTACTGATAAAGAAATTACAGAAAATAGGTCTTTCAATATTACCGAGTCCATATTCGGGCGCATAGAGTACGATTATGACAGAAAGTACTTCTTTGACTTTTCATTACGTAGAGATGGGTCTTCCAAATTTAGTCCTAACAACAAATATGGAACTTTCTGGGCAGTTGGAGCAATGTGGAAGATGAAAAAAGAAAAATTCTTGTCTGATATATCAGCTATAAATAATTTAGACTTAAAATTTAGTGCTGGTACTTCTGGTAACTCTGCCATTGGAGACTACACTCATCAGGCTCTTACATCAGCGAATCAATATGGAGGAAGTACATCTTGGGCTATAAGAGCTGCAGGAAATCCAAACCTTACTTGGGAAAATCAAGCTAAATACACTTTGAGTGTTGATGCTAGTTTGTTTAATAGAGCTTCATTAAGTTTAGAGTTTTACAACAGAATTACCACAGATATGTTGATGGATATCCCAACAGCCTACACGACTGGTTTTTCTTCCATAAAACAAAATGTTGGAAAACTGCAAAACTTAGGTTTAGGGATGTCTCTTTCTGTTGATGTTTACAAAAATAAGTCGCATAAGGCTCATTTCAGTCCATATGTAACATTTAGTTATAATCGTGAAAAAGTATTGGAAATATTCCAAAATAGGGAAAGTTGGTATCGTTCAGGATACGGATATGGATATGTTGTAGGTCAACCAGTGAAATTTTTCTATCCTGTATTTAAAGGAATTAATTCAGAAAATGGAAATCCGGAGTGGTATCTTCCAAGTGAAAACATTGCTGAAGAAACTCGTGATGAAGCTAGAGTAGCAAATAGCTTTAATTCTGAAAGATTAACGCAAAATACAGGAATTAATAGATATGCTCCAATTAATGGTGGTTTTGGGTTCTCAGCAGCCTACAAAGCCTTATCATTACAGGTGGATTTTTCTTTCTCTCAAGGCAAATATTTGATTAATAATGATCGATATTTTTCTGAAAATCCAACGAGTTTCCAAGGATATAACCAAAGTAAGGTTGTACAAGATTACTGGAAAAAGCCAGGTGATCAGTCTCGCTTTCCTAAGTGGGGAACAAGATTCACAGAGTTCGATACCCGACTTTTGGAAGACGCTTCTTTCATTCGTATGAAGAATGTTACCTTAGCGTATACACTTCCGAACGAAATACTTAAACAAGTAGGTTTCTTCAATGAAATTCGCTTTTATACCACAGGAAGAAACTTGCTTACCTGGACGAAATATACAGGTCCAGACCCTGAGATAGACTCAAATCGTGCTTTAGGGGCAAACCCCAACACAAGACAGTACGTTTTTGGCGTAGAAGTTAAATTTTAAATTCAAAACAATGAAATTATTTAATAAATTACACATACTAATAATAGGATTAGCTACTTTTACAAGTTGTGAAAGTTTAGATCAAGACCCTTATGAAGACTTATCTACAAAATTAGCTTTTAAATCTGTGGAAAATGCAGAATACTGGCGTAATGGGTTTTATCGTAGTCTTAGAAGAGTTAGTTACGGAGATATAATGTTACTTCCCGATGTTCAGTCCGATCTACTAAATGCAACTCTAAATTATGGAAATCGTAAAGGAGACTTGCAAAATTGGAGTTTTAGAACAAATGATTCCGATATTTCTTCCGTGTGGAGTAGCAGGTACTCTGTTTTGAATGATATTAACATATGTATTGAAAAATTCCCTACAATCCCTGTATCCTCCGATAAAGAAAAGGATAAACTTAATCGATTTTTGGGTGAAGCATATGCACTTAGAGCATACTATTTTTTCCAATTAACTGAACGTTTCAGTCCTAAGTATGATGCTTCAAATAAATCCACTGCCAACTTAGGAATACCTTTGGTTACAACTTTTGACATAACTTTACTACCTCCTAGAGCTACTCTAGAAGAAACATACAACCAGATTGAATCGGACATAGACAAAGCAGAGAAGCTGTTGGGAGGAGCAGAAGGAGTTAAAGGTTCTAACTTCTTTACTTTAGATGCAGTAAAGGCACTGAAGGCACGTGTAGCTCTCACAAAAGGGGATTATGCAAAGGCTTATGTAGAAGCAAAAGCTATTGTAGATGCAGGAAAATACCCCCTAGTAAGTACTCAGGAGGCATTACAAAAAATGTGGCATAATGACGAAACTGATGAGACTATTGTTCAATTATTTTCCTCAAAACCTGATGAATTACCATTATTGATGAGAGATTATTTAGTTTACGAAGCTAAAACAAAAAAATACAAACCAGATTATGTTCCTTCTAAATGGGTTGTGGATTTGTACGATGCATCAGATATAAGAAAATCTGTATACTTTAAGAACTTAACAATTGAAACACCAACTGGAAAAGATTATGATGTTACACTGGTATACAAATACCCTGGTAATCCTAATCTGTATTCTGGTTCCCCTTTGGAATATCACTCTCCAAAAATATTTAGAACAGCCGAATTGTATCTAATCGCTTCTGAAGCTGCCTATAAAAATGGAGATGAAGTAAATGCGGTTAAATACTTAAATGATTTGAGACAATCACGAGGACTCTCTGATGTAAAATCTTCCGGTATTAATTTATTCAACGATATAAAAGAAGAAAGACTCAGAGAATTAGCTTTTGAGGGAACTCGACTTAATGATTTAAAACGATGGGAAGAAGGCGTAAAACGTCATAGTCCGCAAGGAACTGAATATTTAGTGGTAAGTCCTAAAGACCAATACTACGAACTTGATAAACCTGCCAATGATTATCGCTTTACATGGCCTATTCCAAACCACGAAATGACAGTAAATCCAAATTTAAAACAAAATGAAGGTTACTAGCTGAAACTGAAAAACCGAGTTGAAATTCAACTCGGTTTTTTTTCAAAAAGGTAGAGAAGTTTTTCACCTCTCATATAAAACTAAAACTATATCCTAATTTTCAAACCAGCAAAAAGCGTTCGAGGAAGTGAAGGACCATAAATGTAAGTTGGGTCACGGTCGATGCCTTTATCAAAGTCTTTTTGGTAATCGTTAAATAAGTTTTTAACACCTGCACTCACTTCCATTGTAAAGAACTTATCAAATCTGAATTCGTAAGAAGTGTTAAGCCCAAAATCAAACATATTTGGTGTAGTTAAAAGCTCGTTTTTGCCCTCGTGTAATGTTTCCATTGAGCCTGTAAACACGGTTGTTAAATTGATAGTCCACTCATCTTTAGGCTTATAGGTTGCTGTCAAATTTCCGTATGCATTTGGCGAACGCAAAAGTTTGTCTGTCTCTGCAAGAACTTTTCCATTTTCATCTTCTGCCACTACTTGATTTTTGTCGTATTTTGAGCTTTGGAAAGTAGCTCCTAATTGGAAAGCAAATTTTGGATTAGGGCTATATTTAAACTCTAAATTCACACCTTTTACAGTGGCTTTATCTCCATTTTGTTTCTCCTTGATATCTAATTCTTTTTCCTTACCAATAGAAGTATACACAAACGGATTGTGCAATCCAGTATAGAATCCTTCAATCATCGCAACAATTTGATGATCTTCGTGTGAGTGGTTGTACTCCAATGAAGCTGTAAAACTATCTGATGTTTCTTTCTTCAAATCTGGGGCTAACTGTACTCGGCGAACTTCTCCTGTGATTAATTCAGAATGAACATCTTCAGAATAAAATAAAGGAGCTCTGAATCCACGAGCGTACGAAGCTCTGGCAATTACTTCATCAGTTACGTTGTACAACAAACTCGCTCTTGGATTAATTGCTGTTACTGATTTTTTTAACAGATTGGAGTTAATATTATCCAAACGCAAACCTGCCAAAACTTTAAAATTTGGAAGAATTTTCCAATCAGCTTGTGTGTACAATCCAAATATTTTTTGGTCTTGATTTACCGCAAGGATATCAGGATTACGTCTAGTTTCTGAAATATCATCGAACTTATATTCCGTTCCTGATGTCCATTGAATACTTCCTTCTCCTACATAGATTTGAGCTGTGTGCTGTCCTCCAACTACCCAAATACTTTCACGAGTAACACCATAATTCAACGCCTCAACATCGTGAGTATTATTCTCAGTATCAAAGGCTCCGTAATAGTTATTTGCTTTGGTTCGTTGTCCACTAGCAAATACTGAAAATTTATGATTGTATGAAGGAGATAAATAATCATAGTTGATATTTCCTCCTACCATATCCGTACGGATGGATTCTGCAATATCTGCCAGATGTTCTGGAAGGTCGAACTTATTACCTCCTCTACGATTTTCATTACCTACATTTAGCTCTCCTTCTAATTTTTTACGAGAATCAAATTCATTGAAAAATTTTGCTCCAACGTTGATATTTCTCAGTCTTGTAAGTTCCGAAAGATCATCGCCATTAGCATCATAAGATTCACGAATACGATTCATTCCATAGAAAGAAATACCTCTTGTAAGATTTTCATTTACAATTGAGCCGTTGAAAGATGATACAATATCTTCAGATTTTCCACCTATTAAAGCTGCTGAAACACCTGCTTGGGCTTCGTTTTTGGTTGGATTTTTAGTAATCACGTTGATAGTTCCCGCAATGGCATTGGCACCAAATAAAGCTGAACCTCCTCCACGAATAACCTCAATTCGGTCAATCATACTTGCTGGAATTTGCTCCAGTCCGTATACACCATTCAATGAACCAAAAATAGGACGACTATCAATCAAAATTTGAGAATACGCTCCTCCTAAACCATTGATTCTCACTTGTGAAAAACCACAATTTTGGCAATTCACCTCAGTTCTTAAACCAGGTTGAAAAACAAGTCCCTCCATAAGGGTTGTTGCCCTTACATTTACCAAATCTTTTTGTCCTGTAACACTTACCAAAACTGGAGCCTCTTTTCTGTTCAATGCTGTTTTAGTAGCTGTTACTACCACTTCATCTATTCCCAAAACGTCTTCTTTCAACTCGAAATTTCTTTCAATAATTTCACCTGATTTGATAGCAATTTTCTCTGTAACAGTAACAAACCCCAATGAAGAAACTCTTAAATTATAATTCCCTTCAGGAACATTTATTTCAAAATTTCCTTTTTTGTCAGAAATTACCCATTTCTTGTGATTTTTATTCTCCAAAACTACAGAAATTAACTCCAAAGGATTTCCGTCAGAAGAAATGTTTCCTTTTAAAGTTCCGTTTTGAGCAAAAGCCTTTATTCCCAAAAACAACAGGAATACAAATAAATAATTTTTCATGAAAATATTTGATTAAATTTTATTGAATAATTTTTTTCGGCAAATCTAAAAAATATATTCTACATACGAAAATATTGATTAACTAATTTTATTCTCATACAAATATGACACTGAATTTCAATAAAAAAGCTGAGAATATCTCCCAGCTTTTAAAAAAATTGAAAATTAATCTATATTTTATTCTCCTCGATACACTTCAACCCATTTCCCTTCAGTTCGGGTGTTATAACGATTGTTATACATCGCTTCAGCAAAAGTTCCCGGAAGATAATAACGTCCTGCGTAGGAAGCATTTATTTTTAATTTTATAACTTTTACTTGGTTACCTTTCAAAGGGAAATAAAAATTAGCTCTATCATCTCTGAAATCCGTATAATCAATGTATGAACTCTGTTCTGTATCTCCGTAATCTGTAAAGCGTGTATTGATAATTTCCCAACCCGACGGAATAATTTGTGTCAGAGCCACATTTTCAACAGGTTCGTTCGTTAAATTTTTGACCTCAATCGAAGCAATCAGTTCCGTACTCTGACGCAATTGGCTCACATCAACCCAATTACCATTTTTATCTCGATATGTGGTTGTAATAGCCAATCCATTTTGCATTGGTAATTCTTTTCCTACAGGCAATACACCACTTGAAATCAATCGTGTATAAAGCGTTTGTTTTGAAGTATTTTTAACTTGCAACAATTCCTTATCTCCCTTAACAGGTAATTCAACGGAAGCCATCGGTTCATCTGACTTAATATTTTCCGTTTTTCCTCTCAATGAATATGACGCTGAGAACGATTTACCGCTTTTGTTTATTTCAATATATTTAGCCATTGCATAAAGAGCATACGCCGTAGTTTGTGTACTCATCCAATCGGAAGATGAAAGCCTATTAGCAATCTCCAAAGCCCAACGTGCAGCATCTTCTTTCTTACCAATTAGAAGCGCTGTTTCCAAAGCCATCGCCTTATTACGAACCTCGGAGCCATAGTAATAATAGTTGTCATAATCATCGTCAACTGCAACTGACTGGAAAAGATTATTCGCAGTTTGCTTTTGTCCTGCAATTGCATAAGAAGCTGCCAATAAGCGTTTTGCATTAGATGAAATATCCTTAGTTTCACGTAATCGGTTCATTGCCCCCATATTAGGCTCTCCTGCCAAAGCCAATGTGTACAGGCGATATGCCTGAGCAAAATCATTTTGATACTGAGGCTCGTAACGCCACTGACGAGCTTCATTATTTTGATAATCTAACCAATTTTGTTTACTACCTGATGGAAGCACATATCCTTTTTTCTCTGCAGAAATAAAGAAGTGACCAATGTAAGAAGTTGCCCAATCATCAGCATATCTATTTCCTTTCCAGTAGGCAAATCCACCGTTAGGAAGTTGATTTTCGTGAAGTTTGCTAATAGCCGTAGTTACATTTCGTTGTACACTTTCTGCTTTTTCAGGCGTTAGGTTAATAAAATCAGATAAAAACAATTGTGGAAAAGCACCAGAGGTAATCTGCTCACCACAACCGTGAGGATATGAAATTAAGTAATTCAATCTCTGATGTAAATTTACACCTGGGAAACTCGAAATTTCCAGCACACTTTTAGCATTTTCACCAAAAACAGAGGCATTCAAACTCTGTGTACTACCTTCTGTAAGTACAGCATTTTGAACAAAATAAGTAACAGGATTTGGGTTGTACACATCCATTTCCACCTCATAGGTAGCCTTTTCACCACCCGAAACTGCTGTAATTTTCACCTTTCCTATACCCACTTGTTGTGCAACTTCTAACTCAAAATAAGCCATTTTTTCACCCGCCGAATCAAATTGTAACGATTGTGATTTATTACCAACTATCTTGAAATGAGCATTCGTTTCCACAGAAACAGTCGCATTTCGGATACTTTTCTCCATTGCAAAAACCGTAACTGGAAGCGTAATCCTCTCACCTGGAACGGCTTTCCTTGGTAAAGAACCTAACAATGATAATGGACTTACAACGGGAATATCCTTCTTCTCTGCACTTCCAAATGCGTTTTTAGCAACATCGGAAGCTACAACCATTACCCTTGCTGACCCTATATAATTTGGAATTTCAACATCGTGAACGTTTGTATTACCTTTCTTCAAGTTATATGGACCTTTAACAATTACAAAAGGCTTAAAACGATTTGCTTTTTGAGCATCAGCTCCTCCTAAATCTTCATCTCCTCCTATACTGAATGCCTGATTTACAGTACCTCCATAAGCTCCAATAACATCATTGTAAATATCCCAAGTCTTTACCCCCAAAGCTGTTTTTGAGAAAAACTTATTCCAAGGATTTGGCGTTTTGAATCGGGTTAAGTTCAGTAATCCATCTTCTACAATTGCCAAAGTGTACGTCATTGGTTTACCCGACTTTTCACTGATTTTAACGGTCGTTTTTTGTTTAGGACGTAACACATCAGCCATCTGAATTACAGGATTCAACTGAGTTTCCTTGTCCACTACCGAAATTGGTAACACGCCATATAATCGTATTGGAGCATCATTTATCGAATTAGCGTGGGGCTGAAGTAAAGTCACGTACAGATACACATTGGGAGCCATTTTTTCTGTAATAAGAATTTCATAACTGGTTTCAGCCGATTTGGTTTCCACCCAGTATGTTTCCAAAACATCATTTCCGTTTTCTACAGAAATTAAAGCCCTTCCGCCCTCATCAGAAGGAAATGATATTTTCGCTTTTTCTCCTACATTGTACTCTTTCTTGTTGCCTCCTAATGAGAGCATTATAGCTTCCTCACTTGATGCTTTTCTCGATTTTCCTGACCAACTACCCCAATCGAAATAGACTGTAGTTCCACTTTTGTGACCACTTTGTTCATCAGAGAGTAATATAAAGTATCTTCCCCAATCTTCATCAGGAATTTTTAAATCGAATTTCGCTTTACCTCTTCCATCAGTTTCTATCACTTTTGTTGTATAAATCGCATTGCTACTTGAACTATTATAAGTTGAAATATTTTGATTAGAAGCATCCCACCACCAATTCCAACCTACTTTGTAAACGGTGACTGACACGTTTTGCCCACGCAAAGGTTCTCCACTTTCGGAAAGAGCAGCTACCTCAAAAATGTGATTTTCTTCTGTATTATAATAGTCGTACTTGTTGGCTTCTGGCAATCTTAATCCTACATAACTCTCATAAGGTGAGAATGATGCAGAAGTTACATCTGTACTAAAATCCCCTCCACTTTCGCTGGCTTGTGTAAGGAAATTCACTCGCAACATTCCAGGAGCTTGTAATTCATTGGCTTTAAAATAAAAATTAGTTTTTCCTTGACTATCAGTTCGTCCTTCGTATACAGAAATTTCCTGGTTTTCAAACTGATAGGCTTCATTATTAAAAATATATTTTTCATATCCTTTGAAAGCCGTTTCCTTTGGATAGAATTTTGCCTTAACACTTACTTGTGTGTTCCCCGCAGGTGAGCCGTGCAACCAGAGTACTTGCAAGTTAGCATTAGCTCCATTGGCTGAAATTAGCTTTTCGTTTAAGCTATTTTCAATCTTCAATCTATTAGGTTTGATGGTTTCTATTTTTATTGATTTATTGAATTTTGCTGCTCCTGCCGAAATACTCACATTCCAATTTCCCGTTGGGGCTTCGGGTGATGTTTTCAATCCAAAAACGTAGTGATTTACAGGATTACTACTCTGTACACGTTCTGCAATTACTTTTCCATAAGGGTCTGTAAATTTGAGCTTTATAGGTAATTTTTCAGGCAATTTTTGAGCAAAATCATTCAAAACAAATCCCACGTGAATACTATCACCTGGACGCCAAACACCTCTTTCCGCGTAGATAAATCCATTTAATCCTTTTTGCAAACGTAATCCATCTACATCATATTTACTAACCGATTGAGGAGCTGCATCATCCATTTTTACATATGTGGTATTGTTATCTTTTTTGACCTTTGCAAAAAATGCTCTGTTAGAAATATCAAACTTAACAATTCCATCGCCATCTGTTTTACCTTCTTGTATTTTTTGTTGCTGATAATCAAAAACTTCTACAACAGCACCACTTACAGGCTCTGTATTTAAAATATTGTTAACAACAACTACGAAATTATTGTTTTGTCCTTTCTTAACAATCACTCCCAAATCACTAGCTAAAACATTAGTTCCCAAAGTTTTATTATAAAAATAATCGTCACAAGGATTATCGCTACTTCCCCAGTAATAGTAGTCTTCTTCATAATCTTCTGGTTCATTTTCAAGAGGTTCTTCTTCAAAAGATAAATCAAGAGGTTCGTTCTCTGAGCCACAAGCATAAAGCGAATAATTTTTCTTCATTGAGAATTCTACTCGGTAAATAGCTCCTGGCTCTGGCGTGATAACTGATGATAAATCAAGCGAATATGTATTCCATTCTTTCAATGGTGAAAGTGCATTTTCAGAAAGCTGAATTACCTTTTTAGCAATAGGTTTCCCAACTCTTTGCAATCCGTAATTTGAGCCTAAACTATTTTCCTGCAAAAACTGAAGGATATTATTTTCATAAATACGATAAACAACAGCGTTTACGGCTCTTAAATTAATCGCCTGAAAATGAATTTTTAAATTCTGAGAACTTGGTAAAATTGTTCCATTTTTTACAAGTCGGATTTCGGGTTTTTGTTGTAAAAAACTAATATCAAACGTTTTAGAATCATCAATGCGTTTGCCATAAACACTACGTATCCCCTGATTAACAAATACCTGAAAATCACCTTCATCAGAGGCTTCACGGAAAACTTTTAGAACGTTTCCGTTTACACTGTATTTTAATTCTGTGTCTGTATTACTGAGATTTACCAATCCGTTGAAATTCTGATTTTTTTCAAGAGGTTCCGAAAAATTAATGGTAAACAATTGATTTGATGAACTTTCCGTTTTTGCAGAAATAGCTTTAAAAGTACCCTTTTCAGGAATTAAAGTTGAAAAAGGAAGTAAATTTTCGGAAGGTACATCGTTTGCATTCCACGAAACTTGCAATGTTTGCTCATTATCCAAGCGTGGAATACTATCAAAAACAATAGAAAACTTATTGCTACTACTCTGAGAAAGAAATTTTACAGATATTTTCTTACTTCCCAGCTTTGCAGAAATTAATTTTTTTGCTTTTTCATATGATATTTTATCGCTGGAAAGCAACTCTGCGTTCAAAAAATACAAGTTTTCATTATATGATTGCAAATCTCCCTCTTTGATTTTGTAACCTTGTTGTAAAGTTTTTATCGAAAAATTAAATATTTCCAATCCTTCAGAAACTGAAAATAACTTCTTGAGATTGAATGAAACTTTGTATTCAGTATCTTGTTCCAAACGTTTTTCAGGAATAAATTCTACTTCATAAGGGTTCAAGCAAATTACTTTTCCTTTTACTTTCGGAGAAACTTCAAACAAATCCAAATCATTGATTTTAGCTATCTTTTCTTGAGAAATGGCTTCATTAAAAAGTAACTTGAAGCTGGTTTCAGCAGAAACAATTCCACTGGTAAACCCTGATATATAGTCCTTGTACAACAGCGGATTACTATTGAAAATGGTCGTATCTTTTTTACACGCAAATAACGTTAAAAGAGCAGTTAAGAATAAAATTACTTTCCTCATAATCTATATGCTTATTTTGAATGGGTAAAGATACAAAAAGTACAAAAAATTATCATTTTATTTCAAAAAATAATTTTTCAGTATAATCATCTTTTATTTTTGTTACGGAAATCTTACCTTTGTGGTAAATAATCAAATTTTGAGATGACAAAACTAAGTGTAAATATTAACAAAATCGCCACTCTTCGAAATTCCCGTGGGGGAAATGTTCCCAACTTATTAAAAGTGGCTACTGATGTACAAAAATTTGGAGCAGAAGGAATTACAATTCACCCTCGCCCTGATGAACGACACATTCGTTACCAAGATGCTTTTGATTTGCTAAATGTTGTAGTTACAGAATACAATATTGAAGGAAATCCAATTCCAAAATTTATGGATTTAGTGCTGAAAGTGAAACCTACACAAGTAACGCTTGTTCCTGATGCTGATGATGCTATTACCTCCAATGCTGGATGGGACACCATCAAACACAAGACATATTTGACGGAAATAATTGCCGAATTTAAGCGTAACGGCATACGGACATCATTATTCGTTGACCCTGTGGAAGCAATGGTAGCAGCTGCCGCTGAAACAGGAACAGACCGCGTAGAACTTTATACCGAAAGTTATGCGACTGAATACGAAAAAGGAAACAAAAAAGGAATTGAGCCGTACATAAAAGCAGCTTTGGAAGCTCAAAAAGTAGGTTTGGGACTTAATGCAGGACACGATTTGAGTTTGGAAAACATCAAATTCTTTAAAGAAAATATCCCAAATTTGCTGGAAGTTTCAATCGGACACGCACTCATCAGTGAGTCGCTTTATTTGGGATTGGAAAATGTAGTAAACTTATATTTGAATAAACTCAAATAAAACAAAAACTCCAAATTGTAAAATCAATTTGGAGTTTTTTTATATCTTAGAACCAATTTTGCCAAGGTATTCTTGACAAGAAACATATCAAGCCTAAGGCATAAAAAATGGCTATTTTTCCAAAAGCACGATTATCTGTAGGCTGTTTTTTGTGTAATGACCAACCAATGGTAATGAGTACAACACCAATAACAATCATTAACGGGTGTTCCAAAAGTAATTTACGTAAATAAGAATCTCTCATAACTCCACCTGCTTTCCAAGCACTAAACAAAGGAGAAGTTACATAAAGAATTACACCTATAAGTAATTGAATATGTGAAAAAATAAGTGCGTAAAGACCTAATCTTAAATCTTTTGCTGTATATTTTCTCTTACCAAAAAAGCCAATGATTGCATTTACTGTTGCTGCAAGAAGCACCAAAAGTACTGCATAAGCAAACCAAGAATGAAGCTGAAGAATTGTACTGTACATAATGAATTATTTAGTTCGGGCAAATATAGATGATTTAAGTTAAAAAACGAAAGCCTGAATATTATTTTTCAAAAATTCAGGCTTCAAAAAGATAATAAGATTGAAAGTAAATTTAAAATATCTCTCTTGTTGATTCTCTTTTAGAGGTTTTCAACAATTGTATCCCTATCAGATTCTACTTGATAAACAAATCTAATTTTTTTATTTTCATTGGGTTTCAAATTTATTTTCCACTTCAAACTTCCCTTTTCCTTATCAAAGGTAGCTTCCTTAGCTTCTGTTAGTGAAACTTTTATTGTTTTCTCTGTGCTTACAGGAACTTGGTCTTCGATTTCGATCGTTATCGCTTCTTTTTTATTGTTTTGTACGCTAATTTCATAAGTGAATGTTTGTATTTTTTTGGAACTTAATGATTTATTTTCCGTATTTTTTGAAATCAATTTTCTTTCAGTGACAATCCTTTTGTCTTTTCCTAAACTTAATACAAGTTTTTTGTCTGCATTTTCAGGATTGATATTTGTTTTCCCGACATACATCCCTTCAAAAATAAGACTTGCCTCACCAGAAAGAAGATTGTATTTACCATAATTTTCGATATTTCCAATCAAATATGCCCCTAAATCATATTTTGGTGCTGAATAATATTGATAAGTTGCAGGAATTTCTACACTTTTGAGTGAAACACTATGTTTTTTTCCGTTAGAAAGGATTGTGTAAGGCAAATCAATATCAAAAACTACATTGAATTGTGTTTCACCCACCACTACTGCATCATCTAATGACTTATCTTCCAGAATCATATCCTCTTTGGCAACTTCAACAGATTCAAGTTCCATTGTTTGCATATTTTTCTGAAAAGCCGCCTTTTCTCTCCTTACATTGGAGATTTCTTGAAGCATTACTTTGGCAGAATCATTTTTTCTGGAGTGTATAAACCAAGTATTTAAAGTTGGTGCTTGTGTATGGCTATTAACATAACCACTTGACAATACGATTTTTACATCATTCCAATCAACTCCTGTGTTTTGAGTTACCGCCGCATTGTACTTCAACATAATTGGTGTGTTAATTTTTTCGGAACGAACCTCGTAAAACGGATTCCAATGAGCCTGATAAGAAATATAATTAAGTTGAAAAGGAATTTTTCCTGCGTTTTCATTAATCACTCTAAGTATTAATTTGCCTCTATTGTTCGTATTTTGGGAAGAAATTGCTCCCAACCGAAATTTCAAAGAATTTAATTTTTTTTGCAGTTCTTTCCCTTTTTCGGAAATATTTTTAATCTGATTTTCAAGTTCATACCTTTTATTTTTATAAAAATCGAGCAATTTTGATAACTCCGCAGAATTCACATTTGCTCCTGAAAGTTGCTGATTTTTATCCAATAACTCAACCGATTTTATAATAGAATTCTCAAGAATTTCATTCTTTGTTATCTCTTTTTCAACAGCCTGAATACTATCATAAATCGGACGGACAGATTCAGGTATATAACTTTCTTCATATCCTGTAATCGCCTGATTTGTAAACTGAACAGACAAAATCGTAACCTTAGAAGTTGATTTTATTTGTATGGAATTTTCATCTAAATAATTTGCGACGTTGCTAATCACAATCTCGGAAGTTCCTTTGGGCAAGGTAACATTGGCTATCTGCTGAATTTCAGCCCCATTGAAATAAAGTTGCACTTTTTCGGCTTTTGCATTGGTGAAAACGGGAGCCTGTGCATAAAAAAGATTCGTTAAACAAGTGAAAATGGCAAAAAAGATAATACCTACATTTCTATTCATCTCTTAAAAATATTAAAATAACCTCATTCTGGAAATATGCAATAAGTATGCCTTTCTGACAAAATAAAAAAATAATATATGTAATTTTCTATCAATTTTTCTCAAATTAATTTTCTTTTCTGGAAGATTTCTTATATCTTCGTGCAAATAATCAAAAAAATATTTTACAATGAAAAGAATTTTATTAACACTAACACTTTTATTTACAACATTCTACACCTTCTCTCAAGCAAAGGACGATTTCAAAAAAGACACTCAAAAGCTAATTTCAATAGTAAGTGGAGCTTCTTTTGATGCCGTAACTACTTCTCTAAAACAATTTATTCCTGCAGATAAGTTTCAAGATGCGGAGAAAGAGATAAAAGCATTAATGCCTGAGCTTTATGAAACTATGGCAAAAATTTATATGGAAGAATTTACCCATAATGAAATCAAAGAATTACTGAAATTCTACGAAACTCCAATTGGTAAAAAAATGGCAGAAAAAACATCTGTTCTGACTCAAAGAGGAATGACCGAAGGAGCAAAATGGGGACGAGAAAGATTAACTCCTATTATTCAGAAATACAATAAATAGTTAGAAAAAAGACAGTAGCAGGTTCTTCACAAACCACGCTACTGTCTCTACCTAAAAATGATTTATATGGCTTCTATTTTGCTCTAATCGCACACGAATCTATCTCAGAAACGCGCAAAGTATTGACTTTTCCTTTACCCTGTATTGGCATAGCTGCCAAACTAATCATAATATCTCCCATATTCACGTAACCCTTTTCATTAGCGATATGATTCACATCCTCAATAGTTTCATCAGTTGAAACAAATCTATCGTAATAGAAAGTTGTAACTCCCCAAAGTAGGCTCAACTGTGTTAAGATACGTCTGCTTGACGTAAATACTAATATGTGCGAATTTGGACGATATGACGAGATTCGATAAGCTGTATATCCACTATTTGTTAGCGTAGAAATAACCTTAGCATTCATTTCATTCGCCATTGTAGCTGCGTGATAACAAATGGAATTAGTTACATAACGTCCCGAACGAACAAAAGGCGTACGCATAGGTACTTTAATCAATTCTGATTCTTCAACACTCTTAATAATGCGACTCATTTGTTCTATTACCTGTACTGGATAAGCCCCAACAGAGGTTTCTCCCGAAAGCATCACCGCATCAGCACCATCCATCACGGAGTTTCCTACGTCGTTTACCTCAGCACGTGTTGGAGTAAGACTTGAAATCATACTCTCCATCATTTGTGTAGCAATAATTACAGGAATATGATATAATTTTGCTTTATGTACTAACTCTTTTTGGATTAGAGGAACTTCTTCCGCTGGAATTTCCACACCCAAATCACCACGCGCAACCATAATTCCGTCGCAGTTAGCCATAATTTTATCTATGTTTACTAATGCTTCTGGTTTTTCAATTTTAGCAATAATTGGGATTCTATTGCTTGAATTTTCATTTATCAAATCTTTCAAATCCTGAATATCAGCAGGATTACGAACAAATGAAAGTGCAAACCAATCTACTTCTTGTGAAATGGCAAAAAGAGCATCTTTTATATCTTTTTCTGTAAGAGCTGGTAATGAAACATTTGTATTAGGAAGGTTTACTCCCTTTTTTGATTTCAACGGACCTCCTTGAATTACCTCAGCCTCAACTTCATTCTCTTTATTTGTTGAAACTACCTTAAAGATAAGTTTTCCATCATCAAGCAAAATTCTCTCACCTGGATTTACGTCTTTAGGAAATTCTTTGTAGTTCATATACACTCGCTCCTGATTACCTGTGAAAGGCTCTCCCGTCGCAAAGGTTATCTTATCACCTGGATTTACAATAATTCCTTCTTCCATAACCCCAACACGCAATTTAGGACCTTGTAGGTCAGCCAAAATTGCTGTGTTATATCCATATTCTTTATTGACAGAGCGAATCATATCCACACGTTTCTTAACATCTTCATAATCAGCGTGTGAAAAATTGATGCGAAATACATTCACTCCTGCCTGCATCATATCTTTAATTACATCTCTGGTATCTGTAGCAGGACCTAAAGTAGCTACAATTTTTGTCTTTTTTGTACTTAACATTCTTGAAATATTAATTTGTGTTTTGAACTTAATGTGTCTATATCTATTTTATAAATTGCTGAAATATATGGAATTGTAGCAATCTTCTTTATAATTTCTTTTTCGTTAAATCTCCCTTCTGGATTTATTTTGAGAAAAAAATCAACTTTTCGTTGATTATCAATCAAATAATTAACAAATGTGGTTGCTTCAAACAAAGATGTTTCCTTCATTTTAGTTTCGGTAAAAGACTTATTAGCAATGCAATTCCAATTTATCCTTGATGACTCATCGCACCAATGATAATAGGAAAAATCGGCATTAGTTTCTGCTCCCACAAAAGTCTTTTTCTTGGAATCTTTTGACAACTTTATTTTCAAAATCTTGTTGAGAAAATAAACCAAACGATAATCCTTCATTGTGGTATGAATTGCCATCAGCCTGAAATCGTCGTCTAAATAATTTCTTGATAGTCTGTGTATAATCATAGCACAATGTTTAACGCAACAAAAGTACGAAAAAAAAGACAATCGCCAACTAACCTCACATAATTAACAATTAGTTAATCTTTCCGCTTTCCACTGAAAAAATGAATGCTTTTTTGTAAAAATTACGAATTATCTTTTCTTTCGTTTCGCTTCCTATTCCTTCTTCTGAGGAAAAACATTGCTAAAGAAGCAATTGCAAAAGCAATATAAAGATAAAAAGATTGTTTTTGTCCTGTTTGCCAATATTCTACCGCCAAATAGATGGAAATAGCACAAACTGCTAAATAAGCATACTCAAAAAAAATTCTTGCGTTCAAAATTCTGAATGATTTAAAATTTGTAATTTATTCCTGATTTTCCTTATCCTCAATGGCTAAAATTCCTGTGGTTTTGTGAGCTTTTACTGTTGAAAATTCCTTGTCAAAATCCATTCCAACACCTTTTGTAAGCGTTCCTTTAATAGAATCCGTAAATACAAACTCTTTCTCTGTGAAAACCCAATCTTGCTTTTGATCCCAAAAGAGTTGAGAAGTTTCGAGCTTTTTGCCATCAAAAGTTGTCAAAACAACACTATCCCGAAGCTCCACCATTTGTGAATTGTTGTAAATAATTCCGTACTTAGCTTGTACTGTGTTTTGATTATTTTTGTTATCAAAAAAATCAACCTTTACGCCTTCAGGAAATTCCCAGTAAGGAAATTGTTGATTGGAAAAATCTCTATTCTGTGGACTTGTAATAATAGCGACCACCTTTGTAGAATCCGTGTAAACCAACCTGAAGTTAAAAACCTCGCCTTGCGGAAACTTATGAACAACATTCATTTGTTGAAGGCTCTTCAAATCATTTTTACACGAAAAAAGTATTGCCATACAACAAAGTACGGCAATGCTTTTCAATTTATTTTTAGATAACACAAAAAATTTCATTTTATTATAGTGCAGGGACTTTCACAGATTGTCCTACCCAGCATTTGAAACTGATAGTTTTCCCAGCCATTCCTGACTCAAACACATCAACTTTTGATGGAGCCAACGCGTCATAGTGTTTTGCCAAGCTTTCTAATCCTCCTTTACGTGCTGTACTTGCTGCTAACCAATAGATTGCACGTTTTTCAAAAGAAGTATTTCCACACTCATTAGCACTATCTGCATAAGCCTTAGCCATTATACGATACGCATCAGAATTTGAAGGGTTGTATTTCAATGCTTCTTGGGCGTACTTAACTGCTCCTGATTTTGAATGCTTTGAAGCAATCTTAGTTAAAATTTTTGATTTTTTAAGATTGTCACTCTCCAATCGTACAGACTCATTGTAGTACTCTACCGCTTTTGAAGTGTTTTTATTTTTGTCATTTAACACCCCTAAATAGTATGCAGATGAAGCAGAAGGAGACAACTCGTGCAAAGAACCAACAATTTTCACAAAAAGCGGATCACTTGTACAATCTTTATCAGACATTTTTCCAGCAGCTCTTCTTAACCAAACTTCATTCGTTTTGTTTGCTTCAAAGTTTTTGCTGTAAAGAGGAATTAAATTGTCACAATCAGCCAATCTTCCCAATTTAGCGTCAATACTTTCTCCTATAAGCTCATAGTTATCAACACGTTGACGAGAAGCTTCTAATATTTTCTTATCCTTAGCACTGATTGTTCCTGCCTCTTCTTGTGCGATGTATTTGTTAATTGTTTCAGACAAATGGTTTTTTTCATCTTGAATTTTCTCAACCACATCATCATATGTATCAAAAACATCTTGTAGTGGCTTTTTACCTTCTTCGTGTAAAGAAACTAATACTGAAAAATACAAGTACAATGCTTTTTCATTTTTAAAGTTTTCTTTATCTTCCTTGAATGCTTTGCTAAGCAAATCGTACACTTTTTCTTTCTCCTCAGAAATTAATAGTGATTGTTTGATACGCATTTCAGTAACTCCCATTCGAGTAGGGAAATACTTATTGTAATCTTCGTAAAGTTTAAGCAAATCTTTTACAAAATTTTCTTTCTCTGCTCCAGTACTTTTATCTATTTTGTGTTTTAGGATAGCTTCTCCACGTACGTAAACAGCAGCATTGATACTTGGGCACTTTTCATAAACGGACTTCCAAACAGGATACGCAGCATCGTACCGCTTTGCTTTTGCGTCTTCATTGAAAATTGATAAATTCTGTTGAAGCTCCTGATCTTGTTTGCAATCCTGAGCTTGTGCACCACCCACGTAAAAAACACTTACTAAAAATGCCGCTAGTAAAAATCTCTTTTTCATCTTTCGTTGTTTTTTATTGTTCTTATTGATATTTAGTTCTTTGGAACCATCTGTCATTTAATGTGATTCCTATTTTAAGATTAAAGTAATTTTCTTTTATCAGGTTTTGTTTTAATGTTCCTTTTTGTCCAAATTCAAACCCTGTTGTTATGTTTGAAAATCCTCTTACTGGAAAACTTAACCCAAAAGATATGCCAAAGTCATCAATTGATTGATTATTTAACATAATTCCTGTTTTTTCGTAACGAAATCCAGCTCGGTATGTGACTCTTTTCCAATAACTTGAAATAGAATTATATTGAGGAATATAAAATCCTCCTACTGCGATTTTGTATCCGTTTTCGTAATTTACATTCGTTGTTGAAAGAAAAGGATTTGAGAATTTTTCTGTATTAGAATGTGTATACTCTACTCCAGCAAACCACTGCAAATCTTTACCCACACCAAAGCCTATTTCAAATTGAGAAGGTAGTGTGAGCTTTGTTTCCTTTAGCCCGATTGCCTCCAAGTTTTTCACTTGGGTTTCCTTGGCAATTAAGTTGGCTCCATTACCTGTATTTGCATTTCCAAAAGTGGAAATTATTCTTTCATTTTCGGAATTCAGTTTACTCTCAGGCGTGAACACCAATGATGATGATATTCTCATCTTGTTTTTCAAAGCTCTTGTATAGTGCAATCCAACGTTTGCAGAAACGCCTCTAAGCAATGATTTGCTATCTTCTTGCGTGTAAAAATCAACGTTTGAAATTCTTAGCAAATCCTTCATTTCAATCTTTCCAAAATTAAATTTGAGTGATGCACCAAAACTAAAACCTTTGTACAATTCGTATCCCGATGAAATAAAAAACTGATTTACATTTCCATTTCCTTCAAATTGATTGAGTTGTGATACTCCATTGACAGTTTGCCTTGATGCCAACTTATATCCAACAGAGGAAAGCGGAGTCAATCCTACAGAAACTCCCAATTTTTCAACTATAGGAAAACCTAATACTACATAATCAATTGAAGTGGAATTAGTTCCTATTTTTGTTACATTTGAAACAATTTTTTTATAATCAAACGAAGCTCCTCCTGAAAAAGCAGTCAATTTTAGATGTGATAATGTCGCTGGATTTTGCATATTTACACGAGTACTATCTGCAAAAATTCCTATTCCTCCCATAGCTCTCTCCTCTGTTATTCCATCAGGATTTAGCTCACCAATACCATAGTAGGAATAAGGCGACTCTGTTGTTTGTTGCGAAAATACAGTATAAATCACTGAAAATAAAGCAAAAACAAACAAAAATATTTTTTTATTCATATTCAAAAAGCTAATGTTCTTTTGTTATCATTTGTCCTTTCTTTGCCACTCCAAAATGGCATTTAATCCCTCTAATAGAAAAAACGAGTTTGCAAATATGCGATTTTTTATATTGTTTACCAAAAAAAGATGGTTTCCTCCTGTTAAAATTGTTGTTAAATCCTTAAATTTTTTCTCGTATTGTGTGATAACACCTTCAATTTCGCAAATCACGTTGTGGTAAACTCCCGAAAGCATACAACCTTCTGTAGAATTTCCAATAAAATTCTCAATATCAAAATCCTGCTGAGTAATTAACGGCAATTTTGAAGTAAATTCGTGCATCGCTTTGAATCTCATCGCTATGCCTGGAGCTATGGCTCCTCCCAAATATACTCCTTCTGCTGTCATAATATCGAAAGTAATACACGTTCCTGCATCAATTACCAATACGTTTTTGTTGGGGTAAGCACTCACTGCTCCTGCCATCAATGCTAGTCGGTCAATACCTAAAGTAGTAGGAGTCGCGTATTTATTAACAAAAGGCATCGGAGTTTGTGAATTGACAAACAAAACATTTTTTATTTTTCCTTTCAGAAAAGAAAATCGCTCTTCAGCCTCCTTAACAACCGAAGCAACAATACACGAATCTATTTTCTCAAAATCAACAACTTGGGCAATTTCTTTCTGAAAATTGTTTTTAGCGAATGTTTGAAAAAATGTTTTTTCCTTACCATTAAAAATAGCTAACTTTATAGCTGTATTTCCCTCATCTATAATTAAATTCATAATATGCTCAATTGTTCAAATACATATTCTATTAGTTTCGTTTCTATTTTCTTTCGAAATAAATTCGATAGATTTTTCTTACGGATTTATATAAAAGAGAACTAACCAAACAAAGTAAAAAATGACAGAATGCCTCTACACTAATCATAATTTACCACAATCCTCTTTTTTAAAACATAAAGTTCGCAAAGATACAAAAAACTGGCTTTCAGAGAAAAATTATTTTAAAACTCCTTTATTTCGGCAAACAATCACACATATTATATCCTCAACAAAAAACAAAAATTGTTTGTATATAGAAAATATCACCTATTTTTCTTTAATTTCTATACAAATCAAAGAATCAATATGTTTAGATTTTTTTCACTTTTATTTATAAAAATATTTGGTTTTTTCTTTGCTGTAAGAAATCGTTTTCGTAGCTTTGCGTGACTCTACAAAGAGTAATTTTTTAAGAGATTCTCAAAAATAAGGAAATAAAATTTAAATTATTGAAATATGATAGGCGTTTTAATGAAATCTACGCAAAGATTTATGGGAGTGGGACTTCTTACATTTCTTGTGGGTGGATTTTGGACAGATTCGGTCTATGGAAAGACTGATGATTTGTTGACAAAAACTACTGTTTTTCAGCAACAAACTAAAAAAATAAGCGGAGTGGTAACAGATGCCAATGGAGAACCTTTGCCTGGAGTTAACATTGTAGTCAAGGGAACTTCCATAGGAGTTACATCCGATTTTGATGGTAATTTTGAAATCAATGTACCGAATGACAAGACCGAATTGGTATTCTCGTACATAGGCTTCAAAGGTTATACCTTGAAAGTAACCCAACCCCGTAGTGGCGTAAAGATTGTGCTTGAGGAAGAGGTTCAACAGCTTGAGGGAACTGTGGTAACTGCTTTGGGTATCAAACGACAAGAAAAGGCACTTAGCTACAACGTGCAACAGGTAAACAGTGAGGAACTTACTAAAGTAAAAGACGCTAACTTTGTTAATAGCCTTAACGGAAAAGTAGCGGGAGTTACCATTCAGCGGAGTTCTTCAGGGATTGGAGGTGCTACCAAAGTGGTAATGCGTGGAGCTAAATCTATTGAAAAGTCGAATAACGCATTGTATGTGATTGATGGCGTTCCTTTGTTTTCTACAACGATGGCACAAGGAAGTGGACGTTTTCAATCATCAGGGTCAACAGAAGGTATTGCAGATATCAACCCAGAAGATATTGAAAGTATGACCGTCCTTACAGGAGCTTCAGCGGCAGCTCTTTATGGTTCGGCAGCGGCGAACGGAGCTATCCTTATCACTACTAAAAAAGGGAAAGAAGGCAAACTCCAAGTTAGTTTTTCTTCAAACACGGAAATTTCCACTCCTTTCATTTTACCAGAATTTCAGAATACATACGGAAATGACGGAAGAATAGAATCTTGGGGAGCGAAACTTCCAGAGAATTTTGAGAGATATAATGCAAAAGATTTTTTCAGAACGGGATATACCTTAACCAACAACGTTTCACTTTCAGGAGGGAGTCAAAAAAATCAAACATATTTCTCTGCAAGTAGCACACAGGCAGAAGGTATCGTTCCTAACAACCAATACAACCGATACAATTTCACTTTCAGAAATACAATTCATCTACTTGAAGATAAGTTAAAAATTGATGCATCAGTAAATTATATCTTGCAAGACCATCGTAATATGATAAATCAGGGAGAGTATATGAATCCATTGGTTGGTGCGTATTTACTTCCTCGAAGAGAAAATCTATCAAGCGTACGTACCTTTGAAAGATACAATCCAGCACGTAAAATATACGAACAAGAATGGCGTTACGGAACAGGTGATTACACACTTCAAAATCCTTATTGGGTAGCATATCGCAACTTGCGTGACGTGAAAAGAGAGCGTAATATGATTGCTCTTGGTGTTACTTACGATTTAAAAAAATGGTCAGAAACTGAAAAATGGGACATTGCTGGACGTGTCCGTACTGATAATTCACACATTCAATCAACTGACAAACGTTATGCCTCAACAGCTGCAACATTAGATGTTAGTAAAACGGGATATTTCGGATTATTAAAAGGAGCAGAACGACAAACATACGCTGACGTTCTAACCAATTTCTCAAAACGTTTTGAATTTGGTGACCAAAATATCGTCATTACAGCCAACCTTGGGGCGTCATTGCAGGATACTCGCTATGACGATTCACAAATAGGAGGGCCACTTCGTGAAAATGGAATTCCGAATGTATTTAATACGTTTAACATAGACCAAGGAGCTCAAAAAACAAGAATTGGACAAACAGGCTGGATAGAACAAACTCAATCCATCTTTGGTAGTGTAGAGGCTGGTTACAACGGATATTTATACTTAACATTAACAGGGCGTAATGATTGGGCTTCACAATTGGCTAATTCTCCAAATTCGTCATTTTTCTACCCTTCTGTTGGACTTTCTGCGGTAGTTACTGATATGCTTTCAACAGATACAAAACTGAAAATCAACCCTATTCTTTCTTTTATGAAAGTTCGTTTAGCATTTAGCTCCGTAGGTTCTCCTTTTGATAGAGGGTTAACAACTCCAACATACACTTTCGACCAAGATACCAAAACTTGGAAAACGGTTTCTCATTTCCCAATTGGTGAACTTTTCCCTGAACGCACCAATTCGTATGAAGTGGGAATTGCTTCAAAATGGTTGAAAGGGAAATTAACGTTAGACGCTACTTTCTATCAAACCAACACTAAAAACCAAACCATTGGCTCTGAAATTTCACCTTCAACAGGATACGATAAAATTTATCTTCAAACAGGAGATGTTCGTAACAGAGGTGTTGAATTAGGTTTAGGATATGATTTCCAAATAGTTAAAGATTTTAATTGGAATAGCCACTTCACAATGGGATACAACAAAAACGAAATTATGTCATTGGTAGAAGACTATGTAAACCCTGTAACTGGAGAAAAAGAAGGCAAGGAACATTTGGTAAAAAATTCATTTGGTTCATTACGTTACATTCTCAAAAAAGGAGGTTCGCTCGGAGATGTATACTCCAATGCTGATTTCAAACGCAACTCAGACGGGAACATCTACATTGATGCCAAAGGAAATGTAACTAAGAGTGAATTTGCTAATGGTCATTTTGAAAAATTGGGAAGTGTACTTCCTGATGTGACAATGGGTTGGAGAAATGATTTCACATACAAAAATTTGAGTTTTGGAGCGATGTTCTCTGCTCGTTTGGGAGGTGTGGCTGTTTCAATGACCGAAGCTGCGTTAGACCATTACGGAGTATCGAAAGCCTCAGCAGAAGCTCGTGATGCAGGAGGAGTTTTTGTTAATGGTTTCCCTATCAACGCACAAAACTATTTTGAAGAACGAGGAAAAAATCGTTTAGCTCAATACTATACATATTCAGCAACAAACATTCGTTTACAAGAAGCCTACATTTCGTACAAATTGCCTAAAAAATTGGTAAACGATACTATGGGGCTTACAATTTCCGTTATTGGACGTAATTTGGCTATGCTTTATAGTGAAGCTCCTTTTGACCCAGAGTCGGTTTCCTCAACAGGAAATTACGTGCAAGGATTGGATTATTTTATGATACCGAGTCAACATAGCATCGGGTTGAGTATCAAAGCTGATTTTTAATCTTATAATTCGAACAAAATGAAAAAGTTTATTATAATAGCATCAATTGCCCTTATTGTAGGAAGTTGTACAAAGGATTTTGAAAAAATGAATCAAGACCAGTACGGGATTACAGGAAAAGAGTTGGACAGAATCCCACAAGGAGGTAACCAGCTTATCGACCTACAAAAGTTGATACTTCCTGAACAAGAAAACTCGTACCAAATGTGTTTTGACCTGTACGCAACGGGATATTCGGGATACGCAACCACCAAATTTACAGGAGATTACCAGACTTATAATCCAAGAGCAGGTTGGTTCAGTTATCCTTTTAATGACACATATCCTAAAATTTATAAAGCATATAATGAGTTGAAAAAGATTTCCAAAGGAGATTATGACAAACCTTATTTCGCCTTAGGAAGTATTTATCGAGTAGCGATTACACATTGGTTAACAGATACCTACGGACCTTTACCCTACTCTCAAATGAAAGAAGGACAATCGCAAGTTCCTTATGATTCTCAAAAAGATTTATATTTAGGCTTTTGTGAAGAGCTGGTAAAATCTATTGAAGGTTTGAAAAAAGTAGATGTAGCCGACAGAGAATATGCTCCGTTTGATAACATTTACAAAGGAGATATGCAAAAATGGATTAAGTATGCCAATTCATTGCTTCTTCGTATTTCTATGAGAATGTCGAAAGCAGCTCCTGCCGAAGCACAAAAATATGCAGAAATGGCAGTTGCAGAAGGTGTAATCTCAACCAATACAGATAATGCTCAGTTGGAAACTTCCGACAATCCAGCTTTTAAAGTAAGTGCTTCTTGGGGAGATTCACGTGTTGGAGCTGATATTACCGAATATATGAATGCCTTTTCCGACCCACGTCGTGCAAAATATTTCACAGAGGTAGAAAGCAGAAATCAAAAATATTTCGGTTGCCGAAGTGGTGCTCCCAATATTGGTTACACAAAAGATAACTATTCGCTTCCAAATATCCAAAAAAATTCTCCAATTATCATTATTTCAGCAGCTGAAGTTGCCTTCTTAAGGGCTGAAGGAGCTTTAAAAAATTGGAGTATGGGTGGCTCAGCAGAAGAGTTATACAAGCAAGGTGTTAAACTATCATTCGAGCAATGGGGAGCAGGTGACCCTACCACATATCTTACAAATAGCAACCAAAGGGGAGCCTTTACCGATGAAAAAGAAACTGGATATAATGATGCTTCTTTCAGTTCTTCAATTACCGTGAACTGGAGTGATGCAACGAACGACGAACAAAAGTTAGCACGAATCATCACACAGAAATGGATTGCAATGTTCCCATATGGCTCACACGAAGGTTGGGCAGAATGGCGTAGAACAGGCTACCCTAACTTATTACCTGCCGTTGAAAATAAAAGTGGAGGTTCAGTAAAAACCATTTCTCAACAAAATGGAAAAGATACAGGCGGAATGCGAAGAATACCTTTCTCTACCAAAGAGTATGAAGGAAGTAACCTTAAGAATATCCAAGAGGCTGTAAATCTGTTAGGAGGAGCAGATAATGGAGGAACTGACCTTTGGTGGGCAAAATAATTTATTCACGTAAATAACATTTTAATGATGAAAAAAATAACAATCATTTTCGGACTATTAGCTGTAGCGTGTAGTAAGGTTGAGCCAATTGAAGTTATTGCACCTCAGCGAGATATCGACACCGAAACATTGAAAAAGTACAAATCCCAAGCCGAATTAGAAAAAAGAAATGTCGTAATGGGAATGATGTACAATTGGGGAAAAGAAAGTGGAGCTCTCTTAGCAAATACTCCTGATAGTTTGGATATTGTTGTAATAAAAAGTGGATATGACAACATAACTGATGTTTTGAAAAACGATATGCAATTTGTTCAGCAAAAAAAAGCAACTAAAGTTCTTTTGGGAATTGATTTTGAAGCAGCATATCAAGAGTATGAGAACGTAAAAGGAAAGGAAATTCATTCTGAAAAGTCAGATAAAGAAAAAGAATGGAAAGCTTCCAACGAACGATTAACTGCACAGGAAAAGAAGGAAATTTTAAGTAAAATTGAAAAAGAAGTTGCCGAAAGTGTTGCCAATCGTTATACAGAAAAATTGGGAAAACAAGCTGCAGAATTCCTTAAAATAGTTAAGTCAAACGGATTTGATGGAGTAAGTATTGAGTTTCCTCAAAATCTCAACGAAGTGTATTCTACTGAAAATTTTGACAAATTCTTAGCAGAAATAGCAGCAGAAACAGGCAAAGGTAAAAGTTTACTTTTGGTAGTAGAAAATCCTTACAAAGAAAGAGGTGTGACTACTGATGTTCAGCCAATTGATTCTGCTAATTGGATTGTTTATCGCCAAAAAGGAACACAATTATTGAAGAATTTTGACGAACAGACAGAAAAGTGGGCAGCATTCAGATACGTACCTTCTGTTGATTTCACTGAAGAAGATTTAGCCGAAGGATTTTCTGACACCAAAATATTCAGCCCCCAAGGAAGACCTTCTCGTGTTTTTGATGTTATAAACTGGCAATCAAGCAACAAAGGAGGAGTGGCATATTATCATATCGAAAAAAATTACTATGACATTGTCGGGAATGTACCTTTCAAAACGTTAAGAAATGCCATTGGGAAAGTACAATTACATAAATAAATTTAAAATTTAAAGAAATGAAATTTATAAAATCATCTATAATTGCTCTATGCTGTTTTTCTATAATCGCCTGTTCGGAAGATGAAAAACAAGGAGGAGAATTGTTCGGACAACAAGCTACACTTTATAAAATGGATGGAAAAGAGCGAAAACAAGCCGATTTCTCTCAAAAAACATCTATTTCTGTAGCAACTGACGATATCGGAACTGAAAAAGAACAGCAATTTCTGGTAAGTTTAGCTAAAGAAAACGAAAAAGACATCGCTGTTTATATGAATGTGAATCAAAAGGAAGTTGAAAAATACAATAGAGTGTACAAAACTTCATATTTGTCTTTACCTGAAAAAAACCTAAAAGTTACCCCTATGGTTAATATCAAAGCAGGTAGTGTAACTTCTAATGTAGGGAATGTAAAAATCAACATTTCTTCTGATTTGAAAGAAAATACGCCCTATATGTTTGCGATTTCAATGGGTTCAGTAGGTGGAGATAATGTGGAAATCAATAAAATTTCAAACACACTTCTTTACACAATTGAAATTGTTAAAGGACAAATAAACAGAACCGTAAAAATAACTCGTAATGAGTATTTTGAGCTAGAAAGAACTAAAAGTATAGACAATACTTTTACCTTGGAAGGCTTGATTTTCATAGAAAAATTAAGAGGTCCTGGTGATATGGGAGAAGCTGGTATTAGTACTTTTATGGGAGTTGAGGGACAAACCTTGTTGCGATTTGGAGATAATGGTGTAGCTCCAGATGAATTACAAGCCAATACTCAAAAGGTTGATTTTAAATTCAAAACAAAAAAATGGTATCATATAGCATTGGTAGTTGAGGGAAGAAAATCAATCGTTTACATAAACGGAGAAAAAGTTATAGAATTCGCCAAAGGAGGAGGTCTTGTAGGTGGTAATCCTTTTTACATAGGGCGTAGCTATAGTGACGGAAGAGGTATTGAAGCTAGATTTTCAGAACTTAGAATTTGGAAAACCGCTCGTTCAGGTCAGCAAATTAAAGAAGGTATCTATGAAGTTGACAAAAATAATGCCGATTTATATGCATACTGGAAAATGAATGAAGTTGTTAATAACAAAATTATGGATGCTTCCGTAAATGGCATCAACTTAATTATGAAAGGACAGGCAGAGAAAAGAGGTCCTCAGAAAATAGAAATTTTCGAAGAGCAAGAGCCTGTTAAAATCGACTAATCTTAAATTTATTTAAAATGAAAAAAATATTTTTAACGCTACTATCTTTCACTTTACTAAGTGCCTGTCAGGATGATCTTGATCCAAAGTTTGAGCTTCCCAAACCAGAAAATTCTTCTGCCATATTTGCAGAAGGAACGCTGATAAATAAAGAAAATCCTAAAGACAAAACTTCTACTTTTGTAAAGAATGGAGAATACCGCTTTGTTGCTGATTTAGGATATTCTGCAAGGGAAGAAGGCGAAACTATCCTGAAAAAATCTGATTTTGAGAAAATTGTTAGTCAATACAATAGTTTTAAAGGTGTTAGCGATTATCTTTTGTTACCAGAAGACCATTACGAGTTTACAAAAGGTACTTTTAAAAAGGGAGATACATCAAGTGAGGTTGTTTTAAAAGTGAAAAATTATGAAACGTTGCCTCAAGGAGATTACTTCTTGCCTTTAACCATTGAAATAGACGGCAAAACCTTGATGCATCCTGTGTTTGTACGTAAAGACGCTGAGTATGTAGCTCTTTCAGAAACTAGTAAAAAACCAATGCCTGAAAATAACCATAATTGTAACAATCGTACTGAACCTATAAAAATGGTTGCTTATGTGGAAACCAATGATTGGGACATCAGAAATATGGGACAATTTATTTTGAAAGATAGCAAAAAACCCGTTTTTGATATGGTTATCCTCTTTGCTGCCAATATGAACTACGATGCAAAAACTGGAAAGCGCTACTTGTATTTTAATGATAAATTACAACCTATCGTTAACGACCCAGACAAATACATCAAACCTTTGAAAGACAGAGGCATAAAAGTTCTGGTGGATATTCTACCAAATCACCAAGGAGTTGGATATTACAATTTTCAAAATTACGAAGAGGCTCTGGAATTTGCTCGTGAGTGCAAAAGATATGCAGATATGTTAGGCATTGATGGTTGGGATATTGATGAGGAATATGCTGAATACGGTAAGTTACAAAAGGAAAAACCTACAAAAGGAAATACATCTGTTCTCTGGTTTATGAGAGCTATGAAAGAAGTAATGCCTGATAAATTATTAACATTATATGACTTTGGGCACCGTCTAGCACCCGATGAGTTTGACGAAAAAAGAAAAAGAGCTGCTGATTATTTGGACTATAGCTGGGCAAACTATGCCGAAGACCACGGTTCTTTCATTGGAGTTCCAAACGAAAAATATGGAAAACTATCTGTTGAAGCCAACTGGGGATTACGTTCTACAGGAGCTTATGCTCAAAGTAATTTGAGAGATTGTTTTGGATTGTTTATGGTATTCAGCATCAAAGGAAGTGATATTCGTAGTAAATATGCAGAAAGAAGCCTTAGTGAAGCAACCAAACTATTTTATGGCGAGGAGTGCATTTTTGAAGGGAAATATCATAACGGACCTAAAGATAGATAATTAAAAATTAAAAAAATGAGAAATATTATATATTTATTGAGTGTTTTATTCATCATCGGCTGTCAAAAAGATGATAATAATAACTCTGAGCAACCAGAAGCTCCTAAAAAGGACTTAAAACCCACAGAAATAGTTATCAAGCAAGGAGATAACATAATTTCTAACGCTATTCAAAATGGCGTTATAACTTTGGAAAAAAACAAAAGCTACAAAGTAAATGTTTCATTTGAAGAAGAAGTTGAGTTACAAGAAGGAGAATTCCTAAAGATGAAAACTAAGAACAATCGCGACTTCTATGCCGATTTTTATGGCAAAAATGCCAATGATATTTTAGAAAAATTGGTTTTCAAAAAGGAAGGTTATAATGACTTTAATTTGCAGATTGTTCAAAATGGAGTAATTCCAAACTTTTATATTCAAGTTAAAAGTTCGGTAGACACTAACGGAGATTTCGTTACAGAAAATGCTGACAAAAAAACGATAAAGATTTTAAGTACTAAAAAACGATATAATGAAGTTTCTATTGATATAGAGTTTTTTGCTCCAATAATCATCGAAGATGTTATTGAAAATCAGGAAAAAGTAATTTCTGTTGAAAAAAGAGGTGATGGCTCTATATGCAGAGTAACAATAAAAAAAGAAAAGTTAACTGACGGAAAATCTGTTGAACTGCCAATCTATGCTATTGAAAAAGAGCAAAAAGGGAAACGCATCGGAGAAGTTATCTTAATAGGAGAAGATACTCCATATTGTTTGGAAGCTGGTTCTTGGTTAGGTGCTCCCGAACTGAATGTAGTTTCTTTCTATAGCTACAAAGATTTAGAATTAGAGCTTGATTTTTACTTTTTCAATGAAGAAAGAAGACAAGTATTTGTAGAAAATGTAAACAAAGATTTCGTTCAAGAATATTCCACATACGCTAATGACCCTGGATATGTTTCAATAACTTTGAAAGAAGAAATAAAAAAGGAACATAAGAAAAAAGTCCATTTTTTCGACATTTATGAAGGTGTTGTTGTAGGAGATAAAATTCAAAAGAAAGAAAATGCGAAAAAAACAGAAGTTTTTCTTGATATACTCGGGTATTAACAAGAGTTTCATACGAACTTTTTAGTACAAAGCAAAACTTAATCAAACTATTTGCATAACAAATTATAAAATTCCATATAAGAATTAATCTTATATGGAATTTTTCGTTTTCCAGAAAAAAAATTCAAAAAAAATCCTCTAATTTTGTAACAATCGTGTTTTGTTTGCATCTTTAAAACAAAAAGAAAGATTTTGACCAACCCAACTCAAATACTCATCGAAGCTTGTCGCCAAAACGACCCCAAAGCACAATTGGGGCTGTACAGGCAGTACGCTAAAGCGATGTACAACACCGCCTTGCGTATGCTCCAACAGCAAGATAAAGCCGAAGATGCCGTGCAAGAAGCCTTCATAAAGGCTTTCCAAAAGCTGGACGAATTTCGAGGAGAAAATAACTTTGGGAGTTGGCTCAAACGCATCGTAATCAATGAGACACTGATGATGATTCGGCAAGAAAAACAAATTCGCTATTTGGAAGAAACCTTCATCGACCCAATTGATGACAATGAGCAAGAAAAATGGAGCTTCCAAGAGGAAGAAGTAAAGATTTTACTTTATGCAATAGGTCTGCTCCCCGAAAAATTACGTGTTATCCTGAATCTTTCACTCATCGAAGGATTTGATAATGAAGAAATCTGTGAAATTTTACATATATCCGATGGAAATTGCCGAACAACGCTTTCCAGAGCCAAAAAATCGTTACGTGAAACCATAGAAAAACTAAAAAATGAAAGAAAATAAATTTGACATATACGAACTTCCGAGCGGACACGAAGCCCGTTTCCTCAAAAAAATGGCAAAACGGCAATCAGAAACCGAAAAACGTCTCAAAATCAAACGACCAACGCTCAAAAAAGTGCTATATTGGAGCATTTCCGTAGCTGCATCGGTTGTAGCAATACTTTTCTGGACTTTGCAAAAGCCTCTAACGCTTCAAAATGTATCAGAAACGGCATACCAATCCGAGCAATACTATCTACCTATCATTCAGGAGAATATAAACATCATTAAAAATCATACAGAAAACAAAAAAATTACTGAAGATGCCCTCAAACAGCTCGAAAAAATGAATGCTGATTATCTTGTTATCCGAAATAAAATCATTAAAGAAGGACATAACAAACAATTACTCAATGCAATGGTTATCAATTTTGATACACAAATCAAATTTTCAGATAATGTGATAGCAATGATTCTCTAAAGAATTTAAAAACAAGAAAAGCATCGCATAATCAAATAATAACATTTCAAGAAAACACAAAGACAATACATAAATTTCAAAAAATATGAAAAAGGTATTATCAATCATTGGTATTTTGTGGTTCGGAATTATCTCGGCAAGAGAAAACTCCCTACCTGATAGCAAAAATGACCTCTTTATAAGGTACAAACATACCGAAACAAAGACAATCCGCAAGGAATTTAAGGTCAATGAGATGGCTTCACTTTTTGTAGCCAACAAATACGGAACAATCACACTTGTAAGCAGCGAAAACAACAAAAATACTATCAATTTTGAAGTAGAAATTAAGGTAAGTAGCAATAATCCGAGCGATGCTCAAGAACGGATAAAGCAAATCTACGTGGATTTTTCAAATTCAAGCAGCAATTCCGTCTCAGCAAAAACTATAATTAATGAAAGTTCATCGTTTTTTAAAAGTTTCGGACGTAAAAAATCCATCAGTTTTCAGATAAATTATAAAGTTTCGCTCCCAGAAAGCGTGAAAATAGCACTGGAAAACGAATACGGAAATGTTTTTCTTAATAAAACGCTCAGTCCTTTGAAAATTGATGTCGATTATGGTTCAATCAACTTAGGGGAAATCCTCTCCGATGCTTACATTAACCTCGGATATTGCCAAAATTCCAACATTGAACAGATAAATAAGCTCAATTTAAACGCAGATTATTCGGGCATAACAATAAATACCGCAAACTATATCAGGGCAAAGTGTGATTATAGCGGTTTAAAAATCGGCAAAGTGAAAGAACTTATCGCTGAAGTAGATTATAACTCAATCCGCGTTGAAGATATGGAAAAAGGAGAAATTACTGCTGATTATTGTAGCGTTTCGGTGGGGAAAGTCTCCAAAAATATCACAATTCATTGCGATTATGGTGCTGTTAAGATAGAAAAAATCCTCCCTCAAACCAATTTTGTCAAAATTGATGCGGAATATGCAGCCGTTTTGGTGGGTTATCATCCAAATTGGGAGTTTCAATACACGTTTTTGAATTCTTATGGGAAAATCTCAATGCCGGAGAACCTCCCCTACACCAAAAAGAATATTCAAATGCTGGAAAGTTCAATTGGCGGACAGAAAGGCAACGGGAAAAATACATTTAACATCTCAAATGAATATGCAGGAACAAAAATCTATGAAAATTAATATTCTATTTTTATGAAATTATATACAATCCAACAGAAATAGAACGCTATCCGACAGAAACGAAGCACCATCTGATAGAAATGATGCATCATCCGATAGAAATGACGCACCATCTAACAGAAATGACGCACCATCTATAAAAAATAAAGCTCAAAATAAAAAATAATCCATAAAAATAAGCACAAAACCCCATAAAAACTATAAATTATCTCATTTTTTCAACTAAAAAACACTTCATTCGCTTCAAAATAGCAGAAAAACCATTTAAAATAATTAACCATTTAAATTAAAATAATATGAAACGATTTGCAACTATTCTATTTTTGGCTGTATTTTCAGTAAGTTGTATGCGATGGCTTACAAAAGAAACCATTAGTGATAATGGAAACGTTGTAATACAAGAACGCACTCTTGGAAATTACACCAAAGTAAAAAATGTTGGTAATTTAGAAGTTATTTTGAGCAAGGGCGAGGTAGGGAAAATACGCATCGAGGCTTCGGACAACCTGCTCCCCTTAATTTCTACAACCATCGAAGGAGATAATCTAATCATCGAATTAGATGATAATTACAACTATAATATTAATCATAAAGCTGTTGTGTATGTTCCTGTAAATAGCTCTCTAAGTGAGATAACTTTAGCCGGATTTAGTAATATTTCACTTCAAGATAGGCTTAAAGTAAATAATTTACAATGCAATTTATTAGGAACAGGCAATATTGCAATTAATATCGATGCCAATGAGTTAGAACTATCAATCATCGGAAGCGGAGATATAAAAGCAGAAGGAAATAGCCCAACGCTAACTGCTTCCATTACAGGCTCAGGAAATATTAATGCTCAAAACATTAAATCAGAACGAGCAAAAGCTAAAATATCAGGTTCAGGGAATATAATGGTATATACTTCAGAAGAAATTGAGGCAAAAATTACAGGAGCAGGAAATATTTTCATTGAAGGAAATCCTAAAAAGCAAGATACATCTGTTCTTGGAGTTGGAAATATTGATTTCAAGTAAGAAATCTATTAAAAATACAACCAAATTGAGTTATTTTTAATTCAATTAGGAAGTAATCTACCAAAAATCATCAAATATCAAGTACAAAAATAACACCATTTAAATTAAAATAATATGAAACGATTTGCAACTATTCTATTTTTAGCTGTATTTTCAGTAAGTTACGGACAATGGTTTGGTAAAAAGACCATAAAAGATAACGGAAATATCATTACGAAAGAACGTCAGGTAGGCAATTACAATTCTGTAAGAGTAAAAGGCTCTTTAGATGTAATTTTACTTAAAGGTGAGGTAGGAAACGTACGTATCGAGGCTTCGGACAATATAGAACCTTATATTTTAACTTCCGTCGAAAATGAGGAAATCACCATCAAACTGAAAGACGACTTCAACTATAATTTAACACACAAATTACTGATATATGTCCCCGTAAACGAGCGGTTGGAACAGATAATTTTATCCGGTTCAGGCGATATTTCAATGAGAGAACAGATAAATGTAGGCAATTTAAAATGCTTTCTGTCGGGTTCGGGAGATATTAATATAAATGTAAATGCCTCTCATCTGAATTTATCATTATCTGGTTCAGGCGATTTGATTGCTAAAGGAAATTGCCCAGAAATTGAAATTTCTTTAGTAGGTTCGGGTGATATTTCTACTGAAAGCATCAAAGCTGAACGCGTTAAGGTTACTGTTTCAGGCTCAGGTGATGTAGATGTCTATGCTTCCAAATCAATCAAGGCAAAAGTGTCAGGTTCAGGCGATGTTTCAGTAAAAGGCAAACCCGAGTTGGAAGATACGCACGTTAGTGGTAGTGGAGAAATTTATTTTGAGTAGCAATTAAATCAATATCAGACTAAAAACATCGAAGATTTCAAAAAAACTTCGATGTTTTCTTAAAAAAGTAACTCGGTTTACTCTCATATTTTATAGTTAATCCATTTTAAATTGCCATCATCTTCAAGAGTGAGTTTACGACCTTGGAGACGAAGCGTTAAGAAAATCAATGAATGAAGCGTGAAAAATATCCGCTGTTCGAAGCGACCAAAGGGAGCAAGTTCGGATATTTTTAGCGAGAATGAATTGATTTTTAGTGAAGTATCCAAAGTCTTGAATTTTTGGTTCTTTTGTTTCAAGACAAAAGAACAGAAATAAAAGACAATTTATGTAAAGTTAGCTATATCCAACAACTTAAATCAGAATAATCGTTTATGAAAAAATTCCTTCTCATTTTATATTTTTTAAGTGCTTTGTCTTATGGACAAGATTTTTCGCTTTCGGGCAAGGTAGTTGATGCTCAAACAAAGGAAGAAATGCCCTTTACTGAGGTAGCTCTGCAAGGAATATCCAACAAATCCGTTGAAATTGGCATAGTTTCGGACGAAAAAGGACATTTCAGAATTAAAAACTTGCAAAAAGGGAGGTATTCAATCACTTTTCACTTTGTTGGATACGAAAAATTCACAAAAGAAATCAATATCGAACAACATAAAACCGATTTAGGAGTAATTCCAATGAAAATAGCTTCTGAAAATCTGAGCGAAGTAGTCGTAGAGGGCAAACGTGCAGCACTTTCTTACAGCGTTGACCGAAAAACCATCAACGCAGCTGCTTTTCCAGAGGCTTCCAACGCTATTGATTTGCTAACCAACGTACCTTCAATCCAAATCAGCGTCGAAGGCAAGATAAGTTATCGCGAAGGAGGTTCATTTAAGGTGTATATCAACGGAATAGCGGTAAAAAATGGCGAGGAACGCTTACGTACGCTTGAGGCTTCGCAAATTGAAAAGATAGAAATCATTACTAATCCGTCCGCTAGATACAGTTCGGAAGGAACGGCAGGAATTATCCGTGTGTTGCTCAAAAAGAATCGTTTGGAAGGATATGCTATCAATGCTTCTGTGTTGGCTAACACCCTCGCTACAAACCAAATCAGTTTTTCGACAGATAAAAAGGGAAAACGAGGCGGTTGGCACACTTCCGCATATTTGGGACATTCAACCAACGCAAAAACGGATATGGAGACATTCAACCAATTGCAATCCAGCAATAAATTCTTTGAAATACACGAAATACGCAACTCTAAAAAACGAAATAGAAGTAATTTCTTTGAGTTTGGGTTCAATTATGATGTAACCGACAATGATTTTATTGATTTTTCGGTAAATCTGAAACCTTTACGTGACCGAGAAAGAGAAATCTCCTACATACGAACTACGGAAAGCATATTCGACCTAAATCGAAACCTAATCACTTCGGAAAAATCAACCAACAACAATAGTTATGCTTTTGATTATCAAATGGTGGGTGTGGATTTGGAATATAATCACTTTTTTAATAAAGATAAATCTCATTCACTGAAACTGACTTCGGGATACAATGTCTTCATAGGAAGTTCTGATTCTGAATATCGAAATGTGTGGACGCGTCCGTCAGAAACCATTGTCTTTGGAAGCATAGAAGCAGAAAAAAATGAAATCTTTACTTCTACGGAATTGGCTTACGAGTTGCCTCTGACCGAAAAAAGCAATTTGGAAGCAGGAATCGCCATAGAAACTGACTTCATTCCTGAAATTACCACAGAAAGCGGTATTTTTCACGGCGATAAAATAGGTATTCCTTCCTCCGATTTCCCAAGTAATCAGAAAATTAAATATGAACAAAACGAGTACGCCGCCTACGCCACGTTCAAAAGCAGTTGGAAGAAATTCGAATACAAATTGGGACTTCGGGTAGAACATACACGACGTGATGTTTCCTACTCATACACCACCAACTCAGCGGTTCAGACTACCGATGTGTACAAAAAAAACTTTACCGATTGGTTTCCGTCCGTACATTTATTGTATAGCTTTTCGGACGATACACAATTAGCTGCCAATTACAGCCGTCGCATCCATCGCCCTGAATATTGGGCAATTACGCCCGTCTTTAAAATGGAAGACAGGTACACTTACACCAACGGGAACAGCCGTTTGCAATTCAGTTACACCGATGCTTATGAGGTGAATTTCAAAAAATCGTGGGGTAAGGATTTTCTTTCAGCGGAAGTTTTTGCACGTAATCAGCACGATTTCTTTGGTAATTATCGCCGTCCGTTTCGTGATAACATTTTGCTTATTACTCAGGAAAATTTGGGCGATTCGTGGTCGGTAGGCTCTGAATTGATGACGGGAGTGGATATTTTCTCTTGGTGGAATGTAAATGCTTCAGTGAGTGGTTTTTATTTCGAACAAAAAACAAACGTAGATGGCTTAAAAAATGATTTTTCACAATGGCGTTTTCACGGGAAGATGAACAATACATTTAAATTTCCAAAGAATTTTTCTGCCCGATTGAATTGTGCGTTTCAGTCTCCCATAACAAACCTACAATTTGAAAGCAATGCGATTTTCTTGGCTTCGGCTTCACTTACCAAAAGCTTTAAAGATAATCGTTGGCAGCTAACGCTTTCAGGCTGGAATGTATTTGACTCGTATCGACAAACCCAACAAAGAAACAGCGAAAAATTTGCTCTCAAGACTCAAACCAGGTACCAACCATATGTGTCCTTTTCAGTGAAATATCAGTTCAATAATCAGAAGTAGTTGATAAAAGTTACGTTGGATTAACAAAAAAGCTGAGAGAACTCTCAGCTTTTTAAATTTAATGGATTATATCTTTTTAATATTGTTCCAACAGATAATTAATCAAATCCGTTGTTGTTACAATTCCTACCAATTTATCATTCTCTAATACAGGAATAGAATGAAAACTTTGTTTTGATAATATTTCAGCCACTTCTTTGATTGTTGCATCAGAATTTACCGTTAGAGGTGCTTTTGCCATTATTTGAGGAATTGTATACATATCATAAACCACTGAAGTTACTTCTTCCTCATTATCGGTCATATCTGCAAAACTAATACGCAATAAATCGGAATAACTAACAATACCAATAATTCTGTCACTTTCTACCACAGGAATATGACGAATTTTGTGTTTCTTAAAAAGTCGCTCTGCTTCATACAAAGACTGAGTTGGAGATAATGTTATCAGCTTCCTCGACATAATCTGAGATATAGGAACACGTTGTTTCATAGTATGTTGTTTTTAGTCATTAATATTCAAGATGAATCTATGATACAAAATTATCTATGAAATATTTAAAAAAGTATGAGAAAAGTCATTGGTTTTCAGATTTATTTTTTGTACCTTTACTAATTTTTTTTAAATAAAAAAATAAAAAAACCTGAACAATAAGTTCAGGTTCTAAATTTTAAAAAAATACATCTTTAGAAAACAGCTGCCAAATCCTTTTTGTACTTAGCAAGTAACGCCCTTGTTAATCCAAGGTTTGCTTTTGTAGAATCCACTGCCAAATAAATGAAATAAGTTCCATTAGCAGAGATGTCTATGATATGAATTTGATTTGCTAAAGTAATCAAAATATCCTGAATTTTGTCTTTCAATCCCAAAACTTGAAGTGCACTTTGCTCTGACTTAACAACTTCCAGATGGTAAGCAGAAGCCAAGCTAGGGTCAAAATTAGGGTCTACTGTCTCAGAACCATAAGAAACTCCTGATCTTACCTCTGTAACAGATACTGCTATAAATCCAGGAACATTATTCCTCATATCCTGAATAAACTTATCCAATACGTTTGTCATTTTATTATTCTTTTAGTGTTGTTTCTATACTAATTTACTAAAACTTAGTAGTTTTTAGAGGCATCGAGCGGATTCGAACCGCTGTACAAGGTTTTGCAGACCTCTGCCTAGCCACTCGGCCACGATGCCCTTTTTTTAACTAGGTCGCAAATGTACAATCTTTTCCAATATCAACAAAATCTTTTTCGTTTTATTTTTATACTTACGCCCTCTACATCTCCTCCTATCGGAGGGTTTAATTTAGAAATCTTAATTATAACTTTCTTTGCATCAGTCAACTCATTGAATATTCTATTTGATATTCTCCCTGCGACGTGTTCCAAAAGCTTTGAACGAATTGCCATTTCTTCCTTAACTATTCTGTTCAAATGAACGTAATTTATTGTGTCAGCCAATTCATCTGAAGCTATTGATTTTTCAAGATTTAACTTAACTTTCAAGTCAACCCGATAATCACTTCCTATCAGTTCTTCCTCTGTTAAACATCCGTGATTTGTGTGAATCCGTATGTTTTTTAAAATAATTTGTCCCATCTTTATTGGTGAGTACATCTACAATTACTTACTCCTTGGAATAGGTCAAGTCCCAAAGTGATAATGTGCGTTCCTGAATTATACTTTATTATATTATTCAACATCAATTGGTACGAATATGCGAAATAAAAATGTCCTCTTTTTATTCCCGCCATAGGACCTGCGTTCAGAGGCATAAATATTTTATCATTTAAAAATCGATAATTAACCCCTACCCAGTAGTAATCCTCCAAATCCTTCCATCGGAATTTGAGGTTAAGGTCAGTAGAAGAACGTGTATCACTTTCATAGAACTGAGCAAAAATAGATGGTTCTACTTCAAAACTACTATTACGGTCTCTTCGGAACTTATACCCCGTGTATAACGTGTAGTTACGCAATGCTTTAGGCTCGTTTGTTGCAAAGATATCAATATCTTTGTTCAAAATATTTAATGCGTTCAAACTCAAAAACCAACCTTTGTAACGATATAGAAAACCAACATCAAAGTTGTGATTTATCTGAGAGCGATTGTTTGTAACAGAAGGATCTGCTCCCGCTGATTGGTCAAACTTATCAATATCGATACGGAAAGAATTCAGAGCATACGAAATACCAAAAGACACGAAATGATTTTCATAGCGGTCTAACGTGAGGTGGTGAGCAAAACTTGCCTTTCCTCCCATTTGTTTTGTATTTCCGTTTTTATCATTGTAGAGAATCAGACCAGCGCCGCTTCGCTCCCCTATCCTGATATCTCCCGAAAGCGATTGGTAATCAGGAGCGTCTTTAATCCCTACCCATTGGGAAACTCCACTAAATCTCAATTTAACAAAGTCACCAATCCCCGCATAAGTAGAAGTGATTAAAAACTCACTATCTGCTAAATACTGATTCATTTGAGGCAAATGCAATTCCTGAGCACAGAACTTTCCTCCAAAAACAAAAATTGTAAGGATTAATAATATTTTCTTCATTTTCATTAAGTTATATGTAAAATATAATTCTTATTTTGTATACAATTATGTGATTTAACACACAAATTTTCGACAAATATCTTTACTTTTTTTCTCTTTTCCTACTTTTTTTTTATTTTACTACACACATTTAACATATTCGAGTTTTTTTAACATTTTTGAAAGATTTTATATTAAACCATTTTACAACAAAAATCTTAACTTACCTAATTTGTAATTTACTTTAGATTCTCACGGAACAACCTCTCCACAAATATCTAAAAATAAATATATTAGAGTAGAATCAGATTTTTTTTGTTATTTTTTTCTTGAAAAATATTTTTTATTACAAAAAATGTGTATATTTGCAACCTCAAAACGCTCATCACTTGCGGGTGTGGTGAAATTGGTAGACACGCCAGACTTAGGATCTGGTGCTTCACGGCGTGGGGGTTCGAGTCCCTTCACCCGCACAAACAGACGCTTTATTATGTTGGAGTCCAATATTTTAAAGCGTTTTTTTGTTTTTTATAAATTTCAACTTCTTTCTGTACATCAACTCTTCCATTTCATAAAAACAATTAATTAAATTGTTTGATATTTCTTCATAAAACGAAAATTAACAAGAAAAAGAAATTGGGAAATTTTCATAAAAACTATTATCTTTGCCTTAATTAATGTGAATATTCATTGGATTTTTTCGCTAATAAATTAATCTTCTGAAAACTAAATTACAAATGAAAACTCATAAAAACAAAGTAGTTACTATCACAACTGTAGGTTTTGCCTTATTCGCTATGTTTTTTGGAGCAGGAAATCTTATCTTACCTCCCCTGATAGGATTAAGCACTGGAAGGAATTGGGTGGAGGCATTAATCGGTTTTTTTATATCGGCAATCATAGCTCCTTTTTTAGGAATTCTTGTGGTTACAAAATCAGGAACTTCATTTACCGACTTAGGAAAGAAAGTACACCCAAAACTGATTGACATCCTCGCTGTTCTGATAATTTTATGTATTGGACCTTTGGTAGCAATTCCTCGCACGGGAGCCACTACTTATGAGGTAGGAATACGTCCTTCTTTTCCAGAACTAAGCAATGTTGTTTTTGCAATCATATTTTTCGCAATTGTTCTGGTTTTATCAATTTCTCGAACAACAATTGTGAATATTATTGGGAAATTTTTAACTCCAGTTTTATTATTATCGTTGTTTGCTTTAATCATTTTGGGAGTTTTGTATCCTGCAAAACCTATTGGGGAAGAAATAGCAGGATTTTACAGCCCGAGTGCATTCAGCGTAGGATTTACGGAAGGTTATCAAACTTTGGACGTTTTAGCTTCTGTTATTTTTGCAGGAATTATCATTTCGGCAGTTGTTAGTAATGGATATTCTTCTGTGAGAGAACGTGTAAAAATCACAATATCAGCTGGTATGATATCAACTTTAGCTCTGCTGATTATTTACGGGGGGTTGATTTATTTGGGAGCTACTTCAGATTATTTGGAGGCAACTGGAATTTCTTCTTCTGAAATTTCAAGAACAAATCTTTTGCTTCATATCTCAACTTCCATATTAGGAAAAGTAGGAACATTTGTTATGGCAATAGCCATCGCCTTTGCCTGTTTGACAACAGCCATTGCTTTGACATCTGCCACAGGCTCAATTTTTGAGAAAATGTCAAAAGGCAAAATTCCGTACAAATTAGGAGTTACCTTGTGTACAGTTGTTTCTGCTTTCATATCAATAAATAGTGTTGACAGTATTATAAATTATGCTATCAACATTCTTCTTCTCATTTATCCGATTGTTTTTACACTTATTTTGTACATTTTGCTTTTCGGGAGAATTGTTGAATCGAAAAAACCTTTCATTGCGAGTATCGTTGTTACCTCATTAATATCGCTTATTTCTGTACTGAAAAATCTAAACTTAAATTGGAATTTAGACTTTCTATTCCGAATAAAAGAGCAATTGCCTTTAAATAGCTATCACTTAGAATGGTTATTACCTTCGCTAATTACCTTTGTGATTTTCACTACTTTTAGTAGAAAGAAATAAAGCTCGATTATTCCTTCCAAAAGAAATGGTTTAATATTTTTCCCGTTTTGATTTCTAACAGATGTTGGTTTGTGATTTTGCTGTCAAGTCCGCCTAATGAGGGAATCCATTTGCCTGTTTTGATGTAATCCAAACGCTCCAATAATTGTGGGTATTTTCGAGCTACCTGCTTGATGTTTAACCCCGTGTAAAGTGCTGTTTTTAAATTCTTTTCTTTTGCAATCGTAATAAAATTCAGCAACTGATCAATATTCCATTCTCCTCCCATAAAAAGCACACAACTGATAGTTCCCTCATACTTTTCGATGAGTTTTTCTAACAAACTAAGCGTTAAAGGCTGTCCAAAATTAGGATTCCAAATATGCTCAGAGTGGCAACCCTCACAAGCCAACGGACAACCTGTTATCGTGAAACAAAGCGAAATTTCATTAGGAACTTCCTGTAAAACAATATCATACTCGCTATATCGCAGTATTGCCATAATATCTTTTTTGAGCCTCCTTTTGTCTGTCTTTCGAGAAATTACTTACTTTTTTCAAATAACCGATGATGCGAGTAGCGTAATCAACATCAGTGGAATGGCATTTTACACAATGGTCAGTGGTGTGTTTGTTGATATAACCACAACTATTACAATAAGTTACTTTTACATTGAAACAGAAATAATTACAACCCGTTTTCGCAGCTACATTGAGTAGTTTCAAAAATCCTTCTTGGGTTGGATATTCTTCCAAATTGCAGTGATATGCTGAGCCTCCGTCCAAAAATTGGATATATTCGTGTCCGTGCATAAAGAATTTATCTATTATATTAACAGATTCATCTTCAACTACATAAAAATATGAATTATAGCAATCTCTCGGGACAAAAAGCCCATCAGATTTATCCCAATTGGCATTTTTCACACCCAAATTTTCAGCAGGAACAAACTCTGTATTAAACATATAGCCGTATTTTGCTTTGGCTTCTTTGTTCTTTTCGTAAATCAGCTTTAAATTTTCATTGACAAATGATTTATATTCCTCATTATCAGATATTTTTAATCCTAAGAACTCTGCTGCTTCTACCATTCCATTGATTCCTATGGTAAGAAATTGTTTGTCAAGCGAAATAAATCCAGCATCGTACACGGGAAGCATTTTAGCATCTTTATAATCCTGAATAATAGCACGATACGCAACCTGATATTTATGAATATTATCAATCATTTTTTCCAAAGAAAGCCCTTTTTGATACAATCGGTTCATATTAATGGTAATAACATTGATACTTCCTGTGGAAACACCACCCGCACCCAGCGAATAACTGAACGTATTGTCCGAAATTTCATTTCGCAAACGGCAACAACTCGCTAGTGAATCGGCATTATCGGACTGATAAATGAAAAATGCGTTTCCTTCGCTAAGTTCTTCGGCACAGAAGTTGGCAAAATTTTCATCGTGAACTCTTTTGTCCTTGGTTAGCATCGCCGCCGTAACCACAGGGAAGGTCAGAATGGCTTTTTTTCGTTCATTATTAAACCATTTCATAAAATATTTTTGGATTTTATCCAACGATTCATAAATTGGTTTACTTCCGTCGGGGAAAACAAAATTCCCGAACATCGAATCGAAATAAGGTTTGTCGTACAAAGAAATATTCCAAAAAACAGATTGATAACCACGTGCCGCCGCAGGTTGATTGATAGCATACACCACGTGTTGCATTTCGTTTTCTACTATTTTTGTATGCGTTTTTAGGTAATCATTCCCGTAGTCTTTTCGAGCGAAATAGTCAAAATACATCAAAAATTCAACGGTTGCTACTGCTCCTGCAAATTGAGAAGATACTGAAAATAAGAAATTTACAAATGAACCACAGAAACTTGCCAAGTGCTTCGGAGCTTTGGATTCACCACCAAGTTTCAACAATCCGTCAAGCAAGAGAGGATACATCGAAACGCTCACGCAATAAGGTTTCAGACTAGTTTCGTCGTGTACGTAAATTTCGTGTTCTTCAATTTGCCTGATGTATTCATCGGCTAAATCCTGACCAAAAAGTTGAGCAATCTTGCGTGAAACCAACATTCTATTCACTTGAATATTAATATCTTTATTCAGTTCGGCTTCCATCGTGGCTATGTTTTTGTTAGAAACATTAGCATTAGAATCAAACAAAGAACCACTCGCTGCATTTTGCGATGTTAGGTAATTCTCAATAAAATTACATTTCGTTTTTAGTTGTTCGGGCGTTAATTTTGTGAATTTTGACATAACTGAAACTATTTTTCACTCTACAGAAAACCGCAAAGTGCTGATTAAGAAAAATTAATTTTTAGCAAAAATGCTTGAAAGAAAAAGTTAGTAGAAAAATTATCGTATCTTTGGTTGTTATTTATTTGTCAATAACTTATGAATTAGAAATGATACGAATTACTGAGCCACGAAGCTAAACAAATAAAAGACTAATAAATCCTAAAATTAAAAATAGTTATGCACAAACTTATCAACATTACATCAAGTAAAGTTAGCTTAGTGATTTACTTTATTTTTAGATATAATGGTTTTAAGAGGTAATAACTTCTATTTTCGAAAAATAACGCGTTCATTTTTACACATTCGTTAAATAAATAGCTATTTTTGTTTCTCAGTATAAAAATATTTTTATACCTTTACGAAAATTTTGTCTCTGCGTAGAATAAAAACATTCAATGTAACTTAATAAAATTTTAACGATATGTCAAAATTTAGAATCGAATCAGATCTGTTAGGCGATTTACAAGTGCCTTTCGATGCCTACTATGGTGTGCAAACTCAACGAGCTATTGACAATTTCTACATTTCAGGAAGCAAAATGAGTGAATTTCCTGAGTTTGTTAGAGCCATTGCCTATGTGAAACTAGCTGCAGCACAAACCAATCACGAATTAGGATTACTTTCTGATGAACTTTTGAAGTCTATCTCACAGGCTTGTAACGAATTGATTGAAGGCAAAATGCACGAACAATTCCCTGTGGATATGATTCAAGGTGGGGCAGGAACTTCTGTAAATATGAACGCCAATGAAGTAATTGCCAATCGTGCTTTGGAAATTATGGGCTATGAACGTGGTGATTATCAACATTGTTCGCCTAATGACCACGTAAATCTTTCACAATCAACCAATGATGCGTATCCAACAACCATAAAGTTGGCTATCATCCGAATGAATGATTCATTGGTAAAACATCTAAAACAACTTGTAGATGCTTTCCGAAAGAAAGGAAAAGAATTTGCTGATGTAATTAAAATGGGGCGTACTCAACTACAAGATGCCGTTCCTATGACACTTGGGCAAGAATTTGAAGCCTTTGCAGCGACCTTGGAAGAGGAAATCACCCGACTAAATAACCTTTCAGATTTGTTTTTGGAAATAAATATGGGAGGAACTGCCATTGGAACAGGATTAAACGCTCCTAAAAAATTTCCAAAAATATGTGCTGATAAGTTAGCCACAGCCACAGGAGAAGCCTTCGTTCCTGCAGCAGATTTGGTAGAGGCCACACCTGATACAGGTTCGTACGTGATTTATTCATCAGCTTTAAAGCGTATGGCTGTAAAACTTTCAAAAATCTGTAACGATTTGCGTTTGCTTTCATCTGGACCACGTGCTGGACTGAATGAAATTAACTTACCTCCAATGCAACCTGGCTCGTCCATTATGCCTGGAAAAGTGAATCCAGTAATTCCAGAAGTGGTAAATCAAGTGTGTTTTAAAGTTTATGGAAACGACCTTACCGTAACATTTGCTGCCGAAGCAGGACAATTACAGCTTAACGTTATGGAGCCTGTTTTGTGCCAATCCATTATTGAATCCATTGTATTTTTGGAAAGAGCTTTGGACACACTCCGTGAAAAATGTATCGTTGGGATTACTGCCAATCGTGAAGTTTGCTTGAATATGGTTAAAAACAGTATCGGAATTGTGACTGCTCTAAACCCACATATTGGCTACAAGAATAGTACAAAAATCGCTAAAGAAGCACTCGAAACTGGTAAATCAGTTTATGATTTGGTTTTGGAACACAAACTGCTTTCACAAGATAAATTAGACGAAATTTTAGACCCAAAAAATATGTTAGGGATTTAGAAATAAAAAAAAGCGATTAGGTTATCTAATCGCTCTTTTTATTTCCTTATTATTTAAAAAAGGAATGCGAAACAACATCGGTTCTTTCATCATTCTTTTTGCTGTATTTGCGTAACTGCCCTAACCAATATGCAAAAAATGCAATAGCAATCAGTATAAAAATCCAGCTTATTAAATTAGCCATCCACCAATTTTCAAGTTCCAAATTTCGTAAAAAATCTAATGGAGCAAATAAAATCTCTTCAAAAAAATATTGGATAGCTTCAAAAAATGCTTTCATATACAGATATGTTTTTTTAAGTATAACTAATTCGGTACAAATATATTAATTCTTTTTTGATAAATAAACTTTTTCATCTTTTTTTAATGGATTCTTATGGTAAAAATAGACAGGTTCAGCATTTGAAACAGCTGTTATTAAAAACATATGTCCTTGATAATAAGAAGATAATATCATTGCTTCCCAATCTGATTTTTCGACAACTTCAATTTCATATGGCTTGAGTAACAAAACGTTATTTTCTCTGCTATATCGAGTAACGTCTCCGAAAAGTGATGCTGTGTAAAAATCCTTATTTTGGCGATAAACATCTAACAAATTTCCGAACATTATTGAAATTCCATCTTTCATTATAAGTACTTTATCAGCAAAAGCAAGAGCCTCACGGCTATCGTGCGTAGCAACAATACAGCTGATATTTTTATCTTTTAAATAAGCAAATAACGTCCGTTGTAGTTTATTACGGCGAAAAGTGTCGATTTGGCTGAAAGGCTCATCAAGTAAAAGAAGTTCAGGTTCTTGTGCCAAAGCCATCGCCAAGCCAATACGCTGCTTTTCACCTCCACTGAGCAAATGTGCCTTCCTGTCCGAAAAACGTTCCATTTCCACAAGCGAAAGCAGCTCACTTACACGTTGTTTTTTATAATCTAAATCAATGTTAGACAAGAATTTACCAATATTCTCTGCCACAGTATGATACGGACTCAAACCAAAATCCTGTGCCAAATATTTCATTTTTTCATAGCCTGGAACTAACTGACGTGAAGGACCTAATACTTTCTTCTCGTTAAAAAAAATGACTCCTTCTTGTAAATCAAAAAGTCCGTAAATAGCTTTCAATAGTGTACTTTTACCACTGCCACTTTCACCCATAACAGATAGATGTTCACCTTGTTGCAATTTAAATGAAACATTGCGAAACCCAGAATCGGATTCACCGTGCGTATATGATATATTATTAACCTCAAGCATCATTCAAAAAAAGAAAGCAAATATATAAGAAATAACCAAAACCACAATACTAACACAAAATCAACTATTTAGAAGTAAATTTTCTATTACAATGAAAAATATTTTGAAAAAAGTTAGAGGAAAATTTTTTCTATTTAAAATTTGTTTCTACATTTGTAGTGTAAAATCTAAATTTGTAGAAAATGAGAAAATTATCAAATACAGAAGAACAGCTTATGGAATATTTATGGCAGAAACAAACTGCCTATATGAAAGATTTATTGGAGGCTTATCCTGACCCAAAACCGGCAAGTACAACCATCGCTACGCTTCTTAAACGAATGATTGACAAGCAGATGGTTGGGTATCATCAGCGGGGAAATTCGCGTGAGTATTATCCAAAAGTTTCTAAAAACAGCTATTTTTCCCGAAAGATGAAAACCATTATCAGTGATTATTTTGGAAATTCAGCTTTTCAGTTTGCTTCCTTTTTTGCAAAAGAAATTTCGATGACTCCCGAGCAATGGGAAGAATTAAAAAAGATAGTAGATTCAAACCTTAAAAAGGAATAAAATGATACCGTATCTTATCAAAACGCTATTATGTGGTATGTGTTTCTACACATTGTATCACTTGTCGCTATCGCGAGAAAAAATGCTGATATTCAATCGGTTTTTCTTACTTTTAGCTTTGATAGCTTCGTTTGTTTTTCCGCTGATTACCATTGAAATGCCTTTTCAACCCATATTTGAAAAAACATTCGAGCAAACAGTCGTTACACAAGAAATTAACAATTCCTCGATTTACGCAAATCCAACAACAGAGCAACTCATTATAGAAACTAAAGACTTTACAAATCTGATTATCATATGTTTATATGGAGTGATTGCGTTTCTGATGCTATTTCGATTCTTACGTAACTTGCTTAAAATCTTCAATAAAATCAAAAAGCATCCTAAACAACCTTATCAAGGAGCTTATTTGGTGATTTTGGAAGAAGAATGTGCACCTCATTCATTTTGGAATTACATTTTTATCAATAAAAAAGACGCCTATGAACAAAAAGTTTTATTACACGAACTGACCCACATTCGGCAAAAACATTCTTTGGATTTACTTTTTGTCGAGTTTTTGAAAATCGTGTTTTGGTTTCACCCTGTGGTGCATTTGTTTGGGAAAGCTATCCGAATCAATCACGAGTTTTTAGCCGATGCTTGTGTGGTTTCTAAACACACAAATATTGCAGAATATCAAATGCTTATACTCAAAAGAGCTGCTTCTGCAAATGTCGCATTTTATAATTATTTCAATTTTTACAACACCAAAAAACGTCTGATTATGTTACAAACAAAAGTAAATCATTTTCGTAATTTATGTAAAATGGCGTTGCTTATTCCAACAAGTGTTCTATTCCTTGTGGTTTTCGCCGAAAAAAGCTACGCCCAAGAAGTGGAAAAACAAAAAGAAGTTTCTCCCTTACAAACATCTACCAAATATAAAATAATAAAAGTGCAAGGGGTAGGTCTTCCTAACGGAAAAGGAGAAAAAACGACTGTTGTTTTGATAGATGAATCGGGTAATGAAATTGTGGAGCAAATTACCAATAATGAAGATAGACAAGCTTTTACGAAGAAGTATGGCTTACAATTACCGCCTCCGCCACCACCTCCGCCATCTGCTATCAGAGTAAAAAAAGCTGAGGAATTACCACCTCCGCCATTACCTATCAACGAAGATCCAAAAATATATTTGCTTTCTTCTGATAAATACAAAATGATAGATGTGGAAGTAGCGCCCAGTCGGAAAGACGGAAACACTATCATTGTCTTAGAAGATAAAGAAGGGAATAGAATTGTAGAAAAATTAGACATCTACAGCAAGGAAGAAAGAGCTGCCTTTGCTAAAAAATATGATATGGAGTTGTTAGTTCCACCTCCTCCTCCAACATCTTCCAAAAAGAAGTAACCTATTCTTCTATAAAGAAATAACAAAAGAAGCAAGTTTTAAAAACTTGCTTCTTTTATTGTCATCCTAAAAAGAACTTTTGAACTGCTCTAAAAAACGGACATCATTCTCATAAAACATACGAATATCTCCAATTTGATAAAGCAACATCGCTATACGTTCTACTCCCATTCCGAAAGCAAAACCGCTGTACTCTTCGCTATTTATATTGCAGTTTTTCAGCACGTTAGGGTCAACCATTCCACAACCCATAATTTCGAGCCAACCCGTTCCTTTGGTAATGCGATAATCGATTTCGTTATTCAAGCCCCAATAAATATCCACTTCCGCAGAAGGCTCTGTAAACGGAAAATACGACGGACGCAAACGAATTTTTGACTTTCCGAACATTTCTTTAGTGAAATAAAGCAATGTTTGCTTCAAATCAGCAAATGATACATCTTTGTCAATATAAAGTCCTTCAACCTGATGGAATAAACAGTGTGAACGTGCCGAAATAGCTTCATTTCTGAATACACGTCCTGGAGAAATAGTACGAATTGGCGGTTGGTGGTTTTCCATATACCGAACCTGTACCGAACTGGTGTGTGTACGGAGCAAAATATCAGGATTGGTTTGAATGAAAAACGTATCTTGCATATCACGAGCAGGGTGATATTCAGGTAAATTCAATGCCGTGAAATTATGCCAATCGTCTTCAATTTCAGGTCCTTCGGAAACGTTAAACCCAATGTTAGAAAAAATTTCCACGATTTGTTTTTTTACCAGTGATATTGGGTGCCTTGCTCCTAAGCTAATGGGTGTAGCAGGACGCGTTAAATCTCCATAAACGCCTTTGTTTTCTTGTTGTTGTTCCAAAGCATCACGAAGTTCTTGTACCTTGGCTTCTACCTTATTTTTCAGCTCATTGATAACTTGTCCGAAAGCCTTCTTTTCTTCATTAGGAACTTGCTTAAAAGCAGCAAAAAAATCATTTAAAATTCCTTTTTTTCCTAAATACTGGATGCGAAACTGTTCTAAATCCTCCTTCGTATGGGCTTTAACTCCCTCAATATTAATAATATGTTCTCTAATTTTCTCAATCATCTTTTGAATGAATTTCCTGTTAGTTTCAAGAGAGCAAAAGTACAAATTTTAGGACAACGAACAAAAAAGCTGGTAAATATTTACCAGCTTTTTCAAATTATTTCTATTTCACTTTCTTACTATTTTGCATTGGCAGCTATCAAATTTAAAGCACTTCCAGCCTTGAACCACTCAATTTGGCTATCGTTGTAAGTATGATTTGCCACGATAATATCTTTTGTTCCGTCAGCGTGAACAAACTCCAAATGCAAAGGTTTGTTTGGAGCAAATTCAGTCAAATCCAAAAAGTTAATTGTATCATCTTCTTGAATTTTATCATAATCTCCTTCATTAGCAAATGTTAAGGCAAGCATTCCTTGTTTTTTCAAGTTCGTTTCGTGAATTCGAGCAAAGGATTTCACCAAAACGGCTCTCACTCCCAAATGACGAGGTTCCATTGCTGCGTGTTCACGTGATGAACCTTCGCCGTAGTTATGGTCACCTACCACGATAGTCGGAATATTGTTGGCTTTGTACTGACGTTGGACCGCTGGCACTTCGCCATATGCTGCTGTAAGCTGATTTTTTACCGAATTTGTTTTCGAATTGAAAGCATTTAATGCTCCAATAAGCATATTATTTGAAATATTATCCAAATGCCCACGGAAACGTAACCAAGGTCCTGCCATCGAAATATGGTCAGTAGTACATTTTCCTTCAGCTTTGATAAGCAATTTTGCTCCTGTAATATTTTTTCCGTCCCAAGCAGGGAAAGGCTCAAGCAATTGCAAACGTTGAGAATCAGGACGCACCACAACTTGTACTGCTGAACCATCTGCCGCAGGAGATTGATAACCTGGGTCATCAACTTCAAAACCTTTAGTTGGAAGTTCTTCACCAAAAGGAGGTTTAAACATTACCTCTTCTCCTTTGTCATTCAGCAGCTTATCTGTTATTGGATTAAAATCTAATCTCCCTGAAATTGCTAATGCTGCAACCATTTCTGGTGAAGTTACAAAAGCGTGTGTATTAGGATTTCCGTCTGCTCGTTTGGCAAAATTACGGTTGAAAGAATGCACAATAGTGTTTTTTTCTTGCTTATCAGCACCTTCTCTGTCCCATTGCCCAATACAAGGACCACAAGCGTTGGTAAATACTTTTGTTCCCATCTTTTCAAAAGCATCTATAATTCCATCACGCTCAATGGTATATCTAATTTGTTCCGAGCCTGGATTAATTCCGAATTCTGCCTTTGGCGTAATTCCCAATTCCAGAGCCTGTTTTACAATGGAAACCGCACGTGTCATATCTTCATACGAAGAATTGGTACACGAACCAATAAGTCCCCACTCCACTTTCAGAGGCCAACCATTTTCAATGGCAACTTCTTTCATTTTTGAAACTGGTGTTCCTCTATCTGGTGTAAAAGGCCCGTTGATATATGGCTCTAATTCAGAAAGATTTATCTCAATTAATTGGTCGAAATATTTTTCAGGATTTGCATATACCTCAGCATCAGCTGTAAGATGTTCAGCAATTTTATCAGCTTCAAGAACCACATCTTCACGCCCTGTGGCACGTAAGTATCTTCTCATTGAATCATCATACCCAAAAGTAGACGTTGTTGCACCGATTTCGGCTCCCATATTACAAATAGTTCCTTTACCAGTACAGGAAATGGCTTTTGCTCCTTCACCAAAATATTCGAGTATAGCCCCAGTTCCACCTTTAACAGTAAGAATATCGGCAACACGCAAAATGATGTCTTTAGGAGCTGTCCAACCGCTGAGTTTACCTGTAAGTTTTACTCCAATGATTTTTGGAAATTTAAGCTCCCACGCCATTCCTGCCATCACATCTACGGCATCGGCACCTCCTACTCCAATGGCTAGCATGCCAAGTCCGCCAGCATTAGGCGTATGCGAATCTGTTCCAATCATCATTCCGCCAGGGAAGGCATAATTTTCTAAAACCACTTGGTGGATAATTCCTGCTCCTGGCTTCCAAAAACCAATACCATATTTATTTGATACTGAAGAAAGAAAATCAAAAACTTCTTTTGATTGTTCATTAGCAACTTGTAAATCCTTCTCCGCACCTACTTTTGCTTGAATGAGGTGATCGCAATGTACGGTTGTAGGAACTGCAACTTTTGATTTTCCAGCGTGCATAAACTGCAATAAAGCCATTTGGGCAGTTGCGTCCTGACAAGCAATTCGGTCGGGAGCAAAATCCACATAATCCTTTGAACGCTCGTAGGCTTTTTCAGGTGTTCCGTCCCAAAGATGAGAGTAAAGGATTTTCTCAGTAAGTGTAAGCGGACGTCCTACTAATTCACGAGCTTTAGTTACTCGTTCAGGCATACGCTCATACACTTTTTTTATCATTTCAATATCAAATGCCATAAATAAATTCTTTTGATTTTATGTACTCGCAAAGATATGAAATGTTTTTATCAAATAAAAGATATTCAATTAAATGATTATTTTATTATTCTATTAATCACTTCAAACTATTTGTCATTTTGTTAAAGTTGTGTTTTACAAAATTCCTTTTTCCTAAATAAACCACTCAACTATTAGAAAACCAACACAAAACAACATATTTTAACAATTGAAATTTTCGCAATAAAAACCACTATTTATAACAATTCTATTTTACAAAACAGAATTTAGAAAATATTTCTTACAAAATCAGATAAGCGTCCTTAATCAATTATTCCTATTTTTTTCATTAAAAAAGTGGCATTTTTGTTTTGGCAGACACCATCTCTGATTTTATAATCAAAATGGAGTTCATCATTTTCAATTTCTACTTCAAAACATTTATTTTGAATAATTTGCGGATATTTTTTAGCAAGTTGACACACCTCAATATCGTGCGTAGCGACAACCCCAAAAGCTTTCAGTGAAATAATTTTCTCAATTATCTTAATGGTTCCCAATTGTTTATCTTCTGAATTTGTTCCTCTCAAAAGCTCGTCTAAAAGTACAAAACAAATTTGATTTTCAAGCTTTTGTATAATTGTCTGAATTCGGCGTATTTCAGCAAAAAAATACGATTTTCCGTCATTCAGAGAATCGGATAACCGCATAGAAACCAATATGTTCATAGGATGAACGACTGCTCTTTTAGCACAAACGGGCAAACCAACTGCCGTTAAAAGCATATTTACACCCAAAGTCCGTAAAAAAGTACTTTTTCCTGACATATTTGAGCCCGTTAAAATTACAAACGAGTTTTCGGTGAAAGACACAGAATTTGTAACTCTTTGTTTTTCAACAATAAGTGGATGACCTACTTCCTCAAAATATATTTGGTAATCTGAATTTATTTCTGGAAAAACATACTTCGGATTGTTATATTTAAAGTTGGCAAAGCTAATAAATGCTTCCATTTCCCCGACAACATCTAACCAATCTTGTATTTGACTTGCATACTGATTTTTCCAACGAATTAATCGAGAATACGTATGAAAATGATAAAAAGTGAAGCAATTTAGCGGAATTGACACCAAAACATTCCCTAAATTATCCAAATCATCTAACAAATTGGATAATTTTTGAATCAAAACACTTGTTTTTTCTTTATTCTGAAGTAATTTCCGCTGAATTTTAGTCAATTTTCCTGACTCAAAGTTTGAATTTTCAATAAAAACAATACTTTTCTTATATGAATACAAAATTTTATAAGCTCCTTCAAAACTTATTTTGTTACGTTGAATAACTCCGAATATGTAACCAAAAATTATTAAATTAATCAGAAATAGTAATTTTGCCCAATTATGAAATGAAAATGTTTCCGAAACAAATCCTAAAATAACACAAGTCATTAATAATAAAGGAGATATAAAAGTAAAAATTTGTATCCATTTCGGAAAAGAAGTTTGCTTTTTTTGAGTCCAACTTTTGATATTTTCGTAAAAATCAGCAGAATCATTCACCTGTGATGTTAATGCAGAAAAATGTTGTCTCCAATCAATTTTTTCGGACAACTCAGAGATACTTTGTTGATTTTCAACAATATTATTCAATTTAGGATTTAAAAAGTAAGAAGCCAAATACTTTTTACCAAGAAATGTTTTTGCTCGGTTAATATGATGAAATACAGATTTTTCACCAAAAATATCCAAATCATACGCATACGAATGTGATTCCTCCTGAAATTCAACCCCATTATCTGAAAAATACTCATTATTTTCCAAAAAACGGATTTCATCTGTGTTGATTTCTATCTTAGATTTCTCTAATTTTCGAGAAAAAGAAACTTTTTTGTGCCAAATAACAAGAAATAAGAATAAAACTACTGAAAAAATAGAACTCAAAACAGATTTTACATCGAAATTTTGAAAACAAAAGTAAATCAAAACAATAGCAGATACCGCAACAACGAGCCTTAAAAAACTTATAAAATTGTATTTTTTAGTCAGTTTTTTATATTTGATAATTGCTTCTTGTAGTTTTTCCTTGTAAATAGAAATCATATTTGTTGTCTTATATGCTTGTTATCAAGAAATATATAAGTAAAATAATCATTACTTATTGAGTGTCAATCCTATGTTAAGAGCAAGACATTTATGTTTCGGAAATATTATTAACGATAATATTCTATACTTCGATTACTTTCTTACCTTTTTCGTTGATTATTATCTTTTCCCCTCCAAACTTTTCAGCTAAAGCAAAACCATTGTAAAAAGGCTCTATTATTAAATAACGTTCTTTGTATAATTCACTCCCCTGCTTATCAATATGGAACCAACCCTTTTCATCCTTTGCTGTCGCAAAGTTTTTATGAAATACTCCTAGATCAAGAAATTGTTTATCATTGATATAATTTCCTTCTATATCAATATGTTTAAAATATCCATTTGGTAATTTCACACACGCCACGTTGTCTTTAAAATCGCCTACATATCGATAATTTTCTTTATAGATTCGATTTCCATTTAAATTGATATGAAAATAGTGTCCGTTTTCATCTCTTACAACGCACAAATTCTCTTGATAATTTCCTGTCCATAAATATGATTTTGGATAGATTCTTTCTCCTATTTCATTTATATGAAACCACTGGTTGTATTCATCAACAACTGATGCTCTATTACAATAATACCCGAAAGTACGTAAATAACGATTTGAGTAAAGTTCGTCTCCATTTGCGTCAATGTGGTAAGCTCCCGAATCGTCCAAAACAGGAGCTAATCCTGGTGAGTGAAATTTTAAAACTTCTATAAACTTTCTGCCAAAAATTAGTTCTCCTTCATAAAGAAAATGTGTGGCTCTTGTAGATACTTTTATTTCTTTCCAATTCATTATTTTTTATAATTTATGTAGTGTATTATTAATTACAACTGCTTGTAATTTCATTTGTTTGGCTGATTGTAGTGCGTTTTCCGATGTATGAACGATAGGCTCTCCTTGGGTATTGAAAGAAGTGTTAATCAACGCTAAAACATTGTATTTTTCGTATAAATAACTTAATAATTTGAAAATAAATGGATTATCTTCTTGTTTTGAAATTACTTGAATTCGTGCCGTTTTGTTTACATGAGTTACTCCGCATAAATCGTTTTCAAAATCTTTCTTTATAGTAAAATCTAGCAACATATATTTTGCTAAGTGATTCATTTTTTGAGTTGTAACTTTTTGAAATACTTTTTCCAACATAATAGGAGCAACGGGACGATACCATTCGCGTTTTTTTATATCTACACTTAATTTTTGAGCAATTTCTTTGTCATTTGCCAAAGCTAACATACTTCTGTTTCCTAATGCTCTTGGACCTACTTCGGCATTATCGTTACATACGGCTATTACACCTTTTTGCATAATTATTTCTGCTGTTTGCTCTATTGTTTTTTGTGTAATTTTATTTTTAGAAGAGCGTATTCCTACATTGTTTAAGTAAGGAGAATGCAGATGAATTTCATTACCTTTTTTCCACTCTAAAAAAGTGGCAGCTCCTACACTCAGTCCGCTATCATTGCAACAAGGAGGGATAAAGACATCTTTAAAAAAATGGTTTTCTACAATTTTTGAATTAGTAACAATGTTTAACGCACAGCCTCCACTGTAATATAAGTATTCGGCTTGGGTTTTATTTTGCAAGTTTCTTATCTTCAGAATAATATCTCTTTCAAAAATATATTGGAAAGTTGCAGCCACATTTTGAAAGAAAGGATTTTTAGTATCAAAATTATCAATTTTAATTCCGAATGTTTTTTCAATGGAATTAAAAATGACCTCTTGATTATTCCAAGTTGTTCTGAAATAATGATGTTCTTTTAACCAATTTTCTATTTTTAAATCATAATTACCAAAACTTGCATACCCCATAAGCTTACCTGGCACACTGCAATGTTCGCTTGGTTTAGCTCCCAAAATCTGAAAAGACAGGGCGTTATCGTTAAAAAATTTGGAGAGATAACCCAATTCCCAATGGCATTCTATTAGATTCATTTTCCCTGTTTTGTAATGAAAAGCCGAAAAATTACCAAGGCTTGAACCACCATCAAGCGAAATGAGTAAACTATTTTCTTTAAATTTTCCAAAAAATGGAAGGCAAGAGAATATATGTGCCAATTCGTGAGGGCAATTGTAGGCGTTTATTTCTTTACTTCCCCTCAAATTATGCTGATAGGTAAAAAAGCCTTTTTGTAAATCGGTTGATAAATCTGTTTCTATGGACGACTCAAACCTAAATCGCCCATTTTTAGATATAAAAGCATTACCTACAAATGAATTAATGCTAACAAAATCAAATTCATCAGGCAAATCTATTTGTTTATTTTCAATTAGATCTTCTAAAAATAAGTCCAAACGATTGTCGTATTTTCGTCTTGTGAGCCTTTCCAACTGTAAATATTGCAAAATTTTTCCGTTTTGCATAAGGCAAAGATTATGATCGTGTGTAAATTCTGGATACATAAAATCGTTGCGATCTTTTATTCCGTATATTGCCAGAGTTGGTTTACTCATTTTTTAATATTTTTTGCTTCAATTTTTGAATTTGTTTGTCAGATAGACTACAACTTCTTAGATAAGGAATAATGCCTCCTTCTTTTTCAATAATTTCTAAAAAAGCGTCTATTTTATTTTTGTTAGTATCAACTTCTGTTGCCAGATAGTCCGTATAAATGGTTTCTTTGTCAGCTTCCGAAAGCAAGTGCAAGAGAGACACAAAAGCTCCTGTTCTGTCTTTTCCTGCAAAACAATGAATCGCTACAGACTGATTTTCAGCTAAAATAGCTTCAATTGCCTTTTTTATAGAAGATTTGCCTTCTACCGCAAAAAACCGATAAGCAATTTGAGTATCCGTTCCATAGTGAAAATTTTCTTTAAAATAATCTGTTTGTTTCCAAGGGTCGAAAGGAGTCCAACAATAATTGATTTTTTTTAAAGAATTTTCGTTATAACGTAAATTTTCATCTAATAATTCTCGGTCGGCACGTAAATCAATAATAGTTTTGATGTTTTTTTCTTTCAATAATTCATCAAAAAAAGATTGTTTTTGAAATAGCGTTAAAGTAGCCGTTCTGTAAATAACTCCCTCTTTTATTCGATTGTTATACAGGCTAATATCTCTGAAATTCCATAGATAATCGCGTTTGTAAATAGTTTCTAAAAAACTTTTAATTTCATTTATTTCTTGCTCAGAATGAATATTCAATCTTTCAAGAGCGGCATAGAAAAAATCTAATAAGAATCGTTTTTTATCATTGGCTCTTTCAAGATTGGTTGTGGCGTTTAGTTTTTCTAAAAATTTTTCACCAGTCATTAACATCGAAAAATGTTTCGGTAAATAATGATGTTTGGTGTTTCCTAACGACAAATAATTGAGCTGAACAGCCATTTGTAAAGCTATATTATAGTGAAAATAAAAACGATACGAATCTCTTCGGCTGTGTAGGTTAGAGGTGGTTTCAAATTCGTACAAAAAATTATCAGTGAGGTTTTTGACCTTTGTGATGATGTCTTTTTTTGGTAAAATTGCCTGTTTTTCATCAGATATTTTTTTCAGGTAACTTTTTACATCTTCCTGTAAATCAGAAAAAACATAAATAATGCTGTCATTTATGTCTGTTATTTCTGAGCCTAAAAAGTTTTTATCAATCTCAGAAAGATTTTTGTACCAAACGATTTCAGCCCTTGGACAATCTTCAAAATAGATTACAATTCTGTTTCGTAAGTTATTTTGTAAAATTTTCAATGCAGAAGGAAAGATTTCCTCCATTTTTTTACCAAGAGCCGCTGCATTAAACAATTTTTCATCAATCCAAATCGAATAATCTACATCTGATTTTACCGTTGCTTCCTTTCTAGCAAAAGAACCAATGAGTAGGGCTGTTTTTATCCCCTCAATCTCTTTAAATGAAGAATTTATTTTTTTGATAATTTCTAATTGTTTCATTTTTTATGCTTTATAAAAATTGTAGATACTGTCTATTATTAAAGCTAAAGTTAGATGTTTTTTCAATGAAATCTTTCCCTATATTTACTATTTTGTTTTAACATTTCAAAATTCTTCAAATGTAAAAAATAAGTATTATCTGTTACTTGATTAAAATCACTTTCGTCCCAAATGTTTATTACCAAATCATTTAGCCAAAAATGCGGTAAAGAGCAAATATTTTCAGGTAAAACAGATTTCCATAACAATTCGTCATTAGGTTCAGAAACAACCGATTGAAAACTTCGCTCCATCAGAGGAATATAATCTTCATTCAAATAATAAACCGCACAATTCACAACGGCCCAATAATTTTCAATGAAGGTAAATTTAGGCACGTTAGAATCAAAACATTTGTTATAGAAAAAGTCATCAATTGACTTCACAGAATATGTATCCCAATCTATCCACACAACATCTTTGAATTCTTTTACAGCGTTTAGCATAATCCAATGTTTCATTTTATGAGCAGAGTCATAAATAATATCTTTTGGGGCATCATCAAAAACTTTATGAACATATAACTCTTTATTTTGCAGTATTTTAGCCATATCTATTGAGTCTGCATAACAAATTAACTTGTCTTTATACCAAGTATTTATTTCTAAGGATTGTTCTATCTCAGGCACTATAGTCGGATAGTTTGTCTTACCTTTTCTTGTATAAAAATATAACCCCGAAACGAAAGTTATTTCTTTTTGTATCATATTTTTCTCATATTACAAGTTCTGCACAAATCAATTTTTTTGTAATTTTTCACAAGGTTTTGATAAATATCGCTTTGCAATACCTCTTGGATACTTGTGTTTTGAATGTTTCCGAAATTTCCTAATGTTTGCCGTTTTTCATCAGGGGCACAGCAAGGGGAAATATTGCCCGTTGCAGAAATCCAAAGTTCTTTTTCCAAAAACGGACAATCATAACTCTCTGGAATTTCGATGTTTTCGTTCTCTTGCAAAGGAACGATATTCTCTAATATTATCTTTTCTCCGTTGGCTTTGCGGTATTTTTCTTGTGCTTGGTGAGCCTGTTTTACATATTCGTTCCATTTTGATATGCTTTCCGATGTAGCTTTCATTGACAGATGTTTTATTTCGTCAAAATGCGTCCAAAGTTGATGCCCTTTGACTCTATCCACGCCAAGCTCTGCGGCTAATTTTACAATGTCAGCCAATTCGTGCATATTGTTCTGCATAAATGTCAGCTGAAATGTAACACGACAATAATAGCCCGTTTCAGCAAAATGTTCGTATCTAATACGGATAAACTCTTTAACGTTTTCAACGGCTTGATTGAAATCAATTTTGAGCATTACTTTTTGTGAGGTTTCTGCCGTTGCACCATTCCAACTTATCTTTACATCGGTAGTAATCGGAACGATGAGCTTTGCCCATTCGGTAACGCTTTTTTCGGTTGTTCGTGGAAATGTGCCGTTGGTTGTCAGGTTCATTTTTATATCATATTTGTAACACAGGGCTACAAAATCAGCGAAATGCTTGTATATCAAAGGCTCACCCATTGTGGAAGGAATCATTTCGGTTATGCCTATTTTTTTGGCTTGTTCAAAAATGGGTTCTAACCACTCTTTGGGCATTCTTCGGTGTTTTCCGTTGAGTTTTTCTTTGATATAAGTTGAAAATGGGCTATGTTCTTCACACATAGTGCAACTTAAATTGCAATCTTCTGGGTTTGTGTCAAGCGTAACACGCCAAAGTTTATATACTTTCATCTGAAATAAATTTGCTGTAGATTTGTTCTAATTCTCTACAATGGTTTTGAATATCAGGAACACTTCCATCAGGTGAAAACAAATAGCCTTTTTTTCCCAATCGTTGCATTTTTTCAGGATTTGCCACTGCGTATTTTAATTGCTCTGCTAATGAGCTGACATCGCGATGTTTGAACAGAAGTCCGTTTACATTGTGTTGGACGTATTCCCGCATACCGCCAAAATCAGCCGTAATTACAGGTACTTTACAAGCCTGAGCTTCGTGAATGACAAGTGGAGAATTTTCGCCCCAAATACTTGGAACTACGATACAATCAACATTAGCAAAAACCAAATTTGTCAAATTTTGATTCATATATTCCCCTAAAAATTCTATTTTATTTTTTGAAGTAGAAGCCAATTCTTTCAGAGCATTGGTACTTTGTCCGTTAGGTCTGCCGAAAATCTTTAATGTGGCTTCTGTTTCAAGTTGTTTAAAGGCTTCAATTAACAGATTTACACCTTTTGCAGGAATATGCGTTCCAATGTAACCAAAAGTATAATTGATTTTTTCTTTTGATTTTGCTGTAGGCAAAAGGTATCCCGTTGGAAATCCGTAATCTAAATAAATTATTTTATGACTTGGAACTTCAAAATCATTGATGAATCTATCTCTCAGATAATGAGCAGGAGCTATGAACAAATCAACCTTGTCAATGATGGCTTTTGTTTCTTCCATTCGCTGATGTACCCAATGAGTCCAATTCTCTATATCCAAATTTTCGTTATCTTCTTTTCCACTGAAATAAACACGGTAACAGTCTGTTGCACATTTTGTGTCATCCTGTTTTTCACAAACTTGAAAATTATTGACCTTACCAATACTCCGTGTTAAAAATTGCCCACGCGGACACATCAGCCAAAAATCGTGAAGTGTGTATACAATGGGAATTTGAACTTTATTCAATTCGTCAATCAAACCTGTAGAAAGATGATTTACGTGACCTACATGAGCAATATCAGGATTGAGTTCTTTGACAAGTTCAGCAAATTTATCATCCATTTGCTTATGGCGATAACCATCTTTGCCCTGCGGGTTATTTATTAAATAAAGCGTTAGGTTTTCGTTTATCTTTTGCTCACGAATACTGAAACAAGGAGCATATAAATTTTCCTCTCGTGTAAAAACGGAAACCTTGTGATGTTTAGAAAGTTCATTACAAATAGATTGACTATACACCTCTGAACCAGCATTATAATTTGGCGGATAGCCGTGAATGATTTTAAGAATATGCATAATTATTTTTTGGTAGATTAATAAATTAAATTGTTTTTTAGCATCTGCAACATCTAAAAGAACTTTTACTTGTAATCAAAAAGAGTCCAAGTACCACACAACAAACTAAAAGAAAGTAAATTCTATATACATTGAAATTTTACACTCTTCAATTAAAAATTATGTTTACAGATATAGCACTATTTGATGTACTAATGCTTTTGTAAGAATATAGTTTTTTCTTAATATTCACAAATATTACCTCCCCATATAAACCAACAAAATACTAATATCTGCTGGGGAAACGCCGCTGATACGTGAGGCTTGCGAAAGGGTTGTTGGGCGGATTTTTTTCAGCTTTTCGCGAGATTCAAACGAAATAGAAGTCAGTTTATCGTAATTGAAGTTTTCAGGTATGCGAATGTCTTCCAAGCGGTTAAGTTTGTCGGCGTTGTTCTTTTCTTTTTCAATGTATCCTGCGTATTTTACCTCAATTTCCGTTTGTTCAATGATTTCTTTATCAATTTCATTGGCTTCCACGAATGATTTTACGCTCTCCAATTGTTGCAAATCGGCGATGGTAATGTTCGGACGCGAAAGTACTTTGAACATCTTGTCGCCTTGTTTCATTGGAGACGAGTCGTATTTTTCCAAAATCGGGTTCGCTTCTTCAGGTTTGATACTCGTTTCCTTAAAGAAATCAACAAATGCATTGGTCTTTGCTTGTTTTCTTTCCAAAACGTCCATTCGTTTTTGCGATGCCAATCCTAATGAGAAACCAAGTGGCGTAAGTCGTGCATCGGCGTTGTCTTGTCGCAAAAGAGTACGATATTCTGCTCGTGAGGTGAACATTCGGTAGGGTTCTTCCGTTCCTTTGGTGATTAAATCATCAATCAAAACACCGATGTAAGCCTCATTTCGTTTCAGAATAAAAGGCTCTTGATCACGAATTTTCTGTACGGCATTTATTCCTGCCATAATTCCTTGTGCGGCAGCTTCTTCGTAACCTGTAGTTCCGTTGATTTGACCTGCAAAATATAGATTTTCAACAAGTTTTGTCTCTAATGTGTGTTTGAGTTGTGTCGGCGGAAAATAATCGTATTCAATGGCGTACCCTGGGCGGAAAAACTTCACATTTTCAAAGCCTTCTATTTTTCGCATTGCTTCAAACTGAACTTCCTCTGGAAGCGATGTTGAAAATCCGTTTACGTACACTTCCACCGTGTTCCAACCTTCGGGTTCCACGAAGATTTGATGACGGTCTTTGTCGGCAAATCGGTTGATTTTATCCTCAATCGAAGGACAATAACGTGGACCAACGCCTTGGATTGCCCCATTGAACATCGGTGAGCGGTCAAATCCTGTGCGGAGCAAGTCGTGTACTTCCTCGCTGGTGTAGGTCATATAACAATCTTTCTGAATTTGAAGCGGTTGTGTTTCTTCCGAAAAGGAAAATTTCTCCGGATTTTCATCGCCGGGTTGCGGAATCATTTTGGAATAATCAAGCGAACGGCTATCCACTCGCGGAGGTGTTCCTGTTTTCATTCTTCCTGACTCAAATCCGTGAGAAACAAGGCATTCGGTAATCCCTTTGGAAGCCTTTTCACCGGCTCTTCCACCTCCTAACTGCTTCATTCCGATATGAATAACTCCATTTAAGAAAGTTCCATTAGTAAGAATCACCGATTTGGAATAAATAGGAATTCCCAAAGAGGTTTTTACGCCTTTTACCTGATGATTTTCGATAATGAGGTCGGAAACCATATCCTGATAGAAGTCGAGATTGGGCAATCGTTCGAGTTGCAGACGCCATTCTTCGGCAAATCGCATTCGGTCGCTTTGAGCTCGGGGGCTCCACATTGCAGGACCTTTCGATTGGTTGAGCATTTTGAACTGAATGGCGGTTTTGTCGGTAATGATACCTGTATATCCACCCAAGGCATCAATCTCACGAACGATTTGCCCTTGGCGATGCCCCCCACCGCTGGGTTGCACGACATCTGTGCGATATTCTGCAATTGCATTGTGATGAGCAAAGTTTTTGCTCCCATATTGGCAGCGGCAGCAGCGGCTTCGGCTCCTGCGTGTCCGCCACCCACTACGATAACGTCATATTTTTCTTGAAACATATTTCTATTTGGCTTTGAGCAAAAGGCATTAGGCAATAGATAATTGTGATTTTTGAGTTTTTTTGCTTAATACTTTATGCATTTTAGTGATTTCGTTTTATTTTTTTAGGTTATTTGACTTATTTACACGTGTTTTTAATATATTATTACTATTTTTTGGATTCTATAATACTTTTTAAGCTCACTTTTAGTTTTTATCAACTCAACGGAGTGATTTTTATACTCAATGAAACTCTTTTTGGACTCACTCTTCGATTTTTTGATATTGACAGATTAATTTTTAAAGTATTCTGAGAGTTTTTTTCAATTAAGATAAGGGCAAATTCTCTCTTTTTGTTAGTGCGATTAAAATTTGACTCAACCCTAAACCCCAATTAGTTTGATAAAACGTCCGCAACGCTTCGACTATGCTCAGCGATACAGACGTTTTATCAGTGTGAACTTAGTTAAAGACAATTCTTTTCAAAAAATTGTATTAATTACTTTACAAATGGTTGCAAAAATACAATAATTTGGAGAAAAAGAACTAAGCTCTAAAGATGTTATTGATTTCTAATCACTTAACCTCTTTACAAATAAGGCATAATGATTTTCTTCCACAGTAAATATCCTTCCGCCATTAGATGAAGTCCATCGTTGGTGTATTCAGGCTTTAGTTTGTCAGCGTTCGGTAGGATAAAATGTGAATATAAATCCACATAAGTAACTTTGTATTTCTGACAAATTCGCTGAATTTCGGCATTAAGCTCGTGTATTTTTTCAGGTTGTTGATGGTTTTCAAACATCTTAAAATCAGCATTTACCGGCAGAATGCTTTGCAAATATATTTTCGTTTTTGGAGAAACTTGCTGGATTTTCATCACAATTTTTTCAATGTTTTGTGAAGTGGTTGCTGTCGGAATTTTTCGGGCAATATCATTGACACCAATCAGCAGAAATATTTTTTTGGGTTTTCCGTTTATGATATTGTCCAATCTTTCATAAACTCCTTGCGAAATATCGCCACTAATTCCTCTGTTTTTTATGTTTTTCTTTCCGAAAAGTTCCGCCCATTCGCATCCGTTAGTTATGCTATTGCCTAAAAAGACAATATCTTTGGATGTGATAGGAAATTTGTCGAAAAAATCGGCACGTTGGTAATAAAAATGTGAATGCTTTTGCTCTTGTGAAAAAGCAGTAAATGAAAGCATTACGGCTAAAAAAATAATTACTTTTTTCATTGTTATTTGGTTTAAAAAGTTGTATTTCCTTCAAAATAACTGCATTTTTTCCTCTTCTTTGCTTCGCATTTGTTTACTTTCAGCATCGGATTTGTCTTTATAACCACACAGATGCAACACCCCGTGAGCCATCACTCGTAATAGTTCGGTTTGGAAATCAACATTGAAATCTTTTCGTTCTGCGACCCGTCTACCGAATAAAAAATATCCGAAATGATTTGCTCTTCCGTATAATCAAAAGTAATAATATCGGTAAGTGTATCGTGGTCAAGATATTGCATGTTGATTTGGTGCAAATAATTATCATCACAAAAGATGTAATTTAATTCACCCAATTCCTTTTCTTCGGAAGCGATAATCTTTTCAATCCACGTTTGAAAAACAGTTTCTTGCTCAGGAAGCTCAAATTCAGTTTCGTAATTAAATGTTATCATAAAAAATATTTGATTTATGGAATGAAACACAAAAATACTTCATAATATTGATTTACTTCACATTCATTGCAACATTTTTTTGATATTGACTTGGTGTAATGCCAAATTCTTTTTTAAACACTCGCGAAAAATAACTCGAATCATAGAAACCGCAAACGTCTGCTACTTCACCTAAAGTGATTGATGTGTCGTGAAGCATTTTCTTGGCTTTATTAAGTTTTACCTTGAGAATATATGAAGAAGTTGAAAATCCCGTTATCTGATTGAGTTTTCTGCTTAATTGTGATGGACTTATTGACATTTTATCTGCTACAAAAGTGGCATTGAAATCAGGATTATTCATCTCAGAATGAATAATTTTAATTACTTTCTGCAAAAATTTTAGGTTTTCATCATTATGTAAGTGATGTTGAGGATTCCCGCTTTCAATAATACTTAAATACTTCTCCTTCAATACTTTTCTGTTTTGCAAGATATTTTTTACCCAAACTAATAGTTCTTTTGAGGAAAAGGGTTTTTGTATGTAAGCTTCCACTCCATATTTCAAACCTTGTAAACGGTCTTGTTCCGAAGTTTTTGCAGTAAGCATAATGATAGGTATATGATTTAATAACACACTATCTTTCATTTCCTTACATAACTCATATCCATTTTTAATAGGCATCATCACATCTGTAATAACCAAATCGGGTACACATTTTTCAGCCAATTCTATACCTTCTTTTCCATTTTTAGCTGTAATAATAGTGTAATTTGCCTCTAATAAAGACTTTATATACAAGGTTACGTCTTTATTATCCTCTACAACCAATATTTTAGGTGATTCACTATGTTTTACACTCTCACTATTTATTACCTCTTCTTCAATTTCATCTTTTGGAGTATTTGGAAGAGCCATTAATTCTTTTTTGATAGTTTTTATACTCGAAATATCTTTCAAATTTCTGTTTCTCAGTGGCAATGTAACACTAAATGTTGTTCCTTTTCCAAGTTCACTTTCCACAGTAATTTTCCCGTGCATCTTTTCAACCAACATTTTCGTAAACGCCAACCCAATACCCGTTCCTGAAGTATTTCTTGCATTCGGATTTTGATAAAACAACTCAAAAATGTTTGTTAATTCTTCTTTTGGAATTCCCTCTCCATTATCAATGACACGAATGATAATTGTATTTGGTTTTGAACCTCTTACCACAATGAAATCAATCTTGTCGCCATCTTCAGTATGTTTAATAGCATTGGAAAGTAAATTACCGACTATTTTATCTATGTAGAAAGGCACAAAATCCATTTCTTGTTTGGCTACATCGGTGTAAAAAATCAGATTTATATTTCTTTCCTCAGCATATAGTCGGAAAGTTTCTGCCGTCATTTGCAGGTAAGGAACAATATCGTCCCTTTTCCACTCTGGTTTTTCGGTTCCACTTTTCAGTTTTGTAATATCCAATAACTGATTAACCAAATTGAGCAAATTGCTACTTTGCCGAGCGATAGACTCCATAAATTTTGATTTCTCTTTTTCGGAAAGGTCTTTTCTGTTTTGTAACTGACGGTTAAGCCCCTGAATTACGGTTAGTGGCGTTCTAAACTCGTGAGTGAGATTTGTAAAAAAGTCTGTTCTTGCTTTTTCAAGATTTTTGAGTATGCGATTACTCATCGCACGTTGATAATACGCATAATATAAAAGTCCTAATATAAGTATACTTACCAAAATTATCGCCCAAGTTATTTTCAATATGAATTGCTTTTCCCTTTCCTTTATAATATTTGTAGCCTCAACTTGCTTAAGTCTGCGTGTATTTTGTTCTCTTTCATAATTTACACGCAAATCCATATAATGATTTGTATTTCTGATTCCCTGAACACTATCCCTCATTACCATACTTTTCTTGTAACTCTCTAGTGCATCTCGGAAATTATGTTGTTTTATTGCCTGATTATATTTTAACATATTTATCTCGGAAATATGCCCCATCGACCCAATTTGGTTTGCGACTTTCTCAGCAAGTTGAACGTATTTCGTGTATTTCTCAAAGCTACCTTGTTCCTGATATATGGTTGCAAGAGCAACACAAGCATTAAGCCAGTGCCACTTGTCTGCAAAACTCTCCATTAAATCATACGCCTTTTGATATTCCTTTTCTGCAAGATTGAATTTTTTTTCAATTCTATATAAATTTCCCAGATGAATGTAGCACAATCCTATACCTACTTCTGAATTAGCTTTAATATTCTTTTCCAATGAATGTTGATAATACACTCTTGCGGAATCATATTCTTGTCGACTTCTAAACACAGAACCGATATTCGCATAATTTATTGCCTGTCCCAAGTCGCTTTTCAATGCTGTTTCTTCTGCAAGGGCTTCACGAAAATATCTTTCAGCGTCAGATAAATAGCCAAGCTGATGGCTAATATTTCCTATTCCATTTAAAGCCACTACACGAGCTTTTCTACCACTATTTTTCACATCAGAATAGGCATCAGCATATCGAAGCGCTTCGTAATGGTAGTTTGAAGCCTCAGACATTGCTCCTATGCGTCTAAAATCAGTACCTAAATCATTGAATGCCTGAATAATTTCAACTGTATCCTTTATTTTTAAAGCAAGTTCTAAATATTCTTGGTGAGATTCAATCGCTTCAGAGAACTTTGCATTTTCCCTCTGATTTTTTCCAAGATACTTATATGATAACATCACACCAACATCATTCTTTGCATCAATTTGCTTATGAAGCATAATTTGCAAAGAATCCTCCCTTTTTGAAAAACTATTTAGTATTTCCGAATATTCTTTTTTTAAATCATCTTTTTTTACTTCTTCCTTTTTAGGGAAACAAGCATTGAAAAATATAAAAACACATAGCAAGAAAAATGGCTTCCCTTTATTAAAGAAAATCTCCATAGGTTCAAAATTAAATAGGTAACAAAATTATGTAATATACTTGAATAATTTATGGAATTTAACAAAAAAATATAACGCGTTTTTCGCTGATTTACAGAATAAATATATTCTGTTTGAACATATTCAAAATCAACAGAGCTATCTTGTAAAATTTTTCCAACTATAATATAGTTTAGCGATAAAAACATTGGTAGTTTTTCAAATTCAAAAAGACTTCGATTTTATTAATTTCTCATACATAAATAACACGATTATCTTGTTTGTTAAGGCTTAGTTTATGAGCTTGACTTGTATTCATTAATAATTGATTACAAATAACTTACATATGAAATATGCGTGATTTGTACAAATTTTTGAAATGTTAATGCGTGATTTATACAAATAAAATTAAATTTTTTACAAGAGTTTGATTACTGATTGGGGTAGTTTTGTACCGAGAGATTAGCACTCAAATTTGAGTCTTTTTTTTATAGAAATTGATTTTCACATTGCATAGATAAGTTCAAGGTTGTGTCTGGTAGTTTCAGTTCACAATCGTTGGCTGTCTGGGCGTTTATTAACTAATATTTTCGGAATTATGGATTTGCTTGGTAAAATTAAATCTCTCGAATTGAAATTTTTACATCGAAACATTGATGTAATAAAATGCACAGAGAACGAAAACAAATTATGGAACATTTTTTCATCTCCTGCTACGATAAAGAACGGAGCGAAGCTTGTTGTTGATAAAACACAAATCGCAGCTTTGGTAAGTGGAGGAAGATTAGCTGATATTTATGGGTGTGGACAGCACAAATTAGTAGCATCTAATATGCCAATTTTTGCAACAATGAAGGGATGGAAATGCAACCACAACTCATCATTTGAGGCAGAGGTTTATTTCATCAATACTGCTACGTTTAACAATCAAAACTGGACAACGTTATATCCCTTTCCTCTCGAAGACGATAAACTGAAGTCTGTAGCTATCGAAACTTCAGGTACTTATAGTTTTTGCGTAAAGCCGAATCCTTCTGCTTTTATAGAAAATTTGATAAAAGACCAAGAAGTTGATTCTCAAGAAAGATGGTTTAACAACTTCATTATTAGAAGATTTAGAAGTTTTTTAGAAACATCAGGAGTTGATTTACTTAGTATAGTGAAAGAGCCCCAGAATTTTTCCGACAAATTAATGCCTTCTCTCAAAAATGACCTTTTAGATTACGATATTGTTCTGTATGATTTTCAAATTGAGAAATTTATCGTTTACAAAAATTAAAAAAGTACAATTTAAAATCCATTCTTTTTAAACAATATTTTAATTCACTATTCAAGAAGATACTTAAGCGTATCTTCTTTTTTTTGTAGGATATAAACCTTATAATACGTTTCTTATAATTCATTTTTATTTCTTCAAAATAACAACCCAAACAACTGATTGTCAATTGTATATATCAATTATTTTATAAAACACATTGTATCAGAGTGTTAATTTATTTCTAATTGTGTATCAATTTTTTGAAAAAAAATTTTTTGTGTAAAAGTTATTCATATTTTTGCCCCGAATAAGTAGATGTTTGAAAACATATACTATCAACAGAATGACTTTCATTTGATTGGAATGAAACCTAATAACAAAAATAAATCAACTCGAATATAGTAATGAAAAATGCCAAACTCTCTCAAAAAGGTATAATTTACCAACAAATTCTGTCCAAAGTTGCTGTTTTAACAGCAATCGTTGCAACCATTTCACTAACAAGTTGCAGAAAAGAACAAGAAGATTTAATCAATCCTATCACAAATTCATCTTCTTCAGGAGAAGGAAAATCAAATTCTGGAGGAAATATTTCCAAGCCTGAAGACTCAAATTTAGTTTTTGTGGAAGGAGGGACATTTCTAATGGGTAGTCCTATTGGTTTGGGCGATGGTGATGAACGTCCACAGCACAAAGTAACCCTCAAAAGTTTCAAAATCACTAAGTACGAAATTACCAATGAACAGTATGCTAAATTTCTGTCTGCAAAAGGAAATCAGACTGAAAATGGTGTAAAATGGTACCAGGGAACAGATTTTGAAATAAAAGGAAAAGTATTCACCCCTAAAAAGGGAATGGGTAAAATACCTGTACGATTCGTTAGCTGGAATGGAGCTATAGCTTATGCCTCTTGGGTAAAAGGAAGAATACCAACAGAAGCTGAATGGGAATATGCAGCAAGAGGAGGTAAAAAAAGTAAAGGCTACACTTGGAGCGGAAGTAACAACATCAACGAAGTAGCTTGGTATGTAGGAAATTCAGGGCAACGATTACACAATGTAGGGGAGAAAAAACCAAATGAATTGGGAATATATGATATGAGTGGAAATGTATGGGAGTGGACAGCAGATTGGTATGCTCCTTATTCCAAAGAAGCTAAGACAAACCCTAAAGGTCCTGCTAAAGGCAAAGCTCGCTCACGACGCGGTGCTAGTGCTTTCTGTACATCACACAACAATCGTTCAGCAAATCGGAGTAGTAGAGCTCCTAATGGAGTACGTCACAATTTAGGTTTTCGTGTGGTTTTTGACGTAAAATAAAAAATTTAATTGAAAAAGTAAATGTTTTCTTACAACAATTTGTGATTTAGGCATTTGTAACTTATCGTAAAAGCAATAAAAATGCGATTTCAAGTACATATTTTAAACATTTTAACTTTTGACATTTAAAGTTTATAGCTTTTTTATGATTAAGTGATTTTTTATGTAAAATTAATTTGTACATTTGCCCCATTAAAATTAATGTTTTTGAAAATTGATTTCACTAACTACTAATTTATTAATTATTAATAACTCAATACTATTTACTTATGAAGAAAAACATTGTAAAGCTAACAAAAAGTATTTTAGCAACAACAATATCTGTAGTTACAATTTCGCTGGTTAGTTGTAACAAAAAAGACGAGGAAATAACACAAAAGCCAATAGAAGGAGTGCAAGAGCCTAAAAATGAAGCACCTCAAACGCCAAGTACAGAAACATTGAACCCTTTCCTTAAGGAATTGGATGCTGTTTTTGTTGAGGGAGGAAGCTTCATAATGGGTAGCCCAACTAAAGACAAGGAAAGCCAGTGGGACGAAAGACCTCAACACAAGGTAACGGTAAGTGATTTTAAAGTAAGTAAGTACGAAGTTACCAATGCTCAGTATGCTAAATTCCTAACAGCAAAAGGAAATCAAACCGAAGATAGAAAAAAATGGTATCAAGGTAGAGATATTAAACAAGAAGGGGACACTTTTGTTGTAACAGCTGGGAAAGAAAATCATCCTGTAATACTTGTTTCTTGGTATGGTGCAAAAGCGTATGCTGAGTGGGTAGGAGGAAAATTACCTACTGAAGCTGAGTTTGAATACATTTTAAGAGGTGGAAGTAAAAAGGTAAACCAAGATGGTATTTTTGCAGATGAAGATGGTAGTGGTGATAATATAGGTGATTATGCTTGGTACAGAGCTAATTCAGGTGGTGTTTTACACCCTGTTGGAGAGAAAAAAGCAAATGAATTAGGATTGCACGATGTTAATGGAAATGTTTGGGAATGGACTGCTGACTGGTATGGACATTATTCAAGTGCTAACCAAACAAACCCTACAGGTCCTGAAAATGGAACTTATCGCGTTCGTCGTGGTGCAAGTTACACTTGCCTAAAAGATAAGTGCCGTATTGCTAATCGTGGGACTTACATTGCTCGTGATGGGCAAGGGAACATAGGATTCCGCGTTGCTTTCCCTGCAAAATAGTATAGCTTCAAATATAATAAGAGTCTCAACATAGTTTTGTTGAGACTTTTTTTATTTCCCTCAACTTTTCTTATATTAAAGAATATAATGATTTTTATATTTAAAAAATTTCTTCCATAGTATATTGTTAAATTTTTAGGATTAAATCATAAAAAAAAATCGTTTTTATTAAAAATATTTCTGCTTAAAAATATATTTCATACCTTAGCGGTTCAGTTTGAAATTAAACTCAGAATTTGTAAAGTGATTACTCAACTACAAGGAAAACTCGTTGAAAAAAATCCCACCTATGTTATTATAGATTGTGGCGGGGTAGGGTATTTTGTAAACATTACACTACATACTTTTTCATCACTACCCGATAGTGAATTTATTAAACTATACACACATCTGCAAATCAAGGAAGATTCTCATACGCTTTATGGTTTTTCAACCAAAACGGAACGAGAGATTTTTGTTTTATTACTATCCGTTTCAGGAGTTGGAGCAAACACAGCTCGTACAATGCTTTCATCGCTTACAGCTGCTCACATACGGAGTGCTATCATAAATAGCGATGTAGTTAGCATTCAATCTGTTAAAGGAATTGGAGCAAAAACAGCCCAGCGTGTAATTTTAGATTTGAAAGAAAAAATGGTCAAACTTCAGGATTTTGAAGATGTTTCACTTACTACTCCAAATACAAATAAAGAAGAAGCTCTTGCTGCATTAGAAGTTTTAGGATTTGCCCGAAAACAATCCGAAAAAGTAGTGGACAAAATTGTGAAATCCGCTTCGGGAGAAATTTCTGTAGAAGAAATCATTAAACAAGCATTAAAGAATTTATAATGAATGAATTATCTTTTTTAGTTGGAGATGTGTTTACAGTCCGTTTGGAGCGGTTTAATCTTTTTTTTCCGTGTCAAATCCTTGAAAAGAATCAGGAAAACAGACTTTTGGTACTTGTTTTCAACCTTTTTCAACCTGAAAAACCCTCTATTGAAAATATCAAAGATTGGCGACCACTTTACAACGACCATCATTATTGGAAAAAGGAAATTTTTTGTGGCTGGATAACTGATTTTGAAGACCTTAATCCTATATTTTTAGGAAACATCTCTCCCATTTCTATTCCAAAAGAAAAAGAAATTGATAAATGGAATATTCATAATATACAACAAATTGAATCACAATATCTTTGGCAAAAACTTGATACAGAAGTACAAAAGAATTTTAAAACACACAAATACTCAAAAATCTGGATAAAAGAGTCTCCAACTCGTGACTTTCTCAATAATTTGACAAAAGAAAATCGATATAGTTATGAAATTGAAAGCGATTTTCTTACCACAGAACTGATTGATTATTTGGAACATAATCCAATGATAACGAATTTGAATCTTCCACAAAACCATAACCCTGAAGTAGTGGATATTTCAAAAACACATCTACGTGATTTGTCTCTGAATATCAGTAATGTAGAAAAATTAGTATTGAACAAATTACTCGATAGTTTAATTTTAATAGGTGATTTCTCGAAATTAAAAACTATTGAATGTCCTTTCAGTGGAAAATTACTAAATTTACAGCTGAATTTAGAAAATTCTGAATTTCACTTTTCAGGTTTAGAAAATGTACGAAAAGTACGAATTTTTTCTAATGTAAAAAACAAGTTGGACATCAACCATATCGCTACATATTTACCCAATGTGAAAGATATGTTAATTAATGGACAAAATGCTATGTTACATAACGTTTTGTTTTTTAGTGAACTGAAAAATATAAAAAGTCTCTGGATTACAAACGTTTATGGCTTTGACGATTTTCCTCAACGAATCGATTTCCCATTATTGGAAAAATTCTGGGTTTGGAGTATTCCAAAAACGGCAGGAGACAAAATCAAAAAAGAATTTAGCGAATTACCTGATTTTGAAGCAAAACAATTGCGTTCAGAAACGTGGTTGAAAGCCAATTTGGGCAATCCTTTCTCCAATTGGGACGGACGAGAAGGAACTGCTACTACCATTTCAAAAAAAGCAATGTCTGCCTATACAAATTCTTACAAAAAATTAGATAAAAAAGGCTTAACATCTCAAGAAAAGGAAACTTTATTGATAGATTTTATTCAAATTTTCAATCAAATTGATAAAAAACATCCTATTGATACTTTAGAACGTGAGGAAATTTGGACAGCATTTGAGCAACTAAGTCAGTTGACCTCACTTAGTGAAAAAGAAATTGAAACTATTTTTGAAAATTATCGTGATTTTTAATAAAAATCATCGAAAAATATAGAATTATGAAGAAATCTTTTAAAATTCTAAATCTACTACTTTTAATAACAATGCCTCTGTTGGGACAAAATATTCCAAAAGATAGCGTTACTGTTAAAAATAATATCCCAAAAATCGGGCTAAAAAATCCTGAGAGTATCGTTCATAAATACACGTACAATCCACAACTTAATAAATACGTTTACACGGAAAAACTGGGTGAATATGACCTTTCCACTCCAATGTTTCTAACCGTGAAGGAGTATGAAAATTTAGTACTTCGTGAACGAATGCGGGCATATTACAAAGAAAAATGGGACGCCGTTGATACCAACAAATCAGGAGAAGAAAAAAAGAAAATACAACGTGATTTACTTCCGGATTTGTATGTGAACTCTGATTTTTTTGAGAGTATTTTTGGCGGAAGAAACATTGATATAATTCCTCAAGGAAGCGTAGGAATTGATTTAGGCTTACGTTACACAAAAAATGATAATCCTGCCATAACACCACGAAACAGAAGTACTTGGGGATTAGATTTTGACCAACGTATCAGTTTGGGATTAACTGGAAAAATAGGTACAAGGCTTTCTCTAAACGCTCAGTACGACACACAGGCTTCATTTGATTTTCAAAACGTTTTCAAGTTAGAATACGAACCCAATGAGGACGATATAATTCAGAAAATAGAGTTAGGAAACATCTCAATGCCAATGTCTAACTCTCTCATTACAGGTTCACAAAGTCTGTTTGGAGTTAAAACAGAATTAAAATTTGGAAGGACAACCATCACGGGAGTTTTCTCTGAGCAAAAATCAGAGCGAAAAACTGTAACAGCACAAGGAGGTGGAGCCATAACCGAATTTGATTTTACCGCATTGGATTATGACGAAAACCGAAACTTCTTCTTAGCGCAATTCTTTCGAGATCAATATGATAAGGCTTTAGAAAATTATCCATTCATCAATAGTAAAGTACAGATCACTCGATTAGAAGTTTGGGTTACTAATCGCAATAACCGAACAGGAAATATTCGTAACATACTTGCCCTGCAGGATTTAGGCGAGGTAAAACCTGAAAATACGCGTATCAACCAAAACGCTCCCTCAGGCTTTTTTTCTTCGACCACAAACGATATGCCTACCAATGAAGCTAACCGCTACGACCCAACACAAATTGGGAAAACTTCAGTACTTACTGAGGCTATTCGCGATGTAGCAACTTTGCAACAAGGATTCGGAAGTATTTCAGCAATCGTAAACCAAGGATACGACTATGCAGTAATTGAAAATGCTCGGAAACTTGAAGAAGGAATTGATTATAAAGTAGATACAAAGTTGGGTTATATTTCTCTAAATATTGCCCTTAGCAGTGATGAAGTACTTGCTGTTGCATATCAATATACCTACGGAAGTCAAGTATTTCAAATTGGGGAATTTGCCAATGATGGTATTTCGGCTACCAGTCATAACATTTCTGCAAATAATAATGCCATTACGAACAATTTACTGGTACTGAAAATGTTAAAAAGTAATCGGTTGAGTGTTAAAGATCCTATCTGGGACTTGATGATGAAGAACGTGTACGCATTAGGAACCGCTCAGCTAGACCCTGAAGACTTCAGAATGAATATCTATTACTCTGACCCATCGCCTATTAACTACATTACAAAAGTATCCGATGTAAGTTGGCCTTCGGGGTTGGAAGACAAAATATTACTGAATTTGTTTAATTTCGACCGATTGAACAAATACAACGACCCACAACCTGGCGGAGATGGATTTTTTGACTTTCTCCCTGGAATTACTGTTGATGAACAATACGGAAAGATTTTCTTTACCAAAGTAGAACCCTTTGGGGAATTTTTACACAAAACATTAGGTGGAGGAGATTATTCAAATCCAAGCACTTACAACGAAAACCAACGAAAATACGTATATCCAAGTCTGTATTCCAATACCAAAACACAAGCCCAAATGGATGGTAATAAAAACAAATTCCAACTCAAAGGGCGTTACAAATCATCAGGTAGAAGAGGAATATCGTTAGGAGCATTTAATGTTCCACGTGGCTCAGTTACAGTTACTGCTGGTGGACGGATTTTGGTTGAAGGTCTTGATTATTTAGTTGATTATCTGTCAGGAATAGTTGAAATTACCAACCCAAGTTTGGAGGCTTCGAACCTACCAATACAAGTTTCTGTGGAAAATAATCTAATTTTTGGAGGACAAACCACACGCTTTATGGGAGTGAATATCGAACATAAATTCAACGATAAATTCATAGTAGGAGCCTCTGTGGTAAACCTTCGAGAACGTCCGTATACCCAGAAAACAAGTTACGGGCAGGAATCGGTAAATAATACTATTTTTGGTTTCGGAGGAACCTATTCAACAGAACTTCCTTTCCTAACTCGCTTAGTGAATCGGATTCCTACCATAAAATCAGATGTTGCTTCAAATCTCTCCTTGCGGGGCGAGTTTGCTTACCTCATTCCAGGAACTCCTAAGGGAGACAATTTTGACGGAGAAACAACTGTTTACTTAGACGATTTCGAATCCTCCCAAATAACCATTGACATACGTTCGCCATTGGCTTGGAAATTAGCCAGTACACCATTGGAATTTGGTTCAGGAACTGGTTCTCAACCTCAAAACTTGTACGGAACATCTCCTGACGACCCTGAAAACTTGAAGAACGGCTATGGTCGTGCCAAAATGGCTTGGTACACCATCGACCCTATATTCTACTCTACACAAAAGCCTTCGGACATTAGTAGTGACGAAATTTCAAAAAACAGTACGCGACGTATCTACATTGAAGAAATCTTCCCTCAACAACAAATAGCTCAAGGACAGACCCTCGTGCAAACAACTTTAGACCTCGCCTACTACCCGAATGCTAAAGGACAATATAACAATAACCCTGCGTTTGGCGCTACCAATGCCGATGAAAAGTGGGCAGGAATTATGCGAGGAATGACCTATTCCGATTTCCAAGAAAGTAATATCGAATATATTCAGTTTTGGATGCTTGACCCATACACCTCAGGAGAATATTCAGGAACAGGAGAACTAGTCTTTAACTTAGGGAATATCTCCGAAGATGTTTTAAAAGATGGTCGGAAACAATATGAAAACGGATTGCCTGGGCTTTCTTCATCATCAAGTGTTAATACTTCTTCTTGGGGAAAAACTCCTGGTGCACAATCATTACTATATGCTTTTGATGCGAGTAGCGAGAACAGAACCCTACAAGATGTGGGATTGGACGGACTTCCAAGCTCACAAGAGGCGAGTATATACAATAACAATACATCAGAGTCACCAAACGACCCCTCTCTGGATAATTATGAATACTATTTAGCTCGTAGTGGAGGAATTCTTAATAGATATTACAACTATAACGGAACAGAGGGTAACTCTCCCGTTGCAGTAGGCAATAACAACAGAGGTTCAACAACAGTTCCTGATTACGAAGATATTAATGCCGATTTCACGATGAATACGGCAAACAATTACTATGAATATCGCTTACCTATCAAGCCTGATATTTCACGTAGTGATAAATACGTAAATGATATCCGTAATGTATCTATTGAAGCTCCTAACGGAAGAAATGTATCAGCTCGTTGGATTCAATTTAAGATACCTATTGCAGAAGGTAAAATGGTACGTGAAGGATTCAGATTTCCTCTTAATCCTAATGACGAGATAGATATCATCAATTCCATAACCCATATGCGAATGTATATGACAGGTTTCCCTCAGGAAATGCTATTGCGTTTTGGAACATTGGACTTGGTACGTGGCGACTGGCGTTACTATAACTATACCTTGAGTAGTGATTTGGACGATCCATCAGATGATAATACACATACTGAAATCAATTCAGTGAACCTCATTGAGAATGAATCCCGTACCCCTATTCCATACCGAATGCCTCCAGGAGTTCATCGTGAGCGAATCAATATGAATAACACCCTAATTGAACAAAATGAGCAATCACTATCTTACATTGTTGATAACTTAGAGTCGTATGATAGCAGGGCTGTGTACAAAGTAATGAACCTTGATTTGAGGCAGTACAAGTACATCAAGATGTTCACTCACGCTGAGGCATACAATAACAAATCTCTGGATAACGGACAGATGGTTGCCTTTATGCGAATCGGAACGGATTTTAATGAGAACTATTATCAAGTGGAAGTTCCCCTAAGAGTAACCCCTGTAGGAACTACCTCTGAAGGGCTTATTTGGCCTAAAGAGAATGAATTGATTGTTCCGATGGAAGTCCTAACTAAGCTCAAGGCTATTGGGCTGAGAAATCAAACATTAAATAACGCTACATATTATGATGCAAATCTTAACATCGTTACTGAAAACACGCCTTACGTACTTGGAGAAAACCGATATGTAGTAAAAGGAAACCCTTCCTTAGGTAGTGTACGTTCCGTTATGATAGGTGTTAAAAACGTGTCAGGACATACAGCAAGTGGCGAATTTTGGTTTAACGAATTGCGAGTAGCCGAACTTGTTAATAACGGGGGGTGGGCGATGGTAGGTGCATTAGATGCCAATGCCTCCGAACTATTAAATGTATCCGCTACAGGACGTATGAACACCGTTGGCTTTGGTGCAGTTGACCAAGCTCCTAACCAACGAGCCATCGAAAGTACTAAGGAATACGATGTGGTAATGAACATCAACGCAGGAAAACTACTTCCTCCTAAGTGGAATATGCAAATTCCTGTAACTTTGAATCATTCTCAGAAGTTATCCACTCCTGAGTACGACCCCGTTTATCAGGATATTCGCTTGGAAGACAGGCTTAGCGTAGCCCAATCTGCTGAAGAGCGTCAGTCCATTAAAGAACAAGCTGAGGATTTCACTCTTCGCAGAGGTATCAACCTAATCGGTGTGAAGAAAAATATGTCTGAAGGGCAGAAGAAAAGGTTTTACAATGTTGAAAACTTAACCCTAAACTATGCGTACAATGAGGTAAAACATCGTGATTATGAACTCAAATACGAAGACGAGCAAAGGGTACGTGCAGGTTTGTTGTACAATTATGCCTTTGAACCAAAAACATTAGAGCCTTTCAAAAAGATAAAGTACTTGGAAGGCAAAAAATACTGGCAATGGTTATCTGATCTAAACCTAAACGTGCTACCTGCGAGTGTAACTTTCTCTTCGAATATCACAAGGTCATTCTCAAAACAACTATTCCGAGATGTGTACATTCAAGGTATCGACATTACTAAACAAAAGGCTATGCCTGAGCTTCAGCAAAGAAATTACCTGATGGATTATCAATTTGGAGTGAATTATAACCTGACTCGCTCACTGCGTGTGAACTTCAATGCTACGAATAATAGTATCATCCGTAATTACTACACATACGATGCTAACGGAGAGGTTTCTGGCACACGCAAGGACATCACTTTATGGGATAATTTCTGGGATTTAGGAGACCCAGACCATTTCTTCTCGAAGTTTCAGGTAAATTATGAGCTTCCATTCTCTAAGTTTCCATTCCTACAATTCATCAAATCGAACTACACGTATTCAGGTGATTTTGATTGGCAACGCGGTTCACAAACGCTGTTACAACTGGCTAAGCACGATATTAACAGGTTACAGAACGCTAACACACATAATTTTACAGCCAATATGAACTTCGACCAACTCTATCGATACATTGGCATCAAACCAAGTGCAAGGACAGAGAAGCAGAAACTATGGAAATCATTAGCTACGATGATTAAAAACATAGGTGTAAACTACGCTGAGACTAACGGAAAGACGCTCCCAGGTTACACACAAAGCGTTGGCTTTTTAGGAACCACCAAGCCTTCCTTTGGGTTTATGTTCGGAAGTCAGTCCGATGTGCGTTATGAGATGGCAAAAAGAGGCTACCTTACCAATTTCGTAGATTTCAATGACCAATTCTTACAATCTAAGGAGAGGGATTTGACCATCACAGCAAACTTGCAACCTATTCCAGACTTGCAAATTACTCTTAAAGCTGCACGGCAATATTCCGATAACTATACGGAAACCTTTGAAGTGAAGAACTTCGTATATAACAAACTCATAGGAAACCAAGTAGGTAACTTCAACATTTCAACCAACCTACTGGCAACAGCCTTTGACAAAGTAGATGAATACTATTCGGCAGGGTTTGAACGTTTCAAACAAAACAGAATTACCATAGCACGACGCTTAGCTACTGAACGAGGCATCAACCTGAATGATTCCAATAACTTGGATAGTGAGGGATTCCCTAAAGGATATGGGAAAACGAGTCAGTCTGTAATGATACCAGCCTTTTTAGCAGCCTATTCAGGGCAAAATGCTAATAGCGTATCTCTTGGAGCTTTCAAAAACATTCCTGTACCTGAGTGGAGCATCACTTACACAGGGCTAATGCGTCTGGAACCTATCAAAAAGGCATTCAGGAGGTTTACAATTGACCATAGTTATAGAGCAAGTTACTCCTTGAGCGAATTCCGAACTAACTTGGAATACGACCCGAATGACTTGAATAAGGTAAACGCTGCTGGTAACTTCCTAAATGAAAAGCTATTCACTAACGTTACCTTAGTGGAGCAATTTAATCCGCTTATTAGAGCTAATATGGAGATGAAAAACTCTATTAATGTACTTGCTGAACTAACACGCGACCGTACGGTATCTATCAGTCTGGATAACGATTACTTAACTGAGATTATCGGTAAGGAATATAAATTAGGGCTGGGATATCGCATTAAGGACTTGCGATTTGTTACTAAGGTAGCAGGAGTGAAAACCACACTGAAGAGCGACTTAGTCCTTAAAGGTACTCTCTCCTACCGCGATGAGTTTACTGTAATCAGGAATATGGAAGTATTCAACAATCAGGTGACAGCTGGGCAAACGAACTGGTTGGGGAACTTTACGGCAGAGTATAACTTAAGTAAGAACCTACTGGCTTCATACTACTTGCAGTATAACTTCTCTAAATCTGCTATATCCACTGCCTTTCCAATGACCACAATTAGGACTGGACTATCCGTGCGATATACTTTCAATTAACAAAGTTATCAGACAATTGTGTAAAAACATTATATAAAAATTCTCCCTTAAGTGCTTTACCTAAGGGAGAATTGCTTTTTATACCTGATACGATAGTATCACATTACTGGTATTTTATAAATTCTTATCATAATAAGTAACAGAAACGCCTGTCAGTTTGAGCGGAGTCGAAGACTGACATTCTGCGATACTTTAACATCGCTTAATCTACTAAAATGGTAATGCTTTACTCACTTGCAAATATCTGCTCCAATATTTTTAGCGTTATCAAATAAGTAGGCTTAACGCCCGTAGTACCCAAACCTCCTGATGCTAATGTACTTCCTGTCTCCAACGGATTATCCGATGCATAGTAAGCATAACGTACCTTTACATCTTCACGAATGCTTTTACGTATCTTCGATGCTGACTGAATTGCTTTTTGATAATGAACACCCTCCATCTCAAGTCCTACTACATTCCAAGTAGAGCGTAGGAAGTAATTTAATACATCTTTATTCTGCAATGATGTACCAAGTACTGTAATCATAGTACCTTCGAATACCTTCAGCCCATTGTTCTCAAAGTCCTGCAGTGTTAGCTCATTCTTAAAAGGATAATTATCAGATGTCCCTTCGAATATGTGTGCCGTAGGAATCATCAAATCCCCTTTGCTTCCTTCCAAGATACCAGCTTTCCCCATTATGGATACAGAATCCACATTCATAAAATGGATCTCTCCATTTGTCCGAAAGGGTTTCAAGAGCTCATCGATGGTCTCATAGGCTTGTTCCCCGAATGCGTAGTCCATTACAAAAATGACCGGTTTCTCCTTTGAGCTTAGTGCATAGGGTGTTCCCGTGAGGTCTATCTTCTCAGTATCGAATATCTGCACATCTATGTTCGTACCTGAGGTATCTGGAATGGATATCATTCCGTTGCTGAGAGCATAGTCACTCACCTTTTTACGAAGTCGTTCGCTTTCAGGATTACTCAAAAGCTCAAAGATTTCCATTCGTGTCTTGCCCTTTACTTCCGTTTTTAATGCCTTTTCAGCAAATAAACTATTCATTACACTATGCATATTAGCACTGATGATATGTAACGGACGTGTTAGCAATCCATTTTTATATAAGGTGCTTTTAATCGTGTCTGCCCAGATTTCGCCGTGAAGATGATGACCCAATCGTTCGCGAAGTACTGTACTGAAGGTAATTACTCGTTTCTTATCTTCCAGTATTTCATCTAAAGCTAATTTTCCAAGCCAATATATAATATGTATGAAACGCTCAGGCTGTGAGGAGGTCGCAAATGATTGATACACCTCCAAGACTTCTTCAAAGGTACGCCCTAATATATTCCCGATGTGTATGAGGGTAGATTCACGCTCTGCTTGGGTAAGTTTACTTTTATTGTATGCTTGTTCCAGCTTCTCCCAGTCGCGTGACAGACCTCCTGTTTCTTCTATCAACACATTTCGGGCAATTTTCTGTGATTCAATAAATAAGAAAGTTAAATGTGTAAGAGCATCATAGATATCCGACCTACCACGTGTAATCTCGATATTCATCTGTTGGCTATCTATTCTGTAGCAATTACGTCTTCTTTTAGGAGGGATAATAGGCTTGAAGTGTGACTTTCGGTAGCCTTCATCAGAAATCAGGTTAATGTACGTGCATTGTTCAATACCTTCTGGTAAACGCTCAAGTACGTAGGACAGCCCATTGAGTTCTGCTTTGCTCTCGGCAATGGTACCATAAATCTCTGGACGAAGCAATAATAACGATTCACGTAAGGCTTCTCCTGATACGCCCATCGGTTTGTAAAATCCTCGTGCAAAGAGATGACGCATTGTAACATACATACGCTCAATGGCACTTGTGGACTCTTGGGCTCTGCTTCTTTCTTTTATCTTCATAGTTTACTGGCGTGTTGTTTCTTCTGTTTTATTCTCTGGTAAAGTAGGTTTTGCTGCATTCTGCGTAGTTCTTTGCTTATTAGCATTCATCGTATCTGTTATCAATTTGTTCAATAACGTTATGAAGTTAGCACTTTCGGCAGACTGAAACACAGCGTGGCTACTTGATGCACATCGCGTTACATACCGATATAACTTCGTTGCTTCTTTCCTGACCTTCTTAGTATTGATAGGCTTATTAGTAACTTGGCTTTCAGCACGTCCTTCAATGAGCTTTTGGCATTCTTTATTCACTTCTGTCAATGATGTAATCGTTTGGCTTATGCCCAGCGTATGGACGTACTTTTCAAACTCAGGTTTTGTGATGTCCTTTAAGAAACCTTCTATTGTTTGCGATTTCTGTCTGAGTGGCAAAGCCTGAATCCCTGAATATTTTTTCATATTCTTATGAAGCATAGCAGCTGCCTCTCTTCGCTCTGCAATAGCATTTTTTTGCTCGAATCGGAACGAGGATAGCAGGAATATAAGATAATCACATCGTTGCCTATCCAACTGAGTAATGTCTTTCGTTTCATTACTAAATCGGCTTTGTCTTGTAGCCTCTGTAAGGTTTTCGTGATAGGATTGCAATGCATTATACACCTCTTGCTCCACACTTAGCTTCTCCAAAGAAGCATTCTGAACCAAGTTAAGAACACTTTTTACAAACTGAGCATACTCATCGTTATTAAGTTGCTCCAATTTTACGGATTTTACATCTAAAAATGTTTTCATATTCTTATAGTTTAAATGAATTAAATACTTCTACAAATATAAGAAAATAATTTCAATACGTCAAAAATGTTTACAAATAGCCTTATCTAATTAGTTTATCTATATAAAACTCCTATCCAGTAACACAAGACAATAACTTCAATATATCAAAATAGTCTTCCAGTAGTACAAGACAACAAGTCTTAAAATACAAAGCTAAAAGTCGCCACAAGTTGCTTATACGTTTTTATTACTTATAAAAATTCCAGCACTACCAAAGAAACTTACTCTTACAAAAAAGAATGATTCAGTAGTACTGGAATAGAACTTGATAAATATATTACGAGTTTTACACCTTCGCTTCTTCTATCAATTTATGTTTTTTAACTTGTGAAATATTCTTTGCATTCCACTCTATCTTCTTTACAAAAGGTCTTTTACGTAAAGCACATTCTATAGTACATATTTCGCAAGAGAAAGGTTTGCAGTCGTCCATATGGAAATTAAATTCAACAGTTCTGCTAGTATGTTCCAATAACAATCGGATAACTTTCTCCATTTCCTGATGTGCTTCCCTTAAAGAATAATAGTACGGAAGGGTAATATGTGCATCAATATGCAGATGAGAGCCAAACTGCTGCACTTTCATATTATGTATATCAATCCATTCGGAACATCTATTCTCTTTCAAGACCTGCACGATGTTAGCTAAGAGTTGTTCGTCCCTCTCGTCCATAATGCCTCCTAAGGCTTTCCGAACGATTTTATAACCAACAACCACAATGTACCCACCAAAGAGAAGAGCTACAACGGCATCTAACCAAAGCCAGTTCGTTATATAAACCAGTAGTAGGCTCAGTACTACCCCAATGGTAGATATCGTATCGCTCTGCAAGTGCTTTCCTGAGCTTATAAGCACAAGTGAATTTTCCCTTTCTCCCTTCTTGCAGGATATATATCCCATTATATAGTTGATAAGAGCCGTTGCTCCTACAATACCGATTCCCCAATCCAGCTGATGCAGAGAAATGCCTGTAAGCAAAGAATGAACCGATTGAATGATGATGAGTAGTCCTGCAATCGCTATCAATACACCTTCAATACCTGCTGTTACGAACTCTACCTTTCCGTGCCCATAAGGATGGTCATTATCTCTGGGCTTGGCTGCCAAGTACAATGAATACAGCCCCATAAATGCCGAGACAACATTCACAATACTTTCCATAGCATCAGAAAATACAGCGTCAGAATTGGTTAATTGCCACGCAATGAGTTTGCCGACAAATAAAACAATACCGACAAAGGCTACAACCTTTTGAAAGGAAAGGGATTTATGCATCAATTCTCTTAAAACCTTTAGCTTTGTTTAGGATTGAAGTATTTGTTTTCCATTTCGGCTACCTCTAGCAAGAAGTTATGCATTTCATAATTGTACATAAATGGTTTTAGCTTCTCGCTTCCAGGTCCAAACATAGCCAATTCCACATAATCAGACGAGTGGTCCATACTTATCCAGCCCACTGATGTATGTTGCTTTTGTATTTCTGCCAATAACCTGAAAGGTAGTCGCTTGTAATTATAAAGCCCATCTTCCTTGCCTTTATCTAAGTAATATGCTTGTAATTCTTTCGCTTGTTCGTCAGTGAGCTTCATATTGCCAAAGTTCTCTGCCATAATGTCCTTTATGAAGCTCATTGAGCTATCAGGAGCAATATTGTTCAGCACCCATTCGTTTGTATGTTTGAAATGCTGAAGATTGTCAAAGTTGTTATTGCAATTCTTGCCATAAATCAGTCCGGGGTTAGCGTTACCGTGGTCGGTAGTAACCACTACGAGTGTGTTTTTATCCTGTTTTGCAAACTCAATAGCCACGCCCACTGCTTCATCAAATGCAAGTTGGTCGAAAAGCAATGCTCCAATATCGTTCCCGTGAGCTGCCCAGTCCACTTTACCACCTTCTACTTGCAGCACGAAGCCCTGTTTGTGGTCTTTCATTTGTTCTATGGCTTTGCTGGTCATCTCAGCCAATGTTGGACGATTGTGTAATGCCTTGTCATACTTATAATCCAACGAATATGGAAGTCCTTGACTATCAAACACACCCAACAGGGGCTTACCTTTAGGAGCCTTTTGCATTTGTACTTTATCTCTGGCCACAGTAAATCCATTGTTTATGAACTCTTTGTACAAGTCTTCCCTATCCTTTCTATGGTCTGCACTGAAGTAATCATCACCTCCGCCCATCATTACATCGAATCGTAGTTGCAGGTATTGCTCGGCGATTTCAGGTTGAGCGTTTCTGGCTTTGCTATTAACACAAAAACCTGCTGGTGTAGCGTGGGTTATCATCACGGTAGTAACACAACCTACTTTCTTTCCACTTGCTTTGAACTTCTGCAAGATAGGTGTGTACATCTCCCCGTTAGCTCCTACGTTAAGCCTACCATTCGGTACTCGATACCCGCCCCCCCAAGACGAACTTGCAGCAGCCGAGTCTGTAACTACAGAGTTAAGCGATTGCATATCCATAAATGCTTTCGTAGCTAAATTCTGCTGGTAGAGATTTATCCAGTTGGAAGGTTTTCCTAAAATTCGCCTTGAATACAAGTCTGCCATTGCAAGTGTACCCGAACTCATTCCATCACTCACCATATAGATGATGTTTTTGGCTTTTTTGCCTCTAAATTCCTCTTTAACAGCATTAGCTCTTAAATCAAATGGAGATATCAATACACCTCCGAGAGTTGCTAACGCTCCTTTTTTGAAAAATGACCTCCTTTTCATACAAAATATTTTTTGAGTAGTTTGTTTTTCAGTGGCTTAGCACCAAATACACAACTAATTGTTTCTCACTAATTTAACAAATAATAAATCGTAACAGATAATAATTAGTTGCGAAAGGTACGGATTTTTTTTTAGTGAACAAATAAGATTTTGTTAAAAAATTTCATTATGTTTGTAGCTGACTAATCCAGAAGGGAATTATGTGCAAAAAATTTCGGTTATTTTATCTGAAAGACAATATTATCAGGATTTTTTAATAAAATCAATATTTATGAAAATAGGTTTTGATGCCAAAAGAGCTTTTCACAACAATCGCGGATTAGGAAATTATAGTCGTGATTTAATTCGCATTTTGCAGGAGCAAAGTGATTGTGAGCTCGTTCTGTTCAACCCAAAACCAAAGAAGGATGAACGCATAAAACTTACTGAAAAAACGAAAGTAATTTCACCAAAATTATTCTTTTGGAAAAAGCTCAAAAGTATCTGGAGAACTCTGAAAATAAGTTCGTTATCTGAAAAAGAGAAACTAGATATTTATCACGGACTCTCGGGCGAAATCCCTTTGGGCATCTATAAAAACACGCGAACCATTGTTACTATACACGATTTAATTTTTCTTCGTTATCCGCATTTGTATTCGTTTTTTGATAGAAAAATTCATTATTGGAAATTCTTGTACGCGGCACAAAAATCGCATCACATCATCGCAATTAGCAAGCAAACAAAGCAAGATATCATCAAATTTTTGAAGATTCCTGAGCAAAAAATTTCGGTTGTTTATCAAGGTTGCCATAAGGCTTTCAAACAATTTTATTCGGAAGAAAAAAAACAACAAATTCGCCAGAAATACAATCTTCCAAAAAAATTTGTGCTAAATGTAGGAGCAATAGAGCCTCGCAAAAATGCTTTAGAAATTGTAAAAGCTATTAAAGATTTGGATATTTCCTTGGTTTTGATAGGCAAAAAAACAAAATATTTCAACGAAATTGAGAAGTATTGCATTGAAAACAGAATGCAAAATCGTGTATTTGTTCTGAAAAATGTTTCGATGGAAGATTTGGCTGTAATTTATCAATCGGCGAGTGTTTTTTGTTATCCATCTGTTTTTGAAGGATTTGGAATTCCAATTATCGAAGCATTATTTTCAAAAATTCCAGTAATTACTTCCTCTGGAAGTTGCTTTCCTGAGGCTGGTGGCGAACATTCCATCTATATTGATTTAAACAATGCTTCTAAAGAAATAAAACAAGCTATTTTGAGTATTCTTTCTGACGAAAAGAAACGAGAATTTATGATTGAAAAAGGCTTTGAATATGCTCATAAATTTACTGATGAGTCTGTTTTTAAGCAAATTATGAACATATACAAAACAAAAATTTAACCAAACAATGATGAAAAAATTTTTTACATTTTTAGGGATTGTATTCAGCCTGAGTGTCTTTGCTCAAACAAAGCCTGAACCAAAATCGTATGTAGCTTATCGAACTACTGAAAAAATAGAGATTGATGGCAAAGATGGAGAAAAATCTTGGAAATCAGCGGAATTTACAGATGATTTTATTGATATTGAAGGAAAAAAAATTCCATATCTTAAAACCAATCTAAAAATGCTTTATGACGATGAATACTTTTATTTCTTTGCAAAAATGGAAGACCCCCATATTTGGGCTACACTTAAGCAACGTGATACGGTTATTTATCATAATAATGATTTCGAAATTTTCTTAGACCCTGACAATGATTCGCATAACTATTATGAATTTGAAATAAATGCTCTGAATACGGTTTGGGATTTATTCTTAACAAAACCATATCGTGAAAGAAATAAGGTACTTGACGGTTGGGACATAAACGGCTTGAAAACAGCTGTTCATATCGAAGGAACGCTAAATACTCCTACCGATATTGATAAGTTTTGGTGCGTTGAAATAGCTATTCCGTGGGCGGCAATGCGGGAAGCACATATGCAGAATAACATTCCTACTGGAAAATTTTGGCGAGTAAATTTCTCACGTGTACATTGGGATTTCGAACTAAATGAGGGGAAATATCAGAAAAAAAGAGATGAAAAGGGCAAAAATCTACCAGAATATAACTGGGTTTGGTCACCTCAGTGGAAAATCAGTATGCACGAGCCTGAACTATGGGGATATGTGTATTTTTCAGAAAAAAAAGTAGGTGAAAAAGACCATTTTGAAGTTCCAAAAGACGAAAGCATCAAAAGATACTTGTATGATTTGTATCATTTCAGCAAATCAAATAAAAAACCAGCATTTGCTAAAAAAGTTAAGGAAGGAATCATCATTTTCAAAGAGAAAATAACCGCAACATTCAATGATAATCCATTTTTTTGGAATATTTCTGTAAAAAGCCCTTTTTCAGGAAAAACACTCGTAATTATGCAAGATGGAAAGCTGGAAGAATTTGAAAAATAAAAATATAAGCCTACTTACTATTTTTCAATAAGTAGGCTTATTGCATTTCCGCCAAATCCTACAGCGTTAATCAATACCTTTCTGATTTTGTGAGGTACACTTTTCTGGTTTTCAATATAAGGAACCCCATAAAAAGTTTGATTTTGTAGCATCAAAATTGCCATTTCGAGGCTTAAGGCTCCACTAGCTCCATAAGTATGTCCTATTTTCCACTTATTATTAGTCAAAATAGGTATTTTATCCGAAAAAACTTCACGAATTGCATTGATTTCTGCCAAGTCTCCTTTTATTGTTCCTGGTGTGTGAGTTACAACAACATCAATTTCTTTCAAATTTGTATCTTTCAAAGCCATTTGCATTGATTTTTGCAAACATTCGCCATTTGCAGATAACGAAACGCTATGGGTTAGCTTTTCGGTAGCAAATCCTAATCCTGTAATCAAAGCCAACCTTTGTTTTTTGACTCCTTCTTCCAAGCAGAACACACCAGCACCTTCTCCCAAAACCATTGAATTTTGTTTTTTGGTAATATCCATTGCCCTACAGGGGAAATCATCTCTTAGGTTACTATAAATTTTCAAGGCTTGAGCTTGAGCGATTGTAAACGGAGTTAAAGGAGCTTCACTTCCGCCAACCAAAAAACGATTTTCCATTCCGCTTTTAAGCCAAGCAATTCCGTTTGCCACAGCGTGCAAAGCCGTTGAACAAGTAATGGAATGTGACATTTCAAATCCTGTAGCTTTCAAATCCTGCCCTACCCACGTGGCGATATTTCCGAGTGTAGTTGTAGGAGACGCTAAAGTCATACATTTCTGATTTTTAGAAAAATAAGAATAATGTTCCTCAAAAAGAGAGGTCGCCCCACGCGATGAGCCAATATTTATACCAAATTGCACATCTTGCCAACCAGCCTGAGAGACTGCCTTACGTGAAGCACAAATAGCATACAAAACAGAAGTATCTAAACTCTTATAACTTTCGGTTGTATTTTTTAAATTTTCAACCTCCAAACGGCTGCTTTCAGAAAGTTTTGCCATTGGAATTGAATCATTTACAGAAATATGTGTCTTATTATTTTCATAGGATTGGGTGATTTCTTCTAAAGAATTTCCTAAAGCCGAAACTGATCCCATACCCGTTATGGAGATTCTTACATCAGAATTCAATTCCATTATCTATTTTTTTTATTTTAAATATTATAATATTCCCATAATCGTCATCTATAACAATTATGGGAACACATTAACTAAAATTTTTTAATAAACTGGTTTATCTTCGGGATATTTTGCCATAAACTCCTCTGCTTTTTCTACCATATTTACCGAACCACAGAAAAAAGGTACACGTTGGTGCAAAGTGGTTGCTTGAATATCCATAATTCGATTATAACCATCAGAGGCTTTTCCTCCAGCTTGTTCCGTTAAAAATGCAATAGGATTACACTCGTAAAGCAAACGCAATTTTCCTTGTGGCGTACGTGTTCCCGAAGGATAAATATAAATTCCTCCTTTTAGCATATTTCTATGGAAATCAGACACCAAAGAACCTATGTATCGTGATGTATAAGGACGATTTTCTTCCAACTCTTGACAATACTTTATATAATCTTTCACTCCTTGCGGAAAATGGACGTAATTGCCTTCATTTATGGAGTAGATAGAGCCTTCTTTGGGGAATTGCATATTGGGGTGCGAGAGATAATAAGTCCCGATGGAAGGGTCTAACGTAAAGCCATTTACTCCTCTGCCTGTAGTGTAAACGAGCATAGTAGAAAGCCCGTAAACGATATAACCCGCTGCAACCTGCTGATTTCCTGGCTGTAAAAAATCCTCCAATTGCACTGGCGTTCCTTCTGGAGTAATTCTTCGGTAGATTGAAAAAATAGTTCCAACTGTTACATTTACATCAGCATTACTTGAACCATCAAGAGGGTCGATAAGCACCACATATTTGCTTAAATGGCTGTTTTCAGAAGCTTCTACAGGAATAAAAAATTCGTTTTCTTCAGAGGCAATTCCGCAAACTACTTCGCGTTGCGTCAGAGCTTTTATGAAAATTTCATTAGCGAAAACATCTAATTTTTTTTGAACTTCGCCTTGAATGTTTTCTTCACCCATATCGCCTAAAATATCTTCTACTAATCCCGCTTTATTCACCTCTCGATTTACAGCCTTGGAAGCCAATCGAATAGAGCTCAAAAGTCTGGTAAGTTCTCCTGTGGAATATTTAAAATCCTTTTGGTTTTGGATGATAAACTCACCCATTGTTTGATACGTTTTTTTAGCCATTTCTCAAAGTTTTAAGTTTTAATTTTCATTGCCTCAAAGTTAGCAAAAAAGAGTCATTGAAACAAAAAGAATTCAGTATTTTTTGGATATAAAACAAATTGGTGCCAATACTTACAAAATCGTTTAGTACTGGCACCAACATAATTTAAGTAAGACGATAATATCTATAGTTAATTGTTAAAGACTATATTTTATTCAGGAACCCCATTTGGAGATACTGGCCAACCTGGATTTTGATAAATTTCAGATGATGATACATTTCCATTTGAGGAAGTTAGCAAGAAATTTTCATACGCGATTGGCACCAAGTAATGTGCTGGTGTCCAAGTAAAACCATCATAATAAACATTATTTGCTTGAACCACCTGATACGGACGAACGTGCATACTTAAAGTAGAAGAAGACATATTAGGTTGTGAATCAGGAAGTGTTTTGAATTTACTTGTTCCATCTGCATTTTTATAGAAAGGTTCATTATGCATTTCAGCCCAAAGATTCATTCCTTCTATTTGATAATTTTGAACTTGATCCAAAGCTCTCCAACGCTTCAAATCATCGTAACGCATTCCTTCTGCCATAAACTCGCAACGACGCTCACGACGAATGTTATATAATGTCGGATCAACTAACTTTCCAGCGGAGTATTTAGCCCAATCGTTCTCTTTGCTTAAATCAGTGGCAGAAATAGTTACATTAGGGTCTTGCGGAAGTCCTGCCCTTGTACGAAGTTTCCCCCAATAATCAAGTGCAGTACCATCAAGAGAGCCGTTTTTCTCATAAGAGGCTTCTATATAATTTAAATATGCTTCAGATAATCTGTAAACGATACTTCCCGTTTCTGTTAAATTAGTAGTTTCTAAATAATTAGAATTAACATTCAGCCCTTTTGAAATGTTGTATCCTGTCACAGATTTTTGTTCTGACACAATTAAAAAATCAGGATAATCCGCCACAGTTTCAATCGGAGTTAATGCAATATAATCACCAGGAGAACGCATAAAAAGCTGCAATCGCTCATCTCGATTTTGTTTAGCTTTTGATAAAGTTGCATCTCCTTGATAGTTTCCATCAGCATAAATAGGCAATCCGTTGATTGTTAAAAACGAATCAACAAAACCACGTGTATATCCTGAACCAGCCCCTAACTTAATGTAATTCATTACTCTATGCCCTCCATTTTGCTCTGCATTATATCCTCTCCACAAAAGCACATCGGAATATGACGCCATATTTACATCTCCAAACATTTTGAAATATGGATTATTGAAGACCTCTTTCCCAGACAAAACGTGATTATTTGGCGTTAATGTCGTCCCGTTAGCTACTTCTTTTGCAGAAACCATTGCCTCTGTCAGAAAATAATCTATTTCCGAATCTATATCAATGGAAAATCCTGAAAGATGAGAAGCCTTTGCTCCTGGCCAGTCTGGTCCTCCTGGAACACGAGCAGTTCCTTTGTGATATTTAAGCCAAGTTCCTTCATAAAGTGCTACTCTTGAGCGTAATAGCAATGCAACTTCTTTACTGATTCTGTTTTTATTTTCAACAGGACTTGGTTTGAGTAAACTTACTGCTTTATCCAAATCTTCCAAAATAAATCTTGCAACTTCGTTACGAGGACGACGACGTGCAGCTTCAATAAGGGCTTGTTTATCATCCGAAAGAACATTTTTTATGATTGGATAATCTCCAAAATTTCTAAGTTTCTTGAAATATTCATAAGCTCTTAGAAAATAAGCCTCTCCCAAATAATGGTTAATATTAACTATATTCCCTTTTACCTTTCCTTGTGTTATTTTAGGTTCAGCTTGTTCTAAGAAATAATTGATACTTCTGATTTTTACAAAAGAAAATTCGTGCTCATTATCATTTTCATTTCCTTGTCTATCTTTTGTATTAGCTGGAGGAACACGCCATTCTCCTTTTTTCCATCTTTCGGAAGCATTTACCCCTGCTTGATTATCAGTTCCGTTATCAATAACGAAAGTTCCTGCCCCCCAACCTGCGTGTGTAGGAAAGTTATAACACGCAATGGTGTATGAGGCTAAATCCGATTCTGTTTCAAAAAATTGTTTTGGAGAAATATCAGACAAAGGTTCTCTTTCAAGAAAATCATTGCAAGAAACCATTCCCACTAATAACGTCGTAAGTATTGTTTTATATACGAATTTCATAATTTTATTTTTTAGAAAGTTATACTAAGTCCTGTAGAAATTACACGAGAAAGAGGATAAACTTTTCCAGTTCCTCCCAACCTAGCTTCAAGAGCTTCAGGATCAAACATCTTAGCTAATTTTGTAAATGTAAAAGCATTTTCAACTGATACGAAGATGCGTAGTTTATCCATACCAATAGTGTTCATAATATCTGAAGAGAAGGTGTACCCCATTTGAATATTTTTCACACGAAGATAGGAGGCATCTTGCAGCCATCTTGTTTGTGTATGGAAGTTTTTAGAACCTCTTGTAAATGATGGTCTTGGATAATAGGAATCAACATTTGCTCCCAACGGATGATTTGTTCCCTCAGGTCGGAAATAATCTAAATGCTCAGGAAAAGCGTGTGCTTGTGCTTTATAGAAGCTATTTGGACCATTTGCTCCCCTAAAGTGAGGTGTGTTAATGTAGTAATCTCTTTTAGCTGTTCCTTGTAGAAATAAACTAAAATCAATATTTTTATACTTAAAGTCAAGCATCAACCCATAGTTATAACGAGGAGTGCTATTACCTATGATTCTTAAGTCTCCGTGATCAGCTAAGGTATTGGCACCATCACTAATTTCATCTTTACCATCAAGATTTTCGTACATAATATCTCCTGCTCTCCAATCACTTCCCAATCGGTTTTGGCTGTGTTTTTTCACCCAGTCAGCCATTTCTTCATCAGTTTTTGCGATTCCTCGTGTGGTATAGCCCCAAATTTCTCCTATATATTTCCCCGAATAATATGGAGCAGACAAACTTCCTATTTCATTAGGATACTTAGTTATTTGTTGCCGACTATCGGTAAGGTTAAAAGCTATTCCGTACGAAAAATCTTCTCCTATACGGTCTCTCCACGAAATTTGAGCATCAAATCCTTTTGATTCCATATCCGTATTGTTAATTTGTGGAGGTTTAATACCTAATGTAGGAGGAAGCTGTGGAGCTGGTCCCACCATATTGTATGTGGTTCTTTTAAATATTTCGAAAGATAAACTAAGTCTATTTTGAAGGGCTGATATATCAATCCCTGCATTCCAAGAGGCAACTTTTTCCCAAGTTAATGATGTAGATATTAAATCTGGTGCATAAGCTACGTTAGGTTTTTGACCATTTAAGAACCAACTTCCGTCAGAGGGTCGTAATTTCATTTTTGAATAGAACGGATACCAATTATCAGTATTTTGATTTCCTAATTCACCGTAAGAAGCTTTTAACTTAAATTCAGATACGTTTTTTCCAAATCCGCCCAAACTTGCCCAAAAGTTTTCTTTGGCAATATTCCATCCAGCAGAAGCTGAAACAAAAGTATTCCAACGTTGATCTTTTAAGAATCTACTGGTACCATCATAACGGACATTTCCTTCAAACAAATATTTACCCTTGTAATCGTAATTGAACCTACCGAAAAATCCTGAAGTTGCCCAATGTTGATAATTCCCTCTAACATTATCATTTTCACTTCCTGTTGCGTCAATTGCAAGTACATCTGTATTATAAACTCCTTCACGTGAAGCTGATAAAAAACGAGTCTTTTGCAATTCGGATTGGAAACCTACCATTCCTTTCAAGACGTGACCATTGATTTCTTTTTGATAAGATGTATAGATATTTACATTGTAAAAGTCTGTTGTTTTTGTGGACTCATAGATTCGGGAAGCTCCAGGATTGTTGAAATACCCTTCTATAAGTGCTGCGGGAATTGGTCTGCCTTCTTTATCATATCTGTAAATTGGCAACCAAGGAATATGGCTGTGTTCGTTGTCCAAACTGTAATTCAATTCTACGTTAGTAACCCAATTCTTAATAGGAGTGAATACAAGAGCTAACTGCTGTACCATTATGTCATTTCTGTCCTTAGCTCTTCCGTTTTCAAAATTTGCCAAATCATTATTGAAGATATAGTGACCATTAGGGTCGTATTTGGGCAATGTAGGCCACTTACGTCCTATATTGTGGAAAAACAACCCATCATATCCTATCAAAAAAGAAGACCTTTCATAACCTGTTCGGGTAAATCTACCATTGTAATTCAATCGCAAATACGGAAGAATTTGAGAAGAAAGTTTTGCATTGAAAGTGTATCTGTCAAAAGTATCTGTATTATATCTGAATAGTCCTTCTTGATTAAGCAAACCAGCAGATACATAATAATTTGTTTTTTCCGTTCCTCCACGAATGCTGAAATTGTGTTCCGTGGCAGGAGCCCATTCTCGATATGCTTCTTTAAACCAATCTACATTTGCCCAACTTTTAGCTCCTTTATTCCAATCGCCATTTTTATCATTCCAGTCAGTTGCTTCAGTGATTTTACCTTCTTTATAGAGCTTTATTTTTTCAATAATATCTGGTGTAAAGGTGGGCTCACTACCTGAATTCAAATCAGCATCATTCCAATAATATGCAAAACTTTCAGAGTCTAGCATCTTTGGAATATTTATTGGATTACTAAAACGAAAATTATTGCTGTAGTTTATCACTACTCGACCTTCTTTTCCTGACTTTGTGGTTACCAATATCACACCAAAAGGTGCTCTTGAACCATAAATAGAAGCAGATGCGGCGTCCTTCAATACAGAAATGCTTTCAATGTCTTGTGGGTTGATTGTATTAATATCTCCTTCCATTCCATCAATGAGTACCAATGGTTTGGCTGTAGAACCTGAACCAATAGTTCCCGCTCCCCTAATATCAAAACCTAAATTATTATTAAGCTCTCCACCCCCTTTGCCAATATTGAAATTCATACCAGAAACGGCTCCTTGAAGTGCCTGAACTGCAGTATTTACAGGACGTGCTTCAAGTACTTTCGCATTGACAGAGGTTACTGACCCCGTAAGATTTTCCTTTTTCTGCGTACCGAAACCTACAACAATTACTTCATCAAGTTGTTGTGTATCTTCCTTTAAAGAAATATTGATAGTTGGCGTTTTAGCAGAAACTTTCTTTTCTTGCGTAATAAATCCAATAGAGCTAAAAATTAGGACATCTCCCTCTTTAGCCTCAATTTCATAATTTCCATCAAAATTGGAAACAGTTCCTCGAGTGGAATTTTTGACCAAAATATTCACACTGATAAGAGGAATACCTTTATCATCAGTAATGGTCCCTTTTATTGAAAACACCTGTGCTACTGAAATATGAAAATACCCCAATAACAGCACCAAAAATAATACTTTTTTTGCTTTCATAATGTTTATTTTTGTTAATTATTTATGGTAACAAAATTAAATACAATACATCATAAAAGCAAAAAAATAAAGATTTTTTTTACATTAATTTCTCTCTATTTCAATTATGTATGTAATAATATAATAAGTAGGATTTTAAAATGAGTTATGGTAATTTTTCAAATATGAAAAGTCACTTTATAACAATCCTTAAGCGTTTTTGAAAGCTTTAAAATAAAAAGAGCTGATATAATCAGCTCTTTTTATCTTGATAATTAAATTATCCTAATATTCTCTTCCACCAAGGTTTGTTTCGGTGTTTGTCCTGAAAATAACCATAACCATAGCTATCGTTAGCTTTAACAGTTGTGTCATTCAATAACACACACATATTAGGAAGTTTATTCTCTTTATGCAATTTTTGTGCTTTTTGAAGCATTTCCTTAGTTGTTTGATTTTCTCTTACTACATAAACAAATGCATCCGCATTTTTTGCCGTTAACAGAGTATCTGCAACTAAATTCACAGGAGCCGTATCAACGATTATGTAATCAAACTTTGTCTTCAGATATTCAAACATTTCTGTAAGCTTCGGATTCATAAGCAATTCTGCTGGATTTGGCGGAACTACTTTTGCTGGAATTATATATAATTCTTTGAAATCTGGAACTTTAACTATCACAGAGTTGATGTCTATATCACTTGATGCCAGATAATTAGTAAGGCCTTGTGAAGGTAATTTTAAATATTGACCTATTTTAGGATTACGGATATCCATTTCAATAAGTAAAGTCTTTTTACCAGAAAGAGCAAACGTCCCTGCAAGATTCATTGCCATAAAGGTTTTACCTTCTTTCGGTAAACTTGAAGTTACAAATATAGACTTACTTCTGTTTTCCGCAATATTACCAAGAATAAAATCCATATTAGTCCTGATGATACGAAGTGCTTCAGCAAACTCGGAGTTACTATTAGCCTTAATGATTTTATCATCTGACTTGGTATGAGGTACATCCCCTAAATATGGAGCAGATAGATATTTCTCCACATCAGACTTATTCTTGATTTTATTATCTAATAAAGTACTAAGATATATGATTGTAAAAGGAATAACTAAACCAAGTATCAAAGCTGCTAGATAAATTATCATCTTTTTAGGAGATACTGGAATGTTTGAAGAGAACGCTCTATCAATTACCTTAGCATTAGGTGCTAAAGCAACTGTAGAAATCTCTGCCTCTTCTCTTTTCTCCAATAAGTACAGATATAACGCGTCTTTTACACCTTGTTGTCTTGTAATTTCTCGAAATTCTCTTTCCAAAGTAGGTACTGAACTAACTCTACCACTCAATACTCTTTGTTGTCTACTAATATCTGATTTTTGTATATTCAAGTTAGACTTCAACAATATAAGGTTTTCTTTAATGGCTTTTTTTAGCGATTTGATTTGCTCATCCATTTGTTTTATCCTAAAGTTCTCAGGACCTGCATTAACCGCTGATTCATTACGAGATAAAACTAACTTATTGTGCTCATTAATTGCTTCTGACAACGCAGGGTCTGCTGTAAGAGCATCCAACATAGGGAAAGTCTTCCCTGTTGTTTCCGTATCAATAAATCCTTTTATTACATTGTCAATTAACTCAACACGAGTGTTAATATCTAAGTATCTTTTCTCAAATTCACTCGTATTTTGAGTATATAGATTAGCCTCAGAAACAATATCTGTAACCTGATTATCTTTCTTGAACTTTTCAGTAGTTTTCTCAACTGCATCTATTTCCTTAGTAAGAATATCAAGACGTTGGGTTAAAAAATCAGAAGTGTTTTCAGATATAAAACGTCTGTCAGCAATCGCATCTGAATTATAAATTTCAACAAGAGCGTTCAAATAGTCTATTGCTTTCTCCTTATTTGAATTTGTTGATGAAAGTTCCAAAACGCTAGTATTTTTTCCAAGTAGATTTACATTCAATACTTTTCTATATGTCTGAGCTGTATTTTCTACTCCATCAAGTTCTACAGATAAACCGAAATCTGGTTTTCTAAAATACTGCTCAGACTTGTTTACTGTAAACTGCCCTATTTCATTTTTAACTGCATCTCCATAGTTATATTTTCCCAATAACTTTCCATCATTGTAAAGATTATAGGCAATATCATTTAATCCTTTAATTTCTAACTCTAAAGGAGTTTCTTTCTCAAAAGACTCCGATAATTTGTCTACTGTAACATTTACTGGAGATTCTTTGTACAAATCTGGTTTTTTCTTCCCTAGAGGAAAATAAGATACATTCAAGTTAAGTTTTTTGACCGCTTTCTCTGATAGCGTTCTGGAACGCAATACTTCTACTTCATTTTCAACATTATCCTTAACTCCAATATTCAAATCGGAAAGGATTGAGAATTCATTGACAGTTCCTCCTTTATTTTCATCTTTAAGCATAATTATCGTTGATGCTTTATAAAGCGGGGTTGCATACCTCAAGTATAAGAACGCAACCAATAAAGCCAAAAAGCCTCCAGCTACAAACCATTTCCAACGAGAAACATATGGAGTTATTTGCTCCATAAAATTAAAATTTTCTGATGTTTCTGAGCTAAATTTTTCTTTATTATCCATAAAAATTATCTACTTATATTCACTATTAAAGCTACCACAGCTACAAGCACTGAAATAGACGAAATAATTGTGGTTGTATTAGGTCCGACAACTGAAGAATTAACTCTCGTTTTATTTGGTTCTACATAAACAATGTCATTTTGGTTTAAGTAGTAGTACTCAGAATTCATAAAATCTGTAGAAGTGATATCAACAGTTTTATAAACTCGTTGATTATCTTGCTCTCGTATGATCAAAATGTTCTTCCTCTTACCATAGATTGTCAAATCTCCAGCAAGACTTAAAGCTTGAAGAAGTGTTATTCTTTCTGATTCTATAGTGTAGGTACCAGGTCGATTAACTTCACCTTCTACTGTTACTTTGAAATTCAAAATTCTCAGATTGATTGTAGCATCTGTTATGTAAGGCTTTATAGCATTTGTAAGCAAATCTACAGCTTCTTGCCTTGTTAGACCTCCCAACTTTATTTTACCAATAGTTGGATAATGAATATACCCATCCTTATCTATCAAATATGTTTGTAACATTGACTGTGATACTCTTGCTCCCAAAGAAGGCTGAAGTGTTACCAACCCTCTGTTGAATTCACTAAGCAATTCTTCACTTTTGGAGTTCACTATGATACTCAACAAATCATCTGGTTGAAGTCTTGAAACATAGGATTTCAATGTTTCCACCTTGTTATTCTTAGCATTGGTAAAGTAAGCTACCTTATCCCTTGATGCACAAGAAAACAACATCAAACTTACACAAAATAAAATTAATACTCTTTTCATTATTTAGTTTTTATTTATAACAACTTTTAAACTTGAACTTTTTGCGTGTATTCACTCCTTTTCTAAAATGCTACATTTTTGGTTAGAATAACCAACGCCAAAAGTATAATATCAGCGCTAATTTTCCAAGTTTAAAATAATTCCTAACAAATATTTAACACACAAATGCTATGTCAACAAATAGCTAGTCTAAAAGAAATTTCCTAACCTGTTCAGCTATTTTGTTAAATTCGCCATCTGTAAGCTTTACTTTTTCGTTAAAAGTCATCTCTTCCATTCTGTTGATAGGAATCAGATGTACGTGAACGTGAGGTACTTCCAATCCTATAACCGCTACTCCTACTCTATCACAAGAAATAGCTTTTTCTAGTGCTTTAGCTATCTTTTTAGAGAAAATCATCAACTTCAAGTACAGCTCATCTTCCAAATCAAAAATTTTATCAACTTCTTTTTTGGGAACACAAAGTGTGTGTCCTTTGGCATTCGGATTGATATCCAAAAAGGCTATAAAATCGTCATCTTCTGCAATTTTGTAGCACGGAATTTCTCCATTTATGATTTTTGTAAAAATTGTTGCCATAAGACTTCTATCTGGTAATTTCTAAAATTTCCATTTTTAAAATTCCGTTAGGAACATTTATCTCTGCTATTTCCCCAACAGATTTACCCAATAAGCCTTTGCCAATAGGAGAACTCACAGAAATTTTTCCTGACTTTAAATCAGCTTCACTTTCAGCAACCAAAGTATATGTCATTTGCATATTATTATTCAAGTTTTTTATCTTAACCGTTGAAAGCACCAACACTTTTGACGTATCAAGTTGCGATTCATCAATCAGTCTGGCATTTGCTAAAAGCGTTTCCAACTTAGCTATTTTCATCTCCAAAAGTCCTTGAGCCTCTTTGGCTGCATCATATTCGGCATTTTCAGATAAATCTCCTTTATCTCTTGCTTCAGCGATAGCTTGCGAAGCCTTAGGGCGTTCAACATCTTTCAGTTGATTAAGTTCTTCTCTCAACTTTTTTAAACCATCAGCGGTGTAATACGATACGTTACTCATAATTTCTTTATTTTTAAAAAAACGAAAAATCCTCAAAGCGTTTTGAGGATTCGGAGGCAAAGATACGAAAAATAAGTTGAAAGCAAAATACAAAAGTCTAATTTTTAAATTAAGCAGACCGAATTTCCAATAAATTGATAATAAATATTTTATTTATTTGTAGAAAATACAAAACTTTACCAGCAATTCTATGGCAACGTCACAAAAAAAGAACTCGTTACAAAACTCTTGAAAAGTGAAAAATAAGTTTTGTAACGAATTCAAAAAAACTTCTAAATAACTAAACTATAAGTACTTATTTAATTGGTCGAATAAATCTTGTTTATCACTAGGACGCTTGGCTGATTTCTCTTTAATTTTACCATCTTTCCCAACAATGATATAGTGAGGAATTGCCTTAACAAACTCGCCCAATTCCTTTTGAAGTGCTTCGTTGGCTCTGATATGAACACCTTCCAATTTCAAATTTTTAATCATTGTTTTCCATTGATTATCAGCACTATTTTTATCAATCGAGAGATAAACAGGAATCACGCCCATCGCTTCCAAAGTGGGATGATTTTCCTTAGAATATTGTAATTCTTTACGGCAAGGCACACACCAAGTCGCCCAAATATCAATGTAAAGCACTTTTCCTTGATATTTTGCAAAAAATTCACCTAAGGAATTGATGTTTTGATAGTTTTCTACAAAATTTACAGAAAAACCTTTCTCACTACTGTGATACTCAACAACTTTATTTACATAAGGAATAAGCAAATCCGTGAGTTTGCTACTTGGAAATTGTGTTTTAAATTCTTCGAAATTAGCAATCCATTCTTTTTCAAAATTTCCTTGCATCAGCCCTTCGTACATTGTATTTGCCCAAGCATACTCAACTAAATTTTGAGGTAAATTTGTTCGGAAAAAATCAATTTCACGAATGAAATAAGGCTTTTCAGATAATTCAAACTGCAAAGTTCCTGTATTTTTAACATCCTGTAGCATCCTGTAACGCGAAAGAAAGGCAGTTTGACCATCATACGCCGATAAATCGGGGTTTTGAAAGGCTTTTTCGTAAATTTCTTCCCAAGAATTCAAATATACATCAGCAAATTCCTTATTTTTTTCGGGAGTTTGCTCATAAAAAAGCCGGAATGTAAAGAAAAAATCAGCAGATTGCAAGTCAGCTACTTTCAATGCTACCAGATTTTTCAACTTTTCATAAGCCACTTCAGAAAGTTGCAATTCTTCACGAGCTTTATCCAGAATTTCTTTTCTTTGCTGCAATAATTCGGAATAATACTTGGTTTTACTCTCCAAGTCCGTATGCTTTTCCACATCTACCGTGCTTCGAACATCAGCAAACAAATCCAAATCATTAAGCAATTGAAACATTTTTTGATTATCAGAATTGTAGATAACTTCTTCGCCCTGAAAATCCACAACATATTGTTCTTGCTTATCCACAAACAAATAGGCTGGAACAAAGTGATTGTGTAAAAAAACCATTCCGATTGTTGCCTCAGGAATTTCAACAGAATAGCTTCCGTCTTTTTTAATGTTGATTTCCTGATTATTACCTGCAAAATATTTTCCGTCAACAGGCAAATTAACCGATAACTTATTGGTATTTCCTGAAACTTTTCCCGAAAGTAAATTGCCTTTTTTATCTGGCGTACCACAGCCAACTACCATAGCAAAAGCCAAAAGTATGCTTATTTTTTTCATCACATAAATTAATTATTCTTCCAAGAGGGATTGAATTTCATTACTTGTGCTGGAATAGGTAATACCAACTTGCCTGAATTTGGTTCAGCTTTGTAAGTTTCTCCCTGAAATTCCTTTACAAGTGTGGTTGCAAAATCAGGCTCCAAATTCATTCGCTTCACATCAAACAGGCGTAAATGTGATTGGAAAGTTTCTCGTCTTCGTTCCTCCAAACAGAATTTTATCAAATCTTTATCTGACGAAAAATCAGCAGATTGCAAAGGTGTGTAATTTTTAAGGCGTTTTTCGCGTAACGTATTCAAATCGGCGATTGCCAAATCTTTTTTACCCAAACGAGCATAACATTCAGCACGAGTTATGTACATTTCACCCACAGAAGGAGCCGCATTGGGTTCTGTTCTTGTTGTTTTGTATTCCATTCCATAATTTGCATAATATGTAAAAAACTGGTAGTAACGAGTATCTTGTTTCGTATCCAAAATGTTTTTCAGTGCAGTAGATAATGCTCCCTGATAGGCTTTGGTATTCCCAAAATAACGAACTGAATATTGTTCTTTTCGATATATTTTGTCAATTGTTTTAGGATCACTATTGACGTAATCACCCAACACAACTGAGTTAATTTCAATAGCTTTGTTCGCATATTCCAATGATTTTTCATAATCGCCTTTGTAAAGATATACTCTTGATAATAGGGAATATACTGAACCAATATTTGGGCGAACGTGTGTTTTTGATTTGGCAGGAAGATTCTCCATTGCTTTTTCTAAATCACTGATAATAAATTCATAAACTTGCGAAACAGAAGCCCTGTCTAACCCAGATTGCGTAGCATCAGCAATGGTAACAATAGGCACGGACAAATCTGTATTAGCAGAAGACGAATATGCTTTAGCAAAGATATTTGTCAGGAAAAAATAATCTAGAGCTCTGTTGTAGTATGCTGCTGCTTGTATTGACAATTTATCCGCTTCGGTATATCCCATCGAAAGATTTGATTGCATTACCTCGTTAATAACTTTATTATTAGTATAGATATTTACATACGCAGAATTCCAAGCATTAACAGGATATGTTGGGTTGTAGAAACGTAAATCTCCCCACGAATACATTTGAAATTCCTGATTATCTGGTTGTTTTATATCACCATCTTTAAACCTCATATCAAAATCATCTGCGGTAAGTGCCAAAACACTCTCATTGGAAGTAGAATGGACACTATTCATAAGCAAATCATAGTCTTCTACAGTAGTAGGTATTACTGAACCTTTTGGCTCAATATCCAAATATTTATCACACGAGGTAGCAATACCTATTAATATTGTTAAAAAATATAACTTTTTCATTTTTCTAAGATTTAAAAGATTAGATTAATCCCCATTGTATAACTTTTAGGTATTCTGGCAGTTCTAACACCCAATCCTTGTGTTTCAGGGTCGATACCTTCTTTGTTTTTAGTCCACAACCACAAATTTCCTGCTCTCATATTAAGCGTAAGCTCTTTAATTTTGAGATTTCCTAAAAGACTTGTTGGCAAAGTATAACTTAAAACAACATCTCTTAATCGGATAAAATCAGCTGGTAACACATTTTTGGTTGAACCTTTGATAATACTGCTATATATAACAGAGTTCAATTTTGGAATATCTGTAAAAGATTCGTCACCAGGTTTTTGCCAAGCTCTTTCAGTATCTTTGTTTATAAGTACAATGTAATTTCCTATTGGAGAACCATTATAACTATCTTTGAGCATAATGTGTCCTCCTTGATAAAGAAATAGGAAAGAAAGCCTTATTCCTTTGTAAGAAAAGTTATTATTAATAGAAGCCACATACTTAGGCAAAACTGTTCCCGCTGGTTTCAAATCGTCATAATTAAATAAATTTGGAGCTTGATAATTATTTTGTACTTTTACCAAACTACCATCTGCCTTACGAATTTGTGCATCTCCAGTATCACTAACACCCCCATAATCAAATACATATAAAGAGTTTGGCTCACTGTCCTTTATGTTAAGAACCTGACCAGCATACTTATAAGCTTTTCCTTTATTCGTGTTAAAACTTGCTTGGGTAACTTTCGACTTATTGTATCTGAAGAAAAGCTGTGTTTCCCATAAAACATCTTTTGAACGTATATTTTGAGAGGTTAGCATTACTTCATACCCATTATTAATTAACGACGCATCATTGCGGTCAATGAAGTTAGAACCATAAGTAGGGTCTGACTCTATTTCAGCCAAGGCATCAGTGGTATTTTTTCGATAATAATCCAACACCAATCCTAAACGATTATCAAAGAAAGACAAATCTGCTCCAAAATTGGCTGTTTCTGATCTTTCCCATCGCAAATTATTAATTTTTAAATTTTCTATTTTCAATGCTGAAATATTTCCCGCACGATATTCAAATCCCTTTTCTGCAATATCAAAAGGTCCGTATTTATTAGCAATATTTCCATTTACTCCGTAAGAGACACGCAAATCAAGTTTCATATTTTTATCTTTTAAGAAAGCCTCTTCTCCCAAACGCCAACGTCCTGCCAATGACCAAAAGGGTTTGTATCGATATTTAGGATCTGTTCCAAAAAGATTGGATTGATCCATACGTATGCTTCCTGAAACAACATATTTATCAGTATAAAGATACGTAAAGTTAGAGTATGCTGCTACATACCTGTTTTGAGTTTCCTGAAAACCTTCATCAAAAGGAATCCCACTTGCGATGTTTCGGTCAGGGTGATATACATCTTCGATATCATCTTGTAGTTTTTTGTAGTTTGTATTAATATATATGTTTGATTTTGGATCATATCCTAAGCGATCTACTTTAGTTAGTTCTAACTTATCTTCTTGAATTTCAGCTCCAGCGAACAAATGCAGATTGTGTTCACCAAATGTTTTTTTGTATTCCAACTGAGTTCTAAACAAATAATTCAGCGTTTCTCCTCTCCCCTCTCTCAAACGAGCCCCATAAGGGATAGTTAAATCTTTCACATCTCCACTAAATGACAAAGGCGTCGTGTTATTGATAAGGCTTTTCATATACCAAGAATCTCTTGCCGCCATATTGCTTCTCTTTTCAACTTTCTTTCTTAATTGCCCACCTATTTTAGCAACTAATCCTTCAGTAAGTTCAACATTCAAAAGCCCTTGTATGTGTGCTGTCCAATCGTTTTCTTTAGTTGTATATTTACCAAAGTCAAGTGCTGGATAATAGGTTTCATCTAAAAGCCCTGCAGCTACTAATCTTTCGATTTCATAAGGATCTTTCCCTCCAAAAAGTCCTCCGGAATTAGTTCCTACATCTAGTTTTGGTTTAAACACACTAAGAGAATTTCCATTGGCATCAAACAATCGGTCGTAAGAACTCAAGTGAAAAATATCACTTCCTTCTAAAATACGTTGACCATCTTCAATGAGCTTGTATGAGTTATTATTTGAGATAAGCCCCATTTGAAAATCCAAATTCACTTTGGAACTAAATTTCAAATTAGAAACAAAATCAAATATAAATCTTTGGGTTTCATTATTTTTAATATCCTTTGTACTATGAGTACAATTCAATGAAGTTCTATATTTGAATGCTTCAGAACCACCAGATACCGATATGTTTTGCTGATTGGTAATTGGGCTTTGCAAATATAATCGCTCAATATCTTTTGTGTTATCGTACGATTTTAGTAAATCTAATTGATTATTAAACTCTTGGTCTGTGATATATCCATATTTTTTCAATCCGTAAAGATAATACACCCGATTGGTAGTCCCCGCATTGTATGAAGCAGTAGGGTCATTAGTTTCTAAAAGATTTCTGTAGTTTTTAACGTAAGGATCAATACTTTGGGCATACTGATGTTGAATATCCACCAATTTAGACGAAGAAACCCGATTCATTACATAATCTAAGTCTCTTTTATCCTGAAAAGTCAAATTACTTGTGTAACGCACTTGTGTTTTTCCTTCTTTCCCCTTATAAGTATTGATAACAATAACTCCGTTAGAAGATTTCGCCCCATAAATAGAAGCCGAAGCAGCATCTTTAAGCAAGGTAATACTCTCTACCTCATACGGATTGATATCTTCTAATTTGCCTTCGTACTGGAATCCGTCCAGAACAATAAGCGGACGTGAACTTCCAGAGAGTGTAGAAACCCCACGAATAGAAAATTCCTTAGAACCTGTCGGGTTATTCGGATTGTTGGACAAAACCAAAGAAGCCGAAAGCCCCTCTATCCCTGAAATAACATCGGGTGTTCCTCTTCGCTCAAAGTTTTTAATGTCAATTTTAGTATAAGAAGTAGCCACTTTGGTAGGGTCAACAGTCTGATAACCTGTAACAACCACCTCGCCTATTTCCATCAAATCCTCTTCCATCACAACAGAGATAAAAGCTCCGTTTTTCATCACTTTTTTCTCCTGCGTTTTGTAACCAATTGCCGAAAACACAAGCACATTTCCTTCTTTGGCTGACAACACAAAATTACCTTCAAAATCAGTGGAAACTCCTTTACTAGTTCCTTTGATAACGACATTCACCCCTATAATGGGCACGCCCTGCTGGTCTTTTACCACTCCTGTAACGTCTTTTTGTCCCCAAACCACAGCGGTTAGTAAAACGAAAAATAATACAAGTCCTTTTTTCATACGAAGCCAGTTTTTATGTTAAAAAAATAATGATATGCTACACTTTTCTGGAAATAGATATTTATTCAATAAATTTTTATCATTTATAAAAATAAATTCAATAAATATTATCGACAAACATAACATAAAATAATAAAAAAAGCAAATAATTTAGCTTTTAATTAAATTTTTTATATTATCATTTATTTTTAAAATCAATAGAAGTATGCACTATTATGCCTGTACAATATTGGTAGCCCTATGTAGAACTACTTTTGGAAGTTTTTTAAAATTTTACAGCTAATCCTATTCCCATTCCGTTGGAAATTAAATTAAATTCAGGGTGAAATCTGTATGAACTATCTTTATTTAAAGAAGAATTATATATCTCGACAGCCTGTTTCGAATATTTATTTACATTTGAGTTTAGTTTGATGGTTACCCCTACTAATCCAGCTCCTATTCCTGCCACAACCCAATTCGGTTTGCCTCCTGAAATTAATTTACCTAAATTCCAACCAATCAAACCGCCTCCGCTAAAAGCAATAGGGATAGCTATGTTATAGTTTTGTCTGGATTTTTTCATAAGTTCTAAAGCCTCCTGATTGTTTTCCATTAATGTAATTACATCTTTCATATACAGACGCTTTCCATCTTGGTAAAATCTATTTTCACCAAATACTTTCTTAATTTCAATCTGCTGAGAATATGAAAAAGATAATGAGGTAAATGCAATGAGCAATACTAAAAACATTCTATTCATAATATACTAATTTTATGGTTAATTTATTTTAAAAATAATATTTCTGTTTATCAAACGAAGAAACTAAAAATTAGTTTACCTTATTTGACAAACAGAAATATCCTAAATTTATTTGCTTAATTCCTGAATTACCTTTAATTGTTCTTCTGTAATTTCAGGACCATCATAAAAGGAAACTCCTGTAGCTCCGTTATCTTTAGCAAACAGAATCGCCTTTCTTAATTCGTCTGCTGAAATTGGTGGCACATAAATCCCTGTATGTAATTCGGTGTTATTATTTTTTAAATCCTCAACTCCTTGTTTGGTTGCAAATCCTACCCAATCAGTTTCCTCATTATAGAAGTTATGATATATCATCGGATATACGCGATCTATATTCCATTTATCCCAACGTTGTCTTACCATATGGTCAGCCATTTCGGGATAAGGAAATACGGCTGCTGTAATTTTTTTACCCTTTTTATGTACTATTTCTGAAGCCTCATTAACCAAATCACGTATTTTATTCAAACGAAATTGCTTCCATTCCATATCAATAGCCGGATTTGAGAATGATTTTGGGTTCTTATGATGTAATTTCTCAAATTCAGAGGTACACGCATCACAATAACAGAAATCAAATTGGGGTAATTCTTCTTCCTGAACAAGATTATAATTTGGTAATAGCCCTATCGGGAGATAAATATCAGGAAAACGAATATAATCCAAGTGAACACTCTCTATACCTTCCACGTCTGCAAGTTGGCTGACCAGATTCAGGATATGTTCTCGGGATTCTGTGCGCGTGGGGCATAACCACTGATAATAATCAACGTAAGGACGAACATCGTGGCACGATTTGCCTTCCCTACTGACCATATACCATTCAGGATGTTCCAAAGCGACCTTATCTCCAGGGCGATTTACAGTCATTATCCACGCGTGGAGTTTAATTCCTTCTTGTTTTGCTATCGGAACAAGTCGTTTGAGTGCCTCTGCATTGGCTTCTGTATTTACTAAAACCTCAGTAATGCCGTGTTCTTTGTATTTTTTAAATTCCTCGTGATAACTTGTGTTACTTTTTTCCCTGTCATAAGTTATCCAAGTCGAAAAAGTAAACGCTTTTTGCTCCTCAGAAACTGCATCAGCCTCTTTCGAAGTATTTTTTTTCTCCTCACAACTCCAAACAAGCAAAGACGTTAGTCCTGCTAACAATATTTGTTTTATTTTAATCATAATGGTGTTAAATTAATAATTTATCGTATCAATGATAGGCTAATTAGGCATTCAGATATAGCTATTTTCTATTTAAATAAACAAAAAATGTGCTTCAATCTATTATTTTACATTTCAGTTTTATCTTGTTTATTCTCCTTTTTGGTATCTTTCTTTTTCGTTCTTCGAGAAAGGATAGTATCAGCGAAATATCTGCGTGAATTATTAATAATAACTAAGGTATCTTTATAAAAATTATCTTCTCTTACCTCAGCAATGGCATAAACATAGTTAACTAACTTTCTGTAATCCTCTAAGATAGACTTTCTAATGATTTTTGTATCATAATTTTGCTTTTGGGAACCCTCAAAAGAGCGTTTTGCAAAAAGTTCATCAAAATGGGTATTTGAATTCTCCAAACGAGTTACAAATTTCTCAATTGAAAGCTCCTTTATATGCTTTTTATAAGTGTCCGACTTCAAACGTTCAACCAAATTGACAATACGATTTGTTTGTACCTCATAACTACTACTTTCTAAGCCTTTATATTCTGAAAGAACCAAATTAATAGCATCATATGCCTCTTTTTCATTTGCTTCTTTTGTACTCTGATAGGCTCTTAAGGCATTTTTTAACGATTTGAAAGCACTTCCTCGTTCATTATCGGCATTTCTGATTTTAGAAGAGTCATTATTAGCTCTTAATTGATTAGATGCAGCATTAAAAATAGGTAATTGAGTTTTTAATGACTCAATTAATCTTTTAAAATCCCCATCTTTTTCCAAATCCAGATTACTTTTAAAAAAATCGTCTAAAAAACGACTCATCAACTGATATAACTCTACATTATGTAGCTTAGACATATCTAAGGCTACCAAATTATTATTTTTCATAACTTAGAAATTTAGTTTAATTATACTTATTTATTTTTATTTTTCCTTGAAATTATTTCTTTATTATGCTAATATATTCTATTTATCTTCAAAAGGAAGATTAAATCAGCTAATTTAAATTTAAAAATACTAAAACAAACTGCCTTTTAAAGAGAAATGATTTTATTTACATCAAATCGGAGTTAAATACTAAGCTAAAATAAAATATTTCACTTCAATCATACTAACAAACAAAACAAATATAAAATTAAAATCCTAATTCAAATTCCCTTTTTAGGATAACTAATTTTTAAAATAACAAATCAAACTTCCTTTTGAGTCTATTTTATTTCAATTAAACAAAAAAGGAATTCCTTTTTTAGTTGATATATATTATTTATCCAGAAACAAATTTCCTTTTTAGAGAATTTCATTTTAATTAACCTCAGAAGTTAATTCAAATGATTTGTTAGTTCTGCAAATACCTTTTTTGCTTTCTTATTTTCATATAAAATATGATACACTGCGTCTAAAATGGGAGTACGACTTCTTCGAAAATGATTATTATTGATTTCATAGGCACTTTTTACGGCGTAATACCCTTCAGCAACCATATTCATTTCCATAATTGCACTCTTTACAGTATATCCTTTGCCAATCATATTTCCGAATGTTCTGTTTCGACTAAAAAGAGAGTAACTCGTAACCAATAAATCACCTAAATAAGCTGAATTATTGATGTTTCGTTTTATTTTATGGATTCTTTTAATGTATCTACGCATTTCACGTATGGCGTTACTCATCAAAACACTTTGAAAATTGTCGCCATAACCCAATCCGTGGGCAATTCCAGCTGCAATGGCGTAAATGTTCTTTAACATTGCGGCGTATTCAATTCCAATAACATCATCTGATAGCTTTGTTTTGACATAATAGGTTTTCATTGCCTGTGCCATTGTATTTGCTTTATCCTGATTGAAACACGCTATGGTTAAATAGGATAGCCTTTCGAGGGCAACTTCTTCTGCGTGGCACGGACCGGCAATTACACCGATGTTATCGTAAGGTACTTGATGTATTTTGTGGAAATATTCACCGACAATCAAACCACTTTGGGGTTCGATGCCCTTAATGGCAGAGAAAATAGTTTTGTCCGATAACGGAAGGTGTAACTTTTGAAGCTCTGAACTTAAAAACGCCGACGGAATGGCAAAGACTAAGTAGTCTCCATATGCAACAGCCTCATTAATATCATCGGTTAGCTTCAATTTATTTATATCGAACTCAACATCGGTTATATAATTAGGATTATGATTTGTTTTTTTGATATGTTCAATTGCCGAACTATTCCGCATATACCAACATACCTGCGAAAGGTTGGTAGTTAGTATCTTAGTTAATGCCGTTGCCCAACTTCCTCCTCCAATGACCGAAATTTTTAACTCTTTTTCCATAGATAGAAGTCCTTTTTAAGGTAGCTAAATTATGAAAGATTTTTCAATACACAAAATAGTTTCAAATCATATTTGGTTACACAAAAAGGTAACCATACGCAATAAAAATTTACAAAAACAGCATAAACGTCCTTTTAACTAAAAACATATTATTCTGATTCAAAACATTTCGCAAAACAATTAGATTGAAATTTTTTTAGTTAAATAATTCGCTTTTCAATATGCAATATTCCTATTATATTTATCATAAACAAGAAATATAAACAGCAAATTATTGATTTTATCAAAAAATAGTTATATAATTGCCGAAGAAATCATAATACTTGAAAGCAATGAGCAAAGGAAGATTATCGTTATCAAGATTTATCCTGATGATTGTTTTAGGTATTTTCTTTGTTTATCAGGTTGGATATTCCATCGGGAAGTTTGTAGCTAATTATCAAAACTCAATTAATAAATAAACTTAGTTTAATTTTACAAATCAAAATCAGAATGTTATGAAAGAGAAGAAAAAATGGTCTGTATCTAAAGTTATTTTCGTCATCTTGGTTACCATTTTTGCTATTGTTAAATCTGGTGATGCTATTGAGAGATTTGTTGAAGGCTGGAATTCAGTTGAGTGCGACTGCAAGAAAAAGTAAACCATAAAATTTCGACCGACTTTAGTAAAAAAGAAAAAGATGTTATTCAAAAATTTGGATAACATCTTTTCAATCTAAAACTATTTATTATGAAAAAATTACTCGTAAATAGCCTGAATTCCTGGTAGAACTCTACCTTCGAGGCTTTCAAGCATCGCTCCACCTCCTGTTGAAACGTAGCTTACTTTGTTTTCAAAGCCAAATTGTTTTACGGCAGCCACAGAATCACCTCCACCTACAAGTGAAAATGCTCCGTTTTTGGTAGCTTCGGCAATGAAATTACCCACTTCAATGGTTCCTTTGGCAAACGTAGGCATTTCAAACACGCCCACAGGTCCATTCCACAAAATGGTTTTTGATTTTAAGATAACTTCTTTGAAGTTTGCCAAACTTTTTGGTCCAGCATCAAGTCCTTGCCATCCGTCAGGAATGTTAGTAACGTCAACTACTTGTGTTTTAGCTTCATTATTGAAATCGTCAGCAGCAACTACATCTACTGGCAAATGTACCTCAACGCCTTTACTTTTAGCCTTAGCTAAGATATCCAACGCCAATTGTAACTTGTCGTCTTCACAGATAGAATTTCCAATTTTTCCGCCTTGTGCTTTCACAAAAGTATACGCCATTCCTCCGCCGATGATTAAGTGGTTTACCTTATCCAAAATATTTTCGATGATGGTAATTTTTGAAGAAACTTTGGAACCTCCTAAGATAGCCGTTACTGGTTTTTCGCCAGACTTCATCACTTTGTCGATACTTTCAATCTCTTTGGCAAGTAAATAGCCAAAACATTTATTATTTGGGAAGAATTTTGCCACGATAGTTGTAGAAGCGTGTGCCCGATGTGCCGTTCCGAACGCATCATTTACGTAAATATCACCCAATTTTGCCAATTTCGCTGAAAAATCTTCATTTCCTTTTTCTTCTTCAGCATAAAAACGTAAATTTTCTAACAGAATTACGCTTCCACTTGGGGCTTGTGCTACGGCTTTTTCTACGCTCTCACCTACACAATCATCAACGAAAATAACAGGTTTTCCTAATTCTTTTGAAACCTCATCAACGATATGTTTAAGCGAATATTTCTGATTTTTTTCTCCTTTTGGGCGACCTAAATGGCTCATCAATACCACGCTACCGCCATCGTTTAGTATTTTTTCAATCGTTGGTTTGGCAGCTTCAATACGTGTATTGTCGGTTACTTTGAAGTTTTCATCTAAAGGCACGTTGAAATCCACACGGATAAGTGCTTTTTTGTCTTTGAAATTAAAATTGTCAATGGTTTTCATCATAATATGTAATGAATTAAATTATTTTCACTCCTTTTCGAGCTTCAAAGTTACAAATTATTTCTGTATTAGGAAATTTTTACTATCAAAATTTTCTGTGAAATGTTTACAAAGTATCATACCACGTAGTTACAAAAAATATTTCTGTAAATAAGCATTGTTTTCTAATAAATTTAATGGTAGATTTGTGCCTTCCATTACTAAAAAGTAACATTATGAAACCACACCAAATACTATTCATCATTTTTGTTTTCTATTTTTACAACTCTGCTGCTCAAACTGCCACTGCTGAAGACTTTAAAAATCACGTTGATTACCTTGCTTCAGAACAACTCGAAGGAAGAGGCTTAGGTACAAATGGAAAAGATTTAGCAAAAGAGTACATAAAGGAGCAATTCATATCCGCAGGTCTGAAACCTTTTGACAATGACTATTTTCAGGAATTTTCACTGAAATTTTACTTAGCAAGAGTAAATGCTACCAATATCATTGGAATTGTAGAAGGCACAGACTCCGTTTTGAAGAGTGAATATATCGTAATAGGTGCTCATTATGATCATTTAGGGTATGATTTATCAAAAGAAAAAGGGAAAAATATCTATCCAGGAGCTGATGACAATGCATCGGGTACCGCAGCACTCATTGAATTAGCAAAATATTTTGCAAAACCAGAAAATAATCCAAAAAGAAGTCTGATATTCATTGCTTTCGATGCAGAAGAAAGTGGGCTTCGTGGCTCCCTTCACTTTATAAATAATTTAGAAAAAGACATCTTGGAAAATATAAAAGCAATGTTTAACTTTGATATGGTTGGTATGCTTGAAGCTAATAAAAAACTAGAACTCAAAGGAATAAAAACCATTGAAAACGGAGAAGAAATCGCAAAAAAGCATTCAGGAGATATTACACTTTTTAATGTAAATAGCAAAATTGAGGAAAGAACAGACACCCACTATTTTGGAGAAAAAGGTATTCCATCTGTTCACGTGTTTACTGGGATAAAATCTCCTTACCATCAGTATGGAGATAAGGCAGACCTGTTAGATTATGAAGGAATGGTTAAAATAAATAACTTCATAGCCAGGGTAATCACAGACCTTGCAAATCAACCTAATGATATTGAAGCAATTGCTACCTTAAAGAAAATCCAAAAAAACAACAAAACTCTTACGAATCGTTTTCGAGTTGGAGCCATTATGAACTTAGGTATGGGAAAACATTTGTATAGAGATGAATTTTTTGATTCCAAATCAGCATTTGCATACAGCACAGGACTTCACTTCAACTATAAAATAACGGAAAAACTTCACCTCAGTCTCGAAACATTATATGATTACAATACAGGAAAATCTGCAAACGGAATTTTTAAAAGACATTCATTCACTTTTCCTTTAAATATAGAATTTGGGACACCTACAACTTCAGGAAAAGACCAACAACGTTTGTTTATTTTTGGTGGAACTTATTACAGAAACAATTTTAATACAAAAGATGGAAACATTTCCCTAAACGAAGGCCTCAAACAAAATGAATGGGGATATAATCTTGGTTTTGGTTTGGAAGCACTAAACACAACAATTTCCATTACAAATAGAGGTTCATTCAATTCCATTTTCACAAATAAGAAAGTCTACCAATCAGGGGCCTATCTAACAATTATTTACAAGTTTTGGTAAAAAACTAATATTTTAGTCATTGATAGATATACAAAAAAATAAGCCATAAGCTTGTAAACTTATGGCTTATTTTTATAATTTTATTTAATCCTTTCTTTTTAAAATATATTACCTGAATTATTTTAATTTCTCATTATTATGATGGCGATTATGGTCACGTTTAGTTTTTTTATCCATTTTTCGGTCAAAAGCTTCCTGTAAATCAATCCCTGTTTGATTGGCAAGGCAGAGTACTACAAACACCACATCGGCAAGTTCTTCACCCAAATCTTTATCTTTATCGCTTTCTTTTTCAGATTGCTCACCGTATCTACGAGCAATGATACGAGCCACCTCACCTACTTCTTCAGTAAGTTGAGCCATATTTGTCAATTCATTAAAATAGCGAACTCCGTGTTGTTTAATCCAGTTATCTACTTCTAACTGAGCATTTTTTATATTCATTTTAAAATAAAATTTAAGAAATAGAAACTATTTATTGAAAAAATTAATCAATTATCTCTAATTCCTTGGTTATTAAATAGTTTATTACTGTAGCAGCAGCGTGTAGCCCAAAAGCAGCAGGCATATAACTAATGGTTCCATAAAAGGACTTTTTATAGTTCGTACCATCAGTTTGTTGCATTGTATCTTTCGGAGCGATTTCGGTGGAAAAGACAGCTTTAAACCCTGAGGTAATTCCTTCTTTTTTAAGGCGTTTACGAATATTTCTTGCCAATGGACAATCACGCGTGTTTTTAATATCAGACACTTTTACTTTGGAAGGATCTAATACACCACCAGCTCCCATACAACTGATGAGTTTTACTTTTTTACGGCGAGAAGCAATTATTAAATTTAATTTTGGCGTAATACTGTCAATGCAATCAAGAACATAATCAAAGTTAGGAGATACCAACTCAAAAGCTCTTTCGGGAGATAGAAATTCTGTCAGAACAGTAAGCTCCAAATCAGGATTAATATCTTTCAAACGAGAGGCTAAAACCTCTGCTTTGGGTTTACCGATAGTAGTTTGCAAAGCAGGGAGTTGCCTATTAATATTCGTAATATCAAATACATCGCCATCAACAATGGTCATCTTCCCTACTCCACTTCGGGCAATGAATTCCGCAGCAAATGAACCCACGCCTCCAAGTCCTACAATCAGTACATTTGCCGATTTAAGTTTCTCAATTGCTTCTGATTTTACCAGAAGTTCTGTACGTTCCAACCAATTTTTCATATATATCTAAAAATCACGAAAAATCAGATTTTACATACAACTTATTTTATTAACTCGATTGGTATGTCTTCCACCCTCAAAATCGGTATTTAAAAATGTTTTTACGATTTCAACAGCTTGTTCAATGGCAGTAAAACGTGCAGGAATACTTACCACATTGGCATCATTGTGCTGACGTGCTAACACTGCAATTTCTTTTGTCCAACACAAAGCACATCGGATTTCTTTATATTTATTGGCTGTAATGGCAATTCCATTACCACTTCCGCAAATTACAATTCCTAAATCGGCTTTTCCAGAAATAACCGCTTGTGCTACTTTATGCCCAAAATCAGGATAATCAACACTATCAAAAGTATCTGTTCCAAAGTTCAGAACTTCAATATTTTGACTTTCTAAATACGCAACAATGGCTTTTTTGTAATCAGGACCTGCGTGGTCATTTCCTATGGCTATTTTCATTTTTGATTGTTTTTTTGATTGGCAAAAATATGAAAAATCAGAAAGATAAAATACGAACAAAAAAATTATTTTTGCTTACAATGCAACTCTTTTTACAATTCTATCGTCTATACAAAAAAAGAAAAAAACGAATGTGAATATAAAGAAAAATTTATACAACAACGAAAAAGAACTAATTCGGCAGGCAATAAACAACGACCGAATGGCACAAAAACACATTTTTACAACATACTCGCCAAAAATGTTGGGTATTTGTCGCCGATACATCAAAGATATTCATCTATCTGAAGATGTGATGATTAAAGGATTTGTAAAAATATTTTCAAGTTTGCAAAACTTCTCCTTTCAAGGAAGTTTTGAAGGTTGGATACGAAAGATTATTACCAACGAATGTATTTCTTTCTTACGTTCAAAAAAGCAACTTTTTTACACTGAGGAAACTTACTACTTTGAAGAAATTCACGATGAAATTAATCAGCAATTTTCTGTAGAGGAAATAGAAAAACTAATCGATTCATTACCCGATGGTTATCGTATTGTTTTTAACCTATATGCCATTGAAGGATATAAACATTCAGAAATTGCCAAAATGCTTGGAATTTCGGAGGGAACCTCAAAATCACAATTATCACACGCACGAAAAATTTTGAAAAAACAAATAACTCTTTTAAATAATTAAAAATGAAAAACTTAGAAAAACAATTTCGAGAAAAATTAGAAAACCACATCATAGAGCCTTCGTACGATACTTGGGAAAAGTTGGAAGCTCAGTTACCAAAAAATGAAAAACTTACCGCAAAACGAAGAAATTTAAAATGGATTTGGGCGGCAGCAATAGCAGTTATAATTCTGATTATCAATGTACTATTTTTATTTAAAAATTCTGAAGAAATAATTGAAAATAATCAAATCGTAAATATTCCTTCTGAGAAAATAGAAATAAAGGAAGAAATTACACCTGAAAAGGAAATATTGATGAAATCTATTGAAAAAGAACATATTACATCTATCAGAAAAGAAAAAATAAGTCCAAAAGAAACCATTGATTTGCCTGAAACTGAGGAAAAAGAAACTTACGTGATTTCATCTGAAGAAAAAATTGAAGAAATTGAAAATCAATCAGATAGTTTACCAATTCTTGAAAAAGAAACAAAAACTACAAAGAATCGATATATTTCCGCAAAACAACTTTTGGCTTTGGTAGAAAGCACTGATATTGAAAATATTGCACTTGAAATGGAAAATGAAATACAGTCTCCCAACCCAAATCCGATAAAATTGGAAGTAGATGCCCAATTGCTTCTTTCACAAATTGAAAAACAATCTAACAATAAATACAAAACCAATTTATTCAAGACTATTTTAGAAAAATATGAAGATTTTAAAGAACGAATTGCATATGAACAATCTAAACACAAGTAAATTATGAAACAGAAAATTTTATGGATAGGATTATTCCTTACTTTTAGTATGAATGCTCAAAAAACAAAAAAGATTTTCAGTGACGAAGTTGATTATGTAGGCAGGAAAATAGGATATATAGTACGAACTCAAAAGGATTCGCTAAAAATGAAAGCACAAAAATTGGATTCTCTCTACAACAACGGGAAACTAACAAAAATTGAATGGGAAACCAAAAAATAGAACGTGCCGAGTTCAGAGCTAAACGTATTGAGGAGTTAATGAACAAAGAAGAAGGAAAACTTTTAGACCTAACCAAAGGTTTAGTGACAGGTGAGGTTGTCACTCGTCTTCCTCCAACAAAATTCAGAAAAGCTATGAAGAAACTTCCATATCTTCATATTTCATTTGCCTTAGGATTCAACGGTTTGATGGAAAACAAAGACTTTTCCACCATAAATAACGATATACGTTCTTTACAATCATACTTTTTTGAATGGGGACTTTTTAATCAGTTTTCATTAACAAAATCGCATAAAATTACAGCTCGTACAGGACTTTCTTTAATGTATAATAACTTATATACTAAATCTGGTAAATATTTCAAGAAAGAAGGGGAACAAACGCTTTTAATGGATAGTGATGAGATTGATAAAAATCGTTTTAAAAATGTTTATTTGACTTTGCCTTTATTTTTTGAATATGATTTTGGAACGAAGTCAAAGATGAATAAGGCGTATTTTGTTAGTGAGGAAAGTGTCCGTGTAGGCTTAGGTGCCTTTATTGGTACTCGTTTGAAAACAAAAAAATTCTTCCGACAAGGTGATGAGCGGATTTTACAGAAAAATAATCTTAATACTTCTGACTTTGTCTACGGATTAAATGCTTACATCGGTTATAGGGAACTTTCACTTTATTTCGAATATGATTTGAATCCTTTGTTTAAAAATAATGATATTAAACAAAATATGTTTTCCGTAGGAATTAGAACAGGATTCTGATAATCAAACTAGTATATAAAAAAAATCAAATTTATAATTAAAAAATTTAGATATGAATCACAAATTTTTATTGATAGTAACAATATTGTTTACATTGAACATAAATGCTCAAAACAAGAAAAAAGTTTTTTCTAAGGAAGCTGAAATAATTGGTAATAAAATAGAATATTTTGTTGAAAAACAAAAGGATAGTCTAAAAAAAGAAATTCAAAAACTAGACTCACTTTATGCAAAAAAACTTTTAAGCAAAGTCCAGTGGGAGGCAAAAAAATTGGAATATGCCGAATTTCACGCCAAACGTATTGAAGAATTTATGGAAAAAAAAGAAAAAGATCTTCTAAAGCTAAGCAGAGGCTTTTTGAACGACAGTGTCGTTGTGTACCACGATACAAGATTTAGTCGTTTTGTGGAAATGGTTCCCCCAATTCGTTTTAGTGTAGCTTTTGGGCTTAATAATTTAATTGAAAGTGGGGATTTTTCAACTCTTGGCGATAGTGAAATCAAAAATTTTCGTTCCTATTTCGTTGAATGGGGATTTAATTACAAAATTCCTCTTATTAAGTCAAAAAAACTTATATCCCGAGTTGGTTTTTCAGTTACTTATAATAATTTATATCCAACATCAGGAAAATATTTTAAAAAAGAAGGCGAAATTACCAAAATAGTTACTGATAATGAAATTTCTAAAAACCGATTTAAAAATGTATACCTAACTTTACCATTACACTTTGAGTATGATTTTAGCAAGAATATGAGACAGAAAGGGAAATTTCTTTTTGGTGACCAAGAATCATTCCGTGTAGGTGTTGGAGGTTTTATAGGCACACATTTAAAAACAAAAAATTTCTTCCGAAGAAATAGTGATAGAGTTTTACAAAAGTATGATTTCAATACCTCTGACTTTGTGTACGGATTAAGTACTTACTTAGGATACAAGGGAAATGCTTTGTATTTTAAATACGATTTAAACGCTTTATTTGAAAAGAATGCTCCAAAACAAAATCTGGTTTCATTCGGAATACGATTTGACCTTTAATTGTTTAAACATACTAATAGAAAAATAGCGGAATTTTAGATAAATCTCGCTATTTTTGTTATTTCTGCTAAAATTCATTTAATAAAAAACTGCCATAGCGTTCACAACCACAGCAGTTCATTATATTACTTTTCTTCCAAACGTACCTCAAAATCACTCAAAATGTTCATATAGTTGATAAACGCCTCATACGGAGAATCATACGGAGTGAAATACTTATGATAATCCGAAGTAGAGAAGAGTTTAGTCCGCATATGATAAAAATGTTCACTCGCTTGTAATCGTCCGTAATCGTCGGACAATTCTGCATTCTTTTTCTTCTTTACAATAGCCTGAATTCTAAATAATTGGTTGAACGCCTCTTTCTGTAATTCGTTTCCAAGCCACGAAGTAATATCACGTTCTTCGTCTGTCCACGAAATTGGAAAAGGAACGGGCAAAACATCTTTCGCAGTGTGTTTTTTAACAACTTCTTTCGGAAGAAGAAACTGATACTCATCGTCTTCCATCATATTTTTTACAAAATACTCCAAAAAGTCGAAAATGCCACTTTCTTTGCGATTGTAATGACCGATAACATCGTAATTCATAAACAGATTAAGCACTTCAGTTTCTGCCAAACTATGTTTTACCCACGAAGCATATTTCTCGGAAGTAAGCGGATATTCGCCCCATTGTCTGTCAGAAAATCGAATGGCAATATCGTCACTTAATTTGCTGTTTTTCAGTAATAAATTTAGATTTTCATCTATCGGATTTTTATACACAAAGTTCGGACTTTTCCAACCCAAAACGTGTTTTGCTCCGTCGGTAAGCATTGTTTTGAAACCAAGTTTGGCTACCCGTTCTCCGATTCTGTCAGAATAAATCAAAGACGTATTTCGGAACGTTACGGGCTTCTTTCCGAAAAGACTTTTTACCACATTTACGTGGCGTTTTACTTGTTGTTCAAACTCGTCAGAATCCTCTGAAAGGGAAGCCAATGAATGCGAATAGGTTTCCGCCAGAAATTCCACATTGCCAGTTTCAGCAAGTTCTTGAAACGAGCGGATTACCTCAGGAGTGTGCATATTTAATTGGTCGATTGCCGAACCCGAAATCGAAAAGGCAACCTTGAACTTTCCGTTGTATTTTTTGATTAAATCCAACAGCAATGCATTGGTTGGAAGGTAGCAATTTTCGGCAAGTTCCTCCAATTCAGAACGATTGGCGTAATTGTCAAAATAATTATGTTTCTTTCCTATATCAAAAAAATGATATTTTCTAAGTCGTTCGGGGTGATGTATTTGGAAATAAATACAGACTGATTTCTTCATATCGTTATGTGTTTTTATGTTGATATTTTTTGATTCTTTTTTATTTTCTGCCATTTTATCGTTTCTCTAATGTATTGATTGGTTGTTTTTTATCATTTCACGAGCTTTTCGTAAATGGTTTTGAGTTTCAAAGAGGCGTTTTCCCATTTGAGCTGATTTACCTCATCATAGCCTTCACGTGACATATATTCGGCAAGAGTAGGATAGGAGAGGATTCCGTGAATGGCATCTGCCAAGGCATCAATATCCCAATAATCGACCTTGATGGCGTGGTCTAAAACCTCAGCCACACCCGATTGCTTCGAAATGATAGTAGGCACACCCGAACGCATCGCTTCCAAAGGTGAAATCCCGAAAGGCTCTGAAACCGAAGGCATTACATAAACATCACTATAACGGAACATTCGCTGTACTTCACCACCTTTTAAGAAACCCGTAAAATGAAATTTCGTTCCGATACCCAGTTGTGCCACACGTCGCACCAACGGATTCATCTTCTCGCCACTTCCTGCCATTACAAAACGAACGTTGGGAGTTCGTTTGAGTACCTTAGCTGCGGCTTCAACGAAGTATTCCGGACCTTTTTGCAGGGTAATTCTTCCTAAGAAAGTTACGATTTTCTCCTTAACGCCTCGTTCTTCCTTTTCGGTAGTTTCAGCAGAAAAATCAACCGCATTATGCACCGTGATAACCTTTTCCGGATTGATGCCGTACTTCTCCACCACGATGTTACGCGTCCAATTACTCACAGTAACCACAATGTCAGCAGCTTCCATTCCGCGTTTTTCGATATCATACACCAATGTATTACGATTGTGTTCCCCGCCTCGGTCGTACTCGGTAGCGTGTACGTGAACCACCAATGGTTTTCCTGATAGTTTCTTGGCAACAATTCCGGCACTGTACGTGAGCCAATCGTGGGCGTGGATAACATCAAATTGATGATTTTTCGCCACCGTTCCGGCAACCAACGCATATCGATACACTTCCTCCATCAGATTGGCACCATACTTACCCGAAAATTGGAATTTATTTCTGAAAGAAATGGTTTCTTTGTTTTCGCCCGTTTTCAGATAGGCTTCGCGTTCACGAGCAAAAGTTTCGGGGTCTAAATACGGAACTAAATTCGAACCGATTTCCATAAAGTTGATATTCTTCCAAAACTCCTCAATATTTTCCATATTTTGGAGCATTTCCACATCACTTGCGTTTATAATCTGTGCGACGGAACTATCCTCATCACCCCCTGCTTTTGGCATCACGAACAAAACATTTACGTTGTGCTTTGCTAATCCTTTGGCGATTCCATAACAGGCTGTGCCAAGCCCTCCACTGATGTGGGGCGGAAACTCCCAACCGAACATTAGTACTTTTACACTCATATCATTCTTACTTATTTGGCGTTTCTATTTAAAATTTTATTGATTCTTTTATTCTATTTCTTTGCTATTATCCTCCATTTCGTTTCTTTCAAAACTCTCGTTCGTATTCATCTTCTATCCGTATAAATAGCTCATAATAAACACAATTTTATTGTTATTTCGTTATTTTTTCACTACTTATTCTGTTAATTATCTCTACAATTCGGTTTGCTTTCTCATCTTCATTTTTAGACTGATAAATCCAATCAATTAGTTTTTTTCTTTTTGTTTCAGAATAGCTCAAAAATGTTTCCAAAAGATGTTTTTCATCTTGCAAACACATTCTGAGTTCATTCGCAATTTCTGACGGAACGTTATCTTCATACAACACAATATGCACATTATCACCCGCTTGTTTCTTTATCTTCTTTCTGATTTGAGCATTCAGTGGCAAAAACAAATTTCCGTTTCCCATCGATTGCAAATTGTACTTTTCGATGGAATGCCCATCAATAGTACCGAAAACTCGTACCCAACCAAAAGGGGCGTTTTTGTTGGGTTTAATTTCAGGAATCCGAACGAACGTCCAACCGCCTTTGCCCTCAAATTTTTCAATACGATAGATTTTATCAGTTAATAACTTCATTATTTTTTATTGTAAGTAGGAGCAAAATATATTTTGCCCTTACAATGTGGCGGATATTTCTATGTATTAGTAATCAATAGGTCATCTATATAACTTCAACTTTTCTTAAACTTTAACAAAGTTACAGAACTTCATAATTACCATCGTACTTGATAAGGATATTTTTCATAAACTACGTTGTCTTCATTTATGGTATACCCTTGTTTGGCGTAATCTTTGGCTTTTTCATAAGGTTCAACAGCTTTTTCGGATTGTCCCAAACGTAAAAAACAAACCGCTTTATAATACCAAACATCTGAAAATTGAGGGTATTGTTCAAGAGCTTTGTCAAAAAAGATGATTGCCTCATCAAATTTTTCCAATTCAAACTTACAAATCCCAAAATAAAATAAATCCAAGTAATGAGCCGTTTTGAATTTTTGTTCCTGCTCTGAAATATCCTGTTCAAATAATCTTTCTGCTTTTTCGAATTCGTTAAGTTGCAAGTAGGATAAAGCTATGTAAAACCGATATGTATGATCCATTTCATACTGATTACCAAGTAAAAGAATTGATTTCTCAAAATCATCAATTGCTTCCTTATACGACTTCGAAAAAATACATTTGATAAAACCCCGATAAGGCAACCAACGCTTCGGATTATAAATAACTGCCTTGTCCAAATAAGACATTCCGACTTCGTACTTTTGTGCTTTAAAATAGGGCATTGCCTTCTGTTGCCACAAATAAGCAATAGTACTATCTCTTTGAAGTCCTAAATCCAAACAATCTTGCCATTGCTTCATCTGATAATTATAATTGTATTTCATCGCACAATCGTTCAGATAGGTTTTAATAATCTCTTCTTGATGTTGTTGCGAAAAACAATGGTATGACAACAATACAAAGAACATCAGATATTTATTCATAAATTTATTTTTAACATCAATAAACAGACATTATTTATTGTGAATGTTAATACGTATCGCATACGCACCTGTAACTAAACGGATACTTATACGCTTACACCCTGCTGACTTTGTTTCCTACAAATCATAACTCATTGTCAGTTGTTTGGCTCGAAGGATTTCGGCTACATTTCGGGCTTTAGAAATGCAACCTCGCGAACGGAATGGCGGATTTCCGTCATAAATTGCCGAAATGGTACTTACGCCGTGTCCGCTTAATTCTTCCTCAAAATCAGCTAAAATTGCTTCTGCATCAGGGATATAGGTTTTTCCGTAAATTTTTAAATGAGCTTCTATATAAAATCCTATAAACCAAGGATGTACCGACCCGTTAAACGTAGCTCGGTCGCGGTCGTACACGTTGCCAATACTTACGCTTTCGTAACTTTTATTTTTAGGTGACAACGAACGCAATCCTCTTGGAGTGAGCAATTCTTGTCTGACAATGTCCAAAACGCGTTTCTTACTTCGCTCATCAAGAGGAGAATATGCCAACGCACAAGGTATCAACTGATTGGGGCGAACATCACGATTTTGATGAGCATAATTCACATAATCTGCCAAGTATTTTTTGTCAGCAATCCAAAAGGTTTGATTGAAATTTTCAGCAATCATCATAGGTAAATCGCTCCATTCTTTCAGAAAATCTTTATCCTTTGAGGATTCTGCCAAAGCAAGTGCATAACACACAGCATTGTACCACAACGCATTGACTTCGACCACATAACCGTTTCGCGGAACAATGGCTCCGCCATCAAATTGAGCATCGACCCACGTTAGCGGACGACTAATATCTTCCGACCAAATCAGTCCGTTGTTATCCATTCGTATGGATTTATGCTGTCCATTTTTGTAAGTTTCCAAAATGGTTCGCATCAACTCGCCAAAGTCTTTCCAAAGTTGTTTTGGCGTTTTTTTGGTGTATTTTTCATACTGCTGAATTGTCCAAAAAAACCAAAGTGAAGTGTCGGCATCATATTGACGTTCAGCTACGTGCGTACTTACTGTTTTTTCAAAAAGTCCATTGGAAAAATATTTTTTAACTGATGTAAGTACCTCATCGAACGTCTTTTGAGTGTTTTCTGCCAAAGCAATTCCCGGTAAAGCGATGAACGTATCGCGTGTGTTGCTATTGTACCAATGATAACCTTCTTTCACGCGAATTTCTCCTGCTTTCTGAATTAGAAATTGCGTAGCAGAATAGTTAAGGCATTCCTCAAACGAGTTTCGCTCGCGACGCTGATTGATAAGTCGGGTGAATTTCTGTTTGAGTTGTTTGCTGTTGTTTTCCTCCGTACTTGCCGAAAATACAACGCTTTCGCCTTTTTTGATATTCAATTCGAAATAACCAAGCGTGAGCAAATCTTCCGTATAATCGTATCCACGTTCTTTTTCTTTTTTATAAAATATATTACAATTCCAATTCGGTTGGTATTCAAAATCAGTATCTTGGCTTAACTGCAAATGCAAATACGGAAAATCAGGATAGAGTTTGGTTTTGATTCCGCCTTCAATTTTCTCAATATTTTTGTTTGCTAAATCATTGACTTTACTTAACGAATGAATATCACGAAATGCCAATAACGGATTCAACCTCAACTTAGTAGGGGAGTGGGCTTCGAGCAAGGTGTAACGCACCAAAACCTGAGGTTCGTTATGTACCATCAGAATTTCTTTTTTGAGCGTTACGCCCCCCACCTGATAAATGACCGTAAAGGCTTTTTCGTAGGAAACGTCCACGATATATTTATGTCCGCGAGGTTCGTACGTTTCGGGATATTGATGCACGGCAAAGTTAAAATCGCGTCCGTGTTGAATGATGGTTTCATCAAGTGAAGACAACAAGACGTGATTCTGTCCTCTGAAATTTTCGAGTGGAACTACCAAAAGTCCGTGATATTTTCGTGTATTGCAAAAAACAAGGGTAGAAGAGCTGTATCCGCCCCCGCGATTGGTGCCAAGAAACTCTCTGTCAAGAGAATATTCCAAATTGATTAATTCTTTCTTTTTGAATGTTAAATAACTCATTATCTTATTTTTTTATTCAGACGTTAATGAAATGTTCTGTTAAACGTATTATTAATTCTTTTTGTTCAGGTTTACTTTCAGCAACTAATAAAGCCAAAGCAACCAATGTATTGTCGTTAATTAAGTTTTCCACAGTTTTTTGCAAAAGATGTTGATTGATACGCAAATACCATAAAAACAAAAATGCTCCCGTACGTTTGTTTCCATCGGCAAACGGATGATTTTTTATGATGAAATAGAGTAAATGTGCCGCTCTACTTGCTACATTGGGGTAAAAATATTCCTCACCGAAACCTTGCTCAATGGTAGCCAATGCTGACTCAAGTCCGCTACTGCGTATTTGTCCGAAAAGTTCACTAGCCTCACCCTTTTCAACGAGTGATTTTTTGAGTTGGTCAATGGCTTTTAAGACATCTTCATACGGCAAAGCGTTCATTTCTTGGTTCTTTAAAGAACTTTTAGGTAGGCTCTGTTGGTCGTAAGCTTGTAATAAACTCCAACTTTTTGCATATTTTTGCACAACTTTCAGTACCGCAACACCTTCATCGCTTATTAAAGTTTGATTTTCCAAAGTGGAACTCAACAACGAAAGGACTTCATTAAATTCGATACCCCGCTCTTTTAAGCGTTGCTCATTAATGGTATAACCTTGAACCAAGTGTTGTTTTAGGGTTTGTGTCGCCCATTTGCGGAATTGAGTTGCTCTCTTAGAGCTAACTCTATATCCGACAGACAAAATTGCGTCAAGATTATAGTGTTTTAATGTTCTCTTAACCTGCCTTTTTCCTTCTTGACGAACTACCGAGAAATCCTCGGTAGTTGAAAATTCATCTAATTCCTCTTCTAAAAAAATATTTTTTAAATGCAAACCGATATTGTCCGTACTTGTATCAAACAAAAAAGACATTTGCGACTGCGTAAGCCACACTGTTTCCTTCTCCAAGGAAACCTGCAATGAAATTTTTTTGTCGTCAGTGGTAAATATTTTTATTTCATTTATCATTTAATCGTGATTATTTACTATTTTTTAACTATATAACAAATAAACTACTCATTCATTTTCAAAACAATAGCTAACCTTGACGGAACATACAAACTGATTAAATTCTTCTCGTGTTTATACTGCGTAAAATGCTCGACATTTTCATCGATACGATTTTGACCTCCAAAGTTCGGATTATCTGAATTTAAAACATAGGTGTATTTTCCTGCTTCTACCTCAAATTCATAATTATTAAACGACTCTGACGGATTGAAATTAAACACAAACAAAAATCCACCTCGCTCAAAAACTAAAATTTGACGTTCGTTATCACGAACCAAAATATTAGGCATTTCTTCGAGTAAATTATTCTTTTTCACAAAATGAATCATCGCCCTATCAAAATTATTCAAATATTTGAATTTCAGGTTTTCATCATCAAGCAAACTCCACAAACGACGCGCGTGATTGTAACTCCAACCATTTCCTTCACGCGGAAAATCAATCCATTCAGGGTGTCCCCATTCGTTCCCCATAAATGCCAAATAGCCATTTCCTGCTGTGGCAATGGTTACCAAACGAATCATTTTATGTAAAGCAATAGCTCTATCAATCACCAAATTTTGGTCGAAAACGCTCATTCCTGAATAAATTTCCTTATCCGCCAAACGGAAGAAAATCGTTTTGTCGCCCACTAAGGCTTGGTCGTGACTTTCGGCGTAACTGATAGTTTTTTCTTCTAAACGTTTGTTAGTCAGTTCATAATAGATATCGCCCACGTGCCAATCTTCATCTTTGTAATCTTCCAAAAGTTTAATCCAATAATCGGGAACGCCCATATGCATTTTATAATCGAAACCCATTCCACCCTCCTCAATAGGAAACGCCAAGCCCGGAATTCCGCTCATTTCTTCAGCAATGGTAATGGCTTTCGGATGTATTTCGTGAATAAGCTGATTTGCCAAAGTCAGATATGTTATCGCATCAATATCCTGATTTCCATCATAATACAAAGAATAATTAGTGAAGGCTTTTCCTAATCCGTGGTCGAGGTAAATCATACTTGTAACGCCATCAAATCGGAAGCCATCAAACTGAAATTCTTCCAACCAATATTTACAATTAGAAAGCAGAAAATTAAGCACTTGTGGTTTTCCGTAATCGAACAAACGCGAATCCCACTGCGGATGTTTTCCCCTTTCGCCCGAATGGAAATACAGATAATCTGTGCCATCAAAATAGCCCAATCCTTCGGCTTCGTTGCTTACCGAATGCGAATGTACAATATCCAAAATGACTTTAATTCCTAATCCGTGAGCTGTGTCTATCAATTCTTTAAGCTCTTCGGGCGTTCCAAAACGAGAACTCACAGCGAAGAAATTCGCCACCTGATAACCGAACGAACCATAATACGGATGTTCCTGAATTGCCATAAGTTGAATGGTATTGTAGCCCAAAGAAGCAATTCGAGGCAACACAAACAGACGAAATTCGGTAAAAGAAGTCACTTTTCTTTGTTCGGAGCTCATACCAATATGAGCTTCATAAATTAGAGGAGAATTCGTTTGAGAAGGTCGAGTATTTTTCCATTGATAGGGCTTTTCGGGCTGCCAAACTTGGGCGGTAAAAACTTTCGTATATTCGTCCTGAACTACTCTTTTTGCGTGTGAAGGAAGTCTTTCTGCTCCACCGCCTTGCCATTCTACATATAACTTGTATAAATTACCGTGTAAAAGTTCCAATTTTGGCAAACGAATTTCCCAATTTTCGTGGTCTATTTTTGTAAAAGCATATTTTTCAGTTGATTGCCAATCGTTTTTTTCAAAAAGTAGATATATTTTTGTGGCATTCGGAGCCCATTCTCTCAAAATCCATTCATTTTCCGTAAAATGCAATCCGTAAAACAAGTGAGAATTTATATTATCAGACAGGCGAACGCAATTTCCTTGCATTGTTTTCTGAGTTTGCAGGAAATGATTGTATCTTTTCTGAATTTCACCTTCAAAAGGTTTTAATAAAGGGTCATTTTTTAGAATGGAAAGCATACGCACAAGTACCGACACGAGTAAGCAATTCCAATTTTTCAGTAAAAATGTATCAATTCTAAACTAAGAAATATAAAAAATAGTTAATTTTATCAATTATAATTCATCATTCTTCAAAATCGAAAAAACCTACAAATATCATTAATTAGCTGGTTAATATTATTTTACAAAAATCTATTTCTAGAAAAAATTAAGTTAATTTTAACTTTGTTTTTCGTGGTTAAAGTTACTATTTTTTTTTGAGAAAATGGTCAACTATTACCAAATTATTTTTCTTTCATTTTATCCAAAAAAAGAAAATTAGCAAATACAGCTTGGTATAATTTCATAACTTGCAATCTTCCAATAAAATGAAACAAAATTTGTGTACGAAAACAGAATTTGGAAGAGATTTCAACACCCTTGTAAATAACTTTTATTAACTTATTGAAAACAAATTACATCGGAAAATGTTAAATTGTGGATAACTTTTTAAGTAAAAAACAACTATAAAACTTGCAATTTTTACAGATTTGTACATACAAACTACTTAACCAAAAAAACAAATTTATTTGTAGAAAAAATATGCATACTTTTCCTATAGTTATCAACAATTTTTGAGTCTGAAACTTATCAAAAAAAGGTTGTTTATTTCAAAAATGAGTTATTAACAATAATATATAAATAGCTGATTTTAAATATAATTAAATAAATAAAAGTTGTTAATAACTATTTATAAACTACTAATACTCGAAAAAGCAAATATTAGATATTTTATTTTTTCAGCATTTCAACAGGATAATAATAATAACCCATTTTTTATTTAAAAAAATATTTTTTTATTCTTTAAATTGAATTGTTGAAAACATCAAAAAAATAAAATTCAGAATATGTTAAAGATAATTTCAAAATTGTAGTTTCTATTTTTATTTTTATCTTTGGAATCAATTCTGTTTGAAATACAGAACGTAATTTTATAAAGAGCAAAATTATTAATTATTTATGTCTAAACAAAAAAAGAAAACAGCTAAAGCTAAAAAACACGACCTTACAAAAGGCATCTTTTCTGTATTGGAAACCAATCAGAATGAGAGTTTTAACTACAAACAAATTGCAGCAAAATTGAACATTACCGATGCCTCCGGACGTAATCTACTTATAAAAAGATTAGTACAACTCAAAGAAAAAAAGAAAATCCTCGAAGTTGAACGCGGAAAATACAAAGCTATTCCAAGTCAGAATTATTATACAGGAATAGTGGATATTACTTCTCGTGGAAATGCCTATGTTGTTGTAGATGAGTTAGAAACAGATGTGTTTGTCTCTTCCAATATGCTTAACAAAGCCCTTCACGGAGATTTGGTGGAAGTTTATATTTTTCCTCGATTCCGAAAAGGAAATAAATTAGAAGGCGAGGTTACAAAAATTATTGAGCGTAAAAAAATGCGCTTTGTGGGCGTTGTGCAAATGCAGAAAAATTTTGCTTTCGTCTTGCCAACCGACCACCGAATGTACACTGATATTTTCGTGTCGAAAAATGATATTAACGGAGCTGAAAACGGCGATAAAGTCATCGTTCGTATCGAAAAATGGGAAGGAAAATCCAATTCGCCTTTCGGAGTGATTGAGCAAATTCTTGGAAAACCCGGTGAACAATCCACCGAAATGCATTCCATTTTGGCAGAATATGGTTTGCCTTACGAGTTTCCGCACGAAGTGGAAGCCTTTGCAAAACAATTGGATACGTCCATCACCGCTGAGGAAATTGCCAAACGCCGTGATATGCGTAACGTACTGACTTTCACCATAGACCCGAAAGATGCCAAAGATTTTGATGATGCACTTTCGTTCCAAATTTTGGAAAACGGAAATTACGAAATTGGCGTACACATTGCCGACGTGTCGCATTATGTCCAAGAAGGAACTATTTTAGACGAAGAAGCCTACAATCGAGCCACTTCCGTGTATTTGGTGGATAGGGTAGTGCCAATGCTTCCTGAAGTGCTTTCTAATTTTGCGTGTTCGTTGCGTCCGAATGAAGAAAAGTACACATTTTCAGCGGTTTTTGAGATGAACAAAAAGGCAGAAATTCTAAATACGTGGTTTGGACGAACTGTAACGCTTTCCGACCATCGTTTTGCATACGAGGAAGCTCAAGAAATTATCGAAAATTTTGCGGGAGTAGGAGAGAAGCAAGAAAAAGTAGAAATATCTGATTTTCAAATGCCTTCTGAAATTTCAATTCGTAGAGAAGGAAGTTATTCTGTTCCAAAAGATGTAGTTCAAGCCATTTTACTTATGGACGATTTGGCTAAAAAACTGCGTATCAAACGAATGCGATTAGGAGCTATTTCTTTTGAAAAAATTGAAGTAAAATTCCATTTAGATGAAAACGATAATCCAACGCACGTATATTTCAAAGAAAGCAAAGATGCCAACAAACTCATTGAAGAATTTATGCTTTTGGCAAACCGAAAAGTAGCCGAATTCATCGCCAAGCAGAAGAAAACTTTTGTGTATCGTGTTCACGATGAACCTGATGACGAAAAATTGATGCAGCTCAATGGTGTGATTTCTCGTTTCGGTTATGGCATCAATATGAAGGACAGAAAGAGTATTACACATTCGTTAAATTCGCTTTTGGAAGAAGTAAAAGGCAAAAAAGAACAGAATTTGGTGGATACACTTGCCATTCGTTCTATGGCAAAAGCCTCATATTCAACGGAAAATATTGGTCATTACGGTTTGGCTTTTGATTTTTATACGCATTTTACTTCGCCTATTCGTCGTTATCCTGATGTGATGGTACATCGATTATTGCAGAAATATTTGGATAATCAACCTTCTGAAAAACAGGAAGTTTATGAAACCAAATGTAAACATTCTTCACAGATGGAAAATTTGGCTTCATCTGTCGAGCGTGATTCTATCAAATATATGCAAGTGAAATTTATGGAAAATCATAAAAATCAGCATTTTAGAGGAGTCATTTCAGGAGTTACCGAATGGGGTATTTATGTGGAAATTGTGGAAAATAAATGTGAAGGTTTGGTAAGAGCTCGAGATATTAAAGACGATTATTACATTTTCGATGAGAAACAATACGCTTTGGTTGGGGAAGTTACCAAAAATATGTATCAGCTTGGTGATGAAGTAGTTGTTCGCGTAAAAAATACGGATTTGCTTAAAAAACAATTGGATTTTGAGTTGGTGTAGCTTTATAAATTATTCTAAATGAAGGATTCTAAAAAGAAAAAGGTAGGTTATTTACTTTTGATTTTTTTATTTTTTATAGGTTCTGTTTTTTTCTCGTATCGTAGTATCTTGGCTATTTGTGACATACACAGAAGTGAAAATTGGGAGGAAACAACGGCTAAAATAATTGCTACCGATTTTAGGATTCGGCAAGGTGGCAAGGGTACAACTTATCGGGTTCTTGTTGATTATGAATATTTTCATTCAGGAAAAATTTTTAGAGGGAATAAAATATCTTTTGGTTACGATTCTGGTTCAAAAAAATATGAAAATGCTCTTTATCAGGTTTTTAAAAATGCTAAAATGATAAAGGTTTTTGTAAATCCGAATAATCCAACTGAATCGGTTATTGTTAAGGGTTTTTCAGATGCTGTACTTTTTCAGATATTTTTTGCTATTTCGTTTTGCGTATTTACTATAATTTATTTAATAGCCTTATTTTCAGAGCAAAAAATAACAAAAAAGGTTGGTTTTCTTGTTGTATCTTTTTGGTTATTAGGTTTTATAATTTTGCATTTTGTGCATATTCCTATTGAAAATAAGATAATTATAATTAATTAAAAAATGTTTTATCTTATGCCCAAAGAAATTTTTGGAATACCAACTGATGAACTATTTTACCGACTACAAGTTTTAGTTTTAACTTTTTGGTTTATAAAACTTTTATTTTTGAATTTTAAAAAGGTAGAAAGTTGTAAACTAAGTGATTATATTTTATATATTTCACCATTTTTGGTTTTAGGATTATCTTTTTTTATTGACAAAAAGTTTATTGTTTTAGGCATTATAATTCTATATTCGTTACTAATTGTAATTTATTTAGTTCGGAAAATTTACGAAGCCAAATGGTAAAAATTGCGAGATTTTACGATAATCTCGCAATTTTTACTGTTTTCGTTTTTATATTCACCAAATAATTTATATTATGAATGATTTAGTTACTATCAACCAAATTCCTGATTATGAGCAAATACCATTAACCAATCTACATTCCGACTATAAGAAAATAGCTCAAATGAATGCTCTTATTGCTTCAGGAATTGGATTAGTACTTCTGTTAGCAATTTTTGTTATTTTTTATGAGGTTGAAAAGTATTACGCTATTATTGGTATTCTTCTCATTTTTGTATTTGTAATTTCATATATTTCAATAAGTTATAAATATAAAAAATATGCTTTTCGTCAGCACGATGCTATTTATAAATCTGGTATTGTTTTTCAGGTAACACACATAATTCCTTATGTTCGTTTGCAACACATTACTATCAAGCAAGGTTGGTATGCTAAACGCTTGGGATTGGCTACTTTGTGTTTGTACACGGCTTCTTCCAATGGTGATATTTCTATCTCTGGATTGTCTTTACAGGAAGCTGAACGCTGGAAGAGTTTTTTGTTAAATCGTATTGAAACTACTGATAATGAGTATGATGAATTATGATTTTTCAATTCCGAATAAACTTTCAAAAAAGGCATTTTGGTTAGTTTTAGCGAAATCTTTTTGGAGTAATTTTAAAATCTTTTGGGGTGCTTTTGCTCTATTTCTTTTTAAAAAGGGAAATAATTCTGATGATAAATTTCAATTTTTCTTAATTTTTTTAGGTATATTTTTAGTAATCAGTGTTTTTATCTTCATTTTTCAATATATAAAATATAAATATTTTTCATATCAAATTATTGGAGATGAATTGATTATCCGTGAAGGTTGGTTAAACAAATCGGAAATGGTGGTTAAATTTGATAAAATTCACGAAGTACATCTAAATCAGAAGTTTATACATAAAATTGTAGGACTTTACAAAGTGGATATCGACACGGCAGGAAGTGATAAAGTGGAAATATCAATTAATGGTATAGATTATCATAAGGCTTTGGTTATCAAGGATATTTTGACAGAAAAGCAAATTATTTCCGAAATTAAAAAAGATAGAATTACTGATGAAAATTTGGAAGCAAATGATAATTTTACTTCACTGAAAATTAGTATTTTAACTTTATTTAAAATCGGAATTACACAAAATTATTTATACACATTATCGTTAATGTTTGCTTTTTCATATCAGATAATTGACTTTATTACTGATATATTTTACGAAAAACGTTCCGATTTTGTCAATCAGATATCTGAGTTTTCAAATACAGTTTCAACCATATTTTTTTGGATTTTTTTCTTGTCTATTTTGATACTTTTCGTCATCATTTTTAATTTAATTCGTACATTATTAACGTATTATAATTATGAAATACAAATTAAAAATAACCGATTATTAGCTTCCTACGGACTTATAAATTCGCACATTGTGGCAGTTCCGCCGAAAAAAGTGCAGATGATTCATTTTCAGCAGAATTATTTTCAAAAGTTGATGAATTTGTTTGAGGTACGAATTTCACAAATTGATTCTTCCAAAAACGAAGAGAAAAAGACACAAGGTTTATTGATTCCTGGTATCAATGCTTTGGAAATGAGAAAATTATTTCGATTTATATACGATAAGGATTTTCAAGAGGTAAAAGAATTTTATCGTCCGAGTTCTCGGAAAGTTATTATTCGGGCAATGTATTTGTTTTTTGCTCTTTTGACGATTATTTTAACTATGTATTTTATTGATTTATTGCATTTTACTTATATTCCAATATTTCTATTTTTTGTTGTTTTGTTGCTCATTTATATTTCATACAGAAATGAAAAACTTTTCCTGAAAGATGATTTTATTGTACTAAAAAGTAGTATTTGGGATTTGACAACCACCTATTTACAAGTAGATAAAATTCAGGAAGTAAAAATAGAGCAATCTTATTTTCAAAAACGTAGAAGTCTGGCTTCTATCAAGTTATCTACATTTTCCGAGAGTTTACGATTAAACTTTTACGATGAAAAATTACTTAAAAATTTGGTAAATGAATCTGTCTATAAAATTGAGTTTCCTTGTAAATAATTAGAATAGAATAGGGAAGAGGTCAAAAACTTCTTCCTTATTTTTTTGATTTTTTTCCTTTTTTCTTTATTTTTGTTAGCTCATTAACTGAAAATAGTTATATTTCTGGATTTCAGATGTATAATTTCAATTTTTTCAAAAGGAATAAAAATGTTTGCAGATATATTACTTGCTTTGCCTTTAGGAGTTTTGTTAGCTTTTACTATTGGTCCTGTTTTTTTTGTTTTGCTGGAAACGGCTATAACTAAGGGATTTAGAGCTGCGGTGGCTTTTGATGGAGGCGTGGTTTTGGCAGATGTTGTTTTTATTTTAATAGTTTATTTTACAACCAGTAGCATACTTCAGCGAGTGAAAGATGACCCACTTTTGTTCATTGTTGGTGGGCTGATTATGATTTCATACGGAATTATTTCTTTCATAAAACTTAAAAAAGATTTTAATAAAAAAATTGATATTCAAGAAGATGAAAATCAATGCCAAAAAACGAATTATTTGGCACTTTTTTTTAAAGGATTTTTATTGAATTTTATAAATATTGGAGTTTTAGGTTTTTGGTTAGGAATCATTATTGTTTTTGCTCCGAGGTTGGATATGGATACAAATAGAATTATTGTTTTCTTTTCTTCAATTGTGATTATTTATTTTTTGGTTGATGTAATAAAAATATTGATAGCTAAGCAATTAAAAAATAAACTTACTGCTTTTCATATTTACAAAATAAAACGAACGATAAGCATTATCCTTCTAATTTTTGGCATATTTTTGTTAGCACAAGGCATTTTTCCTGAAGGAAAAGAAAAATTAAATGAAATTTTTACTGAAAATCCTGAATTGAATTAGAATATAACCAATTTGGTTAAAAAGAAAATCCCAAAGATTTTATTCTTTGGGATTTTTTAAATTGTGTTATTTTTTGTAGTTTTCATTGAGGTGTTTAACTACTTCGTTTGTGATATCTTTTTTGTCATCTCCATACAGAACGCTTTCTCCGTCATTAGCTCCCAAAATGAAAGTATATCCTTTTTGTTTGCCATATTCTTTCACTGATTTTTTTACTTTATTGAGTAAAGAATCCATTTGAGTTTGGCTTTCCATTTGAATTTTTTGCTCCTCTTGTTGTAGATGTTGTTGCAAAATTTGGCTTTTTTGCATTAATTCATTGTATTTTTTTTGAGCTATGTTTTGTGATAAATTTCTGGCTTCTGCATCAAATGCTTTAGCTTCTGCCTGAAATGCTTGAGAAATACTATCACGTTTTTTTTCATATTTACTGATTTGTTCTTTAAGTTTACTTTCAATATCTTTTTTTTCCTGATATTCATTAAGTAGTTTGCTGTTATCAACAAATGCAATTTTATTTTGTTGGCACGATACCAACCCGAAAAGGACAAAACCTCCAATGATAATTTTTTTCATTTTTATAAATCTGTTAAGTACTAAGGGCAAAAGTAATAAAGTTTTATTTCAAAATCAAAAAGTGGAATATCTTTATTTATTTTGAATTATTAGATTTTCTTATTCTTTAGTTTGAAATTATAAAAATAGTTTATAAAAATCGAGTTTTAGAAATGGCTTAAATTTTTATTTTTAAAAATTTTCCGTATAAAGTTATATTTCTACTCGAGATAATTAAAAAAATAGGCTTAAAAATCATTTTTTACTTTTTGGAGGACGTAAATATGTGATGAAAACTCTTTTTTTCGCATTCCATAGAGGTTTGAACGCGTTCCGTTGATAAATCCTTTAATGAAATTCTTTTTTCCAGTTTTGTATTGTTCTGAAAGTATCGATACGTAAAAAGCGTCGAAAAGCATCGGTTTGATTTCTAAAAGTTGAAATTCTTTTGGGATAAAAATTTTTTGAATGCTTGTTTTTGAAAAATGCCATAAATGACGGGGAACATCATACGCTGCCCAAAATTGTTTGTAATGCTGGGCATCCCACGATTTGTAATTGGGTACGGCTACAATCAAGATTCCGTCTTCTTTTAAGAGTGAATTTATTTTTTGGATTTCGTTTTCTAAGTTGGGAATGTGTTCCAGTACGTGCCAAAGGGTAATTACGTCAAATGATTTTTCTTTTAAATCATCGTAATTTTTAAGCAAACGGATTTGTTTTTTTTCGGCTAATTGTCTTGCTTTTTCATTAGGTTCAATACCTGTGGCTTCCCAATGCATTTGTTTTTTGCAACTCAAAACAAAATCACCAGTTCCTGCACCGATATCCAATAATTGAATTTTTTGATTTTTGTACTTAGAAATGATGTGTATTTTACTTTTTAAATTGATGTTTTTTACTGCTTGATAAACCTTATCGAATAGTGTTTTTTTACTATCGGTATGTGAAATGTAGGCATCACTTTCGTAGTATTTACTTAAGTTTTTTGGTATCGGTTGTGTTTTAAAAAGTTCTAAGTTTGAATTGTAGATTAGTTCAAATTCTTCTTGTGAAATGCTATAATCTTTTATTTTCATTATGAAATACAAAATATATTAAGCAAATATACTATTTATTTGTAAAACAATTTATTTTCTGTTGTTTTTTATGTTATTATTTTGAAAATCAATTTATTAATTTAGTTTTTTATTATAAATATATGTTCCACGTGGAACATTATTAAATATTTATAGTGTCAGATATTTCCTTTAGATAAATGATTTATATTTGATTTTATTACATTAAAAATTCAATATATTTTTTAATTTTTATGAGTCATTGTTCCACGTGGAACTTTTTATCTATAAAGAAAAATTTTGTAATTTTAGTTTTGAAGTATTTTTTAGTGTTTCTGGTTTTTTATAGATGTTCCACGTGGAACGCTTATCTGAGAAAATTAAATAGTTTTCTTTCTTTTAAGTAATTCAGATTTGTTTCGTTTTTGTAGGCTTCTCTTTCAAAAATGATGTTTTTGTATGCAATTTCCCAGTTTTTGTATTTAAGAAGTTTTACTATAAAATCAATGATGTACCAAATATAAAATGGTAGGATTAGTAATTCTTTTTGTTGTTGTAAATGGATTCGCTCGTGATTCAGAAAATAAGGGTTTTCGAGAGTTTTTTTATTGGTTACAAAAATAAAAGGAAATAACGTTATGCCTGAATATCCTTTGGGAACTAAATAATGATTTATAATAATTATCATTTTATTGATTTTTTAAAATTGCAAATAAAATAATTTTTCTGATATTGATTAAAAAAAGAATTTAAAAAATAGATTATTTTCTGAATAAAGGTAAGCTTAAATTTACTACTTTTGCACTTCAGTTTTTAAATAATTCTTTATTGTATGGTTTTATACACTAATTTTTTCGCTACGTACGGAAATCAAATTATTGCAACATTAATCGCTGTTGTTGTATTTTTTATTGTTAGATTGGCTACTGATACTATCATTAAAAAATTCTCGAAGAAATCAAATTTCTCGGAAGCTCGTACAATTTTGGTAAAGCGTTATATTGATTATTTAATTTTTATATTATTTGCTGTAATGCTAATTTCTATTTGGGGAATTAAGCGTGAACAACTATTATTGTTCCTCTCTTCGGTGCTTACTGTAATTGGAGTTGCGTTTTTTGCACAATGGTCTATTTTGAGTAATATAACCGCAGGAATTATTGTATTTTTTTCATTTCCTTTTCGAATAGGAGATAAAATAAAATTTGTAGATAAGGAATTTCCTGTTGAGGGAGAAATAATAGGAATAAAAGCTTTTTATACGTTGGTAAGAAATAATGAAGGTGAAGAAATTTTATTACCTAATAACTTGCTATTACAAAAAGGAATTGTAATACTTAATAGTAATTAATTGTAGAGTAGGAGAGAAGTAATTCTTTAAAGTTGATATAAAAAATCCTTTGCTAAAAAAGCAAAGGATTTTTTATTTTAATTGTAGTGTGATTATTTAAAAATATTCATTTCTTCGTTGTAGATAGGGCTATCTATTGCTAAAAAATTTAGTACACTATGAAATACGTGATTTTGAGACAGGTTTTCGAATGATTTTAATTGTTTTGAATTTTCAGAAACCCAAACAATAAATGGAATTTCATATTGTTCTCTTGGTGCTAAACTCATCGGAAGTCCGTGCATATACAGATTTTTTTCACCTAAAGATTCCCCGTGGTCAGAAACATAAAGCATCGTGCTTTTGTAATCTTTTAGTTCTTTCAGATTTTCAATTACTTTATGCAATATGTAATCTGTATAAACGATTGTGTTATCGTAGGCATTCATAAGTTCTTCCTGAGAACATTTTGCAAGTTCTACACTATTACATACAGGTTTAAAAACTTCGAATTGAGGCGGATATTTTTTGTTGTATGTAGGTCCGTGACTTGTGCTGGTATGTAAAATAATCAATATTTTATTTTTATTGCTTGATGTGATTTGTTCTTTTAGTCCATTAACTAAAATTTCATCATAATCACAACCTTCGCCTTCGCAATTTTCTTTTAAGAAACTTCCCGTTTGATATTTTTCAATATGGATTGGTGGTTCTCCTGAATTGGTAGTTTTCCATATTACTTCAATATCGTTTCTGTATAAATAATTTGGTAGAATTTCATATAAATCGTTCGTATTTTGATGTTCTAAAATACATTTTACACCTGCTGTAGTGTACGTAGCACAGGAAGTTGCCAGAAAATGAAATACGTTTTTGGTTTTTGAAAGTAATGGATTTGTATTTTTTGAATAGCCATATAACGAGAAGTTTTGACTTCGTGCTGACTCACCAATTACCAAAACTACTACTGATTTTTCATTATCTCTTATAGTAGCATCAGGTAATAGAATTTCCTTTCGGTTTTCTTGATACTTGTGAATATAAAAAAGAGAAGTATTCACAGCATACGACCAAGGCATTGCTAATCCTCCTAATTGTTTTGAATTTTTATCAATCCATAACCAACTGCTTCCATTTGCAAAAGCCAATACAATCATAAATACTAAACTAAGTGACAAAGTAGTAAAAAATTTCTTTACACTTGGTTTAATTATTTTTGCTTTTGTGATATAAATGCTCGGAATAATTCCCAAAAAAATGACGTATAATATCATCTTAAATGAAAAGAAACTACTTGATTCTTCGTAATTGGTGTTGAGTACATTGCCAATCATACTTTCATCTACGATAATGCTGTACGTATTGATAAAGTAAACCGCAATTGCATTAAGAATAAAGAAAACAACTAACAGAAATTTACCTACTCTTCTGGATAAAAAGAATATTAAATAGAAAGTAAAAAAGTTTGCAACCAGCATCAAAATTACTAAACTTATGATGGTTATAATTCCACTGAAACTTTTGGAATCAATATTTTCAAATACAAAATTGAAAAATGGATAATGAAAAAATACAAAGTTTAGTAAACTCATTAACGCGGCAAAACGCGTGAGACTTAAGCTATTTTTTAAAATTTTGAACATACGATTTTGTTATTATAAATAAAGAAACAATCAAACTAAGTAAGGTCAGATAAAAAACAAACAAATTTTTATCAATTATTTTTGTAATTATAACTATCAAGCAACCTAAGAATATCAGAATGAATATCGGATAAAACTTTTTGTTAGCTATCCAAGTCCATATTTTATATTTTCTGGTTATGAAAATTCCTAAAAGCCCTGATATAAATCCAAATGTACTACCAATAATTACATCAAATGGATGATGAGCTCCAACACCTACACGAGTAAAGGCAATAAGCAATCCTAATAGAACCAAACAAATAAACCATAAATATCTGTACGTTGTTTTCTTCGGAGCAAAAGCAAACATACACACAGTAAGCAGTGTGAAAGTTGTTATTGAATGTCCTGAAGGTAAACTGGAATAACCAACCAAAGTTTCACCAATGATGTTGAAACTATCATTGTCAAAAATTGTTGCGGGTCGGGGAATGTCGAAAATTTTTTTAAATGTTTTTGAAAAAACGAGAGATACCAATGAAGCCGACAACAACGCTTCCCACATTTTTGGAGTATAAATAATTAAAATACTCAACAGCGACATTCCAATAAAAGCATCACCAATTTGTGTTAAGTTATCTTCCAAAATAGGAAATTGAGATAGTTTTGTATTCAAGAAATAAAAAACATTTTTCTGAATATTTACATATCCCATAACGTTTAACGCGTTTTGTGAGTAGAGTAATCCAATAATCGCACCTACGATAAATATGGGTAGAAGCAACAAATAGAATGAAACTTTTTTATAATTATCAGTAATGTAGTCGTTCATTGCGTTTTATTTACAAATTTCAAGCCACAAATATACAATTATTGTCCAGTTATCTGTAAATTACATAATTTGATTATTCAATTTTTTATTGATAATCATATTGTTATATTTTTATTTGTACTAAAAGATTTAAAAAATAACTGATTTTTAGTAAGATAGTTACAAAAATATTACTTTAGATTTGGTTATTTCAAATCTGAAAAAGAAAGTACTTTTGTTTTTAGTGTTTTTAGATTTACTTTTGCGTCTTCATTTTTAAAATAAACAATGGAACAAACACAATCCAAAACAAGTTATTCTATCCTTTTTGCCATAGCCATAGCTCATTTATTGAATGACTTGCTTCAAGCAGTAATCACGGCAAGTTACCCGCAGTTACGGCAAGAGTTTGGACTAACAATGGCACAAGTGGGAATTATTACGCTTTGTTATCAGCTTTCTGCTTCTATTTTTCAGCCTTTGGTAGGAAATTTTACTGACAAACGCCCAATGCCTTACTCACAGGTTTTTGGAATGTTGTTTACTACTTTAGGAATTATAATATTGGCATATTCAACAAGTTATGCTTGGGTACTTACTGCTGTTTTTCTGGTTGGTACAGGCTCTTCTATTTTTCATCCTGAATCATCACGCGTTGCTTTTTTGGCTTCGGGCGGAAAGCGAAGTTTGGCTCAGTCTATTTTCCAGTTGGGAGGAAATTCTGGAACAGCAATTGCTCCACTTCTCATCGCTTGGATTGTCATTCCTAACGGAAAAATATATGTACTTTGGTTTGTAGTTTTTGCTGTTTTGGCAATCGTAATTCTCTCATATATAGGTAAATGGAGAAGTAATTTCTTGAAGAATTATAACAAATCAGTTAAAAAACAGATAGTTATGCCTGATTTAACACCTCGTCAGGTTACAAATTCGGTGGTAATTTTGTTAGTTTTAATTTTCTCTAAATATTTCTATACTGCAGGAATTACTAACTATTTTCAGTTTTATACAATGCATAAATTTGGTTTGTCTGAAGTTCAGGCACAAGTTTATTTATTTTACTTTTTGGGTGCTGCTGCGTTAGGAACGTTGCTTGGGGGTATCTTTGGTGATAAATTTGGTCGCAAGTTTGTGATTTGGTTTTCTATTTTAGGTGCTGCTCCTTTTGCGTTGTTACTTCCTTATGTGAATCAGCAATGGACAGCTATTTTGATTGTCATTATCGGACTTGTAATCTCATCAGCTTTTCCTGCGATTTTGGTGTATGTGCAAGAATTGCTTCCCAAGAAGATAGGTATGGTCTCTGGACTTTTTTATGGTTTTGCTTTCGGAATGGGCGGACTTGCTTCGGCTGTTTTAGGAAAAATTATTGATTTGACAGATATTGAGTTTGTATACAAATTATGTTCTTTCCTGCCTTTGTTAGGATTGATTGCCTATTTTCTGCCCAATCTAAAGAAGAAAGTAAAGGTTGATTGAATTTCTTCAAATCATAAGAAGTAATTTGATTTTGTGTTTTGCTTAATTTATTTCCAAAAAAAATCTATTATTTTTAGCTTTTCAAAATAAGATTGTATATTTGCGAGGTAGATAATATATCTTCAAACTGATGTTTAATTTTAATATTTGAAAATCATCTGTTCAAAAGTAAATGATGATGTAAATAATATGCAAAAGATAGATAAAAAAAGTGTTTTAGAAGCATTACGCAAAATTACAGTTCCAGGTGAAGGAAAAAATATGGTTGATAGCGGAGCTGTACAAAATATCGTTGTTTTTGGTGATGAAGTAGTTGTAGATGTGGTGATTAACAACCCGAGTTTACAAGCCAAAAAACGCACTGAAGTCGAAATTATGAAGGCAATTCATAATGAGGTTCACGAAAAAGCAAAAGTTTTTGTAAATGTAAAAGTAATTGCTCCAGAACGTCCCGAAATTAAAGGGAAACCTATTCCAGGAATTAAAAATATTGTTGCAGTAGCTTCAGGAAAAGGTGGTGTTGGAAAATCAACCGTTACGGCTAATTTGGCAGTTTCATTGGCAAAAATGGGCTTTCAAGTAGGTTTGTTAGATGCTGATATTTACGGACCTTCAATGCCTATAATGTTCGATGTTGCTGATGAAAAACCAATATCAGTAAATGTAGATGGAAAATCAAAAATGAAACCCATCGAAAACTATGGAGTGAAAGTACTTTCAATAGGATTTTTTACAAACCCAAATCAGGCTGTAATTTGGCGAGGGCCGATGGCAGCAAAGGCTTTAAACCAAATGATTTTTGATGCAGATTGGGGTGAATTGGACTTTTTATTGTTGGATTTACCTCCAGGAACGGGCGATATTCACTTAAGTATTATGCAAGCGATGCCTGTTACGGGAGCTGTAGTGGTTAGTACGCCACAAAAAATAGCTCTTGCCGATGCACAAAAAGGAGTAGCAATGTTTCAGCAGGAAACCATCAATGTTCCTGTTTTGGGAATTGTAGAAAATATGGCTTACTTTACTCCTGAAGAATTGCCAAATAACAAATATTATATCTTTGGAAAAGAAGGTGCAAAACATCTCTCGGAAGACTTAAATGTACCTTTTTTAGGAGAAATTCCGTTAGTGCAAAGTATTAGAGAATCGGGTGATGTGGGCAGACCTGCAGCGTTGCAAGAAAATACCCCACAAGCCGAAGCCTTTGTAGAACTTGCCCGAAATGTAGTACAAAGTGTAGCGGAACGCAACAAAAGTTTGCCACCTTCCGAAGCAATAAAAATTACAACAATGGCAGGGTGTAGTAGCAAAAAATAGTATTCAAAAAATAAATAAAATGACATCAGAAAATGTAAGAGAAAATGTTTTGAAAGCCTTAAATGAAATTCGACCATTTTTACAAAGCGATGGTGGAGATATCACTTTGGTGGAAATTCAGGACGATAAGATTGTAAAAGTTAAGTTAGAAGGCAATTGCATTGGTTGTAGTGTAAATCAGCTTACACTAAAAAGTGGTGTTGAGATGACTATAAAAAAATATGCTCCTCAAATTGAGCAAGTTATAAATATTGTGTAATTTTTATTAATCAAAAGTTAGTTTTCTGAGAGTTTGTATCAGTTTTCTAACTTTTGATTTTTTAATATTCAAACGCATCTAAAAAATCTTTGAAATGAGTTCGGCAAAGGAAACCAAAAAGGAATATATCAAACGTAAATTACTGAGCAAGTATCGCTTAGTGTTTATGGATGAGGAAACTTTCGAAGAAAAGGCTTCTATGCGTTTGAGTAGGCTTAATATTTTTGTCGTTGGCTCACTTTTTTCATTATTGGTAATTATTTTAACTACTTTACTTATCATTTATACCCCTCTGAAACAATACATTTTAGGCTTTTCAGAAGTGAAAAATAAACAAGAAACTATTAATTTGGTATTCAAATTAGATTCACTTGAAAATGAAATGAAAAAGAATGAAATGTATTTGGCTTCAATCAAAAAAGTACTTACAGGCGACATTCACCACGAAGAAATTAAAAAAGATTCACTTTACGAGGCTTACAAATTTGACCCAAAATCGATTGATTTAAGCCCAAATAAGCAAGATTCATTATTACGCCAAGAAGTCGCTGAAGAAGATCGTTATAACGTTTTTGAAAAGGCTCTTTATCAGAATAAAGAAATTTTGTTATTTCCACCTGTTTCAGGAGTGATTTCTAACGAGTATCGTCCACAAGCACGTCACTATGGTATTGATATTGTGGCTCCTGAAGGAACGGCAGTAAAGTCCGTAGCCGACGGAACTGTTATTTTTGCTGAATGGACGATAGCTACAGGAAACGTCATCATTATTGAGCATAAAGGGAATTTGGTATCGGTTTACAAACATAATGCTTCAATGGTAAAAAAACAAGGTGACCAAGTTAGGGCAGGGGAGGTGATTGCCACTGTTGGTAATACGGGTGAATTAACCACAGGACCGCATTTACATTTTGAACTTTGGAGTAACGGATACCCAATGAATCCGAAAAGTTATATTGAGTTTAAGTAGTTCAAAATAGGGAGATTAATTGTAAGATAACTGCTTGAAGAATGTCACTAAAATCCTTTTTAGCCAAAATATTTGCCGCTTCGGTAAGGAAGAAAATCGACCAATGGGCAAATCGTCCTGTCGAGACCCAAGAAAAAGTCTTTCAAGAACTTATCCAAAGTGCCAAAAATACCCAATTTGGGAAAGACCATCATTTTCAAGAGATTATTTCACATTCCGATTTTGTGAAAAATGTTCCCATTCGCGATTATGAAGCCTTCAAACCTTACATTGAGCGAGTTGTGGAAGGAGAAGAAAATGTACTTTGGCAAGGAAAACCCATTTATTTTGCCAAAACTTCAGGGACTACCAGCGGAGCGAAATACATTCCCATTACTAAAGCCTCGATGCCTTATCATATTCAGGCTGCTCGTGATGCTATTTTATGCTATGTTCACCAGACCCAAAAAGCTGATTTTGTCAACGGAAAAATGATTTTCTTACAAGGAAGTCCTGTTTTGGAGGAAAAAAATGGCATCAAATTGGGGCGTTTGTCAGGAATTTCGGCACATTACGTTCCTAAATATTTGCAAAAAAACCGAATGCCGTCGTGGGAAACCAACTGCATTGATGATTGGGAAACCAAAGTAGATGCCATTGTTCAAGAAACTCAAAATGAGGATATGACGGTTATTAGTGGCATTCCGTCGTGGGTTCAGATGTATTTTGAGAAACTTCGGGAAAAATCGGGAAAAAATGTGGGTGATTTATTCAAGAATTTTCATCTTTTCATTTACGGAGGTGTAAATTACGAGCCTTATCGACAAAAATTTGAACATCTTATCGGAAGAAAAGTAGATAGTATTGAACTTTTTCCAGCTTCGGAAGGTTTTTTTGCCTATCAGGATAGCCAAACGGAAAAAGGAATGCTCTTACTGCTGAATTCAGGTATTTTTTATGAATTTATCAAAGCAGACGACTTCTTTTTTGAAAATCCAAAAAGATTGACTATCAAAGATGTAGAGATTGGGGTAAATTATGTGATGATTATTTCAACCAATGCAGGATTGTGGGCGTATAATATTGGCGATACGGTGCAATTTACTTCAACCAAGCCGTATCGGGTGGTAGTTTCGGGTAGAATTAAGCATTTTATTTCTGCTTTCGGCGAACACGTTATTGCTAAGGAAGTTGAGGAAGCGATTCGTAAAGCTACAGCAGGAACAGATATTCGCATTACCGAATTTACGGTTGCTCCTCAGGTAAATCCCGACCAAAACGAATTGCCTTATCACGAATGGTTTATCGAATTTGAGAATGAACCTGCTGATTTAAAGTCGCTTGCATTGAAAATCGATGCTCTGATGCAAGAGCAAAATTCGTATTATTTTGATTTGATACAAGGTAAGGTACTGCAACCGCTGAAAATTACGCAAGTGGCAAAAGATGGTTTTTCTGATTATATGAAATCGTTGGGTAAACTCGGCGGACAAAACAAAGTACAACGCCTTGCCAACGACCGAAAAATTGTGGAAAAATTGAAATTGGTATAGAAAGTGAAATATTGGCGATGTATTGAAATTTTCAATCTATCTTACGGAAAAATACCTAACAATATTTTAAACCAAAAAAGATAAATAAAAAACCTCAGAAATTTTCTGAGGTTTTTTATTTAGTATTTTCGAAAATTTTTACTCTTCTAAGACTGAAAATTCTGCTCCTGAAGCAAAATCTTGATTGTAAAGCTGTGTTAGTGACGTAAATCGGATATAACGGGCTTTGACAGGTTTTTCCAAAAGTACTCGTTTGAGTTCCGCACTGGAATCAAATGTTCCCTTTTGAATTTCAGTCCAATTTTTGCCATCTGTGCTTACCGAAAAACTGTATTCTTTCACTTTGCTACTCCAACTATCGTAAGGCAAATACGTAAATCCTTTAATGGTACGTATTTCGCTCATATCAAAGTCCACCCAATGCGGATATTTCGCCACTGTAACTGAGTACATCGTGTGCCATATTGTATTGGGATTACCATCAACTAAGTTCTGAGCATCACCTTCGCCTGATTCCTCACTACTTGCAGAAATTACTCGGATAGGAATATTTTCTATACGATTGAAATTCATTTCTACTTTTGAGTCTGGTTTTCCTTCAAACCAAGCGGTTACTTTTCCTCCTTTTCGTAGTGGAATGGGTAGATTATATTTTGAAGGTTTTCCTTTTCCGTCAATGGTATAAACGATTTTAGCAAACTCGTCTGCTGAATTAATACTCACATTTCCAAAATAATCGCGTGAAATGGAAATAGGAATTTCCCCTGACACCTTTACGCTTACCATTGCTTCGATATTTCCACTACGAACAGGACGAATCATAAAACCCGTGATATGCGAACCTCCTGATAAAACACGATCTTTTGAAAGAGGTGCTCCTTGTCCGCAACTGTTTCCGCCTAAGCCTGTTACAGCAATGTCTAAATTCAGATATGTGTCCTTAGCTTTAGGCAATTCGTGTGGATGTCCTGCTAAAATCATATCTTTTGCTGTGTATTGTAATGCAGAAGCCGACATTGGCTCATTCGGAATGAAAATCGCTCCATTTCCTTGATTGTCAGTAAGCGAAATCCAACGTACTTCTTCGTGATTGCCCATATCTTGTGGTTTTGGGAAATGTACAAATTCGTCTTTCACTTTGCCTGAAAATTGCTCAATAAAAGCTCCCGTTTTTCGGTCGTTATAGTTATCGTGCTTTCCACGTCCGTAATAAGTTAAGTTTTCGTACTTCTGCGGAATAGTCATCACGTATCCTAAGCGTGGTAACGTCAGCCACAAATCGTTAGACGTAATAGCCGATTGCAGTTCTATACTTCCGTCAGGATAAATCGTATATATCTGATTTGTAATAAATTTGAAGTCTTTTTCGCCAAATTTTCTATCGGTTAATTCTTCTATTTTATTTTTTCCTGAACTTGTCCCTCCGTGAATTTTTGCTGCATTCGGAGCTTGTGAAACCACTGTGAAATATACGGAAACTGAGCCATTTTTATTTTCAACTACTTTGTTGGAAGTGGCATTGTGTTTCAAATTATGTAACCCTTTTTCAAACCACTTTTCATAAAACCAATTATCGTTATTCACGAAAGCCCGTAGTGCATTGATTTGTGGTCCGTTGCCGTCAGTGATAATACTTTCATTTCCGTATTGCAGACTAAAAATACTTCCTGTTTTGGTATCGAATTTTGCCGTAAAATTGCTGTTTTTCAATACTTTCAGATTTCCTTCATCAGAAAGTTCAATTTTCTCGCCTTTGGCAATTTGCAAAATAGAAGGTCTTTGTGTTGCTGATTTCAACAAAAATTGTTCTTCTGCTTGAACATATCCTTTTTCTGCCCAAGGTTTATCTTCTTTCAATTTGAATTGAATTTTTAAGAAATATTCCGAAGTGGGTTTTAAATTCGATGCTATATTGGCAAGTACCAATGCTTTTCGTGTTCGAGGGGCAATTTTATCTGTACTAAATTTTTTCCTTTGGATTTCTTTTCCGTCTTCATAAATAGCATATTCTCCCTCATAATCAGACAAATCTTTAAAATAATTTTTATTAAAGATTTCAACGATTTTTCCGTTTTTAACTTTGCCTCCGTCTAACGATTCCAAAGGTTGAGAAATAACTTCTTGTAAATCTTTAATTGTAACTCCAACATATTGATACACTTTTTTCACTTCGTAATATTGGGGTTTGGGCGTCATATCCGCGAAAATAATTCCGTTCATAACAAACTGACCATCATTAGGATAGTCGCCAAAATCACCTCCATAAGCAAAATAGCGTTTGCCGTCTTTGGTGTAATTGTACATCGCTTGGTCAATCCAATCCCAAATTGCACCACCGCAAATGAAATTGCTCGACTCAATAGCTTCCCAATAATCTACCAAATTTCCAACGGCGTTACCCATTGAGTGAGCGTATTCCGAAATGTGGAACGGAAATTTTTCATTAGTTTTTCCTTCTGCTCTTAACTTAACTTTACTAACGGCAGGATATTGGTCTGAACCCATATCAACAATATCGTTATTTCGCTCATACTGAACGGGTCGCGAAGCATCAAATTTTTTCAGAGCGTTGTAAGCCGTAACGAAGTTTTCGCCCGGTCCTGCTTCATTTCCGAGCGACCAAATGACAATCGAAGGACTATTTACCGTAGCGTGAGCCATTTCCAACACCCGAGCAACGTGCGCTTTTTCCCATTCTTTGGGGTGTGAAAGCGATTCTTTTCCGTAGTAATACTGATGCGATTCGATATTCGCTTCATCTTCCAAATAAATGCCATATTTGTCGCACAAGTAGTACCAATATGGGTCGTCAGGGTAATGTGAGTTTCGCACGTGATTGATGTTCGCTTTCATCATCAATTTTACTTCGTCTTCCATTTGTTGGCGTGTAATGGCGTGACCTACAGACGGATTGGTTTCGTGACGATTTACTCCTTTGAATTTCACCGTTTTTCCGTTTACGTAGAAATATCGTCCCGCTTTGCCAAATTCGTCATCTTCGGCTTTGGTGTCTTTGATTTCTACTTTTCGGAAACCTGTATAAGTTGAAATGGTTTCTACGACTTTGCCTTTGGCATCTTTAAGCTGAGCCACCAAAACGTAACGATGCGGAAATTCACTCGACCATTTTTTCAGATTTTCTAACGGAAATTTCGTTTTAATGACTGATGATTTTTGAGAAGAAATATCAAATGAAGCAGAAAAAATCGGTTTTCCAACTTCTTTATTTTCATCAGAATAGAGTTTGTTTTCGTATAATGAATATTCTATTTTGTAGCCTTTGGCTTGTTTTTTGTCCAAATTGCGGATTTCTGCCGAAATGTTCAATTCTCCGTTCAGGTAGTTTTTATCTAAATCAGGAATTACTTGCAAATCACGGATTTGTACTTTTGGAACGGAAGTTAAAGCCACCGTACGGAAAATTCCCGCCAAACGGAACATATCTTGAGCTTCAAGGAACGAACCATCGGAATTTCGGTACACTTCCACCGCAACCGTGTTTTTGCCTTTTTGCAGATATTTGGTAATGTTGAACGAAGCCAAATTGCGTGAATTTTTCGAAAAACCAACGTATTTTCCGTTTATCCACAGATAGAAAAAGGAATCCACACCATCGAAATTGATAAAAACTTCACGATTTTTCCAATCCTGCGGAATGGTAAATTCGCGTCGGTACGAGCCTACTTCGTTGCGGTATTCATAAGTTGTCCAATTCGTTGGTGGAGTTCGCATTACGCCTTTTCGCCAATCGTCCACTTTACGTTCGTGGTAGAAAATCACAGGCTGATTGACGTAAATTGGTACGCCATATTTTAGGGTTCCATCTTTTTGAATGCCGTAAATATTCCAATTGGAAGGCACAGGAATTTCCTCCCACGCAGTTACGTCATAACTCGGTTTGAAGAAATCTTTCGGACGTTCATCAGGTGTTTTTACCCAATAAAATTTCCAATTTCCGTTGAGCGATTGCCAATATTTGGAATTTTTGGGCAATACTTTTCGTGCCGACTGTTTATCAGCAAACGAGAAAAAATAGGCTTTGGGCTGCTCTTTGTTAAGTGAAAGTTCCTCCACCGATTCCCATTCCTTGCCTGTGGGAGCTTGTTGGTCGCCATAAGCATAGCCAAGGAGAGGCTGCTGTTGAGCGAAAATAAAATTGGAAAATACCAATCCTACAATCAAACTTACTTTGTTAATGTGTTGTATCATAATTTTAGTTGAAAAAACAATTCGCACAAAGGTAATGAAAAAATTGACGGTTTCCAATGAAAAAACAAAGCTCGAAAAATATTAATTTCTCAAGCTTTGTTAGAATTTTACGGTGTTAATTTAAAATTTATCGGGTAGACGAATGTTACTGCAACATTCTTACCTTGGTGTTGTCCAGGAATAAGCTGAGGTAATGTTTCTATGAGGCGTTTTGCTTCCTCTTGAAGCACTTTTTCACCACCCTTCATTGATTTTATAGAAACTTTTCCGTCTGTTCCAATACTAAAAAGGATATTTACTCTACCTTGTAGGGATTTTTCAGCTGCCTCTTTCGGATATTTGAAATTACGTGCTATGTGTGCATCTAATTCTTTTTTGAAGCATTCAAAACTTTCACTTTCAGAAACATTTTTACATTTTTGGAAACGAGGTGTTTTATCCACTTTCATAAAAGGAATAGTGTCATTCACGACTTGATTATTTGTAAGATGAGCTTCAGCTACTGAAATTTTTGGAAGGCTTTCCGATAGATTATTTTGTGGGGCATTACCTGCCGAAAGCATCAGCACTGAAACTGCCAATGCAGGGATTGCCAACAAGTATTTTGACATTCCTTTTGTCGATTTTTGTTTTTGTTGTAACATACTTAGTCTTCGTTTGATAAGTTTGGGAGCAGACCAATAACTGGTAAGTAAATCAATCTTCGTTCCCAAAGCTTGGTTGATAAGTGTTTGATAATAATAGTTTTGAAACTTAGGGTAGGTTTGCCTATCGGCTTCAAATTCGTGTGCTTCTACCAATCGTTTCTAATAGAAATACAACAACGGATTAAACCAAAAAACAATCTTCATCAGTTCCAAAAACAACAAATCAAGCGAGTGCCACTGCTTTTGATGCACTTTTTCGTGTTCAATAACACAAGTTTCTTCCGCTTGTTCTTTGCCTACATAAATGTTATTCATAAATGTAAAGGCTTGGGTCAAATCCTCTAATAGGAAAATACGAGTTCCGTTCAGAACCACCCGTTGTGAACGGTTCAATAGGTGGTTCAACCGTATTATTTTTATGATGAAAAGCAATCCGAAGCATACTGCCCCGATACCGTAAATCATTTCATACCAATTGATAGCATTCGTGTTGGAAGCTATAACCATATTTTCTGAATTTGTATTGGCATAGGCGACAAATTCTTCCAAACGGATAGCCGCTGTAATATTATCGTTTGCCAAAGAAATCGGGAAAAAAGGCAATGTTAATGAAAGTGCAATTCCCGATAGCAGGAAAAAGCGATTTATCCTAAAATAAGGCTCGTTTTTGAAAAACGCTTCGTAAAGCAATAAAAACAAAAGCTGTACGAACATCGTTTTAACTGAATATATTAAAAAGTTTTCCATCACTTTTCCTTTTTAAGTTTTTGTAATAGGTCTTCTACATCTTTTAAGTCGATGTCCTTTTTTTCAACAAAGAAAGAAAGCATTGATTTAAAAGAACCTTTAAAATAATTTTCAGCCAAGTCTTTAAGTGATTTGTGACTGTAAATTTCCTTCGATACTATTGGAAAATAGATAAATCCTCTACCTTGTGGCTCGTGACTGACAAATCCTTTATTTTCCAATATCCGAACCACTGTTGATACTGTGTTGTAGGCAGGTTTGGGGTCATTAAGTTGTGCAATGACATCATTGACTGTACCTTTACCCAATTGCCACAATACTTGCATAATTTCTTCTTCAGCTTTAGTAAGCGTTTTTATAGATTGAGACATTAACTTATTATTTTTATACGGCAAATATACAAACTATTTTTTTAGTTACAACTATTTTTTTAGTTTTATTGCGTAAAAAAAATTTGATTCTAAAAAAACAGAATCAAATTTTATGGTTATTAAAAATTCATTTACAATTACTTACGATTTGTAAAGTAATTAATTTTATTTGCTATAAAAATGTATTGCTTAAATTTTTCCTGCAATACTTCTTGAAATAAAGGCAGGTTTGCTTCCTCCTACTTTTTGTGCGTAAAAATAAGATTCTACATCTTCTGAATTTGGGTCGACTAATTTATGTTCACTTACATAGCCTTCCATTTCATCATCAAAAAAAGTTTCAGATAAGAAATTAATATCATATTCTTTAATGATGTAATTCTTATTATTCTCCAACGAAACCATATCCAAAGCCCATTGGGTGTACTTAACGTTATTCACGTGTGAGTTCACATCTAAATCGCTAACTTTTACTTTGAATTTATTTGACAAAGTCATTGATTCAGGCAACGTTATTCGTTCTGTTTTAAAACCAAGTCCTCCATCGGTTCGAGGCATAAAAATATGCTGAGTTTCGGAAATATCAATTGGTTTTCTCGATTTTATATCAAGTGTTATCCAAGTACTTGCACATTCTCCTATTTTTCTGTCATTAGAAAAAAGTTCGAATTCACGAAAAGCATACACACCTTGTACAGGTAATGACCACGTTTTGATGGTAACTTGTTCATTCCATTTAGGATAATAAAACATTTTTAATTTCTGTTGAATTAAAGCCCAAAAGAAGCCTTTTTTCACTAAATCTTTATATCCGAAACCTAAATGAGAAGCGTGCTCAGCAGCAATATCTTGTAACATTCCTAAAACACCATACAATCCTAATTGATTGTTCAAATTGATTTGTGTGCTTCGTACTTTATAATTTTCTGTAAAAATTTGCATTTGTGTAGAACTATTTTTTCAAATTTTGAATGCAAATTTAATATAAAAATGCGATTTATAGTATCTCTTTTTGTAAAATTACTTCATTTATAATTTGTTGTTTCGTATTAATCATAACGTTAAGGTAATAAGAGGGAAAGATTTTCTTCTAAATAAACACATTGATGATTTTTCATACAAAAAAACGCTCCTTGTGGAGCGTTTATAATTCTGATTTTATTTATTTTTAATCCCACTGATTATTCGTGGATAGAGCGTATTTCCCACCGCCCGTAAAGGCTAATGCCAAGGCTCCGAAGAGGAACAATCCTGCAAGTTCTGCTACCCAACCGCCATGCTGCGTGAGGGCAAAAAGGTTGTCGTACCCTAAGAATAGAATCATCAAACCTGTGGCTGCCAATACCAATGCCGAGATACGCGTACGGAAACCAATTACGATGAGTAGCGGTGCAATAATTTCTCCCACAAAAACACCATAGCTGATAAACGTTGGTAATCCTTTGGCTTCCAAAAGCGACTGAATGTACCCCAACGCTCCTGAGTTCAGTAATTTATGGATTCCGTGTGGAATCATTAGCAATCCTACGGACAGACGAAGAATTAAAAGTCCTAAATCTTTGTTTTGAAATATGTTCATTGTACTTTAATTTTTTTATGGCAATTGCATTGGCACTTCCATCAACAGAACTTGTGAATCTTCAAGAGCTTGTAAGTTAAATTCCGAAGTATCATAAATTCCGTAACCGTCTCTTTGGTCTAATACTTGGTCGCCTATTTTTGCTTTCCCTTTGATAACGAATACATACACTCCATTACCTTCTTTGTTTAGCTTGTATGTTTTTGAGTTTCCAGCGGTAAAGTTCGCCATATTGAACCACGCATCTTGGTGAATCCATACACCTGCGTCATCAGGGTTAGGCGATAAAATTTGTTGGAAATCGTTGATTTTCTTATCTTTTTCGATATTGATTTGATCGTAACGAGGTTTAACTCCTCTTTGGCGAGGTAGAACCCAAATTTGCAAGAATTTCACGGTTTCTCCTTGGTTGCCGTTCATTTCGCTGTGCATAATTCCCGTTCCGGCACTCATCACTTGGATTTCTCCTTTACGGATGAGACCTTCGTTGCCCATACTATCGCCGTGTTTTAGGTCGCCCTCCAAAGGAATACTGATGATTTCCATATCGCGGTGTGGGTGTGTTCCGAAGCCCATTCCACCTTTTACGGTATCGTCATTTAATACACGAAGAACACCAAAGTTCATTCTCTGTGGGTTGTAATATTCTGCAAAGCTAAAAGTGTGGTAACTATTTAACCATCCGTGGTTTGCGTGTCCTCTGCTGTCTGCTTTATGATAAACTGCTTTCATTTGTTTGTTGTTTTTATTGTTTGATTTTGTTTTTTGTCCGAAACTGTAACTGCTCAAAAGAGCTACACCTAAAAAGAATAAAATTTTTCGCATCGATTTAATTTTTTTAATACTTCGTTATTGATGATGCAAAGATACTACGGACATCCACCTCCAAACATTGATATAAATCAAGAAAGAATATCTTCTGAAATAACTTATCTTTTCTGTATTTTAATATACTGAAATATAATTAATTACTTATTCGCTCTAAAAGAACAAAATCTGTATAAACAAGGCAAATGTAGAAGTTTTATTGATTATATGCAAGGGGGTAAAAAATTGAGCATATAAAAAAATGGAATCATATGGAAATATGTAAGGATTATACTATTGTATTAACTTAATCATTTGATTTTTAATCAAAGTAAGTAATATTTATCTAAACAAGATTTTTTTGGTTGTCTCCGGTAATAATAATTCATTCATTTATTGTACTTTTGCTGGAAAATATTGATTTTTTTATCTTTTTGAGTAGTTGTAAAGATTATAAATTAGGTACAACTTAAAAATAAGATTCTACTAATTAGTTTAGTAGATAATGTAAATAAATGAGCAAAAGAATAAATTACATAATAGAGAAAATTGCTGACCAGTGACGCCATTGAAGATAATGACAGCCTTGGATTACTGAATTAAGTTCTAATTTACTTGGAAGAATAACATTTTTTGTTAGTGTACGGAACGATTGAAAATAAAGCTGAATTTACTATTTATTACTGAAATTATAAAAAGTTAGAGATAATCACAGTGAAGCTATAATTTTAAAGGGAGGGTGTAAAGAGCTAGAGTCCATCAATTAATAAACAAGAGATGATAATAATCTAAATTATTATGGATTGTTCAAATATTATATTTGTGGGAGGTATTCACGGTGTGGGTAAGAGTACAATTTGTCGCAGAATTTGTGCTGAACTAAATATAGAGTATCTATCCGCCAGTAAGTTGATAAAATGGAGTGAATTGAATGAAGATACGAATAATAAAAAGGTTGAAGATTTATCATTAACACAGGATAGGCTTATTGTTGGTTTGAGAAATGTAGTTCAAGAAAACAAAACATATGTTTTAGATGGTCATTTTTGTTTATTAAACAAAGAAAATGAGGTTATAAAAATTCCATTTGAAACTTTTGAAAAAATTAAACCTATAGCATTCATCATTATTTTAGCAGAAATTGAAAAGGTGAAAAATAGGTTGGAGATAAGAGACAATAAATTGTATGATTTTGATCTTTTGCAAGAGTTACAAGATAAGGAAATTGCTTATGTTGAGTACTTAGCTGATAACTTAAATGTACCGCTTTACATTTATAGCAATACTGAATATTTTAGTCTTATAAAACAAGTTGAGACAATTTTAAAAATTGGTAGATAAATGGAGAATGCTTTTTTGGTATATACAAGCAAATATGAACAACCAATTAAGGTTGAACGATTTCATATCTGTACTTGGGAGTTTAAAAGTAGTTCGTTGATTGAATTTGGAGTTGAGATAGATAGAGACTCAATAAAGGATAAAGAAAGTTTAGATATTTTCTTCTATGTTCCTTGGGTAAATAAAAATTGTAAAAGAAAAGATTTATATGAAAAACTAAAAGAATCTGAAAATAGTCTTTTTATTTTTAACGATTCCATATCAAATACATTTTATTTAGATGGGGGTATAAATAAAATCGGTGTAGTACACGAATTTAGTGATAGAAATAAACTTTGTATTTTACCAGTCGAACTTAAGATAAATGGCAATAACATCATTACCGCTACATTAAATTTAAAACCATATAACAGTCAATCTGAAAAGACTAATATTTATTTTAGATTTTATGTAGAACCCAATATACAACATATATCTACTCGAAAAAAAGGGATTAACAAAACAAGAATTATATATGACATTAAAATAAACGAAAGAAGAAATATACCAGATAATATATTTAAAGAATTTGAGGATAGACAATTATGTAATATAAAAACCTGTTTTTCCTTTAATATCGTACCCAATAAATTTGATTTGGAATTTTTTGATAATTCGTCTTTAAAGAGTGTAAGAACTTTAGAATATGAATCTTTTAATAAATATTTAGGAGATAACAGGGTAAAAAAAGATGATTTGATTGTTGTGTTTAACAAAAAACAAGATTTAGAATCTTATATTTTTTTCTCTATGTATGCATATGAAAGGATTGGATTAGGTCAATTTGCATTGGCGATATTGATTAATATAATTTGTGGCTTTTTACTTTTTTTACCATCATATAGAGAAAAATTAAGACCTGAATTATCAGCAAAGCAAATATTGTTAGAGTTACCTATTGAAATAATAATAGCACTAGTATTAATAATCTCAACATTTATTTATTTCGTTTTCCCTGTAATCAGATATTGGATTCGTAGATCTTATCTTTTTGTTTTAAATAATGTTAAAAAAATAAAATTATGAAAGCATTGCTAGATACTAATATTATTATTCATAGAGAAGCAAATAAAATGATTAATCAAGATATAGGTATTCTATATCGTTGGCTTGATCGTGCAAAATATATCAAATGCGTTCATTCACTAACAATTTCAGAAATCGAGAAGTATAAAAATCGAGAAACTGTTGAAACTTTTCAAGTAAAGCTAGATAGTTATGAATTAATTGATATTCCTTCTCCATTACAAAAAGAGGTTTTAGACATATCAGAAGAAATAGATGTTAATGGAAATGACAAAAATGATACTCAACTTTTAAACGAAGTTTTCGTTGGAAGAGTAGATATTTTAATCACTCAAGACAAAAAGGTACGAACGAAAGCAGAAAAATTGGGTATTGGTGATAAAGTATTTTCCATTGATTCTTTTCTCGAGAAAATCTTTGCAGAACATCCAGATTTAGTAAATTACAAAGTCCTAAATGTTCAAAAATTAAAATTTGGAAGAATAAATTTAGAAGATGACTTTTTTGCAAGTTTAAAGGAAGATTATATCGGATTTGACAAATGGTTTATTAGAAAGTATGATGAAGAAGCTTACATCACAATTAATTCTAATAATGGTTTGTTATTATCTTTTTTATATTTAAAAATAGAGGATAAAGATGAAAATTATTCTGATATTCAACCATTGTTTGAACCTAAAAAACGCCTAAAGGTAGGTACATTTAAAGTAATCAATAACGGCTTTAGGTTAGGAGAAAGATTTATGAAAATTATTTTTGATAATGCCCTAAAAAATAAAGTTGATGAAATTTATGTTACCATTTTTGACAAAAGAGACGAACAACGTCGTCTGATTGATTTATTGGAACAATGGGGATTCGTTTTATGGGGTAAGAAGGATGAAGAACTAGTATATGTTAGAAATTTTAGTAAAATTATAAATTCTAACGATTATAGAAAATGTTACCCTTTTGTATCTAGAGAAAATGATAAATTTATAGTTCCTATATATCCTGATTATCACACTGAATTATTACCAGACTCAATTTTAAATAATGAGTCTCCTGAAGAATTTATTGAAGATTTTCCCCATAGAAATGGAATTAATAAAGTTTATGTTTCACGAGCTTTTGAACCACATCCAAAACGAGGAGATTTGTTGATTTTTTACAGAACAGGTGGATATTATAAAAGTGTTATATCTACAATCGGAGTGGTTCAGGAAGTGAAATATAACTTTACAGATGAAGATGATTTCGTATTATATTGTCGAAAGAGTAGTATATTTCCAGAAGATAAACTTAGAGAAATGTGGAAATATAAAGAAGAAAAGCCTTTTGTGGTTAGGTTTTTATATATCTATTCTTTTCCTCATAGAATTAATATGAAGGAATTGATAGATTTAAAAGTATTAAAAGGAGTAAATGATTCTCCAAGAGGATTTAAACCAATAACTAAAGAACAGTTTAATGATATATTATTAGCAACAAAGAGTGATGAAAGTTTTATTATCGATTAAACCAGAATTTGCAAAAAAAATATTTGAAGGGACTAAAAAATTTGAGTTTCGCAAAACGATATTTAAAAATAAAAATGTCAGAACAGTTATTGTTTACGCATCGTCTCCCGTTCAAAAAGTAATAGGGGAATTTGAAATAGAAAAAATAATTAGTAAAGAAATTGATGCTCTTTGGATTGAAACACAAGATTATTCAGGTATTTCGGAAGAGTTTTTCTATGAATATTTTTCAAAAAAAGAAATTGGACACGCAATCAAAATAAAAAAAGCTAAAAAATATAGTGTTCCCAAAAATTTAAGAGAAGAATATGACATATTTCCACCACAGTCATTCGTCTATTTACCAAATTCAAATCAATTAGATGAAATAGAAGTTTTATAATGGCTACACCAACCTTTCACATTGCATTCATTGTTTTATGCATTTGAAGCTATCTCGACTTATTTGATAACAATACCCCTTAACAAGTAAAGAAAACTAAGTATAAAACCTTTTTATTAAAAATCTATAAATAGAGCTATGAGAAATGTTTAGCTCAATAAGTTTCATTATTTTTCTGATACTCTATTAAGGTTTTTAGACTTTGACAAAGTGCTTTGAAATAGTGAAAGTTGAGTAAAATAAAAAGTCAAGATGAGTTCTTTGAAAAGAGATGTTAAATCAACATAAACCGATTTTACTATTAAGGAAGGGTAGATTTATTAAAAATATCTTCCATTTACCAATCCCCATAAAAAAGGGCGAACTAAAAAATATTTCCAAAAACAAAAAAGTCGGTTTTTGACCGACTTTTAAATTTATAAACTTTATGAAACCCCAAACTTATACGATTTTGGTTTGTATTTCTATCTGATTGGTAAGTAGCTTGTGTATTGGGCAAGATTCCGCTACTTTGTGCAGTCTTTCGATTTGTTTTTCGTCCAGATTGCCGTTGAAATGTATTTTTCGGGTAAATATCGCTTGGCGTTCGGTGACATTGTTTTCTATATCTACATCTATTTCAATGCTTTCCACTTCCCATTCCTTGCGATCCATAAATATTTTCAAAGTGGCAGCGGTGCAACTTGCCAATGAACTCGCCAATACTTCCAGCGGGTTAAAACCCTTGTTTTCCCCGCCCAAACTCACAGGTTCGTCGGTAATTATCTTATTTTCACCTGCTACAATTTCCGTATAGAAATTGGCTTTTCCTAATGTTGCTTTTACACTTGCTTTCATTTTTTTAAGCTTTATATATGCCGTAAGCAATAAGCTAGTTATTTTAACTATTTTTATTGTTTTCCTTGCCTACAATTTATCGTAAGCGGGGAATTTCGGACTTACGATGCGTTTCCATTCGGGATGTTTTTTGATGAATGCAAACACATACGGACAATACGGCATCAGTTGTTTTCCGCTTTCTTCGATGTAGTGTAGCGTTTTTTCTACCAATGCTGCGGCTGTTCCCGTTCCTGCCAATTCCGCTGCCGCTTCGGTGTGTGTCAGGGCAATGAAACTATCTCTTTCCTCGAAATCGATAAAGGCAAGATGACCGTTGTTTTCGAGTTCAAAACGATTTTTTTCATCGTTTTTCACCAATGGTAAATGTTCTAATTCGGGTTTCACTACTGTGCGATTTGTTGTTTAAAGTTTTCTATCGTGTTGATATGCTCTTGTTTCAATTCAGGATTTGTAATTCCTTCATTGGCATCGAAATTCTGTCCGAACTTCGGCAAAGAGAATACCCCTTTGATATTTCCGCCGTAGTGAGGAAGCGTTTTTTGAGCTACATCTAAAACATTTTTACCGCCGTATCCGCCTGGTGAAGTTGCCATAATTAGCATCGGTTTATCTTGGAAAACGCTCTTATTGATACGCGAAGCCCAATCGAAAACATTTTTGAAAGCTGTTGCAAAATTTCCGTTGTGTTCTGCAAACGAGCAAACGATGGCATCAGCTTCTTCTATACACTGCAAAAATTTATGTGCCTGTTCCGGAGTCCCTTTTTTCTCCTCATCGGAAGAGTAAATCGGCATAGAGTAGTCGTTTAAATCCAACAAGTTGATGTCGCTTTCCCCGAAATGCGTTAGGGTGTGTTCTACTAATTTTTTGTTGATGGAAGTAGAAGATGTACTTCCTGCAAATGCTACTATTTTCATTGTTTTAATATTGAATTTTTCAGGGTGTAAAGGTACTTCTTTTCGTTAGATTTTTCATTGATATGGGTCAAGAAAGTTTTTTAGCAATGTGATATACAAATTTCAAAAGTTTGTTAACGAATATAAAAAGGGGTGTAAGTTTTAAGAAAAATGGATGTGAATTATCAAATTATGTTCAATACCCAAAGATTTTTACCTCATTCGGCTCAATTACTTTTTCCATTTTATCAATCCTTTGTTGGTCGATAATTGGAGTACTATTTACGAATGTATAAATCCTGATGTATAATCCAATGATTTCTCTCCATATTATAATATATTTTTTATTAATAAATTGAAATAGACAAACTTTCATAACTTCTAAAACCATTAGCTACTAAATAATAGATTTGTGTATAGGTTTTGCAAAAATAAATATACTCTCTTACCAAAAACACTTCAATATATAAAATGCACCAAAAATTAAAAAACCATCCCTTTCGGGACGGCTTTTAGTTAAAATTACTTACTTTTCAACGGATAAGTAGGCAGTGGCACGAAATCGTCTTCATCGTCAATGACTTTTGGGAAGGCTTCGTGGTTTTGTTCTTTCCAGTTTTGTTTAGCTTTTTCTATTTTTTCTTTGTCGGAGCTCACGAAATTCCAAAACATAAATCGTTCTTCAGGAAAAGGCTCTCCACCGAAAATATACACCACCGAATTTTCGCTCATCTCAAACTCGCATAACTTACTATTTTTAGCCACCAACAATTGTTTAGAACCATAGTCGTTCCCCTCAATGTTCACCGTGCCTTCCAGTACATACATTGCCGCTTCTCCGTAGAGGTCTTCTCCGATGTGGAGTTTGGTTTTCTCCTTGGCCTTCAGTTCAATGAAAAACAACGGACTATGTACAGGGACGGGCGATTTTTTTCCAAAAGCCTCTCCAGCAACCAGTTTTACCTGTACGCCATTTTCCTCCCAATGCGGAAGCTCTTCCGCTTCGATGTGATGAAAACTTGGATCGCAATCTTCCAAATGTTTCGGTAGAGCCACCCAAATTTGGAGTCCGTGTAGTTTTTTCTCTGTATTTCTTAGGTAATCAGGTGTTCTTTCGGAATGCACCACGCCTTTTCCTGCCGTCATCCAATTGACCGCTCCAGGCTGAATTTCCATTTGCGAACCGATGCTATCTCTGTGAAAAATAGACCCCTCGAACAAATAAGTGAGCGTAGAAAGCCCAATATGCGGATGCGGTGCCACATCCAAATTTTGATAATCTTTCAGGTCGGCAGGTCCCATATGGTCGATGAACACGAAAGGTCCTACTGCTCGTTTTTCGCGAAAAGGAAGTAATCTTCCTACCAAAAAATTGCCGATATCTGCTGCTTTTTCTTCTAATATAATTCCGATGTTTGACATATTTTTTTGATTTTAATCGTTCTATGATGCAAAACTAACGTATTTTTCATTCCTAACCATTGACATAGGGCAATAACGAAATTATATTTTTAAACCACATAGAGGCATAATTTTTTCTATGTTTCTATGTGGTTCTTATTTCTACGAATTTTTCTATTTCTTAGCTTGTTTGGCTCTTATACGGCTTAGCGTTTCAGGAGTTACGCCCAAAAAGGAAGCGATGGAATACTGCGGAACGCATTGTACTAATTTGGCGTATTTTTCTAAAAATCGTTCGTAGCGTTCTTGTGCGGAGAGTGCCAATACAGAATAAATTCGCTCCTGATAATTTTGCAGATGTCGCTCTAAAAGTATGCGATAAGCTCGTTCTAATTGCGGAATATCTTTGAGGAGCTGTTGTTTTTTGTTATAAGAAATGGTGTACACTTCGCTATCTTCCAAAGCCTCTACAAACATTTTACTCGGGGTACGACGATTGAAACTTTCAAAATCACCAATCCACCAATGCTCTATGGCAAACGACAAGATAATTTCATTACCTTGAAAGTCGATATAATAATTTTTAAGACATCCCTTTTTTACAAAAAACTCAGATTCACAAACCTCTCCCGAACGCAACGGAAAATCTCCTTTGGAAAAAGATTTTAATTCAAAACTATTATCTATCAAGTTTTTTTCTTCGATAGAGAGTTCCACCAACTTTGAAAAATATTCACTAACCATCATTGCCTATCAATTTTGGAGGTAAAGATAATACAAATTTGGTTAGAAATTTTCTGTTGAAACAAAAAATCAGAGCTTTTACAATCATTGTAAAAGCCCTGACATTCGTTAGTGATTGAGTTTTATTTATTTTTAGTTTAGTTTTGCAAATTGCAATTCTCCTTCGATTCTTACTTCATCGCTTACCAAAACACCTCCTGTTTCCAAAGCGGCATTCCAGTTAAGTCCGAAGTCTTTTCTGTTGATTTTTCCTTTTACAGAAAAACCTAATTTTTCATTTCCCCAAGGGTCTTTGCTCACCCCTCCGAAATCTACTGCCAAAGTCACTTCTTTAGTAACATCTTTTATGGTAAGATTTCCTACCAAAGTGAACTCGTCACTTGATTTTTTGGTAAGAGAAGTTCCTTCAAATTTCATTTCTGGGAAGTTTTCTACATCGAAGAAATCGGCACTACGCAAGTGGTTGTCTCTGTCTTCGTTGTTGGTAAAAATAGAAGTAGTTTTTACCTGTGCATTTACTTTTGAAGTAGCGAAATCTTCGCCAAGAATTTCCACTGAAAAATCTTTGAAACTTCCTTTTACATTAGAAATCATAAGGTGTTTTACCTTGAAATTCAATTCACTGTGAGCGGTATCTAATGACCATTTTACTGTTGACATATCTTCTTTAGTTTTAAATTCGGGGCAAAGGTAAGTGGTTTTTTACTCTCCGTCATTGATGTAAGTCAAGAAGTGATTTTTAGGTTTAAATTCGAAAAAATAAGTATATATTCTTCGTATTAAAAAGCTAATTAATTTAGGTGAATAAAAAATGGAGAACTCAAAGTTGAGTTCTCCATTTTTTTATTATAATTATTTTTGAATGAGAGTTGTTGATAAAATTATCTTCAAACTCTGTATCTTAAATACTTCCGCTTTCCATTTTCTTGAGAGTTTGTTTTATTTCTTCTTTCAATTCTTGTTCGTAGTCTTCTTGGCTGTTTTCAAGTATTTGAAACGCTTTACGTTGTGTTTCAATTGCTTTTTCTTTGTTGTTTGTGAAATAAAGCAAATGTGCGTACGTGTCTAAATAATGAGGATTTTCGCTCTCCAATTCTAAAGAGGTTTTGGACCACTTCAGAGCTTTTTCTAAAAGTGCTTTATTATTTCTGTGTTTTTCAACGATTTGCCAAGCGATGTTATTACATTCGTTAGCAAAGTTATTTTTGTAATATATCCAATCGTTGAATTGTTGTTTTGTATTTTGAGAATACACTTTGTCAAGAGACAGAATGATATTGGAAGCATCAGCAGAGGTCATCGTTTGATAGTAATCCTCAAAAAGGGTTATTTGTTCTTCGGGATAAAATTCTTCGAAGAATGGTTTTAGATTTTCATAATCAAATACCTTTTTTTGTTTACCTTCAATGTAAGTTAGTTTTACTTTTTCGCTAAGTTCTGGTGAATCTTCCGCGATTTTGTTTAACACCGAAGTGATGATATCTGTATTGACGTTAATTGTTTCTAAGTTGATGTAATCTTCTTTTTTGTACAGATTATCGTTGTATGTTTGTATTTGCTCATTAAATTTGATTAAATATTGGGTTGCTTCCAAATCGGTTTTATCGTTTTTTCTCTTTATATCAAATAGTTTTTTGTAATAGTTTTCGTGGTCGTAATATAAGCTGTATGCTTCATAATTCTTGCTTAACAAAGTTGCAAACGGAACATCGAGCTGGGTGTCTTTTTTATGGGCGTCTATTATTCTTTTCCAATGTTTGTCCGCTTGTTCAGGTGTGGATTTGAATTTGTACAAATTCTTGATGTCTTTAAAATTTTCAAGATATAATTCCCAATCTTGTGAATCTTTTTGTTCTTCATCATTGCTTTTCTCTCTGTAAACGTACAGAGGAATACTATTCGATGCCAGAGCCTTTAAGAAAACATTTTCTATTTGTGAAATGGTTGCTTTTTTGTTGCTGAAAACGTCATCAATTGCTTTGGCAATAAAAGCTCCTTCCAAAACCGAAATAAAAGAACTTCCTGCGTAAATATTATTTTTGACATTGCTTACTGTGTTTGGCTCGTGATATAAGATTTCGCCATTGTAGTTCAGACAGATAAACTGATTTTGCATTTTGATATTCTTCTTTTTGAACCACTTTTCATCTTTTTTGTCAGCAAAATAGAAATCAACGATATCATATTTTGAAAATTCATATTCATTGTAATAACTCAAGTCCGATTCATATTGTGAAATTAAATCATTGAACTCTTCTTTTGCTTTTTCGGTATTTTCGGGTTGATAGAAAACTAAAAGTAGTTTATTGTTTTTTTGGACAGATTTTAGAGCGTCAGCCAGATTGTCCTTCACATCAAGTTTTACCTTTGTTTCCACAGATGAATAGATGGAATCTGATGGGAAATTTTCATCTTGTGAGTAGGTTATATGTTCCCAGTTTTTAACTTCATCGGCAGAAGTCTTGTTTATATTTTTCCCATCGTTACGTTTTGATTTTTTTTCAAAGAGAACGTCATATTCACCATAAAAATCAAGTAACTGAATGCTTTGTTGTTGCTTGTTATACTTCCCTGCAATTTTCGGGACAGAAGCGTAAAGCCCCGATAAGCTAAAGAATACATCAACAGAAGAAATATCTTTTTTAATGGGAAACTTTTCGATGATAACACTTGCTTTTTTTTCCGAACTTGGCATTTGGGTAGCATTGACCAAATACAGGTTTTCTGTTTTAGGAATTTCAAAAGTTCCTAAGGAATAAATTGTTTCTCGGTTTTCAGTATATGCTTCTTTTGTTGTTTCATTGGCTGAAATTTTATCATACAGATTTTCGTATTTCACTTCGTTGTTTTCATCTTCATAACCAATGTACAAAAACTTCAGGTCGACGTGTTCATAATTTGAATTTAAGGTAACTTTCAGTGTGCTTTTGTTTCCTTTTTCTTTTTCCCGAACCACAAATGTAGACACGTTATCGAATGCAAAATCAATAGCGTTGTCTTTCCCCAATTCGTATTTTCCTGAAAGGATTACTATGTCAAAGGTTTTATCCTCATTTATTTTCAGTTTCAAGTCTTGGGTAAGTGAATTTGAATAATACGTTCCTTGTACGTTTTCAGTCTGTGCAATTGCCCCGAAAGACATCAAAATGCAGAATAATGTAAGTATTTTCTTCATAAAATGATTTTTAGTATGACAAAACTACATAAAAATAAACAAACAGCAAAAATATCATCAGTAAGTTGATTAACAAAAAAGAAGTTGCAAGGTTCTATTTGCAACTTCCTATACTGAACATAATGATTTTATAATCTTAATCGAAAGTTATGATGATTTGCTACACTTTCTTAAAGTCAATTTCGTACACGTTTAATTTCTTCATTAATTGAGTTTATCAAGGTTTGATACTCTGTAGCTCCCTTTACGATTACCAATCCATTGATGAGTGTCACCAATTTGCTAAAAACTTCCTGCATTTCAGAACGAGTTATTTTAGTTTTACCTACCTCAATAGCTCCTTGTTCCTGTGTGCGGTCAGAATGTACAATAGCAAAGGTTTCATTTATTTTGGCAAGATGCTCAATCCATTTCTCGGCACCAATATCCTCAACGGCTTTTTTTAGTTCAGCAACTTCAAGGTCGTTTAGCAAATTGCGAATAATGGCTGTTTCTTCGCGGTGTGATTGTCGTTGTGGTGCTTTGCCATATTTTTGATTGACAAGTACTAACTTTTGGGCAGCTTCTGCTTTCTCTTTTTCAGGAAAATTAATAAATACCTTACAATGCCCAATGAATCCTGTTAATAACGTATCTCTTTGGTCATCAAGTGCTTTGATTTTTTGAGTGTATTCACTCTTGCGTAAGGGTTTGAGAGATTCTTCAAGAGCGATGAATTTTTCATCAAAAGTTTGCTTCATTTGAGCTAGTCCCAATGCTTCTAAGTTTTCTTTTTCTAAAAAACTTTTTACATTCGCCATTACTTGTGCAAATTCCATTAGGCGAATTCTTGATAAATTGTACTTTGTTATCATAGAAAATGGTTTAAATTAGGTTTATAGTTATTAATTTCGTTTGTTTTTTAGTTTATTTTGTATTACAATAATGCAAATATGAAACGTTTTTGTGTTTTGTATACATACAAATACGCAAAACCGAAGTGTTTCGTACTTTTGTATGTCTACAACATTGCAAAACACAATTGTTTTATGCTTTTGTGTGGTCAAAATTACATAAAACATTTGTGTTTGACAAATATGTTAGGGTTTGTAGATAACTTTTCCGTGTGATATATCTCCACAGATATAGTATATAACATACATACCTTTGATAAGTTGTGAAGTGTCGATAATCATATCCTCATTTGTATTAAAATTTTGCTCAAATAGCTTTCTGCCATTCATATCAAAAAATTTAACGTTTAGGCTATTATACCTATCCACATTATTAAGAATTGATACTATTTTACCTACTTCATTTTCATTTAAGTCCTTACCTCCATATTTTTGGTCTAACCATTGATAAATATCTGTTTTTATAATGTGTAGACTATTACCTCTGTGCATAAAATACTCTGAAAGAAAGATTTTATCGTTGATTTGGTTTTCTGCCTTTCTGAAGCTTGTTCGGTAAGGTATAACAGAGCCGTAGTAACGTGAAATAGGGCTAGACCAATCAGAGGTTGCCCCACAAGGATTTGATTCTCGGGCGATATTTCTGGCTCGGGTCGATACGATGAAAGGTGTGGAGGTAAATCGAGTTGCTTGTATATCTACTCCGCTTTCCTTTATTATGAATGTAAAGGAATCCTTGGGGTCTTTGTATAGTATTTTATTTTCCCATTCAAGGTCTCCGATTGTTGAAGTGCAAATCACGTGAGGAATATAGTTACTGCCGCCACAACACGGAATACTGCTGGGCGTATTGGGGTGATTTGCTATGGTTGGTACATGGGTTACATATGTGCTTTGGATTTCTATTTCTTTTTCATAGGTTTTTACATCGCCATTATGTGTTACGATAGCTTTTATGATATTGTTATCACCATAAGTGAATGTGCCAAAGGTACATTTTTTGGTTCCTTGCCCTGATCTGATATACATTTTATTGTTCGGATATTCCCATTTAATAGTTGCTCCTTGTGCAATAGGGACTTTTAGTTCGAGTGTAATATCTTTTCCCACACAAACCTTATCCTCTCCAGCCATAGTAGCGTATTGTACAGCTTTATAGGCATTAACCAAACCATATCCCATTTCGTTATTCCAACTGCCGTTGGGCTTATCACCTCTATTTTGATAGTTGTAACTACCTACTTTTTGAGCTGTTTTTTCGATAATATCACGGACTTCTTTACCCGTTAAGTTTGGATTAACAGAAAGGATAAGGGCGGCGACCCCTGCTACGTGAGGACAAGCCATAGAGGTGCCACTATCGTAACCTATTTGGTTGTTAGGTAGAGTAGATAGAATCTGTGTGCCTGGGGCTACAACGTCTAATTGATCACCATAACTTGAAAAGAGAGATTTTTTTCTATTTGACTGAGTTGCTCCTACTACTAAAATTTCACGATTTGAATTGGCTGGATAATCAATATCTGTATTGTGATTCCCAGAGGCAAATACAACTATACAACCTTTTCCATTTCTACCTTGTAATAGTGCCTCTTTTATAGCGTCTTCTAGTATGGTACTCCTTAATTCTCCGTATAATCTACCTGCTTGGTCTCCCCAAGAATTGTTTATTATATGGGCTCCATTTTGCCAAGCCCAACTTATCCCTGATGCTAATTGAGAAGATATAGTAGGAATTGCTTTTAAAGGGTTACTAACACTCATTATTTTTGATTTTGGAGCAATACCTACAATTTGTAAATTATTATCCTTTACAGCTCCTATAGTTCCAGCGACAAATGTTCCATGTGCTTGCGTTGAATTAAAATCGCTTGTTGAAATGTTTTTTACTGTATCATAACTTAGATAATGAATATTATCTTTCAAATCATTGTGTGTTTTATCTATTCCTTGATCTACAACAGCTATGTTTATGTTTTCTCCTTGTGCTATAATCCATGCTTTACAGGTCTTAATGTTCTCAATTCCCCATAGGTTGTTAAAAGAGGGATCATTTGTACATTTGTTGGAAAAATTGAAAGCGAAAGCAGGATCTACATCAGCAAATAGACCAGATTCATAGTACTGATTAGATAATTCTAAAGAAGTATAGGTGCTATTAGTTGTAGAAAGAATATACCACATGGGCATATTTCCTACATTTGATATAATTTTAACCTTTTTTTATTAGAAAAACTTTCTATAGTCATCTTTCGTCTTTAGTTTTACATAAAAATAATTAGAAATAGGTACTGATTTTCCATTTTTCTGTTTAAAAAATATTCCTATCCCTTTGATGTCAGGATTTTTTCTTAATTCATACACTTTTTCTTCAAAAACTTCTCTATTTTGTTCCTTAACATAATCAACTTTCAGATATGCATCTTCTATTTTTTCCTCATTATATACGTGGACTGCATTATATGTTTTTTGATAAAGACTTACTTCTCTTGGAGAATTATTCATGATAATATTTATACTTTTAGTATCAACTTCTAAAGGAATTTTTCCTCCTTTAAAATAATAGAAATATTTAGTTTGACTTTTAGCAACAACAGATAGCAAACAGGTTAATCCAATAAAAATGTTTTTTTTCATAATATTCCCTTTTTTACAGTTATATTTTGTGTTATTTTAGGTATTTGTATGATGCAAAAGCCTCTATTAATTGCTGGTGCTAATCCTTTTAATTCACTTTTAGTATGAACAAGAATGTAATTTTCATGTTTATGAATTTCTACAACACTTATTGAAGAGGGAAAATAATATCTGATCACATCAAAAACTACTAAAATTTGATATTTTGAAAAATCTACTTTTTTGGTTAATAACTTATCTTTTTCATTAAAATTGAGACTCTTTATCCAACCCTCAAAATGTTTTTGAGATGTAATTGTAACAATCTCTTTACTCTCATTATCAATAGCCATCAAGTTTCCTTGAAACAATAAAGAAAAAGGTAATTTTTTTAATTTATCTTGATCATTCTTGTGTTGTCCACACCCCATTATCACCAGTAACAGAAATGCTAAGATTGTTTTTGTTTTCATTGTATTTTTATGTTGAATAGGTTTTATTTTCTTAAAATTATATTCTTTTCACACTTTGGAGTTTTTACAATATGATATGGCTGATTCATTACAGCTCCATCTTTAATCGTTTTATTGATAAATACTTCAATATAATTCTTCCGTTCGACTATTTTTGTTATTGTTATATCCGAAGGACCTGAAGATTTAACTTCATCAAAAATAGCAATGATTTGATATTTTGAAAAATCAATCTCTTTCTCTGTTAAAGTATCAGATATGTTATTAATTTTACTCATATTAGATATTAAATCATTGAAATCACTTTGTGAAGATATAAAAAAATTACTTTTGGTAATATATTCCTTTTCGTTGCCATACAAAGTTCCTTTTGCGATGGTCGTAAATGTTATATTTTCAATAGTTTCATCTATTCTTTTCCCACACCCCATTACCACTAATAATAGCAGTATTAAAATTGTTTTTGTTTTCATTGTAAAAATTTTTCTTGTAAAGTTACAATATCAAAGCGTAAAAGTCAATAGTTATTACCAATAAAAAAACCGAATAGAAATTTCTATTCGGTTTTTTCGTAAATTATTTTTTCTAATTACTGAGGAATTACGGTGTAAATACCTCCTTTAAGGTTCACAGTGATTTTGTATGTGCCATTTTTGCCATCAAATACAACGTTTCCGTTATTACCCTTAGGAGCAAGGTAACCTGTATTACCATTTGCGTTGAGGTTCCCCCAATCAAGTTCACCCCAGTCTTTCTGTCCAATGAATTTGAATTCATCTCCTTTTTTCAGTTCAATAGTATGTTCAAACACACCTTCAGATATTTTTGTCATACTGATAGCCCCTGAAGCATTCCAACCATTGATACTTCCTACTAAATATAAGTTATCATATTTGTAGCCCAAAGCCGATTTTTCAATTTCAAGTGATTTAGCTTTATTATCTATGGTGATTTTGTAGATACCTGTTTCGCCTTCAAATTTCATATTTTCTTCACCATCTTGTTTTATGGTTGTAGGTACTGTAGTAAAATACTTGTACGAATCTCTTGTACCCGCTTGGTCGATGCTATAATTAATTGGATTCCAATTTTGTTGTCCTAAAAAACGGAAAGGTTGATTATTTTCCAAATAAGTGAAAATTGTACTAATATTTTCTTTTTTGTACAAACCTTGTGCCTTATCGGCAGACCAACCTACATAACTTGCTCCACCAACAATATAAAACTCAGGAACAACCAAATCTTCGAAAGCTGTAACTTTAATTATTTTTTCATCAAAAGATAGGTAATTGTTGATGCCTAATTTTGCTTTTACGCTTACCTTTACGTCAGTTTGTTCTAAGGATTTTACCCCTATTTTGAGCATTATTTCATTGAGTTTTGCTACAGTAAAATGAGCAGGTGATTTAGAAACAGGCTCCGATTTTGTTTCTTCTCCATTTGTAAAAACAACTTCATAAGAGGGAACTACATTCACATTTAGAGGTGTACTTTCCCACGAAACAGTCAGGGCGGTCTCCTCTTTCTTATCCTTATCTAATGTAACACTTTCAGCAGAAAGGGTAGTGGTTACCTTTGCGTTGCCATCATAAGTGATTTTCTCATCTTTTTCGCAGCTTACTAACGTTAATGTTAGCAAACTCATAAGGTATATTATTTTTTTCATTTTTATATACGTTTAAATAAGTTGCCCGAGGAAAGTAATTACTCGGACAACTTTATGATGTTATTAATATCCAGCGTTTTGTTTTAAAACTCCCTTTGAAGCCAAGATAATATTCGTAGGGATAGGGTACAAGTTTCGGTATGCGTCTACTCCCGTTCCGTTGGCTACTCCACCTTTAAATGGCCACACATAAGTTGATGAAGTGAAATGTCCGTGACGGATAAGGTCAGTACGTCTGAAACCTTCCCAATAAAGCTCTCTGGAACGTTCATCAAGCACGTTTTCAATTGTTAAATTTGAAAGAGCATTCGCTCCTGAACGTGTGCGGAGTACATTTACGTATTGTAAAGCATTTGCCTGATTTGTCCCTTTACGAACCGCAGCTTCAGCATAATTTAGGTAAATTTCACCCAGACGGATAAGTGCCACATCTGTATCTACAAATTGCCCTCCTGGGTCTTTCCCAAATTTACCTGCTGAGGTTAAGTTTTTGAACTTCATCACAGCATAACCTTCTTTAAAGTCTGAAACATTTTCGATTTCATATTTTTGTCCGTCAGTGAAGAACATTGCTCTTTTATCCGTCCAAGAAGTAGGTGGATTACCTGCACCTGAAAATTTTTCAACCAATGATTTGGTGGTGCGGATACCTGCCCAAGCACCTCCACTAACACCAAAATCAGTTAGTTTCATTTTACCACCAATCGCAGCGTGAACAAGGAAGGTACTTCCAGCCCAAGTTTGTGAGTTAACTCCATCAAAATTAGCTGTAAAGATATTTTCATTTTGTGCTCCGTTAGTGTCATTATCAGCCAAGAACAAGTGTGAATAGTTGTTGTGTAATGCATATCCTGAGTTGATAACTTTCTCGCTATATGTGATACAATCATCGTAACGCTCTGTACCTGTGTATACTTCAGCATTTAAGTACAAACGTGAAAGCAATGCCCACGCAGCTACGACGTCAACACGTCCGTATTCGTTACCTTTAGCAGGTTTCAGTTCACTTTCAATCGCTTTTAGCTCACTTTCGATAAAATCAAAAACCTCTTTGCGTGTATTTTGCCCAGTAAGATTGTCTTGTACTTGGGTAAGGACAGGTACATTACCAAACAAATCCATCAAATGGTAATATGCATACGCTCTGATGAAACGTGCCTCAGCTACGCCATACTTTTTCATCTCTTCATTGGAACTATTTTCATTATTGGCAATGAATGCGTTAGCGAATGAAACGGATTGTGCCAAACGATAGTACATCGCTTCAATAATTCCGTTCGAAGAAGACCAGTTCATATTGTGGAAATCAGGAACTCCAGGGTCAGACCAGGCCACAATTGCGTTATCTGTTGGCAATTCTTGCATATAGAATAGCAAACGTGTGAACTGTGATGTCCCTTCATCAAGTCCTTGAATATCAGCAGAACCTGCGGGTCCTTGTTGTCCAGTGAGTGCCAATGAGGCATATACCTTTGCTAAAGTTTGTTTTGCATATTCAGGATTGGTTTGTACTGAACTTGAGTTAATGCTATCAGGGTCGATAGAGGGGTCTTGGTCAAGGTCTTTCATACAGCCCGTTAGCGACAAAGTCAAAGCAAGTCCCCATATTTTGAATATATTATATTTTTTCATTGCTGTCAAATAATTTTAGTTAATCTGTACTCTATTAGAAATTCACATTGATTCCTACCAAATATGTACGCGGACGTGGATATACGTTGTTGTCAACGCCGAATGTTGGTCTTCCAAAGCCATCGAGAGTAACCACTTCAGGGTCTAAACCTTTGTAATTGGTCAGTGTCAGAACATTTTGTACTGTTCCATATACACGAATACCATATTTATCTTTAGGGAAGTTATACCCCAGAGTTACATTGTCAATCTTGAAGAAAGACCCATCGTGTAGGTACATATCACTAAGCAACGTTTCCGTAGTTCGTTTTGAAAGTAGAGTGTCGTAATAAGTTGCAATGGTATTACGAAGGATATTGTCGCTGTAAACTCTATCCAAAGAAGCGTTGGCAGACGATACGTTATCGTACACATAGTTTCCTAAACTAGCACGTGTAGCGATGTTCAAATCCCAGTTTTTGTAGTTCAGATTAGTGGTAAGCCCCATTGTTACGTCAGCATATGGTGATTTACCCATATAGCGGTCATCTTCAGTGATTTTGCCGTCGTTATTTCTGTCCACATATGCTCCTTCAATAGGGAATCCTTTATTGTCATATACCTGTTGATATAGGAAGAAAGTGTAAGGAGCATATCCCTCCTGATGGCGTTGTACGGTGTTTCCAGTACCGCCACTAATTCCTCCCACATTTTGCAAGTTGGTAAGGCGTGTGATTTTATTATCGTTGTAAGCAATGTTGTAGCTCAATGTCCAATTAATATCATCAGTGCGAACAGGAACAACGTTCAATAAGAATTCAATTCCTTTATTTTCCATATCACCAATGTTGCTCGAAATGCGGCTTCCGTAGTTGGTAAATGGAGCTACGTTGCTTTCAGCGATAAGGTCTTTAGTAAGTTTTCGATATACATCAATGCTACCTGATACACGATTTTGCCAGAAGCCATAATCGATACCTGCATTAAGTGTGTTACCTACTTCCCAACGTAAGTTTTTATTCAAACTCTCAGGACGAGCTGTTGGTACAAACTGATTTCCGAATTGATAGTAAGCCCCTTGATTTACGCTTCCTACATAGCGAGTAAGGAATAAATAATCTCCCAATCCGTTTACGTTACCTACTTCTCCGTATCCTAAACGTAATTTCAATTCATTAACATTTTCACTTTCTTTTAGGAAAGATTCATTTTTAGCATTCCAAGCCAAAGCTACCGAAGGGAAGTATCCCCAACGGTCGTCAGGATTTAGCTTTGATGAAGCATCAGCACGAAGTGTTGCAGTAAGCATATAACGATTGTCAAAACTATAATTGGCTCTTCCGAAGAAAGAAATTAGGACATTTCGGCTTTTGTCAATTACAGGAATAATCAAATCATTTTTACCTTTAAAATATTGTGTTTGATTTGAATCATTGGTAAATTCAAATTTTTGGTATGAATGCCCAGCCATAAATGAGATTGAATGTTTGTCCAAGTCTTTCATATAGTTGGCATACGCATCAAAAAGCATATTAACAGCTTTGTTTCCGTAGATGGTAGTAACTCCGTTAAAATCAGTTGAAGAGTTTGGCATTTTAGGGTCGGTAATGTCTTTTCCGTCACTTTTGGTTATATCAACCCCTGCATTGATGGTAGCTGTAATATCCTTAAAGAAAGGTAACGTATAATCCAATTTCAAATTGGAAATCAATCGTTTTACATCGGCAGTATTGTTTCTTAGGTTTAATAAAGCCATTGGGTTTACTGGGGCTGTGTTGCTCTGTGAGCCACTACTTGCATCTAACCAAGAAAAATATCCATCGTATTTAGTGGAATTGATGCGAACAGGTTGTGTCGGGTCGAATTCTATAGCTGAACCAATAGCACCTCTTTCAGCAAAGCGGTTTTTTACAAATGAACCTGAAACATTCAATTCTGTTTTTAATGAATTGTCAAAAAATCGTGGTGTTAGCGAAAGTTTGGCTGTTCCACGTTGGAATTTATCTGTTTTCAAAACCCCATCAGCATACGTGTGTCCTAATGAAAGACGATATGGGATTGAGGCTAAGTTTCCTGAGATACCCACAGTTGTATTTGTAGTTGGAGCTACTTGGTAGATCTCTTTTTGCCAATTAGTTGAAGCATTCCCCAGAATAGCTTTTTGGGTTGCGTTTCCTGTTTGGTTTACCAATGCACGAAATTCATCTGCTGAAAGTAAATTTACGTAGTCAGAAACTTCTGAAATTGAAATACTTGAATTTACAGAAACTTGTGTCTCTTGATTAGCTCTTCCTTTTTTGGTAGTAATCATAATAACCCCATTGGCAGCACGAGAACCATAAATAGCTGTTGATGAGGCATCTTTCAAAACGGTCATACTTTCGATATCATCAGGATTGATGTCATTTAAAATATTTCTCGCTCCTCCGATAGCTCCGTCGTTCATCGGAACACCATCAACTACTACTAACGGATTCGAGTTCAATGTCAAAGACCCTGTACCACGCACACGGATATTTTGTCCATCACCAGGAGCACCTCCTCCTGAGGTAATCTGCACCCCAGCAACTTTTCCTTGTAGCAAGTCTCCCGCAGAAAGGTTTTGCCCCTTGTTAAAATCTTTGGTGGTTACCAAGTTTACAGAACCAGTAACATCTTTCTTTTTAGCAACTCCATATCCGATAACGACTACATCTTCAAGTTGTTGTGTGTCTTCTTGTAAATTAACATTAATAGTTTGGTTTTCGCTTTTTACCAAAACTTCTTGATTTTTAAAGCCAATATAGGAGAATACCAATGTTTGCCCCTTTTCAGCCTTAAGTTCATACATACCGTCAAAATCTGTGGCTGTTCCGTGCGTAGTCCCTTTCACAACGATACTTACTCCTGGTAGAGGGTCGCCCGTAGCAGCGTCTTTGACTGTTCCTTTTACAATTTGTTGGGCATACAACCCTACAGAAACGAAAAGAAACAAAAACAAAGTACATACATTTGATACTTTCATAAATAATTCCTTAACAATTAAACAAAATATTATAACAATTCTACTTCTCGGTTGTAAAAGTACAACTTTTTTTATTCCGAAAAATTTCTTCTCGAAACAAATCGAAACGAAAACGATTTAGTGTGAATAACTTTTGCTCTTTTTAACGTATTGTACTGATGTTTTTAAATTACTAAATTGAGCTTAAAATATTTCCTTTTTGGACTTACAACAGAAACAGCTATCTTTGCGATTCTAATCAAAATCAAATTTCAATGAATAAATACATTTTTGCAGTATTCCTTTTGGGAGTTTTTACTTTTTCAAAAGCTCAAAACACTTCCTATTGGCAACAACAAGCCGATTATGAAATGGAAATTGATATGGACGTCAAGAATTTTCAATATAAAGGAAAGCAAAAACTTACCTACACGAACAACTCTCCTGATACACTTCAGGTAGTTTTTTATCATCTTTATTTGAATGCCTTTCAACCAGGTAGCGAAATGGACGCTCGTTTGCAATCCATCACAGACCCTGACCGCCGAATGGTTATTAACAAAGGGACGAAAGAAAATCCGATATATGAAAGTAGAATAGCTTCACTTAAACCTAATGAAATAGGATATATCCACGTGAAATCACTTACACAAGACGGAGAAAGTGTTTCCCACAAAACCGAAGGTACAATACTGAAAGTAAATCTAAAAAATCCTATCTTGCCTAACTCAAAAGTTATTTTTGATATGGAGTTTGAAGCACAAGTGCCTGTAATGATTCGTCGTACAGGAAGAAATAGCAGAGATGGTGTGGCTCTTTCAATGGCACAATGGTATCCAAAAATCGCTGCTTATGACTACAGAGGTTGGCACCCAACAGAGTACATTGCTCGTGAATTTTATGGTGTTTGGGGAAATTTCGATGTTAAAATTACCATTGATAAAAATTATATACTTGGAGGTTCGGGAGTGTTACAAAACAATAATGAAATTGGGTTTGGTTACGAAAACGAAGGAGTGAAAGTTCCGAAAGCCAAAGGAAAAACAAAAACTTGGCATTTTGTAGCTAAAAATGTACACGATTTTACGTGGGCTGCTGATACGGACTTCAAACACGATAAAATTGCTTTGAAAGATGGAAAAGTATTTCATTTTCTTTATAAGAAATACGATGAAAATTGGCGAAAAATGCAACCAGAGTTGGTGAAAGTTTTTGATTTTTTCAATGAGATTGTAGGAAAGTATCCTTGGGAGCAATATTCATTTATTCAAGGGGGTGATGGCGGAATGGAATATGCAATGTGTACGCTGGTCGCTGGTGGAGAAAAATATGAATCCGTTTTAGGAACTTCTATTCACGAACTTGCTCACGCTTGGTTTCAACATTTATTAGCCACTGACGAAAGTTCATATGCTTGGATGGATGAGGGTTTCACTTCCTTCATAGAAGATTTGGCTATGCATAGTATAATATCACCCGATAGTAAGGGGAATCCTTTCCAGAATTCCTATACAAGTTATTACAAATTAGTGAAATCAGGATTGGAAGAACCAGCTACCACACACGCTGACAGATTTGATAAAAACTTTTCTTATTCAGTTATGGCATATAGTAAAGGTTTGTTGTTTTTAACTCAATTAGGATATATAATGGGTGAACAGAATGTTATCAAATCACTACAAAAATTTTATAAAGATTTTGCATTTAAAAACCCCACACCGAATGACTTTATTCGTATAGCTGAAAAAGTATCAGGAATGCAATTGCAATGGTTCCTAAATGAATTTATCGGAACAACTCACACAGCTGATTATGCCATTGAAAGTGTAAAACCAAAGGGAAATAAAACTGAAATTACCTTACGAAGAATAGGCAGATTGCCTCTGCCTGTAGATTTGTTTGTGATTGAAAAAAGCGAAAAAATACACTACTATCACATTCCGCTTCGGATGACCTTTGGAAGCAAGGAGAACTCTTATAAATCTCATCAACAACATATGCTATCATCTTGGGGTTGGGGAAATCTGACATACACCTTTGAAGTTGATTTACCTATGCAAGAAGTTAGAAGTATAATTATTGATCCTACTAATATTTCAGTTGATATTAACAAAGAAAATAACGTATTTAATAATTAGTATTTGTGTCAAAAAGCAACGACTTTTCTTTTCCTAAATCGGAAAAACTGTGTAAACTAAAATACATTCAACAATTATTTTCAGAGGGAAAAAGTGTGCAAAATTATCCTCTGAAAATGATTTACTTTCCGCTTGAAAATGATTTAGAATCCCAATTTCAGGTACTTATCAGTGTTCCTAAAAGGCAGTTCAAAAAAGCTGTCCATCGAAATCGCATCAAACGGCTTATTCGTGAAAGTTATCGATTACAGAAACATTTCTTGAGTCAAGTTACCTCTGAAAAATATGTTATAGCACTAATTTTTACAGGAAAAGAAATGGCAGATTATCAAACCATTTATAAGAGTGTCTCTGCTTGTTTTGAGAAGTTTGGAAAAGCTATTTTACCAGAATAATAAATAAAAAATCACCCCAAAACAGGGTGATTTTTTATTGTTAATTCAAATATAAACTGATGAAAACTAATATCCTTTAGCTTTTTGAGCTTCCTTTAATTTAGGATTTCTGTCAATAGCAGAAATAGGGAAAGGTAAACGAACGTACTTGTCTTCCCAACGACGTTTTTGAGCCAATTCTCCCTGAATACTATGAATATCTTTCATTACCTGAGAAGAAATTCCCCAACGACGAATATCATTCCAACGATGTCCTTCACAGGCTAATTCAATACGACGTTCATTACGGATAACGTCACGCATTGCTTCTTTTGATAGCCCCGCTGTTACATCTGGCATTCCTACTCTATTTCGGATTTTGTTCAATGCATCATAAACACTACCATCTGCTCCAGCTACCTCGTTTTGAGCTTCGGCATACATTAGTAGAATTTCAGCATAACGAATAAGCGGAAAATCATTTATTTTTCTGCGTATTGTTTCGTTGGGGTCAACCATTTTTCGGTAATTATAACCTGTTTTGGAGGTGTTATTGGCTTTTCCATTGTTTTGCCAAACAAATGTTTTATTACCTAAAACATCGTTCCAAATAGCTCCTGGATACAGAATAGAAGCATACAGACGAGTATCACGATTTTTGAATTCCTCTAAATATGTAGAATTAAATTTTCCATTATTATATTTGGCTTTTCTTTCGTCGTTTGTTGGAGGAGTAAAGCTTGTTCCATCTGCTTTCCAATAAGCATTTACCATATCTACTGTAGGAGTGATAGAACTCCAACCACCACCAGCATTACTTGATAGAAAGTACAAACTTATATAATTAAAATTATCTTCTATGAATTCTTGATTTAAAATAACCTCTTCGTTATTCTTGTTTTCGTCCCAAAACAATTTTTCGTAACTACGAAGCCCATCGTAGAATTTCTGTTTGTGAGTGTTATCAGTAAATGTTATAAAAGTTGAATAATCATCCTTTTCTTCACTAAGATTTGCTTTTAACTTAAATAAATCATACCCCATATTCATAATGGCTTTGGTAGCCTCTACAACTTCTGCATATTGCCCATAGAACAAGTGTACACGTGCTTTGATGGTGTAACCAGCAGCTTGTCCCAAACGGCTTTTTACAGAAGGAGCAGTTGGTAAATCAGGAATGCTTTCAGTAAGCTCATTGATTACGAAGTTAATAACTTCTTTTTCAGAAGTTGGGGCTACTTGTCCTTCTTCAGTTTCAGAAATATAGTTTTTAATTAGGGGAACATCTCCAAATTTGGAAGCTAAATTAAAATAAAACCACGCTCGAAGTGTACGTACTTCCGCTTTTGTTTGTTTTTTTAGAGCATCAGAAACAGGAGCTTTGTCTATATTATCTAAAAAATAGTTAAAGCGACGAAGACCTACAAAGCTATATCCAAAATCATCATTATCAGTGATATCTCCAGCAGATGCTATTGTAGCTTTACTTTCCCAAGGATATTGGCAGTATGAGTTGTCGGCATAACCATCGTTATAGGCATTATACACACTTGCAGGAATGTATGCATAACATCCTATTAAAGCAAGATTTACATCATTCTCTGTTTTCCAAAAATTTTCTAAAAGAATTTTGTCTTGAGGTTCTTTATCTAAATTACAACCTATGGCGAACAAGGCTATAAATAAAGGGATTATATGTTTTAATTTCATAATGATTCTTTTTAAAATGATACATTTACTCCGAAGATAATATTCTTCATATTAGGATATGTGCCACGTTGTGAAGGAGCTTCTGGGTCAAAGTCTTTCAGGCGTTTGTCAGCTCGGAAAGTAATTAGGTTTGTTCCTGATAGATAGAAACGCACCTTTTGGAAACCTATGAGTTGGCTTACTTCTTGTGGCATTGTGTATCCTAAGATAATACTTTTTATACGGAAATAATCCGCATCATACAACCAAAATGATGAGGTTCTGGTATTATGATTGTTAGCTGAGGTAATAAGTAAACGAGGATAATTAGCATTAGGATCAGGATTTTGCGTTGTCCAACGTCCTAAGTGATATTCTTTTGCTCCTGCTCCATTAAAAAATGCTTGTGATGCCTCTCCTGATAGATATACAAGTACATCTCTTACCCCTTGTCCCTGTACCGAAAAGTCAAATCCTTTATAGGAAACATCAAAACCTAACCCATAAGTAAAATAAGGTACATCGTTTCCTAAAATTGTGCGGTCATCGGCATCAAACTTGCCATTTTTGTCAGTATCTGCGTATTTTATATCTCCAGCTCCAGTTGCTGCATCTTGTTTCACGTGATTTTTGACATCTTCACTATCTCTGAATAAACCAAGAGCTTTGTAGCCGTAAAAAGAACCAATAGCTTCACCTTCTTTAAGAATAAAATTACCATTTACTTGGTTGTCTTGTCCGTTTAAATCAATAATTTTGTTCCATATTTTGGAAATATTTCCAGAAATACCATATTTGAAATCTCCGATACTTCCTCTGTAAGAAACCAAGGCTTCAATACCTTTGTTAGAAACCTTTCCTGCATTTTTAGCTACTCTTTCGTCTATTTTTTTATTTTTGTCAACTACTAATCCCAATTCATAAGGTTGAGGCATTTTAAGCAAAATGTCAGTGGTTAATTTATCAAAAACATCTACTTGAATATTCAATGAGTTTTTAAAAAATGAAGCATCAAGTCCTAAATTAGCCATTGTAACGGTTTCCCAAGTTAGGTCTTTATTTGCTTGAATGGATGGCCAAACACCATCAGCTTTTTCTCCATTAATAACATAAGCACCAGTTCCACTGCTACCAAGAGCATTGTAGTAATCATAATAGCCTATATTGTCAACGTTCCCTAATTTACCCCACGAGGCTCGTAATTTTAAATCAGAAAGCCATTCAACATTTCTCATAAAGCTTTCTTGTGAAATACGATATGCTGCTGAAAACGAAGGAAAAACCCCTAATCTATTTTCTTTTGGAAATTGTGAAGACTGGTCAGCACGAACGTTCGCTTCAAACAGGTATTTTCCATCGTAATTGTATTTTAATCGACCAAAATACGATAAGAAAGCACGTTCTTGGATTCTTCCGTCATTACCCAAATTTTTAGCTTTTGCTGAACCTGCGTTGATGGAGTTCAAATTGTTATTTGGGAAATCTTTCCGTGATGCTTCAAGCCACTCATAACGGTAGTCTTCGTATTGTGTACCACCCATAAGTGAAAAATTATGATTTTTCAAAGAGAAATCGTAATTGGCATATAGCTGTGAGGTAAGATTTTTTACGTGTTCCCATTTTTTTGTCATTTTATTGATGGTTTGACCATCGGTTCCTGGCATAGGCTTTTTAGAGATGAAACCTGTGAGCTGTCCTACTTTATTTTCAAATTCGGTGTCTCTCTTGTCAAAAGTTCTATATGAAAGCTGTCCTGTGATATTTAAACCTTTTATGGGCTTCCAGATGGCGTTGATTGAACCATTAAATCGAGTTGCTATGTAATCTTTACGACCATATTCTGCGGCTTTTCTAAGTGGGTTGTTTTCTGCTAACACTGTACTTTCGTTACCTCCAGTTACGGTTCCCCAACTTCCATCAGTATGACGAGCTACGGTTAGTGGCGTCATTCTGTCCAAATCTGTAATGGAGAAATTACCATCTCTGTTAAAGTAATCCTGTACATATGAGATGTTTGTGCCTAAGGTGAATTTGTCAGTAAAATCACGTTCTGTATTAGCTCTAAAGCTATATCTGTCCAACAAACGTCCCTTTACTACAGACTCTTGCTCATAGAAAGTTCCACTAACAAAATAACGTGTTTTCCCACCTCCAGAAATATTGATGTTGTGTTCTTGAATAGGAATATGTTTTCTGAAAACTAATGAATACCAATCGTTATTTGGATATAAATCAGGTGAATCTTGAGCTACAATTCTGTCAATAGCTTTTTGGTCATAAATTCCGTCTTTACCTGCGTTAATATTAGCTTCATTAAGAAGAGTTGCGTAATTATATGAATTTAGTTTTTTCGGAAGAATAGTAGGTGATTGGAAACCATAATATCCATTATAAGAAATACTAGCTTTTCCTTCTTTTCCTTTCTTAGTAGTTACTAGGAAAACCCCGTGAGCTGCTCTTGCCCCGTAAATTGCTGACGCTGCGGCATCTTTCAACACACTGATACTTTCAATATCTCCTGTATAAATTCGTTGAAAATCTCCTTCACTTACTGGAATACCATCAACTATATACAAAGGTGCTGCAGTTCCTAAGCTACCTCGTCCACGCACATTGATATTCCCCATATCATTGCCGATGTCACCAGGGCGAGAAATAATAGTTACCCCTGGGGCAACTCCTTGAAGTGCATTGGTAAGCGATGTGGTGGCTTTCCCTTCAATGGTTTCTGCTTTAACCGTATTTACTGTCCCCGTAAGATTGGCTTTCTTCTGAGTTCCGTAACCTATAACTACAACATCATCAAGCTCTTGTGCATCTTCTTGGAGTACAACGTTAATGATTTGTGTTTTTCCTCCCGTCACTTTTTGGGTTTGGGTCTGAAAACCTATGAAACTAAATTCGAGTATATCACCCTGCTTAGCTTCAATTTCGTAGTTCCCATCAAAATCGGAACTCACTCCTTTCGTAGTCCCTTTTACCGTAACATTGGCTCCCGGTAACGGACTATTCATTCCATCTGTAACTTTTCCTGTTACTTTCACTTGTGCTGACATTGGTAGAGCTAAAATCAACACAAGTAATGTGAGTAAATGTCTGAACATACCTTGATTGTTTTAATTTGTTGATTAATAATATATGTTTTTCGTTTTCAAAATACGACAGACAAAGCTATGAAAAATTTTCTTAAAAAAGTTATTTTGATTTCTATTTTTATGAAAAAAGTAATTATTTAGAAACAAAACGAAATTTTAAAGTTTCGATTTAGAAAATTTTCTTCTGTTTCTAAGAGAAAATTTCATCAAATTTGTATGTTTCATTGAGTCGTACACCAACTTCAGTTCGTTTTACTGTGCAGATTTCGTGATGGGCATCGTGTTCCAAAAATAGATAGTATTCGTTTTCAGCAGCTTCTTTTAGGAAAAGTTCTTTTTCAGCAATGGTCAATAAGGGACGTGTGTCATATCCCATAACGTATGGCAATGGAATGTGACCTATTGTTGGTAGTAAATCGGCTACAAAAACTAATTTTTTTCCTTGATAATCAATGTATGGGAGCATTTGTTTTTCTGTATGACCATCTACAAAAAGGATATCAAAACCTAATTCGCTATTTTGTAAAAAAGTTTTCTTTTGATTATCAATAAAATGTAGTTGACCACTTTCTTCCATTGGTAAAATATTTTCTTTTAGGAAAGAAGCCTTTTCACGAGCATTGGGTTTGGTTGCCCATTGCCAATGTTTTTCATTTGTCCAAAATCGGGCGTTTTTGAAGGCTGGTTCGTAGCCTGTTCGGTCTTTATTCCATTGGATTGACCCTCCGCAATGGTCAAAGTGCAAGTGTGTCATAAAAACATCTGTGATATCATCGCGATGAAATCCTACTTTCCTCAATGAATCGTCTAAGTTAGCGTCTCCCCAAAGTGCATAATATCCAAAAAATTTATCGGATTGTTTGTTGCCCATTCCTGTATCAATCAAAATCAGTCGATTACCATCTTCAATAAGCATACATCGAGCAGATAAATCAATTTGATTGTTAGCGTCTGCTGGGTTTGTTTTTTGCCAAATAGTTTTAGGAACAACACCAAACATTGCTCCTCCGTCTAACTTAAAATTCACTGTTTCAATAGGATATATTTTCATAATGATGTGTTTAAATTTTGAAATATTCTTTATTTTAACAAAGAAGCAATAACTTTAGGAAAATGTTCATATTCAAGCTGATGTATTTTTTCTGCCAATGTTTCAGGTGTATCGTTTGCTGACACTTCTGTTTGGGTTTGAAAAATAATTGTGCCTTCATCATAATTTTCATTTACATAATGAATTGTGATGCCACTTTCTGGTTCTCTGTTTTCGATAACTGACTGATGTACAAAGCCTCCATACATTCCTTTTCCGCCATATTTTGGTAATAATGATGGGTGAATATTGATAATTTTATTAGGAAAATTTTTAATGATATTTTCAGGAAATTTCCAAAGAAAACCAGCCAAAATAATTAAGTCAGGATTTTGACTTTGGATAATGTCAAGTACAATTTCCGAATGGTAAAACGCTTGTCTGTCAAAAACAATCGACGGAATTTGCAAACGTTTAGCCCGTTCCAAAACACCAGCTTTAGGGTTGTTGGAAAGTATCAAATTTACTTGAATATTTTTATCATCTTTAAAAAAAGTTGCTATTCGCTCCGCATTACTACCTGAACCAGATGCAAAAATGATGATTTTTTTCATATATACTTAATTGAAAATCAATAGTGAAATTATCTGATATTATTTCTCTTTCTGTAAGAGAAACGCACACGAACACAAAGGTATAAAAAGATATTAACAAAACATAAATCTGTGTAAAAAATAAGAAGATAATTATATATATTTGCAAACCTATAAAGCACCTTATTTTATGCCAAGGATATATTACAGAAGTAGACAAATACACGGTGAACCTCTTCAAAATAAGAAAATTACAAGAGAAGCTTTTGCTAAAATTATGATAAGCACTTCTTTCATTGAGAAAGACGTGTTACATATTTTTCAATTGCCCCAAGAGGTGTCTATATTGCCTTGGAAAAAGAAAGATAAAGGATTTAAATATGCTGTGGTATGGAATCACGATAAAATTCATAATACTGCTGAATATGGTGATTTTTATTTGCCCCGAGCTATTGTATTCTTTGATGTGAAAGATGCGTATTTCCCTTCCGAATATTTCTTCGTTGTAAATATTGACGATAATTTGGAAATCAGCCATTGCCGTGCAGGGGCCGACACTTCGTGGTATCAACAACCTGAGCTACGACGTGAAGTTACCGATAATAAAATCGTTAGGCGAATGGAAAAATCAGTTGTTGAACTTCAAAAAGTATTGGGAATACTTCCTAAAAAATAAAAAGGAATTAAGTGAGTTCTTAATTCCTATCTTCCGTTGTTAAAAATTTTCAGGTCGGTAACGCCATAACATCGTATATTGCCCTATAGCCATTTGGTTTGACGCTTCTTTTGCTCGTTGGGCAACCGCACCTTCAAACATTTTATCAATTGTTTCGTGCCAGAGGCTTACCCATTGGTTAAAATGCTCTTGTGTAATGCCATAGTTCAGATTTTTATCCACTTCGATGTGCTTTAATGAAGGACTGCCTTTGAATTTTTGAACTCCGAAGAGGATTGTTTCCCAAAAATCCGTGAGTTTTTCCAAATGCGGAGGCCATTGTTCTTCTGCGATGTGGCTGTTAAATATGGGACCCAGCAAGTCGTGCTTACGTATCTGAATGTAGAAGGCTTTTACCAATCGGTTTATATCTTCCCTTGTTTCGATTTCCTTCATACGTTAGTTTTTTTCAGATTGTTTAACAACTTCTTCAACCCTCGAAATTTTATCTTGCTTGGAAAGTGTCAGACGCACAATGCTATTGTCTAGAGCTTTTAAATCGTGAGGAACATTTCCTTCCAATGCAATGATATCTCCTTTTTTCATTGTATGAACACTTCCGCCAACCCCAAAATCGATGGTTCCTTCCAAAATATGAACCACAATAGGGAACTTAGTTTGATGTTCTTTCATCAGTTGTCCTTCAGACATTGTAATACGGATTTCTTTCGAAAACTCAGATTCTAAAACTACTTGTGTATGTATCTTTTCTGGTGAAAAAACAAGGTTTTCACTGAACGAACTTAACTTCATAATGTAATTTATTTTGAATTAAATATTTTTAATAGAATGCAACCCACTGCGTAGCAAATAATATCTTCCCAAGAGAAGTAATTCCCCATTAAGATGTAACCAATACTACCTTTGGAGAAGCCCAGCAATTCGGCGATTTTGAAAAATTGCAAGATTTCAATAGCAACTGCAAAAAGAAATATGCCAACAAGCAACTTATCTTTATTTTTTACTTTCAGAAATGACAAAACAAATGTATAAATAAGCATTACTACCAAAATATCTCCTACATAAGCTCTCAGAAAATAAATTTTTCGGAAAATAGTAGCTATTAAAACTTCTATAAGGAATAAAGATACTGCCTGTAGGAAATATTTTTTGTTAAATTGAAACTTCATACATTTTATAAAAGCAATGTTACAACAGAAAATTTAATTTTACTCATCAAAAAGTGATTCTCCATTAAGATTTGTCGTTAGGGCAGTGGTCATAAACTCAAAAAATGGATGCATAGCTTCAAAAGACTTTACAACTTTAGATGAAAAATCAGGTTGTAATGCTTCAGTTGTTGTAAAATCACGTTTGAGCAAGAATTGTTTCTTTCGGATATAGGTAATCATTGGGTCATTTTTGTCGAATTCTTTTGGGGCAGTCTTCAGTTCTTCTCCCCAAAGTTCTCCATTGTAATAATCCCGAATTCCTTTGGATTGCATCACTTGCAGAAATCCTTGTGCATCGAGCTGAATTTCCTTGCGAATGCGAAAAAGGTCTTCTTTATTAGGAGCAAAAAAGCCACCACCTACAAAAGTTTCTTCAGGTGACAGATGTATATAATATCCACCACGATGATGAGGTTGTTTTCGTGGAAAATAAAGTCCAAAATGAGTTTTATAAGGTGTTTTATCTTTTGAAAAACGTATATCTTTATAAATTCGATATATTTTCATCTCTCCAACAAAATCATTTTGGGCTATTTCTTCATAAATGGCACGAAAAAAAGCCTCAGCTTCTGCCTTTGCTTCCTCAAAGGTATGTTTATTCTCTGCAAACCATTCACGATTGTTATTTTGCGATAGTTGTTTTAAGAAAGCAAATATTTTTTCCATATATTTTTAATTTTTTTATAATTAGTAAGGCTAAAATTTTCTACAAGCGGAAAACTTTAGCCTTAATTTGCTTTGTAGTAATCATTAAATTCTGTAAGTAAATTAATTATTTGCTTACTTTTTTGTTACGATGCCAAGAGCTTCGAGGGTTTGGTCATTCTGAAATAGAACTTTGCTGTACGCAACTAACTCGCTATATATCGGATAGAGCTTGTCAAAGGCTTCATCACGCATTTCAGTAGCTTTTTGAGCCTGACCAGCTTCTTTAAGTTGATTTTCTTTCAGTTGAGTAAGCTCGGAAAGGGCAGAGAGTTGTGCTTTTAGGTCACTTTCTTGAATGTTAATAGTTTTTACTTTCTCCAGAAACTCAGTGTTTGATAAAATCTGTCCGTAGAAGTTATTTACTTGCTGAAACCAAGAAGCATATGCCTTTTTTCTTCCGCTGTTTATCTCCAAAGTGCTAATTGCTTGAGTGTTGTTCTTAAACAGAATCTTACAGAAAGCTAAATGACGCTTGTAGATTTCATCAATCTCTGTACGTTTTTTATTGAGTTTTTCTGTTTCGGCATATTGCTCACCGTATTCTTTCTTCTGCAATTGCGAGAGTGCTTCCAATTCAGCAACTTTTTCTAAATACTCATTTAGTTTTTCTTCCGTATAACCTAAAGTTTGCAATTGTGGCAAAATATTAGGCAATTTTGCATTAGCAAAAGTTATTTTCATTTGCTGAATAAGCTGACCAGTTGAAACATATCTGCTTTTTGATTTTTGTGATGTGTTATTTTCCATAAGATTTAGAGTTTAGTTATTTATTTTTAATTTTATTGATTCCAGAATGATTATTTTAAGTTGCAGAAATGATTAGACAAACTTGTCAGGCTATTTCTGCATATTGTTTAAGCATTTCTGTAGTAAGAAAATTTATTTCTGTATAATGATTTTGAATTTCTGAAAACTGAAAAATAATTTTTATATTTTGACAGCTAATTTATACAGATAGAAAATCAATTTCTACTAATTACTAAGTCTAATATTAATTATGGTGTGTGTTTAATATCAATTACTTATTTCTTTATTTAGAAAGAATATGTACAAATGTACGATAATTAATTCAAAAAGCAATTCATTTAGATAGAAAATTAGAGATAGTACAAAAAGTATGATGATATTTATTCATTTAGAGCTAAGCAAAATCACGAAAATGAGTATTTAAGCTAACTTTTTTCATTGTCAGGCTGAGCGAAGTCGAAGTCTGACAAAATATTTTTGTTTTTCTATTTCTTATTTTTCTATATTCACTCGCAAATGATAATGAAAAATCCTTACTGAGGAAAAACCACCCGAAAACCAACGAAGATTTGCCCCAAAGCATTGCGATTATCTCTTCTGGCTATACGTATATTCATTTTTTGCTGATTGTAATGCCCTCCACGTGTAACTTTATCCTCTGGATACGAGTGGTTGCTTGGTGTCTTACTCATTATTGCCATAAAAAACGCACTGAAAACTGAAGGTTTTTCTTTTTTCTCTTCTGTATTCCCGAGTTTATAGTCATACGACGTGAAATCATCTTCGCACCACTCTGAAACATTACCATTCATATCATAAATACCGAGTTCATTAGGTTTTTTCTTACCAACTGGCTGAAGATAATCTGTATTCTGCCGATGCCAAGCTACTTCATCAAGCGTATTACTCCCCGCATAAGTGTACTTCTGAGTTTTACTTCCTCCACGAGCTGCATATTCCCATTGTTCTTCCGTAGGTAATTTGCCTCCAACCCATTGAGCGTACGCATTTGCTCCGTACCACGATACTAATACCACAGGATGTTGTTCATATCCCTTTTTGGCGATGTACTTGCCGTTTACTTTTTCAATCTGGCTCCAACCTTCTTTTAGTTCTATGTAAGGAATGTCGCCATTCATCTGATTGCCTTTTGCATTTAGGAATTCGGCATATTGTACATTAGTGATTTCGTATTTACTTATCTTAAAAGTTTGTAAAAATACCTTATGTTGCGGATGCTCAATGGTTTCTCCTTCCGATTTTGGGCTTCCCATCAGGAAAAAACCTCCTTCTACTAAGACCTTATCCTTTTCTGGGTAAGTTCCTTTTATTTGTGCTTTTGTCATTGTCGCAAATGAAACAAGAAAAATAAAAAATGCTTTGTGATACATAAATTATTATCGGTTTTTTACAGAAAATAATTACTTCTTTATAAAAAAGTAGAAAGGACAAGTTAGTTCTTGCCCTTTAATTATTTTTCCAAAATTAGTTCTATTTTTGAAAATAGCTCCCTGACACATTCTTCTATGGTTTTATGCGAAGTATCAATCTGTATTCTATTTTCAGTCCAATTTTCGTAATGATATTCTGATATAGCTTCCCAATTGGGTAATTTCAAATTTTCTATTTCAGATATTCGATTAAAAACTCGCCTATGGTGTTCCTCTTTATCTGAACACACAATTTCAATGTTAATTAGAAAAGAATTTGTGTTATGAGCTATATTTCTCCATTCATCACGAGTTAAGGCGATTGGGTTGCAACAATCAGCAACTACATTCATTCCCAATAGTAAATTGTCTTTGGCGATTCGATATGCCATTCGATATCCTTCTCCTTCTACATTAACATTACACAAGTCACGAAGCCCTTGCTCAATGGTATCTATACGAAGATACACTGCAATAAATTTTGATACTATCCATTTGGAGAGTGTTGATTTTCCAGAAGCAGGAAGTCCTGAAAAGACAAATAAAATAGGATGCATAACTCGCCAAATTAGTACGCTCTATCTTTTTTCCCTTCATAGAAGTTGATAAAAGCTCTGTTTACTACGCGGTTTCCGCCATCGGTGGGGTAATTGCCCGTAAAATACCAGTCGCCCAAGTTCTGCGGACAAGCCTTATGCAAATTTGCAACCGATTGGAAAATAATCTTCACGTCGATTGAATAATCTTTCGGTAGTAACAATTCCGTGATTTTGTCGGTAATTTCCTCATCGGTGAAAGGCTCATAAATTTCCTTGACGTAGTTTATCACTTTATCGTCGCTCAGATGCACCTGTGCGATACATTTTTTATACACTTCTTCGATGATGTTATATGTGCCTCTTTCTTTGTGCAGTTGCAAGGTAGCTTCAAAAGCAATCAAGTCCTCCAATCTCGCCATATCGATTCCGTAACAATCAGGATAGCGGATTTGTGGAGCGGAAGAAACTACTACAATCTTTTTCGGTTTTAGGCGTCCCAAAATGTTGAGAATGCTTTTCTTCAAGGTCGTACCTCGAACAATGCTATCATCGATGATTACCAGATTGTCGCCCTTTTGCACCGAACCATAGGTGATGTCGTACACGTGAGCTACGAGGTCGTCCCGAGAGCTGTCCTCCGTAATAAAGGTGCGGAGTTTGGCGTCCTTAATGGCAACTTTCTCCTTTCGGATTTTTTGGGATAAAATCTCGGCAAGTTTTTCTGAAGAAATGTCTTTTTCGGCTAAAATCTGTTGGTGTTTGAGTTTATTAAGATAGCTGTCGGCTTCCTCCACCAATCCCAAATATGAAGTTTCTGCCGTGTTCGGAATATATGCAAATACGCTGTTTTTTAAATCATTATTGATAGATTGTAACACTTCGGGAAGTAATAACGCTCCCAGTTTTTTACGTTCCAAATAGATTTCTTTATCGCTTCCACGAGAGAAATAAATTCGCTCAAACGAACACGCCTTTCGTGGCAACTGCGGAATGATTTGCGTAACGGATGTGCTACCATCTTTCTTGATGATGATACCCGAACCTGGCTCCAATTCGTGGATTTGTTCAAACTCTAAATTGAAAGCCGTTTGAATAACGGGGCGTTCCGAAGCGATGACTACTACTTCCTCATCTTTGTAATAGTACGCTGGACGGATACCTGCTGGGTCACGCACCACGAAAGCATCTCCGTGACCTAAAATCCCTGCCATTGCGTAACCTCCGTCCCATCTTCGAGCTGATTTTCGCAAGATTTTTGCCACGTCCAGCTCATCGGCAATGCGTTTGGAGGCGTCTACCTTTGAAAGACCTTCTTCTTTAAATTTCTGATAGAGTTCTTCCACTTCCGTATCCAGGAAATGCCCAATACGTTCCATAACCGTAACGGTATCAGTGTTTTCTTTTGGATGCTGACCCAATGCTACCAGTCGTTCGAAGAGTTCTTTAGCATTGGTCATATTGAAGTTTCCTGCCACAATTAGGTTGCGTGATTGCCAATTGTTTTGTCGCAAGAAAGGATGTACATTTTCGATGCTATTCTGCCCGAAAGTTCCGTAACGCACGTGCCCTAAGTACACCTCACCAACGTATGGAAGGAGTTTTTTTTGTGCTTGTACGTCTTCTTTTAAATCGGGATTTTCTTTTAAGAGTTCGCTAATTCGCTGATTTACCTGCGTGAAGATATCTTGTATGGGTTGCGGTTGATTGCTTCGTACACGGCTGATATAGCGTTCGCCAGGTTGCATATCGAGTTTTATAGTTGCCAGTCCAGCACCGTCTTGCCCTCGATTGTGTTGTTTTTCGAGCATCAAATACATTTTATTGATGCCATAGAATGTTGTTCCGTATTTTTCTTTGTAAAAACTTAAAGGTTTTAGCAGTCGCACCATCGCGATGCCACATTCGTGTTTGATGTTGTCGCTCATTGTTTTTTTAGTTGTTATTAAATAGCAGATTGTCAGTGTTTTTTGTGAGAAATCAGCCAAATAGTGTTGCAAAAATATAAAATATTATGCAGTCAGTAACTATGATTTAGGAATTTTTTGTGGTGAGTAATAAGTACAAAAAAAAATCTGAAAGAACAACTTTCAGATTTTTTTGATTTTTTCCCTAAAATTAGAGTTGTTTTATTTTTTTCTAACACTTAACTAGTAGTTAGAAGGAGGATAGTTCCTTTTCTAAATCCATTTTTCGGTTGGTTACTATTATTTGTTGTATATTTTAAGTTATAATGTATATTTATTAGGTGATTTCCATTTCGAATTGTGTTAATTCCTTGAATTGTAACAATCTTTTAGAAATTTCATCTTTGGTTACAGAAAGCATTCGTTCTGTTCCGAATTTTTCTACACAGAAAGAAGCTAATGTAGAGCCGTAAATGATGGCATTTTTCATATTCTCAAAAGATATATTGCCTGTTTTTGCTAAATATCCCACAAATCCACCAGCAAAGGTATCTCCTGCTCCTGTCGGGTCGAATACTTCTTCCAAAGGTAAAGCTGGAGCAAAGAAAACTTCATTTTGATAGAATAGCAAAGCTCCGTGTTCTCCTTTTTTGATAACCACATATTTCACCCCCATTTGCATAATTTTTTGAGCTGCTTTTACCAAAGAATATTCACCCGTAAGCTGACGTGCTTCTTCATCATTAATCGTGATAACATCTACTTTAGCAATGATTTGCATCAGTAAATCCCAAGTGTGTTGCATCCAATAATTCATCGTGTCGAGGACTACTAATTTTGGTTTTTGTTGCATTTGCTCCAACACTTCAAGTTGAACTTTTGGGTGTAAATTCCCTAACATCAGCACTTCTGCATCTTTGAATTTTTCTGATATTACAGGCTTGAAACTGGACAATACGTTGAGCTGTGTATCCAAAGTGTCACGAGTGTTCATATCGTTGTGATATTTTCCACTCCAAAAGAATGATTTTCCTCCTTTTATAGTTTCTATTGCTGAGATATCAACATTTTTTTCTTCTAAAAGATTTAAAAAAGACTTCGGATAATCTTCCCCTACAATTGATACAATAGCAGAATTTAGGCTGAATTGTGATGCTGCTATGGCAATGTAATTGGCTGCTCCTCCCATTGTTTTTTCTATCTTTCCGAAAGGTGTTTCAATGGTGTCAAAAGCCACTGTACCAACAATTAAGAGCTTACTCATTTTATATGATTCATTTTAAAGAGGCAAAGATAATTATTAATTGAGAAATTGACATTGATATGAAAAAACTTTTATTGATTCCAAGCTAAAAATTTAGGCTGAACTTGTAATAGCTTTGGCTTTTGAGTATTGAGTTTTTCTCCATCAAGTATGCGGATATATTTCTCCATATAGTTTTTTGCCATTTGCTGAGAATTAAAATGTTCCTTTGCATACTGATGACACACTTTTGAATCATATTTTTGCCAATGTTGCATAGCCTCTTTTAGCTCTTTTCTGCTATTACTTAAAAATCCTACTTCAGGGATAACAAGTTCTGGTAAAGAGCCATACGGAGTCCCAAATACTGGATTTCCAAAATATAAACTCTCAATGATGGCTAATCCAAAAGGTTCGTGCCATAATACAGGGAATATGAGTCCTTTGGAGTGAGATAAGAATTCTTTTTTTGTGTTGTTGTCTATCAATCCAAAAAAACGTGCTTTTGGTGTAAATGTAAGTCGTATTCCCATATTAAAATTGAAGCGAACACCACCAAAAACATACAATTTTTCTTTCGGGATTTTTTTGACCAATTCAATGGCTCCTCGCAAATTTTTCACACGCCAAGCCCCATTGCCCAAAAAATGGAAAAATTTCTTATTAGCACTTAAATCTACACTTCCGTAATCGTTCCAGTCTAATCCATTATGTACGTACGAATTTGAATTGTACCTATTTGCGTGATTTTTAGAAACAAATATGGTATTTTCGTCTAATTCTTCGAAATGATTGATATTACCGTGCATCGTAAAGACTTTTGGAATAGTTACCTTTTCAATTCCTTGTATGTGAGCGTGTGAGTGAACGATATCTACATCTTTGGGAAGGATTGTTGAAATGTCAGTAATATCCTCAAATGGAATAACATTAGCAAAATCACATTTTGAACCTCTCCCAGCTACAAAAGTAACTTTATGCCCCATCTTCACTAGTTCTTTTCCCAAATACCAAATTACTCTTTCCGTTCCACCGTACTTAGGTGCTGGTAAAATTCTATCGTGTACGATTACTATGTTCATAAGTTAAAAATTAGTAGGTATATTTATTGAGAAGAACTTTTATGCATTATTCTTATTTTCATTCCAATAGAAACTATCTGGGTAAATGCGTTCCCCGAAAATAGCAGTGCCTACACGCACAATTGTTGCTCCTTCTTCGATGGCAATTTCTAAGTCACCGCTCATTCCCATTGAAAGTTCGTTTACTTCGACATTTGGAAGTTGCAAAGATGCGATTTCCTGTTGAATTTGTTTTAGCAGACGAAAGCATTTTCGAACTTTATCAACATCGGAACTGAATAATCCTATTGTCATTAATCCCTTAATTTTAAGTGTATTGAGTTGAGATACTTTTTTTACCAAGTCTATTGCGTTATCGGGATGTACACCGAATTTACTTTCTTCTCCAGAAGTATTTACTTGAATAAAAACTTCAATTGTTTTGTTTTCGGAGGATAGACGTTGATGCAACTTTTCAGCCAGTTCGTATCTGTCGAGAGATTCTACACAACTCACATCACATTTTAGAATATCTTTTATTTTATTGGTTTGCAAATGTCCAATAAAGTGATTTGTATGAAAAGTGTCTTTCAAATCGTTATATTTTTCTTTAAGTTCCTGCACTCTGTTTTCAGCAATAAGTGTGTAACCTGCATTTAAAGCAATTTTTATTCTTTCAGCGGAAACTGTTTTTGTAGCAAGTAGTAATTTTACCTCATTGGGCTTTCGATTACTTTTTACACAAGCTAAGTTTATTCGGTTTTGTATGATTTCAAGATTTTTTAAAATATCCATAAAATTTTGCTGTTTTTGTTTTCTTGCCAAAAATATTAATTTTATTTATCTAACCAAAAAATCATTTTTTAAAAACTAGTATTAAAAAAAGTTTGTTATGGTATGAAACTATTGATGTGATAAGAAAAGATAATTATTTTATAATAAAAAATTATAATAATCATTGTTTTATGTGGGATTAATTTACTAACTTTGCAGTCTAATAAATAGTAAAAATTTTAGAAAATGGCTTTAGAAATAACAGATGCTACATTTGAAGAAGTAGTTTTGAAAAGTGACAAACCAGTTTTGGTTGATTTTTGGGCAGTTTGGTGCGGTCCTTGCCGTATGTTAGGTCCTGTGGTTGAAGAAATTGCTAAAGAATACGAAGGAAAAGTGGTTGTTGGAAAAGTAGATGTCGATAACAATCAGGAGTTTGCGAGTAAGTACGGGGTAAGAAATATTCCTACAGTTTTAGTTTTCCAAAACGGAGAAGTTGTTGGTAGACAAGTAGGTGTAGCTCCTAAAAAGACTTACACAGACGCTATTGATGGTTTGTTGTCATAATTTATTCCTTGACATAAGAAGAAATATCGCGTATTGCCTTGAAGCAGTACGCGATATTTTTATTTTGATGATACTAAGTAGTCTTCCTCAGGAATCCATAAAAGTTTTTCAAAATTAACAACTTGATTGTCTTCCACTTCGATACCTTCACTTTCCAATAGTTGCTGCATTAGGTTCGTGCCTTCAAAATGAAATTTGCCTGTAAGCATTCCTTTGCGATTTACAACTCTGTGTGCAGGAATATCCTCCTTTCCGTGTGATGCATTCAAAGCCCAACCCACCATTCTTGCCGATTTTTTAGCTCCTAAATAGTTGGCAATTAGCCCGTACGTAGTTACTTTTCCGTATGGGATTTTTTTTACAACTTCATATACCTGCTCAAAAAAGTCCATTTGCTGTATGTTTTTCAAAAACAGAAAAGTGATAGGAGTAAACAACAAATTCTCTGTAGAAAAATGTTCCTATCACTTTACATTATTAAAAGTAGTATTCAATGATTACTTAAAAAGCCATTTATAGATATCATTTCCGTTGGCATATAATACCAATCCAATCAAAATAAAGAATCCTACCATTTGAGCATATTCCATCACTTTTTCACTTGGTTTTCTACCTGTAATCATTTCGTAAATTAAGAAAACAACGTGTCCACCATCTAAAGCAGGAATAGGTAAAATATTCATAAAAGCTAATATGATGGAAATAAATGCTGTGGTCGACCAAAAGGCTTTCCAATCCCATTTGCTTGGGAACATATTTCCGATAGCTCCAAAACCACCAAGCTCTGTAGCTCCTTTTTTAGTGAAAATGAATTTGAATTGAGAGATGTAATCACGCAAAATCCAATATCCGTATGAAAAACCCTCGCTCAAAGCAGAAGAAAAATCATATTCTTTATGAACAACATCAATTTTTCCTTCTCGTTGTGATGCTATAAATCCAACCTTTCCTTTACCATCGGGAGTGACATTGATTTGCTCCGTTTGTCCGTTGCGTTCTACTTTAAAAGTTAGTGTAGAACCTTGAGGATAAGAAGCCATTATAGGAGATACATCTGAATAGTACTCAACAGCTTCGTTGTTAATTGATATTATTTTATCTCCTTTTCGAAAACCTGCTTTGTCAGCTGGAGACCCTACCAAAACGGAATCCATAATTGGCTTCATTTTAGGGCTGAAAGGACTCATTTCTCCTCGAAGATATAACATTTTTCCGATAGAATCAGGAAGTGACAAGAAACGCGTTTGACCATCTGAACCTTTCACTTTTAGGTTGCTCACATCGCGAAGCATTACATAACGATTGATGTCGAGTACATTTTCCAAAGGTTTTCCGTTTACTTCAGTAACGATATCGCCATTTTGAAATCCGTATGCCTTCATCGTTTTGCTAACCGCGAAACCTCCTTCAATGCCATTTTCTTTCACTTGATTTTCCCCCCAAACGAACAAAATCATCATGTAAATTAAGAAACCTAAAATAAGGTTTACCGTAACTCCGCCAATCATAATGATGAGGCGTTGCCACGTAGGTTTTGAGCGAAATTCCCAAGGTTGGGGTGGTTGAGCCATTTGCTCTTTGTCCATACTTTCGTCAATCATTCCTGAGATTTTAACATATCCCCCCAAAGGAAGCCATCCTATGCCGTAAACGGTTTCTCCTATTTTCTTTTTGAAAAGAGCAAATTTGACGTCAAAAAATAAAAAGAATTTCTCAACTCGTGTTTTGAAAATTTTTGCAGGGATAAAATGCCCTAATTCGTGTAAAACGATTAATATTGAAAGACTCAAAATTAATTGAGCCGCTTTAATCAGAAATGTTTCCATTATAAAATTTAAAATTTTTGGCAAAAATAAAATAATAATTGAGAATATTAAAGTTTTATTTCTGCCGTTATGTAATTAAATCAATTTACTTTTCAATAAAATATCTCGTAAAATTTCCTGAAGTTTCTTTGGCTTCAATACCTAAGTCGGAAAGGTTGCTGAGCATCAAATCTGAGAATTGGTAATGTAATTGCCAATCAAAGAGTTCAGCGGTAATGTTTTGTGTATTTTTTATATTTATGGGAGTTTCCAAAATATCTGAAAGTTTATATAGAAAATCATTTACAGAAATATTGTCTGCTGAAAACTGACTTTCATCTACCAAGAATTTTGGGTTTTTTGTTCCCCAGTCTATTTGGTCTTTGTTCCAATACGCTGAGGTTGATTCGGGTAAGTGAATTTCGAGGATTTTTCCGGCTCTAACTTCTGTTTTTAACGTGTAGCCTAAATCTTTCAAAATTGTATGTGCAATTTCTTTTTCTTTCCATGAATGATTAAAGTTTTTTTGAATAAGTAACTGATATTGTGTAAAGTTATCCTTTAGTGTTACTTGTTTTTCGCTTACTTTTAGCAGATACGCAACAATTTGAGGTAGAGAACCTTTCACGGAAGTAATATCATTAATTCTTTCAATTACAGGAAAAGAATTTGCAGGAATGTTTGCTTCTCGTATTTCAAAGTCTTTATCAAGAGTTGTAGTTACTTCTTCTTCATTTTCGTAGGATGAATATTTTAAAAAGTCATAAATAGGGGTTGTTTGCTTATTTTTTGATGCAAAACTTCGAATCATTCTTGGAGTAATGTTCGCAGGATTTCCTTTCCAAAGGATTTCTCCATTGGCGTTGAATAAAATTCCATAGGGTAAGGCCCTTACATTATGTTGTTTGAAATTTTGCCCTTCATAGTCAATGCTTACGGCGAGTTTTGTTTGATGTCGTTCTAAAAATGAACGTACTACATCCGAACGTTCTTGCGTGAGTGAAACGATGTATAAATCTTCGCGAAATTGCTCCTGAATAGTGTTCAAATAACTGGAAACGTGAACGCAAGGAACGCACCAAGTAGCCCAAAAATCAACAAAAAACAGGGACTTATCTTTTGGAGTCGCTAATTCAGAATATTCTACTCGTTCTGAAAAAGTCATTTGAGCCAATCCAGATAAGGAGATAAGCGAAAATATGATTAAAAATATGTTTTTCATAGGAAAATAGTTTATGATGTGTTGAGTAATAGCAAAAATGTTGCCAAAATTTCCTTTTGAAATTTTCTAAATTCAAAAAAGACGCCCGAAAAAGGACGTCTTTATGAGTATTTTATTTATTTGTAGATGACTAATTTCTGCCCCACGTGAATATTATTTCCTTTAATCCTGTTCCAGCGTTTCAGGTTAGAAACAGTTACACCATTGCGCGAAGCTATTTTTCCCAGAACATCTCCTTTTTTTACAATATAAACTATTTTTTTTCCAGAACTTCCTGCGTAATCTCCTTTCACTAATTCTGGAAGAGCTTTCTCTCTTTTGGCATTTTCTTCGTTTAGATAGGCGTAAATAATTTCTTCATTCGCTACGAATTTGCCAATTTCTTCAATGGGCAATCGTAATGCATAATTTTTTCCTTCCACGAAAGGAACAATATCCAACTGATATGATGGATTGAAAAACTGAATTTCTTTGATATCCATTCCTGTTAATTCAGCAATGTTTTTGAAAGGAACGGCTTGTTTTACTTGTACGGTGTCAGTTACAAAATAATGATTTTGACGTCTTTGAGGTTTGAATCCGTGTTCTTTTGCATATTCAAAAATGTAGAGTGTAGCCAAAAATGCGGGAACATATCCTGCAGTTTCGCGAGGTAGGTACGGACGTAAATTCCAATAATTTTGTTTTCCGTTAGAACGACGCATCGCTTTGGTAACATTTCCAGGGCCAGAGTTGTAAGCAGCCAGAACTAAATCCCAATCTCCAAAAATTTGATGCAAATAACTCAAGTATTTGGCAGCAGCTTTGGTAGAACGGACAGGGTCACTACGTTCATCAACATAATTACTAACCTCCAATCCGTAACTTTTTCCTGTAGCATACATAAACTGCCACAAACCAGTTGCTCCTACTCGCGAACGAGCCTTAGGGTTTAAAGCAGATTCTACGATGGCTAAGTATTTCATTTCCAAAGGAATTCTGTGGTTGCTCATTTCTTGCTCAAACATAGGGAAATAGTAATCACTTAGGCTCATCAATCTTTCCAAAGACGAACGACGATTTTTTAAAAAAGATTTAATAACACGCTCTAAGATAGGATTATATTCAATGTTGAAAGGTGTTTTTTGATTCAGTTTTTCCAAACGTTGTTTTAGCACTTCGGTAGGGAGTTCTTCGTATGTTATATCAGTAACAGATTCACTTTGAATTTCTTCACTCATTTGGAAAAACAAATCGGAATTGGAAAGTTCTTTCAGCCATTTTTTGTCATAGCTTTCCGCTTTTGGGTGGTCCTTCAAAATGTAAATTCCTTCTCTCTTAACACCCGTAGGTGGCGTTTGCTGTGAATTATTAAAAATTTCGTTGGATTGTTGCTCTATTTTTGAAATGGTATCATTAGAAATACTTGGCTGTACTTGAGCCATCATACTTTCAGCTGAAAGACAAATAAATATTCCAAGACCACATTTTTTCACAAGTTTATACATAAAGTCACAATTATTTCAAGCTACAAAAATCAAAATTAATATTGATATGGACAAATTTTGGCGTGTTAAAAGATGCCAAAGTAATAGTGATAAGAATACATAACAAATTCAAAATCCTCAAATTGACTTTTATTTTATTATCTTTTTAACAAAAATAATGCCGAATTCATTCTTATTTCAGGAAAAAAGCTAACTTTGCAGGTTCAAATAAAAAAGGATATCAGATTACTGATTTTTTAAAATTCGATAGAATAACATATGAAAGATTCACGTAAAAAAAACGAAGCATTAGATTATCACGAGTTTCCCCAGCCAGGGAAAATAGCAATTATACCAACTAAAAAACACGCCTCACAACACGATTTATCATTGGCGTATTCGCCTGGTGTTGCAGAACCTTGTTTGGCAATTGCAGCAGATAAAAATAATGTATACAAATATACATCAAAAAGTAATTTGGTGGCTGTAATTTCCAATGGAACAGCTGTTTTAGGTTTGGGTGATATTGGTCCAGAGGCATCTAAGCCTGTAATGGAAGGGAAAGGATTGCTCTTCAAGATATTTGCCGATATTGATGTATTTGATATTGAGGTCGATGCCACTGATGTAGATAAATTTGTTGAAACTGTAAAAGCCATTGCTCCTACTTTTGGGGGAATTAATTTGGAAGACATAAAAGCTCCTGAAGCCTTTGAGATTGAACGTAGATTAAAGGAAGAGTTGGATATTCCTGTAATGCACGATGACCAACACGGAACTGCCATTATTTCTGCAGCCGCACTAAAGAATGCTTTGGAAATTGTTAATAAGGACATTAGTAAAGTTAAAATAGTGGTTAATGGGGCAGGAGCTGCAGCGATTTCTTGCACACATTTGTACATAGCTTTAGGAGCAGACCCTAAAAATATTGTAATGTGTGATAGCAAGGGAGTTATCCGCAAAGATTCGCCTAATTTGACTCAGCAAAAAGCAGAATTTGCCACTGACCGAGATATTCACACGCTACAGGAAGCAATGCAAGGAGCAGATGTATTTATCGGGCTTTCAAAAGGAAATGTAGTCAGCCCTGAGATGCTTCTTTCAATGGCTAAAGATGCAGTAGTTTTTGCAATGGCAAACCCAACACCTGAAATTGACTACAACTTGGCAATACAAACTCGTCAAGATATTATTATGGCAACAGGACGTTCCGATTTTCCTAATCAGGTAAATAATGTATTAGGATTTCCGTTTATTTTCAGAGGAGCTTTAGACGTTCGTGCAACGAAAATTAATGAGGAAATGAAACTTGCCGCAGTTCACGCAATTGCCGACTTAGCCAAAAAAACAGTTCCTGAGCAAGTAAACCTCGTTTATGGAGCAGAAAATCTTTCTTTCGGAAGAAATTACATCATTCCAAAACCTTTTGACCCTCGTTTGATTTACGAAATTCCACCAGCAATTGCTAAAGCAGCAATAGAGTCGGGTGTGGCTCAAAAGCCAATTACCAATTGGGAAGCTTATCGAACTGAGCTAATGGACAGAATTGGCAACGGAAGTAAGGAAATTAGAATGCTGCAGGATAGAGCTAAGCAAAATCCTAAACGTGTGGTTTTCCCTGAGGCAGACCATATTGAAGTTCTTAAAGCAGCACAGCGTTTACACGAAGATGGCGTAGCTATTCCTATCCTATTAGGGCGAAAAGACATTATAAAAGAACTAAAAGAGGAAATTGGACTTACTGCCGATTTACAGATTATTGACCCTAAGAGTGATGAGGAAAAAGCACGTAGAGAGGAATTTAGCAGAGTTTATTGGGAAAAGCATCAACGTAAGGGAGTTATCCGTTTGACGGCTGAGCGAATGATGCGTGAACGTAGTTACTTCGGGACGATGATGGTTAATATGGGACAAGCTGATGCGATGGTTACTGGACGTACACGTTCTTACCCATCGGCAATTCGCCCGATTCTAGAACTAGTTGAAAAGGAAAGAGGTGTTGATAGAATTGCTTCAACTAGCATTATGTTTACCAAACAAGGACCTTTGTTTTTATCTGATGCTACTATCAACGTAAATCCAACTGCTGAAGATTTGGCCAACATTGCCTTAATGACAGCAAAAGCAGTGAAAATGTTTGGAATTCAGCCCTCTGTAGCGATGCTTTCATATTCGAATTTTGGTTCAGCAGATTCTGAAAGTACCCGAAAAGTACGCGATGCAGTGGCATATTTGCATAAAAATCACCCAGATTTGGTAGTTGATGGAGAAATTCAGGCTGATTTTGCTATCAATCCTGAAAAAATTGCAAGGTCATTCCCTTTCTCAAAATTGAATAATGGAAAAGGTGCTAATGTTTTGATTTTCCCAAATCTGGAATCGGCGAACATAACTTATAAGATTATGAAAGAAATTGAGAAATTTGAAACGGTAGGTCCTATTACATTAGGATTGACTAAAGCGATTCACGTTACTACATTGGGGTCAACCGTTGATGAAATGGTAAATTTAGCAACACTTGCAGTGGTTGATGCTCAGGAGAGAGAATATCGAAGTAAGTAGAAAATAATTGAAAAAGGCAAGAAATTAATTTCTTGCCTTTTATTTTTTTAATGAAAATAGATAGTTTTACTTTTCTATCAACTTAATTGTGCTTAAAATTAGTGTGATTTTAGGTAGTCAGAAACTCCGTCTCTGTTTGCATTCATTGCATCTTTTCCTTCTTCCCAATTCGCAGGGCAAACCTCACCATATTTTTGCACGTGAGTGTAAGCATCAACTAAGCGAAGGTATTCTTTCACGTTGCGACCTAAAGGCATATCGTTCACACTTTCGTGAAATACTTTTCCTTCTTCATCAATCAGATATGTAGCACGATATGTAACATCATCACCCTCCAAAAGATAATTTTCGGCTACTTCATCATAAATTTCTCGTGAATCCAATATCCCTAAAGCACGAGCCAAATTTCGGTTTGAGTCTGCTAAAATAGGATACGTAATTCCTTCGATGCCTCCCTGACTCTTAGGAGTATTGAGCCAAGCGAAGTGTACTTCAGCAGTGTCACACGAAGCTCCTATGACGATAACATTTCTCTTCTCAAACTCAGCCAAAACTTCTTGGAAAGCGTGTAGTTCCGTTGGGCAAACGAAAGTGAAATCCTTTGGATACCAGAATAGAAGTACTTTCTTTTTGTTGTTTATTGCCTCTGAGTATACATTCATTTTGAATGTATTTCCAGAAGTGTTCATAGCATTAACATCAAAATTTGGAAATTTTTTACCTACTAAAGACATAATTTTATTTTTTTGAAAATTCTGGTGCAAGGTACGATTTTTTTCTGAAATAAATAACTATAACTTTTTTTAGAATATTTATGGTACGATAGATTTTGTTCTTTGTTAGGAGTGGAAGTTTTTTTGAAGAACTCTTTTTAAATTTCGTTATCTTTGCCGAAAAAACTATGAAAATTAATAGCTTTTTTGGTGTGTTTTTGCGATATTTTCTGCAAGGAATTCTAATTGTAGGTCCTTTGAGTACCACAGTTTGGATTATTTGGTCTATTTTTTCAAGTATTGATAATCTCGTTCCTGATATTTCAAAAAAATACCCTGGTGCAGTGTTTGTTTTACTTTTTTTAGGAACAACATTCATTGGCTTTATTGGAAGTAAATTCTTTCTAGGCAGATTGTTAGTAAGTGGATTGGATTACTTGTTAGAGCGAATTCCAGGTATTAAGTTCATATATTCTTCTATTAAAGATGTGCTAACTTCATTTGTGGGAGACAATCGCAAGTTCAATAATCCGGTTTGGGTGAAGGTACAAGATGCTCCTGAAATGTGGCGTATAGGTTTCTTAACACAGGAAAATATGGATTTTACCAATATGGAAGGAATGGTAAGTGTTTATTTACCTCATTCTTATGCCGTTTCTGGTTGGGTGATTGTGGTTAAGGCTGAAAATATAAAACCAACGGAAGGATTATCGGCTCATAAAGCAATGGAATTTGCATTGAGTGGGGGTATGATTGGGGGTATAAAAGGTTCTTAAACTTTTGTTATATCTGAAAAAAATGTATTACTTTTGCTCTACAAAAAATAATTTTATATGAGAAATCACGTACCAAAGTATCAAAAACCGATAAAAAGTGTGAGTGATCCTATCGTTCAGGTAGAAAGTTGGCACGATGCCATTGACGCATTTGATGAAAAGGACTATGAAAAGTCGTTACGTAGCCTATTTCAGTATATGAATCCTGAAGTGGCTAAAAAAATTCCTGCTACAGGCGATTTTTCAATAGAATATCCGCAGGGTTCTTCACGAGTTACTTTCGGATTGAAAAACGGAATATTCTTCATAGAGTCTCCTTTCGTGAAGATGACCGAAAATACCAATAAAGTGGCAATGCTTCGTCACGCAAATGAATTGAATTTTAGTTTCTTAACAGTTCCTCAAATTCATTTAATTGACCAAACTCTTTGGTTTAAGTTTGAAACTCCATTACATCTTTGTCAGCCTAATAAAATTTATGATGCCTTGCGTGAAATTTGCGTAGCAACCGATGATTTTGATGATGAATTTATCGAGAAATACGAAGCGGAACGCATACAAGAACCTGTTGTTCAGCAACTTTCCGATAGCGAAAAAACAGAAGCTTGGAATCAAATTCAGGCTATTCTTGCTGAATATCGCCAATATATGGGCTATTTCGAGGAGAAACGTTGGGAAGGTAGCCAGTGGGATATCATTATGCTGAGCCTTTTCCAATTAGGAAATATGCCTTACATTCAAGGGATTTTACGTACTGATTTACAGGAATATATTCAAAATATAAACAACAATCGTATTGATTTTCACTTCCGTATAGACAAAGGTAAAAACTTCTTCAAGCAACTTTCTGAAAAGTCACAGGACGAAATAATGAAAGATGTGTACTACACTTATAACTTGATGGGGCTAAAATGGCGTTCTTCTGGAAAATTCCTGCAAGAAGAAGCTTTGGAATATGAGGAGCAAGTGCGTAAGTACAAGACTTCCAATGATTATTTTAATATTTGTTATCATTTGTACTATTTGTACTTGTACATCTTGTACCACTATAATTTAGACCAAGAATATCGTAGTTTCATCATAGGCACTCTCGAAAAAGCTTCTGGGCAAACCTATGAACAAGCATCTAAAATATATTTGGAGTCATTTGAACATTTGCTAAAGGAAACTCTTCCAAAAGGATTTAAAATAGAACAAAAAGTAAAAAAAGGTTTTTTTGCTCGGTTATTCGGATAAAAGGTTTCAGTTAGTAATGCAAACAAAAAATAGAAAAGATGGAACAACATAAAAAATATATATACAAAGTAATTACTTCGGAAGGAACAGGAAGTGGCTTTGCTGTTAAAGGACATAACTTCTTGATAACGAATTATCACGTTGTTGAAGGTACAAAACAATTAGCAATTGAGGACCAAGAACGCAATCGATATTTGGGAGATGTGGTGATGGTAAATCCGCAGTTAGATTTGGCTTTTGTACGCGTTGATGAGCTTCCTCTTTCCGATTCTTCAATCACAATTGATGATGATTTGGAAATTACAAATACACAAAAAATTTTCATTAACGGATTTCCTTTTGGAATGCCTTTTACCATCACTGAGGGGATAATTTCTTCCACAAACCAACCGATGAATAATCGTCACTATATCCAAACAGATGCTGCGGTAAATCCAGGTAATTCGGGCGGACCAATGCTAAATCAAGCAGGTGTTTTGGTAGGAGTGACAACATCTAAATTCAACAATGCTGATAACGTTGGTTTTGGTATTCGTTTCAATGAAATTATTAAAGAAATTAATGATTTTAACTTTTCGGATAAGCTTTATCGGGTAAAATGTAACTCGTGTGATCATTTTATTGAAACACCTACTAAATTTTGTCCGCATTGTGGAAATAAAATAGATATTTCTGTTTTTGAAGAGTTTGAAAAGTCTCCTTTTGAAGAATTTATCGAATCAGCAATTGAAGGAATGGGTGCGAATCCTGTATTGTGCCGTGCGGGGCGTGATACTTGGGAGTTTCATCAGGGGAGTGCATTAATCCGTATGTTCGTGTATCAACGTAATTATTTGATAGTTACTTCTCCTTTAGTAAAACTTCCAAAGCAAAATCTGAAAGTTATTTATGAGTATATGTTGTCACATCCATATGCTCCATATCATTTCGGTGTGTCGGATAGTATTGTTTATATCTCTTATCGTGTACATATGTCAGATGTATTTTCAGATGATGCTGAAAGGATTAAAGGCTATGTTCGCGACATACCACAATTGGCTGATGATTTGGATAATATGCTTGTAGAAAAGTATGGTTGTGAGTTTTCCATTGACGCAAAAGTAAATTAGATTTTTAAGTTGATTTTAGTTTGAAATGTAATGCAGAATCCAGAATGTATCCAACCTCATTTTGGATTCTAATGTATAAATATTATGAATATTATTGACGTTTTAATTGTAGTTCTTTACATTGTTTTAACAGTTGGTGTGGGTGTTTGGATTTCAAAACGAGCATCAAAAGGGTTAGATTCTTATTTCTTGGGAGGAAATTCCATCAAATGGTATTACCTAGGGCTAAGTAATGGTTCGGGAATGTTTGATGTGGCAGGAACGGCTTGGATGGTCGGGATTTTATTTCTCTACGGGGTAAAGAGTTTTATGTTTATGTGGATTTGGCCTATTTGGAATCAGATATTCGTGATGATTTTCTTAGCGGCTTGGATTCGTCGCTCGAACATAATGACAGGCTCTGAATGGATTTTAACTCGTTTTGGAAATGATAAAGCCGGAAGGGCTTCGCACCTAATTATCGCCATTTTTGCCATTATTACTTCTATCGGATTTATTGCTTATTTCTTTGAAGGAGTTGGTAAGTTTATGACAATCATTCTTCCTTGGGATATGAATTTGGCTTTTGGCAATGCGACTATACTTACTTCCGAGCAAAGTTACGCACTTATCGTTATTTTACTTACCACGATTTATACCATCAAAGGAGGAATGTTTTCGGTGGTAGCTACCGAAGTTCTTCAATATGGAATTATGGTACTTGCAGGAATTTTGATTGCAGGATATGCTTTCTTCACTATTAGTGATGCAGAAATCACTTCAATTATTCCTGAAGAATGGAAAAATATCTTTTTTGGTTGGGAACTTACTCCTTTTTGGAACGAAAAATATCAAGCATTCAACGATTTGATTGATACACAGGGATATAAAATGTTTGGAGCTTTCATAGGAATGTCGCTTCTGAAAGGATTTTTTGCCAGTGTTGCAGGTCCTACACCAAGTTACGATATGCAACGTATTCTTTCTACCCGAAATGTGAAAGAGGCATCTTATATGAGTGGTTTTACGAATCTTATTTTGTTTATTCCCAGATATTTGCTTATAGGAGGGATTGTTGTGATAGCTTTGGTACACATTGCTCCTGAAATGTTAGGCGGTGTGGTTACTAATAATGATTTGGAAACAATCTTGCCGAAGGTTATTAATTTTCATATTCCTGTGGGAATCAAAGGATTGCTTTTAGCAGGACTTTTAGCGGCTTTTATGTCCACATTCTCTGCGTTTGTGAATTCAGGTCCTGCGTATATTGTAAATGACATTTATAAGAAATACTTTAAGCCAGAGGCTTCTGTTAGGCATTATATTAACGCATCATATTGGGCTTCATTCGGAATTGTTATTCTGGGAGTGATTATGGGCTTCTTTGCAGAGTCTATCAACTCCATTACTTTGTGGATTACCAGTGCTTTATACGGAGGTTATGTGGCGGCTAACTTTCTAAAATGGGTATGGTGGCGTTTCAACGGTTGGGGATATTTTTGGGGAATGCTTGCGGGATTACTTATTGCTACACTTCAATTTATTTTGGATGGAAATAAGGAAAACTTCACACCAGGCACTTGGCTTTATGACTTGGCTCACATTCCACCGATATACTTATTCCCAATATTTTTTGTGTTTTCACTGATAGGTTGTCTCTTAGGAACGTACCTTTCTAAACCTACAGAAATGAGCGTGTTAGTGAATTTCTATAAGAATATTCGCCCGTGGGGTTGGTGGCACCCAGTGTACTTACAATTGCGAAAAGAGGATAATACAGCCAGTAAAAATCATAATTTTTGGAAAGATATGGGGAATTGTGTTATTGGTGTTGTATGGCAATCCAGCCAGATATTAATCCCGATTTTCCTACTGATTCGCGATTATCCAAAAATGTGGTGGTCGATTGGTGTGTTTGCAATCACTACCTTAGTGTTGAAGTTCACTTGGTTAGATGTAGTAAAGAAATACAAAGATTGATATTATAAGAAATTTAGCTATTAAAAAAGGGAGAATTTATATAAATTCTCCCTTTTCATTTGATAAATTATTTACCATATAGTTTGAGTCTATTTACAAGTAATCTATCTAAAATTCAAAATATAAATCTTGTTACTTGTTCTTGACACTTTTAACTTTATCCTTTTAACCCGTCCCTTTAGCTCTCTACCAGAATTGTATTTCCCTCATTATCTTGTTTGTAAACCTTTCCAAAGCGGTTTGAAAATTTTGAAGTCAGGTAGAACATCACTGGAACAACAATCAGCGTAAGGAATGTTGAAAATACCAGTCCGTAGATAACCGTCCACGCCAATGGTCCCCAGAAGATAACGTTATCTCCCCCGAAATAGATATTCGGATTTAGTGAATCAAATAGCGTAAAGAAGTTAATATTAAACCCAATGGCAAGAGGTATTAGCCCCAGTACTGTGGTAATAGCAGTAAGCAAAACAGGACGCAAACGAGCTTTTCCGCCCGATACGATAGCATCGTAAACCGACTGATTATCAATTTTGTCATATACAGTCAAGCCCATTTTTTCCTTTTTGCGGTCAATAAGTAGTTGTGTATAATCGAGCAGTACCACACCATTGTTTACCACAATTCCGGCCAAGGAAATGATTCCCATCATCGTCATCAGGATAACGAAAGGCTGCCCCGTAATAATCAGTCCTAAGAAAACTCCTGTAAAACTCAGTAATATTGTAATGAAAATCAGCGTTGGTTTCACTATTGAATTGAATTGATACACCAAGAGGAAAACAATCAGTCCCACAGCGATAAGTAGTGCCGTTGAAAGGAAAGCCATTTCCTTGTTTTGTTCCTCAATCTGTCCGGTAAAATCAATTTTGATTTCTTGTGGAAGGTCGAAGTTTTTCATCTCTTGCTGAATTTGCCGTACGATAGCACTCGCATCGCTAAATCCAGGGCTTAAAGCTGAATACAATGTTACCACCCTATCGGTTTTGTTGTGTTTTATCGTACTGAACGACGAGGTATTTTTATATTTGGTTACAGAAGATATCGGAATGTGTCGCCATTCCCCAGTATTGGCATCTCTAAAGATGATATGTTGGTTGAACAAAACATTGGTATTGTAGCGGTCTGCCTGATTAAAACGAACGTAAATATCGTAGTCGTCACCTTTTTCTTTGTAAACTCCCGCTTTCTCCCCAAATACGGAACGACGCAACTGATTGGAAATCTGCCCAACAGAAACCCCTAATTCCCCTGCTTTTACGCGGTCGATTTCAACTTCTATGGCAGGTTTGTTTTTGTTGACATCTATTTTCAGCTCATCAATTCCTGCTATGTTTTTCTGTTTGATAAAATCACGCATACGCTCGGCAGTAACAATCAGTTCGTTGTAATCTTCGCCACGAAGTTCGATGTTTATCGGATGCCCAGCAGGAGGTCCGTTTTGGTCTTTTTCTACCGAAATGGAAACCCCAGGGTAAACGCCCCTTAAGTCGGATTGAATTTTCGCACGAAGCTCCTCTGAATCCTGTCCTCGACGATATTTAAACTCACGGAGGGTTACCGTTACTTTTCCTCGATTAGGCATTTCAGCCGACGAAGCTCCATCGGTATAAGGATTTCCTGCTCCTTCACCCACTTGAGTCACAGCCGATTCTACCATAAAGTTGTAATCACCATCGCGGTATTGGTCGCTATTGAGTAGCGTATATATTCGTTTTTCAATGTCTTGAGTTACTGCGTTGGTTTTCTCAATGTCTGTTCCTTCAGGATATTCGATGTAAACGATAATTTGATTGGGTTTGTTATCAGGGAAGAAGTTTATACTTGTACGCCCTGTCCCAACCGACCAGCCAAACAACACAAACGACACGATGAGCAACGCCACAGTGGAAACAACCATTATATACGGATTTTTTCCGCGAAGAGTAAAACGAAGTGTTCTTTCGTACGTATCCTCCATCCAAGTTAGGATTTTTCGTTGGAAGTTATCCGCCAATTTTTTGATGAAATATTTGTACGACCAGAGCAAAAAGATAGTGAAATAAAGCACCGTTCCTAAGCCTCGAACCGCTCCTCCAACAAGTAAAATGAAGGTTCCGATAACGAAAAGCAAAATACTGATTTTCACCAATTGCTTAACGCTTAATACTTTTTCGTTGATGTCCATAAATTCCGATACCAACATCGAATTGAAGAAGATGGCAACAAAAAGCGACGACCCCAACACAATGGAAAGCGTCAGTGGGAAGTACATCATAAAATCTCCCATAATACCAGGCCACATTGCCAAAGGTAAAAATGCCCCAACGGTGGTTAAGGTAGAAATGATGATAGGCACAGCAACCTCTCCGATACCTGCTTTGGCGGCTTCGTATCTGCTCATTCCTTCTTTTTCCATCAGTCGGTAAACGTTTTCAACCACCACAATTCCGTTATCGACAAGCATTCCCAATCCCATAATCAGTCCGAAGAGAATCATCGTGTTGAGCGTGTAGCCCAAAGCATTGATAATCATAAAGGACATAAACATCGACATCGGTATGGCAAATCCTACAAAAAGTGCGTTTCTAAAGCCCAAAAAGAACATCAGTACACCCACAACGAGGAATACTCCGAAAATAACGTTATTGCTGAGGTCACTTACCATATTTTCAGTCTGTTGAGATTGGTCGTTGGCAATGGTTATTGATAAATCTTTCGGAAAATCGCTTCGCATTTCGGCTACCAATTCTTTGATTTTCTCACTTGCCTGAATCATATTTTCGCCCGAACGCTTTTTCACGTCGAGCATCACTACGCCCTGACCAAACTCACGAGCATACGTGGTTTTGTCCTTATCTCGGAAAGAAACTTCGGCAATATCGCCCAAGAATACGATGCCTTTTTCCGACTTTACGATAAAGTTTTTCAAATCGGAAGGTTGCTCAATTTCGCCCACCATTCGTATGGTACGTCTTTGCCCCGAAGCGATGAGATTTCCGGCAGACATCGTTACATTCCCTCTGCCAATGGCGTTAATCACATCGTCGATGCTCACCTTTGATGCCATCATTTTGTACATATCAATGGCAACTTCTACCTCTTTTTCCTGAGCTCCGCGAATGGTAGCTTCTTTTATTTCGGGCAGATTTTCAATTTTCTTTTGCATCTGCTCGGCAAATTCCTTGAGCTTAGCGGTAGGGTAATTTCCGGCAATGTTTACATTCAAAATCGGGATAAATTCCGAGATGGTAATGTCAAACACATTGGGTTCCACTTTCGCCCCGTTGAAGGTAGGCCAATCCTCGTTGGATACTTCTTTGTCTACCTCATCTTTTACTTTTTGTAATGCACTTTCGATGGTGATTTTCTCGGTAAATTCGAGGGTTATCATCCCGTAATCTTCCTGTGAGGAGGATTGTATTTTTTTGAGATTACTTACCCCTTTGAGTTTCTCTTCCAATGGGTCAATAATCAGTCTTTCAATGTCTTCGGCGGTATTGCCCGGATAGACAACACTGACGTAAATCTTTGTATCTTTAATTTCCGGAAAGCTCTCGCGAGGCATATTCATATACGCCAACATTCCGGCAAGGAAAAAGATAAAAATCATCACGTAAATGGTGAATTTGTTGTCAATTGCCCAAGACGACATCTTGAACTCTTTATCTTTGATATTACTCATAGTATGATATGGGTTTTATTTCTTTTAATTATAATTGTTTTTTTATGTTCTTTTGTCTTGAAACAAAAGAACCAAAAATTCAAGACTTTGGATACTCCGCTAAAAATCAATTCATTTCACTGAAAATCTCTAAACTCGCTACGCTCAAACAGTAGAGATTTTCTACGTTCCATTTATTGATTTTCTTAACGCTTCGTCTCCAAGGTCGCAAACTTACTCTTGAAAATATATCCATTTTTAATAAATTCCAAAAACTTTGCGAAATCCTCACGGGTGTTTACTTCTATTTGATGAATATTTGAGTTCATATTCTACATTTATTTTTAGAATTATCGTCACCAATTCTATTTTTACCTGATATAAATCGATTTTTGCCGCTCATCAATAAATTTTTACCAATAATAATTGAATATTTACTTGTCAGAAATGGATTTTTACCGGTCGGAATTCATTTCCTATTGGTCAGAATCGATTTCTTGTCGGTCGGAATCCATTTCCTGTTGATTAGAATTGATTTCTTGTTGGTCAGAATTCATTTCTTGTTGGTCAGAATCGATTTTCTTTCGGTCGAAATTCATTTCTTGTCGGTCGGAATTGATTTCCTTTCAGTCAGAATCCATTTCTTATTGGTTAGAATTGATTTTCTTTCGGTTGAAATTGATTTCTTGTCGGTCAGAATCGATTTCTTGTCAGTAAAAATTCATTTCCTGTCGGACGAATCAAAAATCTGAACCTTACAAAGTCGAAACACGTTGTCCTTCTTGCACACTTCTCGCTCCTTCGCGAATAACTTTATCTCCTTTTTGAATTCCTGACAGAATTTCGGTAAATCCATTTTGTGTTTTTCCGGTAGAAATCACAACACGCTCAGCAACGTACTGATTTTCATTGTCTCCTTTTTTGGCAAGAAAAACATATTGTTCGCCTTGTGCATTTTCCGAAATGATATCCGTTGGCAGTAAGATAGCTTCTTTGTTCTGATAATCATTTACTTGCAAACGAGCCGTCATATTAGGTTTGATAGCGTTATTTTTGTTAGGCAAACGGATTTCAACCTTAAATGAACGATTTGCAGGATTGATAAAATTGGAAACTTGGCTTATTTTGGTGTCGAGTTGTTCGCCCAAAACGGAAATATCCACTTTGGCTTGCGAACCTTTTTTCACGTTAGCGATGTACTGCTCAGGCACTTCCGATTCCAAATACATATCCGATAAGTTTACGAGTCGAAGCACAGGCATTCCAGGGGCAACCACCGTTCCCACGTCGGTTATGACATCGTCGATTACTCCCGAAAACGGAGCATAAATGTTGGCTTTGGCAACTTGTTTTTGCATTTGTTCCACGGCACTTTGTTGCGTTTCGTAAGCCGATTTGGCTTGTAAATATTGAATTTCCGACCCGATTTTATTCTCCCATAATCGCGATTGACGCTCAAAAGTAGTTTTTGCTAGTTCGGCTTGGATTTTTAGTTGAGCCAGTTGTTGGGAAATTCCCCCATCTTGAATTGATGCCAAAAGTTGTCCCTTTTGCACGTTTTGTCCTTTTTGCACGTGTATTCTTTCCAAAACGCCTCCGAATTCCGCATTTAGGGTGATATTTTGAGTGGTTTTTATTGTTCCTTGCAACTCCAAAAAGTGGTTGAAAAGTGTATCTTTCACCTCCAAAAGCGATACCAACACCTGAGCCGACCCCTCTTCGGGGAATTTGCTAAGAGAAGCATCAAGGGAAGCGATTTGCGTTTCAAGCTCTTTTATTTTTGCAGAAATTTCATCTCTTTTCTGACGGATTTCCGTTTTTGAACCCTTCGCGATGACCTCTTCCACCGACGGATTTTTGGTTTCTCCGCACGATGCCAACAACACCAAAGCGGAAACAATAAGCTGAATGTTAATGTATTTCATTATATCTGATTTTATTTGTTGTTTGAATTATTTTTGTTTTTTACTTCTTTGTACTTTTGGCTTGACCCAAAAGTACCAAAAATTCAAGGCTTTGAATACTCAGCTAAAAATCAATTCATTTCACTGAAAATCTCCAAACTCGCTAACGCTCAAACAGTGGAGATTTTCTGCGTTTCTTTCATTGATTTTTTTAACGCTTCGTCTCCAATGCCACAGTATACACACTTGAAAATATAATTATATTTATATAAAACTTCATATTTGTATTTATAAAACTTGAATAGGTTGAAAACATTTTTAAAGAACTATTCAATTCAAATTCCCTGTGCGGGTCGCACCGTTGGTTAATCCAATTTTCGGAATACCCAAGTTGAAGATATTGCTGTAAAGCTCGGTCTATGGAAATTTCGGGGTCTTGCATTTCGTCCAAACGTTCGCTACCTACCTGAGCCAACCAAAGTTTAAAAGGTTCGGCTTTGGGTGAGGGTACGGATTGGATAAGTCTTAGCAATTGTTCAGTATCAGCAACATCGGTTACACGCATTTTGCCATCCCGTGCTTCCATTTTCAATGTGTGACAATTCGTCACGGTTTCATTTCCTTCTTCTTTTAATCGTTGTTTAAGTTTTCTCCAATAAGCTGACGCATCAATACTTTCTGTTAAAACCTCAATCACATCAACGATGGAAAACCACCATTTTTCTTGTTGCTCGTCCCACTGCGAACGCACTTTTTTCTGTTCAAATATTTTTATGCTATTTTCCATTTTTCGTTTCTATTTTTTGAGAAATCAGTAAATTATTGTTACTAAGAATAGTTCCTTAATATGCTAAATCAATCTCTGAAATTGTGTTTATAAAATATTTATTTTGTCTTAACTTCAATCTCTTCTCCACAAATGCAAATTGCTTGTGAATTGGTAATCAGGTATAAATCAAGTGTGTTGCTGTATGTTGTTATAATTTTTTCAACAGCTTTTACAAACGGAAAGTTTGTGTAATGTGGTACAGGATAGAAATCAATCACATCAAGTGCTGAAAATGATGATAAATCAGGTGCTTCTTTAATGCTATCCATCTTTGCAACATATTCAATATTATGAGAAAGAATCATAGAACCTGCTGACTCGCCAATGTAGGTCTTTCCTTTTAAAATTTCTTCCACGATGATTTTGTCTGCTCCTGATTTTTTCAATTCTTGAAGCAGAAAAAATGTATTTCCACCAGTGACATATATCAAATCATTTGTTTGGAGTTTTTGTTTTATTTCGTCAGTTGTTGCGGTAGAGATTTCTAATTTATCAATAACGAATCCCATTTTTTCTAATGCTTTTTGACCAGCTTCAACATAAAAAGTTACTTTCTCCACCAAACTTGCTGTGGGGATAAATGTTATTTTTTTGCCTTCATTTCCTAAACCTATAAAATCCTCAAAAACAGAAGCTACATCCTTAAAAGATGAACATAAAAATATATTTTTCATATTTTCTAACTTTTTTAAATATTGAACTTTTATATTGTGAATGTCTTGTGTTCTTTTCTTATAGCGGAATGGATACATCCATTCCCTACATTTTTACACCTGATGGTATATCTCTTCAAACGGAACGCGGAATCTTTCGCCCCAAATGCCGCCCTCTTTTCGGATGCCACAAGTGATAATCATATTGATTTCTGTATCGGAAGGAAGTTTCAACGCTTTTTTAACCAATTTGCTATCAAATCCTTCTAACGGACAGGTATCGTATTGTTTTTCTGCCATTGCTATCATAAAAGTTTGTACTGCCAATGCACAACTTTTATGCACTACGGTTCGTACTTCAGCTTCGGACACTTGCCTTACTATCGGGCGAAATAGTCCGATGCTCAGCACCATTATTTTGCGAACCCAACCTAATAATCCGAAACATCTGCGATATAAAAAAGGCATTAATTTGCCATAATAGGTTTCTCGGTCTTTTATCCTCTTGGCTTGTCTTTCCAAAGGGCTGTTGCGTTGCACGTTGCCTTTTTCAAACTCCAAAATGGCTTTGGCTCTTTCTTTATATAAATCTTGCCGAGTGACGAAAACCACCATTTGCTGAGCCGTTTTTGCAGCACTTTGCGACAAACAAGCTTCGGTTAGTTTCGCCAAAACGGATTTGTCGATAACGTGATACGCCTCCCACAGTTGCATATTGGAGCTTGTGGGGGCGAGCTGTGCCAATTCCAAACATTCGCGGACTTTTTCCGTTTCGATAGGTTGGGTTTCGTCATACAAACGCACGGCACGACGGTAGTTTAATATTTCTTTTAGGGTCATTATCTATTTTTTTCGTTTAATAATAAATCCGTTTTCTATAGCTTCAAATCCTACTTTTGGATAATATTCCATTGCGTTGGGAGCTGATAATAACAAAAGAGAAATCTCTTCTGTTGTGCCAATCGCTTTTTTAACTTCTTCAACAAGTTGTTTGCCAATGCCTTCTGACTGATATTCTTGGCGAACAGCAAGGTCTGACAGATAACAACAATAGCTAAAGTCAGTTAATGCACGTGCTACACCTACTAATTTTTTGTTTTCCCAAGCTGTTATGATTATGTTTGAATTGGCATACATTTTTTCAATACGTGCTACGTTGTCAATGGGACGTTTGATACCTGAACTTTGGTAAACTTCAATAATTTGCATTGTTTCAGGAACGTAATCTTTTTTATAGATGATTTCTCTCATTTTATTTTTAATTAACCTGCAACGATTTTAAAACTTCCTTTTTATTTAACAGATTAACCATTGATTGCAGGAATTCTTGTTGAGTAGCATAGAGTTGCAATTGAGCTTGACGCAGGTCGAAACTCGTTGCCAAACCTTCGGTGTATTTGATTTGATTTTTGTTTTCGATTCGTTTTGCTAAATCCAAATTTTCACGCAAGGTGTGATGTTCTTCTATGGCGAACTGCAAGTCGCTCAACGCTTTATCGTGTTGCATTTGCAGTTGTTGTTTGGTTAAATTTAAATCGTTTTTAGATTTTTCTAATTCAATTTGAGAGCGTTGCACCTTACTTGAACGCATAAATGAGCTGAAAATCGGGATTTCTAAACTTACACCAAAAAGAGCACTCCCAAACCATCTTTTGCTTGTATCGAAAAATGAAAATTTGTTATCAAAAGCGTTGTATGCTCCGTTGAGGAACGCACTCAAACGAGGCAAAGATTGACTTTTTTCGAACTTTACTAACAATTCCTGCGAACGTACACTATTGGAAGCAATTTTAAAATCAATATTCGATTCCAAATTGAAATTTGTTTCATTTTCAATGCTTTCGGCTATGGTTTGTGTTGTGAGTTGCTCCAAATTGTCTTTTAGTTGCACTTGGTCGTCCAAATTTAAACCCAAAGTGATGTTGAGCATTTTTTTGGAAAGTTCGTACAAACGCTTGGTATTGTTTAAGTTATTGTTGATGTTCGCCAATGTAATTTGTAGCTGTTCCGCATTCTCTTCTTCGCCCAATCCGTTTTCAAAAATGGCTTTGGTTTCGTTCAAATTTTTCTCCAAAACACGCTTATTTTCTTCTAAAATTCGGATACTTTCTTCCGAAAGCAGCACATTAGCATAAGCATCAACAACGGTTTTTCGTAGTTCGATGTCGCTTTTCTGTTTGGAAAGTTCTGAAATTTGTAAATATACCTTAGCACTTTGTAAACCAACCAAATAAGAGCCATCGAAAATCAATTGCGAAAGCGTGGCAGAAGCATTTACGTTTTGCTTCGTTCCGAAAGTGGCTTCGGCAAATTCGCCTTTCTGTCCTCCGAAAAATTCCGCAGGAATAAGCGTAACTTGTTGTTTTAAAAAGTGTTGATAATCTACTTTTGCGTTGATTTGAGGCAATCCGGTAGCGGTGGCTTCCCATTTCTTTTTTCGAGCAGCTTCAATGTCTGCTGCTGCATTTTTGGATTTTAAATTGTTTTCAATGGCAAAAGTAACGGCTTCTTCCAATGAAAATCGATATATTTGAGTTTCTTGTGAAAATCCTGACAATCCACAGAAAATCAGTAAAATAAAAATAAATTTATGATTCATTGTATTTATTATGAATTTTTTAATTGTATGATTTTTAGTTTTTAATTCTTTTTGTCTCTTCTTAAAATTTCTTCCAAGGTGGTAACTCCTTTCGGGGTGGCGATGGCTCGAATGTGATATTCCAGATAACTTGTCGAGATGATGTTTTTATCATAATCTTTGAAAAAGAGTAAATCATTGCCCGATTCAATCATAATGTGCAGGTACAATCGCATCGTAAAATCCAAGTTGATATCCTTTCGGTACATTCCCAATTCGATGCCTCTTTTTAAGTTTTCCAGAATTAATCCGCCAACTTCTTGCAATTGCTTGTTTTCTAGATCTTTGTATATTTTTGGGTAATATTTTTGTAGCTGTTTTTGAGGCGAATTATTTGTAATCACAGGCTGACACGAAAAGAAACGCTCCACTTCGTAAAGTTGCTCAATTGGGTTTTGCCTGTTGGTCATAATTGCTTTGGTTTGCTCGTTGAGTTCCTTGCTAACGTACAGAACTACTGTTTGGATAAGGTCGGTTTTGTCCTTAAAGTGATTGTAAAGCGTTTTTTTGGAAACTCCCGCTTTTCGGGCGATATCGTCCATCGTAACGGATTTTATGCCTAAGTCAATCAGAAGGTCACGTGCTATTGTAATGAGTTGTTCTTTTGCCATAGTTTTGTTTTTCGATGCAAAAATAGAAAGGAAACTCAAAAAACCAAATTGGTTTCCTTGTTTTTGTGATATATTTAACTTACTTGAGAAATTTGATTTTTCTGAAAATAATATTCGTTTATCATTTGTTTTTTTACCTTTGTCGCTAAAGATTTTTTAAAAAGTAATTTATGCCTACATATAAGAGTATCTTTGAGAATAATAAAAAATGGGTGGAGAGGAAGAAAGGAGAAAATATGAATTTTTTCAAGGAATTGGCTAAAAATCAAAATCCAGATTTTTTATACATTGGATGTTCGGATAGTCGTGTAACTGCTGAAGAATTAATGGGTTTGGGACCTGGTGAGGTGTTTGTACATCGAAATATTGCCAATGTGGTTAATACTCTTGATATGAGTTCAACAGCTGTAATTCAGTATGCGGTGGAACATTTGAAAGTGAAACACATTATCGTTTGTGGGCATTATGGTTGCGGTGGAGTAAAAGCAGCGATGCAGTCAAAAGATTTTGGATTGTTAAATCCTTGGCTTAGAACCATTCGTGATGTGTATCGTTTGCATCAAACGGAATTGGATAATATTAGCGATGAAGAACTCCGCTACCAGCGTTTGGTAGAGTTAAACGTTTTAGAGCAATGTTTAAATGTTATCAAAATGGCTTGTGTACAAGAAAGTTATCTTGAACATAAATTTCCGACTGTTCATGGTTGGGTTTTTGATTTGAAGACAGGACGTTTGATTGATTTGAATATCAACTTTGAAGAAGTTTTGAGTGAAGTTCAAAAAATATACAACCTTACAGGGCAGGAAAAGTGTAAGGACTAGAAAATATGATTTTGTGTTTTTATGAAAGAATGATATTTTATGGCTCTCAAAATCATTTTTTGGTATAATAAAAGTAGTAAAAAACGGCTATTGTTAACGATTTGATAACATATATTATGTTCGATTAGCGGATATTTGCCTCAAAAAAGAATAAGTATGGAACAAGTGTACATCTTTATGCTCTTCGTTTTCTTTGTCCTTGCTGTTGTTGATTTGACAGTGGGGGTGAGTAACGATGCAGTAAATTTTTTAAACTCGGCAGTGGGTTCAAAAGTAGCAACCTTACGAACTATTATGATTATAGCCAGTATTGGTGTGGCTTTTGGAGCTATTTTTTCAAGTGGAATGATGGAAATTGCCCGAAAAGGAATTTTTAATCCAACAGAATTTTATTTTGATGAAGTGATGGTCATTTTTATGGCAGTTATGCTCGCCGACATATTACTTCTCGATCTTTTCAATACGTTAGGATTACCGACATCAACTACCGTTTCTATTGTATTTGAATTACTTGGAGCTGCGGTTTGTTTGGCAATTATTAAAATCAGTACGAACGGAGAATCACTTACAACACTTGGGCAATATATTAACACAAAAGAAGCAACCAAAATAGTAACGGGGATTTTTACATCAATTGTAATTGCCTTTACAGTGGGGACAATTGTTCAGTATTTAGCTCGATTGGTTTTTTCTTTCCGTTATGAAAAAAATATCAGATATGTAGGAGGTGTTTTCGGCGGTATTGCTCTAACAGCACTTACTTACTTTATTATTTTTAAAGGATTGAAAGGAGTCGCTTTTATTTCAAAAGAGGCGATTAACTGGATGGATACAAACATCATCTATATTTTGCTTGGCTGTGTTGTTTTTTATTCAGTGCTTTCTCATATTTTAATTCAGTTGAGAATTAATATATTCCGAATAGTTATCTTGAGTGGTACGTTTGCTCTGGCGATGGCTTTTGCTGGAAATGATTTGGTTAACTTCATTGGGGTTCCTGTGGCTGCTTGGCAATCGTTTGAGTTATGGCAACATTCAGGAGAAGAGCATAATAGCTTCTTGATGTCTGGTTTGAGTGAAGGAATGACGGCACCAACATCTTTGTTGCTTTTGGCGGGGTCTATAATGGTTCTGACGCTTTGGTTCTCTAAAAAAGCACGTAATGTGATGGAAACAGAGGTAAGTCTTTCACATCAGGGTGATGGAGATGGAGAAGAAAAATTTGCTTCGAATATGCTGTCTCGCCTTATTGTCAGGATTACGGTGTTCATTTCCTACGTGGTTAATGCTATTATTCCAAAATCGTTGAGCAAGAAAATAGACAAACGTTTTGAGAAGCCAGAGGAAGATTCAAAAACTCGTAAAGAAGATTTACCCGCATTTGATTTGGTTCGTGCGGCAATGAATCTGGTTGTTTCGAGTAGCTTGATAGCGATGGGAACTTCTTTAAAACTTCCATTATCAACAACTTATGTTACTTTTATGGTGGCGATGGGGTCTTCTTTGGCTGACAGAGCTTGGGGAAGAGATAGTGCCGTTTATCGTGTGGCGGGAGTAATCAGAGTTGTTGGAGGCTGGTTTATGACTGCAATTGTTGCCTTTTTCGGAGCGTTTATTGTTGCTGCCGTTTTGTATTATGGTGAGATTATCGGATTAATTTCTCTGATTTCGTTCGTTGGATTTTTGTTATTCCGCAGTGCTATGAGTTACAAGAAAAAACAAAAAGAAAAAGAAGAGAATAAAAGAAATATGTTTGAACAGGCTGATTTAGCTACTATTAGTGGAGTTATCAAAGAAAGTTCAAATTATATAGCAACTACAATTTCGAAGATTGAAACTGTTTATGGTGAGGTTGTTAAAAACTTAGGAACTCAGGATTTGGGCAATTTGACTAAGGACAAAAAAACAACTAAAAAGTTAGAAAAAGAACTCGATGGTTTGAAAGGAAACGTCTTTTACTTCATTAAATCTTTGAATGAGAGTTCTGTAGCTTCGAGTAAGTTTTACATAATGATTTTGGATAACTTACAGGATATGGCACAATCGCTACACGCCATAACTACGCATAGTTACGAACACGTTAATAATAATCATAAGAATCTGAAATTTAATCAGTTAAGAGATTTGAAATGGATTTCAGAAAGTCTTGAAAAATTACTTCAAAACGAAGCGAAATTGTTCACAGGAGAAAATTACTCGAATCTAAATCAAATCTTGCAAGAAGGTATGATTTTGAAAAAAGATGTTTCGAGAATGGTACAAAAGCAGATTGATAGAATCCGAACCTCTGAAACAAGTCCGAAAAATACCAAATTGTATTTCAACTTGTTACTCGAAACGAATGCTTTAGTACGTGCAAATAACAATCTTTTATTACAATTCAAAGAGTTTCAGGAGGAGCAAAAGAAAGTGAAATAAAATATTAAGACAACAAAGTGAAACTCCAAATTTCATACAGAAGTTTGGAGTTTTTCCTTTTTTAAGATTAATTATTTGTTTTCTTAGTAAAAAGGCATATCTTTGAAGAATTATTAATTAGTAATTTCGGATTTTTAAATCTTTGTTTCATCTGCATATTTATGAAAATTTTATTTACAGAACAAATACAGCAGGCATATAATCAAACTATTAAAAAACAGAATATAACTTGCAAGAAGCTTATGGAAAGGGCTTCTAAGCAGGTTTTTTTGTGGTTACAAGAGAACACGGATTTAAATAAAAAGGTAGTAATTTATGTTGGTGTGGGCAACAATGGCAGTGATGGGTTGGCTGTTGCTCAAATGCTTTCCAAAGCCAAGAGAAATGTAGAGGTTTTTATAGTAAATTTTAATGAAAATCCAACAGAGGAATTTTTGAAAAATTTAGGTACACTTGTCCGAAATAAAAAAGTAAAAATAAATGATTTGTATTCTTGTTCGGAAATTCCTGAAATTCCATCAGATGTGATTGTTGTAGATGCTATTTTTGGAGCAGGTTTTAATCGATATGTTTCCGATTGGATGCAATGTATTTTTGAGAAAATCAATGAATCAGGAGCTTATGTTGTAAGCATTGATATTCCTTCAGGTCTCTATTTGGATAGAATACCGATGATGGATGAAGTTTTTGTCCAACCTAATGTAGTGCTTACATTTCAAGTTCCAAAATTGATTTTCTTACTGCCCGAAACAGGAAAATATATTCCTAATTGGCAAATATTGGACATTGGTCTGGATACGTCTGTTATAGATGAAATAGATTCTGATTTTCATTTTGTTACTGATGAGGATGTTGCCAAAATATATAAGCCGAGAGATAAATTTTCACACAAAGGTTCGTTTGGACACGCTCTGCTCGTTGGGGGAAGCTATGGTAAAATGGGGGCAATGGTTTTGAGTGGAAATGCAGTGTTAAGGTCAGGAGCAGGTTTGCTGACGATGCTCTCGCCCCAATCTGGATATGAAATCTTGCAAACCGCTGTGCCCGAAGCAATGGTAATTACCTCAGAGGGGAAAAAATATCTTTCTCCTACAAAAATATTTTTTGAACCCTCTGCAATAGGGGTAGGAGTGGGTATGGGAACTCAACCGCAAACGGCAGAAACCTTGTTTGACCTATTTGAACAATATCCTAATACACCATTTGTAATTGATGCCGATGCACTGAATATTCTTTCCGAAAATCCAAAAGAATTTTCTAAAATTCCTAAAAATGCTATTCTGACACCACATCCTGTTGAGTTGGAACGACTTATTGGTTCTTGGAAAGATGATTTTGATAAGATAAAGAAAGCAAAAAAATTTGCGAAAAAACATCAAGTAATTGTAATTATAAAAGGAGCTTATACAATGATTACCGATGGATCTCATTTTTGGGTGAATTCTACAGGTAATGCTGGAATGGCGACAGCAGGCAGTGGCGATGTGCTTACAGGAATTTTGATAGGATTACTATCTCAGGGATATAGTTCTTTGGAATCAAGTATTTTAGGTGTATATTTACACGGAAAGGCAGGTGATAAAATTGCCTCCGAAAAAGGGCAAGAGAATCTCATTGCAAGTGACTTATATAGAGAAATAAAATTTAACTATTTTTTAAGATTGTACAATTAAACGGAATTAAAATTGTGGTGTTTCTTTTATTTCCTTACCTTTGCTCGGTGCAGATACTAATATGAAAGAATTTACTTTTTTACAAAGTCCAGAAATAACCGCAATTTGGATTTTTGTGTTGTCATTTGCGGTCTGTTATTTGGCAATGCCCAGTATCATATATGTTGTGAGGCAAAGAAATTTGATGGATAATCCCAACGAAAGAAGTTCTCATTCACAAAAAACACCAACAATGGGGGGTATAGCTTTCTATATCAGCTTGATTTTTACCCTCTTTTTCATTGGTAGGTATGATGTTAATTATACGGGAATTAATGTAGTTTCGGGTGTTAGTATTATGTTTTTCTTAGGGCTTAAAGACGATTTAACGGGTGTAAATCCAAGTACTAAAGTCGTCGCCCAAATTGCAGCTACTTTCATACTACTTTTGTTCGGAACAGAAATGAGAATATATTCTTTGTCTGGTTTTCTGTGGTTTGACGAAATTCCCTTCTGGTTTTCAATACTTTTCAGTTGCTTCGTTGTAATGACTATTGTTAATTCTTTTAATTTGATTGATGGAATCAATGGTTCGGCGGCAATGGTAGGTATTGTTATCTTTGCGTGTTTTGGTTATGTTTTTTATCAATCTGAAGATATATATTATTTCTTATTTTCAGTTTTGTGTATTGGTTTTTTATTGGCTTTTTTAAGATATAATTTATCTTCCAAGAAGAAAATCTTTATGGGAGATACTGGTTCAATGGTTGTGGGTTTCATTATTGGTATTTTGGCATTAAAGTTTCTCTCGTTGTCTTCCACAGATTTGGAAAAAGCATACATCAATCCGCTTAATAAAATATGGGTTTTATTGGCTATCGTTTTTATTCCTTTCTTTGATACCACACGTGTTTTCATTGCAAGAACCATTCGAGACGGAAAACCCTTCAAAGCTGACCGAAATCATATTCATCACGTGATGATTGATTATATGGCACTTTCACACGGGAGAGCAAGTCTTTTGTTGGCTACAATCAATTTAGTGATTTTTCTTATTGTTATGTTTCTAAATACAATTTTTTCGCCTATTCACCTGTTTGCTTCAATATTTCTGATTTTCATAGGATTGGTGATAACATTGTTTTATTTTAACAGAAGTTATATAACAAGAAAAAGTAAACATAAGATTCGAAAAATATTAAACTCATCAGGATTAAACAAAATCAATAAAAAACAAAAACACAGTGGCAAAGCAGACTAAGAAAGAAACTCCCTTAATGAAGCAATACAATCAGATTAAAGCAAAATATCCTGATGCGTTGTTGCTTTTCAGGGTGGGGGATTTTTATGAAACGTTTGGTGAGGACGCTGTAAAGGCTGCCCAAGTGCTTGATATTGTGCTTACCAACCGAAATAATGGTAGCGAACGCACGGAACTTGCTGGTTTTCCGCATCATTCAATAAACAACTATTTGCCAAAATTAGTCAAGGCGGGTTATAGGGTTGCAATTTGTGACCAACTTGAAGACCCTAAGACTGTTAAAGGCATCGTGAAACGCGGTGTTACTGAGCTGGTTACCCCTGGTGTAGCTTTAAACGATGATATTCTTCATTCAAAATCGAACAACTTTTTGGCTTCCGTATGGTTTGCAAAAAATATAAACGGAGTCAGTTTTCTGGATATTTCCACAGGCGAATTTTTGGTAGCACAAGGAGATAAAGCTAACATTGATAAGCTATTACAAAACTTCAAGCCGAGCGAAATTCTGGTGGCGAAAAAGCAAAAAAAAGAGTTTACAGAAAGTTTTGGTGATGATTTTCATCTTTTCTTTTTAGAAGATTGGGTGTACAAGGAGGATTACGCTCGTCAAATTCTAACGCAACATTTTCAAACCAATTCTTTAAAAGGATTTGGCGTAGAGGAACTTACAGAATCTTTATTAGCTGCGGGTTCTATTCTTTATTATCTATCTGAAACACAACATAATAAATTACAACATATTACTTCCATTCAGTGGATTGTGGAAGATGCTTACGTATGGTTGGATAAGTTCACTATTCGCAATTTGGAGCTTTATACAGGAACTTCCAGCCAATCGGTAACCCTTTTGGACGTCATTGACAAAACGATTTCTGCAATGGGTAGCCGAACCTTAAAACGCTGGTTAGCACTTCCGTTGAAGGATATCGCCAAAATAAAGCAACGTCACGAGGTGGTTTCGCACTTTATGGGGCATATTGATGCGTTGCAAAAGATTAAAGAACATATTTCAAAAATAAGTGATATTGAGCGACTTATTTCAAAAGTTGCGACAGGGAAGATTACGCCTCGTGAGGTCGTTCAGCTGAAAAATTCACTGGAAATGATTCCTCCGATAAAAGAAATATGCAATCAAGCTAAAAATCACGATTTGAATGTTTTAGCCGATAAATTGCATTCGTGTGAAGAGCTTTGTGATCAGATTGCCGTAACGCTTAATGAGGAAGCTCCGGTCAATATTCTGAAAGGGAATGCCATAAAAGAAGGAGTTTCTGCGGAATTGGACGAACTTCGCAAACTTTCTGTTTCAGGGAAAGCCTATTTGGACGAGATGCTCAAAAGAGAGACCGAAAAAACTGGAATTTCTTCTTTAAAAATCGATTATAACAATGTTCACGGATATTATATTGAGGTTCGTAACACGCACAAAGACAAGGTTCCGCAAGATTGGATTCGTAAACAAACCCTCGTTAATGCCGAAAGATACATCACGGAGGAATTAAAAACTTACGAAGCTAAAATTTTAGGAGCAGAAGAGAAAATAGCACAACTTGAACAAGCTATTTTTGCCGAATTGATTATTTCGATAGGAAATTATATTGCTCAGGTACAGCAAAATGCAACGCTTATTGGTCAGTTGGATTGCCTCTGCGGATTTGCCTCACTTGCTCTTGAAAATAATTACAATCGCCCTGAAATGGACGAGTCATTCATTTTAGATATCAAAGATGGAAGGCATCCAGTCATTGAAAAACAATTGCCTGTGGGCGTTCCTTATATCGCCAATGATGTATATCTTGACCGTGATTCACAGCAAATTATAATGATTACAGGACCCAATATGTCAGGTAAATCTGCGATTTTGCGTCAGACTGCACTCATTGTTTTGTTGGCACAGATTGGAAGTTTTGTTCCGGCTGATTCAGCACGAATAGGTATTGTGAATAAGATTTTTACGCGTGTTGGGGCTAGTGATAATATTTCAATGGGAGAATCAACTTTTATGGTTGAAATGAACGAAGCAGCCCTGATTTTGAATAATATATCAGAACGAAGTTTAGTTTTACTTGATGAGATAGGCAGAGGAACAAGTACTTACGACGGGATTTCTATCGCTTGGGCAATAGCTGAATATTTGCACGAACATCCATCGAAGGCAAAAACCTTATTTGCAACACATTATCACGAACTTAATGAAATGACTGATGGTTTCGAGCGGATTAAAAACTTCAACGTTTCAGTCAAAGAAACTAAGGATAATGTATTGTTTATCCGAAAGTTAGTTTCTGGTGGGTCTGCTCATAGCTTTGGTATTCACGTAGCAAAAATGGCAGGAATGCCTCAATTTGTTATTCAGAAGGCCAATAAAATGCTCAAAAAACTGGAAAGTTCACACGCTTCGGAAGATACTTCACAAAAGTTAAAATCAGCTCAAAAAGAAATGCAACTTAGCTTTTTCAATATGGACGACCCACTTCTGGAAGAAATAAAGTCAGAGATTTTGCAGTTGGATATCAATACATTAACTCCCGTTGAGGCACTGATGAAACTTAATGAACTTCAACGGATGATTCAGAAATAAGGTAATTACCTGATGGCTCGGAAAATATATAAAAACAAGAAGGATAAGAAACCCCGAAAGGAATTTCAGCCTATTAGTAGTAAACATTCTTTCAAAAAAAGTTTGTATTTATTATTTATCTACGTTCCTTCACTTTTCGTTTACTTGATTTGTGAAAATGCACAAGGGGAGTTTCATTGGACAGATTATTTGTTTTTTATTGCTCTCATTTATACAGTAATATGGGTGTTTTCTCGTATTTTTATTCGCTTTCGTTTTGAGAAAACTTACTTTACTTTTGATGTTTTAGGAGGGCTTATCAGGCGAACATATCAAGATAAAGAAATTGATGGATTCTATGTAGATACTCATATTGAGACAGGATTTGTCTATCACTACATCTACTTGTATAGTAAAAATAAACGAATTGCAACCCTTTCCGATTTTGAATATCGTAATTTTAAGGCTCTTGAAGAATGTGTTTCTCGGAAATACAATTATTTGGGCTATAGAAAACGAAATTTCTTACAAATTTTAAAAGAAGGACTTGTCGATTTTTATTGATAAAATGTTTTAGTGAAATATTTAAGTTACGTCATATCATTTTTGTTTCACCCAATATGGTTTCCCATATATGGAACAATACTTTTTTTGTTAGCGGTCCCTATGTTTTTGCCTATTGAAGAAATGAAAAACGCTTGGACACTATTAGTTATTGCTTCAGTGGCTGCTCCTACTTTGTTATATCTTATTTTGTACACGATAAATTGGATAGATTCTCCGTTTGCAGTTTCGGCTGAGAAGCGGAAATGGGTTCTTTATGGTTATATTTCTCTTTTGGTGATTATTGCTCTGAAAATCATAACGATAGATAAATATCCCATATTGTATCTGTATATAATAAATCTGGCATTAGGTTGCTTTATAATTATATTTATGCAATTTTTCAAGCTGTTAGGAAGCCTGTCGATAATGTTGATGGGAGGAATTACAGGTTTTGCAGTATTTTTAAGTATATTTTATAATATTGATTTATTGTATGTAATATCAACTTTGGTTTTTATCAGTGGGTTGGTAGCTTCTTCACAAATCTATCTGTTTGGAAAGACGCTTTTGGTTTGTTTTGTGAGTTGGATTATAGGTTTTTTACCGCAAATATGTCTACTTTGGTTGAAGTTTTAGATTAGTTATCTTCAAGTACTTTTTTGTATAAATCCAAATATTTTTTTGCCATTATTTGATAATCAAACTGTTTTGCCCAAAGTTTAATTTTTTCACTAAAATCATTCGCGTTTTGGTTGAATGTGTATATTCCCTTTTTATAAGTTTCAACCATTTCTTTTGGATTGAAATTGTCAAAATAAAAAGCTAAACTACCACCTATTTCAGGTAAACTCGTCTTGTTGCTTAAAAAGACTGGCTTCCCGAAGGCCATTGCCTCAATGGGCGGAATACCAAATCCTTCAGCGATGGACGGATGACAGAGGGCCTTACAATTCTGTATAATTGCATATTTCTCTTCTTCGGACACATTCTTTAGAAAATGGACACGGTTTTCCATTCCCAGCTGCTTAATTCTTTCCTTCAGTTCGCTTGTGTAAGGTTCTTTTTCCTCGGAAGAAATTGATACAAAATCCTCTTCTATGTATGGAAGCATTTCAATGAGAGATTTTTGATTTTTCTTCTCAAATAAAACCCCTATGTTCAAAATATATTTTTTATTCTTCAAAAAGTTGTATTTTCCTAACTCGTAGGTTCGACTCTCTGGAAGTTCTATTCCATTATAGATAACAGAAACTCCTTTGAGTTTTTTAAAGTTGAAAAGATGTTTGTTTTTTAAGAAATCGTCTTTTACAAAATTTGATATACATACCAAGTAATCTACGGTTTCAAAACTTTTATTTATTCTATTGTATATTCTCTTTTTTTTAGCTTCTGTAAGGTTTTCATATAAGAAATTTAAATCGTGAAGTGTTAGAATTTTAATGGTATTTGTGTAATTTTTCCTAAAGTGAGGCGTTCCTTGATTACTGATGTGAATCAATTGAAAATTCTGACTGAAGTTCTCGAAATATTTGTGCCATTTTCTGTAGGGCACGATATTATTTCTGTTGATGTATTTTGCTAACTCATCTTCAGGGCCAAAGTAATACACCTCAAAAGGTTTGTTTTGAGTTTCAATGCCTTTAGCTATATTTCTAAATACATTGGCGAGTCCTGAATTTGGATAACGAAGTCTTTCTAAATCTATGAGAATCATTATGAACTTAAAAATCGATTAAAAAAATTTTTTTCGGTGGCTAAATTATGATTTTGGCTGAAAAAGTCAAAGGCTAATTGCTGTTGATGTCTGTAATAATCATTATCAGATATTAATTGATTAATAGCTTCTGCAAACTTTTGCGGACAATCAGCCACAACACACCCATTGTCGGATTTATTAGACAAACCATCAACACCTCTGCGATTAGTTACCACAGGGATATTGTATGATAGTGATTCTAAAACTTTGATTTTGACTCCAGTACCACTTAGCATTGGACAAATAGTAATTCGGCAGTTCTGATAAAAATCTGTAATATCATCTACCAAACCGTGTATTGTTACATTGTGATAAGGTTGTTTAATTTCTTGTCCTATTCTACCGATGATGTGTACTTTATGTTTTGAATCAATCAAAGGCAAAACTTCGTTCAGGAACCAATTAATCCCTTTGATGTTATGCGGATTTCTACTTGCCACATAAATTATGTCGTATTTGTAGACAGATTTTTTTACCAAAGGTTGGTGTTCAAAAGCAATAGGCTGATGCACTACTTTTTTATCTGAAAATTGCTCAAAAATATACTTTTCCTCAGAAGAAAATGTCCAAATTTCGTCAAAACGATTTATTATGTCTATTTCTGTCTGAAAATATTTGCCTATTTTTGACTTCTTATTCCGATTCTGAGCTGTTATAAAATCGTGTGTGTCTACTATTAAATAAGATTTGTATTTAATATCTTTTATCAAACTTCCCCAAGTAGCGTAGCTTATAATGATTTTGTCGTAATGTTTTGAGTTAATAATTTTGGTAAACTTCCTATGAAGGAAAGGATTTGAAATATCTATACTTGTTCCTCGCAATAACTTTGGAATAGCATTGGGAATTTTATACAGAAAAATAGATTTTAGAACCTTCTTTTTATCTATTTTTCTAGGTAAAAGGATAAGATTGATATTTGGATAAACAGTATTGAATTTTTTTATGGTATCAGAATTCCATTCGCCCCAATCACTAATAGAAACAAAATCTACCTCGCACGACTCAGATGCTTGGTTCAAGTAACCGAGCATTTGTTTAAACCGAGTGATGTTTCCAGCAGCACCAGCTACAGGGCAATCAGGTACAAAATAAAGTATTTTTTGTTTCATTTTTTACTTCCGTTAATTACTTCAGAAACTAATTCCTCCCATTGTTCGGCTATTTTTTCTGGATAAAAGTCTTTTACAAATTCTTTCCCTTTGGCACCCATCAATTCGCGAAGATTACTATCCTCCATAAGTTGTATCAAATATTCTTCCATTTCTGACTCATTATTAGCTAAATAACCATTTTCTTGATGTTGTACTAGTTGATTTACTCCCGAACAGTCTGTAAAACCAATGACGGGTAGTCCAGTTGACATAGCCTCCATAAGAGCGAGAGGAAAACCTTCGTACTTACTGGGAAAGATAAAAATATCCGCCTCTTGTAACTTCTGTAGAGGTGAGTCTGTAAATCCGTGTAAGAAAATTCGATTGCTAAGATCTTCTTTCTCTATCAATTCTTTCAAATACAGATAATCATTCCCTTCCCCCCAAAAGTGTAAATCCCATTCTGGATATTTTCTTGCATTTTTTGAAAAAATTCTTACAGCTACATCCTGTTGTTTACAACTTACTTGCAACGATGCGATATGTATTATAATTTTTCTTTCTTTATTTGGTAGAGTAATTTTATCTTCTACTTTCGGAGCAGGATTTCCGATAACCTTAATGTTACCTCGAAATGTTTCAGGTAAAAAATCTTTATAATTGTCAAATAGAATTTGAATAGCTGTCAATTTTTTATACGATTCCTTCAAATGGAAGATATCTATTTTGCTTCTGTGCCAAAGTAAATCTGTATAGTCGTAGTCTGGACGCCCATTGGTGGAATTGATAATAGGAATATCATATTCATTTTCAAAAGTGATTTCTAATAACGAACCTATTGACATTGTGATGATTAAGTCCGGATTGGTAATTTCAATATATTTCTTCCAAGCTTTGGATCGCTGTCTTAAATTAAACTTGTACAATTCATCCTCGCCACCCACTTTATTTAATATTGTTTTATTCAGAAATTTAGCCTTTTTCTTTTGGAATTTATATTTTAACCACAAAAAAGGATTTTTTCCTTTATAACTATATATAGGATTAAGGGTAATTTGCTTTATATCAGTAGAATATATATTTGCAAGTTTAATTTTATTATTTAATGGATAAACTTCTTTTCCTTGTATATTTTCATTGGTAGCAACCTCTACATCATAGCCCAAAGAACAGAAATGATTTGCCAGAAAGGAGCAAATTTTTTCTGTACCCCCTCTGCCATTGATAAATGCAGTATGTTGAATTAAAACTATTTTTTTCATAATTCAGGGCGATTACGCATAGCAAAGCGTATTTTTTCTCTTTTTTGTTTTCGAATTTTTTTTATAGGGACAAACTTTAGCAAAAATAATTTTATTTTTGTTTCTATCCTAAAAATGTACTCTTTTGTCTGGGTAAATTTTGTATATCTTTCAAAAAATAAATCAAACTTCTTATGATTTTCAGCCTTTATAAAGTGACGAAATGGTTTGTTTAATTTTTGAAATTCTTCTTCCGTAATGTATGGAGCAACATTTTTATTGTAAAAATTATTTATTATCTCAAAAAGTTGTTTTTTCTGTTCTTCTGTAAAAGGCATTTTAAGATACCTGTCAAAGGGCTCATATTGTAAAAAAAGAGCTAAATGCAAACTTTTTTGCTCAAATAACTGTTGCTTTACATAGAAGTCATTCAAAATGCTTAGCCATAGTGGGATGTCTGTTAATATTTTAGTTGTTTGTTGAATTATAGTTTTATGATTTTGATTTTCGTGCATTCGATAATGGTATATTCCTTTCGGATTAAAACCAATTTTATTTGTTAAAGCCAAAAGTTGATGTGAGAAAATGCCGTCTTCACAAGGTTGAATTCCTTCTGGAAAACGAATGTCAACAAATTTTTCTAGTAAACTTTTCCTTAAGAATAGTGCACAAGTTGGGAGTAAAGCCACATCTGGAAATCGCCTACCATAATATTCTCCTACTACTATGATGTCGTAATGCCCTTGTTCTGCTACTTCTACAGATGTTTTAATAAAATCTTTTTCTATAGTATCATCAGAATCTAAAAAGTAAATGTAATCTCCTTTTGCTACTTGAATTCCTCTGTTTCTTGTAATAGAAACTCCTCTATTTGTTTGTGATATAAACACTACATTGTGTTCTATGCTGTATTTCTGGCAAACCTCAGCGGAGCCATCCGTACTTCCATCGTCTATCAAAATTAATTCTATTGCTGAGTAACTTTGTTGAAGAACACTAAGGATAGTTTCTTCCACAAAATTCTCTACATTGTAAATAGGTATAATAACAGATACTAATGGATTCATTTTCAATTATCAAAATATTTTTCCAAAACCATCAAACTGCACAAATCTTCAATATTTTGATTCCAAAATTGTTCACAATGTTTGTGTGCATTTTTTATAATTTCCATACATTTTTCAGGGTGAGAAATATAAAAATTTAGCCGTTCTTCTAAATCCGAGTAATCAGGTTTTATTTCAATATAATGTTTTCCTCCGATAAGAGTGCCTTCCATAAACCAAGTTTCGATGGTAGGTCTGGGCATCACTGCAACTGAATTTGAAGACATTATCCACTTTAAGTTTGTTGCCACATCATTGCCTTGCAAACTTAAAATGAATTTATAATCTAAGTGTTCTTCAATAGAAATTTTAGGTTTAAGCCATTCGCTTTCAGTTATTCCAACCTTGCCTACAGCTCCCAAATCACAAAGTAGATGACCGAAATATTTTTGATAAAAATCATATCGATGTTGTTGATAAATTGCTCCTCTACCAATCAATAAATTTTTCTTTTCATAGAAAGGTTTGTCATTTTCTATCCAAACAAAATGTCGAGCTTTGTCCAAATTTAGCAAAACACTATTTTGATTATCATCAGAAATCGGACGGCTTTTCACGATAGAAGGCGTATCTGGGATGTGTGTAACATCACCAAAGACAAAGTCAATCGGTTGGTTTTTATCAAAAAAACGGGCATACTCATAAGTGTCAAAATAATAAGCCTTTGGCGTTTGAGGCGTTCGTAGGTCTTTAATAGATCTTTTTCCTGACAAAAAAACAGAAGCATTACTGGTTTTGCAGTAATAATTCAAACGACTTTCTACATTTTTGAGCTCTATTTCAGTTACTTTTGATTTTAAATTTGAAATATGTCTTTTATAATCCCCATCACGATTGCCAAAAAAACACAATCCATAATTGCGTATATAATACCAAAACTTAACTTGTTTGTTAATTTTCATAATTTTATGTTCACCAAAAGTCCTTTCGGCAAAAATACAGAAATAATTTTAAAAATACTTTATCTCTCTTTTGTTTTACAAGAAAATATTCATACATTTGCACCAACAATTTTACTTCTCAAAAATAATTAAATCAAGGGTTGGAGTTTATCTGTAGAACGCAGAGAATTCTCCAGTGTTTCTCTTATGTTGTATCTTGATTTATTTAAGTTTTATCCTTTTTTATTTTTAGGTGTTTTGAAAATCTGATTGTAAAGTATATCAGGTTTTGATACAATTAGGTCTGTTATGGAAAAACGAAGATTAAGTTTTTGGGAAATATGGAATATGAGTTTTGGTTTTTTGGGTATCCAATTTGGTTTTGCCTTGCAGAATGCCAATACATCTCGTATTTTTGAAACATTAGGAGCCAAAGTTGAAGATATCCCAATTTTGTGGATTGCTGCTCCTGTTACTGGGCTAATTATTCAGCCTATTATTGGATATATGAGCGACCGAACGTGGACGCGATTGGGTCGCCGTCGTCCGTATTTTTTAATTGGTGCGATTCTCTCTTCTATCGCATTGTGTATTATGCCAAATTCACCTTCACTGTGGATTGCCGCTGGAACACTCTGGATTATGGATGCCTCCATCAATATTTCAATGGAGCCTTTCCGTGCTTTCGTAGGGGATAATCTGCCTGATGAACAACGTACTACCGGATTTGCAATGCAAAGTTTCTTCATCGGAGTGGGAGCAGTGGTAGGTTCGGCATTGCCTTATATTTATACGAATTATTTGGGAATCAGCAATACAGCTCCCGAAGGGGTCATTCCCGATTCGGTAAAATGGTCATTCTATGCAGGAGCTATCGTTTTTCTGGTGGCTGTACTATGGACGGTTTTCTCTTCTAAAGAATATTCTCCTGCCGAGTTGGAAGCCTTTGAAAAGAAAGATGTCAATACCTACAAAAACGAAGTTTCTTCCGAAGAAAAAGCGAAAAAACTAAACTTTTACGGAGCAATTTTTGCTGTTGTGGGGGTTATTTCAACAGTTTTTCTTTATTTTTTCAAAATGGAAAAAGAGTTGTACATTTTGGCTATCGGATTGGCAATGTTAGGATTTTCGTTCTTGTTTACGTCTTATCTGCATAAAAGAAAAGTGAAAGAGAATGGCTTTATTTCTATTACTACCGATATGCTTTATATGCCCAAAACGATGAAGCAATTGGCTTTGGTTCAGTTTTTTTCGTGGTTTTCGCTTTTTGCAATGTGGATTTACACTACGGCAACGGTAACGGGGCGTATCTACGGAACTACGGATACTTCATCACCTTTGTACAACGAAGGGGCAGATTGGGTTACGTTGCTTTTCGCTGTGTACAATGGGGTAGCGGCATTGGTGGCATTTTTACTCCCTGTTTTGGCAAAAGCTACTAGCCGTAAGGTTGCTCACTTTATCTGCTTGTTATTGGGAGGATTAGGGCTTATTTCGGTGTATTTTATAAGTGACCCAAATATCCTTATCGTTTCGATGGTTGGTGTAGGGATTGCTTGGGCGAGTATCCTTTCGATGCCGTACGCAATTCTTTCTGGGGCATTGCCTTCGGATAAAATGGGGTATTATATGGGCGTATTTAACTTCTTTATTGTACTTCCACAGATAGTTGCCGCAACAATTTTGGGAGTTCTCGTACACAATTTGTTTAATAACGAACCTGTATATGCGTTGGTTGTAGGAGGTGTAGCGATGATTTTATCAGGATTTTTGACTCTTGGAGTGAAAGATTCTATAAAGTAGGCAATGGAAAATAGGCAATAGGGATTAGTGATTAGTAAATAGTGGTTAGTAGTTAGCAAATAGTGATTAGCAATTAGCAGATAGCACTTGCAACCTTATCCTTTCTACTTTATCCTTGTAGCTTGGTACTTGTAACTTGTTCCTTTTTACTTTATCCTTGTAACTCGGTACTTGTTTCTTAAAACTTTTAACTTTATACTTAAAATGAAAGCATATATATTTGATTTAGATGGCGTTATCGTCGATACAGCAAAATTTCACTTTATAGCGTGGAAGAAAATTGGACAAGAATTTGGGTTTGAACTCACACACGAACTTAACGAACAGCTTAAGGGCGTAAGCCGTGTTGATTCGCTTCAAAAAATATTGAATTGGGCAGGTGTTTCTGTTTCCGAAGAAAAATTTAACGAGTTAGCAACACGCAAAAATGAAGATTATTTAAGCTATGTGGCTCAAATGAACGAAAACGATATCTTACCTGGTGTAAAAACATTTTTGGAACAGGCAAAGCAAAAAAATATAAAGATTGCTTTGGGTTCGGCAAGTAAAAATGCTCGTCCGATTTTGCAAAAGCTCGGTATTATTTCGTATTTTGATGCCATTGTTGATGGAAATGATGTTAGCAAGGCCAAACCCGACCCCGAAGTTTTTGTGATTGCCGCTCAAAAATTAGGTGTGCAAAATGGAGATTGCGTGGTTTTTGAAGATTCGGAAGCAGGAGTTCAAGCAGCCAAAACGGCAGGAATGAAAGCTATCGGAATTGGAAGTGCAGATGTGTTATATCAAGCCGATGAGGTTTTTTCTGGTTTTGATGCGATTTTAAATCAATAAGGAAATGATAAGTTTCTTTTCCTTGTGCTAAATAATGATTTCATAATCAATAGAAAGTAACGTCCTTTAGCAAATTATGACTTAATAATCAATAGAAAGTAACGTCGTTTGGCAAATTATGAGTTCATAATTGATAGAAAGTCGCATCGTTTGGTAAGTTATGACTTCATAACAGATAGAAAGTAACATCGTTTAGCAAATTATGACTTCATAACTGATAAAAAGTCTTTCACTCCGAACTACGCATCTACTTTGCTGATTTTGGCTCACAAAAAGGTGATGTAGCCGTAGTGGCGACAGCTTCAGATCGGATAATTGGTGCGGCGTGGGCAAGAATAATCAACGATTACGGACATATTGACGACCAAACTCCCTCACTTTCTACTTCGCTTTATTCGGAATATCGAAGTCAAGGAATTGGAACAAAATTGTTTAGATATTTGTTGGATAAACTCGCAACCGAAGGTTATAAAAAAGCCTCTCTTTCGGTACAAAAAGCTAATTATGCCTCCGAAATGTACTTAAAAATGGGGTTTTACATCATCAAGGAGAATGAAGATGATTATGTGATGGTGATTGATTTAAATGCGACAAACAACATATTAACAGTTAAATAGAAATGTCAGAACTACACTTACTTATGGTGCTACTTCCTATGGTATTTATGCTGCACGATTTTGAAGAAATAATAATGTTCGAGACGTGGCTTTCCAAAAATCGAGATGAATTGAGGCAACGTTTCCCGAAACTAGAAAAATTCCTGACTCGCAATAATTTTTTTGCATATTCCACAGCCGATTTTGCGGTAGCGGTAGCCCACGAATTTTTATTGCTTTCAGTTGTTTGTTATTTGTCAGTTTGGTTTGGGAGTTATGGTTGGTGGTTTGCCGGATTTATGGCGTTTTTCATTCATTTATGGATGCACATCGTTCAATGGCTTGTGTATGGAAAGTATGTCCCAGTGATAATCACCTCCCTACTGTCGCTTCCATATTCTTTTTATACATTTTGGAAGTTTGTTGAATCTGATATTCTGTCTTTTGAAGAGATGTTTTGGTGGACAGTCGGAGGAATTGTAGTAACTATTGTAAGTTTTCCGTTAGCATTCTTTTGGGCGTCGAAATTTCATAAGTTTCGTAAGAAAATGTAAATTTGTTTAAGGTATTATGTTTGAAAATGGAAAAATTTTTAAACGAATACTCAAAAAAATAAATATTTTATAAGAATTAAATAAAAAATAAAATCATACATAGAATGAATCAAGATTATATCGTGCCGGATAATTGGTGCATCATAGAAGAAGGATTTGAAAAAGACCGCGTTATGCAGTCCGAAAGTTTGTTCAGTTTGGGTAACGGAGCGATGGGGCAACGTGCTAATTTCGAGGAACATTACTCAGGAAAAACCTTTCAAGGAAGTTATATCGGAGGGGTTTATTATCCCGATAAAACCAAAGTAGGTTGGTGGAAAAACGGCTATCCGGAGTATTTTGCCAAAGTGTTAAACGCTCCAAGTTGGATAGGTATTCGTGTGAAAATCAACGGAGAAGAATTGGATTTGAATACGTGTAAATCGGTCAGAAATTTCAAACGCGTACTAAATATGAAAGAGGGGGTTTACACGCGTTCATTTGTGGTGACACTCCCAAGCGGAATGGAAATTCAGGTAAACGTAACTCGTTTTCTTTCACTGCAATACGATGAAGTGGGCGTAATTCGTTATGAGGTTACTCCTCTTGCCGAAAAAGCTACTATTACGTTTGAGTCGTATCTGGATAGCTCTATTGAAAATCACGATACAAACTGGGAAGAAAAATTCTGGAATACACTCGATGTCAATCAAGTAGGAAACAGAGCCTTTATCGTGGCGGAAACCAAGAAGACAGCTTTTCGTGTTTGTACCTTTATGGAAAATCGGTTGGAAGTAAATGGCGTAGTTTCTAACATTCAAAAGGTAAATCAAAAAGAGAACTACATCGGTTTCGTATATGAAACTTCGGCAGAGAAAAATCAAACCGCTCAATTTGAAAAGTATGCAGGATATGTAACTTCATTCAATCATCCGAAAGAAAAATTGATTGAAGAAACGGAGCAATTATTGCTGAAAATTACTGCTTTAGGCTTCAACGAATTATTGAAAAAACAGAAAGAAGATTGGGCTGATGTTTGGCAAATGGCGGATATCACTATCGAAGGCGATGTCAAAGCACAACAAGCAATTCGTTTCAATATTTTCCAACTCAATCAAACGTATTCGGGTAAAGATGCTCGTTTGAATATTGGTCCGAAAGGATTTACAGGTGAAAAATATGGAGGAAGTACCTATTGGGATACCGAAGCCTATTGTTTGCCGTTCTATATGGCGACCAAAAACGCCGAAGTGGCTCGTAATTTGTTGAAATATAGATATGACCAATTAGGGAAAGCCATCGAAAATGCTGAAAAATTAGGTTTCAAAAATGGAGCAGCGCTCTACCCAATGGTAACGATGAATGGCGAAGAATGTCACAACGAGTGGGAAATCACCTTTGAGGAAATCCACCGCAACGGAGCTATTGCGTTTGCGATTTACAATTATGTGCGTTACACGAATGACTTTGCGTACGTTCCTGAAATGGGCTTGGAAGTTCTTATCGGAATTGCACGTTTCTGGCACCAAAGAGCGACCTTTTCAAAGGATAAGAATAAATACGTAATTCTCGGAGTAACAGGTCCTAACGAATACGAAAATAATATCAATAACAATTTCTATACGAACTACATCGCTCAATGGTGTATCAAATATGCTAAGGAATGTTTGGATAAAGTGAAAACTTCTTATAGTAATGATTTTGAGCGAGTTTGGAAGAAAACCAATCTTTCCGAAAACGAAATAGAGCAATGGTTAGCGGTTGCCGAAAATATGTATTATCCGTATTCGGAAGAGTTGAATATTTATCTGCAACAAGATGGCTTTTTGGATAAAGAACTCATCACGGTGGCAGAGTTGGATAAAAAAGAACGTCCTATCAATCAGCATTGGTCGTGGGACAGAATTTTGCGTTCGCCTTACATCAAACAAGCTGATACATTACAAGGCTTCTACTTCTTTGAAGACCATTTCACGAAGGAAGAATTGGCTCGTCATTACGATTTTTACGAACCTTTTACGGTACACGAATCGTCACTTTCTCCGTGCGTCCATAGCATTTTGGCGGCTTCACTAGGAAGAATGGAACACGCTTACACGTTCTATTTGCGTACTTCTCGCCTCGATTTGGACGATTACAACAAAGAAGTTCACGAAGGATTACACATTACCTCAATGGCAGGAACGTGGATGAGCATCGTGGAAGGCTTTGGTGGTTTGCGTATGCGAAACGGAATGTTACATCTGAATCCGCAAATTCCATCGCAATGGAAAAGTTATTCGTTTAAAGTGAATTTCCGAGGACAAATCCTTAAAGTTTCAGTGTCACCAAAAGAAACAAAACTTTCGCTCGAAGGAACATCTTTACAACTGAACATCAACGGAAAAGAAGTGGTTGTTGGAAGCGGAAAAGAAATGATAGTGAGCTTGTAATACACAAATAATAAAAGGCTACTTTACTGAAAAGTAGCCTTTTATTTTTATGAAAATTGTATTAATATTAATCCCTTGAAGAGGCAAAAACTTTCAAAGCCCAGTAAATAAGTGTTGCTAAAGAACCTAAAGCGGCTACTAAGTAGGTACGAGCTGCCCATTTCAGTGAGTCTTCAGCTCCTTTGTATTCTTCCTGAGAAACCATATTTTTGTTTTTAAGCCACGCTAAAGCTCTGTTACTTGCGTCATACTCAACAGGTAATGTGATAAAGCTGAATAGTGTAGCAAGAGCAGACATAATAAGTCCCGCAATAGCTACATAAATTCCGAATTTGGAAGCAGCCATAAGTGCTAATCCTCCAATAATTACCCAAGTTGATAAATTTGAGGAAATACTAACAAGAGGCACTAATTTTGACCGCATTGTAAGCCACTTATATGCTTGAGCGTGTTGCACGGCGTGTCCGCATTCGTGTGCTGCTACTGCGGCTGCGGCTGCATTTCTCTCATTATAAACAACATCGCTTAAGTTTACGGTTTTATTCATTGGGTTGTAATGGTCCGTAAGCATACCTGGAGTTGAAATAACCTTAACGTCATAAATTCCGTGGTCGTGTAGCATTTTTTCGGCAATCTCAGCACCTGACATATTGTTGCGTAAACGAACATTTGAATAATGCTGAAATTTTCGCTTTAACTGCCAACTTACAGCCATACTAATCAAACCAAATAAACCAAGAATAACATAATATCCCATCATAATGTTTTGTGTTTTTAAAAGTTACTTTCTATTCTCAGCAAAATCTTTGCCAAATTTGATGCAAATATATTCTTTTTTGTAACAAGTAGAATTTCTTACAGAATTATTTTTTATGGAATTTCTTTGTTGATGGTTTTTGAATATATTTGTCAGCTTAAAAAAACACAATGTATGCGAAAGAATATTTTCATTTTTCTGTTTCCTTTCCTTTGTTTTGCACAAAAGCAATATAGTTATGAGAATATACAACTCAATAGTCCCTATCTTTTTTATGAGGATAAACGTGAGGAACAAGAAATTATTTTATCACTCATAGATGCATATTTTTCTAAGAATCTTTCTTATCAAGATAGAGCAACCTTTTGGAAATACAATGGAGAGGAAATAGACGTTAGAGGAGGAGATTTATATTTTATAGAAGAAAAGGCAAACATAGGGAGTTACACCCCCACCATTTTATCAATGTTATATATTGATGGAAAATATCAAATCCGAGTGGCTTGGATGGGAAATACTCCAGAAGATGATAAAATATTGGCTACTTACAATTTTTTGGTAAATAAAGATTATCAGTTCGAAAATATGTTTGATAATCAGTTTGATAAATTTACAAAAAGAAAAATTAAAAATCTGACATTTTATTACAAAAACTCGAAACTTTTCCGTAAAGAAGATGTGAAAAAAGCCTTGAAATTTAACAAGCAAATGGCGGAGTTTTTTGAGCTGCCCGAAATTGATTTTTCGTGTTTTATTTTTGATAATTATTTCGAGCAAAAACTCTTGAGAGGTTTTGATTTTGATACAGATATGAGGGTAGGGCGCGAAAAAGGAGGTGTGGCTTTTCCTTATTTAAAAGTTATTTTTTCGGGCAATGGCACGGCTTATTATCCACACGAAGTAGTACGCCTGTACACTCGCCAAAAGGCAAAAAACGAAAATTCATATCTTGATGAAGGGATAGCTGTCTATTTTGGTGGTTCAGGAGGACTCTATTTTCCTCAAATTATGCGAGAATTATATTCATTTTTGCAACAAACGGATATTGATATTTACCAAATTATTGAAACAAATGACAATCTGTTTGTTAAAACAGATATAGACTTTCATTATGCTTTTGCTGCTTTGTTGTGCCATACCATTTTGGAACATCACGGCAAAGAAAAACTATTTGAGTTATTGGATTCAGGCGATGATTTGGATGTTTTTTTGGACAAAATCAAAGCCACTTTTAGCCTGAAAACGGAAGAATTTCATAATTTCTTTTTGAAAGAGTTAGCAAAGTACGTTCAATATAATAAATAAGTAGAAAGGTTCAGAAATTAAAATTTCTGAGCCTTTCATACACTGAAAAAATTTGTCTTAATTTGATTTTTTACGCATTCGCATATTCAGAAACTCAACTCCTAACGAGAAGGCAATTGCGAAATACAAATATCCTTTTGGAACGGCTCCCACTTCTTGCCCTGCAAGTACAGCGTGTGATAAGTGCATACTTTCCGTGATAAGCATAAATCCAATCAAAATCAAAAAGGCAAGTGCCAAAATTTGAATGGAAGGATTGCGATTTACAAAACTTCCAACAGGATTTGCAAACAGAATCATAACTCCTACAGAAATTACTACAGCTGTAATCATAATGTACAACGCACCTTCCAATCCATTGGTCATTCCCACAGCCGTTAGGATACTATCTACCGAGAAAATGAGGTCTATTATCAGAATTTGAGCGATGATATTACTGAAAGAAGCGCCTCTTGATTTTTCTGCTTCTTTTGAGTCGGTAACGTGGTCAATATGATTTACTTTTGAATGAATTTCTTTGGTAGATTTATACAGTAAGAAAATACCTCCCACCAACAAAATGAGTGCCTGTCCGTTGAAGGCTGCCTTGAACCAACCCCAATCGAAACTTATCCAAGGCTCTTTGAGTTGAACAAGCAGTGAGATACTGAAAAGTAAGGCAATACGCATAAACATTGCCAAAAAAAGACCCAATCGAGTGGCTTTTTTACGTTGTTGTTCAGGAAGTTTTCCTGTTACAATTGAAATAAAAATAACATTATCTATCCCCAGAACTATCTCCAGAAAAGTTAAAGTAAGTAATGCTACGATGGCATCAGCGGTAAATAAAAATTCCATAGGCAAAATATATTATTTAGTGTATTAGATTGATTTTTTAGTTTTTTATTTTACTTATTTTTCATTGCTTTAAAAAATGCGGCTCTACTTAAAGGCTCGTAAGAATCTTGCTCTCCTAACATATACAGATTCTCATCGTCAGATTTTCTGTAACTGAAATGAGCTAAGTTGCCAGTACGTGTGCAAACAGCGTGTACTTTAGTCACATATTCGGCGGTAGCCATTAACGCAGGCATAGGACCAAAAGGCTTTCCTTTGTAATCCATATCCAACCCAGCAACGATTACACGCATACCTCTGTTAGCTAAATCATTGCAAACATTCACAATTTCGTCATCAAAAAATTGAGCTTCATCAATGCCTACAACGTCACAACCATCGGCTAAGAGCAAAATATTTGTAGCTGCAGGAACAGGGGTTGATTGAATTTCGTTGGAATTATGCGAAACTACTTTTCCTTCGTCATAACGAGTGTCGAATGCAGGTTTAAAAATTTCTACTTTTTGCTTTGCAAATTGTGCCCGTCGAAGCCTTCGAATTAATTCTTCCGTTTTTCCGGAAAACATTGAGCCACAGATAACTTCTATCCAGCCAAATTTTTCCGAATGATTTGTAGTATTTTCTAAAAACATTTTTCAGTTTAGTGATTTTCCAGTTAAGACTCAAGAATATGATTCCTGAATTTAAAAAGTGTACGAAAGCCCAATTCCTAAAACTTGCTTCAATTGAGTTCTTGCTCCGTATTTGTGTGTTTGTCCGTTAGTGTCCTTGTATGAATAGAATTTTACATCATCGTCGTATTTTATATGTAGCCCAATTCTGGCTTGTACATAGCTATTGACTTTGAAGTTAAGGTTTGCTTCCCAGTCTAAATCAATATTTCCAAAGTTTTTAAGATAATCTCCATAGAAGTTGAAAATATTTTCCAAACGAATATTTTCTGCAATTTTTTCATTCCATCTTCCTGAAATAGAGAAACCAAGTTCGGAATTCGATTTTTTTCCAGATTTAATTTTTCTTCCATCAGAGGCATATACAGCTCCTTCAACACCAAAAAAACCTTGGTCAGCTAAGTTTTTATCCAAAACCAGAGTTGTTTTCATTGTTAGTGGAGAAAGGAAAAGATTGAATCTGTTTTTTTTAGGAGCATATTCAACCCCCAATCCTAAGTAAACATAAGCGGGAGCCAAAAGTTTGGAAATAGGTTTTTCTGTATTGGGATATGAATAACCATTACTAAATTGAGTAAGAAATTGAAAACGAGCCGTGTAATACCAAAAAGATTGAGCATTTCCTCGATAACCTAAAGCAGAAATTAATGACAATTTGTCGTCTGTTTTGCGAGGTTCCCTCCCTTTTTGGGCGTTTACTCCATAATTTATTTCCAATTCATTGTCCCAGAAATAAGTACGCTCGGAATACCTGCGACGAAATTTCGCGTTTAGTAATGCTGAAATAGAATTTTCACCCCCAGCACTCCAATTTGAAAAAGCTACTTCACTAAGATTTAGATTTAGTTGATTGAATTTGAACCACTTTTCCTGAGCTTTGTTGAAGCGATTGAATGTAAATTTTAAAGCCTCTTCATTTTCTTGTACCCTGATGGTATCTACTTTTGCAGGTAATTCCACACCCTTTGCACGACGAATCTGTGCAGAGATTGTTGTGAGACCTGTAATAACTGTAATGAGTAATAGTAATGCGATTTTCTTCATTTATATACTGATTTTTCGGGATTTAAATATCTTGATTATTAAATATTTTACTGATTGATATATCGTCTAAAGCAATCATTTTTTGTAATTCATCAATGCTTCCGTGAGGAATGAACTGGTCAGGTATGCCTATGATTTTTAATGGTTTGTTATACCCGTTTTTAGAAGCAAACTCAGCAATGGCACTTCCGAAACCACCTTTTTCCGAACCTTCTTCAATGGTAAATATGATTTTATAGGTCGCAAAAATAGTGTGTAAAAGTGATTCGTCCAAAGGTTTTAAGAAACGTATGTCAAAATGAGCATAATCTTCAGGATTTTTTAACAAATGTATTGCTTTTGTAACATTATCTGAAATATTTCCGATGCTTAGTATAGCATATTTTGAACCTTCTTTGAGTTGTTCTGCTGTACCAATTTTAATTTCCTGAAAAGGCTGTTGCCAATCCATTTCATTACATCTTCCTCTTGGATAGCGAATTACAAAAGGAAAATTTACGCCAAGTTGTGCCGTGTATAGCAAATTCCTAAGCTGAGAAGCATTTCGTGGAGAAGCAATTACTAAATTGGGAATAGGCCGTAAAAAAGCCATATCAAATACTCCGTGATGTGTGGGACCATCTTCTCCTACCAATCCTGCACGGTCAATACAGATAATTACAGGAATATTTTGTAAAGCTACATCGTGAATTAGTTGGTCATAGGCACGTTGCAGAAATGTAGAATATATAACACAAAAAGGAATGAAACCTTCCAAAGCTAATCCTGCAGAAAATGTAACTGCGTGTTGCTCAGCAATTCCTACGTCGAAGACGCGTTCAGGAAAAGATTTTTGCATAAAAGTGAGTGAACTGCCGCTTGGCATTGCTGGTGTGATGGCTACAATTTTTTGATTTTGTTGAGCTAACTCATTGATTGTTAATCCAAAAATATCTTGATATTTTGCAGGAAGAGAGCTGTCTTCCGATAATTGTTCTCCTGTGATTTTGTCAAATCTTCTCGGTGCGTGGTATGTAATTTGTTCTTTTTCAGCCTTTTCAAGTCCTTTTCCTTTGGTGGTAATTACGTGTAATAGTTTTACACCTTGTTCATTTTTAAGAATCTCAAACGCATCTATTAGCTCAGTAAGGTTATGTCCGTCAATTACTCCTTTGTATTTAATATTCAGATTATTGAAAAAAGTTTCATTCTTTCCTTTTTCAGATTTCATTTTAGCAAGATAATCTTTCAAAGCTCCGACCGAAGGGTCAATTCCTATTGCGTTGTCATTCAATATGATAAGTACATTGGCTTGAGTTGTTCCTGCGTGGTTCATCGCCTCGAAAGCCATTCCACTCACGATAGAAGCATCGCCAATAACAGCGATATGATTTCGGTGAGGATTTCCTTGTAAAGTAGAAGCGATGGCCATTCCTAAAATAGCTGATATTGAAGTAGATGAATGCCCTGTGCCAAAAGCATCGTATGGACTTTCATCAATTTTTGGAAATCCGCTAATTCCTCCAAACTCTCGATTGGTGTGGAATTGCTTTTTTCTGTTTGTCAGTATTTTATGAGCATACGCTTGATGTCCCACGTCCCAAACAAGTTTGTCATCAGGAGTGTTGAAAACATAGTGTAGGGCAATGGTAAGTTCTACCACGCCCAAACTTGCTCCTAAGTGTCCTCCTTTTTCAGAAACCACGTCAATGATAAATTCACGCACTTTCCTTGCCAGAGAAGGAAGCTCTTCTTTTGGGATTTTACGTAAGTCATCAGGTGAATTTATATCAGCTAAAAACATAGGGCAAAGGTATGTAAAATTTAAAAACTGAGAATAAAATATTTCTCCTTTCAATATAATACGTATCACGTGGAAATGTCAAAAAAGCCAAAGTTTAACTTTAGTGCTTCTGTTGTTTAGGATTAAGTTTACTTCACTTCTGTGAACAGGAAGGATAATTTGGAAACGGAAAAATAGTTATCTGATGTAACTCTTTTTTGTTTTTCAAATAAAAAATTAATACCTTCGTTGCAAAAATTGTTGTATGGCAAATATAAAGCAATTTTGGATTCTACTGTTTGTTTTTATTTCCTGTAGTGAAAAGGAGCTTTTACAAGAGGATTCTAATATGATTAATATAACTAAGTTTGGAGCTACAGGTAATGATAATGAAGATGATACAGAGGCTATTCAAAATGCAATTAATGAAGCTTCTAAAAAAGGAGGCGGAGTTGTGTACATTCCCGAAGGTACTTATCTTATTGATGCAAAACAATCTCTGGTAATTCGTAGTAACGTCACATTGCAATTAGCAGCAAATGCCATCTTAGAAGCTAAAGCAAACACCATCTTAGAAGCTAAAGCAAACACAAGTGAACGATACGATATTCTATATATAAAAAATGTAGAGAACGTCAAAGTTGTAGGGGGAACTATAAAAGGAGATAGAAATATTCACATTGGTAATAGAGGAGAATGGGGAATGGGAATAGGTATTTATGATGGAAAAAATATTGTCATTGAGAATGTTTCAGTTAGAGATTGCTGGGGAGATGGAATTTATATTGGTAAAAATCGCAATAGAAGTGAAAATATCATTTTAGAGAAAGTCAAAAGTGTAAATAATCGTAGGCAAGGAGTGTCCATAACAGCAGCTCATAAGGTAACAATCAATCATTGTGTATTTTCGCAAACCAATGGAATTCCCCCACAAGCAGGAGTTGATATAGAACCAAATGCTGCAGATACTGTTTCAAATGTTGTAATTAAGAATTCTATTTTTGATAGTAATGAAAACTCGGGAATATTGATTTATACAGGAGCAGAAAGAAGTTTTGTGTCGGATGTTTTCGTAGAAAAGTGTTTTTTTGTGGACAATCGTAATTGGGCAGGATATATCATTGAAAAAGGAGAATTACCAAGTATCAAGAATATTCATTTTTTTGATAACAGATTGAAAAACAATATTCAAAAAGTAACAAAACTTTCTGCAAATGAATTTGTTATCAAAGGAAGATGTGTTGAGTGTATTATGAAAAATAATATCGTAATCAAATAAATAGAATTTACAAATTAAGAAAGACTATGCAAAAAAGAATAATTCCTTTAGGATGTTTACTTTTGATGGTGGCTTGTCAAAAGACGCAACAATCAGAAGCTGTTAAAGTTACATATCCTGAAACTAAAAAAGTGGATAGTGTAGACGTTTACTTTGGTACAGAAGTAAAAGACCCTTATCGTTGGTTGGAAGATGACCGAAGCGAGGAAACTGCTAACTGGGTTAAAGCTCAAAATGAAGTTACTTTTGGGTATTTAGCACAAATTCCATACAGAGAAACAATTAAAAAACGTTTGGAAAAGTTATGGAATTACGAAAAAATAGGAGCTCCTTTTAAAGAAGGAGAATATACCTATTACTATAAAAATGATGGATTGCAAAATCAGAGTGTACTCTATCGCAGAGATAAAGACGGAAAAGAGGAAGTATTTCTCAATCCTAATGAATTTTCAAAAGATGGAACCACTTCGTTGGGAGGGGTTAGTTTTTCAGAAGATGGGTCTTTGGTAGCCTACTTAATTTCAGAAGGAGGAAGCGACTGGCGTAAACTCATTGTAATGAAAACCCAAAATAAAGAGATTGTAGGTGATACGTTAGTGGACATCAAATTTAGCGGAGCTTCGTGGAATGGAAATGATGGTTTCTATTACTCAAGTTATGACAAGCCCAAAGGAAGCGAACTTTCTGCGAAAACAGACACACATAAGTTATATTACCACAAATTAGGGACTTCACAAAAGGAGGATAAACTAATTTTTGGAGGAACGCCAGAGCAAAAATATCGTTATGTTTCAGGGTACGTTTCTGATGATAAGAATTATTTGTTTATTTCAGGAGCAAACTCTACTTCTGGTAACAAGCTATTTGTGAAAGACTTGAGAAATCCAAAATCTGATTTTGTCGCTATCACGGAAGATTTCAACAATGATACACAAGTGGTAAATAATAAGGGTTCAAAATTGTTTCTAGTTACGAATCTAAACGCTCCAAACAAACGTTTGGTAAGTGTAGATTTTTCAAATCCTAAGCCTGAAAATTGGAAAGATGTGATTCCTGAAACTGAGAATGTTTTGTCTGTTTCTTCGGCAGGGGATTACATTTTTGCTAAGTATATTGTTGACGCTGTTTCAAAAGTAAAGCAATACGATTACGATGGAAAACTAATCCGTGAGGTAGAGTTGCCTGGAGTAGGTTCAACTGGAGGACTTTCTGCAAAAGAAGAAGATAAAGAGACTTATTTTTCATTTACAAATTACAATACACCAGGTAAAATCTATAAAATGGATTTAGATTCTGGTAAGTACGATTTGTATTGGGAACCTAAAATCGATTTGAAATCAGAAGATTACGAATCCAAGCAAGTTTTTTACACATCAAAAGATGGTACAAAAGTTCCAATGATTATTACCTACAAGAAAGGAACTAAGTTAGACGGAAAAAATCCTACTATTTTGTATGGTTATGGAGGATTTAACGTGAGTTTGACGCCTTCTTTTAATACTTCAAACGCTGTGTGGTTGGAAAATGGAGGTGTTTATGCGGTAGCAAATCTGCGAGGCGGTGGCGAGTATGGTAAAAAATGGCACGATGCGGGTACAAAAATGCAAAAACAAAACGTTTTTGATGATTTCATAGCGGCTGCAGAATATTTAATCGCTGAGAAATATACATCTTCTGACTTTTTAGCAATTCACGGAGGTTCCAACGGAGGGCTATTGGTTGGAGCAACGATGACACAACGTCCAGAATTATTTAGAGTAGCGTTACCTGCTGTTGGTGTTTTGGATATGCTTCGTTATCATACATTTACAGCGGGTGCTGGTTGGGCGTATGATTATGGTACAGCTAACGACAGCAAAGAAATGTTCGAATATTTGAAAGGATACTCTCCTATTCACAATGTTAAAGAAGGTGTTACGTATCCCGCTACGATGGTAACTACTGGTGATCACGATGATCGTGTTGTTCCCGCACATAGTTTTAAGTTTGCAGCAGAATTGCAAAGCAAACAAACAGGAAGTAACCCGACACTTATCCGTATTGAAACTAATGCGGGACATGGAGCAGGAACTCCAATAAGTAAAATTATAGAACAAGCTGCCGATATGCAGTCATTCATTCTTTGGAATGTAGGGATTAAGGAGTTAAAATAGTAAAAATTTCAAGTGATTTGAGCAAAAATAACTAAAAATGAAAGATGTTTTTCTGAATATCTTTTCTGAGAAAAAGTTAAATTTACAAAGAAAAGATATTCGTTATTTCTTGCTCATTTTTTTGTTAATAAAAACTGCTTTATTGTTGAAAAATAGTTTGTAGTGCTGGTTTTTAATCCTGAAAAAAAATTTAGATATGGTAGGGATTAGTATTAAAGAATTCTAAATATAGTGTTAAACTTAATTCGACAATATTAAATAAAAATGAATAGTTATTGCAGGTTTCAAAATAATTATATACGTTTGCAACCTGAAATAATGTGAATTTAAATAATGTTTATGGCAAGGAAAATATTTGTAATGCTACTAATGCTTACTGTAGTTTATGCGTGCGGCCGTGGTGGAGATAACAAAGGAGAACTTGTAGGCGTTAAAGGAAAGAGTTGGAAACAACCGAGACCTTATGGAATGACCCTTATTCCAAGTGGATCTTTTATTATGGGGAGCTCCGACGACGATAAAGCAGGAAGCTTAAATGCACCTGTCAAAACAGTTAGTGTGGGTTCGTTTTATATGGATGAAACAGAAATTACAAACAGCGAGTATCGTCAGTTTGTTAATTGGGTGCGTGATTCCATAATCCGAACAAATCTCGCGGAATTGGCTGACGAAACGGGGCAATCTCAAGGGGGAGGAGGCATAGGGGACTATGCTTATCTGGATGCAAATACTGAAAATATGAGTGCATACGAACAGTACTTGCAGAATACTTATGGAGATGAACGTAAGCGTAAGTTAAACAGAAAAGTGCAATTAATTTGGGATACCAAGAAGTTTCCAGATGAGTACTATTCCGAGGTAATGGATAAAATGTATCTGCCAGAGGAGGAATCTTACAATGGTAAGCGCATTATGGATGTTGAGAAGTTTGTTTTCAAGTATCAGTGGCTAGATATGGAGAAAGCTGCTCGTGCCAAAGGCAACAGAAAAGATTTCTTTAAAGAAGAACTTATAAAAGTATATCCTGATACAACGGTTTGGGTTCGTGATTTCAATTATTCGTACAATGAGCCAATGCATAATCAGTATTTTTGGCACGAAGCTTACGGTGATTATCCTGTAGTTGGTGTTAATTGGATGCAGGCAAAGGCATTTTGTGAGTGGAGAACTTTAAATAAAAATACGTATCAAAAAGCTAAAGGGCAAGATGAAGTTAATGCTTTTCGTTTGCCTATTGAGTCTGAGTGGGAGTATGCCGCCAGAGGAGGTCTTGAGGGAGGTACATATCCTTGGGGAGGACCTTATACGACGGATGATAGAGGTTGTTTCTTAGCAAACTTTAAGCCGTTACGTGGTGACTATGCCTCAGATAATGCATTGTACACTGTTGAAGCTAAGTCTTACGAGCCTAACGGATACAATCTCTATAATATGGCGGGTAACGTATCTGAATGGACAAATACTTCGTATGACCCGAATTCGTATGAATATATGTCAACAATGAATCCAAGTGTTATTGATGAAAAGAATAAACGCAAGGTAATCAGAGGAGGTTCTTGGAAAGATGTAGCATATATGTTACAAGTTAATACTCGTGATTTTGAGTATCAGGATTCTGCTCGTAGTTACATTGGATTTAGAACGGTTCAGGACTTTATGGGGGTTAGTGAAGGAGCACAAAGCAAAGGAGTGAGAGGTTTTAGATAATAACCGGTCAATTTAGTAAACAAAAATATAATTAAATAAACATTTAAATACTTAATCTTATGGCAAAAGGGAATAAAGGAAGAAAAAAAATCTTCAACGCAGTTTACAGTCTTGGAGCATCAGTTGTAATTCTTGGTGCATTATTTAAGTTAACTCACTGGAGTTTTGGACCTCTTAACGGAACTGTTTTGTTAGCTGTTGGGCTTATTACAGAAGCAATTATATTCTTCATAGCTGCTTTTGAACCAGTTGAAGAAGAATACGATTGGTCATTGGTTTATCCTGAATTAGCTGGAGGTATGGCTCGTCAAGGAGTTGCAAAGTCAGCTCCTGTTCAAGAAAAAGAGGATAAACTACTTAAAGAATCTTTGTCTGAGAAATTAGATGGTATCTTGGCAGAAGCTAAGGTTGATGCTAATTTGATGCGTACATTAGGTAAATCAATTGAGAATTTTGCAGGTGCTGCGAAAGAAATTACTCCAGTTGCTAATTCAATGGCTGCTACTCACAAATATGGAGAAGAGCTTTCATTGGCTGCTACTCAGTTGGAATCGTTAAACAGTCTTTACAAATTACAATTAGAAAGAACAGAAAATCAAGTTACTGCTCAAGCTGGAGTTGTAGATAATTTGAACTCTTTGAATGAGCAAATGTTGTCTTTCAAGAACAACTTGAAATCGTTGAATACAGTTTATGGGGGAATGCTGTCTGCTATGGGGAAATAATTTAGTTTTTTAATTAATAACTTAAAAAAATAGTACTATGGCAGGAGGAAAATTAAGTCCCAGACAGAGGATGATTAACCTTATGTATTTAGTCTTTATCGCAATGCTTGCATTAAATATGGGTAAAGAAGTTTTAAATGCATTCGGATTAGTCAATGAGAAGTTTGAAGCGTCAAACGTGAGAGCGAAAGCTACCAATGATGCAGTTATTGATGCTTTGAATAATAACGCAAAGGAAAATCCTGAAAAATATCAAGCAGATTACGATAAAGCAAAGGAGGTTAAAGCTTTGTCTGATGATTTCTATGAATATATTCAGAAAATTAAGGATGGATTAAATGAGGAAATTGGTCAGCAAGACAAAGCCCCAGCAGAAAGAGACTATCAGGCTATGGATAAATCTCAACATACTGATGAATTATTCTTTTTGGGAGAGGGATATGCTAAAGGTGGAAAAGAATTTGTTGAAAATATAGACAACTACAGAAACAAATTTTTGGCTATCTTAGGAGATAATCCTAAATATGCTTCTTTGGCTGAAAAAGTGAAGGCTAATTTTAGTACGGAAGATGTTAAGGATAAAGATGGAGTTAAGAAAAAATGGTTGAATTACAACTTTGAGGGATTTCCTTACATCGCTTCTTTGGCTAAATTCTCTATGATGCAATCTGATATTAGAACAAACGCTCAAGAGTTCTATGGTATGTTGATGGAAGGAAATTTGAAACAACAAGTTTCAATGACAAATTATACAACCTTGCTTGAGCAATCAAAAGGTGCATACTATCAAGGTGAAAAATTTGATGGAGCGATTGTATTAGGTAGGAAAGATGCTTCTACACGTCCCAATTCTGTTGAATTGAAATTGGATGGACGTGCATTGTCACCTTCTGATTATACGATTGAAGATGGTCGTGTAAAACTAAACATAGGTGCAGGAAATGCGGGTGAGCACAAAATCACAGGTAGTCTGCATTTTGACCAAGATGGTGAAAGAATTTCTGTTCCTGTTGAGCAATCGTTTTCGACTATTCCGAAACCTAACTCCGCAGTTATTTCTGCTGACAAAATGAACGTAGTTTATCGAGGAGTTTCTAACCCGATTACGATTTCAATGCCAGGAGTGCCAAACAATAAAATTTCAGCTTCTGGTGCAGGTTTAAGCAGAAGTGGTAATGGTTGGGTGATGAATCCTGGTACTGGTAGGGAAGTAACAATCAATGTTTCAGGAGAGATAGACGGGCAAAAATTTAGTTCTTCAAGATTGTTCAGAATTAAAAATATCCCTCGTCCGTTGGCTTCGATTGGAGGACAAGTAGAGAGTGTTAAATTGCCAAAATCGAACTTAGGTGCTGCTACTATAACAGCGAAGTTTGAGGATTTCGATTTTGACTTGAATACAAGAATTACTTCATTCAAAGTTTCAATTCCTGGACAGCCTACAATTTCTGTACAAGGAAATAAAATGAATGACCAAGTGAGAAATGCTTTAAATAGAGCAAGAAAAGGGGATATAGTTAATATATTCGATGTAAAAGCTGCTATTGTAGGAAATTCGGATTATAAAATGCCAACCGTTATTCCTATAAATGTTGAAATAACAAATTAGAAATTGTATTATTATGTTTAACTGGAAAAATATAGGCTTATTAGCTGTTGCGATTTTTGCGTGTCAAATGTCTTTTGCTCAATTTAATATTTTGAATGCAAAGGAAGTTGAGGAAATTGGACAGAAAAGTGAAGCCCAAATAGAGTCAGATAACGACAAACCATTGCCTTATGGATATGTAGATGATAGGGATATCCTTTGGTCTGTGGAAGTCTGGGAAATCATTGACTTAAATGAGAGAATGAATTTTCCACTTCTATTTCCTACCGATACGATGGACGTTGATAAGTACAGACGTTCTTTGTATGACGTTTTGGTAAAGAATATGAAGAATGGAAGATTGAAAGACACCTATGCTGATTCTTATTTTACAGAAAAAAGAACATATGATCAGCTAAGCGGTGCCCTATCTAAAATCGACACATTGTCAGCAGGTTACGACCAATTGAATGCTGGAGAAGCAATTGACCCTGTGAACATAGCCAAGAGGGATTTGACTGCAGGAGATATAGTTCAATATCGTATCAGAGGTCTTTGGTATTTTGACAAACGACAAGGAGAGTTAAAGTATCGTTTATTGGGAATTGCTCCTGTAGCTCCGGACGTACATTATGTTGACTCTGAGGATGCTCAAAATAGATTGGTAGAATTGTTCTGGGTGTTTTATCCACAGGCAAGAGAAATTTTGCACGAGGCAAAGACGTTTAACCGAAAGAACAACGCAAGACCAATGTCCTTCGATCACTTGCTAAATGCGAGATTGTTTAGTGCAGTAGTTTACAAGGAAGCCAATGTATATGGTGACAGGAAAATTAGAGACTATCTGCCTGATAATTCACTCTTCCAGCTTTTGGAATCGGATAAGATTAAAGAATCTGTTCGTGATAAAGAGCAAGATATGTGGGCAAACTAATTTAAATTCACAGAATATTTATATAACTGTTTTAAAGCAAGTAATTGTTTTAAAACAGTTTTTTATTGTAGAAATATAGATTATTTTTGCGTACAATTTTATTAATTTGTATATGTTTGATTTTATCATTGTTGGGGCTGGTTTGGCAGGAGTCACTTTTGCGAACATCTTGGAGAAAAATAACAAATCATTCTGCATTATTACTGATAATTCTCAGATTGCGAGTTTAGTTGCTGGAGGTGTTTATAATCCTGTTGTTTTGAAGCGATTTACGCCTGTTTGGAGAGCTAATGAGCAAATGGATTTGTTGGATTCTTTTTATGATGAAATCGAGAAAAAAATCAATAAAAAAATTATAATCCCAATTCCTATTCTGAGAAAATTTGCTTCAGTAGAAGAGCAAAATAATTGGTTTTTTGCCTCTGATAAGCAAGTTCTTTCCTCGTATTTGAGTTCTGAAATAATTTCGGAAAAAAATAGGCACATTCAAGCTCCTTTCGGATTTGGAAAAGTACTCCAAACAGGTAGGTTGGATGTAAAAACTTACCTACAAGAGTGTACAAAGCTGTGGAAAGATGAAAGCATATTTCACCAAAGGAGATTTAATTATGAGGAGTTGAAAGTAAGCACATATAAGATAGATTATCAGACTATTTCTGCTAAAAATATCGTTTTTTGTGAAGGTTATGGAATTGTAAAAAATCCGTATTTCAATTATCTACCAATGAAACCTTGCAAGGGAGAAACTTTAACGTTTTATGCACCCGATTTGTGTCTTGAGGAGATTGTAAAAAGTGATGGTGTAATCTTACCAATTGGAGATAATTTTTATAAAATAGGAGCAACATACGAATGGGAAGATTTGAGTGATACAATCACTGAAAAAGCAAAAAATGAGTTGTTGGAAAAACTCAATAAATTGATTTCCTGTACATATGAAATCGTAGAGCAAGAAGCCTCTGTTCGCCCAACAGTTGCTGACCGTCGTCCGTTGGTTGGAAAACATCCTGATTATGATAATATGTGGATTTTGAATGGTTTAGGCACACGTGGTGTAATGAATGCTCCTTTTGTAGCAAAAAATCTTTATGAAATGGTTTATGAAAATAAGCTGATAGACAGAGAGATGAATGTGGAAAGGTACAGGAAATATAAAATTTGATATTAAAAAGTTTTAAAGATACAAGATATGAAAATACTTCATTTGGATACAAATCATCCATTGATGATTTCTCAACTTGCAGAAAATGGATTTGAAAATTATGAAGATTATACAAGTTCCAAAGCTGAAATCGAATCGAAAATACATTTGTATGATGGAATAATAATTCGAAGTCGGTTTTCGATTGACAAAAGTTTTATACAGAAGGCTACAAACCTGAAATTTATAGGAAGAGTAGGAGCAGGATTGGAAAATATTGATTGTGAGTTTGCTGATAGTGAGGGAATTATGTTAATTTCTTCTCCTGAAGGAAACCGAAATGCTGTAGGAGAACACACTTTAGGAATGTTGTTGGCGTTGCTTAATAAATTCAAAAAAGTAAATAAGGAAATTGAGCAAGGAAAGTGGCTACGTGAGGAAAATCGAGGCTGGGAATTGGATTACAAGACAGTGGGAATCATCGGTTATGGGAATATGGGGAAATCTTTTGCGAAAAAATTAAGAGGATTTGATTGTAAAGTGATTTGTTATGATATAAAACCCAATGTGGGAGATGAAAATGCTACACAAGTTTCACTGGAAGAGTTTTTTAGTCAGGCAGAAGTAGTAAGTTTGCATACACCTCAAACTCCATTGACAATGAATATGGTAAATACGGATTTCATCAACAAGTTTTCAAATTCATTTTGGTTATTGAATACAGCACGAGGCAGAAGTGTAGTTACAGATGATTTGGTAAAAGCTTTGAAATCAGGAAAAATACTTGGGGCGGGATTAGATGTTCTGGAATATGAAAAGTCATCGTTCGAAGATTTTTTTACAGATGATAATCTTCCTGAAGCATTTAGATATCTATTAGAGTCTGATAATGTTATTCTTACGCCACATATTGCTGGTTGGACTATGGAAAGCAAAGAGAAGTTAGCTCAAGTTATTGTGGATAAAATTATTGAAAATTTTAAAATGAAATAGAAGGTAACTAAAAAGTGATAAGGCGAGTTTGTATTATCACTTTTTTAATTAATGGTTATGTATAAATCCACCTATATCAGCAAGATAGATTAATAAAAGTGACAATAAAAAGGAAATGATAGGGGCAATCATCCACATAGTAAAAAAGCGTTTTACTTGGGTTTTATTAAAGATGTTCTTTGGTCCCATTTTTGCAACGCCAATTCCTAAAATAGCTGCTATGTTTACCTGAACCAGCGAGGAGGGAATTCCTTTTGTTACAGAAGCTAAAAGTAGCAAACTTCCTGAAATGAAGGCAATTATAACTGCTTCAAATTTTCCGAAGAGGATAATCTCTTTTCCTGTATTTTTCACAATTTTATGACCAAACAAAGAACTTCCAATACCAAAACAAGGAGCAACAATTAATGATGACAATATCAGAATTACCATAAAATCATTTTCATTTTGTAATCCTAATTCATTGATAGTCATTGCTGCAATAGGTCCCGCACCATTGGCCACGTTGTTTGAACCAATGGAGAAAGAAACATAAATAGACATTACAATCAGAATGGTATTCCAAACAGGGTTAAGATTTTCATTCTGAGCTCGTTGCATAGTGAAGCCTCTCTTTCGCATTGGTTTATAGATGTATTTCCCGCATAAGTAACTCAAAATAAATGAAATAATAGGGAGAATGAACCAAGTAGGAATAATTTCGTAAAATAATTTTCCTGAGTCTAATTTATTGAAATACAGGGAAGGAGCAGCAAATGCAAGAACAGCAGCCTGACTTGTTGACTGAGGGATTCCTGAAATATTAGCTATCAGAAGCGTAATCGCAACAGAAAGTAAAGCTACTGATACAACTGTGAAAGTCATATAGTTAGCAGGTAAGATGCCATTTCCCATTGTGGTTGCTGTATTTTTACCAGCAACAAAAGCTCCTAAAAAAACTGCAATGCCGAAAATACCTGGAATTAAGCTCCTTCGTATAACATTTGCTCCATAACTTGCAGAAAATGCAGGTGCTGTACCACTTCCTCCCATAGTTATAGCAAGTGCCATAGCAATGAGATATGGAATTAGTAATTGGTTATAAATGGGCGACATCTTTCTACTTCTAAATGTTTAAATAAATGCTAAATGTTTGGTGGGTTTAAAGAAAATAGTTTAAGGCAATTATTGAACCTAAATGCATACTTTCGTGTACATTATTGAAGTTTATGGCGTCTTCAATGCAGGTAAGTTCAAAGCCATAACTGGTCATATATGTATTATACTGCTGAAAAACTCCTTTTTCGTAATCTGATTTGAGTTGTTCTTGTGTTGAAATTAATAATTCTTTTATGTTATTAATTTCTTCTTTTGTAGGAAGATATTCTTTAGGAAAAGTACCTTTTCGATATGTTTCGATAAATTCATCGGTAACTAGAGGAGTGATGTTTCCAAGTTTGTAGCATAAAAGTTGTTGAGTTACAATGCAGTGAGCTATGTTCCATAGTACGTTGTTATGAAACCCATTAGGGACTTTTGCCAATTGTTCGGGAGATAATCTCTCTAAAAAATCTACAAGTCTAAGGCGTGTAGCTTTGTGTAATTCAAATGTTTGTTTTGTAAGTAACATTATTTTTTCTGATAAAATATTGTCGCAAAAATAGAAAAATTTAATGTATAAACCTTGTTTTTGGATTAAAAAATAGGAAAAAGAATACCAAAAAATGAGTGGTTTGATATATCATTATTTTTCCAAATTGATTGCGTTTTTGTTGTTATTTTCTTTTTCATTACTTTTACGGCTTAAAAATTATTTCTGAGATGGCGAACATACGCATTACTAAAAAGTTTGAATTTGAGGCGGGACACGCTTTGTATGGTTACGACGGGAAGTGTAAAAATCTGCACGGACATAGCTATAAGCTGCACGTTACCGTAGTTGGTAAGCCTATAAATGACCCCAATAATGTAAAATACGGAATGGTGATTGATTTTGGTGATTTGAAACGCATCGTGAAGCAGGAAATTATCGATGAATTTGATCACGCGATGATTTTCAATGCCAATTCACCACATTTGGAGTTGGCAAACGAACTTAAAGCCAAAGGGCATCATATTATTTTGGTGGATTATCAGCCTACAAGTGAAAATTTGGTTGCTGATTTTGCCAATCGTATCAAAAAATATTTACCCGAAAATGTAACTTTATTTTCGCTTCGTTTGCAAGAAACCGAAAGCTCTTACGCTGAATGGTTTGCTTCGGACAATTTGTGATAGATTATAGATATTAGGGAATCGGCATTAGGCAATAAGCTGTTGTTTATTGTTAATTCCTTCTCCTCATAACTTGTCTCTTATAACTTCGATTTTTTCCCTTTATACTTAAAACTTTGAACTTACAACTTCAATCAAATAAAAAGATTTATTTCGCTTCTGATAATCATTTGGGAGCACCTGATTTCGTGGCAAGTCGTCAGCGAGAATTGGCTTTTGTGAATTGGCTTAGCCAGATTGAAGCAGATGCAGGGGCAATTTTTCTGTTGGGTGATTTGTTTGATTTTTGGTTCGAATATAAAACAGTCGTTCCAAAAGGATTTGTGCGTGTTTTAGGGAAATTGGCAGCTCTGACCGATAAAGGAATTCCGATTTATTTTTTTGTTGGAAATCACGATTTATGGATGAACGATTATTTCCAAAAAGAATTAAATATTCCTGTTTTTCACAAACCGCTGGAATTTGAATCTTGTGGTAAACGCTTTCTGGTGGGGCACGGCGATGGACTCGGACCAGGCGACAAAGGTTTTAAACGGATGAAAAAAGTGTTTACCAATCCAGTAGCAAAATGGTTTTTCCGATGGCTACATCCTGATATTGGAGTGAGACTGGCACAATATCTTTCAGTAAAAAATAAGTTAATTTCAGGAGATGAAGACGTGAAATTCTTAGGGGAAGATAACGAATGGCTGGTACAATATTGCAAACGCAAGTTAAAAACCAAACATTATGATTATTTTCTTTTCGGGCATCGGCATTTGCCAATGGAAATTGAGCTTTCGAGTAATTCCAAGTATATAAACACAGGCGATTGGATTCACTATTTTACCTATGCCGTTTTTAACGGGAAAGAAGTAAACTTATTGAAAGTCTGATTTTTATCTACAATTTATCCAATGTTAAAAAGAATTCTCAGTTATATTATTCCTATTACAATTCACAAACGAGAATCGTCTGTTAGTAAGTCAATTGAAGTGGTTTTTCGTGATGGACGTTTGGTTTTGGATACGCCCAACACAAATTATTCTTACGGAAGTTTACAACGGATTTTACGAAAAGGCTTGAAAAAAATAGGTTTTCCAGAAATACAAAAGATGGAAAGTATTTTAGTTTTGGGTTTGGCTGGAGGTAGCGTTGTAAAAACTTTGGTTGATGAAATTTCATACAAAGGAAAAATAACCGCTGTTGATATTGATAAAGAGATTGTTGAAGTTGCGAAAACATATTTTAATCTTGATGAAATTGACAATTTAGAAATTGTTGTTGATGATGCACAGCAATTTGTGCATAAATTAAAATCAAAATATAATTTGATTATTATTGACGTTTTTCAAGATGATAAAATGCCTGATTTTTTGTTCTCTCCAGAATTTGTGAATAGAGTACTTTCTTTGCGGACACATAATGGAAAAATATTGTTTAATACGATGAAAAACAATAAGAAACAATCTGAAAGAAATACAAATTTCATCAAATTTTGCGAACAAACCAATTTGGTAAAAGTAATTCCAAATGTGGAGGGAAGCAACGAATTAATAATTATTTCAGAGAAAGAAAATAATTTTATTGAATAGAATTTATTGTCTTAGGAATTATTTTTTCGAGTAAAATTTGTGAGTTTCAGAAAAAAAATGCATATTTGCAGCCCAAATGAGAGGAGGTGTGTAGATTATGTTAATAATACCAGTAAAAGACGGCGAAAGCATCGACAAAGCGTTAAAACGTTACAAAAGAAAATTTGACAGAACGGGAGTTGTTCGTAAACTTCGTGAGAAACAGCATTTTACAAAAAATTCTGTAAAGAGAAGAAATGAACTACAAAAAGCTCGATACATCCAATATTTGAGAGATCAAGAGGAAGTTTAGTCATTTCAAAGATAAATTAAAAATCCGTTTCTAAAACAGAAACGGATTTTTTTGTTTAAAAAATCAAATTCAATAAGTTTGAAGGGAAAACTTGTTGGCTTTTTATTTTTCTTCTTTTTCCTTTGCACTTTTTTCGTATCTTTGCCAATTACAACAATTTGAAAACAAGAGAAATGAAAAACATACGCAATTTTTGCATTATCGCACACATCGACCACGGAAAAAGTACCCTTGCTGACCGACTTTTGGACTTTACCAAAACCGTTACCGAACGCGAAAAACAAGACCAACTCCTTGATAATATGGACTTAGAGCGTGAACGAGGGATTACCATCAAATCTCACGCTATCCAAATGGAGTACGAGTACAAGGGCGAAACTTACATTCTGAATCTTATCGACACCCCTGGTCACGTGGATTTCTCGTACGAAGTGTCGCGTTCCATTGCTGCGTGTGAGGGAGCTTTGCTGATTGTCGATGCTGCACAAAGTATTCAAGCTCAGACTATTTCTAACCTGTATTTGGCTTTGGAAAATGACTTGGAAATTATTCCTATCTTAAATAAAATAGACCTTCCTTCGGCAAATCCGGAAGAAGTAAAAGACGATATTGTTGATTTACTCGGCTGTGACCCTGATGATATTATCCCTGCTTCTGGGAAAACAGGTTTGGGCGTGGAGCAAATCCTCGAAGCTATCATCGAACGCATTCCTGCCCCAAAAGGCGACCCCGATGCACCGCTTCAAGCACTGATTTTCGATTCGGTGTACAATCCGTTTCGTGGTGTGGAAACGTATTTCCGTGTGATGAATGGAGAAATCCGTAAAGGTCAGAAAATCAAATTTATGTCTACCGGAAAAATCTACGATGCTGACGAGGTAGGGACGCTTAAACTCAATCAAGTAGCCAAGCAATCTGTAAAAACGGGTGATGTGGGTTACCTCATTACTGGAATAAAAGATGCTCGTGAGGTAAAGGTGGGTGATACGATTACTTCGGCAGTAAATGGCTGTTCTGAAATCATTGATGGATTTGAAGACGTAAAACCGATGGTATTTGCTGGAATTTATCCTGTTGATACTGAGGATTATGAAGAACTTCGAGCTTCGATGGAAAAACTGCAACTTAACGATGCTTCGCTAGTTTTCACTCCTGAAAGTTCAGCAGCATTGGGCTTTGGCTTCCGTTGTGGTTTCCTCGGAATGTTGCACTTGGAAATCATTCAAGAGCGATTGGAACGAGAGTTCGATATGACCGTAATTACTACCGTTCCGAACGTTAGTTACCTGGCGTACACGAAGAAAGACCCTGAAACGCCTATCGTAGTAAATAATCCGTCTGACCTTCCCGACCCATCGAAATTGGACCGAGTGGAAGAGCCGTACATCAAGGCATCGGTAATTACCAAAGCGGATTTTGTGGGGCAAGTGATGTCGCTTTGTATCGAAAAACGCGGGCAAATTACCAATCAGACGTACCTCACTCCCGAGCGTGTGGAACTAAATTTTGATATGCCACTGGCGGAAATCGTGTTTGATTTTTACGACCGATTAAAAACAGTGTCAAAGGGTTACGCCTCATTTGATTATTCGCCTATCGGAATGAGAGCTTCTAATTTGGTGAAAGTCGATGTGCTGATTAACGCCAATTCGGTAGATGCATTGTCTGCTCTTATTCACGCCGATAATGCGTACAATATCGGAAAGAAAATGTGTGAAAAATTGCGTGAACTGATTCCACGTCAGCAGTTTGATATTCCAATTCAGGCAGCAATTGGGGCGAAAATCATCGCTCGTGAAACTATCAAAGCTCTCCGTAAAGACGTTACCGCCAAATGTTATGGTGGAGACATCTCGCGTAAACGTAAACTCCTTGAAAAACAGAAGAAAGGTAAAAAACGTATGCGACAAATCGGAAACGTAGAAGTGCCACAATCTGCGTTTATGGCGGTATTGAAGTTGAATGATTAGACCGTAGCACGGTCGGGCGATGATTTTATGTGGAAGATTATGGCTTGGATTAAAAAACATATAAATAGAATTTTAATAATTTCTTCTATTGCTTGTATCGTTTTTTCAATTATTTCACCTTTTATTTTTACGAGAAGTAATGAGTGGGGTGTTGATTTTTCTAAAACAGGAGAAATAGGGGATACCATAGGAGGTTTAACAAGCCCTTTTATTGGTGTGGCTGCTGTATTTGTTACGGCATTGGCTTTTTATGCTCAATATAGAGCAAATCAAATACAAATCAATGCTCTTAGAGAACAGAAAAAACAATTTGAAGAAGAACAGAAGGAATATCGTAAAGAAACTGAATTACAAAAATTTGAAACTCAATTTTATGAAATGCTTCGTCTTCATAAGGAGAATGTGAATGAAATTGAGATTGAAACCATTGATGGTAAAACAATTAAGGGTAGAAATGCTTTTTTTGAAATGAAAAAGGATTTAGAGGATATGTTTCCTATGTATGAGTCGAGGTTGAATGGGAATAGTTTAAGAGGAATTTATGGGGTATTTTTTTGGGGTATTCTCAATAAAGGCCTCGTTCTTAGAGACAATTTGTTTGAAAATAAAAGTACATTGCATTCCTTTATCAATAAAGTAGAAGATTATTTAATTAAGGAAGTTATTTCCCCTACTAATATGTCCTATCTTCCAGAGATAGTATGGGGAAGGCATAAGCTCAAAATAGAAAGATTAAAGGGGCATCATAGCTATTTGGGTCATTATTATCGTCATTTGTTTTTAACTGTTAAATTCGTTGTAAATCAAAAAGAAGATTTGATTTCGGAAGAAGAAAAATTAAATTATTTACGAATTTTAAGAGCTCAACTATCGAATTATGAACAAATAATGTTGTTTTACAATTGGTTGAGTAGTTATGGGGGAGATTGGGAAAACAATGAAAATCAATTCTTTACCAAATATAAAATGATACACAATTTGTGGCATAGAGAGATGTACAAAGATGATTTTATAAAAGGAAAACTTGAAGAACTTATAGATAAGTATAAAAAAAATGGAGGAAGTGGAGATTTCTTTGAAATGGGGGATGATATAGAAGATACTGAAAACAAATAATTTTAACACATAAATATTATGCCAGTAAAGTACAATGTCGTGGGACGCAAGAACCCACAAAAGCCTAAACTTTACATTAAATTGAGAACGTAGAAATAACACAAAGTATATTTATGGTTAAAGTGCTAATGATAATATTATCATAGAAAGTAATTCTCTATTTTAAAATCACAATACTTATGAAACCAATTCAAAATATAACCCAGCAGGAATTTATTGATTTTTGTATTGACAAAAAACTCAATAGTACTACCTGCTGAAGTTTTTACGACATCTTTGAAAATTACCAAATTGAAAAAATAGTACTTAAAAAAATTGAGGAATTGTTAGTTGATAAAAGGCTTTTGGGGTGAATGTTTGCATTCTTCTAAAAAAGACGTACCTTTGTAAAGTTGAATTCAAAAAAATAGAATAATGGCTGAGATAGAAAAAGTAAAATGCCTTATAATAGGTTCAGGGCCTGCAGGATACACTGCTGCAATTTACGCTTCGCGTGCTAATATGCATCCTGTGTTATATCAGGGGGAACAACCTGGAGGACAGCTAACTACAACAAACGAGGTTGAAAACTTCCCTGGGTATCCTAATGGGATTACTGGTACAGCAATGATGATGGAGTTACAGCAACAAGCTGAACGCTTTGGAACTGAAATACGCAACGGATGGGTAACAAAGGTTGATTTTTCACAAACTCCTCATAAAGTGTGGATTAATGAAGAAAAAGAAATTCACGCACAAACAGTGATTATTGCTACGGGAGCTTCTGCTAAGTACTTGGGATTACCTTCCGAGCAACATTATTTGAAAACAGGCGGAGGAGTTTCTGCTTGTGCTGTGTGTGATGGTTTCTTCTACAGAAAGCAAAAAGTAGCCATTGTTGGGGCGGGAGACTCAGCCTGTGAGGAAGCGTTGTATTTGGCGAATATCTGTGAGAAAGTAACGATGCTTGTTCGTCGTGATGAGTTCCGTGCTTCTCGAATTATGAAAGAACGTGTGTTAAAAGCAGAAAATATAGAAGTACTTTATAACACTGAAACAGAAGAAGTTTTAGGTGATGGACAGGTAGTTACGGCTTTGAAAGTGCGTAATAATAAAACAAATGAAGTTTCCGAAATTCCTGTTACGGGCTTTTTTGTAGCAATAGGGCATACACCTAATACAGCTGTTTTCAAAGATTTTATTTCTCTTGATGAAACAGGCTACATCAAAAATGTACCAGGAACGTCTCTAACAAATGTAAAAGGTGTTTTTGTTGCTGGTGATGCCGCTGATAGCCGTTACAGACAGGCAATTACGGCTGCGGGTTCGGGATGTATGGCAGCATTGGACGCTGAAAGATATTTGATGACTTTGGAAGATTAATAGTTTAATGCAGATATTTTAAAAGCCTTAATTTTTACTAAAAAATTAAGGCTTTTTTATTAATAAAATCTTAAAGAAAAAGTTGGGCTTTATTCTAATTTTCGGTTGATAATTCTATCCATATAATCTTGAATGAAAGCTTGTAAGTCTTTAATGCCTTTTTCCATTTCTGGATTACTTTCTTTGTTTATTAAGTTGTTTTTCAGTGCTTCATCTTCTTTTTGAAAAATTCCATTTACGCTTCCATCTTCATTTAAAACATAAATGTAATTTCCTTGCATTAGCCTATAAACGTGTGAATCAGAAATATATGCTCGAGGGGTTTCTTCTTTGTCAGAGAACAAACTGCGTCCCCACGAACGAAAAGGTTGATTGTAACCAATTAAATCAACAACTGAAGGATAAATATCTATTTGCTGAGCTATTTCCGACGAAATTCCTTTGCCAACCAATTCAGGGTTAGGACTATAAAAAATTAGAGTAGCTCCAGTGGTTGTGATGGGCTGTTTGTAAAGGTCGTAAAAAATTTGATTTGGGTGGTCGTTAGTGAAAACAAAAATAGTATTGTTGTACCAATTTTCTTTCTGAGCTGACTCAAAAAACTTTTTCAAAGCGTAGTCCGTATACTGAATGCATTGGTGTATTTCAACATTTCCTTTATCGAATTTGCCTTCATATTTTTCTGGAATTTTGAAAGGATGGTGTGATGAAACGGTAAATATTGTTCCTAAAAAAGGCTGTTGTTTTTTGCTTAATTCATCGTTCATAAACTGAAGGAAAGGCTCGTCCCAAATACCCCATACACCGTCAAAATCAGCATCGTTATTATATTCATCTTTTCCAAAGTAATTATCAAAACCTAGAATATTTGAAAAACCTAAAAATCCCATAGAACCATTAGGTGCGGAATGGAAAAATGATGTGTTGTATCCCATTTTTTTGGCAATTGAAACAACAGACTCTGTGGGTTGCTGCACATAAGGAGAGGAGGTATAAGCCACCTGAAAGGTAGGGATTCCTGCGTAAATTGAGGACATTCCGTGAATGGATTGTCTTCCGTTACCATACGCATTGTCAAATATATAGGAATGCTGAGCTAGTGAGTCCAAAAAGGGAGTGTACGATTTGTAATTAGGGATATTTCTTGAAGAGTTTAGGCAACCTACATATTCTCTTCCAAAACTTTCCAAAATGAAAATCACGACATTGGGCTTGTCGGTTACTTTTCTGTTATACTGTTTTATTGGAAGAATATTTTTCTGAATATACTCATCTGAAACGAATTTATATTCTTTAAATCCTTTGTTTTTCCCGATGGTTCGAATAAGCGTGAAAGGTGTATTGAGAATAACATCAGCGTGTGCTGAATTGGTTACGTGCCGACTGGCGTCCAAAATGTTTATCGGACGTGATGAATGTGCTAAACTTCCTCCCCGTATTCCTGCCAAAACGCCTATTCCTATTCCTAAAAACAACAAAACAGACCATACAACATACGGAAGAGGTCGAATTCTGAAACTTTTGATGTTGATTTTTTTATAAAGGAATATCCAAAGAACGATTAAACCAATAAATATAAGTACTAAATACCAGTAATTTGCTAAAAAGATGAAAAATAATTCGCTTTTGTTTTGCTCGTTTTCTACTACGGCAAACGAGGCGGTGGTTAGACGTGATTTGCTAAACGGATAGTAAATCATATCCACAAAATTGGTCGCATAAGCAATTCCGTTTGTGATGAAATAAATCCAAAAGAGTATTTTTTGGTAAGTTTTATACGTATTTACCCATAAAGGAAACAAACTGAGCAAAATGAATAGTAAATTGACGTAAAGAATAGCCGTTGTGTCGAACTTAATTCCCAAAAAGAATAATTTCAAAAGCTGACTTGTGCTAATTTCTCCTATGATTTCTGTGTTAAAAAGAAAAAATAGAAGTCGTGCAATGAAGTAGAAAATATAAACTAAAAAGATTCGGTAGAAAAAAACACCATATTCATTGGTTCGGATAAGTTTGTTCATAAAACTTTGATGTTGCGATTTGTAATGAAAAGCAAAGATACGGATAGTTGAAAAAATACCAATATGTAAAACATCGGAAATACATTCAGTTGTTTTTATGATAAAATTTACTTAGGATATATTTTCTTTTTTTTAGTTAAATAAAAGTTAATTTACTTGTTTGTGTATTTTGTTCAAAATACATTTGTGGCATAATTCTAATAAGTTTTATTGTGAAGAAAGTATTTCTACTAACAATTGTTACATTATTGTGGGCTTGTAGTAAAAGCTCATTAGGAAAGGAAGTTCAACCAGAGGTTGAGCAAAAGCTTTCATTTTCAATAGGAATCAAGGAACGAACAGAAGTTACGAACTTACGTGTAGGTAAGGAAATTCCTATTGAAGTGACTGAAATCACAGACATACATAGAGGAACAGATTTCGTTTATGTGTTGAGAGTTGTGGGTAATGATGCTACGCGGCATCAAGTTTTGGGTGTGGACTATGCTTTGAAGGTTAAGAGTGGTATAGGTTTTCGAGATGTAGATCGTTTTGAGATTATTGATACTGATAATTTGCCTTCATTTGTTATTGTCCCTAAAGTTGCTGGTACATTTCAAATTGACTTTCACCTGCAAAAGTATGATAAAATTAATAATAAAAATGTAGGGGAGCCGATCGCTAAGCAGGTAATTTTTAGTGCAGTAAAAATTAACTTTGATTTTCCTGCCTGGAAAATAAAAGAGTCAAGTACTTGGAATCGTTCTGAACATAGACGTCAGTTTAAATTTTCGATTGATGATGGGAATCGTGAGTACGATTCATACCTGAGTAATCCTTTAAGTACACGAAGATACGATTATGTTACATATTACGATGGGCAAACCAAATCAGGAGAGTTTATGGCAGGACATCAGTATGAGTTCCGTGACCATATTGATACAAAAAAAGGTCCTAAACAAATGAGTGAAATGCCTCAAACCCTAACAATTGAAATTACGCAACATTTGCATAGTGGGCTGAAAAATATTATCAGATATGAAAATGTACCTCTCGAATATTAATTTAATATAACATATTGTATGAAAACAAAATTTTTAAATTTGCTGTTTGCTACAATGCTTGTAGCAGTGTCGTGTGGCGATAAAGAAGATGATAGTCCTAAAACCATTGAGCAACTTAAGTCAGTTGCTTATAAGGAAGAAGCTCCCAAAGTAATTACCAGTAAAAAAACGGGAAACATAGTGGTTGACCCTACTACAGGAAAAAACCAGTACGAATATCTGACTACTGTGCAAGAGCAGTACGCTATTACACCTCTTTCTGTGGTGGCTGACAATATGTCTGATGTTATTTTTCCAGGTAGTATTTTGCGTGGAGATTCTTTTATGAATGGAAAATATGACCCACTTGTGCTTAGGAATGAATTTACCCCAGTAACTTTGTCAATATCACTTAGGGGGGATATTAAAGTTTCTGAAACAACAAAACCTGTTCTAAGTCAAGTAAGACAAGTGATGAATGACTTAATAACTCGTCAGGCAGGAGCTAATCGTATAAATTTTGAATATGTTCCTTCTGTTTTCTCTTACGAAAGCAATAAAGTTACTACAGAGGAGCATTTCAGAAGTAGTTTGAAAATTCACACTTCGGCAAACATACTCAAAGGGATTATAAAGTCAAGTTTTGATTATCAGAAAGATGGGAGTAATTCGCTGACCAAAAATTATGTGATGGTGGCTTTCCGTCAACATATTTACAGTGCATCAATTGATCCGAAACATTATTCAACTTGGATAAAGGGTGATGTTGATGTTAAGGATATGGGGGAGTATGAGCCTCTTTATATTGGTAGTGTTGATTATGGACGTGTAGGTTATATTTTTATTGAAACTACCAAGTCAGCTGAAGAAGTTCGTAAAATGATAAAAGCTTCTTTGGAAGTAGCTGTAGGTTATGTTGATGCCAATGCTAATGCGAATTATGTCAATGAATTTAAGAGGTTATTTCAAGAAGATAAGGTAAAGGTTAAGATTTCAGGCGGTCCTGTTGAGTTGGGTAATAAAGTGAATAGTTATGGAAGTTTTGAGAAATTTGTTCAAATGCCAAACTCTGAAAATATTACAAAAACTTCTGTGCCTATTTCATATAAAGTACGTCGCCTAAAAGATAACACAGAGGTTCAAGTAATTGATACCTATACACATAACGTTGTCGAAATGAAAGATAATTAAAAAAAATAAAAAGCTTTTTAAGAGGAAAGTAATTAGATCTTGTAGATTATATCTCTCAACAAAAGCAAAACACTATGCTATGTTTACTGTTATAGCATAGTGTTTTTATGTTTTTTGCTATCACGAAAAAGTTGTTTTTTATTTTAATAAGTGTTAAAATTGTTTTCTTGATAGTTAAAAATATTAAATTTGAATCTGTAATTCTTTTAATATTAACTATGTATTAGGAAATAATATTTTCTTTTCCTATAAAATGACTATTTTTGCCCCCGCTAATTTTAAGCAGAAATTGTTTCACTTTGTGAAAGTATCGTAAGTCTTAAAGAAACTAAATGAAAATGATTAATGCAAAGAGGAGGTATCTTTTTACAATTTTGGGATTGCTTAGTTTTGTTTGTATGTGTTTTACAATCAGTGATGAGCAAATCAAAGAAATTCAAGTTCACAGAAATTTTGTTGTAGAAAAACCTCAGTTGGCAACTGTGTTGCCAGTACAAGAAAATGAAAAAAACAGTACTTTAAATCCGCCACTTATTGGCAAAACGTTCATTGGCTTTAAAGAAGCCTTAGCTTACAGAGAGTCCCGAGGTAACTATTTTATTGTAAATCAATACGGTTATATGGGGAAGTATCAGTTTGGGAAGTCAGCTTTGCAGTTTTATGGAGTTAAAAATGCAGAAGAATTTCTGAAATCTCCTGAACAACAAGAACGACTTTTTACCCTGAGTGTTAAGAGAAACAAATGGGTATTAAGAAAAGAAATCAAACAATTTGCGGGTAAACGTATTAATGGTATTTATATTACCGAATCGGGAATTCTAGCGGCAGCACATCTTGCAGGAGCTCAGAATGTTAAGAATTATTTTAAGAGTAGAGGTGGTTATGCTTTTGCTGATGCAAACGGGACAACTTTGCAAAATTATTTGAAAAATTTTGCTGGCTATGAAGTAGAACACATTATTCCTGAAAAATTACCAAGATTTTAACCATATTATTTATACATATAAGAAGTTATCCAAAAAAGGGTAACTTCTTTTTCTTTGCAATAAAATGCATATATTTGCAAGGAAAAATGTAGATAAACTGATGTGATTTATCGCACAAAGAGTTAAAAAGATGCAGTTGTATTATCATACACATAATGAGGCAGGTACAGATGAAGCAGGGAGAGGTTGTCTTGCAGGTCCTGTTACGGCTGCTGCGGTAATTCTTCCGAAAGATTTTAAAAATGATTTGCTGACAGATTCTAAACAACTTACTGAAAAACAGCGATTATTTTTGAAGCCCATCATTGAAAAAGAAGCAATTTGTTATGCGGTCGCACACGTTTTTCCTGCTGAAATAGATGAAATCAATATTTTGCGAGCGTCTATTTTGGCAATGCACAAAGCTTTGGGGCAACTCTTCAAAAAACCTGAATTTATTGCTGTTGATGGGAATAGATTTGTTAAATTTAGTGATATCCCTCACGCCTGTGTGGTAAAAGGAGATGCTAAAATACAAACAATTGCTGCGGCTTCTGTTCTGGCTAAAACGTATCGCGATGCCTATATGGAGCAAATAGATGAAGAGTTCCCAATGTATCAGTGGAAGAAAAACAAAGGATACCCTACAATTGCCCACCGAAAAGCAATTGAAAATTATGGAATTACACCTTATCATAGAAAAACATTCCAGTTGTTGCCTTCACAGTTGAAATTAGAATTTTAAAATAAATTAGCGTTTTAAAAATATAATATGAAAAAATATTACAATTCACTTTTTGTTACATTTTTGTTGTTAATGTTGCTAAAAGTACAGGCACAAGAAAAGAAATTTATGGTCAGAACAATCGCCTTTTACAATGTAGAAAACTTATTTGATACAATTAACGACCCTCGAAAGTTTGATGATGACCGCACTCCTGAAGGTGCAGACCGCTGGACTTCAAAGGTTTATAATGACCACGTGCAGAAAATTGCAAAGGTAATTTCGGAAATAGGAAGCGATGTGACTAAACAAGCTCCTGATATTGTGGGATTGTGCGAGGTTGAAAATCAAAATGTTATAACTGATTTGATAAACACGGATTATCTTAAAAAGTACAATTACGGTATTGTTCATTATGATTCTCCTGATAGTCGAGGCATTGACGTAGCTCTAATCTACAAAAAAAATATATTCAAACCGACCTCAACTTCAAAACATCATTTGGAAATTTACGAAGTAGATGGCAAACGTAGGTACACACGCGACCAACTTTTGGTGAGTGGAATGTTTGATGGTGAACCGATGCATTTTATTGTAAATCACTGGCCTTCAAGAAGTGGTGGAGAGGCCGCAAGTCGTCCTAAGCGGGAAGCTGCGGCAACGCTGAATAAAAAAATAATTGATTCACTTTTGGTAGAAAATCCTGATGCAAAAATCTTGAGTATGGGAGACTTTAATGATGACCCAACCAATACAAGTTTCAAAAAAATACTCAAGACTGAAGGAAAGAAAGAAAGAGTGAAATCTGGAGGGTTGTATAATCCAATGGAAGAAATGCTTAAAAAAGGGATTGGTTCTCTGGCATATCAAGATGGTTGGAATTTGTTCGATCAAATTTATTTCACTCAAGAACTTTTAAAAGAAGATAAATCAACCTATCGATATTGGAAAGCTGGTGTGTTTAATAAACCTTATTTGGCAAATCAAAAAGGACGCTATAAAGGGTATCCTTTCCGGAGTATGTCCAACGGAAATTATACTTGGGGCTATTCCGACCATTTTCCTGTTTACCTTTATCTAATTAAAGAAAAGAAATAAGCTAAAAGAAAGTTCAAAAGATAGAAATGTTTTTGAACTTTCTTTTTTTGGAAAATTTTAATGTGTAAGATATTTTTATTGGAAAAATATTTTGTTTTTCTCAAATAACATATATTTTTGCACCTTGAAATTTTATTTCCGTATTAGATGGCTTTTAAAAAAGAACTTGGTGTTATTTCGATTATCCCCCTCTTGGTTTTTGTTGCAATTTTCTTGGGCGGAGGGATTTACCTCAATGATTTTTACTCGTTACCAACACCTTTGGTAGCTTTAGTAGGTGTTGTTGTGGCACTGTTGATTTACAAAGCATCTTTTACAGAAAAAATAAACATCTTCTTCAAAGGAGCTGGAGACACTAATGTGTTGACAATGTGTGTTATTGTCCTTTTTGCGGGAGCCTTTGCTACTGTTGCAAAAGCCTCTGGAAGTGTGGATAGCATTGTCAGTTTAGGAATATCATACATTTCACCGAAATATTTTCCGATAGGTGTATTTGTAATAGCTTCATTTTTATCATTTTCAACAGGAACTTCTGTAGGTACAATCACAACATTAGCTCCTATTGTGATTAGTCTGGCAGGACAAAGCGATTTGAATGCTTCTTTGTTAGGAGCTTCCTTACTTTCTGGTGCAATGTTTGGTGATAATCTTTCATTGATTTCCGATACAACCATAGTGGCAACACAAACAATGGGTTGCAAAATGAATGAAAAGATGAAAGCAAATGCACGAATAGCATTTCCAGCAGCAATACTGACCATAGTTACCCTATTGTTTTTAGGAAATTCTCAGGCAAAAGAGATAATTATTGAAACACAAAAAGATTTTAATGTTGTTTTAATATTACCTTATTTGGCTGTGGTTGTATTGTCGCTTTTGGGTGTAAATGTTTTTGTTTCCTTGTTTTTGGGTGTTATTTTTTCCGGAACGCTGGGTATAATCTACGGGAATTTTAGTTTTCTTGGGTTTGTAAATCATACATATCAAGGTTTTACGGATATGTCTGAAATTTTTCTTCTGTTCTTTTTTACTGGTGGATTGGCGGCATTGGTGGAACACTTTGGAGGAATTCAATTTATGATGAAATTTATCCAAAAGCATATAAAATCGCCAAAAACAGCATTGTTTGGAATGGGGACTTTGGTAGGTACAACTGATTTTTGTGTGGCAAATAACACAGTTTCAATCCTGATAGTTTCGAAAGTTTCTAGAAAGATAGCCAATCAATTTCAGATTTCAGGCAGAGATGCGGCGTCTGTTTTGGATATTTTTTCGTGTTACGTACAAGGTATTATTCCGTACGGAGCACAAATTATAGCATTAATTGAACTCAGTAAAGGAGCAATTAGTTATCCCGATGTGGTTGTTTATGCTATTTATTTACATTTGTTATTGCTTTCTGCATTGGTGTATATTTTCGTCAGAAAATATGAAAAAGTTTGATTTTGAGTCTATATTCTTGGATTGAAATATCTGAGAATTCTTATTTTTATAAGAGGTAAATATTTAAAAACAAAAAACACGAGATAAAATCTCGTGTTTTTTGTTTAATTTAAATTCTATTTTACGTAGTTTTCAACTTCTTTTAAAGCCTCCTCAATACCTGCTGGATTTTTACCTCCTGCTGTGGCAAAGAAAGGTTGTCCGCCTCCGCCTCCGTGAATGTATTTGCCTAATTCGCGAACTACTTTCCCTGCATCTAATCCTTTTTCAGAGACTAAATCTTTGGATATGTAGCACAATAACAGAGCTTTGCCGTCTTCTTGCTCAGAACCAAATAAAATAAAGGCGTTGGGCACTTCATTTCCTAATTGGAAAGCAAGGTCTTTTAAATTGGCAATGTCTAAATTCACTTTTTGCGACAGAAAAGCTATTCCGTTTACCTCCTTAAATTCATTTTTTAGGTTAGATTTGAGGTTTTTAGCTTGTTCTTTCTTTAAATTTTCAAGTTCTTTTTGCAGACGTGTGTTTTCTTCTTGCAGATTTTCAACAGCTTTAAGCGGGTCTTGTGCGTTTTTCACTAATTGACGAAGTCGGCTTACTATGGCTTCCTGTCCTTTGAAGTACGCCAAGGCTGCTTCTTGTGTGATGGCTTCAATTCGGCGAATTCCTGAAGCTACTGCTCCTTCCGACAAAATTTTAAAATACCAAATATCTCCCGTATTTTTCACGTGTGTTCCTCCACAAAGCTCTTTGCTCTCGCCAAACTGAATCATACGAACCTTATCGCCATATTTTTCTCCAAAAAGAGCCATCGCTCCAGCATCCATCGCCTGTTGTATAGGAATGTTGCGGTGTTCCTGCAAGTCTATTTTTTGCTGAACTCGCTCATTGACACGTCTTTCAATCTCTGTGATTTCCTCTTGAGTAAGTTTCTGAAAATGAGAAAAGTCAAAGCGAAGATGTTTTAAATCGACCAACGAACCTTTTTGCTCCACGTGCGTTCCTAAAACCTCGCGAAGTGCTTGATGCAAAAGGTGTGTCGCTGAGTGATTTGCTTGTGTAAAGGCTCTTCCTAACGGATGTACTTCCGCTTTGAAAGGGTCGTTGAGATTGTCTGGCAAAGTCTCAGAAATATGAATAATCAGGTTGTTTTCTTTCTTAGTATCAACAATATAGGTAATACCACCATTTGCCGATTGTAACGTACCTTTATCACCTGCTTGTCCTCCACCTTCTGGATAAAAAGGCGTTACATTGAAAACCAATTGATAGAAAGTTCCATCTTTTTGGCTTTCTACTTTCCGATATTTTACCAAACGAACGATAGCCTCCAACGTGTCATAACCAATGAATTCCTCTTCTTCATCGTCACGTAAAATCACCCAATCATCGGCTTTTACCTGTGCAGCAGCTCGGGAGCGTTCTTTTTGTTTTTGAAGATTTTTCTCAAAGCCTTTTTCGTCCAGCGTTAAGCCTTTTTCAGAAAGAATGAGAGCCGTAAGGTCGATAGGAAATCCATAAGTGTCGTAAAGTTCAAAAGCCTTGCTTCCAGAAAGTTGATTGTCCGAAATGTTGTTTATCATCACGTCGAGCATCAACAATCCTTGCTCTAAAGTACGCAAAAAAGAGGCTTCTTCTTCTTTGATAACATTTTCTACCAAAACTTGCTGTTTTTCAATCTCTGGGAAAACTTCACCCATCTGTAAAGCTAAAGTTTCCACCAATTTGTAGATAAAAGGCTCTTTTTGATTTAAGAAAGTGAAACCATATCGGATAGCACGACGCAAAATACGACGAATAACATAACCTGCACCGTTGTTGGAAGGTAACTGTCCGTCGGCAATGGCGAAAGAAACGGCACGAATATGGTCGGCAATTACGCGAATGGCAATATTGATTTGGTCTTCCTCAGTGGAAACATTATTTCCTTTGATGTATTTATGTTGTGTAATTTCTTCAATCCGTTGAATGATAGGAGTAAAGACATCGGTATCATAGTTAGATTGCACGCCTTGCAAAACCATACAAAGTCGCTCGAAGCCCATTCCTGTATCCACGTGCTGAGCAGGTAACTTTTCGAGTGAGCCGTCGGCTTTGCGATTGAACTCCATAAACACATTATTCCATATTTCGATGACCTGAGGGTGGTCTTGATTGACCAAATCACGCCCCGAAATTTTGCTTTTCTCGCTTTCTGAACGTAAATCCACGTGGATTTCAGTACACGGACCACACGGACCTTGGTCGCCCATCTCCCAAAAATTATCTTTTTTATTTCCAAGAAGAATGCGGTCTTCAGCGATGAGTCCTTTCCAAATATCGAATGATTCTTGGTCAAAAGGAACATTATCTTCTTTACTTCCCTCAAAAACAGTTACGTATAAGTTTTTCTTTGGAATTTTGTAGACTTCAGTTAGCAATTCCCACGCCCACGCAATCGCCTCCTTTTTGAAATAATCGCCAAATGACCAGTTGCCCAACATCTCAAACATTGTGTGATGATAGGTGTCTTTCCCAACTTCTTCTAAATCATTGTGTTTTCCAGACACGCGAAGACATTTTTGAGTGTCGGCGATACGTTTACTTTTGGGTTTTCCATTACCTAAAAAATATTCTTTGAACTGGTTCATACCTGCGTTGGTGAACATCAGTGTGGGGTCGTTTTTGATAACCATAGGTGCAGAAGGTACAATCAGATGCCCTTTGCCCTCAAAAAATTTCAAAAATTGCTTTCTGATTTCTTGTGAAGTCATAAATTTATATGTGTTTTTTTGAATGTCTTGATTTTCGTGCAAAAATAGAAATTATTTACAAATTATTTTGTAATTCAACAAAATGATTTGATGAAAGTGAGGCTAAATAAAGATTGATTTTACTTGCTTTTATATATCCTGTCGGCTAATTACATAAGGTTGCGACATAGCATTAATCCAGAAGTCGTCGCTACATCTCACATTTACTGCTTCTTTACCTTCATTGAAAAGATAGTCGTACCAAGGCATAAAGTAAAGCCAACGTGTACCATTTGTCCATTGCTCTTCAATTGAAGCTTGTTTTTTAATGATTGTTCTTCCAGCTAGTAAATTTCCACATTCGCTAAGGCTTATCATTTTTTTCTTATGTGAATTTCTTATTTGCAACCAATTGTTGTGATTTTGAGAAGCATTTTTTCCATAAAGATCTTTTCCTATGATATCGACATAGTCGTCACCTGGATACCAATTGTAATCATAACTCTTTTCGGTAGTCCAAACCCATATCAGGTTGTGGATTCCTTTGTTCTGAAGATAATTGTATGTGTATTTCCATAAACGAACGTACATTTCTGCACCTTCTTTTCCCCACCAAAACCAAGCCCCAGATGCTTCGTGGAAAGGTCGCCACAAAGCAGGTATGTTTGCAGATTGTAATTTGAGTAATGTACTACAGACTTTATCCAGTTGTTCGTGGAAAAAACGACTCTCCCAAGTGTTTGATAGAAAAATATTAGAAATTTTGAACTTGGTATCCGATTTGTAAGTGTAAGTTTCGGAATTTTCAGATGTTGGGACATAAAAATGCCACATAAGAGAAACAATTCCTCCTGCATTTGCCCAGTCTTTTGCAGGAGTAATATCCGAGTAATCAATCCAATCCGAAGGAGAATGGTGAATATGAATGAAATCGAAGCAATTCATTGCAGGATATTTTCCAGTGAGTTTGTAAACGTTTTCGGCTTCCTTTGTGTTCCAGTTAACGTTTGCCATTGTTGAAGAAAGTATCTTTTTTCCATACACCGAACGGAGGTATTTGTATAAAGCTTGAGCTTGTTCAGAGGCTTGGTTATCAGAAAGGTTGGGGGCTATTACCTCTGTGGTTTCGTTGCTGATATTTTCTTTAGAACAAGATTTAAAAAGAAATGATAATAACATAATGATGAATAAATAAATTATTAGTCTCATTGTGGAAATTTGTCGCTTTTATATTTGACAAAACTACACAAAAATCTTTAAATATGTTTGATTTTAAGTTGATTGAAAAAATCAAAACAGAAAATATTTCGTTTGAAAACTCGTTTTTTCTATTTATGATAAATATATGATGTTTGCGGTAATATATTTGTAATCAATTTTTTAAGTGTTTGTTTTCGGGGATTTTTCTAGTAAAAAGAGTTTCTATTTTCGAAGTTGTAAAAACATTTATGTTAAATAATTTTAAAATTAAATAATAGTCGTTATATTTATCCAATAAAGTTTTGACTTTAAAAAAGTGAGTTTTTGTATTTATGGGATATTTAACTTATGATTTTGCGTATGAGTTTGAAAATCAATAGTAATTATGCTAGTACAATAGCATTCATAGCACTTTGCTTTTTTTACTTTTTCTTAACTTGGTTGTCAGAGTTTTTTTTGAATACCCAAGAGTTGTTGTTGTCTTCTCTTTCAGAGCAGCTCACAACAGAGCAAATTGAAAAAGTTCTAGATTTTCAAAATAAATGGCAATGGGTGAGATATCTTGCTATGCCTGTTTTATTGCTTTTAAAAATCAGTGTAGTGGCTCTATTGCTTGATATTGGTTGCTTTTTCTTTAATAAAAAACTCTTGTATAAGCAACTTTTTGATATTGTATTGAGGGCAGAGTTTATATTTCTATTAGTTCCTGTCCTAAAAATAGGTTGGTTTTACTTTTTCCAAAAAGATTTTACGTTAGAAGATTTGCAATTTTTTTATCCTCTATCAGCATTGAACATTACAGGGTATCAAGGAATAGATATTTGGTTTATTTACCCTTTTCAGGTGCTAAATCTTTTTGAGGCATTTTATTGGTGGTTTTTGGCTCATCAGTTGGATAAAATATTTAACGAGCAGAAAGAAAAAGGGCTTAGCATCGTGGCAAGTGGCTATGGTGTAGGGTTGCTTCTGTGGATAGTAGGGGTGATGTTCTTTACATTAAACAATGCGTAAGACTATGAACAAAAATTCAATTATTAAGAAAGTTATTTCATCGCTGGTTATCTGCTTTTTAGGGGTTATGAGCTACAAGATGTATCAAAAAATGAGTCACAAAAAGCAAGTAGCACAACAGATAGCTATGCTCCCAGCGTTTTCGTTCACTGATTTGGAAGGGAATACGTTTACTAACAATAATTTGAAGGAAAACATAGCGACGATTTTTGTGTATTTCAATAGCGAATGTGATTATTGTTTGCACGAAGCTCAAAGTATTCAGAAAAATTTATCACAATTTGATGAAGTATACTTTGTTTTTGTTTCAATTGAACCTATTGAAAACATTAAAAAGTTTGCCCAAGAGCAACAACTTTTAGGCGTTGAAAACGTTACTTTTTTGCAAGATGCCTCATTTGTGTTTTCACAAAAGTTTGATGCCAACAGGATTCCGTATCTATTAATTTATAATAAGAGTAAAAAGTTGATATACAAACATAAAGGACAAATAAAAGCTGAAACTATTTTGCGAGTTTTAGAAAAACAATAACATCTTTTTTAAAAAGAGAAGCAAAAGCCGGCTTGCGGATACTTTTTGAAAATGATATAACTGATTATTAACTAAATATTTTTAAAACAATGAAAAGATTAGAAATTAAACAAATGGAAAATGTGCAGGGGGGATTAGAATGTGATAGATACCAAAACAGAGTGATGGCAGTAGCAGGAGCTGCCGCTACTGTATTAGGTTTTTTTGGACCAATAGGTGCGATGATAGCTGGACCTACCGCAGTAGGAGCCGCTGTTTATGGAATATATTGTGCTTTTAAAGAATAAAAAATCATTTTGTTTATAGTTAGTTGCTAACTATATCAGTAAGATAAAGTTTTACAATTCTAAAATAATTTTATGAATTACCTAATATTTATTTTTTGATTTGATAAATGTTAGCAACTAACAAATGAATAGTGTTATAAAATTAAAAATATTAATGATATGATTTTAAAAAGAAGTATATTTCCTTTGTCCAAAATAACTGTTTGTATAAATGGTGAAGATATATTGCTTAGTCCAAAAGGTAAAAAAAATTATTATTTAAAGGAAGTGGTAAGTAAATATAATATTGAAGTAAAAACACCATTGTTGTTTGGAAAAACTACAATCGAAACTGAGAGTCTCACTAATAGTTCTACAATTTATATAAAAAGTTCCATATCAGATAAATATTATTTGATAGGAGGTGCTATTTCGTTATTATTTTGTATTTTATTATTTTTTGATATGATGCCAATTTTGATATTTAGTTTGGTTTTATTATTATATTTCATTCCAATTATTTATTTTACATTTATTAAACCAAATAAATATTTTGTAATTGAAATAAATTAATCATATTCAGATGCTCAACCAAAAACAGATTACCAAAACTTTTGTATTACAACACGACCAAAGTGATTGTGGTGTGGCGTGTCTGCTTTCTCTTATTCGTTATTATGGCGGAAACAATTCATTAGAAAAACTTCGTGAAATTAGTGGCACCACACGGCAAGGCACTACGCTTTTAGGTTTGTATCAAGCTGCCAATCAGTTGGGCTTTTTAGCCGAAGGCAACGAAGCTGACACGCAAGCCTTGATTGACCACGGCGAGCCTGTGATTCTGCACGTTGTCATTGAAGAACGTTTACAACATTATGTGATTTGTTATGGCTATCAAAACGGAAAATTCTTAATCGGCGACCCTGCCAAAGGCATTAATGAGCTTTCTCCTAATGAATTGGATAAAATATGGATTTCTAAAACCTGCTTGGTACTTTCGCCTACGGAAACTTTCCAAAAAGAAGAAATCACGAAAAAATCGCAACGTAATTGGTTTTATGGACTAATAAAAGAAGATGTTAAACTTCTTGTTATTAGCTCACTACTTGGTGTGGTGATTGCTGTTTTTGGGTTTGGCAATGGCTGTTTTTTCGCAAAAACTCATTGATGATATTCTCCCTGCTAAAAACGTAACGAAACTAATTTCAGGAATTGTACTTTTGGCTATTTTACTCTTGGCTCGAACGGGGATTTCCGTGCTTCGTGAGTATTTTCTACTTCGCCAATCCAAAGATTTTAACAATCGCATTAACAATCAATTTTTTACAAATCTGTTGTCACTTCCTAAACCCTTTTTCGATACACGCAAAATTGGGGAGTTAATAGCTCGTTTGAACGATACACAACGTATTCAGCGAGTTATCAAACAACTTGTTGGGAGTTTAGCAATAGATGTTTTGGTAGTGATTATTACGATTGCATTTCTGTTTTACTATTCTTGGGAAATAGGACTTTTATCTGTTTTGACAATGCCAATTTATTTCTATATTATTTATCGTAGCAACAGCAAAATCATTCAATCACAAAAAGAAGTTATGCAGGGTTATGCTCTTACTGAAAGTAACTATATTGCTTCTTTACAGGGCATTATGGATATTAAGGTGAATAATAAACAAACTGTATTTTCAAAACTAAATGCTGTTTTGTTTGGTAGTTTTCAAGGTAAAATCTTCCAATTAGAAAAAATTAATATTCATCTTTCGTGGCAATCGGGCGTAGCAAGTATTTTATTTTTAATAGGTGTGTTGATTTACACATCATTACAGGTACTAAACGAAAAAATGCAAGTTGGTGAACTTATGGCAATCATCACAATGGCGGGTTCTTTGCTTCCTTCCGTGTTGAATTTGGCTCTCATAACAATTCCAATTAATGAAGCTAAAATTGCTTTCTTACGAATGTACGAATTTTCGTCAATTGTTCCCGAAAAAAGTGAAGGTACTAATATTTCAGATGTCCAACACATTGAGATAAAAAATATTGCTTTTCGATTTGTTGGAAGAAAACAAATTTTATCGGATGTAAACCTACATCTTCAAAAAGGAAAAGTAACAGCCATCATTGGTGAAAGTGGTTGTGGAAAAAGTACTTTAGCACAGATTCTGTTACAATTCTATTTACCCGAAAAGGGAGAGATTATAATCGATAATTGCTTATTACAAGATATTTGTTTGAAAAGTTATCGTGGTTTGGTTGGCTTCATTCCACAAGAAATAGCTATTTTCAATGGAAATGTAATAGACAATATTACATTGGGAGAAGAAGTTTCTATTGAAGAAATAAATTTATTTCTTCACAAATATGGTTTTGACACCTATTTCAATGAATTCCCACAGGGATCATTCACTCTTTTAGGCGAAGAGGGAATTAATTTGTCTGGTGGGCAAAAACAATTGATTTCATTCGCCCGAACACTATTTAAAAATCCTAAATTACTTATATTGGATGAATCTACATCTGCTATGGATAGAAATACAGAGCATTTCTTTTTATCTGTTTTGCAAAAAATAAAGCCAGAGAAAATAATATTATTTATATCTCATAGGTTGCATTCTCTTCCTAAAATTGCTGACGAAATTTGCATTCTGGAAAACGGAAAAATTGAGTTCTCTGGTAATCATAATGAATTAATGGAATTCAGTAATTTCTATAGTGATTTTTGGAAATAATTTTTTTACTCTGTAAATGTCTTCAAGTCGGTTAAAAAATCAAACAGAAAATGTTTCGTTTTTCAATTTGTTTGAAAAAATTTTTACCTTTGTGAAATCTGACAGGTTTTTTTGAGAGAAACTAATCATCGGATTTTTATCACAACTAAGAAAGATGAAAAAAATTAAATATTATTACGACCCAGAAACACTTTCCTACAAGCGGATTATCAGTAGGAAACGCACCAAAGTTCGGAATGTCCTTCTTTTTTTAACGGCTTCGGCGCTTTTTGGAGGTATTGCAATGTTTTTGATGGTCAATACGAGGTTTCTTTACACTCCTCGAGAAGTTTCCTTACAACGAGAAATAAAGCAATATGAAACCAATTTTCAGATTTTAAACAAGAAAATGGAGCATATGGAGGAGGTTTTGGCAAATATCCAAGAACGCGATAACAATATGTATCGGCTTTATTTTGAGGCAGCACCTATTCCAGAAGAACAAAGACGCAGTGGGTTTGGCGGTGTAAATCGGTATGAACATCTGGAAAATTACGATAATTCGAAGTTGATTATTAGCACAACGAAACGACTTGAAATACTTCAAAAACAATTGGTTGTTCAGTCAAAATCGTTAGATGAAATAGCCGATTTATCCAAAGAAAAAGAAAAATTCTTGTCTTCAATTCCTGCGATACAACCCGTTGATAATAAGGATTTAACCAGAATGGCATCGGGGTTTGGTTGGCGTAACGACCCGTTTACCAAAGCTCGTAAATTTCACAACGGAATGGATTTTACAGCTCCGCAAGGGACACCCATTTATGCGTCAGGTGATGGGGTGGTTTTTCGTGCTGATGATGCCTCTTCGGGCTACGGAAAGCACGTGCGTATTGACCACGGCTATGGTTATGTGACTCTATACGCTCATTTGCACGAATACAAAGTGAAAGTTGGTCAGAAAGTTAAGAGAGGGGATATGATTGGTACTGTGGGAAATACAGGACGTTCACAGGCTCCGCATTTGCATTACGAAATCATCAAAGATGGAGAACACATCAACCCAATTCATTTCTATTACGGAAATTTAACTCCAGATGAGTACGCTGAAATGATTCGTGTTTCTACACAAGAAAATCAATCAATGGATTAACAAATGGAAATTAACTTACCTGATAAATTATACTATACCATAGGTGAGGTTGCAAAAGCTTTCGATGTAAATGCTTCTTTAATAAGGTTTTGGGAAAAAGAATTTGAAATTATCAATCCTAAAAAAAATGCCAAAGGAAGCCGAAAGTTTTCCCCTGATGATGTGAGGAAATTGCAACTAATCTATCATTTAGTAAAAGAGCAAGGACATACTTTGGAAGGAGCCAGACAAAAACTTCAAGAAAATACACAAAAAACATTTTCCAACTACGAAATTGTTGAAAAATTGGAGCGTGTTAAACAAATGTTGATATACCTGAAAGAGTCTTTTTAAATGAATTATTATTTTAAAATCAATCGTTTTGAATAAAATATACTACCTCAGCACTTGCGATACTTGCAAACGTATTTTAAAAGAATTAGATCTTCCTGAAGGGGTTGATTTACAAGATATTAAAAAGAATCCAATTTCGGAAAGTGAGCTTGACTTTCTGAAAAATACTATTGGAAGCTATGAAAAACTTTTTAATAAACGTTCACAACTTTATAAGCAGCGAAATTTAAAAGACCAAAATCTTACTGAAAATGATTACAGAAATCTAATTTTGGAACACTACACTTTTTTGATTCGTCCTGTCATAATTATTGATAATCAGGTTTTTGTGGGGAATTCTCCGAAAGTAATTTTAGAGGTAAAAAATAAACTTCAAAGTTTACATAACCAATAAGTTACAACCTCTTATATCAGCATTGTCAAATCTTCCTAAAATTTCAAACGTGTTGTCGTTGTACACCTTTCCTAAATCTTGGGTAGCAATGAAACTACAGGAATGTATATTGGCTAAGTCAATGATATTCATTCCGCCACTTTTTCCATTTGGGAGGAAAGATAAAGCATCGTTGGTATCTCGAATTAGAATTTTAAGCCAAGGAACGGTTTTGAAAATGCCTTTTCCAGAGGAGTATCCTTGCGAAAGTAATTCTGTCATTCCGTATTCAGAATGAATCTGTTGTGTTCCAAACCCATCACATAAAATTCGATGTAATTCCTCTCTGATAAGTTCCTTTCGGCGCCCTTTCATTCCACCAGTTTCCATTACAATTGTGTTTTTCAATTGAAATTGATGTTTTTCAGTCAAATCCAACAACGCAAAGGAAACGCCTATTAGCAATGTTTTCTGTCCTTTTTTGTCTAAATCATCAAGAATTTCAGCTAATTTGTCCAATTTGTACAGATAGAATCCGCTATTTGTGTTGTTTGATTTCTTGATGAGGTCTTCCACCATATAAATTAACGAAGAACCAGACCGTTCCAAATAGGAGGGAAGAAGAGCCAAAATTACATATTCTGATGGCTTTCCGTAGAATAATTCAAATCCTTTTCGGAAACTTTTTTCGTAAACAGAAATATCTTTCACAAAATGTTTGGAAGTGTTACTACCTGTGGTTCCGCTACTTGTAAATATTTGTTGTTCTGTATTCTTTCCGCAAAAAATTCGTTTCGATTTAAAAAATTCAATAGGTAAGAAAGGAATATCATAAACAGAATGCACATTGGCAGGATTCTTTTTTAAATAAGAACAGAATTCTTTGTATACTTCATTATTTTTGAATTGATAATCAAATATTTCTAAAGATATTTCTTCAAATTCTTTATCTGTTTTAATAGAAAAAATGCGTTCCTCAAGTTTCATTTTTGGTTTGAAAAGAATTATTCTTTTGCAAAGATAACAGAGATTTACGTAAAAAGACAACCCGAAAATAAAAAATCTTCGGGTTGTACAGAAGTTAGAATGCTATAAGAGATTATTGCAGAGAGAAGGTAATTCTTGTTCTGATATCAGTTGATGAACTTCCTATAATGGCTTCAAATTCACCTTTTTCGGCTACCCAATCGTGTTTTTTCTCATCGAAGAAAGAAAGGGCTTCTTTATCGATAGTAACTTTCACTATTCTGCTTTCTCCTGCTTTCAAATACACTTTTTCAAAGCCTTTGAGTTCTTTGTACGGACGCACCACAGATGATTTTACATCGCGAATGTATAATTGAACTACTTCGGCTCCGTCTCTATTTCCTGTGTTTTTCACACTAACAGAGAAAGTTATTTTATCATTGACTGACATTGTTTTTTTGTCGGCAGAAACTTTTCCGTACTCAAATGTGGTGTAGGAAAGTCCGTGTCCGAAAGCAAATAGTGGCTTGATTTTTTTGGTGTCTGCCCAGCGATAACCTACTAAAATTCCTTCGTGGTATGTTTCATTCTCGCCTCCAGGGTATTCGCCCATAGCGTGAGCTCCATTGTCTTGTAATTTCACAGGAAATGTAAAAGGAAGTTTACCAGAAGGATTAACATCACCCGCCAAAATATCTGCTAAGGCATTTCCTGCCTCTGAGCCCAGATACCAATTTTGTACAATTGCCGGAACTTCTTTTACCCAAGGCATTGCCACGGCGTTTCCTGAAATCATCACTACAATCAGATTTTTGTTAGCTTTTGCCAAAGCGCTAATTACGGCATCTTGCCCGTAAGGCAACCCGTAGGATTTGCGGTCATTTCCTTCGCAATCTTGCCCATCGTGTTTGTTTAATCCACCGATGAAAATCACATAATCTGCACTTTTAGCCACATTTACAGCTTCGGCAATCATTTCAGAGGCAGGGCGTTTGTCTGCAATGTTTTGTCCTGCACTAAGTCCGTCTTGGTCTTTGTAATCGTCACTGGCATAGCCTCTTGCAAAAACGACTTCGGCTTCATTTCCGATACGTTTTTTTAGTCCGTCAAAAGGTAAAATTTCGTGAACGGCTTTTAGAGAAGAACTTCCACCACCAACGGTCATCACTTTAATGGCATTTTCGCCAATTACGGCTATTCGTTTTGCTTTTTTCAAATTTAAAGGTAATACATTTCCTTCGTTCTTTAATAAAACGATACCTTCCTGACCAATTTTTCGAGCTACAGCAAAATGCTCAGGAGAGGCAAATGAACCAAACGGACGATTTGGAGCCATATTGGTGCGGAACACCAAACGCAAAATATTTCTAACTTTTTCATTAACAACCTCTTCTTTGATTTCTCCTGATTTTAATTTCTGTAGAAAAGGTTGCGCCAGATAGTAATGGTCGTAGGCGTTAGCTTTGTTTTCGGTAAGCCCGTCTGTCCAAGTACCAAATTCCATATCTAAGCCGTGATGTGCAGCGTGGTCGGTGTTGTTTACAGCTCCCCAATCGGATACTACCGCTCCGTCAAATCCCCATTCATTTCGAAGAATATCAACAAGAAGATATTTATTCTGACTTGCCCACTGGTCTTTGTATTTGTTGTAAGCTCCCATAATTGACCACGTTTTTCCTTCCTGAACAGCAGCTTTGAAGGCAGGAAGATAAATTTCATACAAAGCACGGTCGCTTAGCTTGACGTTCACCGTATGGCGATTGATTTCCTGATTATTAAGAGCGAAGTGTTTTACACAGGCAGCCACGCCGTTGGACTGAACTCCTTGAATATAAGGAACTACCATTTTTGAAGCGAGGTAAGGGTCTTCGCCCATATATTCAAAATTACGTCCGTTTAGTGGTGTACGATAGATGTTTACACCAGGACCTAAAAGCACATTTTTATTTCGGTAACGGGCTTCTTCCCCAATGGCTTTTCCGTAGAGTAAACTCATTTCAGGATTCCACGAAGCAGCAAGGCAGGTTAAGGCAGGGAAAGCTGTACAGGCATCGTTTGTCCAACCCGCTTGATTCCATTCGTCCCAAAGCACTTCGGGGCGAATGCCGTGTGGCCCGTCGGTCATCCAATTCTCAGGGATTCCCAATCGTGGTACCCCTGGGGAACTGAATTTGGATTGTGCGTGACACATCGCCACTTTTTCTTCCAATGTCATTCGTGAAAGAGCATCTTCCACTCGTTTTTCTATAGGTTGTGAATTATCTAAATAAATAGGTGATTTTTCTTGAGCAGAAAGAAATCCTATTGCACAAAAAAGAAAAATCGTTTTTATAGTTATCTTTTTCATTTTGAGAATATTTTAATACATTTTTTGCATACATTTTTCTGCCAGTTCTGCAAGAGAAGAACTTAAAGATAAGTCCTTACTCTTACATCACTGGGACTACTAACCCTAAATTTTACACTAATTATGAAAAAAATTCATTCTTTACTTTATTAAATAAGGCTTAATTACTTCTGTCCAAAGTCGATATCCTTCGGCGTTGAGATGTAATTTGTCTTCTACGAAAATATCTTGTCGTAAATTTCCTTCAGTATCGTACATCACTTTTGTAATATCAATGTAAGTGTAATTTTGCTCTTTAGCATTGGCTTCCAGAAAGCTATTTACTAAAAGTTGGTCTTTGATTTGGTCGGCTTTGTGTTCAGATGGCTTCAATGAAACTACGTAAAGCGATGAATTTGGATAATCTTTTTTGAGTTTTGCGATAAAAATTCGGAATAAGTCGAAACATTTTACTGCTGAAACACCTTCTTTGTGAGATCCTAAGTCATTTTCAACATAAAGCAGAATTTTCTTAGGGTTGTATCCTTTGGCAATCACTTTGTAATTGTAAATCATATCACGAAGCGTAGAACCTCCGTATGAACGACGAATAACTTTCAATGGAGCAAAATCCTCATAGATTGTTTTCCAGAGGTTTATGGAAGAACTTCCCAGAAAAAGTACATCACATTGTTTATTGGGTAAATTTTTGTTTTCTTTTTTGTATTTATCAATGTCGTGTTGATAACGTTTAATCCAAGCAGTTTCATCGGATTGTTTGAAAGGAATTTTTGTTTTGATAGTTGTGGTTTGACTCCAAGAAATGATTGAAATTAAAAACGTTACGATTAAAAATATTTTCTTCATTAGTCTAAATTTTTACTTTAATTATTCCATAAAAAAGATGCTACACTACGTGCTGGAATACTATATTTAAAATGTTTTTTGCCGTCATTTATTGTAATTTCTTCATCGGAAGAAGCTCTATTTAGAAGTACTAAAGCGTAACTTCCGTCAGGATTTTTGAAGCTTGTACTCAAAATGTTTTTGTTATTGGTTTCCGATTGAATACGCACGGCATTGGGTTTTATCACTGATGACAAATGCCCAATAACGTAATAATGTGAGTTTTTAGTGATGGTTTTGTAATCGCTTGATGAAATATCGACCGCTCCGTAGCAAGTTTTACAACCTCCTTCCCGATTGGGAGCACCTTTTTCGTCGAGCATCAAATTCCAGACAATAACGGCTTTTCCCCAATTATTGAGAATTCCGATGCCAATATGCTCCATATCATCTAACAAACGTGCCGATAAATTTCGTCCGTCGTTCCATTCTCCAATAGAAGTTTCGGTGAAAATGAGTTCTTTATCGGGTTGTGCTAAATGTATTTTTTGAAGTTCATCGTAATGCCCTCCATAATTGTGATAGGCAGCTCCTGCAACGTAACTTGATGCTTCCTTGTCGTTATAAATGTGGAGCGGATAATCCTTCTGGTCTGCCATATTGTCGTAGTTGAAGTTATGGTCGAACAGGTAAATCTTTGTCTTGATTCCTTCTTGTTTGAAACGTTTTCCTAATGATTTTTTTATGAAGTCCAACTGTTCTTGCCAACCCATAAATAGTGAAGCAGAATTTCCCCTGTTAAGTGGTTCATTCTGAATGGTAATTGCATCAACTTCAATGCCGTGACTTTTCATTGCTTGAAGCCATTTTACGAAATATAATGCGTAATCATCATAGTGTTTTGGGTTGAGGTGACCGCTAGTCCATTCATAATGCGGTTTTAAATCCTTCAGGTTGTTTACTTTCATCCAACGTGGTGGCGTCCAAGGCGAACCGATGATTTTCACGTTAGGATTTATGGTTAAAATTTCTTTCAGAATAGGGATTATGTATTCTTTCTCTTCGGATTGTAAAGCAAAATTTTCAATTCCTTCTTTGTCGCAAAGGGTGTATTCACTCATTGAGAAGTCGGAGCAACCGATAGAAATTCGTACATAACTTTGTCCTAAACCTTCAGTGGTTGAGAATGTTTCTTTTAAGAAAGTAGTTCTGTCGGAAGGATTCATTTTCAGTAGATTGTAACAAGTTGACCCTGTTATCGCTGACCCAAATCCGTAGATAGACTGATACTTTTCGGAAGGATTTAGCGTAATATCAGCCTTTGTTTGGGCATCATTCATCACCAAATTGATTTCTTCCTTATGAAAACTTTTTTCGCTATTTGCTGTGGTGATTAAAACTGTAACACTTTCATTGTCAGTTTCAGGCGAATTGGACTTTTGGGCAGTACACGAGGTTACTGCCCAAATTCCAAGAACTATATATGATAGAGAAATGCGTGTCATCTGTTTAATATCCAGGATTTTGAGTTAATTTTGGATTAGCTTCAATCTCGGATTGAGGTACAGGATATAACGTAGTTTGTTCTGTGAAAGGCTTCATAGTCAAACGTTTTGGGTCTCGTGAATTAAGAGAATTCATTATTTCAACCACTTTTCCTGAACGTAAAAGATCAAACCAGCGATGTCCTTCGAAAGCCAACTCCAAACGGCGTTCTTTCATAACCGCAGCCATCATTGCATCAGAAGAAGACGTTACATTTGCAGGAAGGCCAGGTAATTTCACTCTGGCACGTACTTGATTTACTAAGGTAGCTGCATCATTTAAGTTTCCTGTAGCAACTAAGGCTTCAGCTTTTAAAAGCAAGATATCAGCTAAGCGTAACTTGATAATACTATTTAAGTTAGAACGAAGTTTATACACAAAAGGATAATTTTCTTTAGGATAGTAATGATCATAAGATACTTCTTCATACACAATAGATTGCGATTTTCGAATAACATCGCCTTCGGAGTCAAAATCAGCAATTAAATCACGTGAAGGAGCTACCCATCTTGCCCAAGAGATTTTATCCTTTGGGTTCAGGTAATTTTTGCCAACAATACCTCCAACCCACATATAAGCTCCTTGGTAGGAAATCTCGAAAATAGATTCAGCAGAATTACGAACTTTTACATCATTTTTAGCTTCATTAAGTTGAAACAAATCAGCATAATCGGGTAATAATGAGAATCCGTTGGCGATAACAGCGTCACAATGAGCGATGGTTTTAGCGTAATCACGAACTGGAATCTCGGCATATACTTTGGCTAAAAGTGCATTGGCTACAGCGCTACTCAACAAAAATTTGTTTGAACTATTGACAGCAGGAGCATTCTGAACGGCTTCTTCTAAGTTTTTGATAATGTCGTTATAAACTTCCTGAACTGAATTTCGTTCACGATAAAGCAATCCATTTACTTCGTCGAAAGAAGCTATTGAAGGTACATTTACGGCAGGTAATAAAGGTACTTCGCCCCAAAGACGAACCATATCATAGTACATCCACGCACGAAGAATCTGAGCTTCGGCTTTCCATTGTTTTCGTTCTAACTCGGTAAGGGAAGTGTCAGGTACCTTATCAACGTTTGCGATGATAATATTTGCACGGGATACAGCTGCTAGATAACCCTTCCAATCTCTTGTTATGTTGCCATTAGAAGCATCTTGTATATTTCGTTCAACGGCTGCTACAGGAAAATCGGTTGACCCTGCGTATGCATTGTCAGAACGTGTTTCAGAATTTACTTCAAAGTCAAGACCCCAAAACTCCTGTCCGTTATTTTTGATGTAAGTGTACATATTGTCATAGGCGGCTTGCATTTCGGTTTTAGTGGTAAAATTGGTTGTCCCAGTATTACCACCTACTGTAACTTGACTGTAGTCGGCAAGAGGATCTTGATCTAAATTGCAAGCAGTAAGTAATATAACTGATGCAAAAAAAGGTGATATATATTTTTTCATTGTAATCAAGTTTTAAAATTCTACATTAAGTCCAAAGATAAAGGTTTTCGTTTGTGGATAAGTTCCCCAATCAATACCGAAAATAGGTTGATTTCCTGTAAATTGGTTTACTTCTGGGTCGAAACCTTTGTAGTTGGTAAAGGTCAACAAGTTCTGTGCTGTGAAATAAGGCTGTATTTTTCGAATACCCAATCTTTCTAAACTTTGCACTGGTACGTTGTAGGAAAGTGTTACGGATTTTACTCGTAAGTATGAGCCATCTTCCACCCAACGTGACGAAGCGAAGATATTATTTGTTCCTCTAACAGCTCGAGGAATATCGGTTATTTGACCAGGTGTTCTCCAACGATTTAGTACTGCTGTCGATTGATTTTTACCATCATACATACCTTCCATTTCAATGCGAGAAGCATTGTAAATATCATTTCCGTAGGAACCTTGTAAAAAGATATTTAAGCTGAAATTTTTGTAAGTAAAATCGTTAGTCAAACCGAAAGTGAAGTCAGGATTTGGGTCACCGATAAATGTTTTGTCATTTGAGTCAACATTGCCATCACCATTAACATCACGATAAACGATATCTCCAGTATCAGGGTTTACACCTTCACTAATGCGTCCCCAAAATTGTCCCAAAGGCATTCCTTCTTGCATTCTTACTACGTACTCATTAGTTCTTTCAGAAGTTCGAGCGTAATAATATACTTTCTGAAGTGTTAGTTTTTCCAATTTATTTCTGTTGAAAGAAATATTGAAAGAAGTGTTCCAATTGAAGTCCTCACCTACAAAATTTCGACTATTGATGCCAAATTCAAGTCCTTTGTTAGTCATTTCACCTTCGTTTCTGTACACAAACGGATAAGGTGAAGTTGCAGGAAGCGGTACATTCATTAACAAATCGGTAGTTCTTTTCAAATATGCATCGGCAGTTAAAGCAAGACGATTGTTAAACAATGCGATATCAATTCCGATGTTACTTTGCGTAGTAGTTTCCCAAGTTAAGTCAGGGTTTGAAAAGCTTGTAGGGCTTATTGTTACAAGAGCGTTCGTATTGTTGCTGTCCCACCAGTCTTTTCGAGTGATACTATATAGCAATAAGTGTCCGTAAGGTCCGATACCTGCTTGGTTACCTACCTGACCCCAACCTCCACGGATTTTTAAATCAGAAAGCCAAGCCACATCGTTCAAGAAATTTTCTTTAGAAAGTCTCCAACCTACTGAAATTGAAGGGAAGTAACCCCAGCGTTTGCCTGGTGCTAATTTTGAAGAGCCATCGGCACGGAAATTAGCCGTCAACAAATATTTTCCGTCATAGTTGTAAGAAATTCTTCCTAAATACGACATCATTGTCCATTGTGAAGCATACGTTTTTGTACTATTGGGGTCAATTTTATTGGCAGCATTCAAGGTTTTGATATCTGAAGAAGCATAATGAGAACCTCTTATTTCACTTTCGTCATATTTTGAAGTTGTTCCAGAGGTACCTGCCAATAATGATAATGAATGTTTTCCGAAATTTTTGTCAAAAGTTAGAAGATTATCAAAAGTTAGTAACGTCACGTTTGAACGAACATCAGAAGCACTTCCGAAGTTTTGACGTCCCCAAGCTGTTGCCTCTGGGTCAAGCCAACTCGTGTGCTTGTGAGCTAATCTATCAATAGCAAAAGTTGATTTGAACTTCAGTGCATCTGTAAAATGAATTGTAGCTGAACCACTGCCAACAAAACGATTGTTGTTGGTTGAATTGTCTGCATTACGAGAAATATTCTCAACTGGATGGGTGATATTTACTCCATAAAAATTGTTATAATATTGCTTCGGATTATCACTCCAAATAGGAGCATACGTTGGAGTATTTATAACAGAAAGCACTACGCCCGCACGGTTTGAGCCTTGCCCAGAGATAATATTATTCGATGAATAGTCAGAGTAGGAGATGTTAGCTCCTAATGTAAGCCATTTTTTGGTTTTGTTTTCTAAATTCAAACGAACATTGTATCTCTCGAAGAACGAACTGCGGATAATTCCGTCATCTTTAGTGTAACCTGCTGAAAGGTAGTAATTCGTTCTTTCGTTAGCGTCCGAAACTGAAACTTGATAATTACGGTTGAATCCAGTTCTGTACGTCTCTTTGTGCCAGTCAGTTACATCAGTAAGTCCATCTGGAATAGTTGCTGCTTTTGTTTCATCCATCAACTCTTTGTATTGAGCATAATTAAGAGATTCAATCTTATTAGCAATGTTCGACATACCAATATAAGAATTGATTGACACTTTCGCCTCTCCCTGTTTTCCTTGCTTTGTTGTAATAAGCACTACACCGTTAGCTGCACGTGAACCATAGATAGCTGATGATGAGGCATCTTTCAAGATTTGCATATCCTGAATATCGGTAGGGGCAATATTGTTGATATCCTGTACAGGAACGCCATCTACCACATAAAGTGGGTCGTTTGAAGCACTAATAGAAGTGTTTCCACGAATGCGAACCGATAATCCCGCACCTGGAGCCCCATTAGGCTGAACCACCTGAACCCCAGCAGCTCGTCCTTGAATGGCTTGTGCAGCCGATGTTACAGGACGCTGGTCGATGTCCTTTGTGCTTACAGAAGTGATAGCTGTGGTTACGTCACCTTTTTTCTGAGTACCATAACCAACAACAATAACTTCATCTATTTCTTGCATTTCCTCACTCATTTTTACGTTAACTACCGTTCCCGTTACTCGTACATCAATAGTTTTGAAACCTACGTAAGAAAATTCTAGTATAGCACCCTGAGGGACATCTTTCAGTTCATATTTTCCGTCAAAATCAGTTGAAATACCTTTTGTAGTTCCTTTTATGATTACAGAAACTCCAGGAAGAGGTACTCCTGAGTCATCTTTTACCGTTCCTGTTACCTGACTGTAGTTTTGTGCTTGAAGTGAAATTACAATACTAAATAACAAAACGAAACTCAATACGTATTTTTTTAGTACTTCCATAAATAATAAAATTAGTTATTAATCTTCATTTACCTAAAAAGGTATATTCCCTTTTTCAACTTCAAAGTTATTATAAAAAATGGTATGAAATTTTTCTGTAATATAAAAGTACTAATTGGAAAAAATATTTATTTGATTATTAGTTTTTTAAGGTTTTGAAGTGATAAAAAAAAGTACTTAAATATGAGCAAAAAAACAAGTCGAAAGATAATTTCTTTCGACTTGTTTCGATTGTTTTCGATTCTTTTTTGGTAAATTTTATTCTTTCAGTAAGAGTTTGAAAAACGAAATTATTTCACGTTCCATTGCCCAATGGTTTTCACTTTTTCTTCAAATTCATCGCGTTCCCCCTTGGCTTTGTTTCGTACTTTGGTGCGGTAGTTGTAGACAGTCCGTAACGAGTAACGCAAAAATTCGGCTATTTTGTTGCTGTCAGTAATTCCTAAACGAATTAGTGCAAAAATTCGTAATTCAGTATTTAGCAATTCGCCTTTTTTGGGGACTATTTTTTCATCATCTAAGAGCAGATTGTTAAACTCATCAACAAAATTGGGATATATACTTAGGAAAATTGTATCCAAGTTTTTATACAACTCTTCTATTTCTTTTTCTTCTACCGTATTTGATTTCAGTAGTTTTAGTAGTTCGTCAAACTGATTTCGATTTGCTTTTTTGTATAGGAATTTTCGATAATTCTCAATTTTATCAATATAAGCCGAACACAAACTGAAAAAATGAGCAATATATTGTTCCTTGATGTGATTTACTTCTTGCAAATTTTGATTCATTTCCAAAAGGTCAGTGTTAAGTTTTGCAAGTTGTTCGTTGCTGTAATGGAGTTCTTTACGTATTTTTATCAGTTTTTTTACTTGTTTGTAAACATATCCTAAGGCGACGACTAAAGCTATGGATAAAATACTGATTAGAAGTAAATATTTCTGTAGTGTTTTTTTTTGTTTTTCTTCTTTTTGTTGGTACGCAGTGTTAATAATGGTGTAAAATGAAGTCCCTTCTTCGGCTCTGTGACGTACATTACAGAAAATTGCATCTTCTATCGCCATTTTTATGAATAAATATGCCATATCAAGGTTACCTGTTTCATAATGAGTTAGAGCAAGACTTTGCAAGGAAGCATTGTTTTTGATTGTATTTTGAATATCCGTAATGGCAGAAATCGAAAAATAAGCCTCTTGCATATCAATATTGCCTCTTTCTTGATGAATTTTGCCTAAAAAGTATGCAATTAAAGCTCTCTCTGGATTTTTATCGGTGGTTTTTGGTAATAAATTTAGAAATTGGCTCTCCGAAAGTTCTTTTTTCTGAGTATAAAAGTTTTTAATAGCACTTTCTATCTCGAATTCGATACTTTGAGATGGAAGATGGAGTAAAAGTGAATCGCGATATCGGTCACTTTGGTTGAAATAATCAATGTTGTTGGTGCTTTGCCCATAATGGCTATAAAAGGAGTAATACGAATCGTAGTATTCACATAACATTTTCTGATTCAAAACCGATTTATCGATAGATTTTAACAAATCCAACGCTTCAACGTACATTCCTTTGATAGAGAAAAGCCTCGAAAGAAGAATATTTACCTCATTCTTTAAAACAGGTTCGTTGAGTGTTGTTGCGATTTTCTTATTTTTAAGAAGATAAGTTACAGCTGAATCTACTTTGTATTTCTGATATTCCTCATAGAGCTTCAAATGAATGTGATAAATCTCGGAAGTAGGTAAACTTTTGTCTGATAATAATTCTTTTAGGGAATTAATTTTTACTTCTTTCCTGTTTGTGTATATTTTGCTGTTTTCTATGGTGTTAGACAGATGTTCTACAATAGAATCTTTGTTTTGTTGTGCAAAAAAATTATAACAACAAAAAGTCATAAAGAAAATTAGCAAAATATGTTTTTTCATATGTATCTCTATAAAAAATTAAAATTCTAACTCTGTTTGACCATTGTTTTCATCATTATCCTCTATAATTTCATCATCACCCAAATCTTCTTCAGTAATTTCTACATCATCTTGTTCTTCATACGGAAGAGACTCTAAGCTGATGATTTCCTTTGCTTTGTCGGTAGTGAGTTGGTTTCCAAGTGCTTTTATTCCTTTTATGGCGATAAATTCTTCTAAATTCACCAATATGTTTTCTTTCTCAGGCTTTCCTCGTTCTTTAGTGAGAATTACTTCCGCCATTGGTCGCCAATCGGAAGAAATGAACAACAAATGTGATTTTGGATGTTCTGTGATGATTAGTTCCTCTTTATTCTCATTTTCAATTAGAAAACGTTTTACAAAGCAACGTTCTTTTTCGCCATCGTAATAAATTGCAGAAATGGGTTTTTCAGGAATCCATTTTTCCATAATCAAAATGTTATCATCGAAATGCAAACTTAGGTCAGGGATAACTGTTTTGATATTGCCTTCTTTTGTTGCCAGAAGTAATCGGTCACTACCTTTGAAAGCTCCGAGAAGTTTCCCTCTTTCTTCTGTATTTAAGCGTTTTACAATGTCGTCAAACCAAATTTTTCGGGGTTTTAGTGTGGAAACGCCTTTTTCTTTTAGTTCAACACGTTTGATTGGATATTTCGAAACAAGATTTCCTTTTACGCCACGCCCCTTTATGAGTGTGTCGGCAAAATTAATATCCCATCTCAGTTTACGAACGCTACCTACCTGACGCAAATTTATGGTTACAATTTCTGCTTCTCCGTTCGGATTTGCACTGAAATATAGTATTTTAGAATTTTTGTGGTTTGGAATAAGTTCGTATTCTTTGTCGCGAATAACGCCCGTTACGCTAAAACGTTTGATATACGAAAATCCAGTTTGTCCATCTTTGTAAATAAGATTGTAGATGGTGCGTTTGTCATCTTTTTTGAAAACAGCAGCGTGAATGATATTTTTTTCAACATAAGTTTTGTCACTTACTTTCACCACTTTCATTATTCCGTTTTCGGCAAAAACAATTACATCATCAATATCGCTGCAATCGCCTATGTAATCATCTTTTTTGAGTGATGTTCCTACAAAACCTTCTGCTTTATTGACGTATAATTTTATATTTCTGACAACTACTTTGGTCGCTTCAATATTATCAAACGGACGGATTTCAGTTTTGCGTTCTTTTCCTTTTCCGTAAGTTTCTTTCAGGCGTTTGAAGTGATTAATTGCATAATCAATAAGATTTGCCAAATGGTTCTTAATTTCTTCAATATCAGCTTCGATTTTTAGCATATTTTCATCTGCTTTGAAGGTATCGAATTTGGTGATACGAATCATTGGGATTTGTGTGAGTCGTTGCAGATGCTCGTTTGTTATTTCTTTGATTAGCTGCTCTTTAAAAGGCTCAAAACGATTGCGTAGATACTGATAAAGCGCCTCTCTTTCAGAATATAACTTAAAGTCGATGTACATTTCTTCTCGGATAAATATCTTTTCTAAAGAAGAAAAATGCCATTGTTCTTCGAGTTCGCGTAATTCTACCTCTAATTCTTTTTTTAATAGTTGAACCGTGTTATCGGTAGAGCGTCGCAGTATTTCTGAAATCGTTAAAAAATGAGGTTTATTGTCCTGAATTACACACGCAAGTGGAGAGATTGATGTTTCACAGGCAGTAAAGGCATAGAGTGCATCAATGGTTTTGTCGGGCGAAATTCCAGGGGGCAGATGAATAATAATATCCACATTTTTAGCCGTGTTGTCATCAATTTTTTTGACTTTTATCTTTCCTTTGTCATTGGCTTTTAAGATAGATTCAATGAGTGAACCTGTGGTAGTTGAAAAAGGAATTTCGGTGATGCGGAGCGTACTTTTGTCTACTTGTGAAATTTTTGCTCGTACCCTAACACGTCCGCCACGTTGCCCGTCATTGTAATTGCTTACGTCCATAATTCCTGCTGTTGGGAAATCAGGATAAAGCTCAAAAGGCTGATTTTTCAAATATGAAATGGAAGCATCAATAAGCTCCAAAAAATTGTGTGGTAATATTTTAGTAGACAGACCTACTGCAATTCCTTCTGTACCTTGTGCTAAAAGCAAAGGAAACTTTACAGGCAGATTCACAGGCTCTTTTTCCCTTCCGTCATAACTTACTTGCCACTCGGTTACTTTCGGACTAAAAACGACATCTAATGCGAATTTGGAAAGCCTCGCTTCTATGTAACGTGAAGCGGCGGCGGCATCTCCCGTAAGTATGTTTCCCCAAGCTCCTTGCGTATCAATGAGTAACTCTTTTTGTCCGAGTTGTACCAACGCGTCGGAAATACTGGAATCTCCGTGTGGGTGAAATTGCATTGTATGACCTACAATCTTGGCAACCTTATCCAAATGTCCTTTGTACAACTCCCTCATAGAGTGCATAATCCGACGTTGTACAGGTTTGAATCCGTCTTCAATGGCAGGTACAGCACGTTCCAAAATAACGTAGGAGGCATAGTCCAAAAACCAATTTTGGTACATTCCTGTAATTTTGATGATGCTTTCGCCTGATTGTTGCAAACTTTGCGGTGTGTTTTCTTCGACTGACATAAGGTAAGGATTTTGATAGTTTGCAAATATATAGAAAAATTAGTAAATCTCAGAAAGTTGATTTTTGTTTTCAGTCTGAGCAAAACATCTGTAAGAAGTTAAAAGTTAGTACGTTTCTTTAGTCATTACTATTAACAAATATTTCTACATATGAAGCGAAAGTTTTATTTTAAGTATCCCAACTCAACCCATCGTGAATGTTAGGTGTTTGCAGTCATTAGAGAAAAATCATTTAGTTATTAACTCCTTTGTAATAATTTGACCAAAATCTATTTAGTCATTACTTCTTTTACGATAATTGAAATAAAAAGTGTTTAGTTATTTGTTCCTTTATAGTAATTTGAGAAAAAATCATTTAGTCATTGGTTCAGTAATAACGATTAAAATAAAAAGCATTTAGTTATTAGTTTCTTTATGGTGATTTGGTTAAAAATTATTTAATCACGGTTTTCATTGTGTAAAATTTTTACCAGATGTCAGGCTGAGCGAAGTCGAAACCTTAATTTATGAGGTTTCGTTCACATACTCGCTTTCGCGACTTCGCTTAGCCTAACACAATCACTTATTTTCTCCGTGTGGTATTTTTTAAATCTATTCTTGATCTTTTATTCCTGTAAATATTCATCAGACCAATTTTTGAGTCTTTCAAAAGGTAAGAAACTCAACTTTGAGATTAAATATTTTGCCATTAGCTTTTGTGCCATATTCTCGCTAACTCCTCTGTTTGATAATTTAAAAAATCCTTCATCTTCCCAAAAGATATTCCTTTTAGCAAACTTTACATAAGGTATAAATTTATTTTCTTCATCCGTAAACCCACAGATGTTAATGGATACAACACCATATTTGTACAAAAAGTCATCAAAAAAACTATAGTAGCTTGTGAAAATACTTTTTCTATACTCTTCTTTTATATGTGTTTTAACAATTGAATTGTTCTCATTCAAAAAATTTCGTATTTCTGATTCAAAAATTTTCATAGTGTTCAATTTCACTGATTAAAAAAATAATTTCTAATTGTTTAATACAATTGTAATGATTTAAAAAAATATAAAAAGGGCGAAAAAATTTTTTCGCCCTTATATTATAAATTATTTGCCTGTCGGTGCTGACCCCATTATGAATTTCAACTCTCCGCCGTTTTTAAGTTCTTCGTCAGTGATAAAAGTGCGGTCGAGCGGTTTGCCGTTAAGCGTTGCCGACTGAATGTACATATTTTCCGCAGACACATTTTCAGCAATGATGGTAAAGGTTTTTCCGTTAGGCAGATTGATTTTCGCTTTCGGGAACAACGGACGCCCAATTTCGTACTCACCCGAAACAGGATTCATCGGATACAAACCAATGGAACTCCACACATACCAAGCCGACATTTGTCCGCAATCCTCATTTCCTGAATATCCGTTCGGCGTGGTGTTGTATTGCGTTTTCAAAATTTCATTTACCCAATATTGTGTGCGATGTGGTTTCCCTGCTTTGTTAAACAGATACGCAATATGGTGGCTCGGTTCGTTGCCGTGAGCGTACTGCCCAATCAGTCCCGTAATGTCCGCCGAAACGTTATCGCCTGTAATTTCAGAACTTTCGGTAAATAGTTTTTCCAAATGCGTTGTGAATTTCTCTTTTCCACCGAAAGCCTCAATAAGTCCTTGCGGATTTTGCGGAACAAACCACGAGTGTTGCCAAGCATTTCCTTCGGTGTAGTCGGTAGCTTCGCGGTGGTTGGAGTGTTTCGGGTCGAAGGGCTCACGCCATTTACCACTTGCCGATTTGCCTCGCATAAAGCCCGTTGTGGGGTCAAACAGATGTTTGTACGCCTCACTTCGTTTCATAAAGAACTCGTAATCATCGGTTTTTCCTAAGGCTTTTGCCATTTGTGCCACACACCAATCATCGTAAGCATATTCCAACGTAATGGTTACCGATTCGTCCCATTTGTCGTACGGAATGTAGCCGTATTGCTTGTAGAATTTCAGTCCGCGTTCGTCTCCCATCATCGTTTTTTTCATCATTTCGAAGGCTTTTTCGGCATCGAACGAACGAACGCCTTTCAAATACGCCTCAACAATCACAGGGATAGAATGATAGCCCGTCATACAATCGGTTTCGTTGCCGTAGAGCGTCCAAACGGGAAGTTTATTGATAACGTCGGAATACGCTAACATTGAGCTAATAATATCCGAAGATTTTTTAGGTTGAAGCAAAGTAATTAGCGGATTTTCAGCACGGAATGTGTCCCACAATGACAAGGTAGAATAGGCTGTAAAATCTTTGGTGGTGTAAATTTCATCATTCTGCTGACGGAATTGTCCGTTCTTGTCAGAAAACGTCACGGGAGCTACCTGCGTGTGATACAAAGCCGTGTAGAAAATCGTTTTAAGCGAATCGACAGGCGTTTCAATTTCGATAGAAGAAAGATGTTTTTCCCAAGTGTCGTGAGCTTTTTGGCGTACTTCGGCAAAGGTGCGTTTGTCGTACAAATCCAAATTCGCCAACGCATTCTCTTCACTTACAGAAGAAACCGCTACACGCACCACCAATTCCTCCCCTGTGGAATTATCAAAGAAGAATTGCCCTGATGAGATTTGTTTTCCACTGCTTTGAAGTTGTAAATCTTTAATAGGTTTAGAAAATGCAATAGCGAAGAACACTTTTTGATTTTTCGCCCAACCTGTACTGAATCGATGTCCTGTGATGATGTTTCCGTCGTTTTGTCCGTCCAACTTTCGATTGGATTGTTGGATAAACATTTCCGTAGGGCTATCCCAATTGATGGCAAATCCTAAATTCAAAATCACGGATTGTGTATCGCCTTTTTGGTAGGTATATTTGTGGTAAGCAACATATTGGTCTGCTGTAAGTTCTGCATTTACTTTGGGGTCTTCAAGGAAAACTTGATAGTAACCAGGTTCCGCTTTTTCGTTTTGGTGCGAGTAACGTGACTTGTACGTGACTTGATTGCGGAAGTCCAAAGCAGCTTTCGGATATTGGTCTTTTTTTCCAGTAGAAAGCTGTGATAAATCGTACTCTTTATTGACAGGCATCAGCAAAATATCGTTCAAGTCACCGATACCTGTTCCACTGAGCGACAAATGTCCAAAACCGATGAGCAACGTATCGCTGTGGTGGTAACCCGAACACCAATCCCAACCGCTGATGCCGTTCACGGGACTTACTTGCAACATTCCGAACGGAACGGTAGCTCCGGGGTAGGTATGCCCGTGTCCGCCCGTACCGATGAAAGGGTCAACGTACGTGGTGAGTGGTTTGACTTCAGGCTGCTCAGTTTCCTGATTTTTTGCTACTTCATTTTTACAAGAAGCTAAAAGTAAAATGCTTAACGCTGTAAAAGTAGTGTATTTTAATTTCATTTTTATTGATTTGTTAATTAGAAGACTCAAAGGTACAGATTTTTTTCGATTTCTGAACTATTTTTGGTACTTTTGTCCTCATTAAGTCCAAGAATTATGATAGTTAAAATTAAAAATATTTCGCAAAATTCGATACCTTGTTACCAAACAGAAGACTCGGCAGGAATGGATATTCGAGCTTCTTTGGATAAACCCATCGTTTTGAAACCTTTGGAAAGAATTGTGGTAAAAACGGGCTTGTTTTTGGAAATTCCTAAAGGATACGAGGTGCAAATTCGCCCCAGAAGTGGTTTGGCGGCCAAACACGGGATTACAGTTTTAAATAGCCCTGGAACTATTGATGCTGACTATCGTGGTGAAATTGGCGTGATTTTAGTAAATCTTTCTAATGAGCCATTTACTATTGAAAACGGAGAACGAATAGCTCAAATGGTTTTTGCTAAATATGAAAAAGCAAAGCTCGAAGAAACTACAGAACTTTCTGATACTGAAAGAGGAACTGGAGGTTTTGGAAGTACAGGAAGCAAATAAAAATCTCCATTAATTTAAATTGAAATAATGAAAAAAATAATTACTTTTTTAACAATTTGTTTGTTTTTAGTAGCTTGTAAGTCGAAAAAAAATGTAATTTCTTCCGAGGAAGTAAATACAAGTTTAAAGGCTAAAGAAATTGTAGAGTGGCATAAACGTTCTTTTCCTGAGTTTGAGACCCTAAGCGGCAGCGTTTTTGCTTCTTACGATGGTGGAGATGGAGCTCAAAGCCTCTCACTTAGTTTTCGTATGCAAAAGGACAAGGCTATTTGGCTTTCTGCACCACTGGGAATTGCAAAAGTGTACATAACTCCACAAAGGGCAAGTTATTACAATAGACTTGAGAATGTCCATTTTGATGGAGATTTCTCTTACATCAGTAAATTATTAGGATTTGAAGTAAACTTTGAAAATTTACAAAACTTGTTGTTAGGACAATCTATCTACCCGCTGACAAAAGAAGCAAAGTTATTACAAACGGATAATCAGTATTATCTTTTGGAAATGCAAAAAACTCCAAATATCAATGTTGTATATGGAGTTAATCCTGGAAATTTCCGTCTTGGTTTTTTTGACGTTTTAGAAAAAGATTCAGCAACTAATGGCAAAGTACAATTTTCATACCAACAAGTTGATAATGTTTTAATTCCTAATACGATAAAAATAAATACTTTACAAGGGAATCAGAATATAACTATTGAGCTTGATTTTAACGGAATGAAAGTCAATGAAAAAGTAAATTTTCCGTTTAAAATTCCCTCAGGAACAAAAGAAATTAAATGATATTGAAAATGAAGCAACTAAATTGTTTTCAAACTTGCAAATTTCGTCATTCAAATATTTGGAATTTTAACTTTCAAATACTTGGGTTGTATCGTTTTCAAATATTATTTCTGTTGTTTCCCTTTTTTCTTTCTGCACAAACCAAACAAAAGGACTTGGAAAATCGGAAAAAAGCCATCATTGAGCAAATTAAACAAATGTCTGAATTACGTGCCCAACAGACCAAACAACGCAAATCCACTATTTTGCAGATTGAAGAAGCTAATGAAAAAATTCAGGCACGTACACGACTTATCCAAATTACACAACAACAAGCAAATCTGATTTCTAAAGAGATAGATGATAATGAAAAATCATTAACAACCCTGCAAAAGGAATTAAAATTTCACAAACAAGAGTATGCGAAACTCATAAAACAATCCTATAAGAGCAAATCTTCACAAAACCGATTGATGTTTTTGCTTTCCTCCGAAAGTTTTTGGCAAGTTTACAAACGATTTTCGTATATGAAACAATATGCTGAGTATCGTAAAAAACAAGTAAATGAAATCCAAACAAAATCAGAAAAAATAAAACAAATTAACAATGAGCTTGTTATACAACGTAATGAGAAAAATGTTGTTTTAGAAGAAAATAGAAAAGAAGAGCAAACACTCTTGCAAGAAAAGAAAGAATTGGAAGTTTTGGCAACCAATATACGTCAAAAAGAACGTAATTACGAAAAGCAAATCCGTGAGAAACAAAAACAAGCTGATGCCATTGATCGTGAAATTCAGAAACTTATCCGATTAGCTATCATTGAAGCCAACAAAAGAGAAAAAGCTCTTAACTCAAAAGGAAAAGATAAAACGGAAAGCCAAGCGATGACTTCAGGCGAGATTTCTTTTGTGTTAACTCCTGAATCTAAAAAAGTAGCCAATAATTTTGAAGCCAATAAAGGGAACTTAGTTTGGCCTGTGGTAAAAGGGTATAAATCACAAGGTTTTGGAACGTACAGCGATCCCGTATATCCCGATGTGAAGCATTACAACAATGGTGTTACCATCGCTACGGAAAAGGGGGCTGAAGCACGGTCTGTTTTTGAAGGAGAAGTGTCAGCCATTCAGTCTATTCCAGGAAGTAATAAAGTAGTGCAAGTGCGTCACGGAAATTACATTTCTATTTATTACAATCTCACAGATGTTTACGTAAAAAAAGGAGATAAAGTGAAGACAAAAGAAGCTTTAGGAAAAATTTTCACAGATAGCAACGGGAAAACAGAAATGAAGTTCTTTTTGTACAAAAATACAACTCGGCTTAATCCAGAATATTGGATACACAGAATGTAATTTTATAAGAATAAACCTATGAAAATATTTTTTCTTGAGAAGACAAATATAACATCATCAATTGAAAAACAGATACAAGATTTGTTTTCCGAACTCTCTGACATGCAAACAGTTTCTTTGGAGAAACTTTTTAGTCTTGCCCAAAGTCCGTACATCGCTTTATGCACTGATGAAAATAAAATCGTTGGAATGGCCACAATGGCTGTTTATGATGTTATTTCAGGTCGAAAAGCTTGGATTGAAGATGTGGTAGTTTCGTCAAATTACAGAAAGAAAGGAATTGGTGAACGTCTTACACAATTTTTAATTGAAAAAGCTAAGGAATTGGAAGTTAATATGCTACTATTGTATTCGAATCCAAAACGTGAAGCGGCTCATCGTCTGTACAAGCGAATGGGATTTTTAGAGAAAGGTAGTACACTTTTTTCTATGGCTATCAAGTAGTTAAGTTCAAAGTATATTAATTGTTTGAAATCAACACGATAACTTTTTTGAATTCTTAATTCTTCTTTTTCAACTTAAATCATTTATCTTTGCCATATGGAAAGTAACAGACAAAAAAAAATAGCGGGTATCATTCAAGAAGAACTTGCCAAGATATTACAGCAGTCAATTCGTGATGCAGGTCAGCATAATTTACTCATTTCTGTAACTAAAGTGAATATTACAGTAGATTTATCTGTGGCAAAAGTTTATTTGAGTGTATTCCCAGAGGAAAAAGCTCCTGAAATTCTTAAAGGGTTGATATCCAATACACCAATGATTAAGCACGAATTATCACAAATTACAAAAAATCAATTCAGACGTATGCCTGATTTACTATTTTATGTAGATGATTCTTTGCAATATATTGAAGGTATTGAAAAATCGCTCAAAGGTGAAGAAAATCCGATAGAAAATCGTGATTTGCTTTACAAACGAAAAAAATCATAAGTTTTTGAAGGCTGTCTTTCACATAGCAAAACGCTATATGATTGCGAAAAGTTCGCAAAATGTCATTAATATCATCAATTGGGTTACGGCTTTAGTGGTGGTCATTGGTGGGGCAGCTTTGTTCATTGTTCTGGCGGGATTTGCTGGTTTGAAGACGTTTACGCTTTCGTTTTCCTCTGTATTTGACCCTGATTTAAAGATATTTCCGAAAATAGGAAAAACCATTACAATTTCTGAAGAAGAAATAACAAAATTAAGAAACACTAAAGAAATTGCAAACTTCAGCCAGATAATTGAAGAACAAGTGTTTCTAAATCATAAAGAGAAAAATCACATTGCTTACATAAAAGGAGTTGATGAAAACTATTCTTCTGTAAATGAGGTTGATAGTATTCTTGTTTTGGGAACTTGGGATGTTAGTCCGCCCAGTGTTGTAATTGGTGCTACTATCTTCAATCATTTGGGATTGGCTTTTTTTGATGGTTCTTCTCCTTTGCAAATTGTTGTGCCTAAGGCAGGTAAAGGAAGTATAACGCAGGAAGCAAAACCTTATCGCGAAACATTTGCTACAATTTCAGGAATTTATCAAATAACAGAAGAATTAGATAAAAAATACGTATTTTCTTCATTGTCAGAAGCTCAGTATGTTTTGGGTTTGCAATCAAATCAAGTTTCAGCCATTGAGGTAAAATTGCCAGAAAATGTAGCCGAAGAAGAAGCTACTGAAGCGATTCATTCCGTTTTCGGAGATAAAGTCATTGTAAAGAACAGAGCCCAACTTAATGATGCATTATATCGAATGTTAAATACTGAAAATGTTGCTATCTATCTGATTTTTATATTGGTACTCATCATAGCTTTTTTTAATTTAGTTGGGGCTATTATAATGATGATTTTGGATAAGAAGAAGGACTTAAAAACGCTATACGCCTTAGGAATGACAGAAAAACAAATGCAGCAAATATTTTTTCTGCAAGGTACAATGGTTTCGGTTATTGGTGCGTGTGTTGGGGTTGTATTGGGTATTATTATCGTATTTCTACAAAAGAAATTTGAGTGGATTATGATAAGCTCTACGCTTCCGTATCCTGTTGAAATTGAATGGATAAATATTTTAGTTGTTTTTGGGACAATTGTAATTTTAGGAGTTTTAGCTTCGTTTTTAGCTTCTTCGAGGGTGCGAATTGCTCAAAAATAAAAACCTAAAAAATAGAAACAATGATTGATTTGATTGGTTATGTTGCTTCATTTTTTGTTGTGATTAGTTTTCTGATTAAGGACAACATACTGTACATACGTTTCACCAATTTGGTTGGCTGCATTCTTTTTGTTATTTACGGATTTTTGATAGATAGTATTCCGATTATTTTGCCTAATGCTTTCTTGGTTTTTGTGCAAGTTTTTTATATTTTGAAAAAGAACAAAGAGAATCAAAACAAAAAATAAAAGTTTTAGTCTTTTTAACAGATACAAGTTTTTATTCTTTGTTTTGATGTGGATTACAGACCTAAAAATTTTAAATTTTCCCCTCAACAAGCTGAAAACCTTCATTACGTAAAGTAGGCCATATTGCTTGTAACCAATGGGATTCTCCATAAAGCAGTAAGATTTTCTTATCTTTACTATCAATCAACAATTTTTCCAAATGCTCATTACGAAACTCCTGTGTGAAACGATACTTGCTGTTGCTTCTGTGTACATTAGGTATAGGGTTGCATTGGTAAGGAGCATTTAAAGGTGTGCTGTAATCGCACTCATCCAACGGAATTTCACCGTATTTTGCTTCATAACGGGCAATGATTTCCTCAAAACGTAAGTCGGCATTGGTGTCTGTCCTTTGTGAAACGCCTGTGTTATCCAAGGTTTGCCCTATATATTTTTTATAACATTTAGGCATAGACTTGTTATTTTCGTCGCTATAATTAGAAAGATGAAACCCTAAAAGTTTCCTACGTTTTAATCGCAATGTGTCCAACTGTCCTTTTCGAAGGGCGACAGTGTCTGTCAGTACTGCTTCGTAATAAATCTTATAACCTTGTTTGCGTTTTTCTGTAACAAAAGCTTTTACTTCATCATAATATGTTTGTTTGCCTAAGTGAGCCATTGGTATGTAAATTATCTCTCTGTCTCCCTTAACCATTACGCGTTTGTGTTTTAATGCTGATTTGGTCACTCCAAAAGTTTTTAGTAATAAGCACTGGCAAGAGCTGATTGAGAAGGCCAACAATATTATTAAAATAAATTTTTTCATAAGAATATTCTTTTTTAAGCAAAACCAATTTGGATATTTTCTTAGAATATATTAATTTCCAGACTCTTATGTATCTAAATTGGTTTGCAAATTAGTTGTTTTTAAAGGATTTTAGCTAAATCATCTATTATCTCCTTAACTGTTTCTACCCAACAGTTGAATTTACAAGCTCCTCTTCCTTTTGTTTTATTCCCATTCTCGTCTGTATACTTGTCATTGCATTTGTCAATACATTCTGCGTGGTTGTGGTCACCAGCTACTCCTGCATAGATTTCGGGAAAATTAGCATTCCTTGCTACAATGGCTTGTGCTATTTGTTGCTCAGCTACTTTATTTTCTATAAAGTTTTCAAAAGAAAGTTGGGAATCCAACCCAAAATAATTAAGCACATTTTCAGAAACCTCTTTACTTATCCAATTACCTTCCTCGTCAAAGGTTCCTTTAAAAGTAACATTTAGTTTTTCTATTCCCTTACCATCCTTACGTGGCAATTCAAGTACAGTTTCCACAACCTCTGTGTAAACAGAAGGTTCTTCATTTCTTTTTTCGTTACAACTAACAGCAAAAGCAATAATTCCACTAAAAAGGAATACATTTAAAAAGTTTCTAAAATTTTTCATAAAAAAAAATAATTTAATGACCTACAATCTCAGATGTGTTTTTTACACTTCAAGGCAGTCTTTGATTTTCGGTTGTTAATTTAATTCTACCTGATTTGAGTATGCATACTTATTTTTATTTTGCAAATATATAGAGCAAATATTAATATGCAAATTTTTTAATTTATTTTTTTAAAATATTTTTAATAAAATAGATTTTTTGTTGAAAAAATGATAAATGGGGAATGTTAAAAAAATACGAATAATTTAAAAGTTTTGCTGTGTAATGATGTAAAATTATGGTTAAAGCAATAAAAACAAATACTTGTTAAATTTTTTATAAAATAAGATTGCAGTTATTTTTATTCATTATAAATTGTTTGTTTTGGAAACAATTTATATCTTTGCGAAGAAGATTTTTTAAAGTAAAGTTATGAAAATTTATTTATTTTTTACATTGATGAGTTTTGCTCTTTTTTCTTGTCCTCATAGCAGAGATGATATTTATTATTCTGCTTATGAGCCTGAAATTATGGAACGTTCTGCTTTTGAAAATTCAATTACTTTGGTGAAAACCTCTGGAAATGCAAATGTTAAAAATGCAGGGAAAATCTATCTTAAGGATAGTTATATGTTCATTGGAGATACGAACAAAGGTTTCTACGTATACGATAACTCCAACCCAGAAAAACCTGAATTGAAAGTTTTTTTGAAAATACCAGGTGCAACGGATTTAGCCATCAGAGGAGATGTTATGTATGTTAATCAGGTGGTGGATTTGGTGGCATTCAGTTTTGATATTTCTCAAAATAAGATTACAATTCACGATCGTATCCGAAATACCTTTCCTGCGCTTAGGTCGCCCGATGGTTATTATCCGGTTTCTTCGGAAGGCAAGGTGGTGGTAGATTGGCATAAAAAAGTTAAAAACAATTAAAATTCCTAATGATATGAGAAAGATATTTTTTGTGCTATTGTTTGTTGTAATGGCAATTTCTTGTAGTAAAGAATCTAATAATGATGCGTTTACAAAAAGCTCGGATAGTGTAGGCGGTTCGTTGGCTACATTTTCTTTGGTTGGTGATTATCTGTATGTGGTGGATTCAGGAAGGTTAAATGTTTTTTCTGTTCAGAATCCTACAAATCCATCAAAAGTAAACACAATTTACGTTGGTTTTGATATTGAAACCTTGTTTTCATTGAATGAATTTTTGTTCATTGGCTCAAGAAGCGGAATGTATATTTATTCGATTGAAAAACCTGAATCACCCGAAAAATTATCTGAGTATAGGCATTTTAACGCTTGTGACCCCGTAGTTGCAAATGCTTCACACGCTTTTGTTACACTGCATTCCAATAGTTTTTGTGGTAATAATCTGAATGTGTTACAAGTATATGATATTGGAAATCTAAAAAATCCTGTAAAAATTCACGAAAGAAATTTGACTCAGCCCAAAGGACTTGCTTTAAAAGGTGATTATTTGGTGATTTGTGATGATGATTTGAAGTTTTTTGATGTAAAAAATCCAGCAAATCCAATACTTGTTCATTCGGAAAATAAAAGCTTTAAAGATGTGATTTTTTATGAGAATAAGCTTTTTGCTTTTGGAGAAAGAGAAATTACTCAATATGCTTGGACTAAGGAAGATTTTTCAGATTTGTATGTAATTAGTACAACAAGATATTAATATTCGAAAAAAATATTGACAAAATGAGAGAATAAAAAACTCTCATTTTGATGTATAATGAAAAAAAGAGTGATTTTTCTAGAAAAATCACTCTTTTTTAGTAACCATAAAATTTTAAAATGTGAAAATGTTTGGGTGGAATACCGGGCTCGAACCGGCGACCTTCGGAACCACAATCCGACGCTCTAACCAACTGAGCTAAAACCACCATTTCATATGCGAGTGCAAAGGTAGTAATTCTTTTCTTATTTGCAAAAAAAATATTGCTGAAAAAATTATTTTTTTTTCTCTTTAACGGAATGATAAATGTTTTTCTATTTGTGTTTTTTCTCAACCTTTCCTGTTTTTTTATTGTATCCATATGGGCAATGTTTACAGCCACTCTGGCAACAATATCCTCTTTTTAAGAGGTATGATTCTTTGAAAATTTTATATCCTTTTTCAGAATAATAAAAGTCGTTATTTTCTTCTTTTTCTTTCATTTTGCTTGTGAAAATTATTTCTGTGTTACAAAGTTAACTCAATAGAGTAGGTGAAAAATAATATTTTTTCTCATTATTTTTTACTAAGCTTAAACATCTCTTCAAAATCCAAGCCAATAATTATTTTTTGTTGTAAACTTTTATTTTTAAGAAATCTCGTTAAGATTCTGAAAAATAAATATTTTTGCAAAAAAAATGAAAAGAAATGAAACAGAAAATTAGAAAATTACTTACATTTTTATTCCTGATAGGAAGCATAACAGCTTGTAGTGGACAAAAAACTTATAAAGAAAACTCTAAAAAACAAACTACAAAAATGAAAAGTACAAAAACTTCTAAAAGGAATATTTCGACTAAAAAAGAAAAAACGAAATTTCAAAAGGGAAAAGATTCTAAGAAGGCGTCGCACCAAAAAGATGCTAAAAATGTAGTTCTTGCTCCAACAGAATCTTATAAAAAACAAGTGATTGCTACTTATTATCACGATAAATTTAACGGGCGAAAAACAGCTAATGGTACCATCTTCGATAATAGCAAACAGACTGCCGCACATCGAACATTGCCTTTTGAGACAAAACTCAAGGTAATTAATCGTGTAAATGGTAAATGGATTTATGTTATCGTAAATGATCGAGGTCCGGTGAAGAAAACCCGAGAAATAGACCTTACTCGAAGAGCTTTTATGGATATTACCGATGATACAAATAAGGGAGAGCTACTCGTAGATATTGAGATAGTGAAATAACTTTTCTCTACATACTCTTCAATTTTCTGTAAAAAAAGATAGTAAAGGTTTTACATATGCTCTTTTATATTACATTTGCACCCAAAATAAAAATATTTTAATATTCAAATCATTGAATTATGGAAATTTGGGTTATTGCCATATTTTTTATTGGTTATCTTTTTATTACCATTGAGCATCAGGTAAAAATTGACAAAACAATTTCGGCTTTAGGAATGGCTTCGGTTTGTTGGGCTTTGTTGAAAACAGCTAATCTTGTTGTTTTTGATGTTAGTAGCGAAGGACTTGTTCCTATCAACACAACGGATAATGCTTCAGCAATTGACGCTATTTTATTGCATCATTTGGGTAAAATTGGGGAAATTCTTTTCTTCCTCATTGGTGCAATGACTATTGTTGAAATTATTGATATGCATCGAGGCTTTGAAATCATTAAAAAGATTATAAAAACTAGAAAAAAGAAAAAGCTCCTCTGGATTTTAGGTATTGTAGCATTTTTTCTATCTGCTTTGATTGATAATCTTACGGCAACAATTGTATTGATTTCCATTGTTCGCAAATTGGTTCCACTTCGCACGGAACGAATGTGGTATGTGTCGCTTGTGGTTATCGCAGCCAACGCAGGTGGAGCTTGGTCACCTATTGGAGATGTAACGACAACAATGCTTTGGATGGCAGATAAGGTAACACCTGCTAAATTGACAGAATATGTACTTATGCCTTCTATTATTTGCTTTGCAGTGCCGTTTTTAATAGCTTCTTTTCTTCCTGTTTTTCAGGGACGTTTGGATATTCCACGCTCTGACAAAACACAGGCTTTTAAAAGTAGTTTACCTGTAGTCATTATTGGCTTTGTATCGATTATTTTTGTTCCGATTTTCAAAACAATAACGGGTTTGCCTCCTTATATGGGAATGCTCTTCGCCTTAGCAACGATGTGGTTTTTCTCGGAATTACTCAAGCCAATTAAGGAATTAGATGAAGATACGGCAGTTTCATTTTCTCCGCATAAGGCATTGTCTCGCATTGAAATGTCGAGTATTTTATTTTTCTTAGGAATTCTGCTTGGTGTGGCAGCTTTGGAGTCTATCGGAGTGCTTTATAATTTTGCAAATGTACTGAATCAAACCATTCCTAATCAAAATATTGTAGTTGCTTTGTTAGGAATTGGATCGGCAGTGATTGATAATGTTCCACTTGTTGCAGCAAGTATTGGAATGTTTCAAGAGCCCATCGATAGTGGATTATGGCATTTTATTGCTTTTGCAGCAGGAACAGGCGGAAGTTTGCTTATCATCGGTTCGGCAGCGGGAGTAGCGGCAATGGGTATGGAAAAAATTGACTTCTTCTGGTATACTAAAAATATTTTATGGTTGGCATTTATTGGTTTTCTGTCAGGATTTCTTTTTTTAGTGTTGTTGGAGAGTTTTCACGTTTTTGGTTAAAAAAATATTTTTTTAGTTCAGTAGTAATTTTAAATTTTAATAGTTATGGTAAAAGCAAAGTATGTTTTAGGAATATTTTTTGTGTTGGCGATAAGTCTTCTGAGTTGCAAGAAAGATGATAATTCGGAAGAAGTTCCTCAATTGGAGCCACCTTATATTCGTGTGAAAGTAGATGGTGAGTGGTGGATTGCAAAGGAGAAGTTGGAGGATTTCAGACTTTATCCAGGGTTTGGACCATCAAAAGCGGTATATCTTTGGGAAATGGAAGCGAAAGGTATTAATAAAAACGCTTGGGAAGATGATCTTTATGAGTTTAAGATTCGTTTCCCTTTCAGAGAAAAGCCTCAGGTTGGAAAAACGTATGCTTTTAAGTTGTCTAATCCCCAAGAAATAAATTTTGGACTAAGTTTTATTCGTAAATCCCCAAGATACGAAAGATATTCATCTCATATTGTAACTCGTGTCAATGGTGTTGTTAGCAATGTAGAATCTTTTCCTATAACCGTCACAATAACAGAGTTAAAACAATTGCAAATAAGCCCTGAGGGAGAGGCAGAATATCTTGTTTCGGGTACATTTTCTGGTAAAATGATACATAAAGAAAGCAAAAGAGTGATTGAAATTACAGATGGAGAATTCAAATCAGTAATTAAGAAGTAATTTCATTCTGAAAGAAAAATAACTTATGAAAAAGAGTCGTTCATTTCGGTGAGCGACTCTTTTTACTTAATCTCTCTTTCAAAGTTTAGATTTAAGCATATTACTATTTAGAATATATTATTACTTTGCCAGAAATTCCCTATTTTTGTGCCTTTAATCAGATTATTAACAAATTAAAATAACCGCGTATGCGGTCTGCACTATGAACTACAACCATAAAGACATCGAAGCCAAATGGCAAAAATATTGGTCAGAAAACCAAACTTTTAAAACAGAAAACTATTCAGAAAAACCGAAATTTTATGTATTAGATATGTTTCCGTATCCATCGGGAGCGGGGTTGCACGTGGGGCATCCACTTGGGTATATTGCATCGGATATTTTCGCACGATACAAACGTCACAAAGGCTTTAATGTGTTGCATCCGCAAGGGTACGATTCGTTTGGATTACCTGCCGAGCAATACGCCATACAAACAGGGCAACACCCCGAAAAAACCACTCGTGAAAACATTGCTCGTTACCGTGAACAGCTCGACAAAATTGGCTTTTCGTTCGATTGGAGTAGAGAAGTAAGGACTTCAAATGCTGATTATTACAAATGGACACAATGGATTTTTATTCAATTGTTTCATTCGTGGTATAACAACACTACCAATAAAGCGGAAGATATCCAAACACTTGTTCAGCATTTCGAGAAATTCGGAACGGAAAACCTAAATGCGGCTCAGACCGAAGAGCTTCACTTTACCGCTGAGCAATGGAAAAATTACAGCGAAGAAGAAAAACAAAACATTCTACTCAATTATCGTTTGGCGTTTCGTGCCGAAACTACCGTTAATTGGTGTCCGGCTTTGGGAACCGTTTTAGCGAACGATGAGGTGGTAAATGGCGTTTCGGAACGAGGTGGATATCCTGTTTTTCAAAAGAAAATGACGCAATGGAGTATGCGTATTACCGCCTATTCCGAGCGATTGTTGCAAGGCTTAGAAACGGTGGATTGGAGTGAATCCGTAAAAGAAAGCCAACGCAATTGGATAGGAAAATCAAAAGGGGCGTTAATCAAGTTTAAAGTTCTAAGTTCAAAGTCCCAAGACCTTGAACCTGAAACTTCAAACGTTGAACATATTACCGTTTTTACAACAAGACCCGACACCATTTTCGGCGTAACTTATCTCACTTTGGCTCCCGAACACGAATTGGTTTTACAAATTACAACCGAAGCACAAAAACAAGCCGTTTTGGATTATATCGAAGCGACTTCCAAGCGTTCGGAAAGAGATAGAATGGCGGATACCAAAACTATTTCGGGAGTGTTTACGGGAGCTTATGCTGTCTGCCCAGCAACAGGCTATTACTTGCCAATTTGGATAGGCGACTATGTATTAGCAGGTTACGGAACGGGGGCGGTAATGGCAGTTCCTGCGGGAGATGAACGTGATTATGCTTTTGCAAAACATTTTGCAGGTGCGGAAGGAATGCCTGAAATCATCAATATTTTTGATAAAGATATTTCAGAAAACGCATTTACTGAAAAAGGTGGTTTCAAATTGCAAAATTCGGATTTTCTCAACGGAATGGATTACGAAGAAGCTACTGAAAAAATCCTTGAAGAATTGGAAAAAACGGGAGTAGGGAAGGCTAAAATCAACTACCGACAAAGAGATGCTATTTTCTCGCGTCAGCGGTATTGGGGCGAACCTGTGCCTGTTTATTATAAAAACGGAATGCCTTACACGTTGCCGCTTTCAGCCTTGCCGTTGGAACTTCCTGAAGTGGAAAAATACCTCCCAACCGAAGATGGCGACCCACCATTAGGGAACGCAAAAGAATACGCTTGGAACGAAGCCGAAGAGAAAATCGTAAGTACTGATTTGATTGACAATCAAACGGTTTTTCCTTTGGAACTTTCTACGATGCCGGGTTGGGCGGGGTCGTCTTGGTATTGGCTTCGTTATATGGACGCACACAATGAAAAGGAATTTGCCTCGCAAGATAGCCTAAATTATTGGCAAAATGTAGATTTGTACATCGGTGGAAGCGAGCACGCCACAGGGCATTTATTGTATTCTCGTTTTTGGAATAAGTTCCTGAAAGACAGAGGATTTATACAAGCCGAAGAGCCTTTCCAAAAGATGATAAATCAAGGAATGATTTTGGGAACAAGTGCGTTTGCCAATATTTTGTTACCATATCCTAGTGCTGATGAGGATAAATTAAAAGAGTTTATAAAAGATTACTCAGCTAACATTTATATTTCCAAAAAAATATCGGACTTTATTAAGGGACGAGTTTCTGTAAAAAACATTGATAATAGTTACTTAAAAGGAGAAATTGTTAAAATTTATAGACAATTTATTGATGATATTGGTGAAGAAAACTTTTACATAGAAAAGGTAGAAAACTTCTTTCATATAAATGTTTCTGCTGTAAATTTGGATGATAGTATTGATTTTGAAAAATTAAAAAAGGTTGAAGATTTTGTTCGTTATATCAATTTTGAAAAAAATATGATTACTGAGGAAGATGGAAATTTTATAACATCTCGTGAGGTCGAAAAAATGTCGAAATCAAAATATAATGTCGTGAATCCTGATGATATTTGTGAGCAATACGGAGCCGATACATTGCGTTTGTATGAAATGTTTTTAGGTCCGTTGGAACAGGCAAAACCTTGGAATACCGCAGGAATTACGGGCGTTTCAGGCTTCTTGAAGAAGTTTTATAACTTGTATTTTGATGGCGATGTGGTTTCCATTTCTGATGAAGAACCGACCAAAGAAGAATACAAAATCTTGCATACGCTCATCAAAAAAGTGGAGTACGACATTGAGAATTTCTCGTTCAATACTTCGGTATCGGCATTTATGATTGCGGTAAATGAATTGCAAAAAATCAAATGCAACAAACGAGCGATTTTAGAACCAATGGCAGTGCTGATTTCGCCGTATGCACCGCACATTGCCGAAGAACTTTGGGAAGTTTTAGGTCATAATGAAAGCATTAGCCGAGTGCCGTTCCCTACTTTTGAAGAGAAATATTTGGTAGAAAGTACGAAAGAATATCCAGTGTCGTTCAACGGAAAAGTGCGTTTCAAAATCGAATTGCCTTTGGATATGCCCAACGAAGAAGTGGAAAAAATCATCTTGGCAGACGAACGCACCCAAGCCCAACTTGGTGGCAGCCCTCCGAAAAAAATCATCGTAGTAAAAGGGAAAATCGTGAATGTGGTGGTGTAGAGAAATTTTAAGTTATTAAAACCACGTTATAGAGAATGAGGTATTTTACCTCATTCTTAATTTAAAATAAAGACAAAACTATGAATAAAAAAGACTTTCTTGACATAATACGCAATGATATTAAAGATGTGAAAAATACATCATTTGGATATGCCACTACTCAAAATGTTCCCTCGAGAGATGGTCAGGGGTTAACATTTGAAAGTGGAGTTACTAAAAGAGGTAAAATAATAAAAACTTGCGTATTGTATGTAGATATAAGAAATTCAGTATCTCTGTATGATGACCACAGAATCAATACAATGGGAAAAATCTATACTGCTTTTTACAAATCTATGCTAAAAATCGCACAACAACACAACGGTTTCGTTAGAAATATTATAGGTGATAGGGTAATGATTGTTTTTCCTGCCAATAATTGTTTTACCAATGTTGTAGATTGTGCTATATCCATTAACCATACCTCGAAGATAATGAGAGAGGTTTTTACTAATGTAGATTTCAAATGTGGTATTGGTATAGATTATGGAGAAATGAAAGTTATAAAAGTAGGTATACAAAGACAAGGTAATGAAAATATAGAAAATAAAAACTTGGTATGGGTAGGCAAACCAGCCAATATTGCTTCAAGATTAACCGATGTAGCAAATAAAGAAATAGAGAGAGTTAAAGTAAAATATAAAAGTTTTATTCCTTCTTATTTAGAATTCCGTTCATTTAATATAAAATCAGGACAACCATTGGAAGAAATAGTATCCCACGAAGGGTTTTCTAAAAATTTATCTTATAATAATGGAAAGTTTCAATATAATAATCAAGATATTCTTAACTTTGAAAAAGAAAAAATTTCTTTTCCTCCCATCCTAATGACAGCAACTGTTTTTAATGGATATAAGAGGGAAAATCCAAATATAAAAAGTATCAGAGAAAATTTTTGGAAAAAACAACTTAATCATAAGATAAAAAATGTGTCTGAAGAAGTTTATGGTGGAGTTGTTATATGGAAAATATAACAATGAAATTATGAAAGATAAAATAGAAAAAGCCCAGAAGAGATTAGAGCTCGTCAATCAATGGATAACGAATTGTGATACCAAAAGTTCCTTTATTCTTACCTTTTATGGTGTAATCCTTACCATTATATTTACTTCTGATATGGGAAAGGAGATGATGAATGTTTTCTCCTTTGAAGTGGCAGATAAATGGAATTGGGAAAGTGTAAAGAACTTTCTTTTATTTATATTGGTAATTGCCTTTTTGGGTAGTATAGGAAAGTCTTTTTATCATATTTATAATACTTTGAGAGCGAGAATAAATTCTGATGTATATGAACAAACGGGATTGATTACAAGTTCCAACTCATTTTTTGGTACGATAGCTCAAAAGAACTTTCAAGATTTTGAACAAGCTACAAACAGTGAAAACGAAGAAGAATATCTAAAGGATTTGAATTCTCAAATTTTTATTAACTCTAAAATAGCAGCTAAAAAATTTGAACACTATAATAGTAGTATTTTTTGGACATTTGTCTCATTAGGGATATTTTTAGTTTATATTATCTTGAATATTTTATAAAACTATTTTCCCTATATTTGTGGCTGTTATGATTTCATAAATCATAAAGCGTAAGTAAAAGTATAGAATTATGAACACATAAAAACTCCAACGGAAATATGGGCGACCAATTATGAATGCATAATTAACTAAAAACAGAAGAAAACAATCCATTATGAATGCATAAATGTTTGGAAAGGGAACAAAGCAAGTGTTTATGCAAACATACACCATAAAAAGTACAATCACTTAATTTTACCAATTATGAAAAATTTACATTTCAACTCCAGAATTACCGAAGTGGGCGATGTTGCCAACCGATTGGCGGTTCTTTACAAAGGTACTGCTACTTTGCAGGACGATGCGTTTTTGAAAAACCTTCTTTCGGAAATACAAACCCAAGGCGATGCCATTACCGAAGCCATAAAAAAAGACAAAGCTGTATCGAAACTCGAAGATGCTGATGCCGAGCGTGACGAAGCCATTCGTGTGTTGGACAAAATGCTCAAAGCCTATGAGGTGTTTCCGGTGGAAAATACCAAAGCTCACGGACAGAAAATCGTTGCCATTTTCAAGAAATACGGCGTAAAAATCACTGAAGAGAACTATTCCAGCGAGTCGAACCTGATTGATTCGTTGCTCAAAGACTTGTCGGCAAGTGAGGTTCAGGCATCTGTGACAGAACTTTCGGGAGTGAGCGAGGCAATTGCACAAATCCGCACCACGCAGGAGGAATTTGCTAGATTACGTCTGCAATACGAGGAAGCATTTACCGAAAACCTTTCAAAAGTTAGTGCTAGTAGCCTCCGCAAACCACTTTTAGGATTGATAAACAAAAAGTTGATTCCATATTTGGTAGCGATGACCCTTGTCGATGAGGCAAAATACACCACTTTTGCCGACAAAGTAGCTAAAATCATCGACGATATGAACGAGGTGGTCAAAGCTCGAGGCAAGAAAAAATAATACATTAAGGAGCGGAACTATCCGTTCCTTTTTTAGAGAATTTTGTTTTTATTTACGAAACAGCTTTTTTGAGGTTTTTCCTTTCTCTGTTGAAAACAAATAAAATTTGTAGGAAATATAAAAATGTTTTACCTTTGTGCCATCATCAGGAGTTTCTGAGTGTCAGGACACCAACCGAGCTAAAGCCAGCCACGGTGGTTTAGAATGAGGGCAACCTGCCAAAAACAAAGGTTTCTTCTATTGTGACTTCATAACTTCTGTTGTAGGTGTAGTAATCAATTATAATATACAATACAATGGAAAGAAAAGAAAAAACACTTCAAGATTATTTTCAGGATTACAAACTTCGTTTCTCAAAAATGACAATTGATGAGCTAATAGAGGTTTTTAACAGAGAGGTAGGTAATAAGGGTTGGGTAGGTGTTCGAGGTGCTTACTTAGCTGCTTTACATCAGGAATTTCTTAGTAGGGAATTTGATTGTAGTCAATTTATTTTTGAGAATTCAACGTCCTTACAATACAAAATTCGTCTGGAGGGTAAAAAGTTAGTACAGATTATTGATTAAATTTAAAAGAAAAGACACTAATTTGGCGATCTGAAAAATGAGATTAAGGTGAAAAACTTTAGTCTCGTTTTTCAATTATGGGTACTTGATTATTTCAAATGTAAAGGACTTTATTGAGTTTTTTGAAAAAATATACAGATTTTAAGGGGTATTCTAACAAAAAAAGACAACCGAAAATGTTAATTTTTTTTATAAAAAGGTATTAATTTTTTTATAAATTGAAAAGATAATTTTTTGTATAAGTGTTTGATAATTAAAAAAGTATTTGTTTGTGTTTTTGTATCTAACAAATGTATAGAAGTTAAAATGTTTAGTCAATTACTTTTATTATAGAAAGTTTTGCTATCTTGCACCCGAAATTTATGCTAATAATATAGGTTTACTATGAAGAATAATCTGCTTAGAATTTTCGTTGTAATCGCTATTTTTTCAGGTTTGTCTTTGGTCACAAGTTGTGGAAAGAAATCTGATAAAAATATTTCAAATGCAACAGGATGGAAAATTAACTCTAAAGAAGGAGGCTTCCAGTACAATACTGACTTTAAAGAACAAGAAGCTGCTCCTGGTCTTGTACTAGTGGAGGGAGGTACTTTCACTATGGGACAAGTTCAAGATAACGTGATGCACGATTGGAATAACGTTCCAACACAGCAACACGTGCAATCATTCTATATGGATGAAACGGAGGTTACCAACAAAATGTATATGGAATATTTGGATTGGTTGAAACACGTATTCCCACCAGATCAAGAACAATACAGAAATATCTATGTAGGAGCCTTGCCAGATACATTAGTTTGGAGAAGTTCTCTTGGATTTAACGAGTCAATGGTCACTAACTATTTGCGTCACCCTGCTTATGCGGAATATCCTGTTGTTGGAGTAAACTGGGTACAAGCTGTTCAGTTTAGTGTTTGGCGCACAGACCGTGTAAACGAAGCTATCTTAGAGAAATCTGGATATTTGAATAAAGATACTCGTTATCAGGTAGATTCAGAAAGTACCTTCAGCACAGATGTTTATCTTAACACTCCGTCAAATTCGTACGGGGGAAAAGTGTCAGAATTTGCAGGTAAGAAAGCAGTTACTAAAGAAGGTGAGCCAACATACGCAAAACAAACAAGCGGAATTTTAGTTCCTGAGTATCGTTTACCTACTGAGGTTGAGTGGGAATATGCCGCTAAGTCATTGAACGGAATTCGTGAGTACAATAACATTAGAGGAAGAAAAAAATATCCTTGGGACGGAGCATATAGCCGTTCAACAAAACGTGCTACACGTGGTGATCAATTAGCTAACTTCAAACAAGGGAAAGGAGATTACGGAGGACTAGCAGGTTGGTCAGATGACAGAGGAGATATTACAGTTGCTGTGAAAACATATCCGCCAAATGATTTTGGATTGTATGATATGGCAGGAAATGTGGCTGAGTGGGTAGCTGACGTTTATCGTCCAATAATTGATGATGGGGAGAGTGATTTCAACTACTATCGTGGAAACGTGTATATGAAACACGCTATTGGAGAAGATGGTAAGCAAGTGGTTGTAACTGCTGATAATATCAAGTACGATACACTTAGTAATGGAAAAATCGTTGCTCGTAATCTTCCAGGTAACTTGGCAACAGTTCCTATTGATGAAAATGAGACGTATTTGCGTTACAATTTCACACGAAGTGATAACAGAAGTTTCCAAGATGGTGATAGATCTTCTTCACGTGGGTACTATGGAAGTAGAGATGAATTAGCTTCTTCAAAAGAGGAAAAAGACCACAGAAACACGATGTACAATGCTCCGAAACATAAAATTGAGAAAGATTCTATGGGATTGAGCCGTATATTTGATAAATCGAATGAACGTACTACTTTAATCGACGACGAAGTACGTGTTTATAAAGGAGGTTCTTGGAGAGATCGTATATTCTGGATTGACCCTTCACAAAGAAGATATTTACCCCAGTACATTGCAACTGACTATATTGGATTCAGAAATGCAATGAGTCGCGTGGGAGCAAAATCTTCTAGAAAAAATAAAACTCCGAAAGGTTAGACATTATATAAAAGTTGATAAAATTAGAAACTCTGTAGATGTATGTTTACAGAGTTTTTTTAATGAGATATGATTTTATTCTATGGAAGATTTATATAAAAAACTTCTTGCTTCATCAGGTGTTTGCACTGATAGTAGAAATGTTGCCGAAAAATGTATTTATTTTGCGTTAAAAGGGAATTCTTTTGATGGGAATTTGTTTGCAGAAGAGGCTCTTAACAAAGGAGCTTTGTATGCTGTTGTTGATAATCCCAACATAAAATTATCTGAAAGAACAATTCTGGTAGAAGATGTACTTACTACGTTACAGAAATTAGCAAGTTACCACCGAAGAAAACTCAAAACTCCTATCATAGCAATTACAGGGAGCAATGGAAAAACTACAACTAAAGAGCTTATAAAATCGGTTCTGTCTGAGGCTTTTAATGTAGTAGCAACAGAAGGGAATTTGAATAATCATATTGGAGTTCCCTTAACAATTCTTTCAATTACACCAGAAACAGAGATTGCGATTGTTGAAATGGGGGCAAATCACCCTAAAGAAATCGAATTTTTGTGTTCCATTACTGAGCCTGATTATGGTTATATCACAAGCATTGGGAAAGCTCATTTGGAAGGATTTGGTAGTTTTGAGGGGGTTGTCAAAGCTAAAGGGGAGCTATATGATTACTTAAAACAACAAGATAAAACCATCATTTTCAATAATAATGATGAACTTCAAAAGAAATTGTTGAGTGATTATCAAAATGTGTATTCTTTTGGTAATGAGCCAGAAGTAAATGTTTTTGTGGAATGTTTAGGAATTAATCCTGTGGAGGTTTCTTTCAGGGAAACATCTGTAAGTGAAGTGTTGAACGCTTCCGAAGAAGTAACGGATACCACTGAAATTGAAGATTTCTCGAGTGAGAAGATAAAAATAAAATCCAATCTGGTAGGAAAATATAATTTTACGAATATTGCTGCAGCAATTGCTTTTGCAAGGTTTTTTAAAATTTCATCAGAAGCAATCAAACGAGGAGTAGAAAAGTACGTTCCTAAAAATAATCGTAGTCAAATTATAAACCAACAAACAAATACAATTTTGTTAGATGCTTACAATGCTAATCCCAGCAGTATGTCGGAAGCAATTATGAATGCAGTTGAAATACAAGGGTTTAAAAAGAAAATTCTTATTCTTGGCGATATGTTTGAACTTGGTGATTATGCGGCTCAAGAGCATCAAAATATTGTAAATTTAGTGGAGAAAAATACTTGGGAGAAGGTTTTTTTAGTTGGCGAAAATTTTTTCAAAACGAAAAGCAAGTATCCAAAATTCAAGACTTTTGAAGATTTCCAAAAAGTTTTTGTTTTGAAAGATTTTTCAAATAGTTTTATCCTCATCAAAGGTTCAAGAGGAATGGCTCTCGAACGAATATTAAAATAGAAAAAACATCGGATAGTTAAACCTTAAAACTATCCGATGTTTTTTAATTTGTTATTGAATCTAAAGAATCTTTCGTAGCTTTAGGACTTACTAAAGAATCGTTTTCAATAACTTCATATTCTTCCAAATCATCTTCATTCAGAAAAGGAGAAATTAGTTTTTTGAGTAATTGATATTTCTCATCGTATAATTTTTTATCAAAATCTTCTATATCAACAAGTAGCGACATATAATAACGTATGGTAGCATCCACATTTTCATACTCCTGATAAATTTCATTTGCAGGAAGTTGCGTATAATAATCCAATTCTTCCTCATATTTTTTCATTACTTTTTGTGCCAATTCACGTCCTTTTTCAGCTTCACCTACTTGATAATATCCTTGAATGAAAGGCGAAAGGAATGTGTAATAGCCATAATATTCCATTGGCATATTCTCCATTGCCAAATTAATAATGTTTTTAGCTTTATCAGTTTTCTTTTCTTTAATCAATGTCTCAACCAAACGGGCTAAATTCAGACGGAAAGATATCGAACTTCTGCGGGTTTCAACATCGTGATAGATATTCGAATCTCCCATATTACCCCATCTCCATTTGGTCACAATATCATACATCAAATCGCTATCAATGCGTCCCATTTCGGAAGAATTTTTATTAACTGGAGTCTTGATAGGGACTAATTTGTATACCAATCCGTCCAGTTGCAGATAGTCTTTCATCCAAATATATTCTTCATTTTCATAACTTCCTCCAGTGAAGTAAATAGGGCGTTTCCAATCGTTATTAGCGATTATATCAAGCATCATCAAACGGGCTTTATCAATGGCGTTTGGTAATTTTATATCGATATAATCAACGATTAGGTGAGCATCTTCAGGTTTTACTATGCCACTTTTCAGAACGTTTTCTTTGTTGACTGGAATGCGAATTTTGTTGGTTGGATAGTAATGAATTGTTTTTCCATTTTCAAGTACATTTTTAGTATTTGGGTCGTCACTGGCAATCCAATTCATTAGGTCTTTTACATTCCACGTGTTTTTCGTTCTTTCAATAAAATATACTGCTTCACGAACTCCGTAGGCATACTGACTATGTTTTAGTTGTGACGGAATTGGGTCGCTCTCGTAGGCTTTTCGTTTCATTTGGTCAATATACCAATCGGTTTGGAGCAGACTTGTGTTGATGGTTCGCACATCAGTTCGGTAGCCTTCAATTTCTTGAGCATACCAAAGCAAGAATGTATCATTGTCTCCAATGGTGAAAATCATAGCTCCCGTATCTTCGGAAACAGAATCTAAGTAACAATGTGCAATTGCCTGAGCAGAGTATTTTCCAGAGCGGTCGTGGTCGTCCCAATTTTGATAAGCCATCAAGGTGGGGACACACAAAAGGGAAACGATTACAGCAATTGGAGCGGATAATTTCTGGCTCGTCACTTTCTTAAGAAGTTCAAAAAGAGCATATACGCCAAAGCCAATCCATATTGCAAAAGCAAAAAATGACCCAACCAACGCATAATCACGCTCTCGTGGCTCGAATGGTTTTTCGTTCAAATATACTTTCAAGGCCAGACCTGTGAACATAAATAAAACGAACACCACCCACGTTTTTTGCTCACTTTTTAAAGCCATAAATACCAAGCCTAAAAAACCTAAAATTAGTGGTAAAAAGAAATACGTATTTCGTGCTTTATTATTCAAAACGTCCGAAGGGAGATTTTTTTGTGAACCCAATCGCATCGAATCAATAAAATTGATGCCACTAAGCCAGCTTCCGTGACCATTATATATTTTTCCTTGTATATCATCTTGTCTTCCAACGAAATTCCACATAAAATAACGGAAATACATATAGCTCATTTGGTAGGTGAACATATATTCCATATTTTTAAGGAAACTCGGCTTCTCAACATTTAAGTAACTGCTAAATCTACTCAGGAATAAATCATATTCATTAGGAGTAACTCTTCCTAATTTTATTTGTTTTTTAAACTCATTAACTGCTTGAAGAAGTTCTTTATTTGAAAAATATTCTGGTTTAATTGAAAAGTCAAGCAGACCCGTTAACATCATATAGTTTGCGGCGTACTGTGGATTCCACATACGTGGAAGTAAACCTGTATGTTTGGAATTGGGAGATACTCTTACATTTTCGTAGTCATTTACAATGATATATTTATTATTTTCGTAATCTCTTTCGTACTTTGGCTTGTCATCCTTATACGGATTTTCTTCATCTTGCCCCGCATATTTATCTGAAAACATTGGTCCGTAAAACAAGTGAGTTTCAGGATATTGTTCTAATTTGTAGTAAGCCAACAATAAACGTGCGTCGGTAGGGCTATTTTCATTGATAACCACATCAGCATTGGCACGAATGGGAATCATCAGCCACGATGAAAACCCTATGAAAACGAACATTATGCAAAGTGTAGTTGTTTGCAAATAAACTTTTTGTTTTTTAGCAGCATAGCGAAGTACTAAGAAAAAGGCAATGACAATTGAAAGTCCCGCTGCAATTGTCCCTGAGTTGAAAGGTAATCCTAATGAATTTACAAAAAAGACTTCTAAATTTCCAAAATAAGCTAATGTGTAAGGGAGTATCAATTTGAAAATCAGTAATAAAATTGCAATAGAAACTACATTTGCAATTACGAAATTTTTAAAATTTTTCTCATAATTGCTGTTGAAAAAGTACAACATTCCGATAGCAGGAATTGTAAGCAAAGCCATAAAATGCACTCCGAAAGATAATCCTACTACTAATGATATTAAAATCAGCCATTTATCTCCTCGTTCGGTGTGCAGATTATCAGTCCACTTTATTCCAAGCCAAAACATAGCTGCCATAAAAAGCATCGCCATTGCGTAAACTTCAGCTTCAACAGCATTGAACCAGAAACTGTCAGAAAAAGTGTAGGTTAAGGCTCCCACGAAACCACTTCCCAGAACGGCAATTACTTGAGGTATAGGTAATTCGTTTGTTTCTGAAATATTTTTGAAAGCAATTTTTTTGGTAAGATTTGTAATTATGAAATATAAAAATAGAATCGTGAACGCACTTGAAAACACAGACATATAATTCACAAATAAAGCTACTTTTTCGGCTTCAGGAGCAAAAAAGGCAAAAAAAGCTCCCATCATCTGAAAAAATGGTGCTCCTGGAGGATGTCCCACTTCCAACTTTGCTGCTGTGGATATATATTCGCCACAATCCCAAAAACTTACAGTTGGTTCTACAGTTAATCCGTAAGTTGTCAAAGCTATGAAAAAAGTAACCCAACCTACAATAAGGTCATATTTTTTAAAATCTTTATTTGTTAACATATCGTTTTGATTTAAAAAAATAAATGTAAATCTTCAATTTTTAAAAGAAATTGATTAAGTCTGCGAATATATAAAAATAAAATAATAAATCTCACATTTCAAGCGAAATAATATTGAAAAAGGAAGAGATGAATCCTTCTGCCAGAAAAAAAATATTATTATGTGATACATATTTTTCATTCTCTGTTTCAATTTTGAAGAATGTTTATTTTTAATTTTGGAATTTTCCTAATATAACTATTTATTTTATTATAAAATTGTTATATTTGCTTTTATTAACACAAATTTTAAATGTGTATGAGAAAATATTTCTTAATTGTTGTTGTGATGATGTCTTTTTCAGCTTATGCATTCAGAATTACTGATAATTATCTTTTTATGCAGAAAGATTCTATTCAGCCTAATAACTCTTCTGTTACTGAGAAAGTAGAACCAGAACAATATCCCAAAATGAGAGATTGCCAAGATGCAGACGCAACTATTGAGGGATTCAAAAAATGTCTCATTACTTATCTCAGTGAAAATGTGCAAAATCCTGAAAATCTTGATGGAAGAGCTTATCTTGTATTTAAAGTTAATGCTGAAGGGAAAGCTGAAAAGGTAGTAATTCACTCTAATCACAATGCTTTGATTGAAGAGGGAGAGAGACTTTTAAAACAGATGCCTTTATTTATTCCTGCTCAAAAATCTGGGAAATCCATTGATTTTGTGTATTCAATACCTCTTACTTTTAAGAGATTGGAAACACTCAAAGAGGAAGTGTATTTTACTAATCCAGATGTACAAGCAAGGTGGGAAAATTGTGAAAATGTAGATGATACAAATAGGTATTTGAATAAATGTATTCAAAGTTTTATGTCCGAAAGAATAAAATTAAGAGGTGACCAAAGGAAATTGATTTATATGTTGTTAAAAATTGATTCTGATGGAAATTCTATGATAGAGGATATTGATGGAGAAGACGAAACTTTAATGAGGGAAGTTGTTAAAAAATCAAGAGAATTTCCGAAGTTCATTCCAGCGATGAAGAACGGAAAATCAGTAGGTTCCATAACTCTTGTTTCTATTGTTTTCAATGAAAATGAAGCACATAAGCTTAAGTTTCCAGAAATTTTTCCACAAATCCAATTTTGTAAAACGTCAGCTGATAATTTGGAGAACTTTCAAAAATGTTTGGATAGATATGCAAAAAATGCATTTAAATATCCAGAATTGGCAGTAAAATATAATATCCAAAGAACTGTTTATGTTGTTTTTAAGATAAGAGAAGATAAAAGCATCGAAATATTGGCTGCTTTGGGAGATGAGACTCATATTTTAAGAAATGAGGCGATACGAATCATTAAAAATCTCCCAATAAAAGCCCCAGCGATGGAAAAACAGAAGCCCACGTATTTAGTTTTTACTTATCCGATAACTTTTAAATTAACTAAAGTCATTGATTATTAATGATTTTTGTTTTTGTGGTCAAGAATGTGCTAAAAATTTTCTGAAAAATGTTTGGAACTTAAAAAAAAGTATGTATCTTTGCACCGCAAAAATGATGATTGGCTCATGGTGTAATGGTAACACAGCAGATTTTGGTTCTGTTATTCAAGGTTCGAGTCCTTGTGAGCCAACAAAAACCTCTTGATTTTTTCAAGAGGTTTTTTTATTTTTAGAAATCTAAAAAAACTCCCAATCGTATATCATAATTAGGAGTTGTATGAATAGTTTAGTTAATTACTTGTTGTTAATTAGGATAAACTAAATTTTCTTCTTTTAAGTGGTAAAGCACTTCTTCCAAATACTTTTTGGCTTCATATTTTGCCATTGGCAAATTGTTATTATAAAAATTTCCGCATTCTAAAGCTGATGCACCGGGTATTTCACCTTCAAAATCAGCCATATATTTGAATAAATCTGTAATCAACGGAACAATATCCTTTGAAGAATAATCACCTGCTAAAATCAAATAATTTCCTGTTTGGCAACCCATTGGTCCCCAATAGATGATTTTGTCTTTCCAAGAGCTATTCCGAAGCCAAGTGGCTGCTAAATGTTCAATCGTGTGTATTTCGGCAGCTCCTAAAACAGGCTCACGATAAGGCAATTTCATACGGATATCGAATGAAGTAAGCACTTCATTTCCAACATAATCTTTACGAGAAACATAAATTCCTCGCTCCATTTTCAGGTGGTCAATACAAAAACTGGCTATTTTCTCCATATAAATATGATTTTCAAAAGATTAGTTCATCTCGCTATACCCGATAGCTTTTCCGATAAGGGTGGTTGAGGTACAACTTTCTATTTTAACGTTCACAAAATCACCTACTTTGTAATGTTCTTTCGGGAAAACTACTACGGTGTTTTGCGTGTTTCGTCCCATCCATTGGGTGTCTGATTTTTTGGAATTCCCTTCGATAAGCACCTCGCAAATCTGTCCAACTTTTTCTTGTGTGCGAAGTAAGCTGTGTTTTTGTTGTAAATCAATAATTTCAGAAAGACGATGTTTCTTAACTTCTTCAGGAACATCATCTTCTATTTTACGTGCAGCAAGTGTTCCTGGTCGTTCCGAATAGGCAAACATAAATCCGAAGTCGTATTTTACGTATTCCATTAGTGAAAGTGTATCTTGGTGGTCGGCTTCAGTTTCTGTAGGAAATCCAGCAATCATATCTTGTGAAATGGCACATTCAGGAATGCGTTTTCGGATATTATCAATCAATGTGAAATACTCTTCTCTTGTATGTAATCGGTTCATTGCCTTTAAGATACGATTGCTTCCGCTTTGTACAGGCAAGTGAATATATTTGCAAATATTGTGATGTTTTGCCATTGTGTCAATCACATCAAGAGTCATATCTTGTGGATTAGATGTGGAAAAACGGATACGCATCTTTGGGTGAGCAATTGCCACCATATCAAGTAGTTTTGCGAAATTTACGGCAGTGGCTTTCTGCATTTCACTGGCTTTATCAAAATCTTTTTTTAGTCCGCCACCATACCAAAGATAGCTGTCAACATTCTGACCCAAAAGCGTAATTTCCTTAAAGCCTCTTTCTTCTAAATCCTTGATTTCATTTAAGATAGAAAAAGGGTCACGGCTACGTTCACGTCCGCGTGTAAAGGGAACGATACAAAACGTACACATATTGTCGCAACCACGTGTAATGGAAACAAAGGCAGTTACTCCATTGCTGTTGAGGCGAATAGGAGAAATATCAGCATAGGTTTCATCTTTGGAAAGAATTACGTTTACGGCTTCGCGTCCGCCTTCTACTTCTTGCAAAAGATTGGGTAAATCTTTGTAAGCGTCAGGTCCTACCACCATATCTACGATTTTTTCTTCTTCCAGAAAAGCGTGTTTTAGGCGTTCAGCCATACAGCCCAACACTCCTACTTTCATCGCAGGACGATTTCTTTTGATGGCATTGAATTGCTCCAATCGTTTACGAATGGTTTGTTCGGCTTTTTCGCGAATGGAACACGTATTTACTAAAACTAAATCGGCTTCTTCGAGCGTTTGTGTGGTATTATATCCCTGTTCGGAAAGAATGGAAGCTACAATTTCGCTATCTGAAAAATTCATCTGACAGCCGTAACTCTCTATATATAATTTTTTGTGATTGTTCGTATTTTCTTTCAAAACAAGACTTTGTCCTTGCTTTGATTCGTCAATAACTTTTTCCATAGTGTTGATTTTCTTGAGGGGCAAAGATAGTAAATAATTCATAATTATAAGGTTCTCGTTTTCAAAATAAAAAAAGGTCACCAAAAGGCGACCTTTCATTTAAGTTGTTATCTCAAAATTAAAACTCAAATTCAGAAATTTTTTGTTTCCATTCTGACCATTTTGTAGCGTCTTCAGGAGTCAATTTAGCTCCAACTTCTTCCATTTTAGTTTTCCACTCAGCAGCTTTGGCTTTAAATTCTTCTGCTTTTTCAGTACTTCCCGATTTTAGAGCTTCTGCTTTTTCTTCTAAGAATTTCTTGTAATCATCAGCCACTTTTTGAGCTTCATTGTTGCTGAATTTAGGTACTTCAATCTTAGAAATCATATCTTTAACTTTTTCTTGAGCGTTCTCAAGAGCTTCTCCGGCTTCTTCTTTCATCTGATTCATAGCATTCCCAGCATCTTCTTTTACTTGTTCCATTGTCTCTGTTGCTTTTTGTTTTGTTTGATTGAAGTTATCGCACGAAACGAACGTCATAATAGCAACAGATGCTAAACTTAATACTACTTTTTTCATTTTGTTAAAATATTAAAAATTAAACCACTAACGAAATACAAAGATATAATTTTTTTGAAATAAAGAAACTATTGCTGTGTTTTTTTTTTGTTGGAAATTGATTAATTTATAACACGATTCAGTCGCTTACCTAATATTTTCTGTAATTGTATATAGCTAACAATTTCTTCTAATATTTCTCGTTTTTCGCTTTCATCTGAGTTATTGATTTTTGCTGTAGTACTTTCTATTAAATTGCTTACTAATAACTTGCGTATGTTTAAAATGATATCAGAAACTGCTAAATCAATGTTTGCATCCTTATCTTTTGGTACGATATCTTTTCGGAGCCAGTCGTGTAATTGGAGATTTTCATCTTCCATAATAATTTGCGATACTTTTTGACTGAGTTCCATTGGCAATTGATTAATGAATGTTGCCAACTCATACGATTCTTCTTGATAGAATTGCTCTATAGCAAGTTCGTAAATACTCTTGAAGTCAGGATTTGCAAATTGTATCTCATCTTCTTGAAGTTCAAGATAGATTTTTTCATAAACTTTCAGTTCTTGCTGTATTTTTTTTTCTTCCAATTTCCCCTCTTCATCAATTTGAAGTACGGAATCCGTAAATATACACGTTCTGTTTCCATACAAAAGAAGATGCTTAATAAGGTCGTGTTCCAAAATTTCCAGTCGGTTTACAGCTATTTTTGCCTGTTCGTCCTTACTTCTCGTTATTTCAAGGGGTAGACGCTTTTTGCGTTCTACTTTTTGTCCTTCATAGAAATCTTTTTTGAGCATTTGAGAAAGTGTGGAGAAAAGCACTTCTTCCGAAATATCCATAATGACGGCACACTCACGTATGTACACTTCTCGTTTGATAGAATCAGGAATTTTTGAGATACTTTCTACCATATCGCGAATGGTTTCTGCTCTTTTAATTGGATCATTTTTAGATTCTTGTACTAAAAGAGAAGCCTTAAATTGGATAAAATCTGTAGCGTTTTCTTCCAAGTAAAGAACTAAATCCTCATAGGCTGTTTTTCGGGCAAAACTATCGGGGTCTTCTCCTTCGGGGAAAGTACAAATTTTCACATTCATTCCCTGCTCCAAAATCAAATCCACCCCACGAATAGAAGCTCGGAGTCCTGCCGCATCTCCGTCATAAAGCATTGTTATATTGGTGGTTAGTCGATTTATCAGCCGAATTTGTTCAGGAGTAAGTGCCGTTCCGCTCGAAGCCACAACATTTTCAATTCCCTTTTGGTGTAGCTGAATTACATCGGTGTATCCTTCTACCAGATAGCAGTTGTCAGCTTTGGCAATGGCTTGTTTGGCGTGAAAAATTCCGTATAGAATTTTACTTTTGTGATAGATTTCACTTTCGGGAGAATTGAGATATTTGGCAGCTTTTTTATCCTGAGTAAGAATACGACCTCCGAATCCCAACACACGTCCGCTCATCGAATGAATGGGGAACATTACCCGCCCTTTGAATCGGTCGAATTTCTTATCTTCTTTAACAATGGTAAGTCCTGTCTTTTCCAGAAATTCTAATTGATAGCCTTTATTTAGAGCGGTATCGGTGAAGGCTGTCCATTCATTAGGAGAATAACCCAAATGGAATTTTTTGATGGTTTCAAGTGTAAAACCTCGTTCTTTGAAGTAAGTGAGTCCAATGGCTTTTCCCTCTTCGGTGTTCAGAAGTGTTTCTTCAAAATATTTTTGAGCAAATTCCGATACGATGTAAAGGCTTTCACGTTCGTCAGCTTTTTCTTTTTCTTCGGAAGAAACCTCAGTTTCTTCAATTTCAATATGATACTTTTTTGCCAGATAGCGAATTGCTTCTGGATAGGTGAAATGCTCGTGTTCCATTAGAAAAGCGATGGCATTTCCTCCCTTTCCAGAAGAAAAATCTTTCCAGATTTGCTTGACGGGCGACACCATAAAACTAGGTGTTCGTTCATTAGAAAACGGGCTAAGTCCCTTATAATTAGAACCTGCCTTTTTAAGCTGAACGAAGTCGCCAATTACCTCTTCGACCCGCATTTGGTCGTAGACTTTGTCTATGGTGTTTTTTGAAATCATTTTAGATAACTACTGCTGTTCCACTGGCAGTTACCATTAGCATTCCGCCACTGCTACCAACAGTTTCGTAATCTAAATCAATGCCAACCACAGCGTTAGCGCCTATTGCCAAAGCACGTTGCTGTAATTCGGCAAGAGCTGTGTTTTTGGCTTCAATAAGTACTTTTTCGTAGGTGGAAGAGCGTCCGCCAAAAAAATCGGTAAGCCCAGCCATAAAATCTTTAATGACATTAGCCCCGATGATGGTTTCTCCTGTTACGATGCCTTTGTATTCTTTGATAGGATGTCCTTCCAATGTTGGAGTTGTTGATAGAATCATTTTGTAATTTTTTTAAAAAGTTACTTTCAATATAGCACAAAGGTAGAAAATTTATTCCAAAATTCGAAATATTTTGTACTTTCGCATCCAATGAAAATTTGTGAGAGTAGCGTGAAATACTATGAATTACAATCAAGAGATTAAAATTCTTCAGCAACAAATATCTGTTTCAATAGCTCAGGCTTTGAGACTGCTTAAAAATACCAACGGAGTAGTTTCTTTAGCTGTGGAGCAATTTCATCAGGAAAAGATCACGTATATTGGTGAGGAAACTGAATGTAATCCTGTTTTGGCTCGTGAATTTTATGAAAAATGTAATTATAATGCTGAAAAAGCGATTGCTGAAATTCTGAAAAAACCAGTTGTTTTTGCCACTTCTGTTGGTCAAGATAAAGGTAAAATAGGTTACTTTATTTGCGGATTAGACGAAAAATTTAATTCTTTTTCAGGAAAGAAAGGGATTTCTGCTTTTATTTCAGAATCTGATTTTGAATATATTAAAAGTGAGGTTCAATCTTTTTACCCGAGAATGAATTCGCTTTTTGATGAAATGGAAGAAGAATTCAGTGCGACTTCTGATAATGTTTTTGACAGGGAAAATTGTCTAAAGATTCTTGAAAAATTAGAACAAAAGGTATTTGACAACGAAAACATTACAAAGTTTGTGAATGATTTGGTTCATTGGTTTCGCAAACAATTGGAATATGCTCATTACATCAATTTTTACGGAAATTTATAAATTGAAATAGAAAATGAAACCAAATATATCAAAAGGATTGGAAGGAGTTATTGCAGGAGAGTCAATAGATTTTCTTGTATTTGCCAAGAAAAGAATGTTCCGAACAGTTGCGGTTTTCTTTATAATCTATGGTGTTTTTGGGGTTTTATTTTTCTTGGGGCTTTTAAACGATTTTTTGGTAAGTGATAAAGCTCATAAAAAACTTTTGATTTGGAGCTTAATTTTTTGTCTATTAACGATACATATTTATTTTTCGGTTGGATTAAATGGCTTTTTTAGAGATGGTGGCTATTTTGTAGGGACACCCACACGACTTATACATTATCAAAAAGGGATTTCAAAAATCTATAATTGGCAAGATTTTACGGGAAACATCGAAATGAATCCTAAAAAACATTATATCACGTTTTATCTTCATACTAACCACAAGGAAAAAGTTGACGATAGGAGGTATATCATTTGTGATATTGTAAATTTGCCCTATGTAGATGATGTTTTGCAAATAGAAAGAATCGCACGCAAAAGAATAAATGAACATAGAGATACCGATAAATATATTTTCTAAATAGTAAAAAATGTTACCAAAAGCATTGAGAGTTGTCATCAATGAAGAACGTATAATATTTTCTTGTTTTGCCAAACGAGAAGGGACCTTATCTTCCGCTATTGATAATTTTATTAGGGTAATGGTTTTCTTTGCATTTGTTTATTTGATATTATATGTAGAAAAAGAGTCCGTTTTAGAATTGACAAACAGTAAAGAATTCGAATTGAATTTAATCTTCCAAATGGATATTTACAAATTAGCGCTTGCTTTGTTTTTTATATTTAATGCTCTATTATATTTTTTACCTATAATTCGATTTATTTTCAGTAATGGTGGTTATTTTGTAGGCACCCCTACAAGGCTTATTCATTACAAAAAAGGAGATGTGAAAATCTATGTGTGGGAACTTTTTACCGATGAAATAGAAGCGGATATAGACAAAAACTACATTCGATTTACATTGAAAATTGGGAAATATGAAAGAAAAGACAAAACAGAAGTTTTCGTTCCCTATAAGGTTGAAGTCATTTCCGCAGAAAATGTTTCAAAAATAGAAAGAGTGGCTCGTGAGCGGATTCGTTCTCTCAGTCATTCAGCAAGATAACATTTTAAAAAGAAAAACCTTGTACTGAGTTTATATTTAATTTTCAAAAAATGGTTAACTTTGTAGCTTCAAATTCAAATTTTATGTCAGAGGAATTAAAAGAACAAAAATCAAATAATTTTATTGAAAATATTATTGAAGAAGATTTAGCAAATGGATTTTCTTCCAGCAAGTTGCGTTTTCGCTTTCCACCAGAGCCTAATGGCTATTTGCACATTGGTCACGCCAGTTCAATATGTTTGAATTTCGGATTGGGGTTGCGTTATCAATCGCCTGTAAATCTGCGGTTTGATGATACCAATCCGTCCAAAGAAGAACAAGAATACGTTGATGCTATCAAACGTGATGTGGAATGGCTCGGATTTGAGTGGGACAGAGAGTGTTACGCTTCCGATTATTTCCAAGAATTGTACGATTGGGCGGTACAGCTCATCAAGCAAGGAAAGGCCTATGTAGATGGGCAAACTTCCGAAGAAATCGCCAAACAAAAAGGAACGCCTACCCAAGCCGGTACTGAAAGTCCGTATCGAAATACTTCCGTTGAGGAAAATTTACAACTTTTCGAACGAATGAAAAACGGCCAATTTGAAAACGGAAAATATGTACTTCGTGCCAAAATCGATATGGCTTCGCCTAATATGTTGATGCGTGACCCAATCATCTACCGAATTATGCATTCAAGTCATCATCGTACTGGAAATCAGTGGTGTATCTACCCTATGTACGACTGGGCTCACGGCGAAAGCGATTATTTGGAGCAAATTTCGCACTCCATTTGTACGCTTGAATTTTTACCACACCGCGAATTGTACGATTGGTTTTTAGACCAAATTATTGACAAAGATAAAGTACGCCCCAAACAGCGTGAGTTTGCTCGTCGAAACCTATCGCATACCGTTGTGAGCAAACGAAAATTGTTGCAACTGGTCAACGAAAAACACGTTTCGGGTTGGGACGACCCGCGTATGCCCACCATATCAGGCTTACGCAGAAGAGGTTACACGCCCGAGTCTATCCGAAAATTTGCTGACACCATCGGAATTGCCAAACGCGAAAATTTGATAGATGTTTCATTATTAGAGTTTTGCATTCGCGAGGATTTGAACAAAAAGGCAAACCGAGTAATGGCTGTGCTTGACCCTGTTAAAGTGGTGATTACCAATTATCCCGAAGGAAAAGAAGAATGGTTAGATGCTGAAAATAATCCCGAAGAAGAGGTTTTGACATTCCGAAAAGTGCCTTTTTCGAGAGAAATTTACATAGAAAGAGAAGATTTCAGAGAAGAAGCCAATAACAAATTTTTCCGATTGAAATTAGGTGGGGAAGTTCGCTTAAAAAATGCGTATATTATTAAGGCAGAAAGTGTTGTAAAAGATGAAAACGGAAATATTACCGAAATTCATTGTACGTACGACCCCGATAGCCGCAGCGGAAGCGGTACAGAGGCGAGTAAACGCAAAGTGAAAGGTACATTGCATTGGGTATCAGTTCCTCACGCATTGGAAGCAGAAGCACGTATTTACGACCGATTATTCACCGTTGCCGAGCCTGACCGCCAAGAAAAAGACTTTTTGGAATACGTAAATCCTGATTCACTTAAAGTGACTACCGCTTATGTGGAACCGAGCTTGAAAGATGCCAAAGTAGGCGAAGGCTTTCAATTCCAACGATTGGGTTATTTCAGTCTTGACCCTGATTCAACCCCCGAAAAATTGGTTTTCAACAAAACCGTTGGACTGAAAGATACTTGGGCGAAGGTAGAAGAAAAATAATGATTTAGGTAAGGGCAAAAACTTGCCCTTGTTTTTTATAAAAATATTTAAAAATGAAACATAAAATTTACGTATTTGTCTGTTTTATAGGGTGCCTCATTTTGGCTTCGTGCAGTACTATGAAGTTAAAGGATGGAAGAAAAAATATAACTCAAATAGGGCAAATAGAAGAAGTAGCTATGATTGCCCAGAATGAGAACATACAACATCATTCTCGAAAAATAGGACATTTTATCTTAAAAGAGGATTTTAACATAGAATGGAAAAATCTTAGGAAAAAAATGACTGACTTTGCCAATGAAAATGGAGGGAATTTGTTTGAAATATCTGAAATTGGCTTCGGAAAGAAAGGACATGTTTTTTATGTGGAAGGAGAATTGTATTACAACGAAAATCTGAGAGAAATTCGTTCTCAATTCAATGAAAATTGTGCCATACACATTATTCGTCCGAGCTTTGGGAATCCTTTAGGTTCAACCTTCACCATAAATATTGAAATTGATGGAGATAAATATGAAAAAGTGTCTCACAAACAGAAACCTATTAAAAAGGAATTTTCCGATTGTGATAAAGAGGTGGAAATTTTCACCAACAAAAGCAGGAATGTAGTAAAGCTTAATGGAACTCCAAAGTATTATTTCGTTGCACGGGAAGGAGGAATGATGGCTACTGCAGGGGGTGTGGGAATCAGTGTTGGGGAAGTTACCTTAACAGAGATAGAAGACAAAGATTTTGGAAGAGTTATGATGTATCAGTATTAATTTTTTAAGGAGATTTTATAACAGATTTTATGTGCTAATGTCCATAGAGAAAACAAGATTTTATCTTATTCTTAATCGTATTTCCTTCAAAAAAATAAAAAGAAAGAAAACCACGACCAAAATCAACCTATTTTGGTCGTTGTTTATTTTTAAAAGAGAGTGATTTTTTCATTTTTATTAAAAAAAGTTAGGTGAAAGGCTTGGTAAATTGCCAAAAATCAAAAATGAAACTATATTTGCCCGCTTAATATCTATTTCTGCAAAAAGGAATTAGATATATTTTTTGTTTTTAATGTTTAAGAAAATACAGAATTTAAAAAATGAGAAAATTACTTTTTATGTTGTTCTTAATTGTTGGTTCTATTTTGGTTAGTTATGCTCAGGAAACAGAACTTCCTCAGCCTAAGGAGTTAAATAAAGAGTTGAAACACGGACGCTTAGGGCGTACACTCTCACAAATGTTTGAAATTAGTGATGACGACCAAAAAGGAATGTTCCGACCAACTTCCTACAAGTCGATGTATGTGATTCCGTTTCGGTGGACGGATAAATTTAACAGACAACCAATAAATTTCAATTCAAATAGAGGAAATCCGCCATATAGAGATTATCAAAATGTAGAAGCAAAGTTTCAAGTTAGTATAAAAACGAAAATCTGGCAAGATGTTCTTTGGGGTAAAGGTGATTTGTGGGTTGGATTTACACAACAGGCTTACTGGCAAGTGTTTAATGCGGAACTTTCTCGTCCTTTTCGTGAAATTAATTACGAACCTGAAATAATGTATATTATGCCTTTGAACCTTTCTGCTGGGGATTTTAAGTGGCGAATGTTAGGTTTGTCGGTTAATCATCAGTCTAACGGAAAGGAACAATTATATTCTCGCAGTTGGAACAGGGTGATATTAATGACGGCCTTTGAGTGGGATGAATTCATTTTCTTGGCTAATTTCTGGAGAAGATTTTCCGAGAAAAATGACGAAGATGATAATCCCGAAATAGAAAATTACATCGGGCGTTCTGAGTTTAATCTTTATTACAGCACATCACGTAATATTTTTCATTTGATGTTCCGTAATAATCTTAACTTCAACAAGAATAGAGGATTCGCAGAATTGACCTATACACATCGCTTCAATTCAGGATTGAGGCTTTTTGCCCAACTTTCCCACGGATATGGAGATTCACTTATCGAATACAATCACAAACAAACAACCATTGGAGTAGGAGTGTCATTATTTGAATTTTAACAGAAGTATTGAGTTTTTTGAATGTAAGAAATTTTAGACTAAATCAAAAAAGTAAAATTGAAAGGAGAAGTTTTTCTCTAAAAGAATTCAAAAAAAGATTTAATGATACATTAAAAAATGCGTATTTTTGTCGTCCCAAAACGGTTTGTAATATGAAACGATTTTTAAAATTTCCAACGCCCTATACGGTGTTGATGATTGTTATTGTTATTGCGGCAGGATTGACTTTTTTGTTGTCTTCGGGTAAGTACGATACGCTTTCTTACGATAGTGTACAGAATGTATTTGTTATAAACTCGAAGGGAGAAACGCAAACCTTACCAGCCACACAGCAAACCCTGACCGAAAAGAATATTTCCATCAGTATTGAAAAATTCAAAGAAGGAAAAATTAAAAAACCAGTTTCTATCCCAAATACATATGAGCAAGATGAAGCCAAACCGCAAGGTTTTTTAGAAATCCTTTATGCTCCGATTAAGGGAATTTACGATACGATTGATATTATTTTATTCGTATTAGTTTTGGGTGGTTTTATCGGAATTTTTAATAGCTCGGGGACGCTGAATGAAGGGGTTGGCTATCTGGCTTACAGGCTGAAAGGCAGAGAAGGAATTCTCATTATTTTAGTGTTTACGCTCATCGCTTTAGGGGGCACTTTTTTCGGTTTGGCAGAAGAAACACTCGCCTTTTATCCGATGCTTATTCCTGTGTTTTTGGCAGCAGGATATGATTTGATGGTCCCTCTGGCTGTGATTTATTTGGGTTCTTGTGTAGGGACGATGGCTTCGACAGTAAATCCGTTTTCGGTTATTATCGCCTCTGACGCAGTAGGAGTTGATTGGACAACAGGGCTGGTAACACGCCTTGTAATGCTTGTACTTTCAACCGCAATTAGCTTGGTGTATATCATTCGCTATGCAGAAAAGGTAAAACGCAACCCACAAACATCAGTGGCGTATGGTGCGTCGCTTCCTGAATCGTTACATAATGAAAAAGCAGTTCCTGTGGAGCAACTTAAGTTGTCAAGTAAACTTTTGCTTGTTGTTTTTGGGTTGTCTTTTCTGGTGATGATTCTTGGTGTTTCGCAATGGGGTTGGTGGTTTGAGGAAATGACGGCTTTATTTTTAGTTGCTTCTGTAATCATTGCTATTTTGCAGCGTACGGGCGAAGAACAATCGATCGCTCATTTTTTGACAGGTGCGAAAGATTTACTGGGTGTGGCTTTTATCATTGGGATTGCCCGAGGAGTTACTTTCATTCTTAATGACGGACAAATCTCAGATACGATTCTTTATTACTCGTCGAACTTAGTAAGCGGAATGTCTCCTGCGTTGTTTTTGCCCGTGTTGATGTTTATTTTCGTAATACTTACCTTGTTTATTGCTTCTTCATCAGGAATGGCAGTAGTAACGATGCCTATTATGGGCGGATTAGCATCGGTGGTGGGAGTAGAGGGGCAAAGTGTGGTAAATGCCTATTTATTTGGAATGGGATTGATGAGTTTTATTACCCCAACGGGACTAATTTTGCCTTCACTTGCAATGGTAAACCTCAACTATAAACAATGGTTGCGGTTTGTGTCGCCTTTGATGCTTATTTTGGTGGTTTTAGCCATTGGTGTTTTATTGGTAGAATATTATTTGTAGATAAGCAATAGAAAGAGAGATGATTTCAGAATTCTGAAATTGTTTCTCTCTGTAAAAATCAAAGATAATTTTCTTGTTTTGATAGGGAATAAGTTAAAAAACTCCCAAATATATTTTGGGAGTTTTTTTATTTGAAAAATTTATTTGTTTTATTGGCAATTTTTATTTCCTGAAGCCTCTTTCACGATATTTTCCATTAGTTTTTGCATCTTTTCCAAAATAGCTGTGTTTTTTAAGGGATATTTGTCTGCCAAAAGTTTTACATTCGTAAAGACCAACGATGTTTTTTGCTGATTGTTCTCCACAACAGCAATTTTTAGTGGTAATTCTAAAGCTATATTAGGATTGTCGAGCATCAGTAATGTTCCTACTTTTGGATTTCCAAATACAATTACATTGCTTTTAGGCATTTTCATTTCAGATTTTGTTGCATTTTGCTGATGGTCAAAATTTGCAAAAATAGTCAGTTGTTTTTCTTCTAAAGATTGCAACAAACGATTTAATGTTGTTTCAAAATCATATTTACTTACCATTGACTGAATTTCTTTTTGGTTATTTTGCCCGTGCAGATTCGCAAAAGAAGATAATAATACAAGAATAAAGTAGATTTTTTTCATAGTTGAAACAAAGTAAAGGTGAATACCGCAAAAGTAAACAAAATTAAATAATCAATAACTTTAGGAGTGATTTTTTAGTGATAATCTTTTATGATTATTTTGGTGTAAATTATTGAAAATTAAGGTGTTTTCTAAAAAAAGTAAAAAAATAAAAAATGCGACCCCAAATTAGGTCGCATTTATGTTATTCATATGTGATTTTATACGTAGTTTCAGCTTTTTGAATGTTAGTGGTGCTGGTGGTGTGAATCTTTGTCAGCTTTGTAAATGTTTTTTCTTCCCCATTGAGTGTATATGTGAAATCGTATTTTTCTATTTCGTCATATGGTACATAATCAGTTCCGTTTATGTTTGCTTTTTCGTGTTTGCGGATAACTACTACAAATTGGTGTACATTTCCTAAACTTGAATTTGAAAGGACTTGATATGTTCGTTCTTTTTCTGTTCTATTATTAATTTGTTCTATAGTTTCCTGAACTTCATTCCATATTTCATTGATTTTTTCTACATCACTATCGGTATAATTGGTTTCTTTTACTTGTTTTGAATAGTAGTGTAAAAATCTTTTTTCTTTTATTTCCGAAATATACCCATCGTTATAAACATATTCAAAATCACGTTCCGACTTGCTGTATTTTACGGCATTATTTTCCTCTTTTACAATTGATTTTATCAAATTTTTAGTTGGTTTTCCCCAGTTGAAGGGATATGAGTCTTTGAAATAATTGAAATGCCCTAAAGCCCAATTATCATTTAGGAAAAAACTTGGTAAAAATTGATTTTTATTCTCTGTTTCGTAGTAATCGTATTTGATAATTTCTTTGCCATTGGTCATTTTAATGATATTCTCGTTATCCCAATGATATTTGTAGTTGCCGTTACTTGTTAGTTGTTGCTCATTGTTATATCCAAATTCGGAAACGATTAACGAATCTCGTTGTTCATATTCTTTTTTGATGATATTTGTTTGGTCGTTCAATAAAAAGGTAACCTCTCTTTCTTCCTCTCCTTCCGTTATTTTCGCAAGAATGTTTTTGCCTTCATAGCTTATCTGAGAAGAATAGAACTGCTCATCACCTTTAGTGATTGCCACATTTGTTATCTGATTATTGGTGTAGGTGAAGTATGTTTTGTAATTTTCTGTTACAGAAACTTCTGATTCAATCTCATCATCATAAAAATATTTCGTAGAAGCAGTTTGTATTTCCTTTATTTTTCTTTCATATTTTGAGTTTAAAGTAGGATTTTCTGTCTGTTGTTGCTGTTTTATTTCAGGATTGTTATTTTCCTTTTCACAAGAAGTTAAAAATAAACCGCTAATTAAAATTCCGCATAAAAATCTCTTTCTCATCATTCAATATTTTTTTAAAACGCTGACAAAAGTACATTTGTTTTTTTAGAAAAGAAAGAAAATATTAACGGAAAACTAAATATTAACAAATTTTTATGAAAAATCAATTAGGAAATAATTTTTACAATTTTATGAATTGAAATATAGCATAAATGATGGATTTTTTATAGAAGTTCTTTTGTGTTTTCAGCAAAATATGCCACTATAAAACAAAAACAGAACGCTTTTACCTTCAAAAGCGTTCTGTTTTTACGTTTGCTTAAAATTCAATATCATCAGCGATATTTCCTCCATTTTCTTCAGCGAATTTTTTGGCATATTCTTTTTGCTTTTGTTGCTGATACGGAAGCATATTAATCATATTTCCCATCCATTTCATCGCCACACTTTGGAAATCACCGAGCGAGATTCCGTAATTGTCCTCAATCCATTTTGCTCCGTCTAGTCCAGCTTCGTAAGCGGCTTGTCTTGCTCCACAAAGTTCATAATAAAACTTCTCATCGGTAGAAATTCGGGTCAGATAATCCTCATTGGATTGGTGGTTGGTTTGTTTGCCTAGTTTTGGATGTAAATGTGCCTGTCCGAAATATTGCCCGTAGAGAGACATAACTACGAAAGAAGTGTCTTGTTGCATTCGTTTTATCCAAAGCTGATTGGCTTCGTCCCATACTGGAAGCTCAATGCCTAATTTCTTGCATACTTGCTCATCACTCATTCCGTTTGCCATATTGGAAGCTGCGGCAGCGTAATCCTCAAGTGAAACACCGTGAATGGGTTGTAGAAGTGGATTGTTAGTATCGTGCTTCATGTTCATAAACGGATTGACAAATCCGCTGTAGTTAACAGAGGGTTCGTCGTCGTAATCATCATCTTCCTCATCGTCTGCCTCGTATCCGTGTCGTTCAAGAAATTCATCACTGAAACGATTTAGCTTATCCATATTTTTTTGGATACGTTTGTTATTTTCATTCAATTGAGCTTGTTCCTCAGGTGTACCTCGTTTTCCTTCAGTTCGTAGTTGGATAAGAGTTTTGTAACCATTGTCCATCAAATCATCATAAAACAGGAAGAATTTGATAGCAGCTTCAACAAAAGAATTGTCGCCTTCGTATGCTCCAAGTTGCTTTACTTCACTGATATAATGTTGCAAATCTTTTTTCCACTGCAAACGCACTTTTTCGGCACGAATATAATCTTCATCGTCCATTGCATCATTCATATCTTCCATATTGTAATCACATTTATTGATGATACAAATGATTTCGTTGTTGTATTCTACTTCGTTATCAAAAGTTCCTTTGGCGTAATACACGCCTTCTTCCTCGTTCCAGCCTCCTTGAAAGGATTTTTCTTCTTTTTTTCTTGGTTTGTTAAAAAATTTTCCGAACATATTGTTTGTTTTATTAATTGATAAATAATAACGTCTATTTGTAAATAAAATGTGGTGTCTACATAACAAAAAATTTGATGAATGACAGAAAATAAATAAAAACAATTTTAAAAAAATCACATTTCGTCTTCCCAATCTTCATCATCTTCGTAAGAAATATACGACCATTGCAAGTTCAAATCTTCTAAATTATCAAGCAAATTATCAAATTCTTCTTGTTGCGAACTTCCTAAAAATAGAGCCGTAGCCTGTCCTTGCAGATTGTTATTTACCTCAAAACTGATACTAATTACTGCAAATTCGTTTTGATAAATTTCTTGCTCCACAAAACTAATTTCTTCAATCTTTTTGAAGTTTTCTCGGACGTATTTCACCGCTTCAGGACTGATATATGAATTTTCTTTAAAAGCATTTTTCAAAGCGTTGGCATTATAAGTAAGTCCGCCTAAAACGCCATTATAGATTGCCATATAAAGCCAGAAATCAGAAGTTTTTTGGGTTTGTATTATCCAATTAGGTTTTGCTTCTGAACCATAATTTCCCCACACAGGCGGATTATCCAAATGCAAATCATTTTTATGAATTCCCCAAGAAACAACACCTTGATTTTCTTCATAAAAACAGAGAAAATCTCCAACAAAACGTATGTTTTCAGGACAAAATAAATAATTATGCGACTGATTGATACATTCGGTATTGCCAAACTCCAAATAATACTCACGCAGAGTCTTTGGAAATGAAATATTTAAGCGTTTTTCTGTTAAAAGTAGTTCCTTTTCGGAAAATCCTTTGTATTCGCTTTCTGGAAGTTGGTATATTTTCTTGATTTCTGCTAACATTTAGTATTTTTTATTGATTATAAGTTAAAACCATACCAGCGAAGAAACTTTTTGGGTTGTAGAAGGCATTTATTTTTCCCCAAGGAAATTCTGTATCTCCAAGTGTTTTGATAAGCCATTTTTCGTATGATTTTTTCTTCTGTAATTCTATTTTCTCATCGAAGTCTTCCCAAGAAAATGCTTTTTCGTAAATGCCTCTAAAGCCGAATATAATCATATGTAGTTGTTCTCCTTTGAAGCAAATATCTGCATAAAATTTTTGATTTTCTACGATAATGTCCTGAAAATAAATCCAAAAAGAGCCCGTTCCTACCTCCCAATATTCATTGTTGTGAAATAGATTCCTTAATTCACTATAAGTTGTTGTTTTATTTATTATGATGTTGTCTATCAAAAGAAAATCTCCGTTTTCGGTGTCAATTATTTTCATTGAATTTTATATTATCTATTTTGTTTATAATCAATATAATATGTTACAAATTCAGGGCGGAATTTATCCAACCAGTTTCAGCATAAAGGTTTTCAATTTTGTCAAGTTCAGCTTTGGGTTTCTTGCCCCAAACGCTATAAAGGGTTTTCAGTTTGGGCAATTGTTTGAGCTTAGCAAAATCTTCTACGTTTATTTTCAGAGGTTTATCGTGGCTGGTTAATACCAATCGTTCCAGATTTTCATAACGAAGCAGACTTTCTACATCGTTAAAATTGGGGCAAGTGTACATTTCAATACTTTTAATTTTTTTAGGATTTTTTAATTTTGGAAAATTGACCAGATGACTATTATAACTGATATTTACATTTTCTAAATCCTCTAAATCAGTTATAAATGAGTGAGTTGTCAGTTTTGACAATGCAAATAAACTCAAGTTTCTCAAATGCGGGAATTTTTCGCCAAGTAAAGCTTCTGACTTTAAACTGCTATGAATGTACAATTCGGTAAGCTTTTCATTTTTTTTGATTAAGCTCAAATCTAGTGATTTTAAGTGTAATTTTTGCAAGTTCGTTTGCAAATTAACGAAATCGTGCTGTGATTTATTGCCTAAACCTTCCAAAAATTCTAAGAATTCTAATTTTTTTGAAGAAATTGATTTAAAAGAAATCGTTTTTTTAGTTGATTGACCCAATCTTAGTGATTTTAAATCAAAGTTGGTAAGTTCATTTAGGCTTTCCAGAGGATTGTCATAAGTTGGTAACAATGAAATATGGCGGATATTGGTCAATTGTGTTAAAATTGACATTGTTACACTTTTTGATAGAAAAATCAACACAAAAACTTCGTTTCCTTCCTCTGCTTTTTTATCAACAATGTGTAATTTTTCAGTATCAATGTGGTTTTTGATACTGATATAAAGAGGTTCGGTATTGATTATTTTATCAAATGTAAGTGTGTTTAAATCAATGTACTGCATTATTTAATTTTCGATATTTATTTTTCTGATTTGTGCTGAAATCCAAGTTTTTTGATATAATCAAAACAATTGCCGTGATTTTTTCCATTTATCGTAATACATAAATGCCATTTGGTCTATTTTCCACGCTCCTTCTTCTAAAACCAAAGTGTAAGTTTTTTTCTCACCGTCTTCCAATGCAACATCTATTTCATATTTTTTGTCATTAATTTTTCGTTCAGATGTGATTACTTGATTGTATTCAGGTGGAATTTGATAAGTTAGTGTTGTGCGTCTGTCCTGTTTTAAGGAAAGTGCCTTTTTTGACAAAAATCTATCCTGAATAGCAATGATTTCGGAGCGTCTTTTCTCGCGTTCTTCCGTTAAATTACACTTTTGCAATTGGGACAGAGCTTCTTCACTTCTGTCATTCAGGAGGTGTTGAATTTTAGCTCCCCAAAACTCTTCAAAGTTTTTCATTTCAGTGATAAATTTTTCTAAAACTTCCTTTGCTTCCATAAATTTTATTTTAAAAATCCATTTTCAAAATCTCTTCCACCGAAAGCCCAAATTCTTTTAGGCGGTGATTGAGATTGTTATACACATAATGTTCTTCCTCGTTTTCTTCTGGGAAACGAGTCGCAACCTGCTTGTAATGTGGAAGTAATGCCTCGTTTTTGATTCCATTTAATGCTTGTAAATCAGTCATTACCACAAAAGATTTTTCATCATACAACCCTTTTATAAAAATATCCAAGTATTTTTCTTTATTTTTCAGTTGTCCTAAGGTGTAAAATGCATCTGAACGGATTTTATAATCCTTATTTTCGGTAAAAGGAGCTATCCATTCGCCATAATCCAAGTCCGTTTCTCTCAGCACATAGCCACAAAATCGGAAAATCTCTTCATCGGTGATGTTTGGCAATTTTTCACGGATAATTGGTAACAAATCTCGACTATCTTTCTTCTTATTTTGAGAATACCAGACAATATTCTGAAAAAATCGTAATAAATTATGTTCTGCAAGTTGTGAAAAGTACTTTTTGGCTCTTTCAAAGTCAGAAATACACAAAATTGTGACAAAATATTGAAAATAGAAATCCTCTTTTTGTGTATAATCCTCTATTTTATTTAAAATCTCCGCAGGGAGAGGTGGTTTTTTGTGACGAAGTCCCAGTAAAGCATCAGTTTTTTCTTCTTTATCAGAAGAATTTTCAAAAATGGAAAGTAATTCTTCTGCACTTCCGCCCATTTGATAGCTAAATCCGTTGGATTGGTACAAAATTTCGCCAGAAATTATCTCATCGAGCCATCGTTCGTACCAATCCAAGAAATTTTTCTCAAAAGCGAAGTGTGGTTTTTGAAAATCAATGTCAATATTTACAACCCGTCCGCGATGTTTTCCCTCCAATACAATGGCAGTATCGTAAGTGCAGCCTTGTGTGCCGAAAGTAAGTAACGAACCAAATATTTTGCCTACTTCCTTATCATAATCTTCATCGGAAATGTTTTCATCATCAAGTTTTGCGACAATTTTATCCCAATTTTCATCGTTCATTTTGGGATAAATTACGCACGGAAAATAAAACCCCTCCTTACTTTCTTTGATACATTTTTCAACGGGATAAATCCCATAGAAAGGAGCGGCACCAGCAAATTGTTTTTCTCCGCCATTGCCAATATACAAAAGAAAACTTCGGAAACAATCAGGAAATGAAATTTTATATTTTTGTTCTAATTGTTGTAATTTTTCTTCTGAAATAGGTTTTCCAAGCTCGTATTTGTGACTTTTTGCACCAAAAACTTTAAATTCTTTATCAATCTCTTTAGCTTTCTGTAACTTTTGTTTGATTCGGGTGATTTGTTCTTCAAAAAGTGTCATAAATTTTATTTTATTGGATTAAACTATAGTAAAATCTTCATAGAAAGTTAATTTTTCTCTGCTGAAAGCTATCAAAAGGAGTTTTTCAGGGATTTTTTTCTTTCCAAAACCTCCCAGACTGATGCCCAGCGTTCGGAAAGTGATGTAATGCTTCCCTTCTACAAAATCAGGGTCTACTTCCTTAAGTTTTTCTAATCCTAAACCGAAAATATCGTAATTTTCAATGATAGGTGTAGTATCTTTTGAGCAAATTACCTGATTTAGGATATAATCATTACCTTGTTTGTCATAAATAAGCTCTTGTGCGTGGCGAAATTCGGTAATTCTTCCCATAATATTATCTATTTCTATTCTGGAAGCCTCTCCAAATTGCTCTATAATCTCTTTTTGAGTCTTTCCGAAAGTAAAATCGCCCACACTTTTGTAAGATTTGATGATGATTTTATTCATAAGCTAACTTTTTGACTAATTTGAATGTAAAATTATCATTTATTTCTTTTTTCTTCATCTTTTATCTCTGGAATTTGAATGTTTGGAAGCTCATCGCCCAATTTTTTAGCTAATTGATAATGCGACCAGTTCTCAATCTCCTCTTTTCCGTAGATAATCATTCGTATCTCGATGTCTTTGGTGTCCATATCGCCTAAATATATACGCTGATGTTCAGGAACTCGCTCGTAAGCCTCTTTCAATTGATTTTTGTTGGTTTCAGTAGGGTTGTTTTTAAATTCATTAAAGGCTTTTTTGCAAAGCTCAAAGTATGTTGGTTCGTTATTTAGCTCTCTGAAAGTCTCTTCTAATTCGTCCAATATATCTTCTATATCATTGTTCCACGATTCTTTATCAATAGTGAAACTTCCTAATCCATAGATGTTTATAATAGTATTTTTAGATGGATTGGTAATGATTTTTTTCTCTGCTACGAGCTTTTTAAACTCCTCAAAACCTACCTCAAAGGGTGTTTCAAGCCTTGTTATTTGTAAAGTTCGGTCAGCAAAAAGCAAAACTTTTACCAAATGACATATCTTGTCCTCTTTATAGAAAAGATTTATCTTTTTTCCGTGTGTTTTTTCATTATTGAATGGCTTTTCTGGGTATTTTTCTTTATAAATAGTTCCTTCTCCATTCTCTCCGATAGTAATTTCGCCAAGTTTTTTCTCAACATAGGTGTAAATATTCTTCCATTGGGGGTTCATTTCTCGAATTAGACTTTCTACATAGTTAATAAAGCTGTTTTTATTAAAAATCCACTTGGAATTTTTAATTTTCCAATTACCCAGATTAAAAATAGAGATATTTTCTCCGTCAGGAATGCCCAAAACCACCCATTCTTGTTTTATTTCATCTTTGAAAATCTCAAAATCGTGGAAATTCCAGCAATAAACTCTTCCATTTTCGTAAACATCTAAGTCCACGAAGTGATAACCACCATTTTGGATAATTGCAGGAATGGAAACACCTTGTATTTCTTGTGTTTTGTAAACTTTATTTGAAGGTTTGAATGTCATAACGTTTTTATCTTGAAGTTATTTTGATGAAAAAGATTCTTTCTTTGCGAAATTATATAATTTAGAGATAATAAAGTGTGCTTTTTGATTGATTTTTGTAGTAAGAATAAAGAATTTCGCAGAAAAAAGCTCTCCGCGAAATTCATTGTCGAAACATTGCTTATATGTTAATCGTCTTCGTGTTTTTCAAGGAAATCATCACTAACTTCATTGAATTTGTCGGCAAGTTTTTGCATTAAGTTATTATTCTCTTTGAGTTGGGCTTGTTCTTCGGGAGTACCTCTTTTTCCTGCCAATCGCATAGCAATAAGTTTTTGATATCCGTTCTTCATTAGTACATCGTATGACTCAAAATACTTAATAGCAGCCTTTTGTAGCGTGTCGTCACCGTTGTAAGCTCCCAATTCGTTTACTTGAGCAATATAATTGGGAATGTTTTTAATCCACTCCAAACGAACCTGTTCGGCACGAGCATAATCCTTGTCGTCCATTGCTTCGTTCATTGCCTCCATATTGTCGAGAGTTACATTGGTAATACAAACAATTTCGTTGTTGTATTCTACTTCGTCATCGAAAGAACCTTTGGCATAGTAAACACCTTCTTGATTTAAGCCTTCAGGGATATTCATCTGGAAGTTATCTCCCATAGCTTTTTTCATTTCTTCTTGCATTTTTTTCATTAAATCTCCAAACATAATTTTTTAGGTTTTAATATTAAACAAATTTTTAAATTATGGAGCAAAGGTATTTTCGCAAGGTAAAAATTCCTAAAAATGAGCGACTACAAAGTGTCTACAACAGAAGAATATTTATATAATCATTGTCTTAAGAATCTCTTTCGATGTTGGAAATCAGGTTTTTAAATTCTTCTTGTGGGATACCTCTTTCCCCGATGTACTCGAAAAGCTCAATGACTATTTTTTGGTTTTCAGGTTCAGTTTGCATCAAAAGTTGTATGATGTTTCGGTATAAATCAGGGTTTTCATAGAAATTATAGCCATCATAGGTCATTAAGTCGTGTACTTCACGAAAAAAAACTTTTTTGTTGGCTTGTTCAAGAACGGGAACAATATTTTTTACCACTTTCCACACAGCTAATCGCCAACGAAAATAAGCAGCAAATATTTCTTCAGGGGTTGAAGTGTTTTTGTTTGCAATTTTTTCGTAGCGTTTTTCTTCTTTTTTGGTGCGTTCTTCAGCTAAATCTTTGGCGATAAACTCTAATTCTCGCATTTTTGTACTGGGGACAAAAGTATTTTGAGTTTGGCAATACGGACAAGGAATGTAAGTGGCGATAAAATATATTTCGTTGATATCTAATTTGCCTCCGCATTGCGTACAATGGAAGTTGTCTTTGATTTGGTTGTATTCATCGATGATTTCCTGAAGAGTGATTTCGGGAGATTTTTCTTTCACATCTTTGAAAGTGTCTTCGGAGAGGTTGCGAATTTGGTCTTTCCAGTTTTCAAATTCATCGTGTATTTTCCGAAACCATTTTTCTTTTATATTGCCTTCGGGAGTTTGTTTTTCTCGAATTGTTGGTTCGTGAAACTGAATTTGATTGTCAAAAACTTCTTGAGCTTTGTTGATTATGCTGGTAAATTGCCCCTGAATTCCCATTTTGAAGTTAAAAAAACTTCGTTTGTGAGGGTCAATGTCATCATTATAAAAGTCTTGTACAGAAGATTTTGTTTCTTTTGCAAGTTCGTTGGCACGTTCGGTTAATTTGTTTAAAAAATTCTCGAATCTAATGTGTAATTCTTCCATTTTATATGTGTTTGATGTTCAAATTTTGTTTCTGCAAGGAGGTTAAAACTTTTGGCTATTATCTTCTTTTTTGATGTAAATTCCTTCATCAAGTTTATTGCTGATAAATTCATAACCGCAATAGGCACAATGTGTTATTCCTTCGTGTTTTGCTCTTCCTGCTCCACAATTTGGACAATCTTGTGTGTCAAGTTTTGCTTGTTCTGTTTGGAATTTATCATCGCCATATTTTTTCTGCTGTTGTGTTTTTAGTTTCATCTTCTCTACAAAAGATAATTTTTTATTTTCTTCCATTGGTAAGCGATTTTTATTGATATAACATTTTATTCCAGTAAAAATAGAGTTAAACGCTGAAATATTTGAATAAAAACTTCGGGAAATGATTATCCGTGTGATACTCTCCAATGATGTAGCCCAAATGCTCTTTTCCTTCAAAGAAAACACATTCTACTCCATATTCAGTAGGTTGTTTGGTGCTTTCATTATAAGTGAAAATTTCTAAGTAATCTTGTCCGCTGACTTGCTTCTGCATTTCTTCTATTGGGAAAATTCTTAATTTACTCAGGTCTTCCACAAAATCAAGCATTTCGTAAATTTCTTCCAAAAACTCTCCCGAAATATCAAACTTTTCGGCTAAGGTTTTGAAATCCTTTGTTTTGTAGCTTTCTATGAAATCTGAAATAGCAAAATAAATTTCTTCTTTAAGTGTTTGCATATTATTTAATTTTAGAAAAAGTTAATGCAAAATGCTTTTTATTCATTATCAATAGGTTGATTAGTAAGGAGTTTTTGAAATTTAGTGAAATTATCAGCGTGTTTTTCGCAAAACATATCGCTGTACCAGGTCCAAACCGAACCGTTGTGTAGATTGATGAACAGAAGTCCCTCGTTTAGGCTCCCAATCACGAAACCACTTTCTACTTCTTCGGGAGTGATATAACATACATCTTCACGAAAATCAATCATTGAAAAATCCAATTCTGACTTGCTTAACCACTGATAGTTAGCATTGTTTTTATCATAAGTATTTGAAAGTAATTGGCTTTCTGTCCAAATTTCTACTTCCTCACTAAATTGGTTTTCTGTGTTTGGGTACATTGTTAGCCAAAAATCTTGTTTCTCATAGCTGGTTATGAAATCTAAATATTCCTTTGGAAGGTTTCTTCCTAAATGTTCTGTAATCATATTGTTATATTTTATTTTGAGTTTATTTTTACACTATTTTTTGAAAGTTTATAAATTTATAGTTGTTTGTCCCCACCATTGTTCCTCTCCTGTTTTTGTAATTTTGAAGTAGCTGAAGATGAGTGTCCCATCGTGGTATTCCATTGAAGCAATATCGGAAAGGATTTCTCCGTCTTCGTTTTCTTCTGGTTCGTAACCTTCAATGATGATTTCTTCGCCAAATTCCATTGTTTCGGGATTAAACAGAAAATGACGTGCACTATATTCATTGGAAACAATCCAACATTTGTCCGTTATTTTGCTGATTCCTCCATAAGAAAAATCCTCTGGAAATGTGAATGTTTTCAGCGTTTTTAGGTCGGGATAGGAAACTATGAAAATGGTATCTTCATAGAAGTTAAGTAGTAAAGCCTTTGTGTTGTTATCGAATGCAAACAAAAAACATGCATTACTTTCTATTTCACGCTGAATTTCTATTTTGTTAGCTTTTACGGACAAAAAATACTCTTGTGAGCCATCTTGTCCTCCGCAAAAATCAATGGCAACGCTTGTTTTCTCGGGAAGTAACGTAATTATAAAGCTCGAATCGTATATCACATCTTCCATTTGGGTAGAAGCGAGTTGTTTTCCTGTGTAATCGTAAACAAAAATGCTTACTAATTCCTCATTTTCACGACGAACGAGCCAAATCCACTCATTACGCGGGTCGAATTTTGCATAACAGATACTTTCTTTCAGTTCCCAAAGTTTTTGACGTTCAAAATTCCATACCGAAAAGGTTTCATTCTGCTTGTCCCATTTCAGAAGTAGTTTATTCTGCTGGTCAATGTCAAAACTTATCCAGTCCGATACAAAGTTATCGAGATTTATAGTATACTTTGGGTGATAATTCGTTTTTGTAAAATTGCGTATAATCATATTTTTTATAATTACTTTTTTGTTGTAAATCGCTCAAAATTGTTTGTATTTATGTTCATTTTGAAGATAACGAAGGCAGTATTTTCTTGTTTCTGCTTCGCCTCGTGTGTGTTCTATTTTCTGATATAAGGCTTTGACTTTTTCGCTAAAACCTCCAATTTTGCGACTGCATAAAACGCGCATTGTTATATAGCCCCAAGAGATCGGGATTTCGCTTAAAGTTTTCACGTAATCAGTGATTTGCTTATCCATTTTAGCATCTTCCAAAGTGTATAGGAAATTAATTCTTGCCTCTGCAGAATATTTTTCGTTGTAAAAAACCTCTAAAATAGCGTTTTGCACTTTTTCAGATTTTGCCAATTTCGGATAAAAACGCTTTAAGCCTGTACCTACACGCAGGGCAATGGTGGCAAGTTCGTATTCGTATTCTTGCTTTGCCCACGAGTTGGCAAGGCGAAACGGCTCTTGAAAATTGTCAAAGGCAAAATCTACCGCTTCAAAAAAATGTGCTACTAAAGTATCTTCGGTAAAACTTTGATTTTCATCAATAAAGCGATATAACATCGCTAGCATTTTATGGTCTTTTTCGGTCAATTGTTTCATTTAATTATAAGTTAAAGATTAATTTTATTTTTTTAGAAGCCACGATTTTAAAATTTGCTTAAAGTCGCCCCAGCCAATAATCGCCAGGCATTCGCAGATTCGTACTACTGTGTTCCATTCGGTAGCATTCTGATAATGAGAAAATTTCAAAAACGCGTGTTGTAATTGTTCTCGTAACTTGATTTGATTTTCGGAAGAAACAAGGAATTCTTCAATTTTGTGTAATTCATTGATTTTTAAAATTTTATCAAGCATTGTTCTCTCTTTTAATTTCTATTTTGGAGTTTTCAAATTTGTATTCTAACCAACTTTTAGAAGTGGCACTATATCCTTTGATAATCAAACTATTATTTTCTTTAAAGATTTCTTGTATCAACTCAAAAGGTTCTATTTCATTTTCCGAAATATCTTTTATTTGATGGTTTCCAAAAGGTATATCTGATGTAAAATGTTTACCACTAAACTCAGACCAATTTTTAATTTTGATGGAGATATAAGACGAATACTTTTCTTGAAAATTTGTATAATTATCTAAAATACAGATTGTTATTTCTTTTTTACGGCTAATCATTTGAATTACAGGACAATCGCTAATATTTATAATGTTAAACATTGTTTTTGTTTGATTTTCTTTTTTCATAGAATTTCTTTCGTCAATAGTGTTTCTCCACGATATTTTTTCTCATATTTTATCAAAATGCCATTATGAAAATAGCCAATGTAATAAGCACACTCGTTTTCTTGTTCAATAGCTTGTTGCTCACTGATTTCTTCATACAAATAGGTAGGTTTAGCGGATTTTTGTTTATGCAAATCGGAACACGATAAGAAAAAACGCTTTTCTATAGTTGTTTTTTGCTCTTTTAATGAGTTTTTTGTCATAATATGGTTGTTTTTACAAGAAATCGAAACAAAAAATGATAAAATCAGACTAAATTTAATAATTTTCATTTTATCTTCTTCATAGTGTGAAACTGCTTTTGAGTACCTAATTCTTTTCTATTGAATTTCATAATGTTATTTTTTCTGCAATTCGTTCAGAATCGCGGTCAATTCTTTATTGGAGTGAGTGTAATTGGGCTTTTTCGTTCCGAAATAAACTTCTTTTAGTTTAGCATCAACAGCTGGTTGTAAGTTCCCATCTGTCAGTTCTTTAAATTGCAAAAATTCTAATTTTGGGCAATCTTTCACAAAATTAATATTTTGTATTTTTTGTAGAAAAATAGCTTTTTGTAAAGTTCTGGATTTCAGTTGAATGTCCTTCAATTTTCGACAAGATTCAATATTCAGTATTTTAAGATTTTCACAACCGCCTACATCGTTGACATCCTCTAATTTACTGCCCATTTGTAACCAAATTTCCTCCAAATTTGACAAATTTTCCAATCCTTTAGCAGTTTTGCATAAAAATTGAGCAAAACGAACCTTTTTAAGGTTTTTTAGTAGTGACAAACGGCTAAAATTTTTATCAGAAAAATGACGAATTTGGATATATTCCAAACGTTCACTCTTTTCAAAATTGATGATATTTTTATGCAAAGCACCAATAAATTCCGTGAGATTTTTGCATTGCGAAATATCGAAAACTTCGTTATTTTCAGTCTGAAAAATATCATTGAACCACATCAGGTTGATTCTCCGTAAATTGGGTAGGGAATAGAGAGCCTCGAACCCTGTGATTATCGTATCATTATCGTGAACAATAGTCAAATCCCGAATGCTTTTTAAATCTTTCAGGTAAGACAAGTCAATTCGTTTTACTTTATCCCAACCAATACCTCCAAAACTTATTGTATCATATTGATTTTGTATGATTTGCTCACGAACATATTCGCCTTCTGGAGCATATCCACTGAATATATTTCCTGTTGGGAAAGTTTCAAATTTACTTTTCATTTCTTTTTCAAAATTAGATGTTTTCTTTCAAAAATAGAGACCAATCATCATCTTCATCTTTAAAATGGAGGATATGATTTCTATACTTATCTCCAAAAACATAATCTTCTACAAATTCTGTAAAACTTGTATCAATGTTTAGCATATCTCTGTATTTTTCGGCATCAAAATGTACATTTCCAGTATTTTTGTCCATAAAAACAGGTTCGTAGAGTATTTGTCCAATTTCATACATTGTGTTTTTGGTACTTTCAGGAACTCGGTATTGGCTGTCCAGAATTTCCGCAGTTCCCCATAGTACTACATCTCCAAAATAGCCACCATCACAAATTTTTAAGAAATTTTTGTGCTCATCGGTTAGTAAATTTTCGACTTCTGTGTTAAAATGTGTTGCTCCGTCGGGTATTGCTCCAATCAAAATAGCGTCTTCCAAAGCATTTAGCCGATTTCTGTAATGTGAAATTAAATCTTTTATCTTCATATTTTAAATTAAAATTATTTGTAAATCAAAGTATTATTTTATTGCGTTTAATAATTTTTCCAATTCTTTTAGGTCGCCTTTGTAGCGTTGATTTTCAGTGTAAATTTCTAAATACCACATGTTTGTGTTTTTAGGTTTGCACCATATCACTACACGAATATTGTTTTGCGAACGCAAAATAACCAAATGATATTTTTCTAATTCTGAACGTTCAATAGTGTGATTTTCATAATCTTTTAAAAAGAATGTATCATTTTTCCATTGATTTTCAGGAAAATTTTCCTTCAGATTTGCCAAACAAACATTCATTCCTTTTCCAATTTGAAAATAATATTTCTTGTTTTCCTGCTCAATACCTTCGGTCATTTTCCAAGGCTGAGGTACTGCATCGATTTCGAATCCAAAATTTGTGTGTAATTTGTTGATTTTTTGCTTCTTTTCAAGGATTTGTTTGAACTCTTTGGGGATTTCCACAGGCTCTTCCCAAGTATTTTCTAAATGGCTAAAAAGCTCAGTTACATTGTACAAAATCTCACAATCGCAATATCCACCATTGTCTGCCAACCAATCAATTACTTGATGCGGATTTTTAACTTTGTGTTTTGTCAGAAAAGTGAAAGTATTTTCGATAGTATGTTTGCAACTCTTTTGTTGTAATTTTTCATTCAAAAAGGTAAATAATTTAGGAAAAAGTGCTTCTTCCATTGGCAAATCTGTTAAAAATTTTTGTTTTTCTCCCATTTGAATTGTTTTTTGTTTGCTTAAATATTTTTTATTTATGGCTATTATTTTTAAATTATTTCCAAATTTTCGCAACAATTTCTTCTATTGATAATTCGTGCCAATTACCGTTTTTATCTTTTTGGCTGTTGAAAAAATCTGGCTTGTATCGCTTAAAATTCAACTCCAAAAACTGACGAAAATAATTATGACTGTAAAACATATAGGGCATAAACTGCTCCTGAAATTGATTTTCACACTCAAATTCATTATTGCGAATGATAGTAACAAAGGCTTGTAAATCATCACGCGTAAGGTTGTCGTGCTTTTGGGCTTCGGGCATCGCCAAATCAAACGCAAAAACCTCAATGCCATTGCTTTCCCACCATTCCCATAGCCAAGTTTCGGACAAATCTTTGCCTGTCAGCTCACTTAAATAAACCTCCATTGCTTTGTATTCGGCATCAAAAACCGCTTCTGGGGTATCATCAGGCTGAGCATCCCAAAAGGTTTCATAATCTTGCAATCTCTTTAAAATCAGAGGGTAGAGTTTTTCTGTGGTTGCCCAGTCGGGACGTAATTCTTGCCGAAGTGTGTTCATACTTTTTAATTTATTATGTATTAGATGTTTACGTTTATTACTTTTTTATCTCCTGATGCGTGAGCAATTGCCAAAATTAATTGCTTTTCTTCAAAAAAATGAAGAATAGATGTGCTTTTAGGTGCAGTGATTTCGTTAATTATGCTTTCTTTTTCGATAGAAAACTGCCAAATTTTGCTGTCTCCGATTAAAAATAATGAATTTTCATCGTTTGAAAGCATAATTTCATTAAAATTAAACTCAAAATAGTATGTTTTCTGTTGTTTTTCAGCAGAAATAATTAAAATTTGACTTAAAGGTTTGATCGTGTCGGTATTCATACCGCCTGTTTTAAATTGTCCTAATTGAAAATAAAAATTTCCTTTTTTATCCTTTGTGCCATCGTGAAAAACTTGGGTTTCCAGTACAATTTCCAAACTATTGTTTGGCAAATTATAACGTTGTATAACGCCATTTTTTGAGCTGAAAATCAGATAATTATCTGTATCTTCTTTGATGATATTACAACACCAATCTTTTTTGGTGACTTTCTTTTTTAAGAGTTTGTTCTCCAGATGATTAAATACAGAAATTGTTTTTCCTGCGTAATTCATCATCACAAAATTCCCTACATCATCGCTTTGCATAAAATCGGTATATTTGGGTATGCTCTTATCAAATTTTTCTTCGATTTGTAGTGTTTCTCGATTGATTTTGAATATTTTACTATCCGTTATAGCAAAAATAGATTTGCCTTCAGGCGAAAAATATAGACATCGAACCATACTGCGTATCAACACATTAGCGGTCTCTTTACCTGAAAGAAAAGAAATTCTACGCAATCGCATTGAGCTATACATCGAAGTCCAGCCATCTGCCAGATAAAATTCATCAGGCGAGAAAGGGTCAGGAGTTGGAGGAAGGATTCCCACAATACTATTTTTAAATGTTGTTTCCCAGAGGATTTTCATACGCTATGAAAGTTTTTGATTTTGTGTTATTTATTTTGTAGTTTTTTTATTGCATCTTGATTGACCAAGTTTGCTGGTAATTTTTTGTAAAAATTCAATTTTTGTTCGTCTGTCCATCGAGTGTTGTTATTGAGCATAATAGGAATGTTGTATTTGCTTACGGCTTCAGGTTTGTAGGCTATCCACTTTTCTATTATTGCTTCGGTGATGGGAACTTGCAAAAGGTTAAGAGCATCAATGTAGAGTGAAGCCCCCTTTTCTGCTTTTTCCCGTTTCAAGAAATATGTAGCTAATTTTTCTTTAATAAATTGATTTTCAAAATTTTTAGGAAGTAAAGCCTGTAATATTTGGTCATATGATTCATACGCAGCCGCCACTCCCGCACTCAGCGAGAAGTATGTTTGTAATGCAATTTTTTCAGGTACTATTTCGGTAAGTATTTCCAGCCATCGCTCGTCCAAATTCTCCTTAATTTCTCTGCTGAAATAGGTGCTTGTGTCGTTTCTCTCATCGTAATAGTTGCCCCATTGAGCTATGGCAGTGTGTTTTTCAGTTTTCTTGTTGAAATATAAAAGTGCCAGTGCATCAAGTATATATGTTTTTTCTTTCGAGAGAAGAAGAGGCGAATATTTTTCGAAAAGAACTTCTGCCTTTTCAGTAAAAAATGAAGCAACCATTTTTGCTGTGAGCCAATTTTCTCCGTATTTTTGGGTAAGTTCGTCTGCCAAAGTAATCAAACGCTGGTCTGGATTTCTGATGATGGAGAGTGAGAGGGTTTGAGGGAAAATTTTCTTTTTGGTTTCTTTGGTAAAGGTATAAAAATTAAAATGCTGATTAATAGATGATTTGAAATTGAAAGAAGCAAACTTATCGTTGTTTTCAGCCAAAAGTCGGTAGATATTTCGCATTTTTTCACTTGCTTTACCCAATATTAAGGAAAGAAATCTTTGAAAATCCTCGAAATTATCAACTGATAAGCAATAACTTTTTTCATTTTGAAATAATTTGGTGAAAAACGTGTGAATTTCCTCTGCCACTAAGTCCGAAACCATATCCGAAGTGCCGTGTAATAAGATTTTTTCGCCTTTACTTTTGGATTTGAGTAGTTTTTTGAAGATTGGTAAAGCCTCTGCTACATCAAATCTTGTCAGTCCTTGCAAAGCATATTCCTTGTTGTAACCTTTTTCATTTTCTGCAAGATGCAGTAACACAGGAATGTTTTTCGCATCATTTGCTAAGTTTTTTATAAAATCTAATTTCTCGCCACCTTTTAGTTTCGCGATTTTGTTTAATGTTTCTTGCATATTTCCTTTTTTATTCAAATTTTTATCTTCACTCTTTTACATTTCGCTTAAAATTTGTTTGGCATAGGGCTTCATATATTTATCTGAAAGTAAAATAGTTAAAATTTCTTTTTTAGCGTCACTGGGTAATTTTTCAATAGCAGATAAGGCGTTGTGTCGCAAATTTTCGTCTTCATCGCTATCACAAACAATTGATTTTGCTAATATTACAAGTGGTTGATAATCAGTAAAGTTTTTTAAAGCCATTACCGCATAATTTTTTACCAAATAATCTTCTTCATTAGTAATGATATGCTCCAAACTTTGGGCGATTTTGTCTTTCTTTTGGTATGGAATTTCATAAAGACCAATGATTTTCAGTGCTTCAATTCGTGCTAAATCATATTCTGATTCGTTTGCGATAATTGCGTTGAAAAAATCCCATTTTTCATCAGTTTCTTCGTATTCAACTTCTCTAATAAAATCATATTTTTGGTCATCTTTTAAAGCATTTAGCTTTTCTAAAAAAGTATTTGTCATAATAGTTTCTTTTTTTTTAATTAAGATCGAAAGTCTTCGACATAATTTTTTTTTAATATATTTTACTAAAGTCTTTCTAAAAATTATTCTTGATAATCAATAATTTGAATTGATATATTTTGCGAGTACAGATAGTTTTCCAGCTCTTCCAGATATTGCCAAACATCAGCTGTACTCCACTGGCAAATATAAATACCATCACTTTCGATTATGAGACTGACATTGGGAAGCTTTCCGTGATTGTCAGAATGCCGAAAATCCCAAAATAATTGTTCTTTTACCCAATATTTTCGCTCAAAATAGTCATTTTTTGATAAAATTTGTTCTATTTCAGAGATTTGTTGGGGTGTTAGTTTTACTCGTATTTTGTATTCAAATCCCATTTCTTGAAGTCTATTCTTGTTCCACTATCTCGGATTTGGACAATAATTCATCAAAGCAATCAGCAATTTTTCCCACGCTGCCTTCGTCTAACCAATATTCCCAAACAGACATATTGTCTTGAATATCAAAATATAAACGAATGCCATCACTGCTGTCAGCGAACAAAAATCCATTGGCTACTCGCTCTCTCGGAAGTGTTTCTGAGCTATCGTTTCGTTTAACTAATTCGGGTTTGGTTTGTTTGTGGGTATTATCTTGTGTCCATTGATGCAAATATTGCCATTTTTGCAGACCACTTTTCGTATCTATTGAACTAGAAAGGCGATTAATATTTCTGATATCTATTTCTTTTCCTTCGTATTCTAATACGCAAAATGATTCAAACTCGCTTATCAATTTTTTGTAAGATTCTGGTAATGTTATGTTTAATTTGTTTTCAATTTCTTTTAAAAAATGTGTGTTCATATTTTTTCTCTTTTTCTTTAAAATTATTTATTCTTTTTCATAACTAAGTGGTAGAGCCAATTCTTCAAATATTTGTTTGGCTTTTTCCGAAATAAATATGCCCAATCTGTTCCCATTTTTTCGTGTAAAATTAAATGTAGTTTTACACCATAAATATTCATAATATTATTGAAACTTTTTATTTTTACGGACTTTTCAAAACCTAAATTTTCGGTAAAGTTTAAAAATCTTCATTTTCAAATTTATTTCCAATTGGTTCTAAGCTAATCATTTGTAAAAAATCACAGAAATTGTCAGCATATTTTTCGCAATGATAAAGGATAATCTCATTTTCCCAGTCCGAATCATCACTGAAATGCCAAATTGAGCCATTGTGCAGATTGATAAAAACATTACCTTCATAAGTACCCGCTATCGTAAAGCAGGTTTTCACTTCATCAACAGAAATCGGCTCTTTTGGGTGTAAGGGTTTTACCTTTTTAAACGCATAATCGCCTTTACTAATCCATTCATACCAATAAGAGTTTTTATCATAACTATTTGACAATAAGCCTCTCTTGGTGTAAAGATTGATTTTCTTGTTATTGTGATATGTATTATTAAAATAGTACATCTGAAAATTTTCTTTTAAATTGATTTTTTCAATAAATTCCAAATAGTCTTCTGGAATAGTTCTACCTAAGTGTTTTGTAATCATATTTTTAGTTTTTTGAATTTCAAATTTATCGTTTTTTCATTTTTGGTCGGAAAGAAGTTTTTTTGTCAAAACCTTTATTTTCAATTTTTTGTTCGTTAGGAACTTCTGGAGACTTTTCGGTTTGAGATTTTAAATCGGACAAAAACTGCACGATGTTTTGCCACATAAAATCAGCATCGATATAAATCCCAGCCTGAGCCAAAAACGGATTGGAATCTAATAATATAGACGAGTCGTGCCAGAGTCTTCTAAGTAGCAACAACGGTTTTTGTGAAAAATCTTCCCATTGCAATTTATTTCCTTTACCCGTTAGAATGTTTTGCACAACATAGATGTTTTTGGCTCTGCTTTGGTGAAATTGCTCATATAGTGAATAATTATTTTTGGTATATAGATACGAAGTGATGGTAATGCTTTTGCCGTTTTTGAGTTTGAAATCATCACTCCCTAAAAAATAATCAGAATATGCATCCAAGTCCGTCACATTTTCCAAGTCAAAATGCGTGTAAATGTGGTTTTTAGTTGAAAAAATATGCACCAACTCATTGCCTACATACAGCACGGAATGTAAAGCATCAGTATCAGTTGGTTCTTTAAAAATGTTATTATTTACAAGCAGTCCATTTTTAATGAGTAAAACAGGGTCACGGCGGTCGAAGATAAGCGTCTCATCTATTCCGTATTCGGCAACTTTCCAATCGTAAAAATCTTTGAATTGACTGATAATTTTCATTTTTCTGTTGTGAAATGTTATGAGACAAAAATAGCCCAATTTTTTTCAGAAATAAGAAATTGGGCGTCTACAAAGTGTCTACAAAATATAAAAAAACATTTTTTATTTTACGATTTCCAAAGAATAGATTTTCCCATTTTTAATATCAAAAGCCATTGTTTTTGTTTCTGCTTTGATAGCTCCGTTTTTCGTTTTTATCACAAAACCTGTACGAACTGCAAAATAATTTTTATTATTGGTGAGTTGTTTTTGCCACAGATATTTAGTTTCGGTATTTTCTTGGATTATTTTCTGAAAGAATGTTTTTATTTTCTCAATTCCGATATGTTCTTCTCCTTTGTCGGAAACAATTTCTCCTTTTTCGTCGAAAAGATTGCATAAATCATCTAAAATTATAGGATTTTGAACGAGAATTTCCAATTTTTCGAAAAAATAAGCTACTAAATCGTGTAGTTTTTGTATTGTGTTGGGGTGGTATTTTGGGTGAAAAACAATCAATTTTCCATTGGGATATTCGCCTTTCCAGCCACAAGGAAACGCACCTTTTTTGTATGCTTTGAAGATCATATTCCAAATAGGATTGTTTTGCCTGTGCTTGATATTCAGATAACAATTGAGCAAATCGTATTCTACTTCGTCATAATAGGCTTCATAACCAGCTTTTTGTAATTTTTGTAGAATGTCTTTTTGTACGTATCTCCATTGCGTTTCTTCGTCCTGATTTCGTGGAAAATCCCAATCCAAGTCGTTTTTTTCTCGTAAATCAAGCCAAACTTGCTCAACATCATCATTGTACAGATAAATTTCGGCTTTTTGTTGGTCGGTTAAAATTTCCCAATCATCGTTTTCAATCGGGTCAAATTCAAATAACTTGTTGTTTATCAAATTAATAATTGATTTCATATTTTTAAATTCGTTTTCTTTCTAAGGGTGTATTTTGTAAAATATTTTGGAGTGCCACAAACGGATTTTCGCCATACAAAATAAGTTCATCTCCTTCAATATGAAAGGCATAAACTGCTCCACTTTCATCGGAAAACAAATCGTACCAACCTGACCTCATTGTTCCGAGTGGAAGTATTTGTTTTTCAAGCAGTTTTTCTGCGTATTCCGTTTGGCTCTTTGGAAAATATTTCATCAAGTGCTCTAAATTAAATTCGGTAATATGTCCTTTGTGTGAAATTTGCTGACCGTTGAAATAGCAGAAAAATAGCACAACTTCTCTTGGAACAGACTTATAACCTGCATTTTGATAAAGACTGATGATTCGTTGTTCTCGTTCAGAAAAGATTTCTTTTGGAATTTTTCTTTCGATTTCAACTCCAATTTTGAAAAGTAGATTTTGTAAGGATTGCGAAAACATATCAGATATTTTTTACTTATTTGATTGAGGCATATTGTTGTAAAAATTTGATGATTTCGTTTGCTTTTGAGGAGAAAAGTTTCTGAAATTTCATTCGGATTTCGCCTGTATCCAAATTGAAATACACCCAACCGCCAATATTTTGCAAAACGCACTTAGGTTGGTAATTTTCTTCTCCGAAAATCATATCAATTGTATAGTTTTTTTTGAATTTTTTATAGAGAATGTTTATTTTTTCGAGTGTTAAGTCCGAAAATTCTCCTTCAATTTGGAAAAATCGCCAATCATTCTGATAAAAAGAGTCAAAATAGAGTTTTTTAAGATGATACTCATTTTTGTACCAATTAATTATTTCCCAAAGACTAACAAACGATTTGGGATATTCGGAATGACGAGGTAGGAGCAAGTAGGGCGAATCCTCATCGTTAAGAGCAAGGATTATATCGCCATCAATGGTTTTGGCGATCATCACGCTATGGAGAGCCTTTTGTTGTAATGTTTCGTTCCATTCCCAAAGGTCTAAATATTGAGCAAAATTGTTCTTTATAAAATTTTCATCAGGTATCTCAAAAAGTAATAATTCATTGAGATTTCCGTAACCGTAATCTGCTAAAAATATTTTGTAATCTTCTGGTAAAGAATATTTAGCCAAATTTTCTACATTGCAAATTTCAGCTTCACTCACTGAATTTGCTTTCCCAATGTAATAGATGTTGTTTTTCATATGCAAGATTTAATGAATGGAATTATTTTAAATTTTCTAATAAATCCGTAAAATTTTTAGCTAAAATGCCTGATTTTTCGTCAATTTCACCAGAATTATGGTCGAAATAATATATTTTTCCGTCATTTTTCATCAAAAAATAGTTTCCTGAAGGGTCTGTTGCTATAGGTAAGCCTTTTGAAGCAAACTCCTCCAACAAATCTACAATGGAATTATATTTATAATCTGATTTTAGAGATAAAAAATGGTCAATAACCTTGCTTTTTATTCGTGATTTAGAAGGAATTCCACCGTTCTGCTTCAAGAGAAAATCAAAATAATCTTTTGGAAGATTAAAATTTATTTTTTCTTCTAATTTACATATCATTTCAGTAGAAATTTCTGCGGTTTGATGGGCATTTATGAGGTTTCGCGTTGTTCTTTTGTCCAATTTCAGGTTGAAACGTTTCATATATTCCAACTTTTCAGGACTCAATCCGTATTTTTCAAATTTTATTTTCATTTTTATCTAAAAGAAGTTTTCAGGATTACTAATTCTTGTATTAAATCTTTTAACCAATCGTTAAAGTTCATAAAATCAGTGTCTTCTTCCCAGTATTCGGGTGGAATGTCAGCATAAAAAACACCAAAATTATTTTCTTGTTTTTCAATCAAAAATCCCATTGGATGTCCGTTATCTGAACCAATGATTAGAAATGAAGGGAATAAATTTACGCCAGTTCCTTCAAATACTTGTCTTGACCAATCAAATATTTCATCAGGAGGTAAAAAATCAATTCCTAAACCATATTCCGTTTCAAAAAGCGTACACGCTCCCACAGAAAGCAGAAATTCTTTGTAATCAGCTGGAAATTTGATGTTATGCTTCTCTTCAAATCGAATAATTTCTTCTTCACTAACAAGTCGTTTTAGCTTAAAACAATATTCATCATTTCCATACGGAATCATTGCTCCCTTACTTTTCAAAATTAATTGGTTGATTTTCTGTAACAATTCTGAATTCATAAAATGGTTTTTTATTTGTTTGCAAGATTACACGTTCCCTTATTAAAAACCTAAAAGTGTGCGTCTACAATGTGTCTACAAATGAGACTTATTTTAGATATTTTTCTTATAGACTTTGTTTCTCCCAATTACCTCGTTTACGCTGACAATCATCTATTTGCCAAGAATTATCTTTTTGTTTTATCATCAAAAATCGGTCTTGGAAAATATCGGCGTTGGTGTGAATATAGATTCGGTTTTTGGAAATGATTTCAATATCAACAATTTGGTGTTGTCCATAAGAACCTCCTTTCGTTGTAGACCAATGATATCGGTCGTTGTTGTGATGTTTTTGGGTTGCGTATTTTTGGTAAAGTTGCTTCACTTTAGATGTTATTTCGTTTTCGTCTCCTTTGTTAAAATTAATGTCGGCAAATCGCTCCCATTCTGCCATCGCTTTGAAAAATGCTAACAAATGATTTTTAGCTATTTCTATTTCTGTTTCACTCAGTGTCGCAGAGGTTTTCTTTTTGGCAAAATTTCTTTGCGTTTGTTTGAAAAATTCCATTTGTTCAGCAGAAAATTGGGTGTGGGAAACGGGTTTGAGCTTTTTATTGTCCGCCACCGCCAAAAGTCCTTCAAAAGTTATCTTTGTACCATCAATTCTCAAGGTAGTAAGTTTCGGGATTTTAGTTATGATTTTCAGGGTGTTGTCGTCTACTTTGGTTTTTTCGATACCGATACAATCAAGTTTTGGGTGATTTTCAAAATGAATAAAACCTTCGCCTGTGATTTTCGTTTCACCCAACCAAAGCAACTCAAGTTTAGGTAATGTTGCCAGATACTCAAGGGCTTTGTCTGTAATATTTGTACCTTCCAAACCTACATTGACGAGTGATTTGCATCTACAGATTTCCTGTACATCATCATCCGTTATTGGTTTGTATGTCAATGAAATGCCTTTATTTTTGCTTTTGCCAATTTCTATGGCTTCGGGGTGTAAATTACTCATATTCTCTGTGTTTATTTTTTTAATTCAATATTTTTTCTAAAACTTCCCACTCATATTCAGCATCGTGCAAAGCCAAAGCGTATTGATTTGGAATAAAAACTTCAAAATCAGGATATTCTTCAAACCAAGTGTCCAAATATTTGCAAAGTGTAGATAATGAAACCTTCACAAAAAAATATATATCATTTTCTGAAAGAGTAATCCAAACAAAATCATTTGGTAGGGATTTTATTTTTTCAATAAAAAAGATTTGTGCTTTTTTGTGTTGTGAATGATACAAATCCTTATCTATCAGTCCGTTGTTGTGAAAAGAAAATGACTTCACAGCTTTATTTTCATGGTTCCAAATACCTGAATTTCTGAACTCAGTGAAGAATTTTTCTCCTTTTTCATCTTTTGAATTTATGATTTCTTCAATATTCAAAAAACAAAATCTTTCCAAAAGTTTCTTTTCAGCATTTTTTATTCTCAATTGTTCCAATTTTTCAGACATTTTGTTCAATTTTAGTTTGAAATTACAATGGAATATCTTTTTTATTTCAGAATTTTCTTAAATTCATTCATTTTTTCAGGATTGATTGTTTTAAAGTTCTTTTTGAAGTCCGATTGGTCGAAATATCCTGCTACGATTACAAAATCATCTGTTTTGTTCAAATTAAATTCTTGTAAATCTTGTTTTAGAGCCTTGGCACATTCCACCATAACTTTCGTCGCCGTGCTGTATTTTTCGTTGAGCTCGGTTTGCTGATTGAACAAATCAAACAAATTTGCTGTTTCGTCATCTGTATCAATTTCCACCCAGTGTGAGTAGTCCGCTACATTCCAAATGATTTCGCTATGAGATTCATCTTCAGTCCACTGCTCTCTATCTGATTGAGTCCCAAAACCAATTTGTGGTGGGATTATATTCTGACTAAAATAACTCAGGTTGATACAATAGAGTTTTTCCGAAGGAGCGTGATTTTTAATATTTTGTTTTAATAAAGCGAGTAATTTTTCTTGTACTAATTCAGTTAATTTCTTGTAGGATAATCCTTTTTGTGGTTTTTGATACCAAATGTAATCACCTTCTTTAATGGTTTTCAACTGCCCAATTTCATCATAATCATAACTCATTGTACGATTGAAATTTTCACCATAATTATCCACGCCTTGCCATTCTTTGCGGATAAGTTTATCATTTTTGTAGATAAAATGCTCTATCCAGTAGCCATTTTCTTCAAAAAAAGAATGGATTTCGGTTAATTGGTTGTTTTCGTACAGAAGTTTTTTAATGTTTATGAGTTCTTTGTCATTTCCGTAATCAAAATGATAACTCAAAATCTCATTTTGGCTTCTGAAATAGAAAGTTTCATAGAAATTATCTTTGAAACTGGTCATTCCCCTCGCTACAATTATTTCATCAGCGGCATTTACGCCATATTGTACAGCATATTGCCTATTTTTGGTAGGTTCTTCCTTTAATATTTTACCTTTCGAAAACCGATTTTGCTCAAACCAAAACGGATTTAACGAAAAAAAATCATTACTCGTCCAAAACCAGCGAACTACCTGACTTTCAATATTTGCTTTTAAGGTTTGATAATCATTTTGAGCTTTGTTAAAAAGCTGTTTTAATTCTTCAATGTGTTTCATATTTTTCAAAAAATGATTTTACTTAATTTTTTATTATGACGCATATCTATTATACGACGTGAGCTTATCCAATACACGACTGCTAAAAACAATGGCGTGAGTAAAATAGGTAGCCAATGAAATCCTAAAAAGTAATACAAGCTACACAAAATCAGTTTTTTTAATTTTTGTACTATTGATTATTTCTTAGTAAGATAGTTACTTTTATTGAAATCAAACTTTTAGTTATTTGTAAAAGTAGCTAAATTCTTTTTTGTCCGTTTCCGTGTATTTTTAATTGTCTTTTGTATTGCCTAAATAATTAAAATACGTATTTTCAAACAAAACAAAATGGGTTTCATCTGTTTGATTTAGATTTACTTCTATTTTTTGCTGAGCAATAGGTTCTTCTCCATTCCAGTAGAGAAAGCTATCAACTTTAAATCCTTCATCTACAAGATTTTTTATGATTTTGAAAAGAAGCTGTGTGTTGAGAATATTTTCGTCGTTATCTTTTTCCTCTAGCCAGTCTTGTAGCTCACAAAATCCGATGTCTTGTGCTAAATTTTGTTCAAAAATTCGCAAGTGACAACTGCAACTATTCGGTGCCATTGTAGCCATTTCATAACAATACGGATACTTCAAATTTACTTTTGATGGGTTTTGCATTTTCTCAAAAAATAAATTATCACTATTGTACAAAGCCAAATCTTTAGGGAAATCTGTACTGATTATTAATATATAACACATATTTTTATGGATTAAAAGATATTTATCTGCTATGTGATAGTTTTAAGATTTTTGCATCTTTTTTGCGAATAATGATTTCAAAAGTGCCTCCTCGAATTCCCATAGGAAGCGTTCCATTTACAACAAAATACTGCTCGAAATCGTGTATTTCATAGGGCTTTTGGTCTTCAATTACCGATTTTGGGTAATGCTTAAAAAGTATTGGCTCGATAACTTCCAGTAGTATTTTTTCGTCGGAAATGATTTGGAATTCATCTCGGGAAAGCAAATTATGTGTTTTGTTTTCTGTCAAAACTTCTTTCAGAACACTTTCGGCATATTCTTTACCCAAAAATAAGCGTTCATTGGCTATTCTTGCGAGTTCTTTTTTATGTTTGTTCGCGTTTTTTTTCATTTTGTTGCCAATTAAGGATTGATAAATTCACTATCTTCCAATTTATACTTCGGATTGTTGCCAAATTCCAAAATTGGGTAATAGGCTTGTAAATATTTCATTTTGTCTTGCGGATAAGATTTGAGATGAATTTGCCTGTCGAGCCAATTTTCATAAAATGTGATAATATCCACATTCAGAGCGTAATATCCCGTAAGATTGATACACCCACAATCTACCCAAATTTCTCCTTTTCTTTCTCCATTAACGACCAAACGAAAGAAATCTCCACAGCCATATTCACAAATGGGAATAGTTCCGTTGAGGTTGTTGGTACTGCTGTATTTGTTTACCAGATTAGCAAAATTGGCATCTGTTTCCATTCGCTCTTCAAAATCATCATAAGCTGTATTTTCTCCAAAATTGATAACATCTTCAAACTCAAAATCATCAATGTAAGGAAATGGTTCGCTCAGTGTGATTTGCCATTCTTCATTCATTTTCAAAGCGTTTTGTAGGGAATAAAAGCCGTAGTAGGGAGCTTTTTGATGCAGTTGATGTGACCGACTATCATTCTGAATTTCAGTTAGGAAGTTAACGTAACTTTCAGGTAGTTTTAGCCGTAATTTTGCTTCAATTTCACGAATTTCAGCCAATGAAATCGTACTATTGGGGGTAATACTTAATGATGTCATTTTTTGCAAAACTCGCTTGATTTGGTCGTTATTTTTCGTTGCATTTCTCATTTTAGAGTCTAAAATTGATTTGTTATCAAAATAGAATTTTACTTTTCCCGAAAACTTTTTAGCAGAGGTTTTATGTACTCTAAGGCTTGTTCCTTATCCATTGCATTACTGGTACGAGCTGTATGTTTTAAGGTGATATTCACGAAATTATGAGGTGTTTGCATCATAAAAAAGTATCCCTCGAAGTACGAAGGCCAAATGATACTTCTGTCCTTTCCACCGCCAGAAAAAGCCAAGTAAGGATATCCATTATCATTTTGTACGGGTGTTTCCATTGGGTTGAAAGTCATAAAAGATGAATTACGATAAGCTCTTTTACTATCGGCTTGAAACTCTTCATATTGTTTTTTCCTGACTTGGTTTGGTTTGGAAAAAGTTTCGATTTCAATTCTGTATTTTCCGTTATCAAAAAAGTTGAGGTCTGGTGCCTTTTTGTATAAACTAAATTTGTTACTTAATTGAAAATCAAATTTTTTGTTGTAAGTCTCAAAGGAAATTAATTGCTCTTGCGAACAATTGACTAAGCTCATTGTTAAGGTACATAGCACAAAACAACGAGTAAAAATTTTTAAGTATTTTGTCATTTTAATTTAAAATTATGGACTTTTTTTAGGATTCAAATTGCTGAAAAACAATCTTAAGTGAAATTTTCGTTACGAATAATCAAAAGTGAAAAGTACAATGCGGCTCACAGGTTCATACAGCATAATGATAGCATCAGCTCCGTGCGAATATGTATAGCCTGATACTGAAGCAATTTGATAAAATGAATTGCCATTGTGTGTGATAGAAACATTCCAATTTTCATCTTCTGTCAGAACAAAAGCCGAAGGAATGGATTCACTATCCACCCAATTACCTCCCTGAATATCACCACCTAAGCTATCCAAGTAACGTCCGCCATAATAAGGAATAAAATCTTCTTCGCCAAAGTAACCTTTTTCCTGAAAGTCTTTTTTGTTTTGCTGATAAGTTGTTACAGCTTCTTCGAAGTTTTTGAGAGCTTCCTCGTAAGTTTCTTGTTTTCGTTGCTCAAATAAAGCGGGGTTGTTTTTGAAATAACTCATTTCCCAGTCTTGAGTCATTATTTCCTTAAGTTGGTTGCGGTACATTGTGCTTCGCAGAAAATATCCTTCCTCTCCTAAAAATTCATATTTATTGTCATCTGTTAGGCGAAAAGCTACCCAATTAGCTCCAATGAATTCATTATGAAAGTCTTTGGTGTATTCGCCGATATAACCTTCATAGGGTTCGATGGGGTTAATCATATGCAGAATTGTATCTTTCCATTCAGGGTTTATCTCTGCTAAATTGATAGAAATCAGCGGTAAAAAATGGTCTTTTAGCCAAGGTTGTTTTTCTACAAAAATGTTTTCCGCTTCATGAAAAGGTTTTAAATTTTCGTTTAACTCGTTGATGTTTTCTATTAAATTCATTTGTTTATGATGTTAATTTATTGATGAAAAGCAATTTTTTTATTAAAGAGCTATTTTATGATATTTTCAAATCCTTTTTTGTCGTTTAAGGCTTCTGCGGAACGATACAATAGAGAACCTTCGCTATTTTCGTCATAATCATCACTATAAAAGGCAAAAAGTAGTAGTCCGTTTTCATTTCTGTTGCCAAAAACGCCCTCTTCATCGCATTTTTTAAGAGCATCAATGATACATTGTTCAAAATCTGCTCGGATTTGGTTGTATCTGTCGTAATCGTCCAAGCCTTCTATAAGTGAATACGCGGTGTCGTACAATTCTTCACTTATAGAAGTAAAATCTCCTTCATAAAGTTCACAAACTCCTGACCAAATGGCATCTAACAATCCGTTATATTCGGGGTCATAATCATCTGTTTTTTTCCAAGTTTCTATATCTTGTTGTGTAATTCCAGCGTTATTGGCTGCGAAAAAATCATCAACCAAAAAGAAATAATACGCTACAAGGTCTTTACCTTCTTTATCAGTTTGATTTTTAATAAATTGGAAAGAATGGCGGATTTCTGCCTCAGCCAAAGCCTGAATTTTTTGTTTTTGTTCTGGAATCATAATGTTGATATTTAAGTTTTTATGAAATTTGATGTTATTTTACATATTTCTATCTTATTTGATATTTATATATAATTTATGCTTTTCGATAAGATTTTTTAGTTTTTCCGAAATAAACCAATCTGTGTAACTATTTTTATCACGAGCGATGTAAAATTCGGGCAAATTTTCGTTATAAACGATGTTTCCGAAATAGTCCAAAGTTAGTTCTCCGTCTATTTCTTCGGTGTCTGATTTTTCATAGTCGATAAGCTCCAAATATCGGTTTATTTTTCCTACAAAAAATTGTTTTTTGATAGTTTTTGCTTCAATTTCAATGGGATAAAAAGTAATTTCATTGCCCAATGTACCGGCTAAAGTCTCCACAAAACGCTCCGAAAATATGGGTAAACTTACAAAACCTATCAGAAAATCGACTTTCTCTAAATCACTATCCTTTACGCCTGTATCAGCTTTGCCAGTAAGGCTCATATATTGCAGAAACTTGCCGTCGCCATCAGGAGCAACGAAATAATTAAACATTCTGTCCTCAGAGGCTTTCACTGTAACATAAATGCACTCGGCTCGTAATTTGGGGGATAATTGATATATTTTCATATTTTTACAATATTATGGGTTTGTAATTCAGTACTTTATCAGCTATTTCTTCGGCTGAAAGTTCTGACCAATAAATATAATCAGAAATGTCTGGGTCAAGAACGCCTTTTTCTAATTCTTCTAAAATAGCGTCTTCCTCTGTTTCAGAGAGATTCTCCGTTCTTATTTTTTGTATCAAACTAATGATTTCTTCTTATTAAGTGTCATAATTTGTTTTATTTTTCCACTTCCAGATTTTTTCTCTTACTATGATTTCATAGTATCCCAAAATTTTTGTGGTAATGCCAAATATTTGATTTTGTGTGTTTTTTGTAATTTGTGCAAAGCGGAAATATCTCCCAATTTTTTAGCATAAGCAATTTCAAATTTTTCCAGTTTTTTCATATTTTCAATGCCTGACAGATTTTCAACAGACGGATGAACAAGCAAGAAATCTTTTAAATTTATCAAATCCGAAAACTCGCTCAAATCTTTGCCTTTGTATGACCAAATGTACAAACGAGTGAGTTTTGTAGCCTTGCCAATTCCCAAAATATTTGGCGAATAATCAAAACACAAATCTATTAAATTGAGGATTTTGGAAATATCAATTTGTAGTTTTTTACTCGGTTTTTTGATGTTTAAAATGCTTAATTTTTCCAAGGAATAGAGTGTTTCGATATTCAAAACTGCATCAATTTTAAAATTATCTTCAATGTTAAGTTCAGGTAAATCAGGATAATTTTGCAAAGGCAAAAAATCCAAAATCACTTTATCACTTGTGGTTTCAAATTTCCCAAAAAGTCCCACGAAATCAGCAGTAATTCTGATTCCGCAATTTTTTAATTTTGCATATTTTATCCCTGAAACTAAATGTTCAGGCAATACTTCTACGCAGTCAATACTTTCGTTGTAATGATATGTTATTTTGTTCATTTTCAATTTTTTTAGTTAAATCCAATCTTCAAAAGCAATCATTTTATCAAAAGTAAAAAAATCTTGCAATTTGTAAAGTAACTCGCTTTTTTGAAGTTGAATGATGATTTGAGTCAGTCCGTTTGGGTGCCCCTTGTCTGTTTTGTTGTCTTCTGAAATCCAAATAGTTACTCTTAAATCTTGACTATCAATATAAATGAAATCAAAAGCGGGAGAATATGTAGCTTTTTGTGTGCCATCATCGTACCAAAGTCGTAACTCATTATGATCATATATTTTATAAATTTCCAACAAATCGCAATTTTGCTCCAATGGGAATACATCTTGGGTAAATTGCAAAGAAGTGTATTTTTCCGACTTTATGTCATTACAAATCAGCGTATAATTGCTCATATTTTTAAGACTAAGTTTTTTATTTGGATTGATTTATCTTCTTTTATATCAATTTCAAAATGCACTTGCGAACTTTTTATTATAAAATCTTCAATATTTTGTATTTCAATTGTTTGTAAATTAAAATCAGTTTGAAGAAACTCCATACATTCATCAAGATTTTTAAAATTAATATGCGTCATATAATCGGGCAGATGATTTTGCCAAGTTTTCCAATCGTGTATTTGTTTAGAAATCAGTAGTTTTCCGTCTTTGGTGTAAATTAAATCTACCATTTTATTTTTTAGTTGATTATATCCGCAATCATATCATAAATATATTGTGTTTTTCCGCCGTAATGTCTTGGTTCTTCGGTGATTTTATCATACATATCTTCCAAGTTGTGAGCAGGGGACAAAACCCAAAGCTCATAGGGAGAGAACTTTACGTGTCCTATTTTCTTAAAATGAGGCAAAATTTCGCCCAAATCCTTGTGATTGAACCAACAATCGGTTTTTAGAGTGAAGACTTGATTGTTTTTACCACAGGCAATTTTGCTGTTGAGAAAATCGTCCATCGTTGGTAATGAGTCTTTTAAAAATTGCGTACACGCCAAATGGTATTCGAGTTTTCGGGGTGTTTGGTAAACTTCTGATATAAAACAAATTCCGTATCCTTGCGGAAGTTCAATTGCCAAAACGTCACCTACTTCAAAATGAGGTTCTTTTTTCTTGGTAAGTTTAGGTTGTTTGATGGGTTTTGGGTTTTCACTCTGGATTTGCTCTACCAATTTATCTAAGGCTTTTTGTCGTTGTTTTTGAGCCTTTATATCAATTTTAAGCCACTCTTTATTCGCTCCATTTTTGATGATAGCCAAAGTTTTTTGCTGGATATCATCAGGTAAATGTCCGATTCTCCAAAGTGAGTACGCAAGAGCTGTCCAATAAATTTCGGTGTGAAGTGCATCAGTGCAGAAATTTTCCTCCTCGTTCAACCAGTCTTGAATGATTTTTGCAACTTCTTCGTGGTTTTTGTAGCGTTCTGTAATGTCGTTGTAAATATCGTATGCACTATCGCTATCGATGATTTTAATTCCGTCTATTGCCATAACTTTCTTGTATTGTTTTTAGCGTGAGTATCTTACGCTCTTTTTTATAAAACTTTTGAAATAAAAATCAAAGATATTCTATTTCAACTAAAAGTAGAAAAAATAGCGTCTACAAAGCGTCTACAATAGTAAAAAAAATGTTTTTTGAGGATTTAATTCAGCATATTTTTAATTTTTATGAGGAAATTATGAAAAACTCTCAACTGCTAATATTTGTGGTTTCCCTTTTTTATATGGAACAACATTAGGAAAAGAATGAGTTTTTGCAATACTCCAAAATTCCCCTGTTTCTACATATTTGAGGAGTTCAGCTTTGAGTTTTTCGGAATTTCCAATCATTCCAGAAGAATTGTACTGGTAAATTTCATTTATGTGTTTGTCCTCATCTAAATATTCTATCAATACTTCATAGTTAATCCCTCGTAGGCTTTTTAATTGCATTAAAGCTACACCTTCTGGAAGCGTTTTCTCTTGTCTTAAACCTTCCATCATATAATGAAATGGATTGTGAAAAATGCGGTTACACGCTCGCTTGTTGGGTTTTACTAAAGTTTCTTTTCGTACAAAAAAGTCTTTTAACTTGTTCGAAGCCAATACATAGGTGCAGAGAAGAGAAACGGAGTTCAAATCCAGAGAGAGTAGCTTTTTTTCATTAGGTTTGGTGAAGAAAATATCAAAAAAATCAAAAAAATTATTTTCTCTATGTTGAACGACGCTATAAATTTCATCTGAAATTTTTATGGTGTAAACCTGATTGTCTTCCAATCGAATTCGTTTTAGCATTGTTTTTGTATTGATTTTTAATAATTTATATAATGTTCTGTATTTTTAGTTTTGTTTATCACAAATTCTTGTATTGGTATTTTTGGCAGCTTCGCAAATAAGTTCGTAATACAACTTATTGAATTCAGGCGATTTATAGCGATTATCCTCCTTGTGAAAACAACGATAGGGAATTTGCTCGTGCGGTTTGCAAAAAAGTGGAATGTAATTTAGCATTTCCTCGGTTAAAGTTCCTGCCTTTTGTTTTATAAGTTTCTGTAATTCAGAATAAAATTCTTCGGTGAGTTTTAATATACAATTATTGGGCGAAGGTTTTACCAAATCCAAATGAATGTAAGTTGTGAAATTACACGAAACCAAATCTGCTTTTGAAAAATCAATGTTTAACATTCGATTATCCAAATCTGCAACAGTTTTGGGGCGTTTATTATTCACTAATTCCTTAAAATGGTCGTTTTTTACACCAGCAAACGAGCAGTCGTACAATCTACCTTCAAAGATACAATTTTGCAAAGGCGATTGCCAAAAATTAATTTTTACCATTTCGCCTGTAAATCGGCAATTTTCTATCATTTTATCAATCGAAAAAGTGAAACGAGATGATTTTTTGATGTTTTCAAAATTACAACGATTGATGCTATGACAATAAAAATGTACGTCTTTATATTTACAATCAGTAAAACTGCAATTTTCCATTAGATAATCCTTTGCACCGAACCAAGTTTCGAATGAACTTTGGTCAAATACGACATTTTTAATACTTGCAGGTGAGTTTTTATCAGTACTCCACAACACTACGCCTCGCCAAACCGACCCCGAAAAATCAGCATTACAAAGTGACAAATCCTCAATGTGAATTACCTCATAGGCAGGTACTTCTTTTGGATTCCCGAAGTAAATTCCTCTAAAATCAAGCAATCCTTCCTCTGTTCGCCCGAAAGGAGATTGCGTAAAGTCTTTAGTTAGTTCTCGTACTTGGCTCAACTCTTCTGAATAGATTTGCCAACGCGTTTTTAGTTTTTTAGGTATTGCCATTTTTTAGGTTTTTAAAGTTTAAATATCTGTTAATGTAATGCTATTTCCGAAATTTACTTTCCATTTTTTATTTTGACGATAACCAATTTGCAAAGTTAGTATATTACCTTTGAACGAAAAATCCGTCACCATTGAAGGTACTAATATTCCTGCTGCAATGCTTCCTTTTAGCGACACAGGCACGAGTATTGCTTTTTGTTTGGGTGCTTTTATTTTCATCATAAACTGCATATAATCAGTGAGGTTTGTGATGATTTTATTGCCATCGTATTGCATTATGAGTTGAAATTTAGTCTCGTTATGTGTGATGTTTTTGGTTACCACCCACTGCCCTTGAAGATTGGTTTCCAGTACTTTTTGAAAATTCAGTTCGATGTTTTCTGCTGTCCAGTCGTGCATTGGAGCGATGTCTATCAGACTTTGTTTTACCGCCAAAATGGCTTCTTTGGGAAAATCTTTATCGGGTGTATTTTTGAGTTTTTCCACATCTACCCAGATTTTTATGCCCCATTCAAAACGTTTCCCGTTTTCATCTTTATTGTCAGTCAGAAACAAATTCAACGGACGAATCACTTTTGAAATGCTATTCTTACAGAAAAAGTCCGCAAAATATATCACTGAATACATTTTATCACAAAATGCTTTCTCTTGTTGGCTAAAAGCATCTGTATCATATACATACACATTGCCAATACGGATAGAAGTCATTGATTTCATTTTTAGTTATTTAAATTTCTATGTCAATATATCAAATTCATCAAAATTCTCGCCATCAGATGAAGAAGCCATCCAAGTAAAATCCTCCAAAATCCCCTTGTAGAAGAATAACATAAAATCATCGCCTACAAAAGAAATTTCATCTAAAACCAATTGATTTTCAAATGAATGTAAATCTAACCTAGCTTTGTCTTCTCCTCTAATTTTATTATTATAGGTATCTAGACATTCTTTGGCAAGGTATTTTTTGGCTTTCCCGTCCATTTCGTTTAATCTAGGAATCAATGAATTAGTAAGTTTCAAAGTGTTTTCCAGCGGTTCGCCATCGGGTTCTAAAACCAACGTTAAAGGGTTTTCATTAAATAAGATAGTAGCCTGATTGTTTTTTAAATCGTTGCTTGTGATTGTTTTCATTGTTTTTCTTTTAAAACTTTAATTTCATTAAAAAATCACGCTATGCCACTTGTCTTCAGATTTGCTTTTTTCTTTGGCGGTATCTATTTTCCATACATCATCTACTTTTTTGAGTTTGTAAATACGCTCTCCTTTTAGTCCTGCGTAAATTCTTTCGGTGATCATCACAGCAGATTTACCTTTTATCTCAACAGAAATAATGGTCTCTTTATCAGAGTCGTATTCGGGTGGAAATCTGACCGAAATTCCAGCATTGAGCATTCCGTATTTTCGTTCTTTTTGGGTGAGATGAGTCTCATAAATTTCTCGCACGATTTGTATTTGTTTTTCTTGCCAATCGGGATTGCTAAAAATTTCATCATCTTGTTCGGTTTCATTATTGGCAACTACCTCCCACGCATTCATTTTTTGCATAAAAGTGATAAATTGCTGTTTGATTTGTTCTGTCTCGTTCATATTTTTTTCAGTTTTAAAACAAATGTGGATTTCTAAATTGTTCACTTTCTTTTCCTTCTTCGCTCATTTCAAATTCGCCTACATAGTACAAATTTGGATAAGAAAAAGAAGTTTCTTTATTGATTTTTAGGTCTTTTTTGTAAATGATGATATAAGAATTTGGCAAAATATCTTTCTCTTTGCAAAATTTTTCTATTGTGGGTAGGTCTTCTTGTTTGACAACAGAATCAAAAAATAACTCCGACAAAGGAAACTCATATCGAAAATCAGGATTTAATACCTCTACGCCGTAATTGCCTATTTCTCCGTCAAATACATAATCTTCGATGCCTAATTCTTTGAAAAGCAAAGGAATCGTATGGGTTTCGCCAAGAGCGTATTGGTCGTAATCTTTTGTTTTTCCTTCTTCTATACGGGCGACAAACAAGTGATAATAATAGGTTTTTTGCATAATTTTTATTCTTTTGAGTGATACGAGTACGGCTCATCTTTAAACAAGACGAAAAAATTTTCGAGATTATCGGCAATAATTCGCCAACGCAAGTCTCTGTCGTCCCAAAAAATGATTCTCGGCTCGTTTTCGTTTTCACTAAAATCCATACAAAACTGACAACCAGCTCCGTCCATTCCGAAAGTCAGAATTTTAGAGAAATCCGTAATGTAGCCCAAATCGTATTCGTTTACTTTTTCTTCATCTGCATATTCTTCGGCTTCTTCTGGTGGAAAATGCTCGGGCAACTCTCGGCTTTCTTCAAGAATTTCTTCCTCAGTTTCATACAAAATATTTAACTCAGTATCCAGCTCAAAGCCGTATTGGTCTGTTTGTGCTGAATGTTTATTATTTTGATTTTTCGAGATTAGTTCAAAATAATTGTAAGGAATTTTTAAATTTTTCTTATTCATTTTATTTCTGTTTTTCGTGATTAAATTCTTCTAAAAACTTGTAATATAGTTCGATAGCTTTTTGATGTTGTTCTTTTGAAATGTCATAGGCTAAAAAATCTTCCCAAATGATGTTTTTAGGGTCAAAACCTGTTGTGTAGGCCAAAATCATATTGGAGAAACCTGCAGTGGATTCACAGAACCTGAGTTTTTGAGCGACAAAATCGTCGAAGCCATCAAGTGGATTATCTTCTATATTATTTATGAAAAGAGCTGAAAAATAACCAGATAAAAAGTTTTTTAAGTTGGGTAACGTAGGAGGATAGAAGTACATATCAGGTCGTATTTTCATCACTTGTAATAGCTCGTATAAATTTCTTGGTTGCATATCAAAAGAATTTAAGTTTTCTGTCAGGATTTTTAAAATAGTGAGGATAAGCCAACTTTTTGCTTATTAATGCATTGTTGTCCATTTCAAATTCGCCAAAATAATACAGATTAGGAAACGAAAGGAAAACTTCTGTTGGGATTTGTAAACCTTTGCGATACAATATGATATACGAATTTGGTGAAATACTTTTTTGCTCACAAAGAGCCTCCACTATTGGCAAATCTTCTTTTTTCAAAAGCGTAAATTTTAACAATTCAGATAACGGAAATTCATACCTGAAATCAGGATTTAATACTTCCAACCCGTAGTTATCTGTTATTTTTGGTGTGTAATCTTTGATGTTTAGTTCTTTGAAAAATAATGGGCTATTTGTTTCTTTGTCAAAGATATAGCTATGATACGCTTCAAATTCACTTTCTTTTATCTGAGTCAAAAACAAATGGAAATAATAGGTTTGCTTCATTGTTTTTCTGATTAAAATTTGATATAATCTTTAGGAGCGTAATACTCTTAATTCGTTGGTAATGATAGTATTCATCTTATTGTCAATATTAGGATTTCGCTCTGTGATGGCATTGGCTATTTTTACACGAATGGCTTCTGTAACCAACGCCATCTGCATTGATTTTTTATAATCGCCGTGATAATTGGGAATCTCTCTTTGTAATCCTTTTATGAATTTTAAGGATAAAATTTTGGGTAGATAGTTGTCATAAAGTATTTGAGATTCATTGAATTGTGTTTTTAAATTGGCGATTTCTAAAAAGCGATTTTCAATGGCTTGTTTTTGCTCGGAACCGGCATCTGGCAACTCATAACAAAGGCAAAGCATCATTTCGGTATCTTGCCACTCAGGAAAATTCTCCCTAAAAGGTACGGCTATCAATTTATCAAAAAAGAACTGTACCAAATCGTACTTTTCTTCGGTAAAAAAGCACTCCAAAAGCCCACGAAGATACATTCCATCTCTACCGATTTTAAATTTTTGAATTTTTTTGAGCTTTTCAAAAAATCTCTTTTGCATTCCATCTTGGCAATGCATTTCTAATTGATTGATAAGTGTTTGCATCTATTTTTTTAAATAAACTTTAAATTATTCTCTACCAGATATATGTTTTCATTTATCACTTTTTTAGCATTTTCCGAAATCCAAAGATTGGGCTTAAAGAGAGTTTCTTCCCGCTGGATTTTGGCTTTTTTGCAGATTTTTTTGATGGATTTTACTATATCTTTATAAATTGGTGTAATGATTTCATTTTCAGTAGAAATTCCATCAATGCTTTTAGGGCGTACCAATCTCAAACCAATCATACCTTCGGTGTTGGCATATATCATAGATATTTTATCGTTGAAGAAATTTAATTCCGCAGGAGAAAGTCCAATGAAAGGTTTTTTATTTGATACTCGTTTGAAATCAATATTTCCGTCTGATTTTGAGTTAATTTTTTCAAATTTTATGTTGCGGTAATTATCAGTTATCGAAATATACATAGGTAGGTAAGTGTCTGTAAATTCGGGATTAACGAGTTTTCTTTTACCTACAATTATCTTTTCCCAAAAGTTTTGATAAGCCAAAAAAATGCTTTCTTTGGAATCGTACTGATAATCCAACGCCACGCGACAATTTGTTTTCATAAAGTAGAAATCTCCACTACTGAAAATCAGCTCAAATTCATCGGGAGTGATGATAAAATAGAATTTATCCCAAGTGATTCCGTTCATAACAATTACAAGATTTTTATTTCAATTCCCAAGTTTGCTGCATTTTGGCTTGTTTTATGAGTTGTTCAAAGTTTTTTGCTGTTTGACATATGTATAAATCGTAATAAATCTCCCAAACGCTGTGGTCTTCAGGGTGAAAGAACACCACACCACCATCTACCGAACCAAAACAAAAAGCCTTGCGAATTTGTTCTAAACTAATGCCTTCAGTTTCGCCTTCTAAAGGTTTATAATCAAGTTCTGCTTCACTGAGATATTGATATTTCATCAGGCTTTTTGCGTTGTCAGGGTCATTTTTGCGAGTGAGCATATCGTAGGCATAAATGGTGTAATCCTGGCGTGGAGTACTACTCTGCTTTGCTGTTTTGCGTCTTCCATAACGAACGCTTATCATTTGATTTTTCTGTGTAGTTGTCATAAAATCCCTGTATGATTGTGGGACATTTTCATTTTCTAAATTCATTGCTTTATTTTTTATGTTGTTATTCATCAAGATTCGTGTAAAAAGGAGACTTAGCGTTTGCCATAAAAGAAATTAATTTCTGAGGCATCGCAAGCCACGAAATGCCATCTTCTTGCTGTTTGGTATGCCAAACTACCTCTCCCTGAGGATATTCCCACATTGTTACATCAGTTTCAAGACAGAAGGGAGGAATCCACAAAAGTTTTACCTCGCCATCTCCAGCCCAACCTGCCTCCAAAAACAATTCTTTCACCACTGAAACATAGCTTTCTGCATCTTCCAAAAATTCAGATGGAGAGACCAAAAAATGCAGATTATCAATGTATTCATAACTTTCAATTCTGAAATTTCTAACTTCTTCTGGCGGATAGTTTATTACTTTATTTTTAGGAATTGTATAAGCCATTGTTATTTTTCTAAATATTTTTGAATGTTCAGTTTATCTGTTTTATCTGTGTTTATTTCGTACATTTCACCCGTGTTATAAATGACCCAACTATCGAAAAAAGGTGTTGATTTACCCCAACTTTGCACGTTTGTATGTGTCAATTCACCTGTTGATATATCAATACGATTTCCGAGAGAATCATTAAAAATAATCTGATTATCAAGAATAAAAAAGTTTGGGGCGTAATAGAATTTTTCCCAATCCAATTTTTTGGTTTTCCATAGAATTTCACCTTTTGTATTGAATTTTATTCCAAAAAATTCACCGTCAATGGCAAAAAATTCGTCATTACCCAATGCTTCTACCCGATGAATGAGCTTTTTTGCTCCTAAATGAATTGTTTTTTCTTCCAAAGTATTTAAATCCAATACAATAACTTCATCTTTTTTGCGAGAATTTGGATAAACAAAAACATCATTATAGAAATTTTTTGAGCAATAGGTCAGACAAGCATTCCCTTGCATAAAATGCATAATTTCATTCTTTTGCGTGTCAAAAAGAAATAATTTGTCATTGCTTTTACCTTTTATACCAGCACGAACTACCAATAAATTCGGAACGGAAGTAAACCACGCTTCATAACCAAAAAATACATTAGTTTCAAAAAGCAATTCTTTGGTTTTTAGGTTGAAAATCTTGGTCTTGCGTTTTCTTTTTTCGTAGGTTCTGTCAATGGTTAGAACTTTTGTTCCGCAAGGGGAAATATCAAAAATCTCACTTTCGTCGGGTTCGGTTGCATATACGAATTTTTCATCAGTATTAAAATCAATCAGAAAGGTTCCGATTTGTTTCCCCTCTCCATTTATACAATTAAAAAATGCTGTTCTGTTGGCATTATGTACACCACAATTAAAATAAATCATATTGTTTTTCTTTTAAAAAGTTTTATTTATAGTTATTAACGTTAATATTTTTTCTTTTTATAATCCGATGATGTGAAAATGCTTGTCTTTAATTGCTAAAAATACCCCATTTTCAATACCTTTTATCATAGAAAAATCTATTTTTCCGAGTTTTTCCAGCTTTTTGGTGTATAAATTATAACGAAATAAGGTGTTTTTATGTTCATAAGGAGCAAAAAACACTATTGTTTCCTTATCAGAGACCATTGCGGAGGCTCCTGCTAAAATTTCTGGCATTTTTGTACGCTCTATTTGAAAGTTTTTTAGATTCAATTGGGTAAGTTCAAACTCCGTATAGGCAAAAAAGAAAATCGAATGCTTCCCTAATTTGCAAAGAGCGTAACAATCACAAATATACTCATATCCCAAACTCGAATTAACCCCAAAAAGTTGTTTTCCTTCCAAATTAAAGACTGCCAAACCTTCCGTACTGGGAGGATTGCCGAAAACACCTTCATCAAAATAGCTGACAATTATTTTTCCTTCGCTAAAAGTAATATTTTCGATGGCATCGCCCACGTAAAAAGACTTTTGCAAAACTCCATCAGTGCTAAAAATGAAAGCGTTGACACTTCCTGAACGCCTATCAGCAAGTAAAAACGAATTATTATCAAGCATTTGTACCAACGGAAATTTTATTTTAATCTCTTCTTTTAAAGGAATAGTTATTCCGTTAATATTTACGCTGTTTTTTCCGTCGAAAGCGATGTAATTTCCGTAAATATCTACATCAATAGCAGGAAAATCCTCAATATTAACGCCCAAATTAACCACTGAATTAAATATATTCATAAGAATATCACTAAAATTAAACTTTTTCTCGTTTTAAGAGTGAGATTTTACTTTATGGCTAATAATTTGCAATTTCTTTTTGTTAGTTCTCAAAATAGGCGATGACTTCCTTATCTTCCTCTACAATATGGTCAGTTATATGAAAAACATCGGATTTTTGTAGATGATTTAGGCTTTGTTCTCGGTCTAAAATTTCAACTTCAGGAATGTTTTTCCACGAACATTCGTCTTTGTTGGTTAGTGTAATATTATAATTATCATCTTTTACCCAAATTTTGATCGGAAAACCTGTTTTTTTGATAATTTCCTCATTGTTTTCGTCCCATTCGCATAGAACAACCAAACATTCTACCACTTTTGGGTCGTTATGGTCTTCAAATTTTGCATAATAATAGGCAAAGGCTTCGTTATCTTGATAAACAAAGCGTGTCAGTTGGGTGATTTTAGCATTACAGCAATTGCATTTTTCAAATTTCGGAGCTTCAAATTCTATCGTAATCATATTTTAACATCAATAAATTTTTAAATAATAAATTCTGTTTGTTTTTTAATTTTTTGAATTCTGCTTGTAAAAATCAATTACTTTTTTCTGTATTTTTTCTGGATAAATGGTAGCAGAATATGCTATTTCATCAGTTGAGATAAAGGTTAGTAATTCTTTGGCTTTGTTTTTAAACTTTTCATATTCAGAATTATTTCCTTTTTCTTTGTAAATTTCACTCAAAAAGTAATTTGCCTCAAAAGAGTCTTGGTAAAATTCTTCATAGTTAATACCTGTTTCCAAAAGATTAGTGGCTATTTTTAGATATTTTTCGGCTTCATCTGCGTTTTCTAAAAAGTAGTTGCAAAGTCCTGCATTGATGTAAATGGCTGGTACAATATCAGCTCGGTGTTTAAACTGCTTACTTTCAATCTCCTGAATACCCTTTTGGAGAACCGATAAAGCTTCCTGAAAACTTCCTAATTGCATCGCATAATCGGAATAATTGAGATAAATAACCTCTAAATGACTTCTGTTTTTCTCTTTTGAGAGTTGTTCTAAGGCTTTGCTCTCCATTTGTAGGGCTTCTTCCAAAAGCTCATTGTCTCCAAGGGCATATGCAAAGTCGTCGTAAAAGAAGGCCTTACTTATGTGCGTTCCGTTTTCGGAGATAATAACTTCATCATCTTTCCAAATGTTAGGATTGCTTTCGAGTTCAGACAGTAATTCTCTGAAAAGGGCTATGGCGTCGGCTGTGTTACTGGTGTCTCGCAATTCAATAGCTTTCTCGTATCGTGTTATAAAATCTTTTTGTTGTATCATCATTTTTAGTTGTTAATCATATTAAACTGCTTAAAAATTGGCATAAAAAGTTGCATCATTAGTCCGTGTTGTACGCGTCGTAAATCATCGAGGAAATATGAATACGAAGGGTCTTGCTGTCCTTCTTCCTCCTCATCATCTAAAAAAGCAGACCACAAAAAGTAAGAAACAGTAGTGTAAATCCTAACGATATACAAAGGTTTGCTTTGCTTTATATGTTCTATTTTTTTGTGAATTTCGCAGCCATATATTTCTAATTCTTTTCGAGAGATTTTCCCATTCAGATAATCAGTGGCGACATCTAAATAATTGCTTAAATCAGGGCAAGATTTGGTAAGTGAAATTACATAAGTTCGCATAAAATTAATACAATGCAATACGAAATCTTTGTTGGACATCATCTCAAAGGCGAAGAAATCGTACTTGTCTTCAGCAATATCTTCAATAATCCACCACTCGGACTGATTTTCGTCTTGAAATAAGGCTTTTTCCTCATCGGAAAGCTCTCGATAACGCATATTGGGGAAAGGATTATCATCTTTGGCTTGTTGCAAATAGGCTCCAAATTCACGCGGAAATTTTTCATCAATTGCCGAAAGTTTTTCTATGAGCTGGGCTTTTTTGTATTTTATGCTACCTTTTGACAGAAAAAGCAAATCCGTAAAAAGTGTGGATAACTCCAAAATGTTTTTGGGTTTTCCTTTTAGTTTTTTCAACTCTTTGGTTGTTTTTTGAATACATTCTTCTCGTTCTGTTTCATTTGGATAACCAAGCAAATGCCACTCGGCATATCGTAAGTTGGAATGTGCGGCGTAGCCTTGTTCCATCGGTAAAATGTACTGACGAACAAAATCCATACATAGGCTTAAAAATATTCTGTAATTCATTTTTATACTCTTTTGTCATTGTTAATCAAATACATATCAATATCTATTTCAGTTCTTGTTTGATGGCAAAAATCTATTATTTCCATTGATGGAGCCAATCAAGGTGTTATTTCTTCTACATAAATGGTCGGCATAATTTTTTTAGTTTTAGAAAAATACAATTTGATTGTAAATTTTTGGTTTAAAGTTGCTTACAACTTTCGTCACTGAGAATTGAACTTACATCATAGCCCAATTCAGACAAATAATCTATTCCATTTTGTGTAGAAATAACATTATTTCCTGTCCAGCCGTATTTTTTTCCTAATAAAATAAATTTCTGAATGTATTTAGGTTGATGAATATTCACACATTCGGTAGTGCCAGTGGTTAAGTTGGGTAAATTCACGCCATTTTTCAGTGGAAATCCTGCATAGAAATCATATTTTGAAGGAAACTCAATAAGTAAAGGTGTAGTTTTATATCCTTCTGAAAATATTTTCATTCGGATAAAGGAAGGGAAAGTTTCCATTTGGAAATTATCGGTAATTCGATAGTAATAAATGGCATCTTCCACAACAATTTTTCGTAATTTATTTTTCATAGATATTATTTGTTTTTAAAAAGATTTGTTTACTTGGGAATGTAATCTTTTCGCTTCATAAATTTCGGTGAATTTTTATCATTTATCAAAATATATTCTTCTGTTTATCATAATTGATTTCTATTTTATAAAGATAATATGTTCTTTTTTGTCAATTTCACTTTGCCTGATAGCTTTTTCAGTTGTTGTTTGTAAAATTTCTTTACTTTTTTGAATTTCACGCTCTACTATTTCTTCCACAAAGCTCATATTTTTAGTGATGTTTAGTTTTTATTGTGGAAAAATGTATTCTCCAGAGAGTTCGCATATATGCATCAATATTCCATTTTCAAAACGTATTTCCAATTCCATATAAAATTTAGAATTAGCCAAAAGCCAATTCGTATTGGCCAATACAAAAACGATATTTTTAGGATTTTCTGCTTGGCTTGGCAATGCTATGGCTTCAAAATCTAGCTCAAAGCTGTCATTTTCTTGTTGCTTGATGCGTTTTTGTGCAAGTAAATAATCATAATAGGATTTTGTTTTTTCTTTAATTTGTTCCAAAGCATTTTCTGTGTTAAGAAATTCTTCAAAAGCCACTTTTTGTTTTGGTGAAAAATCATTAAAATTCTCATTTTCTGTATAAACCCAAATGAAAGCATTTTGATGTAAGTTTTTTAGATATACTTCTTTCGTTGAAATTGCAATCCCGTCTTCTTTACTAAATTGATAGTTGCTCATATCTGTTCAATATTGTTTAATATATTTTACTTTTTGTGTATTTATCTTTTTTGTTAATTATCATAATCTTCTGTTCTTTTGTCTTGAAACAAAAGAACCAAAAATTCAAGACTTTGGAAACTTCACTAAAAATCAATTCATTTTACTGAAAATCTTTAAACTCGCTACGCTCAAACAATAGAGATTTTCTACGTTTCATTCATTGATTTTCTTAACGTTTCGTCTCCAAGGTCAAAAACTTACTCTTGAAATTCACTCTAATAAATATGACAAATTGTATCACGTTAGCTATATTTAGCTATTTTTCTATAACAAATGCAATACTTTCAGACTAAAAGTATCCTGCATCGTAAGTTTTTCCTTATCTACAAAAGTAATCGTTAAAATATCATTTTCAGCACTATACTGATACATATTTTGGTGTAACTTATCATAAAAATAACCTACAAATTCTTCATTGGACTCTTCATCATCGGTATTTTCTACAAAATCAGTGAAGAAAATATATTGCGGAGGAGTTTCTGTTGCGGTTTCAATCTGTTTTAGCCAAGTCGGGAATTCTTTTGGAATATTTTTCGTCAAATTGTAAATATCTTCTAAAAAAATCTCATCAGGAATTTCATCAAGTTTCATTGGGTTCATAATATTTTGTTTTAAAATAGAATTAATGTATTACCATTGATTACAAACTGAAATCCCCTTTGCCATAATTCAAAGTAAGGTTTTAAAAAATCGGTTTTCGGTTTATTTGTCAATACTGGATATTGTAAATATGCAGCTAAAAAGTAATCACAATTTATTGAATAATATGCTTCACGAAGTATTGAAATTAAACTTTCGTAATCCGTATTATCAATATACCAAATAGATAAAATTTCGTAGAGTTCAGTTTGTGCTTCATCATCAAAATTTTGCTCTCTACTGTCCGAGATTTCAATATTTATAATTTCTTTTAGATAATTTTGCAGGGTTTCTTCTTCAACGAATGAAGCAAATTCTAAAAATCCTGCCAAAAGCTCTTTACCAATGGCTTTTAGTTCTTCTTCTGTGCCTTTTTTATTGGGTACGAAATACCCTGGAGCGATATTTTGCTCAAAGGCTTGTGTAGTTTCTTCTTTTGTCGCTTCAAAAATGGGTTTTATGCGTTGGTAAAGTAATTGTCCGTTTTCAATGGGTTCAAAAACTTTTTCAACATTCTTTCCGTCAGGCATAAATGATTGAAAATAACCATAAAAAAGCTCTTCTAATTCATTGCAATCAGTATCCATTTCCTCTCCAATAAGTTCTGCGAGGTATTGAGCATATTCTTTCTGTGTCATATATTGATATTTTATTAAAAAATTATTGATTAATATTCATAAAGTACAGCTTTGCACTCATTTAAAGGAGTTTGTTTCCCTTCTGAATCTATAAATATATTGTTGCTGATTTCCCCAAATAAAAATCCTTTTTCTTTCCAATCTTTTTGAATGGTTTGTGTGATTTTTTCCTTTCCTGAAGCTCCTTTGAAAGAAACTCCACAGAATTTTTGTCCGTTGGGCAAGGTTATTTCACAATTGGAAGATAAAATGCAATAATCCAATGGCTCTAAATCCTTTATATCAAATAATTCATCGAAAGAATCTTCAAAATCAGAGATGCTTTTTGCTATATATAAGAAACCTCGCTCTGGATTTTGATTTGGGTGATTTCCTGCAACATTGATAAGGTCTGTAATTTCAGTTACAGAAATGTTTTTCTTTTTTATATCTTTTTTGGACATTGTATTTTTCTTTTTTTATGAATGTTTATTAAGTAAATTATTGAGTTTAATCATAAAAATTCTCTATATCTTCCTTGTTTTTGAATTTATTTAAGAAAGTTAGTATGTATTTTTTAATATCTTCTAAAATTAATTCTTTTTCCGATTGATATTTTTGTTTTCTGATAAAAATATCCTGAATTTCATCGAAAGTATACCAGAAATCACCGCTTTCTTTGAGGTTTCCGATGCGTTCACGGATAGGAAAATGCGTCACAGAAGGTATATTTTCATCAGTTTCTAAGTATTTAACGCAAATATTTGCTGTAAAAGTGACCGATTGGCTGTTATTATAAATACTTTTTTGAATATTGATAAGCTGACAGATAGTATTCTCTATTCGATAAAAACTATTTCCTTTTTTCTTAAATTCGATGGGTTTTAGTAAATCGTAAATAGCTTTTATAGTCTCATCAAAAGCAAGTTGTGCATTGGTTTTCTCTTTCATATTTTGTTGTTTTTTTAATTTTTTTTGATGTTTAACTAACTAAATAGCTTCTTTTTTATTGTTTTAAATTCTTTTATGTTTTATTTTTTTGTTTTTGAAACTAACTTTTTTGAATTTTTATCAATATATTTTATTTTTATAACTCACTCTTTTATATTTTATACTGATTTTTTGGTTTTTTATCAATATATTTCATTTTTAAGACTCACTTTTCTATATTTTACACTCACTTTTTGATTTTCTACTAAAAAATATTTCCATTTTATACTGAATCTTTCCTTTTTTACACTAAATCTTTGTTTTTTTATAAATAATCATTCCTTTTTATAACTAATTTTTCGTTATTTTGTTGCTGTTTTTTGTTATTCTTTCAATAAAAATCATTTTTGTAACTGACTTTTTTATTTTTCTTAGTGGATTGTCCGTTTTTTGAATTTATAATTGTAATTTTCTCACAAAAATTTTCATATAAAAAGCTGTTAATCACTGATGCAGCATAAATTTTCTTTATGAAACACCGCATACGATACAATAGCAATCATTTTATATACAAAATTTATTTCAGGTGATGTAGTTGCCTTTGCAATCATCTCAACAGAAAGTGCAAATAGTTCTTTATAGGCAATTTCTAATTCTTCAAAAGAGAAAATAGGGTCGTTGTAATAGTTTTCCCATAATTTCTTGAAAAATCTTATTTCGGTTTTGTCATAAAGTTTGGCTAAAATAGTTTCCTCTTCGTAAGTTATATAGCTAATGCCTTTGTTTTTAGTGTTTTTTAGATGAATTGAGAGCATAGTTTGTCTTTTTTTTATTTGTGTAAATCAAAATAATAAAAAAAAATATTTTTACGTATCTTTTTCTATGATTTTTGATGGTAAAATTGATGGTTTTATATCTATTTTTCTATTTTTTTAGTTCTGATGAAGCTAGTTAGACTTTGAAATATTTTCTATGTAAGCAAACCAATTTCAATTTCATCATTAAGAGGAATACGTTTCAGGTTTTCGTGTGATGTTTTCTTGCTTTGAGTTTTATTGAAAACATTAAAGGCATATATTTTTTTGATTTTTCCATTTAAAATTTCACCAATTTGTCCTTGCCAAATCTCTTCTTCCTTAGGAATATAGGAGGTGGAACTCCAAAAACTTTCTTTTGTTATCCATTCATCCCAACTTAGGTTTTTATCAGCAAGATAACCGTAAGCGTAATCGATTCGGACAATAGGCAAATAAGTTTCGATGATTTTTTGGGCTTTTTCGTAGTCAAAATTATCATTAGCTTGCCAGAAAAACTCAATATCTAATCGGAAAAAGTTATGCGATTGCATCCATAGATTGAATTGCGACCTATAACTATAATAATCTTTGTGTGAAGCACCGATTCCGAACAAATTTTTATAGCCTTTTTTGTCGATTTTCTTCCAAAAGGTTTGTTGTTTTACCAGCGGGTCACCTTTTGAAATACCATATCCCGAACCATGGATGTCCATTCGTAAATCGGTCTGTGAAAATATCTCTTCGCCAATGGTAATGAGTGTTTTTACTAATGTTTCTTTCTCGTTTTCGCTGTAATTTTCCTTGCCAATGTTAGCATAAATACGAAGGTAATTCTGATTTTTCATTAGAATTTAATTTTTTTAAAGTTAAGTTGTTCAAATACTAATATTTTATCAATAAAGATGATTTTTTATGAAAAATATCTTTGTAAAAATGAATTGATGTTCCATATTTGAATTCATATTTTAAATATGATGAGAGCATTTTAAAAACAGATGATGTTGCTTTTATCTCTCCTTGAAACCAAATGTCCCAAGCCATTTGTATTGTTTTATTTTCTTTTTCAAATTGATATAAATCAAAGTCGATAGCTTTATCGAAGATTTCGGGGTTGTATTCTGCGGTGAGTTTCCAATTGTTTTCTTTCAAAAAATCAACAATTTTATAAAAGATTTCAGTTGAAATATTGGTTGCAATGTGTATTTCATCATTCATTGGACTTATTTTTTGTTGTTAATTAATTGATTTCAACCAAATAAATCATTCTATTTTTTGAATGTTAGGAAATGGATTATCTTTTGATGATTTTCGCCAAATGCTTTTCTCTGCCAGAAGTAATCTTTCTTCTAAATTAAAGTTTCCCATTCTTGAAATCACATCATTAGCATCGATTATTTGATTTTTGCTGTTGATAATAACTCCTTTTGTTTCTTTAGCAAGAAAATAGGCGATTTGGTACACATTTTCTTCTGTATTGGAAGTTATTTTGAATGTTAAATTATCTTTTTCAATGCATTGTATGTCAAACCATTGATTATTTTCCCTGGAATGCATATAAAGCTCTGTCCAATCTCTGCTATACACGGGAGAAGCATTGCCATCACTATCGCAATTATGAAAATCATCATCAAAAAAGAAGGCTTTAAAGACTCGAAAATCAGATCTTTGTTCCTTTATTTCTACTTTTAAATAAAATTGTTCCATTGAATTTTTAGTTTGATTTTTATTATTAAACGTATTTCTTATCTAAACGCACTATATGTGGCTAAAATCGTACTTAATTTAGAGGTGTAATCTTCAATATATTTCATTGTAATGTCATCTCCATAAGGCTCGAAACATTTTTTGCCTAATTCAGTATCAAGAAGATAAATATCTTTTTTCGTAAACCAAATTTCTTTGCTTATTTGACATAACTTGGTAAAATTGGGTTCTTTTTTCAATTTATGAAAGGCTTTTAAGTCTATCAATTCTCTTTCGCCAAGTGCTTTTGCTTCTGATGCTTGTGTAGAAATATTACTTATGTTGTGCATTTCCCTAATAACTGCATCTTTAAGGTAAACCACACTTGGCAATAAGTTAGTAAGTCTGTTTATGTAGTCATCAAAGAAGCCGGCTCCTAATTCCCAATTTTCTGCCAGAGGAATACCAATAGCTAAAGGATTTCCTATCCAACTATCATCATTATAACGTGGCGGAGAAATAATTAGGTGTCCTCTTTGGCTCTCTTGTGAATGCTGACTGACGTAAACATACATATATACTAAGTTTTCACTATCCAATTCTTTAACCCAAGAAGTCATATTACGAATCTCCATTGGAACAGCTAAAAAACCTTGTTCTTTTAAAAACTTACTTAATTTCTTAATTTCTTTTGTAAAACTCATAATGATGTTTTTCTCTATTTTTTACCATTTTTCCCACCAGAGGAATTTTCTTTGAGGCTGTATTCCCATTTTTTTTAACTGCTTACGGAATTCTGGTTTTTTCTTGCCTAGTTTGTATAATAATTCATTGTCTGTTTGATGATTATAGAAAGCAAACGCTTCCAAAATTTGACGAATATGCCAATAATCTTCTGAAAATAATAATTTTGTAAGTTCGCTAAGCCTATCGGGAGGGGCAATGGTAATTAGCGTTTCTACAAAAAGATATCTGTCGTGTTTGTTTTTAGTGTGATGTATTTTTTGTAATAGGTCATCAAATACTTTATTATCAGTAGCGAGTTCTAACTCGGTTCGATGTTTGTTCAGAAAGTCAGGCGATTGAACACCAAAGGCAGAAACATCGGTAATTTCTTCGGATTTTACCTTTTCATAAAAGGCTTTAAGTGTGCGAAAAACTGGTTTTGTCCAAAAATCTTCTGAAATGAAGAAAATCCAACCTCGCATTGCTCCTTTTGTCATAATTCCTACACAATTGCTGTCTTCATCTGCTGAAAATAACAAAATATCATCATAAAATGACAGATTTTCATATTCTTCTTTCAGAAATTGTATGTATTCCTCGTTAATTTCAACTTCTTCAGTGTCAAAAAGATGTATATTTCTATCGAATTTGGTGTAATTGGCATACCAATTGTTGATAATATCAATTTCTTCTTGTAAAAGCCCTGCTGGATTGAGGTTTAAATCGCTAAAATAATCCTTGTTAGAAGTCATTTTTAGTTGTTTTTGGGTTAATTTTCATCTTTCCAAACATCTTCATAGCCTTCATTGTCAATGATAAAACGAAATCCCTGCTCTAATCCCAGATAAGGCAATACTTCAGGTAAAATTTCAATTAGATGATACCAATGTATCGGTTTGTAGAAATCATTTGCGTCAGAATATTCTCCGCAATAGATAAACCACGAAACTTTTTCGTCTTTCTCCAGTACAATTCGTTGCCCAACAATAGGCATTTGCCCCAGTGTGTCCAGAGCTATCGCCACCATTTCATTGGGTTTTAGTTGCTCGAACTCAGATTGATATTTTGCACAGATTTTTAGTTGGGATTCCTTTATGTTCATAATTTTATTTTTCTAATTCTTATATTTTAAAGCAATGAATCTTAGCTTTTTACTGATTTTTTTTCCAGTTTTGGTATTCTTTGTTTGAAGTTTTATCTATTCATCCTGATTTTTCAGATTTTTAGCGGTAAAAAAATGTGTGTTTTTTCAACTTTTGATTTTTCCCATTTTATCTCCTATAAATTGCCTCCACTCAGGTTTTAGCTTTGGGCTGATATGTTCAGTTAGTTTTAATAATTCATTTTTATATTGAGAACCAGAGAGTTTGTATACTGCCCACAGCAATTTTTTATGAAATGAATAATGATTGTTGTATTGCATATACTTCAGTTTCATTTGAAAAGCCTTAAGCAAATATGCAACGGATTCTTTATTTCTGGCTTCTTCTAAAACAGAAATAATATCTTCGTGGCGTTCGTGCCAATCTTCAAGTAATAAACTTTGACACAATCCTACAACTTCTTTATTACGAATATTAAATATAAAAACGACCAATAAAGCACCTTCCAAAGTTTCATTATTTCTGTTTGTCGCACAATCCTTCAGAAACAAAGTAGAAAGTGTTTCAACCGAAATGTTCTCTTTTTCAGTATATTGTGTGATGTAATATTTTAGGTCGTATTTAGAGAGTTTTTCCTCATAAAAAGAGTCAATATACTTATTTATTTCTGTAAAATCCATTAGTTTATTCTTTGACATTGAGTTTTATTCCGTGAGCTACTGCAAATTTTAAGATGTCTTCTCCAACAAAACTGCTATAAGTAAAATTAAATTGCTTGACGGTTTGTAATTTTTCATACGATTTAATAAACTTTCCTTTGTAACTGCATTTTTCTACAAAATTGTTTAGAAAAATCTCAGCTTTTTCTTTTCCACTGTGCCAAAACACAAAATAGAAAGGCAAAAGTTCATCGTGTTTAACATTTTTATTGAAAATTGCTCCATTTTCCAATAAGAAATCCACCGCCTTGTCTTTATTTTCAAAAAGTTCAAAGATAGGTAAAGCATATTCTTTTAAATACTTTACAATTTCATCGATAGTTGGTTGAAAACTAAGTCCTGCCAAGTTCCATTCGTACCAATATTGGCGTGGCGTGAGGTAGCCGAGTTGTTTTGTAAAGATTAACTCCCACATTTCTTGCCCGTTACTTTGTGTGTTGAGCCATTTTTCCATTTTTTTGGAAGAAATGTTAATGTGTGGAAGTATGGCAACGCTGCCGCTGTAGTTTCGCATACTGGTCTGAAAATAAATTTCAAATTCGATACTTTTATTTTGGCTTACTTTCTTTAGTTTTCTGCCTTTTTGTATGGATTTAAAGTCAGGAAAATGCTGAGCGATTTCTCCGCAACCTTTTTCAAATATTTCTTTTGGACTTGTCATAGTAACTATATTTTCTTATTGATTATCAAAAGCTAAATGTAATAATGCTTTTTGTAATTGTATCAAGTTTTCCAAGTTTTGACTTCTTACTGAAAAGAGAGAACTTTCACAATCAAAAAATAATGTTTTAAGTAAAGGTTTGTTGGTTTCTTTTAAGTACTTTTTAAGTCGTTTTTCGATGTCGTATGCGTTGATTTCAGTATCTTCAGAATGTTGTTTTTCAGTCAAAAAGAGGTCAAAGTCATCTAACAAAAGAGTATATTCATTGTCCGATGAAGCAAAGATGTGAGGGCGAAAACTCCGTGTACTTTTTCTTGAAATCGTTGGCTCTTCTGGTTTTTGTTCGTTTTCTTCTAATTTTTGTAAACATTCGAGCAAATAATTTTGTAAAGCGCCTCCTAATTTGCTGTACTTCAATTCAGCTAAAGCAATGTATTTGTCCTTCAGTATTTGATTTTCTACTTTTATGATTATTTCGCGTTTTTGAGCGTCATTTTTCCATAAAAAATCAGGAATATCGTTGCTGTTTTCGATAATTTTGTCCAAATCGCTTGTTAGGTTTCGCAAAAAATCATCTCGTAATGCTTTAGGAATCTTGCGTTTATTGCGTTCACAATAATCAAGCAGAATTATTTTCCATTGCTGAGCTTCTTCGGTCATTATGGGATTATCCCCTCCATCAAAATGTTCTGACAAAAGGCTCAATGCTTTGATGTTTCCAAAAATACCTGTACGAATTTTGTCTAAAGTTTTGTAATGTTCAATATCTTCACGAATGTTTTTAACATTATAATTGGCGGCATCAAAAAAAGCTAATGAAGCAAAATCATTTCGTTGTAGGTCGCTATTTGTTATTTTCATAGTTGTATTTTATGTTACTTAATTGTATTTAGCGAATCGTTTTTCTTTTAGTGTTTCCAATTGCTGCGAGATGATTTCTTCCATATGATTCTGTAACGCTTCCCGATTTTCAAAATTGGGAGTTTCCAACCACTGCGGAAATTGTAAAGTTTTGAAATCAACAAACTCGCTGATAAGTTTCACTTGGCTTCCTTCTTTCAAAAGCCCTAAACGCATTGCATATTCATAGCTTAAATCCTCTTCTTCAAGAGCTTCAGCTATTTCTGTCTTGTAATCATTGATTTTGTTGAGTGATAAAATCCGATGAAAATAATAATCCAAACTTTCTTGTGCCTTTTTGGTACTTTGGTAATGGGTAACACTTTTGTAATGCTCAAAAATGGCTTTCCGTTGGTTCGCAGTGATGTTTGGAACAGCAACAATGATGGCTAAATAGGATTCCATATCGCCCCAAATAAGGAAATCTTCTTCAAAAGGTACGCTCAAAACTTCAGGAAGTAAAGCCAAAAGCGGTTCATATTTTTCACAAATAAAGAGGCTGTCCATCAAATCAGATAAAGTTTCACGATTTGCTGAATTTTTAATGGAGAATTTCTTTTTCAGTTTCTCTAAATTCTTTTGTTGCTTTTTTGTGATGCAGAATGCCTCTATTTTTTCAAAAGGAATATTCATAATTTATTAGAATTTTGTGAGAAGAAATGCCAATCCCACTTTTTTGAGGGATTGGCAAGAGAAGTGATTAACTTCCTAAATTCAAGTAAATTACAGGCGTTCCGTCTTCTTGGTAGGATTCCAAATCGAAACCTTCAAAGAAAATATGGTCACCTAAATCTTTGTTAGATAACGTATTGTGAATATGACGAAGTAAGTTTAAAGCTCCGTAATAGTTGCGGTCTTCACTTTCAAGTTCTGCTAATATACGAGCGTAGTACATTCCGTCCTCGTCGGGATTATCAAAAGTTTCAGGATTAAGCAAACGCTCATTTTCCAAAATATCTTTCTCACTTTTGATGTAAGCCTCATACATCATCATCACTTTGGAACTGCTAAAAATGGTTGCGAAAGGAGTGAAGTCTTCCAAATCGTTTTCAATATCAGCATTGTAATCTCGTATGGCGTCCCAGAAATGCATCAGTGAACCGTAAAAACGGTCGTTAAACGCCCACGCAATATTATCTAATAAATTAGGAGTTTCCATAGCCTCGTAATCTTCACAAACATTCACACGATTGATGTCAACTACTGGCGGATACGGAATGTCAGCTGCTTCGAACTTGTCCAGTAAATCGTCTGCCGATTGGTCGAGTTTGAATTGAGTTTCTTCTGGATAAAGTGGCACTACATAGAAGAATCCAACTTCTTTTCCCGAAGGTAATTCTGCCACAGCCCATTGGCTTTGTTCACCGTCTTCACTTTGTGCAACTGCCCCAATGAGCATCAAGCAATCGAAATTAGTGCCTTCCAAAGCATCATTGGTAGGTATGGTATGCCCGTATCCTAAATAAGTTTGATGCTGGATAGGCAAACGAGCCAAGTTTTTCAGCCAACGGATAGGCCAATAGTCTTTTTCTTCTTCACTTTGGATATTCCAAGTAGGAGGTAGGTTGATAACCAGTTCGGCAAATGGCGAGGCGTGATAATCCTCTGGGGTGTACATCTGAAAAGCTCCCATACCGCCCGTTACTAGTGTGTAATAATTGCGTTCTGGTGTGGGTTTTATAAGATAAATATCGCAATGAATATCAGGAGATACGAGTTCGTGCAAAACCTCATCAAACTTCCCGAAGGTCGTTTCGATGTAACTTTCCAAAGCCGTGCGTTCTTCTTCAGTGTAATACGCTGCTTCTTGGTAATTTCCGTCTTCAGCAAACTCAAGCCAATTATTTTCGGCATTGTACACCAATTGTTCTGATTGCAAATTGCGAATGATGTAACCTAACCAATCTTTGATGTCGTTGTAGAGATAACCTACTTCAAAATTATTGATGTCCTCGTTGAGCATCACGCAGATAATTTGCCCATAAAATTCTTCCTGTTTGGGGTCTAAATCCATACAAATGAAGAATTGCTCTCCAGCCAAAATCGGAATCCATTTTTCGTTGAAAAGTGTGTTTTGGACATCTTCTTCATCAAAGAAAATTTCTTCGGAAAGTCGGACATTTTTCCAATTCTCACCATAATGTTGCTTTACAAAGCTCAGCCATCTTTCCTGAATTTCAGTCACTTCACTTAATGAAACAAAATGCTGATTGCCTGTTGCGAAAAACGGAACAATTTGTTTTTGACCATTGAAAGTGCGATAAAGTTCTTTATAAGCTTCAGGAAGTTTTGCACCAATTTGGTTTTCAAAACTTTCCAACTCGGCATCGGAGGCTCCTGAGGCAATGAGTGTACGTAAATTGGGAGCTTTTTTCTCTAAAAAGTGTAAAAATCGTTCTAACGGATATTGCACTCCTTCTCTTCCGCCGTTGTAAACCTCTACAGGCGAAACTCCTTTTTCTTGAGCATATTCAATACAAGCCAAATACGTATCTACATCATTACCAGAACCTTGTAATTCTTGTTCTCTGAGGAAGTGTTTTTTTGCTAATTCACTGTTATTGAGGTAGAAGTAAGAATACCCAATGCGATAATTCCACGAAGCCGTTTCGCCAAGTTCTTCTTCCAGATATTTGAAAACGTCGATAGCTTTTTGCAAATATTTTTCATTTTCAGCAGATTGGTCGAGCCAGTAAAAGTTGTTATAAGCCCTTCCGAGTTCGCTCAGAACGGCAGTAGAACGCTCTTCCACAGGCAGATTTTCTATAAAGTCGATAATAGCTTGGATGTTATCATTTTCATCCCAAGCATCAATTTTTTTTAGGATTTGTTTTTCTGTCATAATTTTAAATTGATTAAAACTTTGTTGAATTCTATTTTTTAAAAATTGGCTAAAATTTCAGCCTTTTTTGTCTTGTATTCTTCTTCATTGATAAGTCCATTTTCAAAAAGTGTTTTGAGTTTTTGAAGTTTCGTTGTTAGGTCATCAATTGTAGTTGGCTGATTTTGTTGTATTTGTTGCTGCATCGTTCCCATCATCATTCCCATTGCCACGCCCTCTTTCACGCTTGAATTAAGGTTGCTACGGTCGTTACCAATGGCATTGGCAGTGTTAAATTGCTGAAAACGATTCATATCGCCAATGATATTCATACTTGTAGCTTTATCATAGAATTCTGTAACTTCTTGCGGAAGCGTTACTGAACTTATTGTAAATTGTGTTACCTCAATTCCAAAATCCGAGAAATAAGGTTCAATCATTGGACGAATTTTATTGCTCAGTTCGGTCATATTTCCTGCAACATCTACAACTGAAAGATTGGCATTAGAAAGAGCTTCTCCAAACTTTGGAGCAATGAAATCACGAAGTTGTGTTTCCAATTCAAAGATAGTTAATGTGGGATACGTACCTGCATATTCCTTAAAGAACTTGGAAACATCAGTTATTTTTACATTGTAGGAGCCAAAGGCACGTATTCGTACTTGTCCGAATTGAGGGTCACGCATTAGCACGGGAGCAGGTGTTCCCCATTTAAGATTTGCGAATTGTTTGGTTGAAAAATAATACACATCAGCTTTGAAAGGGCTTTCAAAACCATATTTCCAACCTCTGAGTTTAGAAAGAATTGGTATATTTTGAGTAGAAAGTGAATGTGTACCAGCACTGAAAATATCAGCAATGGAGCCTTCATTCAGAAAAAGAACAGATTGGCTTTCGCGTACAATAAGTTTTGCTCCGTTTTTAATTTCTTTGTCTTGATCGGGTACTTTCCACATTAGCAGGTTAGGAGTGTGTTCTACCCATTCAATGATTTCTAAATACGGTAGTTTTGAATTTGGATTCGACATAATGAAATAATTTACTATTCATTGGCAAAGATAGTCAGAAGCTCAAACTATATCAAAGAAAAAGGCGTCTACAAACTGTCTACAAGTGTTCTTTTATACTCATTTTTAGTGTTTTTTTGAGTTTTGATGTAAGAATGTTTTTCAAAAAATGTATATTTGCCACAATAAAATATAAGAAAGATGAAAAAAATTTTATTTTTAATTGCTGCAATAGTGATGATTGTAGCCTGTGGAAAGAGTGAAAATAATCCAGAAGGAGGAACCTACACCGTGAAAATTCCGAAAGCGGAAGGAGTTAAATTGCTCAATGTAGCAGTTGTATATGATGGGAAAACCGACACAGAGGTTGTTAATAAAGCTCTTACAGAAGACTGGGTGAAGACTTTTACAACTCAAGGTCATATTGCAGTTTCGGTAGGAGCAAAAGGAACAAACGATAATTCTGTTTTGAAGTTGCAATTACTCAAAGGAGATAAGGTAGTAAAGGAATCTACTGCTAATGGGGTACATTTGGTGGCAACAGTTACTAATTAAGGAAAAATGAACTTTGGTTTTAAAAGAGATTATCTGATATGATGTTTAAGATAATCTCTTTTTTTGTTATGCGGTTAAGCTTTGGAGAAAATCTTCCAAGCTGTCTTCTTTCTCTAAATTTAGTTTCTGTTTGATGCGATATTTGCTCATTCGGATACTTTTGGGTTCTACATTAAAGGCTGTAGCAATTTCCTTTGTGGAAAGCTTCAGATACATATAAGCACAATATTTCAGGTCGAGTGATGTGAGTTTATTGTCTGAAATTTCACTAAGTTTATTGAAAAAATCGGGGTGAATATCTTGGAATTCTTTAACGGTTTGCTCTATTGTATCATCTAAGAATTTTTCTTTTTTCAATACACGTTCAATGTTAAAGGTGTTTCCCTCTTGCTTAATTTTATCTTTTATTTCTTCTAATAACTTGTTTTTTCGGTCGATTTGAAGTGCGTTTGCTAATACTTCTTTTTGCATTTGTTCATTTTTGAGCTGTAAGAGTTCTTGTTCTGCTTTTAGTCGAGCCTGTTCCTCTTTCTCAAGTCGGAGTTGCATTTTTATTTCTCGCTCCATTTGCGATTTTTGTATGGAAAGTAGTCTGCGTTCCTTTTCTTTGAGCAATGCACGAGCTTCGGCCTCGTTTTTTTCTTTTTCGAGTCGGAGTTGTTTTTCGTTTTGTAGTTTTGCTTTATTTTGTTGATTGCGAACGACGAACACAAGCGAAACCAATGCCAAAACCGATGTGCCAATGTAAAGGTAATTGAGTTGCTTTCTGCTTTCTGCTAATTGGGAAATGGTTTCTATTTGTTGTTTTATTTGTTGGTTTTCAAACTCAGCTTCCAAGCGGAGCATTTGTTCTTGCTGGTTTTGGTCGTAAAGCTTGGCTTTATATATTTCTTTTTCGTTTTTTAGGTGTAGGGCTTTTTCAAGATTTCCGCTTTTTTCGTAGAGTTGCGAAAGAGCTTGGGCAAGGGCAATGAGTGTATAATAATCAATTACGGGTTGTTGTTTGCTTATTTCCAAAAAAGCCTCTGTGAGCAGTCTTTCTGCTTCTGATGTATTGCCTTGTTGCACAGCGATTTCCGCCAAAAGTCCTTTTGCATTAGCTTGAATTGAAGCGGTATTGCTTTTTCCTCGCGATACTTCGAGGGCAATAGCAGTGTATTTCTCAATATTGGCTAACGTATTTGGGTCAGAGAGCTTTCCGCTTTGGTAATAGAAATCCGCAATGTTGATATTGGTTATTCCGTAAGTGATTGGGCTTACCTTATTCGGAAATTGCTTGTAAAGTGCCGCCGATTTCTCCAAATAAATCAAAATACTATCTTTAAAGGCTTCGTTTTGCTCTTTTTTGTACAGATATCCCATAACAGTAGACATTGCCGAGTAGCCGTTGGAGAGCAGATTGTAATTAGCGACCTTGTTGGCGGTTTCTATAGTTTTTTGAGCGTATTTTCGGGCAAGGGAAGCGTCTTCTACACTTGAATAAGCCCCGTAAAGAATGTAATATAGCTTCGGTTTGAGTGTTTCCAGCCTGTTTTCCTCTGCGATTGTCAAAGCCAGTTGGCAATTTTCAACAGCGAGTTGACGAATGTCGAGATAGTTATAATAATAGGCTTGAGTGTAATATCCGTAAGCGATTGCTTGAGAAGAATGAGCCTTTTCGGCTATGCTTCTGGCTTTCTGCATATATTCTTTAGCTAAATTGGAATTCTTTATGGCGAAAAAGTATTTCACATATTCCGAATATATCTCAGTTAAATAGTCTTTCTGATTGTTTTCAGCCAGTAATTCAGCTTGTTTGAGGACATCGTAAATCTCTTCAAGTCTTCCTTCTCCTCGTAATTGCTCACTGGATTTCAGATAGCCTTCTATTTCTTTCGAAAAATGTTGCCCGTGAACAAATTCAGCTCCTAAGAGTAGCACGATGAGGATAATTTTATATAAATCAACTATTCGGGATATCCTTTTCATTTATTTTTAATTTTATATAGGCAAATATAGTAATTTACTTTATAGAAATAATTGTAGAAATTATTTTTTTAATTTCCTTTTTAGGGTAAATAAAATGAAATGAGTATAAAAGGACTTCCTTTTTTGGTAAAATAAATTAGTTTTATATAATACGAATTACATTCTATAGATAATGAAAATAGTTTTAGATTAAAAAGTAACTTGTTTGAGGTAAAATAGAGTAGGATAGGAGGGGAAATGCTACGAAAAAGTAATAGCACACAATAAAATAACATAGCAAGTATATAAAATAGTATAGATTTATTTTAAATATCTTCGTCGTGATACTATGATAGACTATCCTGATTTTAAATATCCTTGTCGTGCTACTATGATAGACTATTCTATTTTTCAATATCCTCGTCGTGACACTACGATAGTCTATTCTGATTTTAAATATTCTTGTCGTACTACTACAATAGGGTATTCTGATTTTAATTCTCTCTAAAATATAACTATGATACTAATTTTTTATTTAAAAAATCACTAAAATAGAACACTTTTTAAGATTTTGGAAAGTAATTATCCCTTTAAAGCCTATCTGCTTCCTCTAAATTACTTTGATGAGCCGTTTTTGAGCTTTGTTTTCCGATTTTGTAAGTTAGATAGAACTTTACTTGGCGTGATTCTGCATATCCCCAGATGTAATTATCCAAATTTGGAAGATGACTTTCTGAGTCCCAACGTCTGGTATGGAAAATATCGGTAAAAGAAAAGGATAAATGAAGTTGATTATTTAGAAAACTGCGTTGCAATCCGATGTCAATACCTCCAGAAGGCTTAGCAATTTCATTAACATTGGCTATTTGTTTTGTGGTGTAGTCAGCATTAATCTCGCCAGTGATTTTGAAAGGCAATTTAAGCTGATGTTGTGAGTTTATGGAGAAAGTCCATTTGCTGGGGCTAAAAGAAGTATAATTTTCTATCTGAAATGAATTTCGAACATAGAATAAGGAAGGATTTATGTGCATTTTGTACCAAGAAGCACACTGAATTTCTTGCAGAATGCTTGTCGAGAAATAATTTTGGTGTCCTATGTTGCGTGGAATCATAATTACACGTTCGTTAGCCTGTTTCTCGGTAATTTGTCCGCTGAAATCATTTGTATAATTGTAAGAAAGTATAGCGGTTGTCTTGTTCCAAGTTGCAGTAGCACTAATCTTATGTATTTTTTGGGGCTCTAAAAATGGATTGCCCACCCAGTCGGACAATCCGTCGAGAGCTAAAATGAAAGGACTTAAGTTTTGATACGCAGGGCGGGAAATCCGACTGCTGTAATTGAATCCGTAGGCTGTTTTATCGCTTTTCTGATATGTGAGACTTAGGGAGGGGAATAGATTGAGGTAATTCCGTTTATTTTCTTGATAATCTTGGTTACTTCCTTGTCGGGAGAATAATTTTCCAACAGAAAAAGTATGCTCACTACGTAGCCCTGTTTCTAAGGAGACCTTTTCGCTTACCGCGATGGCATACTGAATATATGCTGCGAATAAACGTTCTTTATAATTGAAAGTATTAGAACGATTTGGGATTAGAAGGTTACCCGACGGGGATACGCTAAAAAAATCAGAGATATTATTTGATACAACTTGGGAGAATTTAATTCCTGACGACCAATTTCCTTTCCATAATGGGAATTTTTGATGTAAGGAAGCGGCAAAAATGTGTATTTTTCGGTCGCTATCAGCCAGAAAAGCCTCATCATCGATACGATTTCCTGCCAAATTTTTATGCCAATTGGGTTGGTTTACTCCCGACAAGCCGTCGAAGAATACATAATCTATGTCGATGTTGTATTTTTCATTGTCAGAAGGCTGATACGCATAAAAAGAACTCAATCCATAACGTGCATTTCTTTGTTTGAAGTAATCGCTTTGCCCGAAAATGGTCTTTTCATATTTGAAATCCTTATTGAAGATATCGTTTTGGGTGTTTATAATTCCTTTACCGAAATGAGAGTTCGCAGAAAGGGCTATCCCAATTGTATTCTTCTTATTTAGTAGATAATCCAGCCCAAAATTACCTGAAACAGAGTGACGCTTGTCTGTATCTGCCGATGAACTGATGTACCACTTGTCATCTAACTTTCTTTCTGAGCCGTAATCATAATTGATATGCCCAAAATGATGGCTGTATGAGGCGTTTATGTTTAGTTTATCGGTATTGTGTTGCAAGGAAACGTCCGTTGTATTTCTCAGGTGATGCCAATAGGATACACCACTCCCCGCCGAAATGTATGTACCCTCAATGTTATGCTTGTCTAACACTATATTAATGATACCAGCCGCTCCTTCGGCATCGTATTGGGCTGGTGGATTTAGCATAATCTCAATGTTCTTAATCTGTGAGGCTGAAATGGATTTGAGGAAACTTGCTAAGTCCTCCGATTGCATAAATGTAGATTTTCCGTTGATAAAAACGACTGCTCCTTTTTTGCCCAGAATTGAAATGGCGTAAGAATTATCCATTAATATACCTGGTGTTTTTTGCAGAGCCTCCAAAGCGTTTCCTCCTGAGGTAATACTACTTTCTTTAGGCGAAAAAATGATTTTGCCTTCCTTCAACCGAATGGTAGGTTTCTTTCTGTCTGCCGATACTACCACGCCCGATAATTCAGTAACTAAAGATTGCAGCTTAATAATGCCGAGAGAAATGTCTTTGTCCCATTGTAAGGGAGTTTTTTCCTCGTAGGTTTCAAATCCTGTGGCAAAGATTACTATTTTTATGTTGTTTCCGTTTCCTTTCAGGGTAAAATTTCCCTCCAAGTCGGTGCTTGTTTGTGAAATCACCTCAGATTTGTCATACGACAACACCGAAACAATTGCGTAAGGCACGGCATCGTTGTATTCATCGGTTATACGCCCTGAAATGATATGAGAATGTTGTGAAAATACACTCGTACAAACTAAAAAGAACATAAAATAGATAGTAGTTTTCATTTTTTAAATCATTTTGTTGGTTTTGGTGTTTCAATATTGCGAAAAATAAAATAAAAAGTCTCAAAATTTGTACAAAATTAAAAATTAAAAATTAAAAATTAAAAATTAAAAATTAAAAATTTTATTTTTAAATATAAATTTAGAATGAATATGAATTGATTGTTGTTTTTGTAAGTAGTGAAATGTAATCTTTCCAAAGATTATAATAAATTTAGAATCAACAAATTTGGATATTATTTTTGTTTTCGCTGATTTTTTCAATACATTTGCAAGGCACTAAAAATAAAGAAAATAATGATTCTGTCCGATTTAAGCCAAAGTAGTCGTTATGAGGGGTTGCATTCTGCTTTTCCGAAGGTTTTTCAGTATGTGAAAAGTCATAATTTGTTAAACGCAGAACTGGGGAAAATAGAAATTGATGGCGATAAAGTTTTTATAATTAATTCAGAACCTGAATGTCTTTCTAAAGAAAATCAAGTACTTGAGTATCATAGGAAGTATTTGGATATTCATATTCTTCTTTCTGGTGAAGAAACTATCGGCTGGAAGAATTTGGCTCATTGCAAACAGGAAAAAAAAGCCTTTGATGAGGAAAATGATTATGGACTTTACGAAGATAAACCAACAACTTACATTACGCTAAAACCCAATCAATTTGCGATTGTATATCCTGAAGATGCTCACGCTCCGATTATTGGCGAAGGTAAAATTCGGAAATTGGTAGTGAAAATTAGTGTGGAATAAAAGGCTTTAAGCATAAGGATATGAAAGTTATTTCACAAATAAAGGAACCTATCCGCCAAGAGATGGAGCTTTTTGAGCAGAAGTTCCGCGATTCAATGTCCTCTCAAGTGGCATTACTTAATCGGATTACGTATTACATTGTTAATAGAAAAGGCAAACAAATGCGTCCGATGTTTGTGTTTTTGGTGGCGAAAATGGTTTCTGGCGGTAATGTGGAAGAACGTACATATCGTGGAGCCTCTGTAATTGAGCTTATTCATACGGCAACTTTGGTCCACGATGATGTGGTTGATGATAGTAATAAACGTCGTGGATTTTTTTCGATTAATGCTTTGTGGAAAAACAAAATAGCCGTTTTGGTTGGTGATTATCTGCTTTCCAAAGGATTGTTGCTTTCAATTGATAATTCTGATTTTGATTTGCTTAGAATAATTTCGGTTGCGGTTCGTGAAATGAGTGAAGGAGAGCTTCTGCAAATAGAAAAGGCTCGTAGGTTAGATATTGTTGAGTCTGTTTATTATGAAATTATTCGTCAGAAAACAGCTACATTAATTGCTGCCTGTTGTGCTATGGGTGCTTGTTCTGTAATTCCAGATGATAAGGAGACTATTGAAAAAATGCGTCTTTTTGGAGAATATATCGGAATGGCTTTCCAAATCAAGGACGATTTGTTTGATTATACAGAAGAAAGTATTGGTAAACCAACAGGAATTGATATTAAAGAACAAAAAATGACGCTTCCTCTTATCTACACATTGAATACTTGTACGGAAAAAGAGAGGAAATGGATAATAAATTCTATTAAAAATCATAATAAAGATAAAAAACGCGTTCGGGAAGTTATCAATTTGGTGAAAGAAAAGAATGGACTTGCTTATGCTGAGGAAAAGATGCGTGAATTTCAACAAAAAGCTTTGGAAATTCTTTCTAAATTCCCTGATTCAGAGTATAAGAACGCACTAATACTAATGGTGAATTACGTTATTGACCGAAAAATATAATTATACAAATAAAAAGAGCCTAAAATTTAGGCTCTTTTTATTTTTGAATTCAATTTTAACTATTCTCCAAGAATTCTAAACTCTGTTCTTCGGTTTTTGTGATGCTCTTCTTCTGAACATTGAACTCCGTTAGCACATCTGTTAATCAAACGAGATTCTCCGTATCCTTTTGCGATCATTCTTGAACGTTGAATACCTTTGTTAGCTAAGTAGTTAACAACAGCATTTGCTCTCTGTTGAGAAAGAGACATATTGTATTGGTCGTTTCCTCTTGAATCTGTGTGTGACATAATTTCTACACTTGTGTTTTTTCCTCTTAACAAAGGTAACAACATATCATCAATAACTTTTTCAGAAGCTTTTGTTAACTTAGCACTGTTGTACTCATAAAGAATAGGCAACAAAGTAGGTTCTAATAACTTACAATCAACCTCTTCCCAAACAGTAACACCTCCTTGTTTAACTAAAACTTGTTTAGTTATGGTTTTGTGTTCAGCAGGAACTTCTACTTTGCGAGTTGTTGCTGGTGAATCAATTACTTCACGTTTGATAGTGGCGTATTCAGCAGGAATTTCAATTTCTTCAACACGAGCAGGAGTTTTGATTACCTGACGTTTGAAGTTTGCTGATACAGCAGGGATTTCACTCTCAGTTGTGTGAGCATCTTTTGTTAATGTAACGATGTTAACACTTTCAAAACGAGCTGGTCTTTCAACAAAACACGCAGTAACACAAGCGTCTTTATTAATTGAAGGACAATTGTCAAGATGTTTGTATTCCCACCCTGAAGTTTTAGGGAATACTTCAATAGTTTTTACATCATTTCCAAAAGCAGCAGGAACAACTTTCAAAATACTTCCTTGTTCTTTTTTCTCGTAAGGGACATCGACTGTTTCATAAACAGCAGGTACGTAAACCAACTTTTTGCTTGCTTCTTTTACAAGAACACGTTCTTCAATGGTTTTGTACTTAGCAGGAACTACCTCTAATTTGCTGTACGCAGGAGAAATTTCGATAGTTTCTGTTTCTTCGCGGAATTCATCCTTTGTGATACATTTAACGTAGCACTTTCCTGGGGCAGGGTTTGCTGGTAAATCTTGGGCACACACATACCCACCAACCGATAAAATAGCAATTAAGCTCAGGGTTGTCTTTTTCATATGAAAAAAATAATTATTGGTTTAAAACATTAGCAAAAATACAAATTAATATCACATCTAAAAAAAATTAACAATACTTTGGCTTTTTTTATATATGTTGAGAGGAATTATGTTAAGAATTTGTTTGTAAAAGAAAATTCGAAGATGAGTTGAATTGTGTTTTTGCAAAGAAAAAAGATATGTTTGCTGCTTATCAATTATTTACTACCTTTGCACCTATGCAGGAAAAGAAGGACATACGAGCATTAAGTAAAAGTGAGTTGCGTGAGTTTTTTGAAACGAACGGAGACAAAGCTTTCCGTGGAGATCAGGTATATGATTGGCTTTGGAGCAAAGGGTTGCACTCCTTTGATGAAATGACCAATTTACCAAAAAAAACTAGAGAGATGCTTGATAATAATTTTGTTATCAAACATATTGAGGTTGATATGATGCAACGCAGCTCTGATGGAACAATCAAAAATGCGGTTCGACTGCACGATGGATTATTAGTTGAATCTGTTTTAATCCCTACTGAAACACGAACAACTGCTTGTGTATCAAGTCAAGTTGGGTGTAGTTTGAATTGTACTTTCTGTGCTACAGCTCGTTTGAAACGTATGCGAAATCTGCTTCCTGATGAAATTTTTGACCAAGTAAAAGTGATTGATAGTCAAAGTCGTATGTTCTTTAACAGACCGCTTTCCAACATTGTTTTTATGGGTATGGGAGAGCCTTTAATGAATTACAACAACGTACTGGCTGCTATTGAGAAAATTACTTCAGAAGAGGGGTTAGGAATGTCTCCTAAACGTATAACAGTCTCAACTTCAGGAATTCCGAAATTAATAAAAAAAATGGCTGATGATGATGTTAAGTTTAAACTTGCTGTGTCATTGCATTCTGCTATAGACCAAGTGCGAACATCTATTATGCCCTTTAATGAAAAATTTCCGTTAACCGAACTTCGTGAAGCTTTGGAATACTGGTACAAAAAGACAAAGAACAGAATCACTTATGAATATGTGGTTTGGAAAGATATCAATGATAAGAAGAAAGATGTAGAAGCGTTGATAAAATTCTGTCGTTTTGCTCCTTCAAAAGTAAATCTTATAGAATACAACCCAATTGGGGAAGATGGTTTTGCTCAAGCGGATAGTGCAGCTATTGAAATGTATCAAAATATGCTGGAAGAAGCAGGGATTACTGTAACAGTTAGAAAATCAAGAGGAAAAGATATTGACGCTGCGTGTGGGCAACTGGCAAACAAAAAAGTCAAGAACTAAAAGATAGTAATCAATTATTTCAGATAGTTTGGCTCAAAGTAAGCAATATCTTCAAAAGTTTTGTTTTTAAATTTTTCAAGAGCGTGTATAATCATATCTCTTGCTTGAGGGTAGGCGTTTTTTACAAAAACTGCGTTTGGATTGTCACAGATTTCCGAAAATTTATCTACACCATCACCTAAAAAAATTACTTTTCCTTTTGAGAGCCACTCTGCGTAGCTATTCTTATCCAGAATTTTGGCTTCAGTTTTTTCAATTTCATTGAAATTTCTGTCAAAAACAGCACTATACACTTCCATACGTCGAGCATCTATCATAGGGATAATGATTTCATTATCTGTTACTTGTGAAGCTAAAATTTGAAGTGTTGAGATGGCAATTAATGGTTTATTTAAGGCGAAACATAATCCTTTAGCTGTCGAAATACCAATTCGTAAGCCTGTGTAGGAGCCAGGTCCTCCGCTTACAGCGATAGCATCAATTTCACTGAGAGAAATCCCCGCTAAACCGACTACTTCATTTATGAAAACGTGCAAACTTTCAGCGTGTGTGAATTTCCCTTTGTTTTCGGTTCTTTCAGCCAGAAGAGTGCTATCTTTTGAAATTGCTACGGAACAATTTAAGCCAGAGGTTTCTATACAAAGAATTTTCGTCATAAAGTCAATTTTGAAAATGTTTCGGAAGAATTATTTTTTTGTTTTTCCTTCAATAACCATTACAATCTCGCCTTTGGGTGTTTTTTTTTCGTAATATTGTAATAATCCTTCAAGAGTTCCTCGCTGTGTTTCTTCGTGTATTTTTGTGATTTCCCGAGAGATAGAAGCTCTTCTTTCTTTTCCAAAAACGGAAATAAAGTCGGAAATAGTTTTGAGTAGCTTATGAGGAGAAACATAAAAAATCATTGTTTTCTTCTCATCAGCAAGTGAGGATAAGCGAGTTTGTCTCCCTTTTTTGTCTGGCAGAAAGCCTTCAAAAACAAAGCGGTCATTCGGTAAAGCACTATTCACCAACGCGGGGACAAAAGCTGTAGCTCCAGGAAGGCATTCTATATCAACACCTTTTTCAACACACTCTCTAACAAGCAGAAAGCCAGGGTCGGAAATAGCTGGCGTTCCAGCATCTGTGATTAAACCGATATTTTCTCCACTTTTAATTCGCTGCACCCAATGTCCAACTACCTGATGTTCATTGTGCATATGATAACTTTGCATTGGTGTGGAAATCTCGTAGTGTTTTAGGAGCTTACCACTTGTTCGAGTATCTTCTGCAAGTATAAAATCAACTTCTCTTAAAATGCGTAAAGCCCTGATAGTGATGTCTTCCAGATTTCCAATAGGAGTAGGGATAAGGTAGAGTTTACCCATTAAACTTCAAATCGTTTAAGCATTAAACCTAAAAATCGTTCTTCGTAATCTTCTTTTCCTCTCCAATGATTGTAGATAGGTTTTATTTCTTGCTCTATGTAAAGTGCAATTTCCTCTACACTTTGAAGGTCATTAATGTGCTGAACTACAGTGTTGTATTCACTTTCGCTTCCGAAAAATAATTGACGTATAAACGCAAGTCTGTCATTTAACCCAATTTGAGCAGTTTTTCCAAGATGGTCATTTAATGAAGAAGTTTTTGTGGTTTCTGCTTCTTCTTTTTTTTCAAATACAGGGTGTTGTGTTTGAGAGATGAAATCCTCTAGAGACTGACCTTTGTTTCCTTGTTTTGCCTCTGTTTCTTTATGTACTTCAGTGACAGGCTCGTTATGAGTATGCTGGTTTTCTGCTTCTTGGTTAGCATGTGCCTTTTGAACGATATCCTGATAAGCCCTGTAAGCAGATGTTTTATGCGACTCAGTAGAAGTATAACTTGTTTTTACTGTGTGGTTTTCTTCTTTTTTTTCTGTATCAGTAGGTGTTTTTTCTGTTTGAGACAGAACGATTTTCTGCACTTTAGTTGTTTCAACAGGGAGGTTGAAGATGTCGTTTTCATCTTGTTCCTCTTCTATGAAATCTGCAACTTTCTTCATTGTGTATTGTAAACGGTCTTCTGAGGAGCCAACAGAGTTGTAATATTTCTCTACAAAATTTAAAATTGAAACTTTTTCCAGTAGTTTTTCCAATTCTTTTTTTAAGTCAGGCAGATCCAAATTATCTTTTGTTGAGATAATATTTTGTGCTAATTCCTGTAATTCTTTTTCTAGTTGCTTTTTCATAATCTCAAACATAATAGTGATACAAATAGGCTCCAAAGGTATAAAATATTATTTTAAAAACGAAAATTCATCTGTGAAATCTATAAAAAAGGTTGATTCGTAAAGGATTTTTGTAGTATATTGTGCTCATTAAGTGTAAAAAGCATTACTATTTTGTTTGTTCTAAATAAATATAATATCTTTGCCTTCGAAACTTTAATTTTTATTTAGTATGAATAAATATATTTTATCAGCTCTTTTGATGGGAGCATTTGTGTTTGGAGCTTTCTAACGTTATCCTAAGTGGAAAATATGTAAGTTCATCTAAACTATTTGATATTGATAGTGATAACAAAAGTTTTTACATTCCTTGTGAAAGTTATGTAATATGGCGATTGCAAACTTCCATACGTTTGCCGTATCATTTTACGCTTAATGTGGGGATTAACAATTTGTTTGATTATGTAACTAAAACGGCAAGTTTTTATTCGAGTATTTCGCCAGGTAGAACGTATTTTGTTGGGCTGAAATGGTCAATTTAGCAGCAGGGTTGAAAAGATCATCAATTAGAATATTTAATGAAAGCTAAAAAAAATCGTTTTAATCAGTTTAATAGCTTTGTTAGTTGGAAGAAATGGATTGCTCCAACTCGGATTGCTTTAGTGAATTTTCCGTCGTCAAATACTGATAATGATTCTCAAAAACGAGGCAAACGCATCGGAACAGCTTATCAATTGGAGAACGGAGATATTGTCTATCTTTCAGAGTAATTCGCTGTCAGATAAATGTAAAAAAGGCTTGAAATAAACTATCTCAAGCCTTTTTAATTTTATTTTAAATAATAACTATGCTTCAAAAGGAACAATTGAAACGTATGATTTATTATTTTTCTTTTTCTCAAACTTAACAATACCATCAATTTTAGCGTGTAGTGTATGGTCTTTACCTACATACACGTTTTCTCCTGCATTGTGTTGAGTTCCTCTTTGTCTTACGATGATGTTACCAGCTATAGCAGCTTGTCCACCGTAAATTTTCACTCCTAAGCGTTTAGAGTGAGATTCTCTTCCGTTCTTCGAACTACCGACACCTTTCTTGTGAGCCATTTTCTTTAATTTTTAAGTTTTAAAATTATTTTACGATACCACCATTAAGCTCATCTTGCCATTTTTTCAGTTCGTCCCATTTGCCATCGGCAGCTAATTGAGCTTGTGCAGCCCAAGTTTGTGGGTCTAAGTGAGCTAATGTTGAACTTGCTTCTGCCAAAATTGTTTTAATTTCTTCTGCTGACTTTTTGGCTAATTTAGCAAATGTGTCTACACCAGCGGCTACAAGGGCTTCTGATGCTTTTGGTCCAATTCCTTCAATTTTTTTCAAATCATCAGCTTTTACTGATTTTGAAGGTTTTTCCTCTTTTTTCTCAGTTTTTGCTGGTTTAACAGCAGCTCCTGATGCGATGATGTTTTCAATAAGGATTTCAGTCAAATACTGTCTGTGACCATTTTTAACTTTGTACCCTTTACGTCTTTTCTTTTTGAAGACAATAACTTTATCTCCTTTTAGGTGTTTTACCACCTTTGCTTCAACTGAAGCACCATCTATAGCTGGGGCGCCTACTGTGATTGCTCCATTGTTGTCTAAAAGCAGAACGTTGTTAAATGCAACTTTCTCTCCCTCTTGGTTTTGCAAACGATGAACAAACACTTTTTGGTCTTTTGAAACTTTAAATTGTTGCCCTGCTATCTCTACAATTGCGTACATAGCTTGTTGTTTAAAATGTTAAAATTGGGTGCAAAAGTAACTCTTTTTTTTCAAATGTCAAAGTTCTTTTTATTAATTTTGCTATTTCAAAAAAAATAATTATCTTGCGAAACTTATTTTTAAGCTACTATGAAGAATTTTTTTTTCTTGTTTATAGTTCTAACAATAACAGGATGTGGAGTTTATAACTTTACTGGAGGAAGTACTGGAGATGCAAAAACATTTCAAGTTAACTTTTTTCGTAACGATGCCCCTTTGGTTGAGCCTGGTTTGGATAGAGATTTTACCATTGCATTACAAGATTTGATTAATAATCAAACAAATTTGTCTTTAACAGATAGGAATGGGGATTTGGTGTATGAAGGGGAAATAGTAGAATTTAATATTACACCAATGACGGCTACAGCACAACAGACGGCAGCTCAGAATCGGCTTACTATAGCAGTGAATGTACGTTTTACCAATAACGTGGAAGAAAATAAGGATTTTGAAAAGCGTTTTTCTTTCTACTACGATTATCCTGGTACATCACAATTAAGTTCGGTGAAAGGTACAGCAATTCCTGAGATTTTTGAACGAATTACTCAAGATATTTTTAACGCATCGTTGGCTGATTGGTAAAAGAATGACGGTAAAAGAGTTTGTTGAAATACTAAAAAATCCTTATGTAATAGGAGAGGAACAAGCACACGAATTAGACCATATCGTGAAGGAGTATCCCTACTTTCAGGCTGCTCGCGTATTACAGCTCAAAGTGCTTCATTCTGAAGGGAATTACCGTTACAACAAGGCTTTAAAACTTGCTGCTGCTCACGTTTTGGATCGCTCTGTGTTGTATGAATTTATACATTCAAGAGCGGTTGTACCTGATATTTCAGCTCTGAAGCAAGATTTGAACGAAATTAAAAAGGCAGTACAACGGCAAGAAGCAAAAGAAAATGCAGAAATTGTCAATGTAGAATATCTGCCTCCAGAGCCTTTTACCATTCCACAAGTGCCTAAATCTATTTTTGATGAAGATATTTTTTCAGAAAAATTCATTCGTCAGGGAGATATAGAATCTATCCTTGTTTATAAGGAGGAAGTGGACGATGTAACGCCTGAAACAGAAAGAGTACAAGGCAAAAACGTATTAGGTGACAGGCTGGATTCTATTTCGGAATGGCTGAAGAGTATTTCTGAAGATAAAAGTATGCAATCTTCTGAATATAAAGATGATAATGTGGCTAAAAAATTTCATTTGATAGATAAATTTCTGGAGACTAATCCTAAAATTGAGCCTGTAAAAGATTATTCTTCAAATGTAAATTTGGCTAATGAAGTTAAAACAGACCCACGCCAATTAATGACTGAAACGTTGGCTCAAGTTTATGTAAATCAGAAGAAATATAAACAAGCAATTCAGGCTTATGAAATATTAATTTTGAAAAATCCAGAAAAAAGTGCTTACTTTGCATCCCAAATACAAGAAATAAAAAATTTACAACAACAAAAATAATTTATTTAAATGACAACATTCAATATTTTTTTAATCCTTATTGTAGTGGTGTGTCTGCTACTTGCATTGGTTATAATGGTTCAAAATCCTAAAGGAGGTGGTCTTTCTTCTTCTTTTGGAGGAAATACGCAAGTTGTGGGAGGAGTTAAAAAGACGGGAGATTTCTTGGAACGTAGTACTTGGACATTTGCGACCCTTTTGGCAGTGTTGATTTTGGTGGCTAACACTTTGTTGCAATCAAATACAACGACAGGTTCTGACTCAAAATTATTAGATGGAACTCCTGTACAAACAGATGTTTTAAACACGCCAGCTTCTACAAATGAGGCTCAACAACCTGGGACAACTTCAAACACTGCACAATAAAGATTTAGTGGTTAAAATTAAAAAATTGAGAATTGAGTATCATATGTATTTTCAATTCTCTTTTTTTGTTTAAAATAAAAGTATGACATAGTGTCAGTTTTTTTTTGTTTGGCACACTTTCTGAGTTGTTTTGAAGAAGATTTTTGAATACTTGTAATGTATTTAATTTTTTTTAGTATAATTATAAATTCAATAAAAACATAAAATATGGCAAAAGTGAAAATTAAGCCTTTGGCAGACAGAGTACTAATTGAACCTGCTGTAGCTGAGACCACTACGGCATCAGGTATCATCATTCCTGACACTGCAAAAGAAAAACCACAAAAAGGTACCGTGGTTGCAGTAGGGGCAGGAACAAAAGACAATCCAATTACCTTGAAAGTAGGAGATGTAGTTCTTTATGGGAAATACGCAGGAACTGAACTTAAATTAGAAGGAAAAGATTATCTTATTATGAGAGAGAATGATGTATTAGCTGTTTTATAGCTAATTGTTCATTCTTTTTGAGTATAAAAAATAAATAAAAATGGCAAAAGAAATAAAATTTGATATAGAAGCTCGTGAAGGCTTAAAACGTGGCGTTGATGCATTAGCAAACGCAGTGAAAGTTACTTTAGGTCCGAAAGGAAGAAATGTAATTATCAGTAAATCATTTGGTTCTCCTCATATTACCAAAGATGGTGTAACTGTAGCAAAAGAAGTTGAGCTAGAAGATGCTCTTGAAAATATGGGAGCTCAAATGGTAAAAGAAGTTGCTTCAAAAACCAATGATTTGGCAGGTGACGGAACTACTACTGCCACTGTTTTGGCTCAGGCCATCGTTAAAGAAGGTTTGAAAAACGTTGCTGCCGGTGCAAACCCGATGGATTTGAAACGCGGAATTGACAAAGCTGTCACAAAAATTGTTGAGAATTTAGCGAAACAAGCAAAAGAAGTTGGCTCTTCTTCTGAAAAAATCCGTCAAGTAGCTTCTATTTCAGCAAATAACGACGATACTATCGGTGAGTTGATTGCCGCTGCTTTCGAAAAAGTAGGAAAAGAAGGTGTTATCACTGTTGAAGAGGCTAAAGGTACTGATACTTACGTAGATGTGGTGGAAGGAATGCAGTTCGATAGAGGATATTTATCTCCTTATTTCGTGACAGATTCAGAGAAAATGGTTGCTGAATTGGACAGACCTTACATCTTATTGTACGATAAGAAAATCTCTACAATGAAAGACTTACTTCCTGTGTTAGAGCCAGTTGCTCAATCAGGTAAGCCATTGTTAATCATTGCAGAAGATATTGATGGAGAGGCTTTAGCTACATTGGTAGTTAATAAATTGAGAGGAACACTTCGTATTGCAGCTGTAAAAGCTCCTGGGTTTGGTGACAGAAGAAAAGCAATGTTGGAAGATATCGCTATCTTAACAGGAGGAACGGTTATCGCTGAAGAAAGAGGATTTACTCTTGAAAACGCAACCATCGATATGCTTGGTACAGCAGAAAAAGTGTCCATCGACAAAGATAATACAACTGTTGTGAATGGAGCTGGTGATGCTGAACAAATAAAAGCTCGTGTAAATCAGATTAAAGCTCAAATTGAGGTAACAACTTCTGATTATGACCGTGAAAAATTGCAAGAGCGTTTAGCAAAACTTTCTGGAGGTGTAGCTGTTCTTTACGTTGGTGCTGCTTCGGAAGTAGAGATGAAAGAGAAAAAAGACCGCGTTGATGATGCTCTTCACGCAACTCGTGCTGCTGTTGAAGAAGGTATCGTAGCTGGTGGAGGAATTGCTTTACTTCGTGCAAAATCTGTTTTAGCAAAACTTAAACCTGTGAATGCAGATGAAGCAACAGGAATCCAAATAGTAGCAAAATCACTGGAAGCTCCATTGAGAACGATTGTGGAAAATGCTGGTGTAGAGGGTTCTGTGATTGTTGCCAGAGTTTTAGAAGCTTCAAAAGATACATTTGGTTACAATGCAAAAACAGGTCAGTATAGCGATATGTTCAAAGCTGGAATCATCGACCCTAAAAAAGTAACTCGTGTAGCGTTGGAAAATGCAGCTTCTGTAGCAGGAATGATTTTGACAACTGAATGTGCTTTGGTTGATATAAAAGATGAGAAAGCAGGAGCAGGAATGCCTCCAATGGGCGGAGGAATGCCCGGAATGATGTAAATAAAATCATAATCAAAATAAATTTTCTACAAGAGAAGCCACTTATGCAAATAGGTGGCTTTTCTGTTTCTATATTTTTCGTAGTAAATAGAAGTAGATTTTCATTAAAGAAATTTAAGTCATCTGTAATTTGAAGTATGAAAATTGTATAAAAAATTGATTTTTAAAATAATATTTGTACTTTTGGAAAGGCATTTTAATCGTTAAAGTTATGAGATATTTCAAAAGATTTTTTATAGGGTTGATTGTAATATTGTTATTGGTCGTTGGGGGTATGTACATAAGTGGGTATGGATATATTCTCAAAGCAGTTTATGCTATCTATTGTTCGGGACATAAGACAGCCTTTTTGTCTGATTACGAGAAGTTTGATAACAGAACCATCAATAAGGGAGCAGAATCACAACCTTGGGCGTTACATAAGGATTACAACAAGACGAAACCCACAAAAGATTTAGAAAATTTGCATAAAAAGTACGAGTCTGTGGCATTTCTTATTCTTAAAAATGATAGTATTTGGCACGAGCAATACTTTGATGGGTATTCCGAAAAATCAAAAAGCAATTCCTTCTCAATGGCAAAGTCGTATGTTTCTGCTTTACTTGGAAAATCTATTTATGATGGATGTATAAAAAGTTTGGAACAGTCTGTGAGTGATTATCTTCCTGAGTTTTCAGAAGGATTGGCGTCAAAACTTACTGTGGGCGATTTGGCTTCAATGGCGTCAGGTTCGGATTGGGATGAGTCGTATTATAGCCCGTTTTCAATTACTACTCAAGCTTATTTTGATACGAATCTTCGGGAAGTTATGGGGCGAATGAAAATTGTTGAAGAGCCAGGAAAAAGATATGTTTATCAAAGTGGCAACACACAATTATTGGCAATGGTTATTGAAAAAGCAACAGGCAAAACGCTTTCCGATTATTTATCACAATCAATTTGGAAGCCGTTAGGGTCGGAGAGCGATGCTCTTTGGCAGGTTGATAGTGAGGCAAGTGGAATGGAAAAAGCTTATTGTTGTATAGCTTCCAATGCTCGTGATTTTGCTCGGCTTGGTAAACTTTATCGTGATTATGGAAAATGGAATGGACAGCAGGTTTTAGACTCTACCTTTGTAGCTAAATCCATTCAACCTCGATTTTCCGAAAGTCCAGAATACGGATATGGGATGTGGCTTTTGACTCATAATAGCAAAAAGTTTTTTATGATGCGAGGACATTTGGGGCAATACGTTATCGTTCAGCCAGAAGATAACATTATGATTGTTAGGCTTGGACATTTGAAAGGAGTAGAAGAGGAGGGAGGAGATCCTTTCACTGAGGATATCTATGGATATATTGACGAAACTTATAAAATGTTGGAAAATAATGCTCAATAAAATCAATTTGGAAGATATTCTATTTCTAGATATTGAAACGGTTCCTCTATCTGAAGATTATCAAGAACTTTCACAAACTGAACAAGAACTATGGAATGAAAAAACCAAGTATCAACGAAAAGAAGATTTTACTGCTGAGGAATTCTATGACCGAGCAGGAATCTGGGCTGAATTTGGGAAAATAGTTTGTATTTCAGTAGGCTATTTTTCGTTTCGCTATGAACAACGAACTTTTCGGGTGACTTCCTTTTTTGGCGATGAAGTAAAGATTCTGAAAGATTTTTCCCGTCTTATTGAACAATATTTCTCAAGCAGTAATAAGTTATTGTGTGCTCATAATGGCAAAGAGTTTGATTTTCCGTATATTACAAGGCGTATGATAATTAATAATATACGTATTCCTCAAAAAATGCAATTATTTGGTAAAAAACCTTGGGAAGTTCCGCATTTAGATACGTTGGAGATGTGGAAATTTGGTGATTATAAGCATTTTACTTCATTGAAATTATTGACACACGTTTTAGGAATTCCTTCACCTAAGGACGATATTGATGGAAGCCAAGTCAGAGATGTTTTTTACAAAGAGAAAAATATAGACCGAATTGTTACCTATTGTGAGAAAGATACTGTAACTGTTGCTCAGGTGTTTCTGCGTTTTCGAGGAGAAGCATTACTAACAGAAGACGAGATTTTGTTCGTGTAAAATAAAAAAATCGCAAATTTTTTAAATTTGCGATTTTTTTCTATTCTAATTTTTTATGAATGTTCTTTAATTTGTTCTTGGTTTCTGTCCAAAATCTCAAAGATTGAGTTGTTGCTCTTAAATTCTTTAACTATTTCTTTCAGAATGCGAACTACTTCAATTTTGTCGCCTAACTTGGCAGCTGCACTAATTTTGTTTGATAAGGCATCAATTTCTTCAAAAGCCATTGTCGGATCTTTAGACACCATTATTTTCTCGTGGTGAGTAGGAAGTGTTCTTGTATCATCACTTAAAAGTTCTTCATAAAGCTTTTCACCAGGTCTTAACCCTGTGTATACAATTTTTATATCTACATTTGGTTCATAACCAGACAATTTTATCATACGAGTAGCTAAATTGAGGATTTTGACAGGCTCTCCCATATCAAACACAAAAATTTCTCCTCCTTTACCCATCGTTCCCGCCTGAAGAACCAACTCACAGGCTTCAGGAATGGTCATAAAATAGCGAACAATATCAGGGTGTGTTATGGTTACGGGACCTCCTTTTTCAATCTGTTTTCTGAAGTGAGGGATTACTGAACCATTAGAGCCTAATACGTTTCCGAAACGTGTTGTGATGAACTTAGTAGTGTTACCTTCTTCATTTTGAAGTGCTTGTACGAAAAGTTCAGCAGCTCGTTTTGAGGCTCCCATAACGTTTGTAGGATTTACAGCCTTATCGGTAGAAACCATTACAAAACGATTTATTTTGTATTTGCTGGAAAGTAATGCTAAGTTTTTACTTCCTTGAATGTTTACCAGAATAGCCTCATGAGGGTTTTCTTCTATCAAAGGAACGTGTTTGTAAGCCGCAGCGTGGTATACCATGGAAAAATCATGTTCCATAAAAACACTTTCTATACGTTCTTTGTTCGAGATATCTGCTAAAACGAACTTAAATTTCGTATTAGGGAATTTCTCTTTCATTTCCAGCTCAATATCGTACAGAGGGGTTTCAGCTTGGTCTAAAACTACAACTAATGATGGGTTGAATGAAGCCACCTGACGCACAATTTCACTCCCGATAGAACCAGCTCCTCCTGTAACCAATACATTTTTTTGGAAGTGTCGTTTTTTTACTTCATCGTTTTGGATTACAATAGGTTTTCTGTTGAGTAAATCTTCAATTTGAACTTGGTGGATTTTGATATTTTCATCAGGACGTAACTTTTGCAACGATGGGGTTTTTAGAATCATCAATCCTCTTTCTAAGAAGAAGTTTACCCATTGGTTTAGGTCTTCTTTCGAGAAGTTATTTTTATTTATAAGTACCCCGTGTATGCCAAGATACTCCTTACGATATTTCATAAGTTTGTCCTTGCTATAGATAGTCTTACCTAAAAGTACAGCGTGGTTGGAGTCTGTTCTTTGTGTTAAGAAACCAGCTACATCATAAGGTAACTTCGGATTCTCCATAATTGCTTTTGCCATTGATATGGATTCTTCGTCTATTCCCAATATAAGAATACGTTTCTTTAATGCACTTCTTCTGAATTCTTTCAACTGCTCAAAAATTTCTTTAACAAATAATCGGAAGAAAGACATTAGTACAAAAGAAATTGCAAAATAAAGTATTAAGGGGATGTTTAGCAATAATTTGTCTCCTACAGCAATAATATTAGCTATGTTAAAGAGCCAAAGCACAAATATTGTACATACATTAGCTAACAAGATTTTGATTAAGTCGGTAAATGTGGAGTGACGAATAATACCAGAATAGGTGCGAAACACCAACATAAAGACGATATTTACCCCAATGATTAAAAGGTACTTTTGGTAAAGGAGTAGGTTGTCACTATCTTTTACCTCTAATCCATTTAAAAGGTAAAAAGATACGAACAGAGAAAAAATAGATAGACAAATGTCAATAATTAGAACAATCCATCTAGGTAGATATCTGAGGTTTGATAGGTCAATGGTATTACGCTCATTGTATGTTCTTTTGTTCATTATCAATCATTATTTTTATCCACAAGAAATATTTGTGTGAAGGTTCAACAATTAAGTTAAGTAGTAGATATTTATGTTTTTTAAATTATTTAGAAAAAATTCTTGCGATTCGTTCTCTATCTTCATCTGTCATATTAGAACCAGAAGGAAGACAAAGACCTTTATCGAATAAAGTTTCAGAAACATTTCCTCCGTAATATGGAGCATCGGCAAAAACGGGTTGTAAATGCATAGGTTTCCACAGAGGGCGTGTTTCAATGTTATCCTCAAGGAATTTCAGTCGCAGTTCTTCTCTGTCAAAACCTGTTTTTTTATTATCAATTGTTATTGCTGAAAGCCAATGATTTGAAAAGAAATCAGAATTAGGTTCCGTGAAGAGTGTAATTCCATCAAAATCTTTAAAAAACTCTTGATAGAAGGAGTGATTTTTACGTCTTTGAGCAATTCTTTCATCAAGCACTTCCATCTGTCCACGACCAATTCCAGCTGATATATTACTCATTCGGTAATTATATCCAATGTGTGAGTGTTGATAATGAGGTGCGTTGTCTCTTGCTTGAGTAGAAAGGAACACAACTTTTTCTTTTTGCTCAGCTTTTTTACACACTAAAGCTCCTCCTCCAGAAGTTGTTATGATTTTATTTCCATTAAAACTAAGGATTGCCATTTCTCCGAAAGTACCACATTTTTGTCCTTTGAATGTACTTCCCAAAGCTTCAGCAGCATCTTCAATGATGGGGATTTCATAACGATTCGCCACTTGAAGTACTTCATCCATCTTTACAGGCATTCCGTAAAGATGTACAACAATGATGGCTTTAGGTTTTTTACCTTTTGAAATGCGGTCTTTTATAGCTTCTTCTAACGCTTGTGGACAAATGTTCCAAGTTTGTGGCTCACTATCAACAAAAATAGGGGTAGCACCCTGATAAACAATTGGATTTGCGGAAGCTGAAAACGTAAAACTCTGGCAAATCACCTCATCTCCCGATTTTACACCAAGAGCTACCAAAGCTAAATGCAGAGCCGCAGTACCTGCAGAGAGAGCTGCTACCTTTGCATTTTGTCCTAAATATTTTTCTAAATCTTCTTCAAATCCGTTTACATTAGCACCAAGCGGGGCAACCCAATTTTGGTCAAACGCTTCGTGGATATACTTAAGTTCTCCTCCTCCCATATGAGGTGAAGATAACCATACTTTTGAATTCATTTTATTTCTTTTATTTTTATTATTCTTCCTGGGTTTCCTACAATTGTCGCAAAATCAGGCACGTCTCTGATTATTACAGCACCCGCACCTATAGTAGCCCATTTCCCTATTTTTACTCCTTGAATTACGCAAGAACCAATACCTATATGAGCTCCCTCTCCTACTTCAACATTACCTGCTAATGAAGCATTTGGAGATATGTGGACAAAATCTGAAATTTTACAATCGTGCTCTACTATTGCGCTAGTATTAATAATACAATGTTTTCCAATTTCCGAATCTGAATTTACAACTGCATTTGCCATTACCACTGTTCCGTTTCCTATTCTTGAAAATTTAGAAATTATAGCACTGGGATGTATGATAGTTTGATAATCAAATTGATATTTTTCTGATATTTTTTTTCTGATTTCGTTATTACCTATTGAGATTATTACTTTATTATTTTCATTATTTTCTGTAAGGGTGCCTTTTTCAACAGGAATATTAAAAATATCCTTGTTTTTTGGTTCATCATCAATTATTTTACTGACTTTTATGTTGTTTTTTTGTAGAATGTCAATAATTACTTTTGCGTGTCCACTTGCTCCGTATAAAATCATCTCTTTTTTAGTTTTTTATGGTATAATTTTTCTGGTTTCTGATAAAAGATATTTTAGTTGGTTACTTTGTTTTTTGGTTCAATATTTAAAAGCCTATCACACTTGGAAAACATTACACCTTCTTTATAATTAAAGAATTGAGAAATGTCATTTCCTCCCTTCAACCATTCGATATAGGCTGCCGCTGTATTGCTTCCTGCTTCGTGTGAAAAAGGATATCCACCACCAAAACGAGGATTTAATTCCAAGATATATAGTTTTCCGTCACATTCGAAAATATCACAGTCTAAATTACCAATGTGTTTTAGATTTTCGCCTATAATTTTTCCTACCTGATTAAATCTCTCATCTATTACTGAAATAGCTTTGTCTGTTTCACCTGCTCTCATAGATAACTTTTTACGGACAAATGTATTTACATAGTTCCCTTGAAAATCATTCAAGATATCCGCTCCATACTCCGTTCCCAATATTTTTTCTTGGATGATAATTGCGCTGTTAAGACATTTTTCACTAATAACTTCTGCAAGAATACTTCTCTTTAAGCGAATCATTTGCAATCGATAGGCTAAGTCTAACTCTTCAACGGATTCTATAAAATCAATGCCAACAGAAGCACTCCCCCATCTGGGTTTTAACACAAGAGGGAATTTCAATTCTTTTTCTTGAATAGCCTTTTTTGCTTCAACCAGAGATATGAAAGTTTTAGGGGAGTTTAATCCAATCCTATTTATGAATTTTACTGTTTCCCATTTGTCAAATGAAATGTCAATAATATCTTCGTTAGAAACGATTACTTTTGTTCCATATTTTTCTATTTCGCTTTTTTTTGTTGAAAGGATAGGTAGTTCTAAATCATTCAGCGAGATAATAGCTTTAATATTATGTTTTTTTACAATATCAATTATAGTCGGAATATAATTTTTGTCATATATGTTTGGAACCTGGATTGCTACATCAGCGTCAACTAATGCGGGTGCGTTAAGCTGTTTATCTGTTGCAAAAACCTTTCCCTGCCCTTGTAGAGAGTCTTTAAAGTAGTTGATGAGGTAGTTCCTTCGTCCTGCACAAGTGAAAAGAATATTCATATCATTGTTATTTAGAAATGTTTTTTTGAGTTGTTTCTCACAATGTCTAAATCATTACTTTCGCAACTAGCAACAATTATATCTTTCTGAGAAACAACATTTTCTATTGTTTTTAGTAATATTTTTATGTCATTTGTGAAAGAGAGCTCTTCAACATACTTTGCATCCATTTCAAGCTTGTCATCCCAGCTAATGTTGTTTCGTCCATTTACTTGTGCAAGTCCAGTAATTCCAGGTCTTACAGTGTGTCTTAGTTTTTCTCTTTCAGTATAATAAGGTAAATATTTTACCAATAAGGGTCTTGGCCCAATTAATGACATATCACCTTTCAATACATTTATTAACTGAGGGATTTCATCTAAGGATGTTTTTCTTACAAAAGAGCCTATTTTAGTGAGCCGTTCAGCATCGGGAAGGAGTTTTCCGCTACTATCTCTTCTGTCATTCATTGTTTTAAATTTTATAATCTCAAAGACACGGTTGTGTAATCCAGGTCTTTTTTGAAAGAAAAAGGGTTTTCCATCATTGGCAAAAAATAGACCAACCATCACAATTATAAATATCGGAGATAGAAGAATCAGACCAAATAATGCTGCAAAAAAATCAATTAAACGCTTTATATAATTTTTGTACATATTACTAAATTCTGTTGTATTAAACTTTTGAAATTATAAACTTCCGTTTTCCAGTTTTTTCTGTAGGAATTTCTGAAACTTCATCTATTTCTACAGTAGTTTTTTTACCAAACACATTAATTAACTTTTCTTCAATTTGTTTGAACGTTTCATTCTTATTTTCAAATTGATGTACTAGTTTTAGGTGAACCAAGTTCAAATTTTCTTGGATTAATTGAAATTGAACAATATCCTTAAAATGCCATAATGTATATATAATGAGATACGGAGGCAATAATTTACCATCATTAGTTTTCAGAAGATCATTAGCTCTTCCTTGAAGGGTTTTAATGTATTTCCGATTGTTCCTGATGCCAAATGTACATAAGTCGCCTGTTTCATAACGTATTAAAGGAACTGATTTGTTGAATAAGTCTGTAATTACTATACGTGCAAGTTCGTTTTCGTTAGCTTCTTCATCATTATCCAATTTCAAAAATTCGAAATGATAACTGGCTTCGTTAGTCAAGAAATAATCTTCACCTGAAGCAGGTTGCTGTGCAAACATTCCCATTTCTTGGTTTGAGTAACGTGAAACAACGGGGCAATTAAAGATGTTAATTAATTCCTGTTTAGTGTGTATGAGTAATTCTTCAGCCATTGAAATGATGGATTTTACTTTCCATTCTTTGCTTTTTTTTCTACTTTGATTGTCTAGATTTTTCACTAACTCAGCAAATGTAGAGGCGTAACCCGAAAGAACTTTTATATTTCTGTCTTGTATTGCAATTTTTTCAAGTTGAAGAACTCCTTCTTTGCTTAGACTTGAGGTGTCATACATTCTAAAATTTTCCTTCAATTGAGTAAGCCAACTCTTACGATTGATATTCGTCCAGATACGTAACGAGTACATCCTATCTCCAACATCATAATTAGCAATATGGTAGAAAAAAAGGATGTCCATTTTGTTTCTCAAAACTTTCTCAGGATTTTGATATATTCTGAAGGTAGCTCCCGTTGAGCCGCTCGTTGTCATTACCCTAAGAGAATCCTTTTTGTTAATATAGTCTTCAGAAAAAAAACTATCATAATTCTCGTTAACATTTTTTTTACTTATTATTGGGAAACTTTTTATGTTTTTGGGGTCAAAATTTTTATAAAAAGAGGTCTTTTGACAAGCGTATTCTAAAATATCATCAAGTCTTTTGGATACAATTGAGTTATACCCCTCCTCTTGATGATAGATTTTTGCAATCTCATCATAGTGTTTTCTTTTTTTTCCTCCTGTTAGTGCATCTAGTCCCCAATAAAGGTAATACCTAATATTTTTCATATGTTAGTAGAGTATGTGTTTCCCTTTTCAGTTACTTTTTTGGGTTAGAATCAAAGGTTCTAAACCTCGTGCAAAGGTAGGAAATTATTTAACATAAAATAGTCGAAAAGAGAAATTTAAGATATTTTTCACATTACTATATCGATTAAGTTCTTTAAATCTTCAATCTTGTGCTTTGGAAGAAAAATTTGTTCAATACTGAAGTCTTGCCGGTGTATATTCCGGCCTTTGTTGAGTAGGCAGACAGTTGTCCAATTTAATTTATTAGGAGTTACAAAATCTTTTTTAGGGTTATCAGCGACGTAAAAATATTCACTACAATTACTTTCTTCAAACACTAAAAAATTTCTTTCATCGGGCTTAGAAGATCCAAACTCTTCTGAGATAATGATTTTATCAAAGATGTCCTCAATTTTTAAGGCTTTTAGCTTATTTCTTTGGGTGATGCTACGTCCGTCGGTTATTAGTCCTATTTTATAGTTGTTTGATTTGCAGAAATGAAAAACATCTTCAGCACCATCGTTTAGTTTCAGATTAGGAAAATGATTTCTGTATATTTCTAGTAATTTATCCTTGGTGAGATATGGAAATTTATCTATTAAGAACGAAAATACATCTCCTCCTTGATGATAAATTTCAAGCATTCTGCTGTAAAGAGATTCGTGATTTTGAGAATTAGAAACAAAACGGACAATTTCTCTATATGCTGATTTTAAAAAGTCTATTTCGTAAATCAGCGTGTCATCCAAATCAAAAATAATATATTTATTCTTCATAATTATGTACCAAAACCTCATTATCATAACGAAGCATCAACAGATTATCTTCCCAATCGTCAAAAGGTTGAATTTCTTCGTTTAAAATGTACTCATCAATAATGAACTTAGGGAAATTGGCGCCAGCTAAATAACTCAGTGGATAACCACCTCCGAATCTAGGATTAATTTCGATGCCAATTACGCGTTTGGTTTCGGGATTGAAAAAGAATTGCATTGTGAGGCAACCTATGGCTCCATCTATTTTGTCTAAACGAGTTTTGATGAAATCTACAAGCTCATTTTTTTTGGTTACCCCCTTATTAATTTCTCCAGCACGGACGGAAATTCTTCTTCGAGGAACAATACATTTCAATATATTTTTTTTGTCGTAATAAGCATCTATAGTAAATTCTTCATGCAATGTTTGGTTGATGCACTCCATAAATATTAATTTCGGGTCATTCAAGTAATGTTCTGTAAGTTCCGAAGCATTGTTGATTAGAAACGAGCCTTTACTGGCTGAGCCATCATAAGGTTTTACAAATAGAAGAAACTGTGGATTATTTTTGTCAATAATTTTTGGAATATTAATTCTGTTATTGATAAAAAATTGATTGATTTTACGTTTGTCTCTGCATTTTTTTACGAAATCTAATGATGAAATTATGGGTGTAATTCTGTGATTTATAAATAATTCCTTGTTTTTTGACAAGATGTAAAGTTCCGTGTCAATGGTGGGGATAATTATTTTGATATTCCATTCCAAGCAGATTTTAGTAAATTATCAATGTATCGGTCGTCAGTAACTTTTTCAACCTGTTTATATCCATCGGAGATAATACACGCGGGAGCCAATACGGGATTCAAATCAACCGTATATACGTTGTTTTTCGGATTTAGTTTTTTTATCTCTTTTTGGAAAGTTTTCACTAAAGAAACTCGTTGTCCAGCAGAGGTAATTAGAATATTGTTCATTGTGAATATAAAAGTAACAGTTGGAATTTTTTTATTTAATAAGTCCTAAAATGTGATTAATGTTAATAATGGTTTGCAAAAGAAATCTATTATTGAAACATTTTATCAATAATTTATCTCTTTTGTTATATCCTTTGAAATTATGAATGGGATATGCTGGAACTCTGCCCTTTTCTAAGTTAAGTAAAATAGTAGCTAATTCAGAGTATTTTCTCTTACTTCTGATAAATCGAACAATAGCAAAGTAAACATATGATTCTTGCCGTGCTTTCAAACGCGAAAAGGCTTTTGGATTTTTTTCAAGGTTAGCTTTGCATATAATTTTACCGAGCCGTTCAGAGGCATAAAACATATCGTTGTTTATCTTTCTTAAACGTTCAGGATTCTTAGTTTTAATTGTCGAATCATTGTTTGTAAAATACCCATAAATACGATTTTTATAAACTCTTCCTTTCTTTACTTTTAATAGTAATTCTGTTGTAAAGATGACATCTTCACACACTCGCCCTTCTTCAAAAAAGAGATTTCTAGCGATGGCTTTTTCAAAAATGAACCAACACGATCCGTTATAATAATTGTGACTCTCAATGATATTCAGTCCATTGCCTTGATTTTCAATTTCTAAACTTTCTACTATAGTAGAGTGAGAATATGTTTTTGAAGTATGATAAGCCTTGAACCCTAGAAAATCTAAATCTTCTTTCTCCATAATTTTTAATAGACTCCCTAAATATCCTGAGTTCAGATAGTCGTCAGAATCTATAAAGTATACGTATTTGCCAACTGCGTGTTTTAATCCTACATTTCGGGCAACACTTTGACCTTGATTTTCTTGGTTGTAAACCTTAATATTTTGGTGTCTTTTTGCTAGTTGATTGCAAATTAATAAGCTACTATCAGTTGATCCGTCATTAACAAGGATGACTTCAAACTCTTCTAAAATAAGATTTTGATCAAAAAGGCTTGTTACGCACCTTTCAAGATATTTTTCAGTATTATATATAGGTATTATAATGGAAAGTTGCATAAATAAAAACTATAAATATTTTTCTAAGTGTTTTTTTTCTTTGAATAAAATTTCATTTCTTCTGTTTACTAAAATTTGTTCTATTCTTAAGAGATTGAAGCATCTATAGATAATACCTTTAATTGTGGTGTAAAAAAAATATTTTTTCCAAAAAGAATTATTAGGGTATTTCTTTAAAATATATTGCTTACTTGTGTTGGCTAGAAAATATTTCTTGTAGTAATTATTGCCGATTTCTCTATAGAAAAATAGAGGTTCAGAAAGGCTGACGAACTTATATTTCTTGTATGTCCTATACCATAATTCAGCATCTTCCATTCTAACAGCATCTATATCATAAGGATTGTTTTTAAACCATTCTGTTTTTGCCATAATGGTTGGGTGAATAAATCCCTTAACTCGCTGTAATTGTTTTGAGTTGATTACTTTGTGTCTTAATCCAATGACTATGTTATCTTTATCTATTGTGTAGGCATTAGTTCCTAATACATCAATATCAGTGTATTTTTCTAGTATCTCTATTTGTCTCTGTATTCGTTTAGGGTGCATAATGTCGTCTGCGTCCATTCTCGCTAAATACTTTGTATTTACTAAGGAAGGTATTTGATTAAGTCGAAAACCTAAGTTTTTATTTTCTCCATCAGAAAAAACTCTAATTCGATTATCCTCTTGTGCATACTTCTGTGCTATTTTTAATGAATTATCCTTAGAGCCGTCATCTATTAGCAGGAGTTGCCAATTAGAGTAGGTTTGTGCAATAACAGAGTCAATAGCTAGACTTAAAAACTGTTCTGCATTATAGAAAGGAATAGCAATTGTTACCATAATTATTTACTGATTTTGTTTATAAACTTCTTGGGGAGCTAAAAACTCTTGATTGATGTTGATTTTTGTAAGGTTTTAGGGTTTTTATGTGTTAAATGAAGTAAATGATTATTATATTCCCGTAAAGTGGCTTCCCAAACGCTAGACTGCTCATAACGTTCTACAATCATTCTTCTGGCGTTTTGTTTTAATTGAATGTACAAATTTTTATTCTCAAATAGTTGTTTCATTCCCTTTTGCAAGTCATCAACTTGTTTAGGAGGTATTATCATGCCGTTTTCTCCATCAATGATTATTTCATTACACCCGTTGATGTTAGAAACTATGGAAGGCAATTCCATTGCACCTGCTTGTATTACTGCATTTGGGAAGCCTTCTCTGTAACTTGGAAATGCTAAGGCGTTAGATATGGCAAAGTATGGGCGAACATCTTTTTGAAATCCTACTGATATGATAGAGGGATTGGTTTCAATTTCTTTTATAGTTTTTTCTTTCAGAGGGTCTAATTCTTTTTCCATAGGACCAACTAATAATAACTTCACATCACTAATTTTCAGGGAAGAAAATGCTTCAATTAGTTCATTTATTCCTTTATCGCCAACGAGTCTTCCAACAAAGATAAAAACAAAGTCATTTGGTTTGATTCCTAATTGTTGTTTTAATTCTGTTTTTTGTTCTTCTGAAACTTGAGAGGGAGAGAAATACTCTAAGTCAATGCCATTAACATTTCCATTAGCGATGACTTTCAACGGTTTTGATGTGATTTTATAGTTAATCAAATCTTGTTTTACTCCATTTCCTTCGGGATAGATATTAGTTGCTGCCCAGCATAATAGTTGGTCCATCAGGATTAAAATTTTTTGCATTAAACCTGTCTTATTTGGAAAAATGAGTCCTGTAAAAGTATGTATTCGAATAGGTACACCAGCCATTTTTGCAGCTAACATAGATAGCAAACCAGCTTTTGGAGTAATGGAATGAACGATTATAGGTTTTTCTTTCTTAAATAAAATCCAAAGGTGCAACAAAGACTTTAGATCTTGAATGAGTGCTATCCTTCTTGCTATGTGTATAGGAATGACTTTTACACCTTCATTAAGTGCAACTTCTTGTAAGGCTTCTCCTTCTGATGACACACCAATAACTTCGAAGCCTTTTTCTGATATAAAGCGGAGTTGTCCCTTTAAAAGTGTTTTTAATGAACCTGGTACAGTTGATAAACGGATGAGTTTTGTGTTCATATGAGAGTGTAAAAATATGTTTGGTTTTAAGATAAAGGATTTACAATATGGTTTTCATTAATTGGTTATATTCATTTAAAATTTCTTGCCAGATTACAGTTTGTTCATAACGCTCTATGATTGTTTTTCTGCTATTAAGTCGTAACTGTTCATACAAGTTTTTATTCTGTGATAAGATAGACATTTTTTCTCGTAGTTGTTCAATATTTTTAACAGGAACAATCATTCCATTTTTTCCCTCAATGATTATTTCATTACACCCATTGATGTTAGAAACTATACAAGGTAGTTCCATTGCACCTGCTTGCATTACTACATTTGGGAAGCCTTCTCTATAACTTGGAAATACCAAGGCGTTAGATATGGCAAAGTAGGGACGGACATCTTTTTGAAATCCTACTGATATGATAGAGGGATTTGTTTCAATTTCTTTTATGGTTTTCTCTTTTAGAGGGTCTAATTCTCTTTCTATAGTGCCAACTAACAAAAGTTTTGTGTTGTGAATATTCAGGTAGGAAAAAGCATCAATTAGTTCATTTATTCCTTTATCGCCAACGAGTCTTCCAACAAAGATAAAAACAAAGTCGTTTGGTTTGATTCCCAATTGTTGTTTTAATTCTGTTTTTTGTTCTTCTGAAACTTGAGAGGGAGAGAAGAAAGAACTATTGATTCCATTTGATGAACCATTAGCTATTACTTTTAATTTCTCCTTTGTAGTATATTTATTTTCTAAAATGAAATCATATAGACCCTTTGAGTTTGGATAAATTTTAGTGGAACATTTGTAGGTTAGTTTTTCTACAAAATCTAATATCTTTCGTTTTAGACCAGCAGTTTCCATCAATGGTAGTCCTGCCACTGTATGTAAGCGAATAGGAACTTTAGCCAACTTAGCTCCTAACATGCCTACAATACCAGCTTTTGGAGTGTGGGAATGTACAATCAAGGGTTTTTCTTTTTTACAAATGGAATAAAAATTGTACAGGGATATCAAATCTTGAATAGGAGAAATGCTACGGGTCATTTCCAATTCTATGGTTTTAATATGTTCTTCATTTTGTACATCTTGAAGTTCTTGTCCTTTACTTGATACTCCAATGACTTCAAAACCCTGCTTTGACATAAACTGATGTTGCCCTTTTAAAAGTATTTTTAAAGATATAGGGACAGTCGTTATACGTATAAGTTTGTTGTTCATTAGTGTTTTAATTATTTAGTTTTTATCATATAATGTATCATAATCTAATGAGGTTTAACTACCAAAACTTGAATAATCTGTTACAGAAATTTCAGGTTTAATCTTAAAAAGATGAGATGTTTTTAAATTTAATAATTTCCTGAAAAAGTTTATTTTTTTTAATTCATTTTTAGTTAATAGTCAAACACAATTTTATGTTTAGAAATATTTACCGAAAATAATTTATATACATATACGGGTATAAATTTTATTCCTATAGAATGGTATAATTACAAAGTTTTCTAGTTTGGTTTCCTTTTTTCTTTTAGGAAAAAAAGCGTATTTCTTCTTGGTATATATCAGTATCATTGCGTTTTGCATTGTACAAAAAGAAATTGTTTTTTTACATCTAATAAGATATTTAAGATGAGGTTATTTGGAAAAAAATATAAATACTAGCGAAAAATAGAACAATAATAGAACGGTATTGTTTTTTATTTTTTATATCACTAAAAAAAGGAATCATCAATAAAGGGATTGTAATCCAAGAAAAAAGCCCCCATCTATCGGAATAAGGAATTTGAAAAGTCATAAAAAAGAGAATACTACTTGTTATGAAGTATTTCAACAAGATTTCATATTTTTCTTTATAATTATTTTGAACACTTAATCTGAAACGGTTTGAATATAATGATAATATTAAAAAAACAGTGTTAAAAGCTACGAATTGGGGCTTGAACCCCACAGAATAAAGTTCGTTACTCCCTTGTAGATAGCCTATTCTTTTAGAGGATTCTCCCAGAATATCGGCTATAAAAGGAGCAATATTCAATAACCCAATATTTGCTGCAGCTAAGATGATTCCAATCAAATACAAAATGTTGAAATATTTCAGAGATGTCTTTTTACAAAAAATATTGATGAAAATGAAAATTATTAAAGGAATAATAGATGTGGTATGAGTAAGTATGGAAAGACATATAGCAAAATATAAGATAAACTTACTTTTACTATTTGTTGCCCATAAACTATAAGAGTACAATAGAAAAGATAACGAGAGACCCTGCCTCATAATATTTATCGACATTGTAGATGTAAAAAACAATGAAAATAAACAAAAAACTACAAGGAAGGCATTTGCTTTTTGGGAATGAGATAATTTGCTTAAAGACCTTGCCATAAAAAAATAGAATAGAAAAGCGACAAGTAAAAGAAAACTAGTGAATGACAAAGACGCTTTTTTTAGAGTACTCATCAAAGTATCAAATATAATCTCTGAAGACTCAACAGGAGGGGCACTACTCAGCCATTGGTTATAGTAAACTTCTGTATCTGTGCCAACATTATATTCACGAAACCCAACTATCCCTATAAATAGAATTGAAAAAAAAATGATGAAAGGATTACTCAATTTATTTGGCAGTAACTTATTGTTCATATCAATGGATATAGAAGAAAGTAGTGCAACGAAGACCATCGCTGAATAAATTGATATGTGTAAAGTGCTGAATAACGTTTCCGATATATATCCTTGGTTATCAAACATGATTTTTGAATTTTATTGTTTTTTTTACATCTGTTATATTAAAAAGTAGGAAGACTAAAACAGCAACTAAGAACTTTATGATAAAACTTAAGTATATATTATTTAAAATAATTATATTCTTATCTAGTATGTTTATTGTTAGTATTGGAGCTATCATTAATAAATATCGACTCATTAAAGACAATAAAGATTTCAATGTGCCTGATATCAATCTATTTAATTCTATTCCTACAATCACAAGGATAATCAAATTATGTACAACAATAGAATATATAAAAAAATAAAAATCATAAAAAACACCAATCAATATTATAGGAATAATTAATATTTTTGTAGCTAATTCTATGTCTAGATAAAGTTTAGTTTTTCCTAATACTGCTATGTAGTCAAGGGTTAAATTATACAGTACAATGAAAACCCCTGAGATGGAAATTATAGACAATATGTCTGCACTTAGAAGCCATTTCTCACTCAATATTATAAGGATCACTTCTTTAGAACAGAGAAGTAACGTGAGACAAGCTAAACAAGTAGTTAAGAATGCGACTCTTCTAAAAAATAAGAATTTTTCTAACTGTATTTTTTTGTCATTTATTTTTGACAAAGTAGAAAAACTCACTTTTTTGACAATGCTGGAAACGTTTGTGGAAAGCAAGTCCCGAAAAATGGTGGCTCTTGTGTAATATCCTAGTTGTGAGGCATTATAGAACTTTCCAATCAAGATGTAATATATGTTTAACTGTAGTGAATTTAGTAAGTTCGAGAGTAGTAAATTTATACCATACTTAGACATCTCTTTTAAAGATTTTAAAGAAAAAGATAAAGAAGGTCTCCATTTGTTAAACGCCCAAAACAATACAACTGCAATAACTTCTCCTATCAAAATTCTATATATAAGACTATATACACCATAACCTCTATATGCCATTATAATTGCACAACCTGCACTAACAGAAACAGAAATGAAAGATATAATAGTAATAATACGAAAATTTAGGTGTTTAATGAAGATAGTTCGATGGATTAATTCCAATGATATTAAAATGATATTAAGCCCTGCTAAACGTAGCAAATTTTTAAGTTCAACGAGATTAAATTGAAAAGCAATCCATTCCGATGATAAAAATAATATGGCATATAAAAGCACAGAAATGCCAATGTTGGTCAAAAAAACAGTATTATAATCTATTTGAGAGACCCTCCTTTTGTTAATTAATGCAGCACTAAATCCTCCATCTACAAATACGTTTGATAAAGCTATAAATACATTTATTATTCCTACCAAACCGAACTCTTCGGGTAAAAGCAAACTAGCTAAGATAATTCCTACAATGAAATTGAGAATTTGTTGAGAAGTATTGTCAGCAAAACTCCAAAATAGGTGTATAAAAGATTTGTTTTTTGGCATTTCTTATACTAACTTTTTTAAAATAGAAAGTTTATTACAACTTTTTATCACAATCTTTTAAGATTCCTTTTACATCGTAAACGATAGCATTCTCTTTTTTCAAAGAGTCGACGTTTACTTCTTTAAATTCCTTGTGAGCCACACCTAATACAATGGCATCAAACTTTTTAGAAGATAGTTTTTGTGAGCTTTCAACGCCATATTCGTGTTTAACTTCTTCAGGATTCGCCCAAGGGTCAAAAATAGTCACTTTTACACCAAAATCCTCCAAAGCGGCAACTACATCCACAATTTTAGTATTTCTAACATCAGGACAATTTTCCTTAAAAGTAACTCCCAACATTAGTACTTCGGCACCATTTACGTTGATGTTCTTTTTAATCATAGTTTTCACAACCTCTTCAGCAACATATTTCCCCATTGAGTCATTCAACCTTCTTCCTGCTAGAATAATTTCTGGATGGTAGCCATACTCTTGAGCTTTTTGTGCCAAATAATAAGGGTCAACTCCAATGCAATGTCCACCAACTAATCCTGGTTTGAAAGGTAAAAAGTTCCACTTCGTACCAGCAGCAGCTAAAACAGCGTGTGTGTCAATATCCATTAAGTTGAATATTTTAGCCAATTCATTAACAAAAGCAATATTGATATCACGTTGTGAATTTTCAATCACTTTAGCCGCTTCAGCAACCTTGATAGTAGGAGCTAGGTGCGTTCCAGCAGTGATTACAGACTTGTAAATATCGTCCACGATTCTCCCTATTTCTGGAGTAGAACCCGAGGTTACCTTCAAAATCTTTTCTACTGTATGCTCTTTATCTCCTGGGTTGATTCTCTCAGGAGAATAACCCGCGAAGAAATCTACATTGAATTTCATTCCTGAAGTTTTTTCTACAACTGGGATACAATCTTCTTCGGTAGCTCCTGGGTATACAGTTGATTCATATACTACAATGTCTCCTTTTTTCAGAACTTTTCCTACTGTTTCACTCGCTTTTACTAGTGGAGTTAAAACAGGTCGATTATTTTTGTCAACAGGTGTAGGAACTGTGATTATGTAAATATTTGCGTCTTTGATGTCGTGTAACTCGGCAGAACATAGAAGTCCATTGGTATTACTGTTGAAAGGGTTCTCTTTTACCAATGCAGATTGAAGCAACTCATCAGAAACTTCCAAAGTATCATCGTGTCCTCCGTTAAGTTTTTCAACTCTTTCTTTATTGATGTCAAAACCAACTACTGGATATTTTGTAGCAAAAAGCCTTGCCAAAGGCAATCCAACATAACCTAAACCGATAACAGCTATTTTGTGTTTCATTTTCTTACTTTTTATTAATGAATTTTAAGTTTCTTTATTTGAATTATTTTAAATTTTTCCAATACCAATCTACCGCTTCTTTTAGTCCCTCAGCGAACTTATGAGTTGGTTGATATCCTAAGTTTTTTTGTGCCTTTTCTATAGAAGCCAATGAGTGAGGTACGTCACCTAACCTATTTGGACCATTTAGAATTTCTACTTCTGCAATTTTCGGATCATACTTAGCAAGAAATGTTCTCAATAATTCAGCCATATCCTTAATGGTAGTTCTATCTCCTACTGCTGTGTTATATACTTGATTTACAGTGTCATTGTTTTCTGAAACCATTGCTAGAAGATTCATCTGAATCACGTTATCTATGTATGTAAAATCACGGGAATAGGTTCCATCTCCGTTAATTGTTGGCGATTGGTGATTCATTAACTGAATGACGAACTTTGGAATTACTGCGGCATAAGCTCCATTCGGGTCTTGTCTTCTTCCAAAAACATTAAAATATCTAAGTCCAATTGTGTCAAAATTATAAGTACGCTTGAACACATCAGCGTATAGCTCATTCACATATTTAGTGATGGCGTAAGGAGAAAGTGGTTTGCCAATTACATCCTCTACTTTAGGTAATGATTTAGAATCTCCGTAAGTCGAGGAACTTGCTGCGTAAACTAAACGTTTTACTCCAGCATCTCTTGCTGCCACAAGCATATTAAGAAAGCCTCCCACATTTACGTCATTACTTGTAATAGGGTCGTTGATAGAACGAGGTACTGAACCTAAGGCTGCCTGATGCAATACGAATTCTTGTCCTTCACAGGCTTTTCTGCAAGTTTCTAAATCACGAATGTCACCTTCAATTAAAGTGAAGTTTTTATTTGATAGAAATGGTTCAATGTTGTGTCTGTGACCTGTAGCAAAGTTGTCTAAAACAGTTACTATAGCACCTAATTCCAAGAGTTTTTCAGAAAGATTAGACCCAATGAAGCCAGCTCCACCAGTAACTAAAATTCTTTTTTCTATTAATTTTTTGAAAGGCATAGTTTTTATAATTATATTTTTACGTTTTCTAAAGCTTCGTGCAAAGATACGAGGTTTTTTTAAAATCGAAAAGTATTTAACATTTTGATAATACTTGTTTTTGTGTCTTTTTTAAGAAGTTTTTAAGGTCTAAAAAGAAACAGACCTTGTCAATAAGGTCTGTTAAATTACTTGATCAGTATTGGATGTTACTCGATGATTTTTTGTTTACAACTTCCCATAAATTAGTTCCTTTTTTTATGAGTGTAACGTGTGAACCATGAGGAATTGTAATGCTACTTGATAATCGTTGTTTTTGTTTTTCTCTTTGAATAGTTTTTTTTGTGAGTGTGGATTTCGTTCCAAAGTTTAAATTTAGAGGGACTTTGTTAGTTGAATTGTTAGCGTAGTATAGTTCGAATCCAGAAATGGGGATGTTGTCATTTAAGTATATAATAGGAGCTTCTATTGTGTTTTCGTTAATGTTTACGATTGTTTTATCTAGGTTTTTAACTACTTCAAAATCACTCCATCTCGAAAAGCCAAAACTAGGTAATTTGCTTTTTTCAGTGTTAATAGTTAAGATGAATTTACTATGTAAGTTTGAAAAATTGGATAAATTGGGGTCAGAGATTCCGCTGTGATTATAAAAAGGAATGCTATATCCATCTATGATTAAATTTTCAATTCTAACATCTTTTAAGTCTTCACTGAAAGAGCTAGGAGTGATATTGCGAATGGCATTTTTGTTGAAAGTTGCATTTTTGTCAGCAATAAAACGAGGATTTCTAATAGAAATATTTTTATTTCCTGTAGTTTTTACGCCTTGTTTATTACAATTAAAAAGCATAGGTATAAAATATGAAGAGAGTAAATTCGTTTTTTTTACACAATTATAAAATAAAGGATTTGCAATTTCTGTTTCAAAATTATTAGATTGATGATTTAGTATGTATACTGCTGATATATAGGATTCACGAAATTCAGGGTTTTTTACAGTTAGTTTTCCTTTTACAAGATCTGATGAGGCAGAAATAAGTAACTGATCCCCTTCGAAGATAGGGCTTATTAATTCTATGTCAAAAGTAGTAGGAATAAATTCTTTTTGGTTTGTAGGCTTTTTTTTGCTTATTTGATGGGGGGATAAACAAAAACCAGCAAAATCTCCTTCAAATTTCCCTCCATCATTTAATTTACCATTATTCCTAAAAATAGCATTGTAGATTTTTAGATTTTTAACATGTTCCCCATTTTGGTTTGGTTCAACAACAATACCAAAAGCAGGATAAGTTCCAGATGTATTAGATATTATAGGTGAGTGTATTTCTACGTTTTCACAAGAAATTATTGAAATACCTTGACGTCTATTGTCATCTAATACAGGATTGTGAATTTTTACATTTTTAGCGTTATTGATATAAAGTCCATCTCCCCACATTTTTGAGATACGAGCGTTTACTATCTTAATATCGCTGCAATCAGTTATATTTATTCCGTTTCCCCATTCTCCAGTGGTTCCCAAATGGGTATATTTGTCTCCTTCGATATTTGGATTTACAATGGTAACATTGTTTTTTGATTTCAAATCTATCACGGAATATATATCTAGTCCGTTTGGTTTTACTTTTATTTTTGCGTTAGATTCAAAAGTTATTGTGCATCCATTTTTAGGTTTTATAGCTCTATATTCACTGATTAATTCAATGTCATATGTGCCGTCCTTAATCAGAATGTTTGAGTGTTTATCCACAATGCTCTGAAAAAACGTTCTAAAATCTCCTTTTACATTTTGAGTGGTAATTATAAAATCATATTTTTCATTGTTCTTATCTAATTCTTTACGTTTTTCTGAAGAATGATCCAAGATGTCCTCAAAAGTACAAGAACTCCCTCCAAAAACAATAATAGGGATGATTCCTAAAAATAAAAGTGAAGTAATAATTCTTTTTTTCATTTGCTATTTAGTTTAGATCTTGGGGCAAAAATATGTAAAACTATTTAATAAAACAAAATGTACGACATATACTATTTCATAAAATGAGTTTCAATAATTTAGATGACTACCAAGATGTGATTTAATACTCTATGGTTCTGCACTATTTTGTCTCTATTTTTCTCTTAATTTTAAATCTTTCTTTGTATTTTCGCCCCTAAAAAAGTGTAAAAATATGGATGTTCAATTTAACATCAATGAAGATTTTAATAAGCTTGAAATAAGTGAATTACGTAGAAGGTTAGCTAAAGTAAAAGAGGGCGGTGGTAAAAAACGCCTTGAAAAATTACACCATCAAGGGAAGTTATCCGCTCGTGAACGCATTGAATATCTGTTAGATAAGGATAAAGAACATATCGAGATAGGGGCTTTTGCAGGAGAAGGAATGTATCCCGAACACGGTGGTTGCCCATCGGCTGGGGTGGTGGTTGTAATTGGCTATGTGTCAGGAAAACAATGTGTTGTGGTAGCGAATGATGCTACTGTAAAGGCAGGAGCTTGGTTTCCTATCACGGGCAAGAAAAATCTTCGTGCTCAAGAAATTGCCATCGAAAATCGTTTACCAATCATCTACTTGGTGGATAGTGCTGGGGTGTATTTGCCAATGCAGGACGAAATTTTCCCCGACAAAGAACATTTCGGACGAATTTTTCGTAACAATGCGATAATGAGCAGTATGGGTATCACACAAATTGCAGCCGTTATGGGAAGTTGCGTTGCTGGCGGAGCGTATTTGCCCATTATGAGCGATGAAGCCCTAATTGTGGATAAAACAGGAAGTATCTTTCTGGCAGGAAGTTATTTGGTAAAGGCAGCTATTGGGGAAGATATTGATAATGAAACGCTTGGTGGAGCCACTACACATTGTGAAATCAGTGGAGTGACCGATTTTAAAGCCAAAGATGACAAAGATGCGTTGGATAGAATCAAACGGACGATGGCAAAAATCGGGGCTTATGAAAAAGCAGGTTTTAATCGTGTTGAAGCTCAAAAACCACTGAAAAATCCTCAGGAAATTTATGGTATTTTGCCTAAATCACGGGCAGAACAGTTTGATATGATGGAAATTATTCTTCGTCTGGTAGATAATTCCGAATTTGATGAATACAAAGCAGGTTACGGACAAACACTCATCACAGGATACGCTCGAATTGATGGCTGGGCAGTGGGAATTGTTGCTAATCAGCGTAAAGTGGTGAAAACCAAAAAGGGTGAAATGCAATTCGGTGGAGTAATTTATTCTGATAGTGCCGATAAAGCCACCCGATTTATAGCCAATTGCAATCAAAAGAAAATTCCTTTGGTGTTTCTGCAAGATGTTACGGGCTTTATGGTGGGTTCGAAATCTGAACACGGCGGTATCATTAAAGATGGAGCGAAAATGGTAAATGCAGTGGCAAATTCAGTGGTGCCTAAATTCACGATTGTTGTTGGAAATTCCTATGGTGCAGGAAATTATGCGATGTGTGGAAAGGCATACGACCCGCGTTTAATCGTTTCGTGGCATAGTGGAAATATTGCTGTGATGGGAGGAAATCAAGCTGCCAAAGTTTTGTTGCAAATTGAAACTGCTTCACTCAAAAGCAAAGGTCAGGAAATTAGTAAGGAGCAAGAACAGGCGTTGTACGATAAGATAAAATCAAAATATGATGAGCAGATTTCACCATACTATGCTGCCGCCCGACTATGGACAGATGCTATTATCGACCCGCTCGAAACCCGCAAATGGATTTCAATCGGTATTGAGGCTGCCAATCACGCTCCTATCGAAAAATCATTTAACTTGGGAGTTTTGCAAGTATAATAATTAATTTTTAAATATTTAATATGATGAATGTAAAGAAAATATTTTTAGGAATTCTTTTTTTGGTGTCTGTGTCTCTATATTCACAGGATATTTCAAAAGCATTGAAGGTAGGAGATAAAGCTATTGATTTTACTTTGAAAAATGCTAAAGGAGAGGAGGTTACGTTGTATTCGCTTCTTGAGAAAGGAAATGTAGTAATAACTTGGTATAGAGGTGGTTGGTGTCCCTATTGTAATGTTGCTCTAAGTCAGTTACAAGAGAAATTACCAGAGTTTAAGTCGTTGAATACTAGTTTGGTAGCTCTTACGCCTGAATTGCCAGATCATAGTCTATCCACTCAAGAAAAAAATAATCTTGAATTTGAAGTACTTACTGATATTAATAATCAGATTGCTCGAAAGTATGGTGTTGTTTTTAAGTTAGATGATACAACGGCAAAGCGTTACGAACAAGCCTTACAGTTGAGCAGCCGAAATGGAACCAATTCTTCTGAATTACCTGTTCCTGCTACTTATATAATTGATAAAAAAGGGAATATACGTTATGCTTTTGTAAATCCTGATTATAAAGTACGTGTAAATCCAGAAGAAGTAATTGAGGAACTCAAGAAAATTCGTTAGGAAGTTTTGACAACGAAATTCAAAGAAAATAAAAGTGTTAAAAAAATCAAAAGTTGATAAATTTGTTAAGTCTAATTTTTTCTTTTTATAGAAAAATTGTAAATTGACTGAAAATCATTGAAATTAACTTTGTGAGTACTGTAAAATGTCTTTTATTTAGAACTTATATAAATTAACTTTAAAAGAAATAAGTTTTTTTGTATATTCCTAAGATGTTCTATTTTTGTCACTTGAATAAATCAGTTTATCAGAGCGTTCAATTAGGAAATAGTAGATAACATATTTTAATATGAAAAAGGTTAAAAACCATAAATTTTTGAATATCAGTATTTTTAGCTTTTTACTGATGTTGTTATTTTCAACTTCAGTTTTAGCTCAGGAAGGTGTGGTTCAGGGTGATCCTGTAAAAGGAGAAACCTTATTTAAAACCAACTGTATGGCTTGTCACCAGTTGGATAAACGCACAATTGGTCCTGCTTTAGGAGGTGTAACAGATAGAAGAACTAATGAGTGGCTTCATAAATGGATTAACAATAGTGCGGCGTTAATCGCTTCAGGTGACGCTGACGCAAAAGCTATATTCGAGGAATTTAATCAAGTTCCGATGGCTCCTTATGAAGGAATTCTTTCACATCAGGATATAGAGGATATTTTAGCTTACACAGCAAATCCTCCTGCAGTGCAGGAAGTTGTTGAAGAGGAAGTTCCGCAAGTTGTTGTTGAGAATCCTGAAGTAGCGAAAGAAAAATCGGTTACATATGTTACTGCTATTATAGGAATAACAGTGCTTTTAATAGCATTGTTCGTGATTTTGTTTGTTCTGGGGAATGCATCAAGAATTATTGCGAATGGGGACATTTCAGCTGAAGAGTTTGCAAAACGTAAAGAAGGGCTTCTTTCAAAAGCATTCGCAGATAATCCATTTTTGGTTGTAATGACTGTGTTGGTGCTTTTGTTTGGTTCAACGTATGCTATCTTTGGTTATTTAATGCAAATTGATGTAAATCAAGGATATGAGCCAATTCAGCCAATACACTATTCACACAAGATTCACGCTGGTGATAATCAAATTGATTGTAAGTTCTGCCACTCTGCTGCACGTGTATCAAAAACAGCAGGTATTCCTTCGTTAAATGTTTGTATGAATTGTCACGAAACAATATCAGAATATAAAGGAGCTGAAGATTTAGCAAATGGCTATACACGTGAATTTTATACCAATGAAATTAAAAAGTTGTATGAAGCTGTGGGGTGGGACGAGAAAACATTTACTTATACAGGAAAAACTAAACCAGTTCGTTGGGTTCGAATTCACAATTTGCCTGATTTTGCGTATTTCAATCACTCACAACACGTTAACGTAGCGGGACTTGAATGCCAAACTTGTCACGGAAAGGTGGAAGAAATGGAAATCGTTCATCAACACGCTCCATTAACAATGGGCTGGTGTGTGGATTGTCACAGAAAAACAGAGGTTAATACCGAAAATGGATATTACCAGAATTATAAGGAAGTTCACGCTGAACTTGCTAAAAAACTTAATGTAGAGAAACTTACTATCGCTCAGTTAGGAGGTTTAGAGTGTGGTAAGTGTCACTACTAATTCAATTATTATTAAAGAGTTAAATTTCAGATTATAACTATGGCATCAAACAAAAAGTACTGGAAAAGTGTAGAAGAACTTAGTGAAAATTCAGTCTTAGATACACTGAAACAGAATGAGTTTGTGGAAGAAATTCCTGTTGATGAGTTTTTAGGTGATAAGGCAATTTTGGAGTCGTCATCAACTTCGCGTCGTGATTTCTTAAAATATGTAGGTTTTACTACAGCTGCTGCTACCTTAGCTGCTTGTGAGGGACCTGTACATAAGGCAGTTCCTTATGTGGTTCTACCTGAGCAAATTCGTCCGGGAGTAGCTGATTATTATGCAACTACCATAGCTGATGGGTTTGATTTTGCAAGTATTTTAGTTAAAACCCGTGAAGGACGTCCTATTCTGATTGAACATAATCGTGAGGCAAAATCACATTGTGATGCCAATGCAAGGGTAATGGCTTCTGTTTTAAGCTTGTATGATAATTTACGAGTTAAAAATCCTATTGCTAAGGGAGGAAATTCTATCTCTTGGTCAAATTTAGATGCTGAAGCAATAAAAGCTTTCGAAAAAGCTACACAGAATGGAAAACAAGTTGTTGTTCTGAGCCATACTTTGGCGAGTCCTTCCACATATAAACTGATAGAAAATCTTAAAGAAAAATATCCAACATTAAAATTAGTTGAATATGATGCCATCTCAGAGGAAGCCACACTAAATGCTTTTGCGAAAAAGTACAATATTCGTGCAATGGCCGATTATGATTTTGCTAAAGCTGATGTAATTGTTTCATTTGGGGCAGATTTTATTGCTGATTGGCAAGGAGGAGGTTTCGAAAGTGGATATGCTAAAGGACGTATTCCTGCGAAAGGAAAAATGTCACGACATATTCAGTTTGAAGCAAATATGACGTTATCGGGTGCTAATGCCGACAAACGTGTCCCTGTTACACCATCGCAACAAAAGGTAGCTTTAGCTAAATTTTATGAGTACTTAATGGGTACTTCTGTCGCAGGAAATCTGCCAGAGAACGTAGAAGAAGCAGTTAAAAAAGCAGCACTTCAGGTTAAAAAGGCTGGGACAAAAGCCGTGGTAGTTACTGGAATTCAAGATGAAGATGCACAGTTGTTAGTTTTGGAGATAAATGAGAAATTGGGAAGTGAATCCTTTAATCCTCAGTCTCCTATATTAACAAGAAAAGGGAACTTAGCAGAGTTAAAGCAGTTAGTTTCTGATATGAATGCTGGAAATGTAGGAGCGTTAGTTATCAATAACATTAATCCGTTATATACTTTTCCTAATGCTTCTGAGTTTGCAAAAGCTTTAGAAAAAGTAGAATTTTCAGTTTCTTTTTCAATGAAAGCTGATGAAACCGCTATCAAAACGAATTATATAGCTGCTACTCCACATTACTTGGAATCTTGGGGTGATGTAGAGTTGAAGAAAGGATATTATGCACTGACACAGCCAACAATTCGTCCATTATTTGACACTCGTCAGTTACAAGATGCTTTGTTGAAATGGTCAGGTTCGGATAAAACATACTATGATTTCGTAAAAGAATACTGGACAGCAAATATCTTGGGTTCAGCAAAATGGAATCAGGCTTTACACGATGGGTCTTTTGCAATTCCTGCTGAAGGAGAATCTCTTTCTAAAAATGAAGTGTCTGTTAGTGAATTAATTACAAACTTAGCCAAATCTGAATCCAAAGGGTTTGAGCTTACCTTATATACAAAAGTGGGAATAGGAGATGGACAACAAGCCAACAATCCTTGGTTACAAGAACTTCCAGACCCAATAACAAGAACCACTTGGGATAATTACGTAACAATGTCAGCAGCTGATGCTAAGCAATTGGGTGTTAAAAACTGGCACGTAGCAACGGGTGCATTAGACGGGGATTACGTTAAAATTACTGTAAACGGAGTTAGTTTAAAAGTTCCTGTATTAATCCAGCCTGGTCAAGCTAAAGGTTCGTTAGGGTTAGCTTTTGGCTATGGTAGAGTAGAGGGTATGAAGAAAGAAATGCAGGTAGGCGTGAATGCTTATCCGCTTTATCATAACTTCAATAACGTACAGAAAGTTGAAGATATTACAAAAGTAGATGGTACGCACGAATTTGCTTGTATTCAGCTACATAATACTCTGATGGGACGTGGAGATATCCTCAAAGAAACTACTTTGGAGGAATTTAATACTAAACCAGCTGAGGAATGGAATAAAAAGCCAGTAGTTTCATTGGATCATAAAGAAGTTCTGGCTTCAAGTATATCCCTTTGGGAGTCTTTTGATCGCTCGTCAGGACATCATTTCAATCTTTCAATAGATTTGAATGCTTGTACAGGTTGTGGAGCTTGTGTAATTGCTTGTCACGCGGAGAATAATGTGCCTGTAGTAGGTAAAGAAGAGGTGAGACGTTCAAGAGATATGCATTGGTTGCGAATTGACCGATATTATTCTTCTGATGAAACTTTTGCAGGTGACCTTAACACAAAAAACAACATTAAAGGGTTGGGAGCTGCACTTTCTACCTATGGAGAGATGGAGATAGCTTCAGAAAATCCTCAGGTTGCTTTTCAGCCAGTGATGTGTCAACATTGTAACCACGCTCCTTGCGAGACAGTTTGCCCTGTTGCTGCAACATCTCACGGTCGTCAAGGACAAAATCATATGGCTTACAATCGTTGTGTAGGAACTCGTTATTGTGCCAATAACTGTCCGTACAAGGTTCGTCGTTTTAACTGGTTCTTGTACAACAACAATGATGAGTTTGACTTCCATATGAATAACGATTTAGGAAGAATGGTATTGAATCCTGATGTTGTGGTTCGTTCGCGTGGGGTAATGGAAAAATGTTCGTTCTGTATCCAACAAACACAAGCTGTTATTCTTAAAGCTAAAAATGAGGGACGTGCAGTTCGTGAAGGGGAGTTTAATAACGCGTGTGCTTGTTCGGCAGCTTGCGGAACTGGAGCGATGGTGTTTGGTGACATTAATGAGAAAAACAGTGAAATAGCTAAATTGGTTACCGATGACAGAGCTTATCATTTGTTAGAACATATTGGAACAAGACCTAATGTGGTTTATCAAGTAAAAGTAAGAAATACAGCAGAAATTTAATTTTGATGAATAAATACATTTTAATATACGTTTTATCTTTTTTATTGGTTTCTTGTGGAGGAACTAAGTCTCCTGAGTTAAAACGTCTCAAAGCAAAAGAGGAGATATTAAAACTTAACACAGAGCTAAATAGCCTAAAGATAGAACTTGAGAAAAGTCGTATAGAAAACGAGGGCTTGAAGTCTGATGTTGATAAAGTTAATAGCAGAGCGGATAAGAAAACATCTGATTTTACATCTGCCGAGGCGGGTTCGTCATCAGCTAAAGATGCAAAACAAGCTCGTCGAGCTTTGAAAAGAGCAGAAAAAGCGAATCGTAATTTGGCGAAAAGTAATAAGAAAATGCAGAAGATTCAACGAAAAATTGAAAAAGTTCAACGAAAAATCGATGGGCTTAATAAGCAAATTGAGTTTGTTGATAATAAGGAAGAAAAGTAGTTGTTTTTGCCTAATGGATAATATTTTCTGAAAAAATCAAGTAAAAAGTTTAATTTTTAAATATTTAATAATAAGTATGGCATCGCATTACGAAGCACCTATACGAAAACCCTTGGTAACGGGCGATAAAACTTATCACGATGTAACTGTTGATATTGCTCGTCCTGTGGAAGGTAAGGCAAATAAGATGTGGTGGATAGTTTTTTCCATTTCTTTGGTCGCTTTCCTTTGGGGCTTGGGCAGTATGATTTACACAGTATCAGTAGGTATTGGTACTTGGGGATTGAATAAAACAGTTGGTTGGGCTTGGGATATCACAAACTTTGTATGGTGGGTGGGTATCGGTCACGCTGGGACGTTAATTTCTGCAGTACTACTTTTATTCAGACAAAAGTGGAGAATGGCGATTAACCGTTCGGCTGAGGCTATGACAATTTTCTCAGTAGTACAAGCAGGTTTGTTTCCAATCATACATATGGGGCGTCCTTGGTTGGGATATTGGGTTATGCCTATTCCAAATCAGTTTGGGTCGTTATGGGTAAACTTTAACTCTCCGCTATTGTGGGACGTATTTGCAATTTCAACATATCTATCAGTGTCTCTGGTATTCTGGTGGACAGGATTATTACCTGATTTTGCGATGCTTCGTGACCGTGCTGTAAAGCCATTCCAAAAGAAAATATACAGTTTGGTGAGTTTTGGTTGGAGTGGTCGTGCTAAAGATTGGCAACGTTTTGAGGAAGTATCGTTGGTACTTGCAGGTTTAGCTACCCCACTAGTACTTTCTGTACACACTATCGTATCATTTGACTTTGCTACATCAGTAATTCCAGGTTGGCATACTACTATTTTCCCGCCTTACTTTGTTGCTGGGGCTATTTTTTCAGGGTTTGCGATGGTAAATACGCTCCTTATCATTATGAGAAAGGTTTGTAATTTCGAGGATTATATAACTATCCAACACATTGAGCTTATGAACATTGTGATTATGATCACGGGTTCGATAGTTGGCTGTGCTTACATAACAGAATTATTTGTTGCGTGGTACTCGGGGGTTGAGTATGAGCAATATGCGTTCTTGAATCGTGCTACTGGTCCGTATGCTTGGGCTTACTGGATGATGATGACATGTAACGTGTTTTCACCACAATTTATGTGGATAAAAAAGGCACGTAGAAGTATAATGTTCTCTTTCATCATTTCATTGGTGGTGAATGTAGGAATGTGGTTTGAGCGTTTTGTAATTATTGTAACTTCTTTGCACAGAGATTACTTACCTTCATCTTGGACAATGTTTTCACCAACTTTTGTAGATATTGGTATTTACATTGGTACAATTGGTTTCTTCTTTGTGTTGTTCTTGTTGTATGCTCGTACGTTCCCTGTAATTGCACAGGCAGAAGTAAAATCAATCTTGAAATCATCGGGAGAGAAATATAAAAAATTAAGAGATAATAATTCTAACCACAACCACAATGAGTAATAAAGTAATACAAGCATTATACAATGATGATGATGTCCTGATGGATGCCGTGAAAAAAGTTAGAGCTAAAAATCATCATATTGCAGAAATTTACACACCTTTTCCTGTTCACGGTTTGGATAAGGCTATGGGGTTGAAGCCTACCAGAATTGCTATTGCATCATTTATTTATGGCTGTATAGGGCTAACAGTGGCAGCTTTGATGGTTAATTTTATTATGATTGAGGATTGGCCGCAAGATATTGGGGGTAAGCCAAGTATGACGTTTTTGCAAAATATGCCAGCGTTCGTCCCTGTGATGTTTGAAATGACTGTCTTTTTTGCAGCTCACTTAATGGTAATTACTTTCTATTTAAGAAGTAAGTTGTGGCCATTTAAAGAAGCAGAAAATCCAGACGTAAGAACTACAGATAACCATTTTTTGATGGAAGTTGCTGTGACAGAAAATAGTATAGGAGATGTAACAACACTTTTGAAAGAAACAGGAGCTGTTGAAATAAAAATAGCAGAAAAATAGGAGATATGAAAAATATAGTGAAAATAGCTTTATTCAGCAGTGTATCTTTACTTTTAGTATCTTGCTTTAACAAACGTGAGCCGAACTATCAGTTTATGCCCAATATGTATGAAAGTGTTGGTTATGAAACATATCAGGAATCGGTAGCTTTTAAGGATAGTATGCAAGCCCAACTACCTGCACAAGGAAGTATTAAACGTGGTTGGAAACCTTATGATTATCCTGATACATCAGCAGGTTTGCTTCTTGCTAAGGAGGAGTTAAAAAATCCTTTGTTAGCCGATTCGCTTAACATAACTTCAAATACAGAGGCGGGTAAGGCTTTGTATGATATTTATTGTGCTGTCTGCCACGGAGCAGAAGGAAACGGAAAAGGTATTTTGGTAGAAAGAGGAAAATTCGCAGGAGTACCAAGTTACGGAGATAAAAATCGTGTTATTACACAAGGGGGTACGTATCACGTGATTTATTATGGGCTTAATGCAATGGGGTCTTATGCTTCACAAATCAACGAGAAAGAACGTTGGCAGGTAGCTCTTTATGTTGAGAAATTACGTGACGAGTTAGTAAAATAATTTCCTAAAAAGAAAGATATTAGATTATGTACACATTTTCAAATAAATTAAAAATCACCTCTATCATTCTTATGGTTGTAGGAATTATAGGAGTTGTAGTAGGTTTCTTGACAGTTCCACATACAGCCGAAGATGAACATATTTTACATATGTTGCACAACAAGCCTTGGGCTGCAGTATATGTTGCTGCTCTTTTCTTTATGCTTATCTCTTTAGGAGTGTTGGCTTTTTACGCTATAAACAGAGCTGCTCAGGCGGGTTGGTCGCCAGTTCTTTTCCGTGTTATGGAAGCAATTACAGCTTACTTATTCCCAGGTGTATTAATAGTTTTTACTTTGTTAGTACTTTCAGGAATGCATCTGAATCATCTTTTTGTTTGGATGGATGAAAGTGTTGTGGCTCACGATGCTCTACTACAAGGAAAACAAGGATACTTAAATGTTCCTTTCTTTTTGGCACGTGCTGCATTTTATATGTTAGGCTGGGTGCTGTATCGCCATTTTTCAAGAAAGTTGTCCATAGCGCAAGATACAGCTACTGACGATAGGAATTTTGTGAAGAATTTCAAACTATCTGCAGGATTTTTAGTATTCTTCTTGGTAACAGAGTCAATGATGTCTTGGGATTGGATTATGAGTGTTGATCCGCACTGGTTCAGTACGTTGTTTGGATGGTACGTGTTTGCAAGTTTCTTTGTGTCAGCTATAACTGTAATTGCGATGATTACGATTTATTTGAAAAGCAGAGGATACTTAGAATACGTAAATAGCAGTCACTTGCACGATTTGGCTAAATTTATGTTTGGACTTTCGATTTTCTGGACATATTTATGGTTTTCCCAATTTTTATTGATTTGGTATTCGGATATTTCGGAAGAAACGGTTTACTATGTTGCTCGTATTAGAGATTATAAAGAAATATTTTTCGGAATGTTAGCTTTTAATTTTGTGTTGCCTTTGTTGTTACTGATTAATACAGATTATAAACGAATTGGCTGGTTGGTGTTTACAGCAGGAGTTTTAATATTGGTAGGACATTATATTGATTTCTATATTATGATTATGCCTGCAACAGTAGGTGACCAATGGAGCATAGGAATTACCGAAATTTCGGCGGTGTTATTCTTTTTAGGGTTTTTTATCTTCGTGGTATTTACATCTTTGACAAAAGCTCCTTTATTGGCGAAACGTCATCCACTAATTGAAGAAAGTAAACATTTTCATTATTAATTAAATTAGTAATGATGAATTATAAAAAATAAAGCCATAGAATTACTATGGCTTTTGTTTTTTTACATTTATTTTTTCTTTATGAAAGCAATCAATAAAAGAATCCAACCAAGCATCAAAAGCAAACCTCCAAAAGGAGTTATGAGTGCAAATGATGAAATATCAATAAAAGTGATGCTTTTTGTAGCTAATAAGTAGATAGAACCAGAGAAAAATAACACTCCTAATACTGTTACTATAAAAGCTGATTTCTTTAGTTTGATTGATATTCCTTCAATTGAAGCTAAAAATAACAAAAACAAGGCGTGGTACATCTGATAACGAACTCCCACTTCAAAACTAACAAGAGCCTCTTGTGAAAGATGCTTTTTTAGTGAATGTGCTCCGAATGCTCCTAAAATGATAGAAGTTACTCCTAATAAAAGTGCAGTAATAATAATTTTCTTTTTCATTTGTATTCTATATAACTGGTTATAGGGCAAATCTACGTTATTTTTTTATATTTGTTAGATTCTTTTATAGGAAATTCTTTTTTTTGTGTAAAACAAAACATATTTCTGTTTTCTTTTGAGATTTACTGAAGAAAATTTAACTTTGCGAAGCATTTTCTAAAATCTGAAGTAAGAAACATTCTGTTTGATTGTAGATGTCAAGTTTTTAAATGAAAAGATTTTGATTTTCTTTTAAGGAAAGACTTTTTAATGATTTTACATATTCATAAATTGTATTTCTTGACTGAAAATGTTTATAATCACTATAAAATTAGCTTGATTATCTCATAAAAACATTTATTTTAAACAAAATCATTCTATGCAAATATTCAAGTTTGGTGGGGCATCTGTAAAAGATGCTGAAGGTGTAAAAAATATAGCAAACATATTGCAAAAGGTTGGTTATTCCAATACGTTGATTGTAATTTCGGCAATGGGAAAAACAACAAATGCTTTGGAAGTAGTTGTACATAATTATTTCAAAGAAAAAGAAAAAATCAAAGAAAGTATTGATTTTGTTAAAGAATTCCATCATAAAATTCTTCAAGGATTGTTCCCTGATGAAAAACATTCGATTTTTTCAAAAATAGATAACTTATTTAACGAATTAACTTCTTTTTTGGAAAGAAATAAATCTCCTAAACATAGTTTTGTATATGATCAAGTAGTTAGTTTTGGGGAATTAATCTCTACTACGATTGTTAGTCAGTATTTGAACGATTGTGGTGTTAAAAATACGTGGCTCGATGTGCGAAACTTAATAAAAACCGATAGTAATTATCGCGATGCAGGAATTAATTGGGAAGAAACACAAAAGAACATCGTTAGTAATGTTAATAAATCACTTTTGAACATTACGCAAGGTTTTTTGGGGAGTGATTCCAATTTTTTTACTACAACCTTAGGAAGAGAAGGCTCGGATTATACAGCAGCTATTTTTGCTTATTGTTTAGATGCTGAAAGTGTAACTATTTGGAAAGATGTTCCTGGTGTACTTAATGCAGACCCTCGTTACTTCGAAAAAACCGAATTATTGCATAAAATTCCATATAAAGAAGCCATTGAACTTGCTTTTTACGGAGCTTCTGTAATTCACCCCAAAACATTGCAACCTTTGCAAAAAAAAGAGATTCCGTTGTTTGTAAAGTCATTTATTAACCCTCAAGCTCAGGGAACTGCCGTTTGCAACGTTGCAGAGCTTGAACCTAAGGTGCCTTGCTTCATTTTAAAGAAAGAACAGGTTGTAATTTCACTTTCGTCGCTCGATTTTTCATTTATTGTGGAAGATAACATCAGTTATATTTTCAAATTACTTTCTGATGCTAAAATGAAAGTTAGTATGATTCAGAATTCAGCTATTAGTTTTTCTGTCTGTGTTGATAATAAATTCGATACACTTTCTGATTTGGTGGAGAAATTGAAAGAAAAATTCAAAGTTTCGGTGTTTGAAAACGTAGATTTGTATACAATTCGTCACGCTGATGAAGCTTCTGTTCAAAAAATTCAGGAAAATAAGGAAGTTTTATTAAAACAAGTCCTTCAAAATACTGTTCAGATAGTAGTTTTGTAGCAGAATTTAAAAAATAAATACCTATTTCAATTTTAAAGTTGATAACAGATGAAAGAACGTTTTGAAGAACATATCTGTCAGAATTTTAATCTTAAAGACAAAAGAATTTTGGTTGCTATCAGTGGGGGAGTGGATAGTATGGTACTTGCAACGTTGTTTTATCAGTTAAATTATGATATTGTTTTAGCACATTGTAATTTTCAGTTAAGGGGTGAAGAAAGTGACCAAGATGAGATTTTTGTAAGAAATTTTGGCGAAAATTTAGCTGTAAAAACTATTGTTAAGCGTTTTGATACGTCACAATTTTCTGCCGAAAGTAAATTAAATACGCAACTATCTGCCCGAAGGTTGCGATATGATTGGTTTTACGAAATAGCCTCTGAAAATCAGTGTGATTATATAGCTACAGCGCATCACGCTGATGATAATCTCGAAACATTCATTATAAATCTTTCCAGAGGAAGCGGACTTGATGGACTATTAGGAATTCCGCAAAAAAATGGAAAAATTATTCGTCCGATGCTTCTTTTTTCACGTGAAGAGATTTTAGAATTTGCAAAACAAAATTCTATTCATTGGAGAGAAGATAGCTCCAATCAGACTGAAAAATATGTCAGAAACAAGATTCGACATACAATTATTCCTGTTCTGAAAGAAATTCACCCCACTTTTTTGGAAAATTTTAAAGAAACGCAACATTATCTTTCACAATCATCACGATTTATAGAAGAAAATATCCAAAAAATTAAAGAACAATGTTTTGAGGAACGAGAATATCAAACTATTATTCGTCTTGAACCTCTTAGAAACGTATCTGATATTGATTTTGTGCTTCACAAACTTTTTTATCCATATAATTTCAGAAATATTCGAGATTTAAAGAAAATGTTATATGCTGAAAGTGGAAAACAACTATTTTCGCCTACACATCATCTCATTAGTGGTCGTGATTATCTTGTTTTGATGAAAACATCTCCTAAAAATGAAGAGTTAGAAGGTGAAGGAATCATTTTTTTAATCAATGAAAATCATTTTGATAGAAAAGATACTATAAAATTGAGTATTTCTGATGTGAGAAGTTATCTTTCACTGGAAATGACTATCCTAAAGCGAGATATAAATCATTTTTTTGATTTAGAACAACTCAAAAACGCAAATAATGAAGTTGCATACTTTGATTATGATACATTGCAATTTCCATTGATGCTTCGGCATAAAAAAGAGGGCGATTTTTTCTATCCGATAGGAATGCAACAAAAAAAGAAGCTTAGCAAGTTTTACATCGATGAAAAATATTCACTTTTTGATAAAGACCAACAATGGTTACTTTGTTCGCAAGAAAATATTGCTTGGGTAATTGGCAAACGAATAGATAATCGTTTTAAAGTTACAAACAAAACACAACGCATCTTAAAAGTATCAATTTTGTGAATTTAATGCTTGAAAAATGAATTTTCCTCCTCAAATTATCAAAAAACTGAATGAAAGAGCAGAAAATAATGCTTTACGAACTCTGAAAAATAATCAATTTGAGTTTGATTTCTATTCCAATGATTATATTAGTTTTTCTTCCTCAGTTAACATTCAAAATGAAGTAAAAAATATTTTATCAACTACAAAATTACAACACGGAGCAACAGGTTCTCGATTAATATCAGGAAATTTCCCACTTTTTGAAATTGCTGAAAATGAGATAAAAACTTTTCATAATTCGGAGAGTGCATTGCTTTTTAATTCAGGATATGATGCTAATGTAGGTTTTTTTTCGTGTGTTCCACAACGAGGAGATATAATTTTATATGATAATTACATTCACGCTTCTATTCGCGATGGAATTTCATTAAGTTTAGCACAATCTTTTAAGTTTAAACATAATAACTTGGAAGATTTGGAAAAATTATTGAAGAAATTTTCCAGCACAATACATTCTATCTTCATAGTTACAGAATCTGTTTTTTCAATGGACGGAGATTCTCCTGATTTACGTCAAATGACCAAATTGGCAGAACAATATAATGCTTTTTTAGTTGTTGATGAAGCTCACGCATTAGGTGTTTTTGGTTTTCAAGGTTGCGGATTGGTTCAGCAATTAGGTTTGGAAGAAAAAGTATTTGCCCGAATTGTTACTTATGGAAAAGCATTGGGTTGTCACGGAGCTTCTGTTTTAGGGAAGGATATTCTGAAGAAATATTTGATAAATTTTGCTCGTTCATTCATTTATACTACGGCAATGTCTCCGCATAGTGTTGCAACAATAATTGCAGCTTATAGAGAGCTTAAAACTACGAATAATATCAAAAAATTACATCAAAATATATCTCTTTTCAGAGATATTCTAAAAAAATCAGACAAAGAAAATATTTTGAATACCGATATAGATGATAAGGAAGTAAAATATGAAAAAAAACTAAAAAATTATTCATTTATTGAGTCAGAATCTTCTATACAAGCAGTGATTTTATCTGGAAATGATTTTGTAAAACAAACAGCTCAAAAATTTCAAGAAAAAGGCTTTGGAGTGATACCAATTCTCTCTCCTACAGTTCCTAAAGGACAAGAACGATTGAGAATTTGTTTGCATAGCTTTAATTCAGAAAAAGAAATAAAAGAATTACTCAATTTTTCGTTTTAAAATTATAAGTAATCTTACTTTTATAAAAAATAATATTGATTTTTATTTTTATGATGTATGAAAAGTAAATTTAGATATATAAATTTTAAATATATATGTTATAAATTAAAATTATAATGTATATATTTATTTTTATAATATCATTTTTTTAAATATATAGATTGTTGTAGTATTGTTTTTGTATTTTTCATTTGTTTTTATTTTTTACTTCTCTTTTATCTGTCTAAAAAATTTTTTATTAGTTAAAAAATATATAAAAATTTGATTTTCAAAAATTATTTGTTTACATTTGAAGCAGAAAATAAAAATAAATTGATTATGGCTACAAAATCTTACTCAGAAAAAGTAGTGCAAACTAAAATAATGGTTGATGCATTGCGAAACAATAAGGAAAGTCTTCCTGCTGGTGTTACAGAAGAAACAATAAGTAAATTGGAAGAATTAAAAAGCCTTGCAGAAAAGCTAAATAGTGAACAAGAAAAATTGAAAGCACAATTAAAGCTAAAAACAGAAGAACTTTCAGATACATTAGATAAATTATCAGCTTTGTATGTTGAAACTAAAAAAAGAGTGAAAATTGATGTTTCAAAATCACTTTGGAAAGAATACGGATTTTCTGATAAGAAATAATAATAAAATTTTATTTTAATGATGCTATTTCTTTTTTCTTTGTTGAATAAATGAAGAAAAAAGAGGTAGCTTTTTTATTTTTTAATATCATAAATTATGAATAAAGATACTTTTTTTATTACAGGAATTTCTACAGAAGTAGGAAAAACAATTGTTTCGGCAATTATTACAGAAGCGCTACAAGCAGATTATTGGAAACCTATTCAATCTGGAGATTTAGATAATTCAGATACTAATAAAGTTCAAAAATTGATTTCAAATGAAAAAAGTGTCTTTCATTCTAATTCATATGCATTAAATATACCAGCAAGTCCGCATTTGTCAGCTGAGTTAGATGGAATTGAAATAGAATTAGATAAAATAAAACGTCCTGAAACTAAAAATCATCTGGTAATTGAAGGAGCAGGAGGATTGTTAGTTCCTTTGAATGTAAAGCATACTATTGCTGATTTAATATTGCCTTCTGACAAAATTATTTTAGTTTCTCGTCATTATTTAGGAAGTATTAATCATACATTACTTACTTACGAAACTTTAAAGCAACGCGGACTTTCTATCTTCGGAATTATTTTTAGTGGAGTAAAAAATCCTTCATCTGAAAGTATTATCTTGGAAAAAACAGGATTAAAATCTCTTTTGCATATAAATGAAGAACCTTATTTCGATAAAAATGTAATTAAATACTATGCAGAGAAATATATATCAAATTTGAATGATTTTTAATCTTGTTTCTTGTTTATTTCTCATAATATACTAATTATATATGATTATAAATGAAAAAATCCGAGAAAGTTCTCGGATTTTTTGGTTTATTATTAAATATGAAGATAAAGTCAAATTAAAACTGATATACAACTTCTATTTTATGTCCTTCAAGAGTTTTTTTAGCTTTTTCAATGTCTTCGGTAAATCCTAACATATATCCGCCTCCTCCTGAGCCGCAAAGTTTCAAGAAATAATCCCCAGTATCGATACCTTTTTTCCAAAGAGCGTGAAATTCGGAAGGAATCATTGGTTTAAAGTTATTAAGAACCACTTTTGAAAGTTTTTTCACATTCTTGAAAAGGGATTTTACATTTCCTTTCAGAAAATCATCAATACAAGCGTCCGTATATTTGATGAATTGTGTTTTTAACATACTTTGAAAGGCTTCATTTTTCATATTTTCCATAAAAATACGAACCATTGGTGCCGTTTCGCCTACAACGCCACTATCTAACAAAAAAACCGCTCCTTTGCCGTTCATCGTTTGGGAGGGTATCCCTGTAGGTTCAATATTATCTTTGGAATTTATAAGAATTGGCAGACTCAAGTAGCTATTCAAAGGGTCTAAACCAGAGGAAGTTCCGTGGAAAAAGCTTTCCATTTTTCCGAAAATATTTTTCAGTTGCAGAAGTTTTTCTCGGGTTAAATTCTCCAAAACCGTGATTTTATTGTGAGCGTATTGGTCGTAAATGGCAGCAACCAAAGCTCCGCTACTCCCAACGCCATAACCTTGCGGAATACTACTATCGAAGTACATTCCGTTACTGATGTCTTTTTTTAGTTGTTCAATGTCAAAAGTAACAACTTCAGGATTTTCTGAGGATAATTTTTCCAGATGGATAGTGAACTGGGCTAACGCTTGGTTTGATTTTTTTGCTTCTGCCTGTTTGCTTTCATCGATTTGGTCAGGCATTTTTAAAGCTCCATTGTAGAAATTATACGGAATAGCCAACCCTTTGGAATCCTTGATGATGCCATATTCCCCAAAGAGTAAGATTTTTGAATAAAATAAAGGTCTCTTCATTCAATTATAAATTTTTCAATGTGTCTATCCTAGCACTTTTTATAGTTATAAGTGGAACTGGATGCAAAGTTAGGTAAAATTATTAAATATTCTTCTGAAAATGATAGAAATTGCTACTTTTTTATTGCTAAGTAAAATACCCTGTTAGTATTTTTTCTCCTAAATTTGAGAAATGACAGAATTTAAAAACAGCGACCTAATTTAGGTTGACTTCGATTTAGCTAAATTAAGAACTTTATTTTTTCCCATATTTCCTGAAAGCAGCAATGAATTGATATATAAAAAATCCAGTAACAATTTTATTAAGATAATCAATAAACACAGACCAACCATTTAGCTCAGCTTTGCTTACTAAAAAGTCTGTCCTATGAGTTATATCAAGGAAAGAAAAATAGTAGCTTATTAGGTTAAAATCAATATCATTATGGTTAAAAATTCTTTCCAAGCTCCATAGATATAAAATATAAAAGAATGCTGAGGAGATAAATATCCCCAAAAAAGGTCTTTTTATAGACAAACCGTGATTGTTTGAAAAACTATTTATGTATAATATTACTTTATCCCAAAAGGACAAATCCTCAATACGTTTAAGTTCTTCGTTTGAAACTGCTTGAAGCTTTAGTGTTTCATAGACATTTCCTGATGCTTCAAGTACCTTTTTTAATTGTAAAAAAGTTTCGTAACGTATTTTGAAATAATTTTTATCTTTTTTATCTGGGCAATGAATATTCTCAATGGTTTTTATTTTATCAAATTCTTTGAGTTTACTTGGGAAATCACAGGCTGTGAAAGTGGTTTGTCCAAACCTATTTCTGTAAAACGATATTATTGAATAATCATTAAATGCAATGTTGTTAAACAAAACTTTATCAAGATTCGAGTTTTTTATCTCTAATTTTCTTTCTTCTACCTCCTTTCGAAAAGGTCTGATATTATAAAAATTAGCTCCTAATTGTGTTGAAAATTCTGAAATGTACCAATTGTCTATTTTACAATTTTCAATTGCCAATTTTCCTGTTGAATATCCACTTATGGACAATGTTGATAATAGAGCATTGATTATTTTAGTAGATGTATGTTCCTTATCTGCGGAATAATTAATACTTAAACTAATATTAATTTTTTTCTTCTCTTCTTTACTTAAGTAATATCCAATTTTATTTAATTCTTTGTAATGTGTTTTATAAATACCTACCTTGTTAGTTTTATTTTCGTTAAATGTAAAAGTTATTTCCTTACAATCGTAAATGTTAAATGAACGTTTTTTTGTAAATAAGTCTTCCAAGGTTGTTTTTGAAGATTTTAACAACTTTTTCCATCGAATTGGAAAGATATTTTCTTCTGTGTAGGAAATAGTAACACTTTTTAAATTAAGTAGGAATAATAAATGATTTGGAAAACAATTGTTTATACTAACATTCTTTAGATTTTCATTTTCTATTTTTCCTTTTAGAATTGAATTTCCGAAAGATATTGAAAGATTTGTTGTGACAATGTTTTTAATGTTTATTTCATAAATAAAACAATCAGTAAATAGAATATTTATTTTTTCGAAATCTATTATTTCACTATTTTCAATTTCTAATTTTTTAAACAGACAACCTATAAAAATGAATGTAAACTTTCCCTCTTGAAAAGATAAATTTGTAAAATTTGAAGCCTTGATGACTATTTTACTATCTTCGAGGTAGTCTTTGTTTTGGACTATTTTATAAGGAGTTAAAGATATTTCATTCATCCTATTGATAATGTGAGTTAGTTTGTGCTTTTTGTTAAGTACTTAAATCTTTAGAGAGCTTTGTAAATAAAAACAACAATCAACTAAAATAAGTGCAATGTTAACTTCAATACATTGAAATTTAATTATATAAAATTTGTTGGATGTCTTTGTAATTCAAGAATTTAATAATATTGATCTTGAGATAGCTGGTCTAAGATAAATTGCTTATTTTCACAAAATGCAATCAATTCATCTTTAATAAATTGCAAAACTTCGTTTTTGTACGAATCTGGATATAAAACGTGTACGTTGGCACCAGCATCCAAAGTGAAACAAACGGGAGTTTTAGTTTCTTGCCGGAACTTCCAAATGCGTTGAATAACTTCTAAAGTGTTGGGTTTCATTAGTATGAAGTAAGGAAGACTGGTCATCATCATTGCGTGAAGTGTTAAGGCTTCACTTTCAACAATTTCGATGAACTTATCTAAATCTCCATCTTTAAAAACAGGAATTAATTTATTAAGATTTTCGTGAGCTTGTTCGAAGCGTTTTTGAGCAAAAGGGTGATTGTGCATCAAGTCGTGTCCTACAGAGCTGCTCACTTGCTTTTGTCCTTTATCGATAAGCAAAATTGTGTCCTGATAATTTTTAAAAATATCGTGAATTTCAAAAGGATATGGAATTCCATAAAGGTCAGAACTTTGCGGAATAGACTTATGTTCTCCCCAAACCACAATATTTCCTTGTATGCTCCTACAGGCACTTCCTGATCCCAAACGTGCTAAAAATGAGGCTTTTTGCCAAAAATCGCTTTCTGAAATATTAGGGTTTAATTGCTTTTCAATCTGCATCAAACATACCGACAATGCTGCCATAGCACTTGCTGAAGAGGCAATCCCGCTACTATGCGGAAAGGAATTTTCTGAATATATTTCAAAATGATAGTCCTTCAAAAAAGGCAAGTATTCGTAAATCCGATTGAAAAAAGTAATTATTTTTGGGTGGAAAGACGGCTTTGGTTCTTTTTCAAAAAAGAAAGTAAATTGAAAATCATCAGTAGGCGTTTCCAATTTTTTAAAACGAACTGAAGTTTCTGTATAACAATTTGTTAGTGTAAAACTAACGGAGGGATTTGCAGGGATTTGCCCTTCAAGTTTTCCCCAATATTTAACCAAAGCAATATTGCTTGGTGCTTTCCAAGAAATGAAATTTTTATTGCTCATTCAGTCTTTTTTATCGTATTGGGCGATTCATTACCAAATCGATGTATAAATTTACTTTGTCTTTCAGTTGTTTTCGATTTACTATGAAGTCCAAAAAACCGTGCTCCAACACAAATTCTGCTGTTTGGAAACCTTCTGGTAAGTCTTGTCCTGTGGTATCTTTCACCACTCGAGGTCCTGCAAATCCGATTAACGCTCCTGGTTCGGCAATGTTAATGTCGCCAAGCATTGCATATGAGGCTGTTGTTCCTCCAGTAGTAGGGTCGGTACAAAGTGAGATGTAAGGTAGCTTTGCCTCGTCCAGTTGGGCTAATTTTACAGAGGTTTTAGCCATTTGCATCAGTGAAAGTGCTGCTTCCATCATTCTGGCTCCTCCTGATTTTGAAATCATTAGGAAAGGCAATTTGTGTTTGATAGCATAAGCTATAGCTCTTGATATTTTCTCCCCTACCACACTTCCCATCGAACCGCCAATGAAAGCAAAATCCATACAAGCAATTACGATTTTCTCACCTTTTGACTTGCCAACTGCAGTGCGGACAGCGTCTTTTAAACCTGTTTTTTGTTCAGCCTCTTTTAAACGTGTTGCATACGATTTTGTATCAACGAATTCCAAAGGGTCTTTGGAGGATAAATTGGCATCAAGTTCTTTAAATTCATTATTATCGAATAAGATTTGGAAGTATTCCTTACTTCCTATCCTGACGTGATAGTCGTCTTCTGGACTTACAAAGTAGTTTGTTTCAAGAGCTTCATTGTCAACTATACTTCCGCTTGGGGATTTGTACCATAGCCCTTTTGGTATATCTTTTTTTTCTTCAGTAGAAGTTTGAATTCCTTTTGCTGTTCTTTTAAACCAAGACATAATCTCTCTGTATTTGTTGGACAAAAGTACAAAAAAAAAATGAATTTGAAAGCAGAATTAAAATTTGAGAAAAGTAATTCCTACGTATTGTTAAATTTCTTGAAAATATATTATTGCTTTGATTTTTACATTTTTTTCGGAAAGATATATTCTTAATCATTATTATGTGTTTTTTCAGAGTGTTAAAAAGAGTTAGATTTTGTGGATTGTTTTCTTTGGAAATAAAAGTAGATTTTTTTATTTGGTTATATTTTCTAACTTTGCGGTGTTGAAAATGTGAAATTTATATTGCTGATTTTGTTTTTATTATGTAATGTAAGCTTCTTTTTAAAATTTTCAACATTAAATAGAACTAAATGAAATTACTAACATATGTAAAGGCTGCTCGTCTACGAACCTTGCCACTGTCTGTTTCTGGTATTGTTATGGGGAGTGCTTTGGCGTTTCGTGCAGGATATTTTCGATGGGAAGTTTTCCTGTTGGCACTTTTAACAACGATTCTCTTCCAAGTACTTTCTAATTTTGCTAATGATTATGGCGACGGGGTGAAAGGTACGGATAATGCAAATCGGATTGGTCCAGAAAGAGCTTTGCAAAGTGGAAAGGTAACTCGGAAGCAAATGAAACTTGCAGTTCTGATAACGGCTTTGTTGTCAGTGCTTTCGTCTATAGTGCTTATTTATGTTTCTTTCGGAAAAGAAAATCTTATGTATGTATTGATTTTCTTTTTTTTAGGGTTATTTTGTGTCGCGGCGGCAATCAAATATACGGTAGGAACATCGGCTTATGGTTATAGAGGATTAGGAGACGTATTTGTGTTCATTTTCTTTGGTTTGGTAAGTGTACTTGGCTCGTATTTTTTGTATGTACATCAATTAAATTGGAAAATATTTTTACCTGCTGTGGCAATTGGTTTGCTTAGTGTAGCGGTGCTGAATCTCAATAATATGCGTGATTATGAGAATGATAAGGCAGTAGGCAAAAATACACTTGTGGTGAAAATGGGAGTTGATTTGGCTAAGTATTATCAGTATTATTTGGTGGTTTTGGCTATGCTGTGTATGTTGGCTTTTTCGATTTTGAATTTTCAGGTACGTTGGCAATTGATTTACATATTAGCTTTTTTTCCTTTGATAGTACATTTGCTTTCTGTTAAACGAAATAAAAACCTAAAAGACTTGGATAAAGAACTGAAAATTGTAGCTTTTAGTACTTTTTTTTTAACAATATTGTTTTTCATTGCACAAATTTTGTAATTTCGCCAATTGAGAATTATTTATATCTAATCATTCAAAAATACATTTATTTCACACCTCATTGATGTTGAAAATACTATGGAAATAACTTTTTATGGACATTCTTGCGTTGGGATAAAAACAGAGGATACAAATCTGTTGGTGGACCCTTTTATATCGGGAAATCCTTTCGCCAGACATATTAATATTGAACAGATAAAAGCTGATTACATCTTACTTACCAATGCTCATCAAGACCATACAATGGATGTTGAGGCTATTGCAAAGAGAACCAAAGCAAAGATTATTTCAAATTTTGAAATAGTTGAGCATTATTACAATTTGGGTTTTGATGGTCATCCTATGAATTTGGGTGGCTCTTTTGAGTTTCCGTTCGGGTATTTGAAGTTTGTACAAGCGTTGCATTCTTCCACATTTCCTGATGGAAAGGCAGGAGGCTGTGCGGGAGGTTTTATTTTGAAAACATTTGAAAAAACTATCTACATAGCTGGGAATACAGCCTTACATTTTGATATGCAGCTTATTCCAGTGCGTCATAAGATAGATTTTGCAGTGTTACCAATTGGAGGAAACTTCACAATGGATATAGAAGATGCTGTTATGGCTTCCGATTTTGTGAAGTGTAATAGAGTGTTGGGAGTAAATTATGATACATTCAGTTACATTAAGCTCGACCACGAATTAGCAAGACGAAGTTTCAGAGCCAAAGGCAAAGAATTGTTATTGCTTGAAATAGGCAGAACTATCACCATTTAACAGTTTTCTACATTTTTATCTACAATTATTTTGAAATGAATTACTTTTCATCGGATTTTACTTTGGGTATTTTAGGAGGAGGACAATTAGGGAAAATGTTACTTACTGAAACCCGAAAGTATGATATCAAAACTCACGTATTGGATTCCAGTGCCGACGCTCCCAGTCGTTTGGCGTGTAATCAATTCATTCAAGGAGATTTGAATGATTATGAAGCAGTTTACAATTTTGGTAAAAATGTCGATGTCCTTACCATTGAAATTGAAAATGTTAATGTCGATGCACTCGAAAAATTGGAAGAGGAGGGGATAAAAGTATATCCTTCGGCAAAAAGTTTGAGAATTATTCAAAATAAAGGGCTTCAGAAAGAATTCTACAAAAAGAATAATATTCCAACGGCAAGTTTTGACATTTTTGCTTCAAAAAGAGAACTGAATCAGGCAATTACGCAAGGCAAAGTTCAATTTCCTTTCGTTTGGAAAAGTACTCGCTTTGGTTATGATGGTAATGGTGTAAAGGTTGTTCGTACAACAGATGATTTGATGAATATTTCTGATACAGAGTGTATTGCTGAAATGATGATTCCTTTTAAGAATGAATTGGCTGTGATAGTAGCTCGTAATCCGAAAGGGGAAGTAAGGACATATCCTGTTGTGGAAATGGAGTTTCATCCTGAGGCCAATCAAGTGGAATACGTGATTTGTCCTGCTCGAATCTCAGAAAAAATAGCTGAAAAGGCTCGTAGAATAGCACTCCAGGTAGCAGAGGCGTTTAAAATTACGGGGCTTTTGGCAGTAGAAATGTTTCAAACCCAAGATGATGAAATTTTGGTGAATGAAGTTGCTCCGCGTCCTCACAATTCTGGGCATTATAGCATTGAGGCTTCTTATACGAGTCAGTTTGAGCAACATTTACGTGCTATTTTAAATCTTCCTTTGGGAAAAACTGATAGTAAAGTGGCTGGAGTTATGGTGAATCTGGTTGGAGCAGAGGGATATGCGGGTAATGTGGTTTATAAAAATATTGAAAAGATTATGGCTATGGATGGCGTTACGCCCCATATCTATGGGAAAAGAGAAACAAGACCTTTCCGCAAAATGGGACACGTTACCATCATTGATGAAAATGTTTCTAAAGCTCGTGAAATAGCTCAGAAAGTAAAGGAAACCATCTTCGTTATCAGCGAGTAAATCAAAATTATTCAGAAGTACATTTTTTAAACACATCAAATGAGAATATTTTTACTATTTCTAATTTCGGCTGTTGCTTTTGGGCAAAACCTTAAAACAGATTGGCAAAAAGAGAACCTGAAAGGCAAAGTTAAATCTGTGGAAAGTGTTGCGTATCGGTATGTTGGCAACGAGGGAAAGAAAGAGCCTATGTCTAATTTCAATACAGAGGAAAAGTATAATAATAAAGGGTTTAAAATTTCGGGAAGAAGATTCACCAATGAAGGGAAAACTTCTGTAAGTTGGAGTTATTTTTATGATGATAAAAATTATCTGACAAAGGTCGAAATTCTAAATGATAAAGACCAAGTGGAAGAATCTTTAAAATATGTTTATGAACTTGATGCTCAAAAAGAAGAAATCTTAGGGTATGATGGCTCGGGAAAGTTAACAGGAAAACAGATAGCTTCATATAATGAAAAAGGTAATAAAATCAGTGAGTTATCTTTAACCGCTGATGGAGCTTTTCTGTTGAGACAGGAAATCATTTATGATGCAAAAAACAATATTTTAGAGAAAAGATTTGAAGATAAAGAGGGAAAGAAAGTTCTTCTGAAGTATGTTTATGACAACAAAAATAACATTGTGGAAGAAAACTATTACGGAGAAGAAGACCAACTTTACGGGCAGAAAATCTTTTCCTATAAATACGATGCGAAAGGCAACTGGATACAACGTACAGAGCGTATTTATGACGTTGAAAGAGTGGTTACAGAGAGAAAAATAGAATATTTTTAAAAAGGTTGAATTATGTCGATGAATAAAAATACGGTTTTGGGATATGCTACCCTTATAATGATTGTAGTAGGTGTGGGGCTTATAGCTTTAGGAGCTTTCCGATATGACGATATCGCAGGATTTGGTTTTGCGGCTGTGGGAGTAGGTTTTTTTGCTATTGCTTGGGTATTCAATGCTTTAAAAGGAAGGGTTTAAGTTTTAGAATAAAAAAATAACATTGTTTTTTTGTGTTTTTCAATGTGTTTTTATAATTTTAGCACATCAAATAAGTAAACTCTAAACCGAAAAACAATGAAAATAGGAATTCCAAAAGAAATTAAAAACAACGAAAATCGTGTTGGAGCTACACCAAGTGGTGTTAGTGAATTAGTTAAGAATGGTCATACTGTTTATGTGCAAAAAACAGCGGGACAAGGAAGCGGTTTCTCCGATGAAGAGTATGTAAAAGCTGGTGCAATTATGTTGCCTACAATTGAGGAAGTTTATGCAGCAGCTGATATGATTTATAAAGTGAAAGAGCCTATTCTTCCTGAATATAATTTGATACGTGAAGGTCAATTGATTTTCACGTATTTTCATTTTGCTTCGGAGGAAGCTTTAACTCACGCTATGATAAAGCAAAAGGCAGTTTGTTTGGCATATGAAACGGTTACTGCTCATAATTCACTTCCGTTATTAACTCCTATGTCAGAGGTTGCAGGGCGTATGGCAGCTCAGCAAGGAGCTCGATTTCTTGAAAAACCTCAAGGAGGTAGAGGTGTGCTTTTAGGAGGCGTTCCTGGCGTAAAACCAGCAAAGGTTTTGGTGCTTGGAGGAGGTGTTGTAGGATATAATGCGGCGATTATGGCTGCCGGATTAGGAGCTGATGTCATCATTGCGGATATTTCACTACCAAGGCTACGTGTTTTGGATACGATTGTTCCAAAAAACATTGATACTCTTTTTGCTTCAACCTATAATATTCAAAATGAGTTGCCTTCTTGTGATTTGGTAATTGGTGCTGTGCTGATTCCAGGAGCAAAAGCTCCTCATCTTATTACCAGAGAGATGCTTAAATTGATGAAAAAAGGTTCTGTACTGGTAGATGTTGCGATTGACCAAGGAGGTTCCTTCGAAACATCGAAGGTAACTACGCATAGTGAACCAGTTTATGAAGTTGACGGAATTGTACATTATTGCGTAGCGAACATTCCAGGGGCTGTACCATACACTTCCACTTTGGCACTGACCAATGCTACTTTGCCGTATGCTATTGAGTTGGCTAACAAAGGTTGGAAACAAGCCTGTCAAGATGATAAAGGCCTTGAAGAAGGTTTGAATGTTGTTCAAGGGAAAGTGACTTACAAAGCTGTAGCCGATACTTTTGGTTTGGAATATACTCCCGTTTGTGAAGTGTACTAATGAATTATTAAAATAAAAAGCAGTAGTTTTCTACTGCTTTTTTCTTCTTTTTTATCTTATATCTCTCACTTTTAGCTGTAAAGAAGTGTTTCCGTTCCAGTGATTTTCTTCGATGGAATACACAATTTCAAAAGGTTTGCCTGATTTTATCAATTCCAGTTTATTACCCAAATTAAATCCTATTGCGGTAAAGAATTTTTCTCCTTTAAAATCTTTTATTGTGAGCCGAAGATGATTATTGTCCTTACCAATTTGCTTGGCAAAGCCTGTATCAATCACATTTTTAGCGTAAAATATGGGAGCCATATTCTGCGGGCCAAAAGGTTCAAATTGTTTTAAAATCTGAAACATCTTCAGATTGATTTTTTCTAACGGAAGTTCAGTATCAATAGTTATTTGAGGTGATTTTAATTCTTTCGGAAGTGTTCTTGCAACTACTTTTTCGAATTTATCTTTAAAAAGAAGATATTTTTCGGGAAGAATTGTTAGTCCAGCGGCGTATTTATGTCCTCCAAATTGTTCGATATGTTCAGCACATTGCTCCAGAGCTTCATATACATCAAAACCTTGCACAGAACGCACCGAAGCTGCGTATTTTTCGCCACTTTTTGTGAAAACTACTGTCGGGCGATAGTAAGTTTCAATCAATCGTGAGGCTACAATGCCAATTACACCCTTATGCCAGTGCGGAGCATAAACAACGGTGGCTGATTTTTCTTCTTCCTGATTGACTTGTATCTGATGTAAAGCCTCTTGTACAATACTTCCATCAAGGTCTTTACGTTCATTATTAAAAGTTTCAATTTGCTTGGCTTTAGCAAAGGCTTGGCTGTAAGAACTTTCCGTAAGAAGTTTGACGGCGAACATTCCGTGTTCAATTCTTCCTGCTGAATTGATTCGTGGAGCTAGCCGAAATACAATATCCACCATCTGTACGGGTTTGTTTTCCAGTCCTAATAATGCAGTAAGCCCCACAGACGGATTTTCGTTCAGAATCTGCAATCCATAGTACATCATCACCCGATTTTCCCCTGTAATGGGTACAATGTCAGCCCCAATGGCGACAGCTACCAAATCCAACAGCGGTTGTATTTGCTCAAACGGATTTTTCATCTGCTTGTTAAGAGCTTGTATTAGCTTGAAGCCCACGCCACAGCCACAAAGTTCCTTATATGGATAATTGCAGTCGGTTTGCTTTGGATTTAAGACGGCTACCGCTTTGGGAATTACTTGTGAAGGACGATGATGGTCGCAAATGATAAAATCAATGCCTTTTTCATTGGCGTATTGTACTTTTTCTACGTCTTTGATGCCACAATCCAAAGCGATGATGAGCGAAAATCCGTTGGTGGCGGCGTAATCAACCCCTTGGAAAGAAACTCCATAGCCTTCGGTATATCGGTCGGGGATATAGGTGGCAAGTTGGCGAGTAAATCGCTTCAAGTATAAATACATTAGCGACACAGAGGTCGTTCCATCTACATCATAATCGCCATAAATGAGTATTTTTTCTTCCTTTTCAATGGCTTTTAACACTCTTTGGACTGCTTTTTCCATATCTTTCATCAAAAATGGATTATGCAAGTCGGAAAGTGACGGACGAAAGAAGCTCTTTGCCTGTTCAAAATCGGAAATACCTCGCTGAGCCAACAAAGTAGCGGGAATTTCGCTGAGGTTCAACTCCTTTTGGAGCTTTTCTACGATTTGAGGATTCGGTTTGGGCTTAAATGTCCAATGATGCATCATATTGCTAAGGATTTGATAGTCTTTTTGTTTACTTTTTATGGAAAAAGGCTTTGGTTTCTACTTTGGCAAATTGCTGGAACATTTTCATAACGCCACAATATTTCTCGGCAGATAAATCTACGGCTCTTTGTAGTTTTTCCTCGTCAAGATTTTTTCCTGAGAAGTGATATTCTACTCGTACGGTGTGATATACTTGTGGGTGTTCTTCTGTAAGTTCTCCAAAAGTTTCAATTTTGAATTCTTCTACTTCCAATTTCATTTTTCGGATAAGTGAAGCTATATCCAATCCCGAGCATCCTGCCAATGCGGAAAGCATTAGGGCTTTGGGGCGTAATCCTTCTCCTTTTCCTCCGTTTTCTTTTCCGGCATCGATTTGTATTTCTTTTCCCGAAGGATTATTTGATGAAAAGAGCATATCGCCTTTCCAAATGGTTGTTACTTGATGCATATTATTATTTTTTAGTTTTATTTTTCTCTCACAGATTACACAGATTTTTTACACTCAACTTCTTATCTTTTTTCTCTGTGAAAATCTGTGAGAGAGTATTTCAATTAGTATCCTACTTTTTTACGAACTCTTTTGAGTACTTCGTTGGCTGTTTTCTGGGCTTTTAAAGCTCCTTCGTGTAGTATTTTGTCTAATTCGTCCAAATTTTCCATATAATAGTTGAATTTTTGGCGAGCTTCAGCGAATTTTTCTAACATAAGTTCGAAAAGAGCTTGTTTGGCGTGTCCGTAGCCATAGTTTCCTGCTAAATAATTGTTTCTCATCTGTTGTGTTTGCTCTTCAGATGCGATTAATTTATACAAAGCAAAAACATTGCACGTTTCGGGGTTTTTAGGTTCTTCTAATGGAGTGCTATCGGTTTGTATCGCCATTACTTGTTTGCGGAGTTGTTTTTCAGGAAGAAAAATATTGATGAAATTGTTTCGTGATTTACTCATCTTTTCTCCGTCTGTTCCTGGTATTATCATTATGCGTTCCTCAATTTTAGCCTGAGGAAGTACGAAAGTTTCTCCCATTTGATGGTTAAATCGGGAAGCTACATCTCTTGCCATTTCAAGATGTTGTAATTGATCTTTTCCAACAGGTACTATTTCTGCATCATAAAGTAAAATGTCGGCAGCCATTAACATAGGATAAGTGAAAAGCCCTGTATTGACGTCTTCCAAGCGGTCTGCTTTATCCTTAAACGAATGAGCTAGTGTAAGTCGTTGATATGGGAAAAAGCAACTCAAATACCAAGTGAGTTCCGCCGTTTGAGGGACATCACTTTGGCGATAAAAAACAATCCGATTGTAATCCAACCCAAAGGCTAACCACGTAGCAGCAACGCTATAGGTGTTGGAGCGAAGTTCTTCGCCTTTTTTGATTTGTGTAAGTGAATGCATATCAGCAATAAACAAAAAAGAATCGTTTTGAGGATTCTGTGCCATTTGTATTGCGGGTATGATAGCTCCTAAAATATTTCCTAAGTGTGGAGTTCCTGTACTTTGTATGCCTGTTAATATCCTTGCCATATTGTTGTGAATTTTCAAAATTGTTAAAGTGGACAAAATTACAAAAACATTTTAGATTTTTTATATCTTTGTGCTTCAACCAAAATTAAAATCAGATATGCGACCTTATATATTAGCTGAAACCAATTGGAAGGCTGTGAAAGATACTCATTTTTCAGTTGCTATTCTTCCGTGGGGAGCTACTGAAGCTCATAATTATCATCTTCCGTATGCTACTGATGTTATTGAATCAGAATACATTGCTGCTGAATCGGCTCGAGTTGCGTGGGAACAAGGTAGTAAGGTGATTGTACTACCAACTATTCCTTTTGGAGTAAACACGGGACAGGCTGACATCACGTTAGACATCAATATTAACCCCAGTACACAACTTATTTTGTTGTCTGATATTGTCGAAACCCTAAATCGGCAAGGGATATACAAACTTGTTATTCTCAATAGCCACGGGGGAAATGATTTCAAACCTATTCTGCGTGAATTAGGATTAAAATTCCCTAAAATGTATATTTCTTTATGTAATTGGTTTCAAAATCCGGAAAAGAAAAATTATTTTGATATTGTTGGAGACCACGCCGATGAGATGGAAACCAGTTTGTTAATGTATCTACGTCCTGATTTGGTACTTCCGCTATCACAAGCTGGTGACGGAGCCGAAAACAAGCACAAAATAACTGAATTCACACAAGGGTGGATGTGGGCAGAACGCCAGTGGAGTAAAGTTACTGCAGATACAGGTATTGGTAATCCTAAATTGGCTGATGCACAAAAAGGGGAGCGTTATTTTAAGTATATCACTGAGAAAATAGGTAATATTCTGGTGCAATTGGATAAATTAGATATAGAAGCCCCTTACCAGTAATTTTTTTGTGTAAAACAAATTATTTTATATCTTGCAAAACTTTTTATAACTATCAGAAAAGAAACATATTATATGACAACAGAAAAATTATCATCTGAAAAAGCGATGGAGCTTGAAGATAAGCACGGAGCACATAATTACCATCCGCTTCCTGTGGTTTTAAGCAAAGGAGAAGGTGTTTACGTATGGGATTTGGAAGGAAAAAAGTATTTTGATTTTTTGTCGGCTTACTCGGCTGTAAATCAAGGTCACTGCCACCCGCGAATTATTGGAGCAATGACAAAACAGGCTCAAACTCTTACGCTCACATCACGTGCCTTTTACAACGATAAATTAGGCGTTTATGAAAAATACGTAACTGGGTATTTCGGTTTTGACAGAATGTTGCCAATGAACACAGGGGCAGAAGCTGTTGAAACTGCTATTAAAATATGTAGAAAGTGGGCATACGAGAAGAAGGGAGTGCCAGAAAGCCAAGCCATCATCGTAGTTTGTGAGCAGAATTTCCACGGGCGAACTACCACAGTGGTTTCTTTTTCGTCAGATAAGAATGCAAGAAAAAATTTCGGTCCGTACACGCCTGGATTTATAACCATTCCGTATGACGACCTACAAGCATTGGAACAAACGTTAGCCAAAAATCCAAACGTGGCTGGGTTTCTGGTAGAGCCTATACAAGGCGAAGCAGGGGTATACGTTCCGTCAGATGGCTTCCTTAGTGGTGCTAAAAATCTTTGTGAAAAACATAATGTATTGTTCATCGCTGATGAAGTGCAAACAGGAATCGCTCGTACAGGTAAGCGATTGGCTGTTGACCACGAAAACGTAAAGCCTGATATGTTGGTGCTGGGTAAAGCCCTCAGTGGGGGAGCGTATCCGGTAAGTGCTGTACTTGCCGATAGCCATATTATGGAGGTGATTAAGCCAGGACAACATGGAAGTACTTTTGGAGGGAATCCCGTGGCGGCTGCCGTTGCGATTGAAGCGTTACAAGTTGCCAAAGATGAAAACTTAGCTGAAAACGCTCAAAAATTGGGTGAAATCTTCCGCCGGGAAATTGGCGAGTACATCAAAAACTCAAATATTGCAATCTTGGTGCGTGGAAAGGGATTGTTAAACGCAGTAGTTATTAATGATACAGAAGAAAGCGATACAGCGTGGAACATTTGTTTGCGTATGCGAGATAAAGGGCTATTGGCAAAGCCTACACACGGCAACATTATTCGTTTTGCACCTCCTTTGGTAATGAACGAAAGCCAATTAAAAGAATGTATTGATATCATCATAAGTACATTAAAGGAGTTTGAGAAATAATTTAAAGTATATACCAATGGAAAATCAAATTAATTTCTTCAGAGAAGACAACCAAAAGTTAGAAGTTACATCGTTTATTAAAGAAAATCTTTCGCAAACAGCAAAATGGGCGAAGTTTTTGGCCATCGTGGGCTTTGTAGGACTAGTAATTATGTGTTTGATAGCTGTTTTAATGCTTACTGTAGGGTCTTTTATCTCCTATCAGTTGAATACACCTTTTAATCCAGGTGTTTTGGGGGTTACCTATCTCATAATAGTCTTGGTTTACTTCTTTCCACTAAAGTATCTGTACGACTTTTCTGTAAAAATGAAAAAAGCTTTGAATCTTACAGATAACCAAGCCTTTTCGGAGAGTTTTTCTGCCTTAAAATCACATTACAAGTTTATAGGAATTTTAATGATTATTTCTCTTTCAATATATTTGATAATGTTTCTGCTTGGATTTTTTGCATTTATTTTGGGAGATTTTTTTAATAGCGGTCTTTGAGACATATAATTTGTTTTTATTTATTGACCTTGCAGAGATGCAAGGTCAGTGTTTTTTTTAGAGGTAGCAAACATTTCGCGAATAGCTTTGTATTCTAAAATACTTTTTTCCAAAGGTTTGCTCTTGCTAAATCAAATTGCAAGGGTTAAGACTTTTGTTTGTTAGCTTAAAATTGAAAAGATAATCCTTGGAGGTTGTCTTTTTTGCTTTCTGTGAGATTATTTTTCATATCGAAAACTAAAAAACTATTTCACGAAAACTGAAAAGCAGTAGGAAATTATTTTTATTAAAATGTTATAACTATAAAGTGCAGATTCATAGTGTTTTCCATAGGTTTATAAAAAAATAAGATATAAAGATACGATTATATAAGAGTTAGTTATATCATTATAATAAAAAACAATGCTTAAAAATAGGAAAATGAAAAAAAAAGAACCAAATTTGTGCGACTAACAAAATCTAACAACACGTATGCGTAAAATTTATCTATTAGTATCGCTTGGGGTGTTCATAAGTTGTAATAACACTCCTAAGAAGCAGTCTGTTACAGATACAGAACCTGCACAAACCAAGTCGGAATTGCTGAAAACAGCCGAAACATTCTTCAAATCGGTTAGTTCCGTGCCTAAGCCAGAAATCTCAGAAGAGAAAATTGCCTTGGGTAAGAAGTTGTATTTTGACACGCGTCTGTCAAAGGACGGAAACATTAGTTGTAATTCTTGCCACAACTTGGAAACCTTCGGTGTGGATAACTTGCCAACTTCACCAGGGGATACAAAGGAGTTGGGAGCAAGGAATTCACCTACCGTGCTACACGCAAGTTTACACGCAATGCAATTTTGGGACGGAAGAGCCAAAGATGTGGAAGAACAAGCCGAAGGTCCTATCTTAAACCCTGTAGAACACAATATTCCAAGTGCAGAATTTTTGGAGAAGAAGTTACAACAGGTAGCGGAATATCAAGATTTGTTCAAAGTGGTGTATCCTGACCAAGAGCAGCCTATTACCTTCAAGAATATTGCCAATGCCATTGGTGCTTTCGAGCGTACGCTGAATCCCGCATCACGATTCGATAAGTTTTTAGATGGTGATGAACAGGCTTTGAATCAGCAAGAGAAAGACGGACTAAAAGCCTTTGTGGATAACAGCTGTATAACTTGCCACTCGGGGGTAGCTCTTGGAGGACAGATGTTTCAGAAGTTTGGCTTGTTCGGAAATTATTGGGAACATACCAAAAGTAAAAAGATTGATGCAGGTCTGTCTGACTTAACTAAAAACGAAGCTGAAAAGTACTTCTTTAAAGTTCCTGGACTGCGAAATATCGAAAAAACAGCTCCATACTTCCACGATGGCTCTGTTGAGAAGCTGGAAGATGCTGTTAGAATAATGGCTAAACTACAATCAAACAAAGATTTGACAGAAAAGCAAGTTGATGATATTGTAGCATTCTTAAAAACATTGACTTCTGATATTGAAGATAGTCAAAAAAGATTATAATAACTAAAAAGCACTCTAAAAAGGAGTGCTTTTTTTAGTATTTTCTTAGTTTTCTAATTAAATTTTTGTAAGAAAAATCTTTTTTAATAAAAATCTAAATAGAAAATAATAATAAAACTATTTTCTTTCGTAAATTAAAATATAAAGCTATCATCGGAAAGTTTTATTATATAAATTTAAACAGAAAACTATTATCAAAAAGTTTTCTTATGTAATTCCAAATGGAAAAATAGTAGAAAAAAGTTTTCTTAAAGTATAAAATAAAAATATAAGAAAACTTTTCTTTTAGTGGTTGCTAATTCAACTGAAATGTTGTGAAAAATTTGTTGTAAACTTCTATCTGTTTAATAGATATGACAGATATGCTAAATCCTTGTTAAATAATTTGTTATTTATAGAAGAAGTGAGTATTTTTGAAGCAAATTTAATGCTTAAAAAGAAAAACTTATGAAGACAACAAAACTTATTTTCAGTTTCTCTAAGCTGAGAAATAGCGAATATCCGCTGGTAGTGGGACGTATTTTAGAAATCGTTTCAAAACACAATCTGGAAGAATTAGCTCTGAAAAAAGCCTACGATAGAATAGCGTTATTTCAGCCAGAGTTGGAGAAAATCAAAATTCAGGAGAAAACAAGTGGTTTAACTACTGAAATAGCTGCCGCTAATAAGTTGCGGGATAAAATAACAATAGTTATTTTCAATTTGGTTAATAATTTCAAACTATTGGGTATTTCGCCCTACTCCGATAATGCTAAAACGCTTCATTTGTGGCTATCGAAGTACGGAAAAAGCATTGTTAAGGAAAATAATACCTCACAAACTGAGAAAACGAACCAGTTAATAGCTGAAATGGAAGCAGATGAAGCTATCAAAAAGGCTCTTTCTGCATTGCATCTTACAGATTTGTTTATTCGCCTGAAGAAAGCCAATGAGGAATTTGAAAGACTTTTCCGTTCTCGTACTTCTGAAGTTGCGAGTCTACCCGAAGTAGATGCGAAAGCTATTAGGCAACAAGCAGACAAGGAATTAAACAAACTTTTTGTAGCTATCGATTTCTGTGCGTCGGAATATGAGGATAAAGATTACAAACCGCTAATTAGCGAGTTACAGGAATTGCTTAATTATCATAAAACACAAATCAAAGCAAGAAAGAATAAGAAAGTTCTTCCTGAAGTAATGTAAATTGGAGTAAGAAAATTATTTATTAGAAAATATAGAATTAGATTTAGTGATGAAATAGAGTTAAGGTCTTGTTTTTTTAAAGACTTTAGCTCTGTTTTGTTTGATGCTCATAAATTTTTGTTCAGATTTGAGCAAACCGATACCAATAACAAAATATATATTGTAATTTTGTTGCGGTAAAATGTATTTTTTATCAGTCGTTATTCAGATAATTCACATAAAAGCGATGTAATGCTACTTTATTTTTCAATTTTATAAAAATGGAAAAGAGAAAACTTGTAAAATTTTTGATTTGGAGGTCCAAACACCTTACTAATCAACAATTCATACTGATTTTGTGTGCTGTTATAGGTATTGTGTCGGGTATTATGGCTGTTTTTATCAAAAAATTTACGTTGCTGATTCAACATATACTTCAAAATGGCTTGGTGGCATCGTATCACAGAGCTTTCTACTTTTTTTTCCCTACGATAGGCTTTCTGATAGTATATTTCATTATAAAATATGTCATAAAAAAGCGTCCTGAACCAGGAATTCCTTACACGTTGTATGCAATTTCACGTTTGAAAGGACTTATCCCTTCCAAACAGATGTATGCAAGTCTTATTACAGCACCATTCACAGTGGGTTTTGGTGGTTCTACAGGTTTGGAAGGACCGATGGTAATTTCAGGAGCGAGTTTTAGCTCGTATATAAGTAAGTTATTTCACATTAATCAATCGGAGCGTATGCTACTGATTGCTTGTGCTTGTTCAGCTACAATGGCGGCAATGTTTAAGGCTCCTGTAGCTGCAATAGTATTCGCAATTGAGGTTTTTAGCTTGGATTTAACTCTATTATCATTACTTCCGCTAATGGCTTCGTCCTTATTGGCTGTTTTAACATCGTATTTCTTCTTAGGAAATGAAATTCTGATGCCTATTAACTTAGATGGAGAGTTTACTCTGGAAGATGTACCTTACTACGTGCTATTGGGTGGCTTCACGGGCTTGGTTTCAATTTACTTCTGTACAGCTTATCAGCGAATTGTATCCTATTTTGATGAAATAGAGTCGTATGTAAAACGTCTGTTTTTTGGCGGATTGATGTTGGGGCTGGTTATCTTTTTTATTCCTCCACTCTACGGAGAGGGCTTTGAGGTGATGAATACGCTCATTAGTGGCAACCCGAAAGACGTATTGCAGAATGCTTTTAACTGGGAAGTAGAAAGTGCGTGGTCTATTATTGCATTGATGTCGGGATTAGTTCTTTTTAAAGTGGTAGCAATGGCAACTACGGTAGGAGCAGGTGGAGTAGGAGGGGTGTTTTCTCCAGCTCTTTTCACAGGAGGTATATTAGGAAACCTATTTGCTAGAACCGCCAATCAGTTGGAATTGTTCGGACACTCAGTGCCGTTGGCAAGTTTTACCTTGGTGGCAATGGCAGGACTCGTAGCCGGAGTGTTACACGCTCCCTTAACAGCTATCTTCCTCATAGCGGAGCTTACCGGTGGCTACACGCTATTTATCCCACTGATGATTGTAGCCTCTGTTTCCTTTGGGCTATCTAAATACTATATAAAACACTCTTTATATACCAAGCGTTTGGCTTTGGAAGGTAATCTCATAACGCACGATAAAGACCAGAAAATTCTCACGCTAATGGATATTGACTCCGTTATCGAAAAAAATCTTATCCCAGTAACAGCACAGATGACGTTAGGGGAACTGATAGATAACGCAGTGGTAAAATCTAACAGAAATGTGTTTCCTGTAATTCACCCAAGTACAAAAATGTTTGAAGGCGTTATCTTGCTGGATAATATTCGTACAATAATGTTCAAACACGAGTTGTATGAAAGTGTAAAGGTGAAAGACGTGATGCAATCTCCTCCTGATATAATCCGAATGGAGAAAGATAAGATGGCGGACATAATGGATAAATTCCAGAGGACTAATGCGTGGAATTTGCCTGTAGTTAAAGAAGGTGTTTACGTGGGATTTGTGTCGAAATCGAAACTCTTGACAGCTTACCGCAAGAATTTGATTTATTTTTCTACTTAAAATTAATCAGAAACCTATAAGAAAACAAAAAGCGACAAGTATTCCGTTTGGATAGTTGTCGCTTTTTTATTTTTTTTGACTGATTTATATGAATTTAAAAAATAATTGTTTTTGAATGATTGTTTTATATCCCCCTTGCCCCCTTAAAAGGGGGATTGTTAAGTTATTTTTTTAATTCTATGAGATTTATAAATCAGTGATGTGTTTTTTATTCCCCCTTTCAAGAGGGTAGGGGGATGTTATTTGTTATTAATTTGATGCTATAAAGAAAAGAAAAATCAACAAGTATTCTATTTAGATAGTTTTTGTTTTCTCTTTTTCTATGATATTGTTATTTTGAACGCTAAGAATATAATATTTTGTCAGGTTGAGCGAAGTCGAAGCCTTATTATCAAAACTATTTCTATTTGTTTTGTATTTAATTTACAGAGTATTTACAATTTTGTTAAACTAGGCGGAGTCGAAGTTCTTTGTCAGAGGCTTCGACTTCGCTCAGCCTGACAGCTTCAAATAAGAAAAGACTTTGACTTCGCTCAGCCTGACAGATTTAAATAAGAAAAGGCTTCGCTTTCGCAAAACCTTTTACAATCTTATTGTCCAAAAATTTGAAAGCATTATTTCGATTAGATAACTATTACTCTACCTATTTTTATACATCTGGTCGTAATATTTTTGGTAGTCGCCACTGGTGATAGTATCTAGCCATTCTTGATTTTGCAGATACCAAGTTACGGTACGCTGAATTCCCTCTTCGAACTGCAAGGAAGGCTCCCAACCAAGCTCTTCCTTAATTTTTGTAGCGTCAATAGCATAACGAAGGTCGTGTCCTGCTCGGTCAGTAACAAACGTAATGAGTTTTTCCGAGCTTCCTTCAGGGCGACCTAGCTGCTTATCTACTTCTTTGATGATGACGCGTATCAAGTCGATGTTTTTCCATTCGTTAAAGCCTCCGATGTTATACGTATCGCCAATTTTACCCTTGTGGAATATTACGTCAATTGCTCTGGCGTGGTCTTCAACGTAGAGCCAATCTCGCACGTTTTCACCTCGTCCGTAAACGGGTAATGGCTTATTATTCCGAATGTTATTGATGAATAAAGGGATTAATTTTTCAGGAAACTGATAGCTTCCGTAGTTATTGGAGCAGTTGGAGATAACTGTCGGAAGTCCGTAGGTGTCTTGATAAGCTCGAACGAAGTGGTCGGACGAGGCTTTCGATGCCGAATAGGGCGAATGTGGGTCGTACTTTGTGTTTTCTGTAAAAAGCGTGTTGTCCATCTGCAAAGCACCATACACCTCATCGGTAGAGATGTGGTAGAACAGCTTTCCGTCCCAATTGCCGTTCCAAACCTCACGTGCTGCCTGTAGGAGTGATAGCGTACCCATAACATTGGTCTTCGCGAAGGTAAAAGGGTCTTTAATGCTGCGGTCTACGTGGCTTTCTGCTGCCAAATGGATTATTCCGCTGATGTTTTTGCTCTCGATGAGTTGCTTCATAGCCTGAAAGTCGCAGATATCAGCCTTTACGAACTCGTAGTTAGGTGATTTCTCTATATCTTTGAGGTTTTCCAAGTTTCCGGCATACGTTAGTAAATCCAAATTGATGATTCTGTAGTCAGGATATTTGTTTACAAACAACCGAACCACGTGCGAGCCTATAAATCCAGCTCCGCCTGTTATTAAAATGTTTTTTTTCATTTGAAGTGTTTTTTTTGTTAAGGATAAAGGATAAAGTGGAAAGGATAAAAAATGCTAAGTTGATTTTTTTCTCATTTTTGAATGTATGGCACCTATAATGCTCATCAACTCCTTGCTTTCTTGCTCCAAATCTTTCCAATTCCTATTATCGTCATAAATTCTAATAAGTATTCGTATCCAATAGTTCGTTTCTCTTATCTCTTTCAAGCAGATGCCAATTTTATTAGTAAAGTCGGCTTGTGATACTGCTCCTTGCGATTCTTCGTAGTTGGCTCCGACAGAAGTTGCCGACCTTATCAGCTGATGGGCAATCAATTTGTACTCAATGCCAATAGGAAGCTTTCTGACTTCGTTAATGGCTGATATGGAGAATTCAAATAATCGATTTTGAAGGTTTATACTTTTCACTTTATCCTTTATCCTTTTTATTTTATTTTCCTTTTAAAGCATCTTTCCAATGTGAAATTGTATAATTAAAATCATTTTTTAGCTTTGATTTGTCTAAAACCGAATAACTTGGACGTTTTACCTTACTTGGGAACTCGCTCGACAAGCAGGGTTTAATCAGACAATCATTCCCTGACATACGAACGATTTCGGTAGCGAAGTCGAACCACGAGCATACGCCTTCATTTGAGAAATGATACACCTCGCGTTTTTTGCACAAATCTTTCTCAATGATATGGACGATAAATGCAGCTAAGTCACGAGCATTTGTTGGCGTCCCAACTTGGTCGAAAACTACTTTGAGTTCATTGCGTTCAGAACTCAATCGTTGAATGGTTTTGACGAAGTTATGCCCAAAGGAAAGCGAGTACAACCACGAGGTTCTGATAATAAGATAATCAATATCCGCATTCTGAATGGCTTTTTCGCCCTCTAATTTTGTTCGTCCGTAAATTCCCAGAGGTTCCGTAGGGTCTGTTTCGGAGTAAGGTGTGTTTTTAGTGCCTCCAAAAACATAATCCGTTGATATATGAATAAGAGAAGCGTTGTTTTCCTTGCAGACTTCTGCCAAGTAGCCTACTGCGATGTTATTTATCAGGTTGGCGGTTTGTATGTCGTCTTCGGCTTTATCCACGTTAGTATATGCGGCACAATTAACCACAATCTGAATGTTGTTTTTCTTCACGAAATCCGAAATTGCCTGTCGGTCGGTAATGTCCAAGTCCGAAGCATCTGTAAAGAAGTAATTTTTGGTTTTTCCTTGAATATTCTGAATTTCAGAACCTAATTGTCCGTTAGCTCCTGTAACTAATATGTTTTTCATTGTCTCAAATCGCATTATTCGTATAGGTTTACATCAAAATCGAAGTGAAAAGCATCTTTCAGCAAGGGGCTTTCTTTGTCTTTTTGCGAAAGAATAATATTTTGATGAGGGATTTTCCAATCGATTTGCAATGTAGGGTCGTTCCACAGAATGCTTCCTTCCTCCTTGGGATTGTAGTAATTGTCGCACTTATATTGAAAAATGACTTCCTCGCTCAGCACGGCAAATCCGTGAGCAAAACCTCTAGGAACGAACAACTGTCGCTTGTTTTCGGCAGAAAGCTCAACAGCTACGTGTTTGCCAAAAGTAGGCGAACCTTTGCGAATATCGACTGCAACGTCCAAAACCTTTCCTACTACTACGCGTACCAATTTCGACTGCGAAAACGGAGGTTTCTGAAAATGCAATCCTCTTACCACACCGTAACGCGATTTTGATTCGTTATCCTGTACGAAAGTTGTTTTACAAACTTGTTCCACAAACTTTTCTTGTGAAAACGACTCAAAAAAGTATCCGCGCTCATCACCGAAAATTTTAGGCTCAATGATGATAACGTCTTTTATTTCTGTTTGGATTATGTTCATGGTGCTGTTACTTTTCAGGTGTACTTCTGTTTGTAATTGATTTTGAATTTATTTTTCTCCCAAGTTGCCAATGATGCTATCTATTTTCTCAAAGTTTTCTTTGTTGTATGAGCTATAAATTACATCATAATATTTTTCGTTTTGAAATACTGCAATTATTTCATTATCAGAATTTGCATAGAATGTAGCTCCCAACCATTGCGAGAGGTAAAATGGTTTTTGCTGGAAGTTCTGCTTGATGATTTCCAATTCTTCTTTGTTAAGAAAGGAGAATTCTTCTGAGGAAAAAGGCAAAGCAAACACCGCCTGCAAACTTGCCATTGCATTGAGAAAATCGGTAAGTTTTTCTGTTTCTTTTTTCCAGTTTTCTTGGTCGTAACTCATATAAACGGGCGGATTCTCAGCAATAAGGTCTTCTTTTCGGATTGCCCAAGTACGAACCCATTGATTTTCGACATAGAAAATCAAATAATCTCCACTTTTTGACCATTTTAGTTTGTTGGGAAGCAAAAGTTGGTCTTGTGTGTGATTTAATTCTTCAATTTTCCCAAGTTGTAAGTAATAATCGTACAATACTTTTGGAATATTTGAGCTTATATCTTGCGTTTTTTGTAGCTCTTCAGCCGAAAATCCGTTTTCTCCTTTGATATTAAAGAGAGTCTTGATGTAACTAAAGTCCGTCATTATATATCTTTTGGATTGCTATTCTGTGAACTCGTTGGTTACATCTTTCCAATTTGGTTCGTCATAGCCGAAGTTTTCATCATAATAGATAACCTTGAAAACAGGGATAGCTTCTTCAGGACTATTAAAAAATCGTCTGAAATGCTGAAAAATCGCATCTGATTGATATAAACGAACCTCTACACCCCATTTCCAACCGTTTTCTGTTTCCATTTCAGCCATTTGGATATAATTTGGTTGTTTGTCATCACTCAAAACAACAAAACCTTCCTCGTAAATGTTTTCATTTAGAAAATCCTTCAAATCTTCCCAAGAAATTGCCTCTTGGTCTCTAAATTCTGTGCTTATTATCTTCATTTTTTTGTTTTATTTGTGTGAAATGGTTTTCTTGTTGAAAGTTAATCTATCGTTGGTAAATAGAAAATTGGAAAGCTATTTAATCAACTCTAACAAATATTGCCCGTATTGATTTTTTAGCATTGGTTGGGCTAACTCTCGGATTTTTTCGGCAGAAATCCAGCCTTTTTTGTAGGCAATTTCTTCCAAACACGATATTTTAAGTCCTTGTCTTTTCTCAATAGTTTCCACGAAGTTGGAAGCCTCTGAAAGTGAATCGTGTGTGCCTGTGTCAAGCCACGCAAAACCTCGTCCTAATAGTTGGACTTTCAGTTCGTTGTCTTTCAAAAACTCCTGATTTACTGTGGTAATTTCTAATTCTCCTCTCGCCGAAGGTTTTATGTTTTTGGCTACATTTACAACTTTATTCGGATAGAAATACAGCCCAACCACGGCGTAATGCGATTTTGGTTTTTCGGGTTTCTCTTCGATGGAAAGTACGTTTCCTTCTGCATCAAATTCGGCAACTCCGTAGCGTTCAGGGTCTTTGACGTAGTAACCGAAAACGGTTGCTTTATGCTCTTTTTCAGCGGTTTCAACGGATTGCAGAAGCATTTTGGTGAAACTTTGTCCGTAGAAAATATTATCGCCCAATACGAGGCAAACATCATCATTTCCAATGAATTGCTCTCCGATGATGAAGGCTTGTGCCAGTCCATCGGGTGAGGGTTGCTCGGCATAACTAATTGAAATTCCGTAGTCGCTGCCGTTGCCTAGAAGTCGTTGAAAACCAGGCAAGTCTTGCGGAGTAGAAATCACCAAAACTTCACGAATACCCGCCAACATTAGCACCGAAAGCGGATAGTAAACCATCGGTTTGTCATATATAGGTAGTAACTGCTTTGAAATACCTTTTGTTATAGGGTAAAGCCTTGTTCCTGAGCCTCCTGAGAGAATAATTCCTTTCATAGTATTTTACTTATTTTGTGTGAAAAATTTCTTCCATTGTGTGCCACCATTCGCCTTCTTTGAGTTCCAAGGGTTGTTGGCAAGGATCGGTCTCTGCCCACCAACGTTGTGTTTCGGGGTCGGCTGCCATTTTTCGCATATCTTCTTGAAAGTTATCTCCAATATATTCAAAATATGCAAAAAGAAGCTCATCATTGAGTAAAAAAATGGAATAATTGCGAATGTTACATTCGTGGATTTTATCCAAAACGGATTGCCACGGATTGGCGTGTAATTCCCGATAATAAGCTAATTTCTCAGGTTTTATTTTGATGACTTGTCCAAAGCGTTTCATAAGCTACTATCTTCTTATTCTGATTCTTAATGCTTTCTCAATAGGGATTTTCGATAAAATTACTAAATAACCTCCTCCTCCTGCACCACTAAGCTTATAACCAACTACTGTTTCGGGTAAAGAAGCGATTTCTTTGCGGATTTCATCATTTAACATATTAGGAAATAGATCAATTTGTGACTCAAAGGAAGTAATCATTGCTTCCCCTGTACCTTTTAAATCTTTTTGAAGTAAAGAAATCCAGAATTGTTGTGCAGCCTGAGATAATTTTTTAACCTTTTCAGGAGAAATATCCGCTCCTTCAGTGACATGCAATTCACTATGCCGTGGTTGTAAAGGTAACAAATATAAATGATTTTCTATCCACGCAAGTAGATCTTCGGATAGATTTTTCTCTATTTTTTCTGGCCAAAATTCACCATCATACCAATAGTAATTTAACCCTGGAAGTACAATCCCCAAAGCATCTTGTGAACCACTAATATAATCTTCTCCTGGGAAATTTTCATAGGAAAATAATATTTTCGCTAAATGCTCTTTATCTCCATCAGGAATGTCTGTGTGCCAAAGTTCTATCGCTTTTTTACGCGTACTGGTTGACATTCCACTTCGGTCATTAAATTCATAATCAGGTTCAATACAAATGGTTATTACAGGGCCTGGACAGAATTTAGACACAGAAGGTTGATCAAGCCACCCTCCTGCCAAGTCTATCCGATAGGGAATCAAACACTCTTTTCGCAAAGCTGTTGTACTTCGAATGGGTAGATTTCCGTGTGGAATACGCTTACTCACATGATATTCAATTCCTAATTCTTTACATAAGGCTTCTTTAGCGGGTGAATGTCCGTCTTCGTTAACAAATAAAACGTCGGGTTTTAAACGTACCATATCCTCTTTGAAATCTAGAATACCTGAACCTGAATTTATCCAAGCATCTTTTACGAAACGTAACGATTTAACCATATAAAGACGCTCCTGCTCTGGATTTATTGTTTTTCGAGCTTTGAGTTCCTGAATAGTCCTGTCCGAACCAATCCCAACATATAAATCTCCTAACCGCGATGCTTCTTCAAAAAAAGCAACGTGTCCAGAGTGTAGCATATCATAACAGCCCGACACGAATATTTTTTTTCTTTTCATTTACTTTAGTGATTATGTTTTTTTTCTGAAAAAAATTAATTCTGAGAGTTTTTCATTCTTTGAGATAATTTTTTTGCTTCTACGATATTATCTTCTATTGAACAATACGTCCAACTTCCATACCGTCCAATAGAGTATATATTACGATTGGCTAATTGCTTTTTGAAGCCTTCTACCATTTGCATACTCTTTTGATTTATATGTACATAGGCAGGATTCATCACAATACTGTGGTAGTCAATAAGTTTTTCATTTGAGATAACTCCAATTTTCTTTAAATCAGAAAGTACTCGTGCCAAAACTTCTTGTGTGTTTCCTATATCAGCATCCTTTGGAAAACCAAGCTCCACGTACAAAGACATTTTTTTTGATTTAATAATATTATCATAATACCCCAAACGATAAAAACAAATATCTTTATTAGGAACGTACACCCAACTACTTTCTTTGTCCTTTCCTTTTCTGTCAAAACCTAAATTAAATACCATTACTTTATTCCAAGTAAAAGCTGATTTGTCATAGGAAATATTGCACAATTCGAGTAATTTGGGAAAAGGTATTGTTGAAATAAGTCTGTCAAAGGGAATCTCTCTTTTATTCGTATATGCAACCTTATTTGTTATATCTATTCGTCGCAATTCTTCCTCTAGAAAAACATTATCTTGTTTCACATTCTTAAATAAAGATTTGACATATTCTATTGCACCTTCTGATGAATAAACAAAACTATCATTGTATGAGCTATTATTTTCTTTTTTAAAATTTAAAATAATTTCTTCTTTATTTGCCTTTGGAAAAAATCGTCCCATAGCTTCTGCATCTAAGTCATTTAGATCGCAGGCGTAGAGTTTTTCGTTATATGGAATTAAAAACTTATCGGATATACTTTTGCCTAGATTGGCATAAACCATATCCTTAAACGTTTTTACTTGAATATTTTCGGTATTAAATAAATCGTATAAACATTCTATAAACTCCTCTTTTTTAAGCTGGTGAATGTTTTTTTGAAAAGGAAAATCAATATATTTACCTTCATAGTATATTTTTGTTACTTTTTTTACTGTTTTAAGCGTTCTGGGTTCTATGTGCCTACAAACTAATTCTTTCAATTTTTTATCTCTAAAATGAAAGAAATGCCCAGAGTAATCCCATACATATCCATTTCTTTTGATCGTTTTGCAATATCCTCCTATTTCTTGGTCTTTATCGATCATTAAATAATCGTTATCAGTGAAAGTTGCGTATGCAATTCCTGAAATACCAGCTCCTACAATTAGATCCATATTTCTCTATTTTTTATATTTAAAAAAACCATTGAATGCCCAATGAGTTAAGTAGTATAAACTTTTAAACAATCCTAATTTTTCTATTTTGTAATATACAAGGAATTGAGGTTTTATGACCTTCTTTTTGTTGCCCGTGGTACTTGATGTGAATACACGATATGAAGCTAACACTTCCTTGTTTCCATAAGCTATTTTAATTTTTTTTAGCATTTCAAGCCAGTAAACATAGTCATCTCTTAAACTTTTCAATTCTTCTTTAAAAAATTGCTCTCCTACTATTTTTTTATCGTAAATACTTGTAAGACAGGATATAGGGCAGGTTTTTAACAAGCTCCTGTAGGTGACTTCGTCAGGTACAATAAAGGGATTCAATTTTTCATTACCATTTTCATCGATACGTTTATAGGAAGCAAACACTAAGCCTGCTTTTTTCTGTTTTAAAAAAGTCATTTGTTTCTCAAAAAAGGAGGGCTCCAGTAGGTCATCAGAGTCCAAGAAACAAATATAGCGTCCCTGTGCCTTACTTAATGCGTTATTACGAGCTGCTGCGGAGCCCACATTATTCTGTCGTATTAATTTGATTCTGTTATCTTTATCAGCATATTGCTCAACAATTTCTGATGAATTATCTTTAGAACCGTCATCAACAATGAGCATTTCCCATTGTGTATAGGTTTGAGATAATACAGAGTCTATCGTTTGCTCCACATATTTGGAGGCATTATACATAGGTGTAATTATGGATACTAAATTTTGTTTCATTATTGTTAATTTTAGAAGTTCTTCTTTAGATATCGATATGTTTTATAAATAACTCTAGTTATGAATGGTAAATGTAATAATGAGAAGCTTATGGTTATCTTTTGAAAAAATCCATAACCATTATCACTAAACAAATACTCAAATTTATTAACATCTGGACGGACAGTGTAGAAATATTTGGCATATTGTCTATCCAGCAGGAACATTTTTTTCCAAAAAATAAGCATTATTTTAAAGGCTTCTTCATATCTTCCGTTTGTTTGTTCCAAAATTTTTTCAAAAATTCTGATGGAATGAATGGTATCTTCAATATGAGAAGCATTCATTGTTTTGGTGATAGAATTTGTATTGTATTGAGTATAATGAAGAAAAGGTTGTGCAACATATGCGACCTTACTTGTGGTTAGAAAAACTTTGAACATTGTTTCAAAATCTTCTCCCATATCAACCTCACCTGTTGGGATAAAACCATTTTTTAAATAAAATTCCCTGCGTACCAAAGTATTACATAAACTTGGATGAACTCGCCCCAACATAATACTTTTTACATTATAGTCAATATCTGCTTTATATTCTTCTTTTCGATATTTTCTTTTACCATTTAAAAAACTAATGTAATAATCACAAGTAACTACATCGCTTTTTTCTTCTTCGGCTTTTTTGTACAAGGTACTTAACATATTGCGTTCTATCCAATCATCTGAATCTATCTGTATGACATATTTTCCAGAAGCGGCGAGCATTCCTTTCCTTCGACTTTTGCCAATACCTAAGTTAGTTTCGTTTTCAATAAGCTTTATATCGTTTTTTCTTTCAGAATCGGCAGCCTTTTGCTTGGCGATTTCAAAACTTTTATCAGGAGTACAGTCATTTATTAGGATGTATTCAACATCGTCTAAATCCTGATTAAACACTGAATTTAAACATCTTTCAATGAAAATCTCGGCTTTGTATATAGGAATGATAACAGTTGTTTTATAATTTTTATCCGCTTTCATAAACTAAAAATTAAGTTCATAATGGTATTTGTTTTCTTCAACAAGGAGAAATGTATAGAAAGAATATGTTGAAGGAATCAAGAAAATGAATAGTAAAGCTAATCTGGTTTCGATGTTTTTTGTTTTTTCAAGTAATATTGGTACTAAAATAATTTCCAACAACCTGAAAAACATATTGAATCGTGTTGCTAATAAATTATATTGAAACAGAGAGATATAAATAAAAAAACCCACCAAATACATAATAAATAATTTGTCTAAAATGGGGTTTTTAATCATTTCTCTGAAATAATACAAGACAAACAATAGCAAAACCCTTGTTGTTATTTGAAACATTGAGGTGGATTCAGAAAAAAGCGTTATATAAACAGTACTAACACCCAAAACATCAAACAAAAGTTTTCCTAATAAATCTAATTTAAGGCATATAATAGAAAGCGAAAATCCTACTAAAAAGAACTGCTTTATATTTATTTTATATAGAGTCACCAAATAGGCTACAATAATGAGCAAGCCTGTCAAATGAATCAAACTCGCAATAACGCTCAATAAAATCACGTAAAGTAGTTTCTTTTCAAAAATAAAAGGTAAAGAAAAAATGAAAATACCCATTGCTATTCCTTGTCGCATACCATTGAAAGGATAGGTAAGGTAAAAGACCAGTAAATAAATAAAAAATGATATAAACATATATTTTATATTCATTCTTTTTAATCCTAAATAAACAGGAAAAATAGATAAAAAGGCACAAATAAGGAAAAAATAGAGAGACTTTGTTGTAAGTAACTTTATAAATGAAACAAGAAAAACAAATCCAGGCTCTACTGCAACCATCTGAAAAGTAGAGTTTTTAGAAAGAGGTGCTATTGCATGCCAAATATCTAAATAAGCGAGATAATCTATTCCAGTGTTGACTCTAATACCTGCCAAAAATACAAGCAACAACATTGAAAAAAATGTTATGACCTTGAATTTTTGCTTATAAACTAATTGGGCGACAGATAAGGATAAAAAGTATATATATAAGATAAAATATATCATTAATTATATGTATTTTCTGTAAATTTCATAGAATTGACCCAACAATAATTCTTTCAATAACCTGTTGAAAAAATATCTGTTGTATTTTTTTCCTGAAATATGCCTTTCTTCTATTAACAAATCTATGGAAGAAGACGACGATAATCCTCCATATAAGAACTTTGAAACAATAACCTCCTTGTATTTGAACTTTGCTCCTGCTTTGTATATATCAAAAAAGAATTTATAATCAGCACATATCCTATAAGTTGTGTTGAATAAATATTTTTTGTAGAGATTACTTTTGACAAAAGAACTTTGGTGACAAAAAGGCATTCCTCTCTCAATATGACTTATCGGTAAGGGTTTTTTTAAAGAAATCTTTTTAGGAAAAATAATAACCATACTTCCGTATATTATGTCAACTTCTTCTAGATTATTTGCTTTGAAAAATTTACTTAAAACTTCATTGTCGTAAAATTTGTCTCCTGCATTCATAAAATTTATCCAGTCTCCGTTTGCTTTATAAATGCCTTTGTTCATAGCATCATAAATACCTTTGTCTGGCTCACTGATCCAATAGGCTATTTTATCTTGATACTTTTTTATTATATCAATTGTACCATCAGTACTTCCCCCATCAATGATAATATATTCGATGTTGGGATAGGTTTGATTGATTACAGATAAAATGGTCTGTTCAATGGTTTTTACAGCATTGAATGATACAGTAATGACTGAAATTAAATGTTTTCTATTTTTCATTAATAATTTTTTTGTACAAATCTACATACTTAGGTATTAAAGCTTCATTAGAAAAAGAGTTCATAATTCTTTGTCGGGCATTTTTGGACAAATCCTCGTAGTTTTCATTATTCAATACCCACTCTATTCCGTTTTTTAGATCTTCGCTACTAAAAGGAGAAGCCAAATACCCGTTAACCTTATGTTCAATTATGGTGGGAATTCCTGTAGTATTAAAAGCAACGACAGGGACTCCACAAGCCATTGATTCTGTGGTGGTTTGTGGAAGATTCTCCTGTCTACTTGGTACGACCATAACATCCGCACAATTATATAAACTTACCAAACTTACATCGTCATAAAGTCTACCAACATACGTGACTTTATAATCACTTAATGGCTGTTTATAACTTGGCTCAGAACTACCAAAAATAATTATTTCAACATTGTTTGTTTTTAGTAAATTAAGTGCATTCTTTAGTAGTAGAAAACCCTTTCTGTCATCACTCACTGCACTAATTGCTCCGAAAATAATAATTTTTTTATCCCTAGGAACATTCCATATACTCCTGGCAATTTCTTTAGGTAGGGGTTTGAAAATATTTACATCAATAACATTAGGTAAATGAAAATGTTTCTTATTTTTCAATAAAGAACTTCTTTGTGCTTCATTGTGAATCCAGTTACTTGGACCTATGATTATCAAATTATCAATTTTTCCATACACATCGTTTTTTCGTTTCCATCCCTTTCTACTTAAATCATTCTCTTTATTGGAACCCAGTACTTTTGAAAATCCACATTTTTCAAGGTAATGTTCTTGATTTTCGTCATAGTGCTCTCCACCTGTGAAAGCCCACATATCGTGCAATGTCCACACAATAGGTTTTTTGATCTTAGCTAAATCTTCTATTGGCAACATTCCTCCACAAATCCAATGTAAATGAACCACATCTGGATTAAGCTCATCAATTCTATTTAATACTTTACTAAAGGGAAACCAAGCTGGTGAGAAGGGAGTCTTAGTTCTGTTTTTGTAGCATTTTAAAGGTAATGCATCCAAAAAAGGACGTAATAAACTGTAAGCTTTTCCTAATTTTGTTTTATAAACAGCCTGTACGGTGCTATCATCACTATTTTTAGTTTGGACAAGCATTTGGCTATCCATACCTATTTTCAGTAACGCTTTGTGGAGTCGATATGCTGCCCGAGCTGCCCCACCCTCTATATCGTTTGTATTTATATGGAGTATTTTCATAAAATTTCAAAAAGAGTATTTTTAAACGTTATACATTGGAATTATTACACTAAATATCATGTCTTTCACAGCAAATTATGCTTTTTTATAAAATATCTACAAAAAACTACTTCTATCAATCCTGATAAAGTCATAGCAGTACATAAAACGATAATTTTATCGGATAAAGCAATTCCTATAAAACTGAATAGAAAAAAGCTACACATTGCTATGATTTGATTGTAGGTAATAAAATAATTGAATTGGTTGGGTAAAAAAACAAAATAAATATAGGCTCCTACTAATAAATAAAATAGTGTTGTTGGACTAAGGACAAGCAATAAAACATAAGCTTCAATCATTTGTTTTCCTCCTAACAACAAAACAGCCCAATACCCCAAAATAGTTATCAAAAATATTAAAACAATACTTAGTATGAACTCATATTTAATTATTTTCTTTATTTTTTCAGCTTTTAAATTCTCTAATAATTTAGGAAAAATAGCCCCATTGATACTTGTAAACAGAAATCTTGGTATACCTATAATTTTATTAGCAAGATCATATATAGCAACTTCTCTCATTCCAAAAAAACTTCCGATAATGAGCACCAATCCTTGGTCCTTCAATATTGAAATAAAATTAGTTAAAAACAGAGGGAATGCTTCTTTGTACCAATTTATTAGCTTTGAGAAAGAAACCAAATTTATTCTCAATTTCTCATATATAAGCAAAACTATGGTAGCCAACAATCCTCCTAAAATATTAGTGGATGTGAAAATTATGATAAATAACTTTAAATCTTCGGGGCGTTTTACGAAAGTGAAAATAAAAGGTAAACTTATTAGTTTAGATAGTAATTGTATAGCTGTTACCCACTTCATTTTTTGTACTGCCTGAAAATACCAATTGGGAAAAAGTATATTCGAAAACGTATTCAGAAATAAAATGAGATATAATTCATAATTTTGTTTCAGGGAAGGTGAGAAAAAAACTATTCCTATAAAAATTAAGAAACTAAACAACTGTAAATATATTTTTGCAGAAAAAATGGTGGAAACTATTTCTGATTTTTTCTCTAAAGAATCTCCAATGCTTACAATTTTTTTTATAGCAGGTAAGTCAAAACCAAACATAATAAAAGTAGAAAAGTAGGTAATCACGGAAAAAGCATAAACATAAAGGCCATATTTTTCCACTCCTAATGTGCTTATAAAGTAAGGGTAAAGAAATAAACCGAAAAAAGAATTTAGTACTTGTAACAAAGTCATAAAGAAATAGTTTTCAATAACTTTTTTGTTGTTGAAAATAATTGTCTTTATGTCCTTTATCTTTTCTAATTTCATTTTTTAACAGAAGTAGAAGTTTTATAACAATTGTTTTGGTAAGATTATTTACAAATAATTTCCTTAATATAGTCCTTAACACACTTTCTGGCTTTCCAACCTAAAGATTCGGTTTTTTCGGTTATCACGTCCGAAGCCATTCGGTTGCCTTTTCGTTCGGGTAGCATCTCTATTTTGCCACCAAACATTTCCGCTATTTCAAGAACGGTGTAAGTTTCCGAATTTCCAATGCCAAATTCATCGCCTAAGCCCTTTTCTCCAACTAAAAGTAAACCTTCAACAATATCATCAATGTGTGTGAAATTTCGTTGCTGTGTGCCAGGGGAAACTACTGTTAAGGGTTCGCCTCTTTTCATTTTTTCTGAAAATAAGGCAATAAGAGTGGCGTACTTCCCTTCACTGATTTCTCGTTTACCATAAACATTGTAAAAATAAACGATGGCATACGTTAGTCCGTACCACTCTCCGTAGTTTTTAATTAGTTCAGTATTAGATGCTTTTGACCAAGCGTATGGGCTTTGATTTCTTCCAATGCCTCCATCTCCAAATTTTGTACTGCTACCTGCATAAACCAATTTGCAATTGTGTCTTCTGCAAAATTCCAAAACTTTTGATGTGCCTACTTTGTTGAATAACAGAACTTTGTCAATATCTTCAAAACTCTGCTCCACACGAGAATATTCACCTAAGTGATAAACCAAATCGGGTGCAAAGTTAATCAATTCAAAGATATATTCCGTACTTCCTTCAATATATGTTACACCTGCGATGTGATTATCTCTACTCCCTGTAAAATAATTGTCAAGTGAAAATACTTCATTTTCAGGGTTTTTTACGAGTGACTCACATAAATTTGACCCTACAAATCCCGCACCTCCTGTTACTAATATTTTCTTGGTTTTGCTCATTATTTCCGTTAAACTATCCTTTTTTGCAACTTCTAATAGTACTGATTTACTCCTATTTGGAAATACTGAAAGCCCTTGCTGGGTAGGTCAAAAGCATTGTATTGATTTCTCCCGTCGAAAATGACTTTCTCTTTCAGTAATTTGCCTATTTCGTCAAAATCGGGTGAACGAAATTCTTTCCATTCAGTAAGTAAAAGCATTGCGTCAGCTCCTTTTAAGGCTTCATATTTGCTTTCAAAGTAGCTAATTTCTAAATCTTTTAAGTAAAATGTCTGTGCTTCGTGTGTTGCTTTGGGGTCGTAAGCTCTGATTTTTGCACCTCTTTTCACAAGTTCCCTAATGATGTAAATTGCAGGAGCCTCACGCATATCATCGGTTTCAGGTTTGAAAGACAAACCCCAGATAGCGAAAGTTTTTCCAGATAAATCTTCACCATATTTTTGGATAACTTTTTGAGCAATTACGTATTTCTGACGATTATTTACATTATCTACCGAGGCGATGAGTTCGGCATTATAGCCAACCTCTTCTGATAATTTTTTTAGAGCCAGAACATCTTTCGGAAAGCAAGAACCGCCATAGCCACAGCCAGGGTAAATAAAGCTATATCCGATGCGTGAGTCTGAGCCAACACCCAATCGTACTTTATTTACATCAGCTCCCACACGCTCGCATATGTTAGCAATCTCATTCATAAATGAAATTTTTGTTGCAAGCATCGCATTGGAGGCGTATTTTGTCATTTCGGCAGAACGTACGTCCATCGTGATAAAACGTTCGTGTTGTAAAAAAAATGAAGAGTAAAGGCTTTTCATTTTATTAAGAGCGTAATCAGTTTCTGCACCAATTACCACTCTGTCAGGCTTCATAAAATCCTGCACAGCTTTTCCTTCTTTCAGAAATTCTGGATTGGAAACAACATCAAATTCTATTGAAACTCCTCTTTTTTGCAATATTTCTGAAATAGTGGCTTTTATCTTGTCTACAGTTCCTACTGGTACGGTAGATTTATTAACTACAATTAGCCTTTTCTGCATTGACTCGCCAATGGATTTAGCAACAGAAAGAACATATTGTAAATCGGCAGAGCCATCATCTCCCATAGGAGTTCCCACCGCGATAAATACAATCTCAACATTTTCAATAGCTTGAGCTAAATTAATTGTAAAAGTTAAATTTTTACTTGCCACATTGCGTACAACCATTGCTTCAAGTCCTGGTTCGTATATGGGAATGATACCCTTTTTTAATTTTTCAATTTTCTCTGAATTTATATCAACACAAGTTACGTGATTTCCTACTTCAGCAAAGCAAGTGCCAGAGACCAATCCCACATATCCTGTTCCTACTACGGCTATTTTCATTTACGTTTTGAATGTTAAAAAAAATACAACTTTTTATTCCGTTTTGCAAAGATACATTTTTTAATCGTTAATCTCAGTATTGGCTTTTGATTTTCTTCCAGAGGATACAAAAAAGGAGAGGAAAAGTTGTGGAAAGAAAATTTTTATTTAATTTTGTTGGGGTAATTCTTTTTCAAATTTTTTATGCAAGTGAAAACTCGAAAAACAATAATTATTGTATTTGCAATAGTTTTGGCAGTGTTGTTGAATTATCTTCTTCCTTATGAAGAAAAGGTTAATAAAGGATTGGCTCTCTTAGCGTTAGTAGCTATTTTGTGGCTTACTGAAGTGATTCATATCACGGTTACAGCATTACTAATTCCTGTTTTGGCAATATTTTTTGGTCTTGAACAAACAAAACCAGCCTTACAAGCCTTTGCTAATCCTACTATTTTTCTATTCTTTGGAGGTTTTGCCATTGCAACAGCGTTGAGCGTTCAGCGGTTAGACCAGTACATAGCCAATAAGGTAATTTCGTTGGCACAGGGTAATTTTGCAGTGGCAATTTTTTTGTTGCTTTCCGTTACGGTTTTGCTTTCGATGGGAATTAGCAATACGGCAACTGCTGCAATGATGATTCCGCTTGGGATTGGAATGCTTAAAAATTTGGATTACAAATCTAATAAAGGAACTTATATGTTTGTAATTCTGGGGATTGCTTATAGTTCAAGCATTGGAGGAATGGGTACTTTGGTGGGTTCTCCACCAAACGCCATCGTAGCTTCACAACTGAATTTAACTTTTTCAACTTGGCTGAAATACGGAATTCCTGCAATGGCTGGATTGATGCCTTTATTCTTGCTGGCTATGTATTTCGTTTTCAGACCAAAGCTAAACATTAAAGTAGATTCAAATACTCAAACAGAAAAGTTGAATAAAAAGCAATATGTTACTATTGCTATTTTTGTAGTGACGGCTATTTGTTGGATTTTGGGAGAATATCTAAACGAGTCGATTTCACGCTTTTTAGGAATTGATAAAATAGGCTCTTTTGATGCAGTTGTGGCGATAGCAGCTTCTGTATTGGTTTGTTTGTCGGGAGTTGCAAGTTGGAAGCAAATACAAGAGAATACCGATTGGGGAGTTTTGATGCTTTTTGGTGGGGGACTTACATTGAGTGCTATTCTTACCAACTCAGGAGCTAACAAAGCAATGGTTGATGCTGTTGTGTTTCTTGTGGAGGGCAAACATTTCTTCTTGATAGGATTACTTGTTGCTGCATTCATAATTTTCCTTACAGAATTCACCTCAAATACAGCCAGTGCGGCTTTATTGGTGCCTATTTTTATATCAATTGCTGAGGCTTTGAATATGAATCCGTTAGGGCTTTCATTGCTCATTGGTTTGGGAGCTTCCTGTGCTTTTATGCTTCCTGTAGCAACTCCTCCGAATGCAATTGCATACGGAACGGGAATGGTAGGGCAAAAAGATATGATAAGAGCAGGATTTGTTTTGAATATATTAAGTATAATTTTTCTTTCAGTAATAGCATATTTATTCTGGTTTTGATAATCAATAATGGGTGGTTAATAGGCAGAAAATAGTTTGTTAACCACTCATTTTTTGTATATTTTGTATGAAAATTCTTCTTCTTTCCGATACGCATTCATATATTGATGACAGAATTATTGCTCACGCTCAGCAAGTTGATGAAATTTGGCATTGTGGTGATTTCGGTTCTATTGAAGTGATTGAAACTTTGAAAAAAATAAAGCCTTTACGAGGAGTTTATGGCAATATTGATGATGCGAAAATCAGGGCTGAGTTTCCGGAAGTAAATCGTTTTTATTGTGAAGATGTAGAAGTTTTGATGATTCACATAGGAGGGTATCCTAATAAATATTCTCCTTTGGCAAAAAAAGAAATTGAATTGAAAACTCCTAAAATATTCATTTCGGGGCATTCGCACATACTAAAGGTTATGTATGATAAGAAGTATCAATTGTTGCACTTAAATCCTGGGGCAGTGGGCAAACACGGGTGGCAAAAAGTACGAACAATGATTCGCTTTGAGATTGATAAAAAGGAAATCAAAAATATCGAAATTATAGAATTTCAAAGATAGCTTCATATCTCATCGTAAAAAACAACTTAAAGTAAAAGTTAATTATTTTTTAATTTTTAACTTTTTCAAATTTTAAATGTCTGATTTTTCTTACTTTCTTATTTCTGACTTAAGCAGAAATGAAATAACAATCCATATAGTTTCCTAAAAATTTTGTATATTCCAAAATAATGCGCTACTTTTGAGGGCGTTATAACAAAATCTAATATGAAACTACTTATTTCTTTTCTGTTGAGTTTTTCAGTTTTTTGTATCTCACAGGCTCAAGTTACTCCTACAGTAAACATTTCCGACCATAATGGGAATGTTTCTAATATTAACATTAATTGTGATTATAATTTTGCTCCTAAAAAAAGTGTCACATTAACAGCTAATTATCCTACTATTCATCAAACGCAAAGTTATGATGTGGTTTCTATAACATACACTCCTGTTGCTTCTTTTTCGGCAGGAACGATAGTAAATATTGAAGGAAATTCGGGAAAAAAAGACGACGTTTTTAGTAAGGTTTTGCCGCTTCCTTTTGAATTTTGTTTCTACGGAAATCAATTTCAGGAAGTTGTAGTGAGCGACAATGGTGTGGTTAGCTTTGGAGCAGGAAATAGCAATGGAGATAGCCCTTATACTATAGCTGGGCAAAATCCAAATTTGGGACTGACCAAAAATGCTATTTTTGGAGTCTATCACGATTTGCAAAATGTGGATAAGGTTCGTACACTTACGCAAGGAACGACTCCTTATCGTCAGTTTATTATCAATTATGATGATATTCCGCAGTATGGTAGCCTTCGAAAAAGTACAACTCAAATTGTTCTGTATGAAACTACGGGCGTCATTGAAGTGTACATAAAGGATAAGCCTGAGAATGATGCTACTAATATTTCTGAATTCCGAAAACAGGCTCTTATTGGCATTATCAACGCTGATGGAACACGAGGAGTTTCGCCTCCAGACAGAAATACAGGTATTTGGTCAGCTTCACAGGAGGCTTGGCGTTTTGTGCCATCAGGAACTACAACCATCAACGTGCAATGGTACAATGCGGATAATGGAACATTTTTAGGTTCAGGAAATTCAATTAATCAAGCACCAACAATCAATACTCGTTATGAGGTTCGTGTGACGTACAATCTGTGTTCGCCTGTTACAGTGACGGATGTGGTACAAGTTTCATTTTCAACGGATTTTCCAACAGCAAAAGATGTAGAGCAGGTTTATTGTTTAAATTCAGGAGAAACGCAAACGGTTGATTTGACAGCTTTCCAGACGGCTATCAATAATGATGCTACACTTACTTTTTCATATCACGAATCTGAATCACAAGCACATAATAATCAATCTCCTATAACTAATCCTAAAAATTATTCATTTACGACAGATAAAGTTGTTTATGTTCGTACTTTACGAAGTGGTATCTGTTATGCAGTATCACGAATAAACTTACGAACCAATATTCGCCCAAACATAGCAACTCCTACAACACCATTTGATTTTTGTGATACAGGCAATGATTTGCGAGAAAACATCAATTTGAATAATGTTTCTATTTCAGGAGTTAACTATTTGCATAACAGAGCTTTTTTTGAAAGTTTAAGTGATGCACAAAACAATACGAATCCAATTGTTGCAGTAAGTAATTATCAATTGAATGTTTCCTTACCGAGCAGAGAAAAAACGATTTACGTCCGAATATGGAATCGTAATTTTAATGATGCATCGTGTGCAACCGTAATTCCTGTGCGTTTGCTGTTAAAACCTTATGTTGAGGTTACTCCGCACGAGGCTTTGATATGTGGTGTTTTGGAAGGACAGGCTATTAATCATAATTTAACACAATATGTAGCCAATATGGTTTCAGGTACTTTAACTTATGATTTGAATAATGTTAAGGCTACTTTTTATAGATATGCAAGTTATACAAATCCAATTACCGACCCTACCAATGCCGCAATTGTGATGAATACGACACTTTATGTAAAACTCGAGTATCCTAACTTTTGTGAGTCGAGAACTACTCTGAAACTCACCGCTGATGTGGATTGCGATGGAGCACCAGGAGGTGGCGGAGGCGGTAATGGCAGCGGAGGTGGTGGAGTCGGAGCTCCAGCATTGTGTGATGTTACTTTCCCTTTAAATGTTAATTTAGAGAGAGATTACTTTCCGCGTTATCTTCCTGCGGGGCTTACGGCTACTTCTGTTACTATTGTTGGATTTTATGATGATGCAGCGATGACTTCTCTTATGACCAATCCAACAAGATATGAACTTACTGAAGATAACACGCCTAAAAACGTATATGTAAAATACATAATTAAAGCGAGTAACACTGAAACTTCTTTGGATTTTGTAGTAAATGCCTCCGAAAAAAGAACACTGCCAAAGAATACATTTGCAATTTGTGATGTGTTGAATAATGGTAGAGAAGAAGTGAAATTGATGCCAGAGTATCGTAAAATACTTGAAGAGCTGTATCCGTTTAGTAATCCGTCAGTGCGATTTTTTCTAACAGAGGTAAATCGTAATCTTTATTTAGCTTCAAGTCCAAGAAATGAAAGTCTTGCAACAGAATCCGTTGAAGTTGTTGGAACACAAACCACTACCGCTTATGCTTTGGTTTCATTGGAAGGCTGTCATTATGAGTATGACCTTCATTTTCTGTTAGAAAAAATAAACGTTCCTGTAGTTTCAAAAACGATATGTGATTTTAATGATGATAAACAAGAGGCGGTTAATTTAGTGCGTTACAAATCAGATATTGATGCTCAACTTACAGCAGACCAACGTTCAGCAACTACATCGATAAGTTATTATTATTCAGAAGCAGACGCTCATACTGCAACCAATCCAATTACAGACGAAACACAGGCTCAGGTAAGTACTGGGCAGATGTCAGTCTTTGCTCGAGTGGAATTTAAAGAAGGTTGTTTTGTAATTGTTCATTTGCAATTTAGCTTCACTACAGCTGTGGACTTACCTGTGGTAACTACGCTGAATGTCTGTGATATTCTCAATGACGGAACTGAATCGGTGGATTTGAATAAATCTATAAGTGGAGCCAATGCGAGTTCAACGATTAGTTTTTTCAACAATGAGGCAGCCGCTGATGCAAACGATTCTAACTTTTTACTTGGAATGTATAATCCAACGCAAACTGTTTCCATAACACTTACCACAGCTTCAACTACAGTGTACGTCAGAGTGCTGGATTTGGTTACTGGTTGTATAAAAGTATTGCCCTTGCAAGTCAATCTTATTTCATTCCCCGAAATAACAAATAATCGTGTTGCTATTTGTGATTTTGCTAATAATGGAGAAGAAAATGTTTCGCTTACTGAAATAAAAGATCAATTGGTAGCAAATAATCCAACAACGCTTAATGATACGATGGATTTTGCATTGTATTTTTCACAAGCAGAAGCTATCTCGGCAACAGCCTCACAAACGACTATAAAGGCTACACAAAATCTAACGGCTTGGGTTCGGATTACACCTGCTGGAACAGATTGTTTTTATGTGAAAGATATTAATTTTGACTTAATAGCTTCGCCAGTTGTGCAAAATTTAAACAAAACAATCTGTAATAATAGTAGTAGAAATCTATCAGGAGATACCTCAGAAGTTGTAAATCTGAATGCTTACAGAGATGAAATTGTAGGAAGAACATTAACATTAGATGATAATTTCCGTTTCTTTACCAATGAAAATGATGCCTTGAGCGGAAGTAATGAAATAGGAACAAATTACACCATTACAAGTTTTCCTGTGGTTGTTTACGTTCGGACAGAAAATAATACAACGAATTGTTATTCAGTTTCGTCAATAACGTTTAATGAATACCCACAATTGGCAGTTTCTGATACGAGTATCGCTTTTTGTGCCGATGGGCAGCTCAATGGAAACATTAATCTGACAGAATATCCTGCTAAAATGGTCTCAGATACAACAATGTATGATATTACGTATCACGAGTCGCACTCCAATGCAGTTAATGATATTCCTATTACTTCCGATATTACAAATTATTACGTGATTCCAACATCGGTAATATGGATAAAATTTGTTAGCAAAGATACGAGTTGCTTTGTTATCAAGCGATTAGCAGTGTCAATTTATCCTTCGCCGAAAGTAAATCCTGTGTTCCAAAATCGTTGTGATACTGACTTATCAGGAACTTTCACGGAAGATTTAACACAATACATAACGCAAATAATTACAGGAGAGCCTAATGTGAATTTATTGTACACATTTACCTATCATACAACTTTGGTTGATGCTCAAAATGGAACAAATGCAGTAGCTTTACCAACAACATATAAGTTTTCGTACGATGATTTTCAGCCTAATCCTTCTGTACCTAATCAGCTTCGTCATAGTGTTTTTGTACGAGTTGTAGCTAACGGAGGTATTGGGTGTGCATCGCAGTCGGTTATCAATTTTGATGCTTTCTTAAAGCCTGTCACCAACACGAGAACTACAACGCTGACGCTTTGTGACGATAATTCAGACGATGGTTTACAAACCTTTGATTTAACCCAAGCTCAGAATGCTATTTCCTCACAAACTGGAGTTAATTTTACGTTCTATCCTACTTATGTTGATGCTCAAAATCAGACCAATGATATTGCTAATCCAGCTTTGTACACGAATGTAAATCCATATTCTGAAACGATTTTTGCACGACTTAATGCCAATGGTTTCTGTGATGATTGGGCTGCCATTAATCTTGTTGTATATCCGTATATTCAAGCTACTGATAGAGTGGTAAATCCGATTTGTGAATTTGATAATAGTGGAAATAGAGTTACGATAAATCTTCAGCAGGAAGCCAGTGCGATGCTGTTGACGCAACATTCTGCCCAAAGTTCGATTACTATTACATTCCACGATTCGCAGGTTGATGCTGAAAACGGAACTTCGCCAATTACCAGCAATCTTGCCAATTACGATTTTTCTGTAGGTCAGAAAGTGGTTTGGGTTCGTTTTACGAATGCTGAAGGCTGTGCGGAAGTTCGTTCGCTTACGCTTGAAAAAGTGGCAAATCCTGCGGTGACTGATGTAGAAATTGAAGTTTGTGATGTTCGTTGGGATAATTCTTTTACACAAAACTTGAAAGATTATGAAAGCCAAATTGTTAATGATGTTTCTTTAGTTACATTCCGATATTTCAGAAATAGTAACGATGCTCGAAATGGCTTGAACGAACTGATTCCAATGCATACATTTACCCGCTCTGATTTTTCACTTGCTCCATCAGGAAAGCAAATGTACGAGATAGTTGCTTCTGTAGTTTCCAATAATGCAAATGCTTGTTTATCAATTGCTACAGTTCGATTTGTGTTGCCAGATATGGTTCAAATTCATACACGAACTGCAACGCTGACACTCTGTGATGATAATTCAAACGATGGTTTACAAATCTTTGATTTAACCCAAGCTCAGAATGCTATTTCCACACAAGCTGGAGTTAGTTTTACATTCTATCCTACTTATGTTGATGCTCAAAATCAGACCAATGCTATTGCTAATCCAGCTTCGTATACGAATGTAAATCCATATTCTGAAACGATTTTTGCACGACTTAATGCCAATGGTTTCTGTGATGATTGGGCTGCCATCAATCTTGTTGTATATCCGTATATCCAAGCTACTGATAGAGTGGTAAATCCGATTTGTGAATTTGATAATAGTGGAAATCGAGTTACGATAAACCTTCTGCAGGAAGCCAGTGCAATGCTATTGACCCAACATTCTGCTCAAAGTTCGATTACTATTACATTTCACGATTCGCAGGTTGATGCTGAAAACGGAACTTCGCCAATTACCAGCAATCTTGCTAATTACGATTTTTCTGTAGGTCAGAAAGTGGTTTGGGTTCGTTTTACGAATGCTGAAGGCTGTGCGGAAGTTCGTTCGCTTACGCTTGAAAAAGTGGCAAATCCTGTGGTGACTGATGTGAATTTAACTCTTTGTGATGATGATGCAGATGGAGTGTATCCTTTGGATTTGAATATGTTAGATAATCAAATTACCACTTCTGTTGGGGTAACAGTTACATATTATTTGAGTGAAAGCGATGCTCGAAAAGGCACAAATTTGATTAACAAAACTGAAGTTTATAATGTTCCTCCACATCGTTTAAGTCGTTTATATGCCCGAACTGAAAATGTGAATGGTTGTATCGGTATTGCTAAAATTTCACTTTCAACGATTCCTTCTCTGAAAGCAAATATTTCTGTTTTAGAGAATTGTGAGAATAATGTTGGACGTAGTTTGGTTGCGGTTTCATTTGAAAATAGGTTGAATTTCGCAAATGTCCGTTATGCAGTTAATAGCACAGATATTGCTCAAAGTGTGGCTTTTGACAAATTTGAGGATAAAATTGGTTACATCGAAACGAGTCGTTTGCCAGAAAATACAACAATTTCATTAACCATTTTTTATGAAACTTGTCAGTATACACTTCCTCAGACATTTAATATAACTCATTTACAGCCACTTTCTGTGGTTGAGGTTCCTCAACAAGACATTGCAATGGTTGCAGTAGAGGTCAGTGGAGGTCGTACGCCTTATCAGTATGTTTTTAATGGGAAAGCCAATGAAACGTCAAGTTATGTGATTAAATATTCCGATCCAGGCTATGTTGATGCACAAGGCAGAACGGTTAAGCAGATTAATGTAGTGGTGCGTGATGCCTTGGGGTGTGAGGTTGTTTTGGATATTGAAAAAGTGTTTATTGATTTTAATGTTCCGAATTTCTTTACGCCTGATAATGATGGTAATAACGACCGATGGAGTCCTAAAAATACAAAATCCTATCCACAAATGATTACACAAATTTTTGATAGACACGGACGACTTATCAAAATATTGCGTGAAGGCGAGTCGTGGGACGGAACCTATAATGGGACTTCGCTTCCTTCAGGAGATTATTGGTACACGATTGAAACCAATGAATCTCGTGATGGACGTAAATTTGTCGGAAATTTCACATTGATGCGATAGTTTTTTCGATAAAATCAAATTTTTTGAAACGAGAAATCTGAATATAGTTTTTAGGTTTCTCGTTTTTTTATTGTTCTAAAAACGATTGAATTTTGTCTCTTTCTTCTTTTTTACGTACTTTTGCCAACATAATTCAGGTATCAGCAGATGTTAAAACAAAATTTACAACTCAAACTTTCACAAAAACTCTCGCCTCAGCAAATTCAGTTAATGAAATTGGTGCAGTTGCCAACACTTGCTTTTGAGCAACGGATTAAGCAGGAATTAGAGGAAAATCCAGCTCTGGAATCGGGACGTGAGGAAGATGAGTTTGACGAATTTGCCGATGAATTTGACAATTCAAAAGACGAATATAATGATAGTGAAGTGATTGATATGGAGGATATTAACATCGATGAATATCTCAGCGATGATGAAATTCCTGAGTATCGGTTACAAGCAAATAACTATAGTGATGACGACGAGGAGAAAGAAATCCCTTTCAGTGCTGAAGTTTCTTTTCATCAATCTCTTTTAAATCAGCTAAATACATTTACACTTAATGATGAAGAATATCTGATAGCTGAATTTTTGGTTGGTAGTATTGACGATAGCGGTTACATTCGCCGAACTATTCAAGATTTAACCGACGATTTGGCTTTTACTCAAAATATTTACACAGAGGAAGATAAGGTAAAACAAGTTCGGGAACAAATCATTTTCCAGTTAGACCCATCAGGTGTTGGGGCTTTCGATTTGCAGGAATGTTTGTTGATACAACTACGCCGAAAAAAAGCGACTCCATCAGTTCTTTTAGCAATTGAAATCATTGATAGTGGTTTTGAGCAATTTTCTAAGAAACATTATGCGAAATTACAGCAAAAATTTTCCGTTTCGGAAGATGAACTAAAAGATGCGATTCAGGAAATAGAAAAACTAAACCCTAAACCAGGAAGTTCATATTCAGGAAGTAATGTTCACACAGAGCAAGTCATTCCTGATTTTACGGTGCGTGTTAATGATAATGAGTTAGAATTGACCCTTAACGGAAGAAATGCTCCTGAATTACACGTTTCGAAGGATTATTCCATAATGCTGGATACGTATAAGAGGTCGAAAGAAAAGAGTGCTTCTCAGAAAGAGGCTGTCTTTTTCATAAAACAGAAGTTGGATTCCGCTAAGTGGTTTATTGATGCTATAAAACAACGTCAACAAACGCTTTTGGTTACAATGGGGGCTATAATGGAACATCAGCGTGAATATTTCCTTACGGGTGATGAATTGAAAATTAAACCTCTTATTCTGAAAGATATAGCTGATAAAGTTGGAATGGATATTTCAACCGTTTCACGTGTGGCGAGTAGCAAATATGTAACAACGCCTTATGGAACCAAGTTGATTAAGGATTTCTTTTCTGAATCAATGAAAAATGACCAAGGAGAAGATGTTTCGACACACGAAATAAAGCAAATTCTGCAAAAAATCATTGCCTCTGAAGATAAAAGCAAACCTTATCCTGACGATGAGTTAGCACAACTTCTTAAAGAAGAGGGGTATCCAATAGCACGAAGAACCGTTGCGAAATATCGTGAACAGCTAGATATTCCTGTAGCAAGGCTTAGAAAAGAATTGTAATTATTTCTTAAAGATTTTATTGGTAAAACTATCCAAAATATTGGATAGCTTCTGGTGAGTTGTTGTTCATTTTTTTACAAAATGGTTTGTTATTTATATTGAAACGTATTATTTTTGCACGTCGTTTAAGATTAGATAGATGAGTTTACAGACAAAAGTAATGGAGGCATTGAAAGAGGCTATGAAAGCTAAAGATACCGTAGCTTTGGAGTCTTTACGTGCAATTAAGTCAGCTATTTTATTAGCCAAAACAGAATCAGGAGCTTCTGCGCAACTTTCTGAAGCAGAGGAGTTGAAAATCTTACAAAAGCTTGTGAAACAGAGAAATGATAGTGCTGCTTTGTACACTTCTCAAGGGCGTAATGATTTGGCAGAGCCTGAGTTAGCACAAGCTGCCATTATTCAGAAATTTTTGCCTAAACAGCTTTCTGAGCAAGAAGTTTCTTCTGAAATTGCTGAAATTATATCAAGTGTTGGGGCTTCTGGAATTAAAGATATGGGCAAAGTAATGGGGGTTGCTACCCAAAAATTAGCGGGAAAAGCCGACGGAAAGCTTATCTCGACTGTTGTAAAAAAATTATTGTCATAACATATAGATTAAAGGCCGCGTAGTTCAACTGGATAGAATATCAGATTTCGGCTCTGAGGGTTAGGGGTTCGAATCCTCTCGCGGTCACAAGTAGATAAATAACTCTTTGTTTTACAGAGAGTTATTTTTTTCTTTATATAATATCTCCATTCTTGTAGTAAATTACTACCCAAAAGTTTTTCTTCCCAATTCTAATCAAAAAATTTTTTATCTTTGCTTCCTATGGATACAGTTAAAACCTACACCGTCGAAGAAGCAAAACGAAAGTTGGAGGCTTTTTGTGCCTATCAGGAACGTTACCATAAAGAAGTGATTGATAAACTCCAAAAAATGCGTATGATTCCTATTGCCATTGACGAAATTGTAGTGCATTTAATTCAAAATAACTTCTTAAATGAAGAACGTTTTGCTAAAAGTTTTGCCAGAGGAAAGTTTAGGTATAAAAAATGGGGACGTATTCGTATTGTACGAGAATTAAAACAACGAGGTCTTTCCACGTATATCATTCAATCAGCTTTAAAAGAGATTGATAATGAGGAGTATATTGCTACTTTTGAAATTCTAGCTGAGAAAAAACATGCAGAAATAAAAGAAAAAAGCGTATATAAGGCAAAACGAAAACTTGCTGATTATCTACTTTATCGTGGCTGGGAGTCAGATTTAGTCTATGACAAGGTAAATGAATTATATGAATAAATTCAATTAACCTATTTCTTATCAAAAGAATATGGAAAATTTCAGAAATCAAACCGTGCAATTGTTTGAAGAGTACGGATTTAGTAATCTATGGGCTGTCGTTATACAATCTGTAATTACTTTTGCAATCATACTCATTGTAGCTTGGCTGATAGATAAATTGGCAACTTTTATTATGAGGCGAACTATCCCGAAATTGGTGGGACGTACTGCAACCGAATGGGACGATATTTTTATGGAAAATTTAGTTTTCGCCAGATTTGCACACTTCTTTCCTGGATTATTAGTCCTTTCTTCATATCACATAATTGCCTCAGAATCGCTAAGATGGTTGATTCATACATTAATAAGTACTTATTTCATCGTAGTTTTAATAATATTTTTGAATGCGGTGCTTAATGCCATAGAGCAACTTTATATTCACCTGAAAGGTATTGAAGTAACTATCAAAATATATATTCAACTTGCTAAAGTTATATTGTATTCACTTGGTGGTGTTGCTATCATTTCTATTTTTGCAAATAAAAATTTTATTGATATTTTAACAGGTTTGGGGGCAATGATTACCATTCTTTTAATCGTTTATAAAGATATGATTATGGGATTTGTTGCTGGTATTCAATTGTCTGCAAACAAAATGCTCTTTGTGGGTGATTGGATAGCCTCTCCAAAAGACGGAGCTGACGGAACTGTAATTGATATTGGGTTAACAACCGTAAAAGTTCAAAATTGGGACAGAACTATAACTACGATTCCCACTTACAAACTCACTTCGGAATCTTTCACAAACTGGCGAGGAATGGAACTATCAGGAGGTAGGCGAATTAAAAGACACGTAAGCGTTGATATTGAGTCAATTCACTTTTTGTCGGAAGAGGAAATAGAAAATTTTAAAAAGATACGATTAATTTCGGATTATATCGAAGAAAAGGTAAAGATAATTAGTGAAGTAAATGCCAACGAAACAGAAAGTTTCAATCAAAGAAGGCTTACAAACATTGGAACTTTCCGAAAATATGTAGAAAATTACCTTCGAGAATCGGATTTTGTCAATTTAGATATGATGTTTGTTGTCAGGCAATTACAGCCTACGGAGAAAGGTGTTCCGATTGAGATTTATATGTTTTCAAAAGTGAAACAATTTGTTACTTATGAGCAAATACAAGCTGATATTTTTGATCATATCCTTGCTATTGTTCCTACATTTAATCTTCGATTATTTCAAGAGCCTTCAGGACATAGTTTTTCAAAATATGGAAAATAAATTATTTTTCTGTTTTTGGAGTATCTAACGTGAATGAAAACTCTGAGCCTACGCCATAAACACTTTCTACATAAACTTTTTGTTTGTGAGCTTCGATAATATGTTTTACGATGGAAAGCCCTAATCCTGAGCCACCTTCCTTACGACTTCCGCTTTTGTCAACTCGGTAAAAACGTTCAAATAAGCGTGACAGATTCTCCTCGATGACTCCTTCACCATTATCCATAACGCGAACAATTATCTTTCCTTTAGGTAATTTATCGATGCTTATTTCTGTTGTTCCGTTATATTTTCCGTACTTTATGGAGTTAACTATCAGGTTTGCAATTACTTGTTGTATTCGCTCTCGGTCGGCATAAACGTAAATTGGAAGATATTTTTTATCAAAAATGAGTGAAATTTCCTGCTTAGCCGCTTGCATTTCAAACATTTCAAATACATTCTGAATTAACTCAACGATATCAAATTCTTCAAAATCAAGATTAAGTTTTCCTGTTTCCAGTTTTGAAATCATTTCAAGGTCCTTTACCACATAAATTAATCGTTCAACTCCTTTTGCTGCACGTGAAAGGTACTTTTTGCGGACAGATTTGTCTTCTATTGCACCATCTAAAAGTGTTAAAATATAACTTTGTACGGTAAAAAGTGGTGTATTCAACTCGTGTGAAATATTTCCGATGTATTCTTTTCGATATTTTTCTTGGTCTTTAAGGGCTTGTATCTCAAGTTTTTTTCTACGTGCAAATTTGTTTATATCTTTACTTAAAGAAGCTACATCTGTGATAATGGGCTTACTTCCAGTGCTTGAACTTTCCAGAAGGGATACGTCCTGATATATTCTCTTAATCCTTTTGTACATAAATCTTTCCACTCGATATTGTAATATGAAAAAGCAAACTACAAACAAAACTAAAGCGTATGAAATTATAATCCACAAAGAGACTTTTTCAAACAAAAAACTTACAATTCCGAGTAAAAAAATAGAAAAAAATGTAATGTACAAGGAAGACCTTAATGCAAATCGATATGATTTTTTTAATTTCCACATATTTAAAAAAGATAGGGATTAGCAAAAACTAATCCCTAATTATAAATCTTATTTAATAAGCGACAAACTTATAGCCCACGCCTTTAACCGTTTTGAAATAACTGTCTTTTGTTTTTTCTCGCAGTTTTCGGATATGAACATCAATAGTTCTATCGCCAACAACAACCTCGCTTCCCCAAACTTTATCCAGAATATCTTCTCGTTTGAAGACTTTTCCTGGTTGTGAAGCTAACAACCACAGGAGTTCAAACTCCTTACGAGGTAAAATTATCTCTTCTCCTTCGTGAGTTATTTTGTACTCGTCTCTGTTGATAATGAGATTGTTTACTTTCAAAATTGAGTCACTTTCTTCATTTGTGTTAAAGCGACGTAATAGTGCCTTTACTTTACTCACAAGTACTTTAGGCTTTATGGGCTTTGTGATGTAATCATCTGCACCAGCCTCAAAACCTGCGAGTTGAGAATAATCCTCGCCTCTGGCTGTTAAGAAAGCTATTACCGTTTTTGATAATTCAGGTTGTTTTCGGATACGCTCACAAGCTTCAATGCCATCCATTTCAGGCATCATTACGTCCATAATGATGAGATGGGGTTGCTCCTTTTTTGCTTCTTTGACTGCTTCTAAGCCATTCTTTGCTGTAAATACACGGAAGCCTTCTCTTTCTAAATTGTAGCCTACAATCTCTAAAACATCAGGCTCATCATCAACCAATAAAATTTTCAATCCCTTCATAATATCCTCCAAAAATTGGTAATTTACAACAAAACTATAAGTATTTTTCTAAGACGATTTATTTCTATTCAAAATAATCATCTAGCATTGTTCCGAATTCTGCTTTACAACGATAAAGTAACGCTCGTGTTATGCCCAGATTTGAGTGTTCGCGCTCAAGTGCAGTAACCGAGAAAAATTTACCCAAAGCGGAAACCATAATGATAAATACAATTTTATTGGTTTCAATGATGATATCATCAATTTCCAAATTCGCTTCTGCATTGCTATCAACCACCATTTTTACCTGATTTAGGATAGTTAAATGGAAGGCAGACCCGCTTTCGATATTATCAGCCAATGGGTTGTCATTAGCTTGAGCTTTAGACAGTGTAGTACCATCTGAGGAACTAAGAATACCATAGAACAAGAAACCAGGCATATTGTCCTTCATTTCTTGACAATGGTCATTTAACATTTTTTGTAATTCTAGTGCATTCATCTGTAATCAATTTTTGCGCAAAAATAAAAACTTTTTTTACTTGTGAAATAACACCCATAAAATTACTTCACTTTTTTACTCAAACTAAATAAATATTTTACTCCTGCAAATACTTGAATACTATGAGTAGGATAATATGCCCATCGGTTATAACTGTTTGATGTTAAATTGTTTACTTTTGCAAAAATCATCCATTTTTTGTTAATAGTGTAATCAGCGTGGAGGTTTAGGTCAAAATATCCATCTAATGTTAATTTTCTTGGGGAAGCTTGTATTGAGGAAATATAATCCTTCTCGTATCGGTCTCCTACATAGAATAAATCAACTCCTGCGAAAAGTCCATCAATAATTTTAACATCTGTAAATAATGAAACTCTTGTTCTTGGCAAATTCCAAGCTTCCTCCTGATTTTTAGTGGAATATCCATTAATTCTTCCTTCTAAATCGAAGAAAAATATATCATCTATATTTCCTCCTATTTCTGCTAAAAATCCAAACTCGTTTACATTGTCATACACTAATCCAAACGAATTATTATGTTGGTAAGCAAGCGTTCCTACTTCTGAATAGGTCGTAAATAAAGGGAGATTTTCGTATTGTTTGTAAGCTCCTTGTAACTTATAGTACAGCCCAGTTGTTAGTTCTCCTTTGATAGAAACGGAAGCATCTACATTAATATTTGTAGGGTTAATTAATTGTGTTGGAGCTAAGTACGGATTGGCTTTTGTCAGTTTTTCAAAAGTGTTTTGCTGAAACATTCCGCGGACGGCTCCGTGTAAAATCATATTATTTTCTGAAAATTTGTATAACACTTCCACATCAGGAAAAGCTTTAAAATTGCTTTCTTGCGTAGGATTAGCTCCTGCATAAGCTAATGTCGCTCCCAATTTTAATTCTAATCCATTAGTAGAAAAGTGATATGAAGGATTAGCTCCAATCAACAACCATTTGTTCTTTTGCTCAGTAGTTGTTAGGTGTCCTCTTTCAAAAGTTCCTGAATAATAATCTAAGAGAAGATTCAAGCGAATTTTATGCTCATCTTTGCTAATAGGTACTTGAAATGATGGGGCTAACCTGAAATTCATTTCACTTGTATTAAATTTATCTGAAAGACCTCTGAATGAAACATCTACACTCTCAAAATACGAATCAGAAAGTTTTGCATATCCTGCCAGTCCGTAATCCAAGTATGTTTGTTTTAAGTTTGTTAACTGCCTTAACTGTTCTTCAGTATAGAAATCTTTTTGTACTCCGTACCAATTGTAAGCACGTCTTCCAAAATCGGCATTAACGCCCCAATTAATGTCTTTATCCAGATAATCATAACGTAATCCAGCAGTGGTTTTTGCAAAATTATTATCCAAGATTACATCTTTCACTTCTGCATTGGAAGATAAGTGATTGAACAAAAAAGCAACATTGCCCTCATCAGTTACTGGAAAATTAATAGATGCATCGCCATACAGAGTGTTCAGGTTACCAAAAGCTCCTCCCGCATACGAATCAGGATAATATTCTCTTTTGGTCGTTTTTTTCATCGTTGTGGCTTTTCCCTTTTCTGGAACGAAAGTAGATGCCACTGGAACTGAATAAATTGAATATGTAATCTGTTTTTTGGTTAGGGCTAAAGAATCTTTTTTGATATTAGCATCTTCCCTTTTTTTGTAAGCATCTGCAATTGTAGGGGCATACGATTTTACCACATCAATCACTTTAGTTGTTAGGCTATCTTTTTTGTTTTGTGCAACTGATATAGAACACATTAAAAAAGTGATTAACAACGCATTAAGTTGAAATATATTTTTATTCATTATTGTCATTTTTTTATTTATAAACTACATCTTAACCGAAGAATTACTTTTTGCAGCTTCAGCTTTTACTATTTCCAGCTCTTTTTTAGCATCGCTAACTACATCAGGATAATCTTTAAAGTTATTAATCACGCTTTCAAGTATATAGGTTGCTTGGTATGAATCTTTCAAACCATAGAAGTTTTTCGCCATTACTACCAACCCTTTGGCTGCAAACTCCTTATAACCACCATAATCTTTTGCTAATTTTTGAATAACCTCGTTTGATTCTTTAAATTTTCCGTCTTTATGTTTGAAGTATGCATCGTAGTACATCGCCTCGGCAGCCAAACTTCCTGTGGCTGTTTTTGCCACTTCCTGATAGGCTTTTCTTGCTTCCAACTCATTTCCTAACTGAATGTGCGAACGAGCCAGAACGTTGTAAGCATCACTCTTGATTCTGGAGTCTATTGTTTTATCTTTCAGAACTTTACTTGCGTATTCGATTGCCTTATCGTACAACTTCTCGTTATAACAAACTCGCATTAAATTGGATTGTGCATATACTTTATTTTGAGCAATTACAGCAGTTTTTTCCAATTCTTCCAGATAAGGTTTTGCTTTTAAATAACTTCCTGCATCTAACAGAATTTGTGTAAGTTTTGTCAATGACTGTTCTATAAATTCATTAGCTCCACTTTTTATAACATTTTCGTATAATGAAACTGCTTTAGATTTCTGATTTGAAGCGTAATACAATTGAGCCAAGTAGAATTGTGCATTGGTATGACGCATTCCGTTAGGAAACTCTTTGATGTATTTCTCAAAACCTTGAATTGCCTCTTTTTCATTTTGTTGAATATATTGGCGTTCTGCTGCTTCATAAGTAGCACTTTCTAATTCTAAATCAGAAACTTCCACATAACCAAGACCTTTCGCCCAAGAGGCATATTCACTAACTTTACCCATATCGATATAAATCAGTTTGGCGGTAGCTACTGCCTGTGCAGACTCGTTTGTTTTTGGATAATCTTTGGCGATGGTTTTGAAAACTTGTAAAGCGTTCTGATTCTGGTTTTTATTGTAGTAAACCAATCCTTCACGCAACATTGCACGAGGCACAAAATTATTTCCTTTGTATTCTGTTTGTATTTGTTTGTAATATTCTACTCCTTTGGCTGTATTTCCTTCTGAAACGTACGTATTCCCTAACTCAAATAACGCATTAGGACGAAGATTTGAATTTCTATATTTTTTAATAAACTTCTCTAATTCATCTATTTTTTTGGAAGACCTATCGACAAATCCATAACTTATAGCTTTCTGATAGGCTGCGTAATCCTCGTCTGCTGTATTGCTGGCTATGAGCTTGTTATACCTTTCCATCGCTGGCCAATATTTGCCTTCAACAAAGTAAGAATCAGCCAAACGCAACAAAGCGTCGTTTGTCCAAGCATTTGATTTTGGATTTTCTTTCAAATATCTCTCAAAATTTTCAATAGCAGTTTTGTATTCTTTCAAATTGAAGTCTGCATATGCCAAGTTATAGTAAATATTTTTATATTCGCTTGTTTTTGAAGAATTTGGCTTATTTAAAAATTGTGTATAATACTTTTTAGCATTCTGAAAATCTTTCAATAGATATGAAGTTTCTCCCAACCAATACAAAGCTCTTACTGAAATAGTTGCATCTGAACTTTCAGTTGATTTTTGTAAATATTTAAGTGCTTCTTCATATTGGATTTCATTAAAAAGCTCCAATCCTCTGTAAAAAGATACTTTTCTGTAGACTTCTTGGTCTTTGGGATCAGTTGATTTTTCTAACAGATTGATAGCCGCTTGATAATTTCCTGAAGAGATGTAGGAATCAATTAATAACGATTGTATTTCTTCCTTTTTGTCGTTAGGATACGCTTTTGAATAGGAAAGCAACACGGCTGGAACACTTTCGTAAGGATTACCAATTTCGTAGCTTAGACGAGCATAGTTCAGATGTGCATCTTTTTTTATTTGAGCATCAAAATTCATCTGATATGCATTACGGAAAGCGTTTAAAGCTTGTTGTTTTTGTCCTGTATTTAGGTAACATTCAGCCAAGTGATAGTATGCATTTTGTGCTACTGCATCATTTCCGCTTATAATTTGATTGAATTGCTCAATGGCATTTGTGTAATCTTTGTTTTTATAATAGGCATATCCCAAATAGTAAAAATCTGTGTTTGAGAACTTCCCTCTTTTCCCTTTGTATTCTTTTAAATAAGGAATGGATTGATTGTATTTTCCTAAATTAAAGTAGCTTTCTCCTATGATTTTATTGAGTTCCGAAAGTTCTTGAGCGTTTTTGTTTTTGTCTTTTTGTTTAAGTCCTTCGCGGATGGCTTCCTCAAAAAGCCCTTGCTTAAACTTCATATTGGCCTGAAAATAAGAAACATTCTTATCAAGACTTTCCTCTCCTTGCACCTTTTCGAAATAACTTTCTGCCTTTTTATAATCATCTGAATCGTAGGCGATGTAACCCAAATAATAGTTTGCGTCTGCTCCGTATTCTTTTGTATTTTTAACTAAATTCAAATACTTTTCAGATTCCTTTCTATTGCCTGTGGTAAACAATGAATATCCTTTTTGAAAATAGAACTTAGTTCTTTCCTCTCTACTTACACTGGCATCGTTCACTTGCTTATACCAAGTTAAAGCCTCTTTATAATTTCCTTTCTGAAAATAATAGTCCGCCATTCGCATAAAAGCTCCTGTACTTAGCGGAGATTCAGGATGCTCATCTATAAACTTTTTCATCAGAACATCTGCCCCTGTCTCACCCAAAATAGCTGCAATCGAAGCAACATAATACTGAGATTTTATTCGTTTTTCCTCATCAAGTGATGTAGTTTGTTCAGTTCTAAATAAATGCTGTGCGGGTTTGTACATTTTCCGATTATACAAAGACATAGCCTTCTCGAAATTAACCGAAGGATTGGTGTACACTTCTGTTTCTTGTCCCAATAAAATTTGAACAAAAAACAAGAAAAAAGAGATTGAATAAATTTTTTGTTTCATAAAGAAATGTTTTTAACGCCCAAATTTATGGATTTTTGTCTTGTAAACCAATTCTATGTGTTTATATTTGGAAATATATGGAGTGTTGTATTTGTATGTGAAGTAAAATAACGTATTGATTACTAGTTGTTTGTTTTTGAATTATCCGAAAGTTAAAAAAACGCTAAATGTTTTATTTTAATGATTATAAAAACAAAAGAGGCTACCATTATGGTAACCTCTTTGTATTTGGTATAGTTTTTTACGTATCTCTATGAGATTATTTTACTAAGTTAATCTCAACGCGACGGTTCAAAGCTCTCCCCTTTGCATTTTTGTTAGAAGCGATTGGTTTCTCAACTCCGTATCCTTTTGCAGACAAACGAGTGTCAGAAACTCCTCTTTGAACCAAGTAAAGTCTTACAGCATCAGCTCTTTCTTGTGAAAGTGTAAGATTTTTAGCTTTGTTTCCTGTGCTATCAGTGTGTCCTTCGATAGTAAATTTAGAGTTAGGATACTGATTTAACACGCTAACGATTTGCTCCAATACTGCAGCTGATTGAGGTTTGATTGTAGCTTTACCAGTGTCGAACAAGATAGTTTTAGCGTACTCATTCAAAGTTTTTTGAACTTCTTCAGTAACTTCTGGACAACCTTTGTTAGAAGCTGGACCAGCTACCTCAGGGCACTCATCATCTTTGTCAAGAACACCATCTTTGTCTGTATCTGGCCAAGGACAACCTGCATTTTCTTTTGGACCAGCTACTTCAGGACATTTGTCATCTTTATCAGCAACGCCATCTCCGTCTGTGTCAGGACATCCGTTAAGTTCTCTAGGACCAACTACTTCAGGACAAGCGTCATCTTTATCAGCGATTCCGTCTCCATCTGTGTCAGGACATCCGTTGAATTCTTTCAAACCAGCCTCTTCAGGACAAGCATCATTTTTATCAGCGATTCCGTCTCCGTCTGTATCAGGACATCCGTTGAATTCTTTTAGACCAGCTACTTCTGGGCACTCATCGTCTTTATCGAAAACTCCATCTCCGTCAGTGTCTTTACCACCAAACTTGATAGCTACACCCACTGAATGTTGGAAGAAATCGTGGTTTTTCTGATCTTTTTGGAAAGCAGAATTAAACGCAGTTTGTAAGTTCAAACCGATATTTTCTGTAAACCAGAAGTTCAATCCTCCACCTCCTAAGGCTCTGAATTTTCCTTCGTCTTCAATAGCTGCATATCCTCCACCTAATTGTAGGTATGGATCAAACCATCTTGCACCTGTCCAAAGAGAGTTCAAGTGATATTTAGCTCTCAAGTCAACCCCCCAAAAAGATTGGTCTACTTTAGGTGCATCTTTAACGTACCCATAGCCTTTTTCAATTTTGTTTAATGATCCTGAAAGCTCAGCAGAGAAGCCGCTTCCGATGTATCGACCTACAGAAAGGCGAGAAACAGCTGGAAGGATGTTTAAATCACTAGGTCCTCCCCAATCTTTCATAAACTCCCCAAATTCATCACTCGGCGTGCGGACGTCAACAGCGTTAACTCCAAACCCTATTTTCCAAGGATTATTTGCATCTTGTGCATAAGCTCCAACTGCAAGAGCCGAAGCCAAAGCAATAAAAGTTACTTTGATTTTCTTCATACTTAAAAATGAATTTTTGATTACTACTTTATTTTTGGGACAAATATAAATATTATTTTGATATATTCACAAATTCCCTTTCTTTTTTTTTACTTTTTTAACTACACTTATATAACGCCCAATTCCTTGCCGACTTCTGTAAAAGCTTGTATTGCCTTGTCTAAGTGTTCTTTAGAGTGTGCTGCTGACAACTGAACACGAATACGGGCTTTTCCTTTAGGAACAACAGGGTAGAAGAAGCCTATAACATAGATTCCTTTTTCAAGAAGTTTGTCAGCCATTACTTGTGAAACCTTTGCGTCGTAAAGCATTACTGGAACAATAGCACTATCTCCTTCAATGATGTCAAAACCAGCTGCTTTCATACCTTTTTTGAAATACTCAGCATTCTTTTCTAATTTATCACGAAGCGAAGTGTCCTTCGATATTAAGTCAAATACCTTTATTGAAGCACCAACAATTGCAGGAGCCAACGAGTTTGAAAACAAATACGGACGCGACCTTTGGCGTAACATTTCAATAATTTCTTTCTTTCCTGTTGTGTAGCCTCCCATCGCTCCACCGAGAGCTTTTCCTAAAGTACCTGTAACAATATCAACACGTCCCATTACTTTTTTAGCTTCAAGAGTTCCTTTTCCTGTGGCTCCGATAAATCCTGCTGCGTGGCATTCATCAACCATTACCATAGCATCGTATTTTTCTGCTAAGTCGCAAATTTTATCCAGCGGAGCAACTAATCCGTCCATTGAAAATACACCATCTGTAACAATTATTTTGAAACGAACCCCAGCGGCATCAGCTTCTTTTAATTTGGCTTCTAGGTCTGCCATATCACTATTTTCGTAACGAAAACGTTTTGCTTTACACAAACGAACTCCATCAATGATTGAAGCGTGATTTAATGAATCGGAGATTATGGCGTCTTCATCGGTGAATAGTGGCTCAAAAACGCCTCCGTTCGCATCAAAAGCAGCTGCATAGAGTATTGTGTCTTCCGTTCCGTAAAAGTCAGCAATTTTTTTCTCTAACTCTTTGTGAATATCCTGAGTTCCACAGATAAAACGGACTGACGACATACCAAATCCGTGTGTGTCAAGAGTATCCTTTGCTGCCTGAATTACCTCAGGGTGAGCAGAAAGCCCCAAGTAGTTATTTGCACAAAAATTTACTACTTCTTCACCAGAAGAAATTTTAATTTCAGCTCCTTGTTTTGAGGTTATAATTCGTTCCTTTTTGTAAAGTCCCGCTTCTTTAATAGCTTCTAATTCAGCTTGGAGATGTTGTTTTATTTTTCCGTACATAGCACCAAATTTAATTTTGATTGTCTTTGAAAGCACAAATGTAGCTAATTTCTAACATAACGTCAAAAAAATATACACTTTTATTCTTAATTTTCGTTTGCAGATAGGTCAGTTTGAAGGAAATTTTATCTTCTCGTCTATTATTCTTACCTTTGGGCTTGATTTAAGTAGAAACTTTATGATATTTGATGATATTCTTGGATACGATTCTATCAAAAAATACCTGAAAGATAGTGTGGAAGCTCAACGAATTCCGCACGCACAGCTTTTTGTAGGGAATGAAGGTAGTGGTACTTTGCCAATGGCTATTGCGTATGCATCTCATATTTTATGTAAAGATGAAAGTTCTTGTCTATTGAAATGCAATAACTTATCTCACCCTGATTTACATTTTGTTTTCCCTACAGCAATTACTACAAAAGTTAAAAAAGACCCTATAAGTACTTTATTATTAGATGAATGGCGAAAATTTATAAAGGATAAACCATACGGAAGTCTTTTTGATTGGTATCAACAATTGGGAATTGAAAACAAACAAGGCAATATTGGTGTTAACGAAGCCAAAGACATTACTTCGAAACTGTCATTAAAAGCTTTTGAGGGTGGATATAAAGTAATGGTTATTTGGATGGCAGAAAAAATGAATACTGAATCTGCTAATAAATTGCTGAAACTATTGGAAGAACCGCCTCAACGAACTATTTTTCTTTTAGTTACGGAAGATGAATCTTTGATTTTGGATACCATTCGGTCGCGTTGCCAGATTTTGCGATTTCCACCATTAAGTGAAAAAGCTATCAAAGAAGGACTTGTAAAAAGAGGTGTCGCTGAAAATGAAGCTGTTAAATTAGCTGTGAGAGCTCAAGGAAACTTCAACAAAGCATTGAGCTTTTTGGAAAATACTGATGAGGAGAATATCTTTGAAAAATGGTTTATCACTTGGGTTCGTTCTGCTTACAGAGCCAAAGGAAATAAATCCTCTATTCATGGGCTTTTGCAATGGAGTGAAGAAATTGCGGCATCAGGACGGGAAACTCAAAAACAATTCTTGTTATATTGCATTGAAGTTTTTCGTCAGGCACTATTGATGAACTATAATTCAGCGAGTTTGGTGTATTCTGAATTTAAAGATTCGTCTTTTAAATTAGAAAAATTTGCTCCTTTCGTACACGGAAATAATATTCAACAAATTCATCAACAGTTGGAAGAAGCTCTCTTTCACGTTGAACGTAATGGAAATGCGAAAATTATCTTTACCGATTTATCAATAAAATTAACACGACTTTTACATACAAAATAACTCAATTTTTATGGATTTTGCTTTGGTTTTTGTATTTCTATTTCTGATTATAACATTTGGATATAGTGCTTTTGAGAAGATTGTAGATTTCAGAAAATCAGTAATTTATTATAGAGATTATCTTTCAGATACTTTTTTGGAGAAACATATCGCTGTAATATTGTTTTTTGTTATTGCCGCAGAAGTGGTTTCTACAATTTTGTTTTTGGTTGGGATTTTTGAAATTTTCAGTTTGGGAGCTGTTTTCTATGGCTTCTATGGGCTTGTTATCGCTTCTTCTACTTTGCTTTGTTTTTTGTTTGGACAACGTTTAGCAAAAGACTATGAAGGAGCCAGAGGAATTGCTATTTACTTTATTATCTGCTTGATAGGACTTCTTGTGTGTTAAAAGGTTTATTGAGTTGATTTTGCATCTGCTTCCAATTCTTGAAGTATTATGTTTCTGACTTTTTCTTTTAAAGAATTTTTGTCGTTAAAGGTTAGTCCTTGTGTAGGAACAAATGAATGTATTTTTACTCGCATCTCTCCTGGACTTCCAGCAAAAAAACGAAAAGGATACAATCTTTTATTATCAAAAAAAGTCATTGGAATAATAGGAATCTGAAAATCAATAGCTAAACTGAAGGCTCCATCTTTGAATTTATCTAACACAACAGACTCATCTGGTACACCTCCTTCTGGAAATATGCAAATACTTAACCCTGAATTGAGTCTTTTTTTAGCAGAAGCATACACCTGTTTTCTACTTTCCGCACTTGATCTATCCACTAAAATGGCAAATCTCTTATAGAAATAACCAAATACAGGAGTTCGTGCAAGTTCTTTCTTTCCTACAAAAACAAACGGATTTTTACTACAAACGTACATCAGCATTACGTCCGTTACACTGGTGTGATTTGCAACCAAGATATAACTTCCTCTTTTTTCAATAAATTGATTTTTAGATATTTCTGTATAAAAGCCCATTCCGTAAAGAATTGGTTTTGCCCAAAGGTTTCGTGCTACCCAGTAAAATTGTGGATACCATTTTTCTCGTAACGTAAAAACGAACAAAATTGGGGTCAATAGTAGTATAATGATTGTTACCAATACGTAAAACCATATTTTCCAAATGAGCCAAAAGGCGTATTTCAGAAAAGTCATTCCTTTTTAAAATTTTGAGGGTGCAAATATACAAATTTGTTGAATATACATTTTTGAGGATTTTATTATGCATTGGTAGTGATACATAAAAAAGTAAAACACGGCAATTGAACCGTGTTTTTATGTTTCCTTTTTGTTTACTCAGTTGATAAACTTGGTATTACACAAGAATAGATTTATTGTTGATGTCCAAGAAAATCATTTCCCTGTATTTTAAAAAGAGATAAACTATAACTAATCTGACGAAATGTTTTTATTCTTTGATTTTTGTTTTTCGTTTGTTTTCGTTTCGTTCAATTTTATGTTCGGGGCGTGTCCATTTCGGATTTTCACCCAGTGCAACATATTTGGAATCTTCTGCTTCTGTGGTTGTAGGTTGTGCGTGTTTTTCAAAAGGTTTCTGTGTACGCATACCCAACATTTCGAACATCATCATATCTTCGTTGATATTTGGGTTGGGAGTTGTCAGTAGTTTATCCCCAGCAAAAATAGAATTTGCTCCTGCAAAGAAACACATCGCTTGTCCTTCACGGCTCATTTGGGTTCTTCCAGCTGAAAGACGTACTTGAGTTTCAGGCATTACAATACGAGTAGTGGCAATCATTCGAATCATTTCCCAGATTTCTACAGGTTTTTGGTCTTCCATTGGGGTTCCTTCTACAGCTACTAAGGCATTTATAGGAACAGACTCAGGTTGTGGATTTAAGGTAGAAAGAGCCACGAGCATTCCTGCACGGTCTTCTAAAGATTCTCCCATACCGATGATACCGCCACTACAAACAGTAATGTTTGTTTTTCGTACGTTTTCAATGGTTTGTAATCGGTCTTCGTAACCTCGTGTTGAAATTACTTCTTTATAGTATTCTTCTGAAGTATCTAAATTATGGTTATAAGCATAAAGCCCTGCTTCAGCCAATCTTTTTGCTTGATTTTCAGTTAGCATACCCAATGTACAGCAAACTTCCATATCTAATTTGTTGATAGTTCGAACCATTTCCAAAACTTGGTCAAATTCGGGACCATCTTTTACGTTTCGCCAAGCAGCACCCATACAAACCCTCGAAGCTCCTGATGATTTTGCCCTGAGAGCTTGTGCTTTCACGTGTGAAACAGTCATCAATTCCTCTAATTCAACGCCTGTGTGATAGCGAGCTGCCTGAGGGCAATAACCGCAATCTTCCGAACATCCTCCCGTTTTGATAGATAATAAGGTAGAAACTTGTACCGCGTTTGGATCGTGAAACTGACGATGTATTGTAGCAGCTTCATAAAGCAAATCCATTAAAGGTTTTTTATAAATAGCGATGATTTCTTCTTTAGTCCAATTATGTCGAGTTTTGTACATATCCTTATGAATTTATTTTTATTTTATGATGAGAAAAAGCCAGAAAAGAAATGGGGTTCTGGTAAAACTTTTTCGAGTTGCAAAAATAATAAATATAATGAGTTGTTAATTCTTTTTCATAACTTTTATGTAAAAAAGATAAGATTTATAAATTTCAATTTTAAAATAATTTTGATTCTATTTTTATGTAATTATTTTATTTTCAATTGTTTATTTGTTGTTTTGAGTGTTAAGAATATTGTGGTTATATTAAAACTTTTTATTTTTAAAATTAAATTCTCTACCTTTGTAGCTTCTGAAATTGTTAATAAAAACATAAGGATATTTAAAATATGGGTCTTGTAAGTGCAAAAGAGGTTGCTAAGGCTATAAACCTTGATAAATATGGTTTTATGGGGACTTTTGGAGGCTGGGTGCTGATGAAGCTACTTCGGCTTTCAAAGTTGAATGCCATTTATGACAGGAATAAACACTTACAAGGGCTTGATTTTTTAAATACAATTTTGGACGAGTTTGAAATTCAGTTTCAAATTCCTGAGGAAGATTTAAGAAACATTCCCAAAGAAGGAGCTTTTATCACAATATCAAATCATCCATTAGGAGGAATTGATGGAATATTGCTACTAAAGTTGCTTTTGGAGAAACGCCCTGATTTTAAAATTATGGCAAACTTCCTCTTGCAACGTATTGAACCTCTTGCTCCCTACGTGATGCCTGTGAATCCGTTTGAAAATCACAAAGATGCCAAATCAAGTGTAATCGGGTTTAAACAGACAATCAAGCATTTGCAAGATGGAATGCCTTTGGGGCTTTTTCCCGCAGGAGAAGTTTCTGTTAGTCGCGAAGGCAAACTTGTCGTTGATAAACCTTGGGAGGAAGCCGCTATGAAACTTGCTAAAAAGGCTCAGGTGCCAGTTATCCCCATTTATTTTCACGCTAAAAATAGCAGATTATTTTATTCGCTTTCAAAAATTAGTGATACGTTACGTACGGCAAAATTACCTTCGGAATTGCTAACTCAAAGGAAGCGAACTATCTACATCCGAATAGGAAAGCCAATATCTGTAAACGTACAAGAAGAATATAAGGATATTGATTCTTACACAGAATTTCTGCGTAAGAAAACGTATATTTTAGCAAATACATTTGAGCAAGATAGAAAATTTATTCCTTTAGCTGCTGTATTGAAAGCAAATAAATTTCCAAAAACTCCTGAAGAAATTATTAAACCTGTCGGTACAGAATTGATAGAGAAAGAAATAGAATGTATTACCGAGAAAGGGCATCGTTTGCTAAAGACAAACAATTATGAGGTTTTTTTAGCACCTTGTAAGGATATTCCAAATATAATAAAGGAAATAGGAAGGCTTCGTGAAATCACGTTCCGTGAAGTAGGGGAGGGGACGAATGCCTCCATTGATTTGGATTCGTTCGATGAATACTATTATCATTTATTTTTGTGGGATGTTGAAGCTAAGAGAGTTGCAGGAGCGTATCGTATGGGATTGGGAGCTGAAATTTTTCCAAAATATGGAATAGAAGGCTTTTATACGCACGATTTATTCCGTTTCGAGCCCGAATTGTATGATATGATGAGCAAAACCATTGAAATGGGACGAGCATTCATTATTCCTGAATATCAGCAAAAACCAATGCCTTTATTCCTTCTTTGGAAAGGGATTGCACACACTACATTACGTTATCCAGAACATCACTATTTGTTGGGAGGCGTAAGCATAAGTAATCAGTTTTCGAATTTTTCGAAATCGTTGATGATTGAGTTTATGAAATCAAATTTTTATGATCCTTATATTGCTCAGTATGTGCGTCCTAAAAAAGAATTTAAAGTAAAAATAAAAGATGCTGATAAAGATTTTATTTTTGACGAAACTCAAGCTGACCTTAACAAATTTGATAAAATTATCGATGAATTAGAGCCAGGGAACTTACGTTTACCTGTTTTGATAAAAAAATATATTAAGCAGAACGCTAAAGTAATTGCTTTCAACGTAGACCCAATGTTTAACAATGCTATTGATGGTTTGATGTACATTCGTATTGCCGACCTTCCTGAGAGTACAATGAAGCCAGTTATGGAGGAATTTCAGGCAGAACTAGAAGCGAAAATGAAAGCTAATTAACTTAAAATTAATTATGTATAGGAATTACAAACTTCAGATTTTTTTTATCCTTATTTTAGCATTGTTTGTAAATAATCTTCTTGCACAGCAACATTCGGAACTTTTCTATATTGAAAATAATGTTTTAAAAGGTTGTAATCGTGAGAAAATTCCCGCTGATGGAAAGATAAAAATTCCGTATTTTGTAAAAATAATTGAAAAGGAGGTTTTCAAAGATTGTAATCAATTACAATATGTTGAAATTCCAAATACAGTAGAAATTATTGAAGAGAAAGCTTTTTTCAATTGTACTAATTTAACTTCAGTTGATATTCCTGATTCGGTTGTTCGAATAGGAAAGAATGCATTTACTTCTTGTGTTAATCTGACTTCTGTAAATTTTTCGGAATCATTGCAGAGTATTGAAGATGAGGCTTTCAAGTCTTGCTATAATATTGAGAGTATCAAACTTCCTAATTCGGTTACTTTGTTGGGAAAAGGGGCATTTATGGAGTGCTTCAATTTGAAAAATGTGATGCTTTCCAGTAAGATTTCAGAAATTCCACAAAAAGCATTTTATCAGTGTAAATCTCTTAAAGTCATTCAAATACTTTCAGGAGTTACTCATATTAGGGCAAGTGCATTCGCTTTCTGTGAGTCGCTTAATTCTGTTAAAGTATTGGGAGATTTGGAATATATTGGGAATGATGCTTTTGAACATTGTAAATCACTAAGAGAAGTGTATTTGCCTGATTCTGTGGTATATCTTGGAACGAGCGTTTTCTACAATTGTTCACGTTTAGAATCTGTTGTTCTTCCCAAAAATCTTGCACAAATTAAAAATGATACGTTTTTGAATTGCCATCGTTTACAAAATGTTATTTTGCCAGAAAAGTTAGAAAAAATAGGAATGCATTCGTTTCGTAATTGTCATAGTATCACATACGTAGAGTTTCCTAATAGTGTTACTGACATACTTTTTGGAGCGTTTAATGAGTGCAAGAATTTGCAAGAAATTAAGTTGTCTAAACTATTGAGTCATATTGGCTCTTTTGCATTTGCTAATTGCATCAATTTAAGGAAGATAGAAATTCCTAATCTGGTAACAGAAATTGGAGATAAAGCCTTTTATGATTGTAAAAGCTTGACTTCAGTTAAGTTCTCAAATCAAACTCAAGTGGTTGGTGTTCAGTCTTTTTATGGTTGTTCCTCTCTGAAAAAAATAAAACTTCCTGCTTCCATTACAAAAATTGGTTTGGAGGCTTTTCGAGGTTGTTCTTCACTGCTTGAAATGCGTTTAGATGCTATAACACCTCCCGAAATAACACGCACAATAGGTTATAAAGGAGTTTTGGTGGTGCCTCAAAAAAGTAAGGAAATTTATCAAGAAAATCCGTTGTGGAAGGATAATGTTTTTAAGTGATAAATTATTTGATTTCAATGAAATAACTTTTCGTTGTTTCTCTTTCTCGCTTTTATAACTCCATTCAATACAATTGCCAAAAGCATCACTGCTGAAGCAAGATAGAAAACAACACTCATATGTTCCGATCCACCAAAGATAAGATACGCAAAGAAAATACCATAAACGGGTTCTAAATTCACTGCCAAGACCAATGTAAAAGGTGATATATATCGCATCAATCGGATAGACTCAAACATCGGATAAGCTGTGAAAACGCTTGCTAGTAACAAGGTCCACCAAAAGTCATTTAGAGAAATAGTTCCTACTCCAACAAGGTTATCTGTAAACAAAAAATAGAGTGTGAGTATCAAAAATCCTCCAAAAATTTCATAGGTTATAATATTCCCCGAAGATGTTTGTCCGTGTAATCTGCCGTTAAAAACACTAAAGAGAGCTCCAAAAAAAGCACATAAAATTCCATAAATGATTCCTTCTTTGTATCGAATTTCTGTTTTGAAGATGAGTAACATACAGGCTGTAATAACAACTCCCATTAGTATTTCTGTCCAATCAATTCGTCGACGAAAAACCAGAGGTTCTATAAAAGCTACAAAAAGCGTGGCAGTAGAGATACACGCTAACGTGATGGATACATTTGATACTTTAATTGAATGAAAAAAAAGAAGCCAGTGAATCGCCATTAACGAACCTACTCCTACGAGTTTTACTGCCAAATCTCTTCGTACAAAGATGCTTTCCTCTTGAAAAAAAGTTATGAAGGCAATAAGAAAAACAGACGTAAGCCCCATTCGATACCATACTAAATGATTGGCATCTAATGAAATCAATTTTCCTAAAATGGCAGTAAATCCCCATAGGAAGACAATGAAATGCAAACGTAATTGTGCTGACATCTATTCTATTTTGAATTGGAGGGCTAAAATAAATAAAAAATATAAAACACAAAAAAACAACTTAGGAAAAAGCATTTCAAACCAATACACTTATTTTAATGATAAGAGGAGAGTTTCTTTGTGTAATAACACGAAAGAAATATAACACTTAAAGAGAAAAACAACGGAATATTCTAAAATTAAAGTGTACCTGAACGGATGTAAATGTATCCTGTCTTTTGTTTACCATCGTCAAAAGTAATGACATAGAAATAGGTTCCGTTAGGTAAAACCTCTTTGCTTACAGTGCGTTTGTGCTCGGAGAATCCGTTGAAGCGTTCACCATCAAGCATATAGTTTTCTTTCTCGTACACTTTTACTCCCCAACGGTTAAAGATGGTAACAACGTTTTTCTTGTTGCATTTTTCGCAATACTTTTTGAGGTCTTCTAATTGCCATACGTCGTTAGCACCATCATCATTTAAAGATAATGCGTTAGGGATAAACATCTTTTTAAAGTCTTCCTCACATGAATTGTTGGAAACAACCTCAACTAGTAGGCTTACTGCTTGGCTTTGACAGCCTTTTTCCGTTTGACAAACAGCATAATAAGTGGTAGAATTTGAAGGAATTACTTCAGACTGATTGATTTCCTGCGTAAGGGCAGCATCTTCAAACCAACATACAGTGTCATCACCACACTGAATACTTGTAATGCTCACCGACTGACCTAAATAGATACGTACAGGGAAGGCTGAAACATCAGGCTGGTTGGCTGGCACATTTCGTTCAATATGTACTGTTGTAAGCTCACTTTGGATGCCATTAACAGTTTGTTGCACCCAATAAGATATGGTGTTTCCTTTTGGAATGTCTTTAGTGTCTACTACAATCGAAGACGTAGTTTCACCTGTATTCCATAGTAATGTTCCAGTATAATTGGACGCCTCAAGCAAAGCCGTAGCGTTATCACAATTGTATTTTATATTAATTTTTGGAGGAGGAACAACTTCAACGACCTCAATAGTTCCTATTTTGAAGTTAGAAGAACATCCGTCAGAAACTTGTACTTTATAATAGTATTTTCCTGCTTCAAGCCACTGTACTTGTACTTGATTTCCAGTATTTCCGTTAAGAAAAATTGCTTTGGAAGGAGGACAATTTCCTGCTGTTTTGGCAAAATCTAAATTTGAAGTAGGTACATACAACTCCCAAGTGTACGTGCTTTGAGGTACGTCACCGACAGAAAATGTGGAAGTTTGCCCAACAACAATCTTACTCTGTGCAGAAATTGTACTGACAAAGCAACAAGTTAGTAGGCTTAATACCCACAAGAATATAGGAGTGATATGTCTGTTTTGCCTGAGCATTTATATTCTCTGTAAGAGTTGTAATTTTCTGGAGTATAAAAACCTCCAGAAAACTACGCTGCATATTTTGAGAAAGTTATTAGCTTATGTTATTGAATTTGAATTATAAACTCACCAGAGTCAGCTGTAATGGTAGGACGAGCCAATATTTTTTGATTTGTTTTTTTATCGTTTCCGTCTGTTAACTCTATGCAGTTATTATCAACGTCTCTTTTTCCTAAACTTCCGTCTGCAAGAACCATCTGTCCTTTTGTTGCAACTTCAATCGCCTCATCATTTAAGCCTTCGTAAGTGCCATTATCAATTGTTACTTCTAAAATAAATTCGGTTTTACTGGTTTTATCTACTGAGGTTATTGTCTGCATATTTCCATCATTGGTTAACGTTCCAAAATTTTCAAATGTATTTCCAGCACCTCCATTCCATTTAACAGAAGTGTACTTTCTTCCAACAGAGTTATCTTTTCCTGCAAGATTAGGTAATGTAATGGTTGGTTTCCATTCTCCAGAAAAGCCAGTCATAGTAACTTTATAGTAAAGGGTATTTGTGCCATAAATATACCTTACCTTGTCTCCTTCAATAGTAGCAGAGGTAATGTCAGCAGAACAAACTTGAGGATTGCCCACAAAAGGATTTCCTGCATTATCTATTACAGGTTTGATTTCCAATGTGAATTTATTCAAAGGTTTGATTTCCATTGCTTTCAAGTTTACTGCATTACATCCATTTTTAGTTTCTGTATATTTAATTACTAAATAAAAAGGATTCGCATCGGTTAAAGCATCAGGCTTCCAAGCTAACTGAAGGCTTTTGCTTGTCCCTGTGTTAGCATTATAAGGCGATCCTCCTCTCAAAGAAAAGAAATTATTGTTTTCTGGTAAGATGTTTGCAGTATTTAACAGATTGGCATCTTTGGTTACGTACCATTGATAGTTTCCATTTCCATCGAAATTATTAGGAGCAGTTCCTCCTGTAATGCTAACTTCATAGGTATAGGTGGTGCCTATTTCAGGCTTGTTTGGGGTTGGAGTACAATTATTTGCAGGTGTACCCTGTGCATAAGCACCTACTGATAAAATGGCTAAAGCCATACTTAAAATTAACTTTCTCATTGTTAAAAAATTAGAGTTAATAATTATTTATTAATATTTTATTGAAATTCAAGGTTAGGTCGTGGGGTAATCCGCACTTGTCGGGTTATATGGTTATATTTTTGTCCGTTGCATTCTAGCCAATAGGTTATGGTATAAGTTTTATCGGAGGAAGTTGCATTTTCAAAAGATATATTCCCCAAAGTGGAGGGTTGCCCCGTTCGTGTATTACTCAAATCGTTATTGATTGTCCATTTCAAGGTAGGATTTGGGCAACAAGGAACTGAATTTACCACTACATCAAGTGCCGTATCTCCCAAAGGTAATACATAACTATTTTCCATTATGATGGTGTTTCCGTTATTATCATAAACCGCCGATACAATTTCGGGCAAACACCACGCAACATCCTGGAAAGGAGCTATGAAAGGAGCTACTACATTTATTACCTTCTTCTTGTCAGTGAAATACGTAGTACAGCTGTTTGCGTCTCTAACCCATAAAATCTCATAAGTGAACTCGCCCTTATCATTAGGAATGTGTTCTATAACCAAACTATTTTGGTTATTTTCCAATGGGAATTCCTTTTCTTTAGGAGTTTCTCCCGTCTTTGTAGCTTTCACCCTCACGGTAAAGGGAGGTTTTCCTGTAAAAGTAACCCACGGAATTTGTGCTTTTGAAGTGTTTAAACATAGCGTGGTATTCTTCTCCAAGAATGTAGCTGTAGGCAAAGGATTTATTGTAATATTGTCAGTTTTGTGTATTGAGGTTGTACAGCCTTTGCCATCAGTGATGGATTCATATTCATACTTAAATGTTCCTGTTTGGTTGGAATTGATAGGAATATTGAAAGTATTCTCGTTGCTTTTGACCTGTAAAGTCACACCATTTAGCTTATAAGAAAGTGTAAAAGGCGGTGTTCCTCCACTACCACTATTTACCACAACTCTAATTTCAGCACTCCCTCCTTGGCAAAGCTTTTTTGAACTAGGTCTTATGCTGACATCAAGTTTTTTTAAAACTTCTATTCTTACAGGATTAGAAAGAATATTCTCCCTTTTTTCGGTCATTCCAATATTTTTGAAACGAACTGAAGCTCTTCTAAAAAGGTAATACACTCCTGGTTGATTAAAAGGGGTGGTTTGTGTATCTGGCGTATAATCTTTTGAAGTGGCTCCAATGATATAGGTATGCTTATTATCATCTAAAGACTTTGTGTAATACCATTGGAAGTCAAATACCATATTATAGCCTTGCTGTTGTCTTCTATTAAAGTCATCTCCCGTTATAGTAGAAGCTTGCTCACCTTGGCAAATAGTCTGATCTCCAATAATGGTGTTTTCAATAATTTTGTTATGATCATTAATTTCAAATAAATATCTGAAAGGTACACCTTTATTGAAGTATTCATAATTGAGTGTGTTGTTTCCCGTTAGTTTAATAATTTGATTCTCAACTGGGTTATAGCCTGTGCTATGGCTGGTTCTCCAGTTGTTATAGACTGGTTGATTGTCCACAGACAGGCGAGTACCATCATCAGCTCCCATTGTAACATAATATAAACCTTTTCGGGTGGTTTTCATAAAGGCTTTGGTAGAGAAGTAATTAGAAACTTTAAGTCTCTCAAAATTATTGGATAAAACACTTATAGGGGTTATATTGATATGTGAACTATAGAAATGAAAACTTTCATTTTCATCTCGATATCCTAAATAATTTTCGAATAGGACATCTCTTCCACTTTCTGGAGCAATATTGTTTTGTTCTCCATAAAAATGAATTCGCCATTTGTTTACCTCAGAGGGTGGTATGTTGGGTATGTCTGTTGTGTTTCTCTTTCCAGCGACCTTGATCTTAATTCTACTAAATACGCCTCTATAATAAATTTTTAACTCCCCAGAGAAAGGGGCAGTAAATGTTGTTTTTGGACTGAAAAATGATGAAGAAGTATTGTCTACATGTATCTCATGTTCTCCTGAGCAAATATTAAGATTCGTTTTATGTGCATCAATCTCATATTGAATGCCTTTTATTACATTAAGTGCTATATAGTTGTTTTTGCTTATAGGAGCCTCTATTCCTGCATTATCTCCAAGTCCCCACTCTGGCGTAACCACTTGTCCTATTTGCGTTCCGCCTTGGCATTGAGAATACAAGAAATATTCTCCTAAAAAAGAGAATATCAAACACGAAATAAGCTTTATTTTGAGTGAGTTAGTCATCTGAAAAGATGTAGAAATGGCATTGTATTTCTGGTGTGCAAATGTATATCAAAAAAAGAATACTGCAAAATTTTAACGATTAAAAAATAATAAACACAAAACTCTTACGAAAAACGTAAGAGTTTATGAATCATTTTTGATAAAAACTATTTTTGAATTAATTCCTCAACTGGTATTTTTTGAAAAATCAAGTCTCCTGCGCCTTCGTAAAGTATTCCGATGTATTTATCGTCAATAATCGACATACACGAATACCCAAATCCTTCGTTTTCATAAAGTTTTAGGGTTGGGAGTTTGTCCCACGTATTACCGTCATCATCACTTACCTTTATGGTCATATTCACACGCTTTTTGGCATCTGCTGGATTGGAGAAAAATAGATATTTTTTCCCATTTTTATCCAGTGAAATGATACTTGCCATACAATTGGGCTCGGTTAGTGCTTTACGTGATGTGCTGTGTTCTGTCCACGTTTTTCCAAAATCGCGAGTAACAGCCACTGAACGTCCGTGAAAGGCATCGGAAAGCGTGTAATTCTGCCGATTTCGGTCGTCACGCATATTAAGCATTATACTTCCGTCAGAAAGCTGAACCACCTGAGCCTCTGTGGTGTGCGATTTTGCTCCCGTTCCGCAGTGCCACGTTTTTCCGTGGTCGTCGCTATATATTAAGGTAGAATGTGGTACTTGGTTTTCATCTTTGTATTGTGCCGCAAACATTATTTTTCCATCGTTTAGGGAAATGCCACTACCTGGTCCGTTGAAGAAAAGATACCATTTCGGGTCTTTGGTTTGAGCCGTGATGTTGATAGGTTCGCTCCACGTGATGCCGTCATCTTCACTTTTAACGAGCATCAACTGACCGGTTTCGTGGGGTGTCATACCTGGTTTGGAAGCCCACCACGCCATTTTGTCTTTATCGTGTCCGTGGAGCCAAAACGCTGCTACCCAAATTGTTCCTGTAGTTTTATCAACCAATACGGCAGGGTCGCCAATTCCGTTGAGACGATTATCAAGTCCGCCCCATTCGCCCAAATCCATAATTTCCTTCATCGGTTCCCAAGTTTGTCCGCCATCGGTGCTTCGGCTCATTCCTACGTTTACATCTTCCTGCAAATCCTTGCAATTGTTGTAACGATTGTCGTACACCGCGATGAGCGTTCCTTTGTTGGTGGTCGCCAATCCAGGGATACGATAACATTCAATGCCGTCTTGTTTCTTATCGCGAAGCGTTATCCCAAAGCGTTGTGAAGCACTTTTCGGATTTACATATACGTATCGTGACCCATTTGATAAAAATTCGATTTGAAAAACTTTAATTTTGTTCAAAAGATTCGGATTTTCAGTGGTTTTTGTTGTCACCCAAACATAAGTGTTTTCAGTTTTGGGCAAATAATTACCTTTCAGAAGTGTTGTCGATTGAACGTTTTTAGTAGAAGCGAATTGTTGTGCTTCTTTAAAGTTTTCTTTATCACTTACATAGATAGCTATTTCACTTAAATCCAAAGATTTTAATTCGGATTTGAGTAAAACTTTTACCTCTGTGATAGCATTCAAATTTTTAGTAGCTAACTTGAAAGAAGCTAATAAATTCTCCTTGCCTGTGACCAAAGGCATTTCGGGCTGTGTAAATTCGCCTCCGCCGATTACGTTTTTTTGGCTTCCACAAGCCGACAAAAGAACAAAAGCGAATAAAAGATAAAAAATTCGATTCATTATGATGCGTTTTATTTATTGATTTTCAATTTTTTCAAAAGTTTTCCAACATTGGAACATAGCTCTCGGTACGTGGAAGCAACCTTTCCATTTTCCGCCTTTAAGAGTGAGCAAAGGTTTTCCTTCACGATTCAGGTAACCGAACCATTCACCGTACTCAGGGTCAGAGAAATGCGACCAAGCATAGTTGTGAACTTTTTCGTACCACGTCCAAATCTCCGAGTTTTTGGTGTGCAAATACGCCTTTGAAAGTGCTACCAAAGTTTCTAAATGCACCCACCAAAGTTTTTGGTCCCATTCCAATTGTTGTGGCGGATTTCCTTTGGAATCCATAAAATACAGAATGCCTCCGTGTTTTTCGTCCCAACTGTAATTGAGTATGTTAAGAATGGTTTGTGTCGCTTTTTCGATGAGCGATTGGTCACCACGACGTACGGCAATATCAATCATAAACCACATCGCTTCGATACCGTGACCGGGGTTTAGCAATCGACCGTTAAAGCTATCTTCTTTGCTCCCGTCAGGGCGAACATTCTCAAAAATAATTCCCGTTTCAGCATCTAAAAACACGTTCATTACTTCGTTGATACTGAAATCTATCGTTTTGTTGATTTCTTCTTCCGAAAGAACGCTTTCCAATTCCAAAACCAAATTAGAAAGAATCATCGGGAGTGAAAACCCTTTGAGCGGACGCACATCGGTTGTTTTTTCGTATTTGCCTTTGGGATTGTTTTGTTTTTTTAATATGTTGTGATATGTACTGATAGCCAGTTTTTTATAAGTTTCATCGCCCGAGGCTTTTGCATACTGACTGAAAGCCATCGCTGCAAAACAATCCGAAAAAATGTTGTAAGGTTGAACCAGCGGTTTGCCATCGCGAGTGACTGCAAAATAGAAATTCCCGTCGCTGTCTATTGCGTGATTTTTCAGAAATTCAACGCCTAATTTTGAGATTTCAAGCCATTTTGGGTTTTTCTCTACCTGATTGTAAAGCATTGCAAAGGTCCACGCTTGTCGCCCTTGCAACCAGATGAATTTATCGGTGTCAAAAACGTTTCCTTCGCGGTCAAGGCAAGTGAAATATCCGCCAAATTCGTGGTCTAACGAATGTTTTTCCCAGAAAGGAATAACATCTTCTAGTAATGTTTTTTTGTAAAGTTCGCTATGTTTCATTTTTCAATTTTGATTTTGTTTGAATTATTTAACTTTGTATTAAAATCACTTTTTTTATGGCAAAAATTTGCTTTTTTTATGATAAAAAAATATTTTAGCATCGTTTTTGAAAAAAGATAAAGTTAATCGCCACCTAACAAAGGCAAAAATATGGAAAAAAGTCGAATATAAAAAGGGATTATTTTTTATTTCGCTCGTATTTGTTACGTTTTAATTGCAATTAAGTATGGAAAAAATCAAGTTTCAACCCCTTGAAAATATCACATTGGTTGATCGCATTGAAAAGCATATTATGGAACATATTAAAGAACATAAGCTCAAACCTGGAGATGCTCTTCCAAAAGAAATGGAACTGGCTGAATGGTTGGGAGTGAGCCGAACAGCTGTCCGCGAAGCAATGTCGCGTTTGCGTACCTTGGGGTTAGTGGAATCAAAAAAGCATCGCGGAATGATTTTAAAAGAGCCAGACTTGATTAATAATATTCAAAAAGCAATTGATACTAAGATGTTGGACGAGAATACATTGCAAGATTTGTTTGAATTTCGTTTGATGTTTGAAATTGGTATGGTTGATTTTGTTTTTGCTCGGAAAACTCCAGAGCAAGTTGCTGAATTGGAGCGATTGGCAAGAGAGGCTAATTATGAGTATGTAGATAATTATTTTTCTTTGAAAGATGAATTTATGTTTCATAGTACACTCTATAAAATGGCTAATAATCAGACACTTTTGCGTTTTCAAGAGATGTTACTTCCTGTTTTTCAGTATGTTCACGATTTTCAGGAAAAAGAAATTACCAATTTAAATGAAGGGAATACATTAGTTACACATCTGGATTTGGTGGAAGAACTCAAAAATGGTACTCCACAGTCATTCAGAGAGGCAATGCGTATGCACTTAAGTCCTCATTTTCAAAGAATGAGAACACGAAGAGTAATTTAATTTTTAACTTAATTGTAAAGTATATTTTAAAACTATTTTGAATAGTTACTTTTGCTAATTATTTCTAAAAACAACCAAAATGAATAAGAATTTCACATTGCTATTTCTATTATTTCTGAGTTTTTCTGCTTATTCTCAACAATTTACCATTACAGGAAAAGTGTACGACAAATCTACTCAAAAACCTCTTGAAGCTTCTACAGTCTTTTTAAAATCGGTAAAAGATTCTACTTTAGTGAATTACACCATTTCTGATGCCAAAGGGATTTTCAATTTAAAAGGCAAAACCCAAGAGCAAGAGTTAGATTTGTTCATCACTCACATTGGGAATGCTCCTTACAAGAAACGAATTACCACACCCAAAGGGACACTCGATTTGGGGCTTATCCAAATGGAGATGCAATCCGAAGAATTAGAGGGAGTTACGGTGCTTTCCGAAGCTATTCCCATTACGGTGAAAAAAGATACCCTCGAATTCAATGCTGATGCTTTCAAACTTCGCCCTGATGCTACGGTAGAAGAATTGCTTAAAAACCTACCGGGCGTTGAGGTTGATGCTAAAGGAAACATTACGGTAAACGGAACGCCCGTGAACGAAATTCTGGTAAACGGAAAACCTTTTTTTGATGATCCTAAAATCGCTACAAAAAATCTTACCAAAGAAATCGTCAAGAAAGTCCAAGTGAGTGATACCAAAACCAAAGAACAGAAATTTACCAAAGAAGAAGGCGACCCGAACAATAAGTCGATAAACATTGTACTGAAAGAAGATAAAAACAAAGGCTATTTCGGACGAGCCACCGTGGGGTATGGTAATAAAGACCGCTACGAACTCAATGGTTTTGGAAATTATTTTCAAGACCAAACCCGTGTTTCCGTATTAGGTAGTTCAAATAATATCAATACTTTAGGGTTTCAATATGATGAAATCTTTGGAATGATGGGTAATGTGGAAAGTCGTACTGTTTCACGGGGTAGAATTTCTATGGACGGAATGGATTTTGGAGGCAGTGACGGATTTAATCAATCGCATATTGCAGGAATAAGTTATGTAGATGAGTACGGCAAAACGATGGAAGTGGACGGCAATTATTTTTATACCTACAATGATAACGAATCTTACTCACGAAACGACCGAGAAACTACCTTGCCCGACCGCCACTATTTTTCACGCAACGAGCAGTGGGGCAATTCGTGGAATGATTCGCACAATTTCCGAAGTGAATTGGAATACAAAATCGATTCGTTGACTCAAATTTCGGTACGTCCGCGAATTGCTGTAAGTAAAGGTAATAGCAGTAACAAAAGCGAAGAAGCCTCTTATGATAGTGATAGAAATCCTGTAAATCAGAGTCTTTCCAAAAGTAATTCGCATAATCATAATGTGAATTTTGAAAATCGGGTTTCTTTCAATCGGCGTTTTAAGGGGACAAAAGGTTCGTGGGGAATATCTCTGTCAAACACTAACAATCGTTCAGAACGAGAACAAGAATTGTACAATACACGTGTGATTTTCAGAAGCCATCCGCATCCGTTCACACAAATTCGTGACCAACACCAAGATACCGATAACCGAAGTGACCATTACTATGTTCGGGCAACTCTTCGTTATCCGCTTTTCAAAGATTTTTTGCTTCGGGCGGGATATAATCTATCTAAAACCGATGCTAAAAATAACGTAAATACCTATGATGTAGATGCTAACGGAAATTATACCGATTTTAATACAGCATTAAGTTCTGATTTTCTGACGGAAAACACACGGCACAAACCCGAAGTCGGATTTGAATGGCGTACGGGGAAATTCCGTTTTAATAGCGATGTGGGAATGATTTACAATAGAATTGAGAATCAGGATTTTCTTCGGAATTTGGAGTTAGATAAAACGTTTCGAAACCCAGATTTCCGATTCCGAATGAATTACGAAATGAAAAAAGGATCAAGTATCAATTTTAGCTATGATACCAGTACACGCGTACCGAGCGTAACTCAGTTGCAACCTATTGATAATGTGAATAATCCGCTACATACATTTACTGGAAATCCGGATTTGAAACCCTCTTTTATAAATGCTTTTCGTATGTCTTTCAGCAATTACAATTGGGAGACCCGTAGTGGAATATTTGTATATTTTACTACTGAATTTCAGGAAGATAAAATCACGTCAATTACTTTAACCAATGATGATTTGACTCGAAAAACCACCTACACTAATGTTGATGGCGATTTTTTGATTAATGGAGCTGGTAATTTTAACAAATCATACAAGTTGGATAAAAATAAAATCGGATACAGATTGGGCTTTTTTGGAAGTATTGATAAAAATAATCTTTTTAGTAACGGAACGCGTTATGCCATAATCAATTATGGGCTATATCCGACCGTTAATTTGGAATATAATTACGACGAAAAAGTGGATTTGGATTTTGAATACTCTCCTTGGTTTAAAAAAGCTAATTATGATTTGAAAGTTTTTAAAAATCAGAATTATTCAGGGCAACGTGCTTCGTTTAGAATTACAACATATGTACCTAAAAATGTGATTTTTGGTAGTGATATTGAGTTTTCTTATCAACCCTATATGAATGATGGTTTTAGAAAAACTTATTTTTATTGGAATATGAGTTTGGGCTATAAATTTTTGGGTGAAAAAGCCACTTTGCAACTTAAAGCCTTCGATTTGCTAAACCAAACCGTAGATGCGTGGCGAACCATCACACAAGATTACGTGCAAGACTCACAAAAACTGATGCTTAAACAATATTTTATACTTAGTTTTTCATACAAAATCAACAAAGTTGGTGGTAAAAAGCAATCAAAACCGAAGACGTAGTAATGTGAAAGTTTTCAGATAAGTTTGTCATTTAATTGTATTTAATAAGCTAAAGACGTAAACCAGTTTTGTTTTTTATTTTAAAGTATATATTTTTGTATCAATAACTTCAACAGAAATTTTATATTTATGAAAAGATGTTTTGTTTTTTTACTGCTACTTTCTTCGTTAATAGCGTACTCGCAGGAAACTTCCAGAAAGTTAAATCCAGATTTTAGAAAGAATGAACTTAGATTGAATGCTCTTCTTTTGCTTTTTGAAGGAATGGAGTTTTCATACGAACGGGCTTTGAATTATGATTGTTCAGTAGGAGGTTCTTCTTTGATTTTAGCATACAAAGATTCTGATTTAGAGTCTGGTATGAATTACAACGTAACTGCTTTCGGAAGGTATTATTTCGGGAAGAAGCCTGTGTCAGGATTCTTTTTAGAGACCTTTCTTATGTTCTTCAACAGAGATAATTTTATAGATTATTATGATTATAACAGGAGTTATTCGTTGAGAAAGATAGAAAGGGAAACTAATGTTGCTCTTGGACTTGGTTTTGGAGTGAAATGGATAAGAAGAAATTTCAGTTTTGAACTTAGTACAGGTTTAGGACGTGTTCCACGTTCTGCTTACAACGGGTATATTCCTTTTGTGGGGCGAGGTGCTTTTGGTGTAGGCTATCGATTTTAGTTTAGACAATAAATTTCTATAAAATTACCTGAGGAACAATACATTTTGTTGTTTTTCAGGTATTTTTTATTTTTGTGATGAATATAGACAAATTATGGATAAAAAATTGCCGAAATCAATATTGATTTCTGGAAAGAAAATTGAAATTTCAGGTTCAAAGTCAGAAACTAATCGTTTGTTATTACTACAAGCTATTTATCCCGAGATTGTTATGAAAAACGCCTCTGAGTCAGATGATTCTGAAGTGATGAGAAAAGCTCTTCAGCAACAAACAGGTAAAATAGATATTCATCACGCGGGAACTGCAATGCGTTTTTTGACTGCTTTCTTTGCCATTCAAGAAGGAAAAGAAGTGATTCTGACAGGTTCAACTCGAATGAAACAACGTCCAATTCATATTTTGGTACAAGCCCTTCAAGATTTGGGAGCAGAGATTTTATATTTGGAAAATGAAGGCTATCCACCGCTACATATAAAAGGTAAAAGTTTGGGAATTAGTGAGGTAACTATGTTGGCTAATGTAAGTAGTCAGTATATTTCTGCATTATTGCTGATTGCTCCATTTCTTTCTAAAGGTTTGAAAATAAAGCTACAAGGAGAACTTACTTCTGTTCCTTATATCGAAATGACTTTATCCTTGCTTTCTGAAATTGGTGTAAGTTCTGATTTTGAAGGAAATACGATATGTGTCCAACCTTTAAAAAATATTCAGAAAAAAGAAATCACTGTGGAATCGGATTGGAGTTCTGCTTCGTATTGGTATTCTTTTGTGGCATTGTCGGATATAGGAATATATTTAAAATTAAGTAGTTATAAGGAGAATAGTTTGCAAGGAGATAGTATTTTGTCGGAAATTTATACGTTTTTCGGCGTTGAAACAATCTTTTCTAATAATGAAATCATAATTCGTAAAACTAAATTGGCTAAAGATTTGATTTTTAAGTATGATTTACGAAATGCTCCTGACATAGCTCAAACCATTGTTGTAACTTGCTTTGGATTAGGATTGGCCTGTGAAATCTCAGGACTTCATACCTTGAAAATTAAGGAAACAGACCGTTTGGAGGCCTTAAAAACAGAATTATCGAAATTGGGAGCGAAAATAGAAGTATCTGATAAGGCTTTATTTTTAGAATCAGGAGGAGTAATTCGTCAGAATGTGAGTATTGAAACTTACAATGATCATCGTATGGCTATGGCTTTCACTCCGTTAATGCTCAAAACAGATATCATAATTTGTGATTCTGAAGTGGTTTCAAAATCATATCCTAATTTTTGGAAAGATGTAGAGAGCGTACTTATTCAAGATGAGATAGGTTAAATAAGGTTTTTGATATAGTGATGTGTTTTTTATTTATTGAAAATCAGATCGCTACGATTGTGTTTTGTTTAAAACCACTAAAAATGAGGGTGTAAATGAAAAAAAAGTGCTAACATTGTGTTTTTTAAATAATTAATTTATATCTTTGCACTCCGATTTTATTCAAAAATATTAATATAAAAAATATATAAAATGACAAAAGCAGAAATCGTATCAAAGATCGCTGATAAGTTGGGTCTTGATAAAAATGACGTTCAAGCAACGGTAGAGAATTTTATGGAAGAGGTGAAAGCTTCTTTAGAAAGTGGTAATAACGTGTATTTGAGAGGTTTTGGTAGCTTCATCATCAAAACAAGAGCAGAAAAAACAGGAAGAAACATCTCTAAAAATACTACTTTGAAAATTCCTGCACACAACATTCCTGCCTTTAAACCTGCAAAAGTTTTTGTTGAAGGTGTAAAAGCTAAAGTTAAAGTAAAATCAAGTAAAAAGAAATAATTAATTAAGGAGATAAGCTATGCCAAGCGGAAAAAAAAGAAAAAGACATAAGGTAGCAAACCACAAACGTAAAAAAAGAGCGAGAGCTAATCGCCACAAGAAGAAAAAGTAGTTTTTAACTACTTTTTTCTTCTTTTAAGAAATGTTCTTTGAAAAAAACTGATATGAATAAAAAGTATTCATAATCAGTTAAATAGTGTTTAACAAAAATCCAAAAAAGAGTGAATAAAGAATTAATCATTCGTTCTGGTTCCTCTTATATAGATTTTGCTTTATTGAAAGAAGGAAGGCTAATTGAGCTTCATAAAGAAGAAGGTTCAAACGGATTGGGAGTAGGCGATATTATGCTTGCCAAGATACGTAAACCTATTCAAGGGCTTAATGCCGCTTTTGTAGATGTAGGTCACGAAAAAGATGCTTTCTTGCATTATCACGACTTGGGTCCGCAACTTGCCTCATTATTAAAATTTGTGAAGCAGGTAATTTCAGGGAAACAGAAAGATTATTCTTTGAAAGACTTTCCCTTGGAACCAGACATCAACAAAGATGGCAGTGTGGTTGATGTCCTGAAGGCAAATCAGCCTATTTTAGTCCAAATTGTGAAGGAACCAATATCGACCAAAGGACCAAGGATAAGCTCAGAACTATCCATTGCAGGAAGATATTTGGTTTTGGTTCCTTTTTCGGACAGAATTTCCATCTCTCAAAAAATAGAAAGCAAAGCCGAGAAAGAGAGACTTCGACGACTTCTGCAGAGCATAAAGCCCAAAGGATTTGGGGTGATTGTTCGCACTGTTGCAGAGGGTAAGAAAGTTGCGGAACTAGACAAGGACTTGCAAGTTTTATTCGAACGTTGGGTTTTGATGTGTAGGAAGATACATAAGGCGGTGTTTCCGTCGAAGGTGATGAGTGAAATTAACCGAACGGGAGCCATTCTTCGTGATATGTTTAATGACACTTTCTCCGGAATTCACGTAGATAATGACCTATTGTATGAACAAGTTGTAAAATATGTTCAGAATATTGCACCAGGTAAGGAAAATATCGTTAAACATTACCGCTCATCGGTTCCAATTTTTGAAAAATTCCATATTGAGCGACAAATAAAAACAGCTTTTGGACGCACCGTTTCGATGACAAAAGGAGCTTATTTGGTTATAGAACACACAGAAGCTCTGCACGTTATCGATGTAAATAGCGGAAATCATTCTAATAAAGCAAACGACCAAGAGTCCACAGCTTTGGCTGTAAATTTGATTGCTGCCACAGAGATTGCAAGGCAACTCAGACTCAGAGATATGGGAGGAATTATCGTGGTGGATTTCATTGATATGTCAAATACAGACAATCGAAAAATCCTTTTCGACCACCTTCGTAAAGAAATGGAGGAGGATAGAGCGAAACATAAGGTGTTGCCTCCGAGTAAGTTCGGGCTGATTCAAATTACACGTCAGCGGGTACGCCAAGAACTAAACATCAAAACTAAGGAAGAAAATCCAAGTAAGGAAGGTGAAATAGAAGCACCAATCGTTCTGATTGATAAAATCAATACAGAACTTGAAAGCATTATTAAGGAGGGAACTTACAAAGGAAGGATTGTGCTTAATGCTCATCCTTTTGTTTCAGCATATTTAACTAATGGTTGGAATTCAATTCGTTTTAAATGGTTTTTGAAATACAAACGATGGATTCAGATTATGCCACGTGACGCATATTCTTACTTAGAATATCGTTTTAAAACAAAAGCAGGAACTCCTCTTTAAAAAATAGAAAGCTTTGCAAGAAATTGCAAAGCTTTTTTGTTTTCTTGAATCTAAAGAAAAATGAAAAAAATCCATAAAGTTTGAAAAATAATTTATTACCTTTGTCAGAGTCAATCATTAAAAAAAGTAATATTCAAAATACATTACAACATATTTACACAATGAATACACCAGAAAAAATATCTCTTTTAAGAAAGCAGATGCAGACTGAAAATATCGATGCATTTGTGGTTTTTAGTGCCGACCCACATCTGAGTGAATATTTACCAGAAGAATGGCAGGAACGCGTTTGGATTTCGGGTTTTACAGGTTCGGCAGGTTTTGTAGTTATCACAAAAGATAAAGCTGGACTTTGGACGGATTCTCGGTATTTTGTACAAGCTCCTATCGAGTTGAAAGGCTCTGGCATTGACTTGTTCAAGGAGGGAGTGGAAGGAACTCCTGATTATACCGAATGGCTTATTACGGAACTTCCAAAAGGAGCTACGGTGGCTTTAAATGCTTTGGCAACATCACATTTGGCTTGGGAAAAGTTAGAAAAAGCACTGAAAAGTAACGACATAAAACTTGTAAATAATCCATTACTAAAGCAAATCTGGACAAATAGAGATAAGGAAGCAATTCATCCAATTTTTGTCCATCCTGATAAATGGGCTGGGCAATCAGTAAAGGATAAATTGAGTTCCATTCGTAAGAAAATGTTGGAAAAGAACACGGACTTACATATAATCACAGCTCTTGATGATGTTGCTTGGACTTTAAATCTTAGAGGAAGTGATGTGGCTTATAATCCAGTTTTTTTGGGATATATTGCGTTATCTGAAAAAGAAGCTGTTTTGTTTGTTGATACGGCAAAGGTAAATAATGAAGTAGAAACTCACTTAAAGTCGGCTAATGTAACGATAAGTGAATATGATGATTTCTTTAAGTATTTGGCAAATATAAAAAATCAAAGAATATTGATTTCGCCAAATACAAATCAGGAGATTTTCAATGTTTTACAAGATAAGAACACATTGGTGCAAGCTCCTGCTCCAGGAAATTTGATGAAAGCGACCAAAAATGAAACAGAGTTGGAAGGATTCAGAACGGTAATGGTGCGTGATGGTGTGGCTATGGTTAAATTTTTGTATTGGTTAACACACCAAGTAGGGAAGGAGCCAATGACAGAATATAGCATAGGTAAGAAGTTACGTGATTTTCGTGCTGAAGGAAAGAATTTTGTAGGGGAGAGCTTTGGAAGCATAGTTGGTTATCAGGGAAATGGAGCGATTGTGCATTATTCTGCACCTAAAGAGGGTAGTAAAGAGGTTTTTGCAGAAGGCAGTATTCTAGTAGACTCAGGAGGACAATATTTGGAAGGAACAACAGATATTACACGTACTATTCCTTTGGGTAAAGTTTCTCAGGAATTTATTGATGATTGTACGTTGGTACTCAAAGGAATGATTCAACTTGCTATGGTTCAGTTTCCTAAGGGAACTAAGGGGGTACAATTAGATGCATTTGCGCGTATGTCTTTATGGAAAAATAAAAAAGATTACGGACACGGTACAGGACACGGTGTAGGTAGCTTTATGAACGTACACGAAGGACCTCAAAACATTCGGAAAGATATGAATCCACAGGAATTGTTAGTAGGAATGGTTTGTTCCGATGAGCCTGGCTTCTATTTGGAAAATAAATATGGCATACGTCACGAAAACTTAATTGCTGTACGTGAAGCGGAAAGTAATGAATTTGGAACTTTCTACAATTTTGAGACGCTGACTCTTTGTCCGTTTATGCCTAATTCAATCAATGTAGAATTACTTTCAGATGAAGAAAAAAATTGGTTGAATGATTATCATAAAACTTGTCAGGAGAAATTATCTTCACACTTGGAAGGTGCTGTGAAACAATGGTTTTTGGAAATTACAAAACCAATTTAAGATGTTTTTAAGAAAGGCTTCAAAATCAAACTTTTGAAGCCTTTTTCTTTTTTCAAGTTTAAAAATTTAGAAACGGAAAATCCCACCTACTCCTAAGATTGTTTCAAAAAAGAAAAATGTTTGATTTGCTTTATCCGTAATGCTCTTTGTAGTGCGGATATCATACATATTGATATATCCTCCCTTGAGTTCGCCAACAAGTAAAAAGTGTTTGAAGAAAACCAAATGTAATCCTGCCTTAGCACTCAAGCCATAACCAGCGATGTGAAATTCATCATAGCGTTCTTTGTTGAGGAGTTTTGTGTCTGAACGAGGGTAAAGCACTCCAGTACCTAATCCTTCTGTTAAGTTTACTTGAAATTTATCTGTATTTCTAATACCAAATAATTTTGAAATGTCATCAACTCGTGAAAATTCAATGGTAACATAATTCAATCCATCGGTATGCTCAAAAGTTAAAAAATCTTCAGTAAGTACTTTATCTTCATTGTTATATGTCCCGTCGTGAGGTGTTCCACTTCCGCTGATGTAACCATTTATTTTAACGGTTTGATCTTGTTTCATTACGTATTTCATATGATCAACTCCTGCTGAAATAGAGTAGTTGTTGCTAATGAAATACCCCACTCTTGCGTTTGTTTGAGGAATGGTCATTCGCAAAGGGTTGATGTAATCAATATGCCATCCTTTAGGTTTGTCGATAGCAGAAACATCACTCAGGGTAAAGTTATAATTACTTCCTTTGAACTGAATATCTGATTTACTGTAATATCCTCTATTTCCTCCCCAATACATAAAAAATTTACCTTTGTTGTTGGCTGTGTAACGCTCGGGACTAACTTGTCCTGTTTGTGCAGAAACTGAAAGGAAACTCATACACCCGATAAAAAATGTAGCTATACTTTTTCTCATATGTAAAAAAAATTAACATTAAAGGACGCAAAAGTATTGTATTTGTAATTAATAGCAAAATAATTTTAGCAAAAGGGTTAAATAAAAAAGAGGCTTAAAAAAAGCCTCTTTTTGTGTTTTTTTATATCTTTTATTCAGTCCACTCAATGTCATCTATAACAATTTGACCTTGAGTTGATTTTAGGGTTATTGTAGTGCTTTCTGATTTATTAATTTCTATAGTATGTGTACCAGAAGCATCTTTAGCAATTTTAATTTCATCTAATTTCGTATCACTATCTTTAGCACCAGAATATATTACCAAATTTCTATTTTTAGGGCTTGTGTAGGCTGCTTTATATTTGAATTTTAGTGTTTTAACTCCTTTTGAGAAAGTTATTTTTATATATGGATTATCTTTGTTGGAATGTAACATCAATCCTTTTCCACTGATGGCAAACTTATCCATATCTAAACGGGCTTTGTAATGAAGTGTTACATTGCCATTTGTTAGGCTTCCTGTGTTGCTATATTTGTTTGCATCAGCAATAGTGTTGTTAAGAGATTCAAAATCAAATATATTACTTCCTGATGAACCTCCTCCAGAGTTATCTCCATTGTTGTTGTCAGGAGCTGTACCAAAAATTAAATCGGCTTCTTGTGAGTAAACAATTTCTTTTATAGTAACTCCTGTTTTAGGATTGGTGTAATCTTCAAAAGTTCCTGTTACAGTAATTTCTTGACCCTGAATTTTTAGTTTGTTCTTTGTTTCTTGAGAAATTTTATCAAAAACAGCTTTTGGGGCATAGATTTGAACCATTGTATTGTCAGAAAATTTGAAATAAGGTTTGTTTTGTTCGATGACAATTTTCCCGTGAAGTTTTACTTTTTTTCCAACAACGTAATCAGAAGCAGTTGCTTTTGAGTCTTCTAATTCAACAATAGAAACGTTTGGAGTTGTTCCGAAAACTAAATCATCCTCCTGTGAATAAACGATTTCTTTTATAGTAACTCCTGTTTTAGGATTGGTGTAATCTTCAAAAGTTCCTGTTACAGTGATTTCCTGACCTTCAATCTTTAGTTTGTCTTTTGCTTCTTGAGAAATTTTTTCAAAAACGGCTTTTGGAGCATAGATTTGAACCTTTGTATTGTCAGAAAACTTGAAATAAGGTTTGTTTTGGTCGATGACAATTTTTCCGTGAAGTTTTACTTTTTTTCCAACAACGTAGTCAGACGCAGTTGCTTTTGAGTCCTCTAATTCAGTAATTGTTCCAGAATTTCCACCACTACCAACAACGATGATATCTTCCTGAGGATTATTTATCATAAACTGATATGTGGAACCATATTTTGTTAAAACTCCCGTAACTTCCAAGAGACCTGATGCAACAGGTTCGTTGATAAATTTTGCATACTTGCTGGTTCTGAAAGTAATGGTTTTTCCGTTGGAATCAATCAGGTTATAATTAGTTCCGTTTTGTGGGTCATTTTTAGCAATGTGATACGTTTTTCCAGAAGCACTACTTTCAAAAGAAACATTCTTCAGCGTAATTAATTGGTTTACATTTTCATTTGTCTTTAGAACATCAATCGAAGTATCTGCCTTTGTAAGCTCAGCTCTTTTTTTCAGAGACTCTTGCATATTGTAGACGTGTTTTTTGTAGATAGCCTCAGCCATTTGTCCTACGCTTTTTCTACCACTTCCGCTTGTGTAGATATCATATCCTATCTCCAGTCCTCCGTTGTTAATTTGAGTAGTAAGTCCTTTCAAACGAATTTGAACTTTAGCTCCCACAGGAAATTCTGTGTACAATCCACTTTTGTTGATGGATACAGAAACTCCAGCCGTTTTATCCGCATTTTGGATATAGATTTTCTTATAGAAATTTCCACCTTCATCGCTTGAAACAACATATCCTTCGATGGCGTCGTTGCTCGTATAAGGAGTAACATCTGTAGTTGCAGAAGCTGCTGCTTGGGTGAACGTTACTATTTTTCCGTCAAAAGCAGGGATATTCTTTTTTAAGTCTTCTAAGTTAGGAAGTTCATAATCAGTGTCTTTTACGCACGAAATAAATCCGATAGCTGAAAGTAAAAGTACACCATACATTAAAGTTAGATTTTTCAGTTTCATAATCTCAATTGATTAAATTTACTCAATAATTCAAAAATATTTTATAGTTATTACATACTTACTGCCAAATTGACCATATATGTTCGTCCGTAACCTACAAAGTAACGAGGACCAAATGAAGGTACACCATTGGCATTATCCCGAACCATATCACCATAGTTGGCAGTACGAGATTGTTCAAAGCCACCTGAAACAAATTCTCTTCCAAGAACATTGTTTATACTAGCAATCAGGTTGATATAAGTTTTCTTCACTCTCCACGATTTTCCACCCACAAGGTTTAACAAGAAGACATCGTCCAAACGCTCTTGTTTTAATAATTTGCGAGCAAGTGTTTCATCAATATTAGTGAAGTAATTTTTCGTATCAGGGTCGATGAAAAAGTTTCTAGTACGATTTATTGCAGAAATGGAGATGTAGTTTCGAGCTAACAAATTAGCTGTTGCTCCTATCCACCAATATTTTGGATTGCGATATTCCAATCCTAAAGAGTACGCTTGTTGTGGACCACTTGGTACACGGTAGTTTTTCAAATGTACTTGATCGATTTCAATCACTCCAATTTCTCCCGAAGAAACATACATTTTCGGATTGTTTATGTAAGTGTGTTGGCCAATAGCTGCAACTGCGGTTAATTTTAATGTAGGAATGATTTGAGCTTCTGCTCCAAATTCTAAACCAAAATGTTGTTTTTTGATGTTATCAACTGTCTGAGAAACAAAATCACTTGATATTTCATCAGTTAGTGTGGTTTCGGTAAAAAAGAAATTCGTTTCAGAAGTGTTTTCAATATGAGTGAAATAACCTGTTAACCGTGATTTAAAGTAGGGCATTCTCAGTATGTAACTTCCATCAACGGTATAAGCAGTTTCATTTTTTAAATTTGGAAGCAATCTGTTGGAATTTCGTATGTTAGCAAATGTATTACGTACTGATTGTGGTGTGTTAAAGAATCCTGTGTTCAGTTGAAATACGTGACGACCTGTAACAGCATAGGTAAGACCAGCTTTGGTACTCACCCCATTGAAAGTTTGTTTGGCACTTTTTCCGTATGAATCAGAAAAGAGAAGGTAGTTGAATTTTCCATCTCGTTGATAATCCGTGTAGTGGTAACGACCAGCAACAAATAATTCCAGCTTCTTGAAGTTAAATTCCACTTGTGTGAAGAATTCGCCTACATTGCTTTTTAACCCATAAAAATAATTCCATTTGTCGCCTACTTTCTTCTGTAAATCAATGTCATTTGCATCATAAGGCCTATTGGCAAAATAGTCATAATTCATAAAATGTGAACCTCCCAATAAATCATCAATTTCAGCATAGTTTTCAGAAGAAATGTTTTTGTAAACGATACCTGAGGTTAGTTTTATTTTCTCGTGAATTGGTGTTGAAAAATTAACATTTCCAGTAAAAGTACGTTCGTCGTTTACATCATTGCTTATAATGAAAGCACTTCTTCCATTAGTTGTATTATTATTTGCATAATAGAGTGAATTCCAGTCTAGTTGTGAATTGTTTAAGAAATAGTCTTTTTGTAAGTTTGCTAAATCCCAGTTTGCTCCCGATTCTTGATTGATATAATAACTTGGTAAATTTTTATAATAATTTGGTTCAGGATTTTGGGCATTTGCATAGCTAATTCGTGTATTTCCAATCTCTCCAAATTGATAACCCAAGTCAATATTCAGACGGGTATTTTCTTTGTTATAGTTATAGGATAGAATAAAAATAGGTTCGGAGACAATTCTGTTTCTTGAGTTTCGAATATCACCACCTTGTTTTCCCCAATAAGGATTGTATCTATATCCTTTCAAATCAATTACTTCTTGTGTTAGTGGAGAAGTTTTTCCTCTGCGAATGGGCGAAAACATAGCAATAGCATTTAAGCTATGATGATTGTTAAGTTGATATTCTAAGGCTCCGAAGAAAGAATACGCGTTATAAAGCGTTCCATCAACCCAACTTCCGTTAGCTGCCCAACGACGTGATGCAGATAAGCTATAAGCCAATTTGTTAGACAGAATTCCAGAATTGTAAGTAGCCATTATTCTTCCTGTATAGCTTCGATTTCCTGCTGAGGTGGAAAAACGAAGACCTGTTCGGTTGAGCGACGGACGAATATTGATATAGTTTGAACCTGACATTCCTCCAAAGGTATAGTCCGATTTGTTAATTCCTTGGCTAAGTTCCTGATTTCTGGTAACATCATTCAGTCCGCCCCAATTAGCCCATTGAGCTCTTCCATTTTCAATTCGGTTCATAGGAATACCGTTGATGAGTAACGTAACATCTTTGGAGTCGTACCCTCGCGGTTTGAAGAAAACAGAACTGAAATCGTAAGCAGCACGTCTGGTAAAAATGTCTTGAGAACTGTGTAATAACCCAGAAATCATATCAGCTCCACTTTCATCATCTTCCAGCTCACTTTCGGAGATAACAACAAGTTGTTCAGCTTCTTGCGTTAAGTCAGGCTCTAAATAAATTTCTGAAAGAGATATTTTAGGACCAAAAGCATCTACTGGCATTCGTACATCGTTGTATCCATTGAGTGAAAAATGGAAAGTGTAATTGCCTTCCGCAAGTTGTATGGAAAAATGTCCGTTGTTATCTGTATAAATTTCGTTTGAAGTTTCTTCTACGATAATTTTGACATTTTGTAGAGCCGTTTTTGTTCGAAAATCAATAAGTGTTCCCTCAACAACAGATTGTGAGAATATAGGAACAGACAAAAACATCATTAAACAAAAATAGAGTATTCGATACATATTAAATAGATTTTTAAGTATTTAATCATTTTAATTAGGAGTACACAACCCACAAAGTTAAACCAAAAGGCTCCTAAATCCAAAATATTTAACACTGTTTTTGGTTTATGGAAAAAACTTTAGAAAAGGATTGCAAAGGTACACAAAAATACGATTGATTCTAATGTAAATTTAAGAAATTTATCTATATGGTATTCTGGATAAAATTCTGATGATTTTGTAAGAAATTTCAAGATGATTTGAAAAATGTAGTGACAAATAACTTGTTGTTTAGTTCGAAGTTATAAAATTAATTTGATTTTTTTGAAAAAAGTGTTGTTAATTAAATAAATATCACTACCTTTGCCCCTTGAAAAATTTAAGAAGATAAAAAATATACATTGCAATGAAAAAAGGAATACATCCAGAGTCTTACAGATTGGTAGCTTTCAAAGATATGTCAAATGAGGATATCTTTATTACAAAGTCTACTGTTGATACAAAAGAAACTATTGTGGTTGAAGGTGTTGAGTATCCATTGGTAAAATTGGAGATTTCAAGAACTTCACATCCTTACTACACAGGTAAGTCAAAACTTATTGATACAGCAGGGCGTATTGACAAGTTCAAAAACAAATATGCAAAATTCAAAAAATAAGAAGAATTTAGAATATAAAAAAACCTCCCATCTTGGGAGGTTTTCTTTTATACAGACACATTGTATTCTCTCAAAGCGTCATTTAGTGATGTTTTTTTATCGGTAGATTCTTTTCTTTTGCCTATAATTAACGCACAAGGTACTTGAAAATCACCTGCAGGGAATTTTTTTGTGTAACTTCCTGGGATAACTACCGAGCGTTCAGGCACGTAACCTTTTAACTCAACTGGAGTTTCTCCTGTAACATCGATAATTTTAGTTGATGCGGTAAGTACTACATTGGCTCCCAGAACAGCTTCTTTTTCAACACGGACACCCTCCACAATAATACATCGGGAACCTATGAATGCTCCATCTTCAACAATTACTGGTGATGCTTGTAATGGTTCAAGAACTCCTCCTATGCCAACGCCACCACTGAGATGTACGTTTTTCCCTATTTGAGCACAACTTCCAACCGTAGCCCAAGTATCTACCATTGTTCCTTCATCAACGTACGAACCGATATTTACATAACTTGGCATTAGAATAACTCCCTTTGAAATGAAAGCTCCGTGACGAGCAACTGCATTGGGCACCACCCGAATTCCTTTTGATTCGTAATCTTTCTTCAACGGAATTTTATCGTGATACTCAAAGATTCCTGCTTCAAGTGTTTCCATTTTCTGAATGGGAAAATAAAGCACAACTGCTTTTTTCACCCATTCGTTTACTTGCCAACCCTTTTCGGTAGGTTCAGCAACACGTAATTTTCCACTATCTAGTAAGTTAATAACTTCTCTGATGGCTATTTGTGTGCTATCTTCTTGTAAAAGTTCACGATTTTCCCAAGCGTTTTCTATTTTTTTGCGTAATTCTGTCATAAATAATTAATGATTGATATTCAAAATGATTCATTTTAGTATTTCAAAATACTAAAAACGTCGTGATTCTCCAGTTTTTTTATACCATTAAGAAAGGTTAATTCTATCAAGAAGTTTAGTTGAATAATATTTCCTCCGAGAGCTTCAACCAATTTTACAGCAGCTTCGGCTGTGCCTCCAGTTGCTAAAACATCATCGTGGATTAATACATTTTCTCCTTTTTTGATGGAATCGGAATGTATCTCAAGTTTATCCTGTCCATATTCTAAATCATAGGTTTGGGCAAGTGTCGTAAACGGAAGTTTTCCTGGTTTTCGAACGGGTACAAACCCAGCGTTAAGCCGTTGCGCTAATAATGTCCCAAAAAAGAAACCTCGACTTTCCATTCCTACAACTTTGTCGATTTTTACATCTTTGAGTTGCTTTAGAAATAAGTCCAAAGCCTTATTCATAGCATCTGGGTCTGAAAGAATTGGTGTAATATCTTTAAATACCACACCTTCTTTTGGGAAATCTTGTATGTCTCTAATCTTATTTTTTAAATAATCTATTTCGTTCATTTAATGTTGTGATTTGAAGCCTAAAATTGACTTTTTTAAAAAATTTCTCTTCCTGAAAAGTGGAAATTACTTTCTAGTTCTGCATTTTCGTCACTATCCGATCCGTGCACTGCATTTTCAGTAACAGATTTTGCATATTTTTTGCGAATAGTTCCTTCTGCGGCATCAGCGGGATTAGTAGCTCCGATTAATTTTCTGAAGTCTTGCACGGCATTTTCTTTTTCAAGAACCGCAGCTACGATAGGTCCTCTTGTCATAAAAGTAACTAAAGTGTCAAAAAACGGACGTTCTTTATGAATTGCGTAAAAAGCTTCAGCGTCACGTTTTGTTAGTTGAGTGAATTTCATTGCTTTAATTTTAAATCCAGCCTCAACGATTTGGTTTAAAATTGCCCCTATATGTCCGTTTTCAACAGCGTCGGGCTTAATCATTGTAAGTGTTCTGTTTGTTGCCATAAGATAAACGTTATAAAATTCGTGATTATTTTTTATGCTAAAATGTTATATATCAATTTTTATAGTAAATTTTCTTTGTAGAAAAGGAGACTTCTGACTTACAAATATACACTTTTTTTTGTAAAAAAACTTGTTAAGTAGATAAAAGTATGTATATTTGCACCGGCAAGTCCTACACGACCAGCTCCTACAGAATCCTCCAGGGTGGGAACACAGCAAAGGTATGTGGTTGTAGCGGTGCGATGTAGGTAGCTTGCCTTTTTTTATTGGGCTTTATAGCCCTCTTTCTTTTTGTATCTGTTCATATGCTTTTTGCACTTGTTTGAACTTTTCTTCAGCTCCTTTCTTTATAGCTTCATCTTGTGTAATTACTCTATCGGGGTGGTATTTTTTTGCCATTTCACGATATGCTTTTTTTACTTCAGCATCTGTTGCGTTTTTATTGATTTCCAAAATGGTATAGGCATCACGAATACTTTCGGTTTGGCTATGAACGAACATTGCTTTAATACTTTCAAAATCGTTTGGCGAAATTCCGAAGTAACCTGATATTTCTTGTATTTGCTTAACTTCTGAATCACTAACAATTCCGTCTGCTTTTGCAATCCCGAATAAAAAATGAACAATTTGCAAACGAGTTTCGTAAGGAGTTCTGATTTTCAAATATGTACTCACTCGGTATGCCGAAATCTCTCGTCCTTTAACAAGTTCGTTAAATGTACGAAAAACTGCGTTTGCTCTTTCTTTTCCGTACATTTCCACAAATCGCATACGCACAAAGTCTAGTTCCGATTGGCTTACTTGCCCATTTGCTTTTATTACCAAAGAGCATAAGGATAACAAATTTACCTCAAAATCAGCAGGGCTTACAGTTTGTTGCTGATTGTTTTGAAAAATATTTCCAAAGCTTCCGCCTGTTTTTATTGTTGTATTCTTAAACAAATATCCTATGATAAAACCTAAAATTGCTCCTGGTAATTTAAAAAAAATAAATCCCAATACAGCTAAAATCCATTGCATACTTCTATTATTTTTCGGCAAATATAATATTTTTACATTATCTTAAGAGTTGAAATGAAGAATTTCTGTTTGAAATTATAAGCTGGTGATTTGATAGTTGTTTTTTAAGAGATTAACTTTCTGATTTTGCAATATTCACCAGGAGAGACGCCTCGTATTTGCTTAAAAATTCGAGAAAAATGATAACGATCGGAAAAGCCCAATTGATGTGCAACTTCTTCAATAGAAAGTTCGCTATGGTCAAAAAGTCCACAAGCATTATTAATTTTTCTTTCTTTTATAAAAAGCTGTAATGGGGTTTCCATTACATTGTGAAAAAGTCTTGAAAACGAGTTGGTTGCCATATGAACCAATGACGCTAACTCATCATTCGTGTAATTCTGGGAAATATTTCTGTCGATATATCGAATAACAGTAAGTACGCGTTTATCCATTCTTGCAGAATCCCATAATGTGCTGTTTAACTGTGATATAAATTCAAAAATAAGTGATTGTAAATACATTGTGGTGGAAAAATCAAAAACATTTCCTTTTTTTAGGTATTGAGTAAGATTTTCGAGTTTCTGTTTCTGAAAAGGGCTTAAATCAATCGTGTAAATACCTTCTTTTACATAGTCGAACGGAATCCCAAGATTGAAGTGGATATACAAATGTAATAGTGAATTTTTACTTATAATTTGTTCATCTTCGTCTTCATCTACTCGCTTGCCTATTACTTCATCGTTTTGTGAATTATCATTTTTTGATGAAAGAAAACACGAAAAATAGGGAGTGTTGGGTGGAATGATGTACAAAGTGTCTGGTGACATCGCATATTCTTTTTGGTTATAGCCGATAATTCCTCCATAGTTTTTATTCCAATAAATTCTCCAATAAGGGAAAGCCATATCTGTTGTATCCCATTTTTGCAACTGCCAATATCTACAGCACCATAACTTCAGTCTGACAGAAGTGAAGATTTGCTCTACTTTGGAAGGGTCACCCTTTTGTGCTAAACTTTCTTTCCTCATCTTAAAAATGTTTAAAACAGATACAAAAATACAAAAATTATTCATTTTTCAATCTGTTAGTTTTGAATAATTTTGTCTCGTAATTCAAAATACTATATTTAATGGAGACACATCAACTACCTAGTTCAGTACAAAAAGAAATACTTAAAGTAAGTGAAGTAGCAAAATATTTGTGGGAGCGTGAGTGGGCTGAGCGTAATGCTGGTAACATCTCAATAAATTTGACAGAGCATTTCTCTCCATCTGACTTTGATTACCTTACAAGCTATGTTGCTTCCCGACAACTTCCTTTAGAAGCTGCCAATCAAACATATTTTATTACTGGTACAGGTTGCTATTTACGTTCACTTATCAATAACATAGAAGAAGCTTCTTGTATTATTCATATTAATAATTCTGCTTCAGGGTATGCAATTGTTTGGGGAGGGAAGAGCAAACCTTTTGCTCCAACAAGCGAATTGATTTCACATATCAAAATACATTGTTTTAATCAAAAGTATAAACCTACATACAAAGCTGTTCTCCACACACATACCATTGAGTTGATTGTATTAAGCCATCACGATATCTTCTATGATGAGGCTAAATTTAATCATTCTCTTTGGAAACTTTGTCCTGAAATTCGTGTCTTTGTGCCTAATGGTGTTCACTGCTGTCCGTATGCTTTATCAGGAACTGAGGCTTTGGCAGATATTACTATAGAAGGCCTTAAAAATCACGACGTTATTTTGTGGGAAAAGCACGGAGCTTTAGCCACTGGTGAAGATGTTGTTAAAGCATTCGATTTTTTAGATGTAGCTAACAAAGGAGCCAAAATGTTACTTATGGCGTGGGCTGCAGGGTTTGAACCACAAGGAATGAGCGACGAGCAACTTAATGAATTGGAAAGAAACTTTTTAGGGAAATAATCATTTCTACTAAGTTTGTTATAAATTAGATATAAAAAAGATATAAAACTAACTTTTTCATTACCAGACCATAACCATCATTTATCAACCAAATTTAAAATTATTACCTATGAATCCGTTGGCTATCATTTTTGATTGTGGAGCTACCAATGTTCGGGTAGTGGCTATTGATGCACAGGGTAAGATAGAAGCCCAGCAGTCCTACCCGAATCAGACGGATATAGATCCTAATTTCCCAGAAGGACGCATTTGGAACCTTGATGTAATTTGGAATAAACTTGTAAGAGCTTGTAAAGCAGTAACAAGCCAGATAGACCCTCAACGCATTGTTGGTATAACCACTACAACATTTGGTGTAGATGGCACTTTCGTTGATGCACAAGGTAACTTGTTGTACCCTGTCATTTCGTGGCAATGTTCAAGAACTGTTCCCGTTTTAGAAAATATAGATAAATATTTGTCTAAGAGTGAATTATATTCTGAGTCAGGAGTTTATCCTTATAACTTCAATACAATAAACAAGCTAATTTGGTTCAAAGAAAATCACCCTGAAATTATCAATAAAGCTGAAACCTTTCTGTTTATGCCTTCTCTTCTGAATATGAAATTAACAGGATTGAAGTGCAATGACAATACGATGATTGGAACTTCGATGTTAGCCAACCAAAGCAGCCAAAATTTATCTAAAAAAATATTCGAAAAACTACAATTATCACCAGATATTTTTGGAAGAATAGGCAATTCAGGAGATGTTGCTGGAAAAGTAATTGCTTCAGCTTCACAACAAACAGGTCTTCCCGAAGATGTGCCTGTTTATCTCGCTGGTCACGATACTCAATTTGCTATCATTGGTTCAGGAGCGGACGTCAATCAGCCTGTGTTAAGTTCAGGAACTTGGGAAATTTTGATGACCCGAAGTGAAAAAATTACAACCTCTTCTCAAGAAATGGATTTAGGAATTACAACCGAATTTGATGCCGAAAAAGGAAAATACAACATTGGTGTAAACTATGTTGCTTCAGGAATTCTTGAGTGGATAAAAAACAATTTCTACGGAAATTTGTCTGGTTCAGAATGTTACGAAGCAATGATTCGTGAAGCGGAGCAAATCCCGCAAGGAGCTGAAGGTGTGCGTCTGAATCCTAATTTTTATGCTACACAAGGTGTTTCGAGAGGAAGTATCGAAGGGCTTACACTTAATACAACCAGGGGTCATATATATCGTGCAGGATTAGAAGCTTTGGCTAACAAACTCAAAGAAGCTCTTGTTTCGATTGAGAAAGCAGGTAAATTCAAAGCTGAATCTATCATTTGTGTAGGAGGAGGTTCCAAAAATGCATTGTGGAACCAAATTCGTGCTGATGTTTGTGGCATTCCTATAAAAGTTATCGAACAGAAAGAAACAACTGTACTTGGTGCTTCGTTTTATGTTTTTACATCTGCAGGTGTTTTTAGCTCAATAAAAGAAGCTCAGAAAATTGTAAAACAAAGCAGTATTTTCTATCCTAAAACAAAAATTACATCAATTAAAAGTTAAGAATATGAAGGAAAGATTAATAGGGCGTTTGCCTAAAATAGGTATCCGACCCGTAATTGATGGGCGTGAACGAGGCGTTCGTGAGTCGCTCGAAGTACAAACAATGAAAATGGCACAAGCTGCTGCCAAACTTATCGAAGAGAATTTACGTTTCCCGAATGGACAAAAAGTGGAATGCGTTATTGCTGATACAACTATTGGTGGTGTTGCCGAAGCTGCAATGTGTGCCGATAAATTTCAACGTGAGGGAGTGGGCGTATCGCTAACTGTAACTCCTTGTTGGTGTTACGGAACGGAGGTTATGGATACTGACCCGCTTGTCCCGAAAGCTGTTTGGGGTTTCAATGGAACGGAACGTCCTGGAGCTGTGTATCTTGCTGCGGCTTTGGCAGGTTATTCACAAAAAGGATTACCAGCTTTTGGTATTTATGGCCACGAAGTACAAGATGCTAACGATACTTCTATTCCAAAAGATGTTCAGGAGAAAATCCTTCGCTTTGCTAAAGCTGGGATTGCGGTCGCTTATATGAAAGGAAAATCTTATCTATCACTTGGTTATTCTTCAATGGGAATTGCAGGTTCAATGGTAGATATTCATTTTCTGCAAGATTACTTTGGTATACGTACTGAGTTTGTTGATATGATAGAAATTCTACGCAGGATAGATGAAGGTATTTTCGACCAAGAGGAATATAAAAAAGCAATGGAATGGACGAAAAAACATTGCAAAGAAGGTATTGACATCAACAAACCTCATAATAAAATAGACGATAAACGTAAAGAATACGAATGGGAAATGGTTGTAAAAATGACTATTATCATTCGAGATATGATGGTAGGAAATCCTAAACTTAAAGAAATGGGTTTTGGAGAAGAGTCACACGGACGAAATGCCATCGTTTCAGGCTTCCAAGGACAACGTCAATGGACGGACTACTTACCAAATGGCGATTTTGCTGAAGCTATTTTGAATTCTTCTTTTGATTGGAACGGCATCCGTCAGGCTTTTGTAGTGGCCACAGAGAACGACTGCCTCAACGGAATTTCAATGCTTTTCGGACATTTACTAACGGGAACAGCCCAAATATTCTCAGATGTTCGTACTTATTGGAGTCCTGAGTCGGTAGAGCGTGTTACAGGTAAAAAACTGACTGGCAGAGCAAAAGATGGGATTATTCATTTAATCAACTCAGGTTCTACGACCCTTGATGCTACGGGACGAATGCTAAACGATAAAGGAGAGCACGTTATGAAGCCTTACTGGGAAGTAACTGAAAAAGATGTTCAAGCGTGTTTAGAAAATACACTCTGGCCACAGGCTGACCACGAGTATTTCCGTGGAGGAGGCTATTCTTCACAGTTTAAAACTGTTGGGGAAATGCCAGTAACAATGTGCCGACTCAATTTGATAAAGGGTATTGGACCTGTGTTACAGATAGCTGAAGGTTGGACGGTGGATATCCCTGATGAAATCCACAAAGTATTAGACGAACGTACTAATCAAACGTGGCCTACTACTTGGTTTGTTCCGCGTTTGGATCCAACTAAGGATAATTTCAAAGATGTGTACTCAGTGATGGCTTATTGGGGAGCGAATCACGGAGCAATTTGTTATGGTCATATAGGAGCCGATTTAATTACATTAGCGTCAATGCTTCGTATTCCAATTCAGATGCACAACATTGCTGATAAGGATGTTTTCCGTCCGTCAGCGTGGAGTGGCTTTGGTATGGACAAAGAAGGTTCCGATTATCGTGCCTGTCAAACTTATGGGGCTCTGTATAAATAGCCTAAAAATTAGTAATCATTTTTTAAAACAATCAAATATGTTTAAACAATTATGTGTAATATTTGTGCTGTTGGCATTGCCATTATCAGCACAAGTTAAAGTAACTGGAAAGGTTACCGATGAGAGTAATAATCCATTGCCAGGTGCTAGTGTCTTGGTAAAGGGGACTACGCACGGAGTTAGTTCCGATTTTGACGGAAACTATGCAATTGAAGCCAAACAAGGTGATGTGTTGGAAATTTCTTTTATCGGGTTTCAGACCCAAACCAAAAAAGTAACAGGTAGTGGTAAACAAACTATTAACGTAATATTAAAGGAAGATGCACAACAACTTAGCGATGTGGTAGTTGTTGGATATGGTACTCAGAAGAAAGAGAATTTAACTGGTGCTGTAGCAACTGTTGATTCAAAAGTACTTGCAGATAGACCTATTACAAAATTATCAGAAGGATTACAGGGTGCTGTTGGAAACTTGAATGTAACAACTGGAACTGGAGGTGGAGAACCTAACTCAAGTAAAAACTTGAATATTCGCGGTTTTACAGGATTGGGAAGAAGTGATGGACCTCTTATTGTAATTGATGGAGTACAAGGCGGAGACCTTAACGCTGTAAACCCTAATGATGTTGAAAGTATTTCAGTAGTGAAAGATGCCGCAGCGGCAGCCGTATATGGTTCTTCTGCACCTAATGGAGTGATTATCATAAAAACGAAACAGGGACGTAAAGGAGCAAAAACAACTTTTTCTTACTCTAATAATTTTGGATATGCTCAGCCTATTGGAGTTCCTAAAATGCCAAATTCTCTTGATTTTGCAAATTTTTATAACGAAACAGCTGCTAACGCTGGGCGTTCTCCTTTGTTTGCAAATGAAGTCATTGATAGAATTAAAGCTTATCAAGCAGGAACTTTTCTTGATGAAACTGTAAAACAGCCAGGAGAAAATAAATGGAGCGAATGGATGGGAGCCAATGCTAACAACGATTGGTTTAAAATTTTACTAAAAGACATTTCTCTTTCATCTCAGCATACTATGAGTGTTAATGGAGGTACAGAATCAACGACTTATTATGTGGGATTAGGGATTAACAAAAAAGATGGTCTTTTCCGTTATGGGCAAGATACTTTTACACGTTATAATTTGAGAGCAAATGTGACTACTGAAGCAACAAAATGGTTGACTTTTGGTGTACGTCTAGCATATGCACGGGAAGATTTTGATAGGCCTAATAGAGGAGGTGGTTTAACAGGAGATAATTGGTTTCACCAAATACCAAGAAAATTCCCTACAGTGCCACTTTTTTTGCCTAATGGTGAATATTCTCAACATAGTAACATTCCATATATGGAGAATAGCCGTTTCAAAGAAATTTGGGATAAACCTTCATTAACAGGAGAAATAATTTTTAAGCCTTTCAAAGGTTTCTCTACAACTGTTAATTATACTTACTCAGGGTCTTTTGGAAATAACTACAATCATTGGGCTACGATTTACGAAACACTCCCTGACGGACAAAAAAGAGCTATGGAACACACTAGTGTTAACTCAATTGAACGTTATTTTGAGAGAAGAGAGGATCATACTTTCAATGCTTTTACCAATTATGATTTTCGTTTGAACAAACACGATTTTAAATTGTTGGCAGGTTTTGTAGGTGAACGTTCATCTTTTTTATCTATGTCAGCTTCGAATAATAACTTGTATTCAGATACTTTCCCTTCATTAAGTCTTACTTCGGGAGCTTCTCCTTCTATTTCAGACACTATTCGTCACTTGGTTAGTGCAGGGTTTTTTGGCCGTATAAATTATAGTTACGATGATCGTTATCTAATTGAGGTTGTCGGACGTTACGATGGTGCTTCTAAATTTTTAGCGGATAGTCGTTGGCGATTCTACCCTGGTTTTTCTGCTGGTTGGAATGTTCATAGGGAAAGTTTTTGGCCAGAAAATGATGTGGTTACATCGTTAAAACTTAGAGGTTCTTATGGAAGTTTAGGAGATCAATCTTTATCTATATATGAAAATGACTGGTATAAGAGAACTTATCCTTTTTTTCCTAACTTAGGAACAACTTCAACAGCCAAAAGTAATTATATTTTTGAGAAAGGACGTGAAGCTTATATAACATTGCCAGGATTGGTTGATCCAACTCTTACTTGGGTTACAACTAACACTATTGATTTTGGTTTTGATGCTTCTTTCTTCAAGAATCGTTTGTCGTTAGAATTTGACTGGTATCGCAAAAATGTGAAAGATTATATTGGACCTGCCGCCTTATTACCTAATACTCTTGGAACTGGGGTGCCACAAACCAATAGTGTTGGATTCCGTACTGATGGTTGGGAAGTAACTTTGAATTGGAGAGATCAAATTGGGGATAATTTTACGTATGGAGCGAAATTCATACTAAGTGATTACCAGGGAGTTGTTACAGAGTATCCTAATGAAAAGAAATTTATTAATAATTGGTATGTAGGAAAAAAAATGGGAGAAATATGGGGATATGAGACGGATCGTTATTTTAAAGATGATGCTGATATTGCTTCGTCGCCTGATCAAAGCAAATTGTACAAAAATTGGAGTGCAGGAGATATTAAATATAAAGACCTCAATGGTGATGGAGTAATTGACTGGGGAAATGAAACTCTTGACAATCCTGGGGATAAAAAGATTATAGGAAATGATACACCTCGTTATAATTATAGTCTTTTGCTCGATGGTAAATACAAAAATTTTGATTTTAGTATTTTCTTACAAGGTGTTGGAAAACGCGACGCTTGGGTAGGAAGTAACTATTTTTGGGGTATTACAGGTAGTGAATGGCAAAGTTCTCCTTTTACAATCCACCTAGAAGATCGTTGGACGCCAGAAACCCCTGACGGATATTTTCCTAAGTTTTATATGAATGGAGATATGATGAATAAAAACAATCGACAGCAAACAAAGTACTTGCAAGATGCCAGCTATTTGCGTATCAAAAACTTACAGGTAGGATATTCATTACCTAGTGATATTATTGAAAAACTAAAAATGAGTAGATTCAGATTATTTGTAGGTGTGGATAATTTGTATACTTTCTCTCCTATGAAAAAACATTCTGTGTTAGATCCAGAGTTATCCATCAGAGATGCTAAGATTTATCCTTTACAACGTACCTATTCTATAGGGCTTAATCTGGAATTTTAACAATTTAAAATATTCGAAATGAAAAACATATTTAAAATAGTAGCTTTAGGTGCTTTAGTGCCTTTTACTGCCTGTCAGTTAGATGAAACTCCTAAAGATCATATAAGAGATGAGGATTTTTGGAAATCCACCAATCAAGTACGTTTATACGCTAATAATTTCTATAATAACTATCTTCCGGGTGATATTAGGGCATACCATACCTTTGGACCTTATGGAAAAGATGCTGATGAGGGTAGTGATAATATGATTAAGGTTGATTATGACAGAAATAACCTTAATGGGGAAAGACAAATTCCTGCAAGTGATAATAATAATTGGAATTGGGCAAGTATTCGAAATGTTAATTACTTCTTAGGTAATTATCACAAAGTACCTGCTAAATTTGATGAATATAAAAAATATGTTGGTGAAGCATATTTCTTTAAATCACTACTTTATTTTTCTTTGTTGAAAAAATATGGTGATTTGCCTTGGTATGAAAAAGCATTGACACTTGATGACAAAGAAGAGCTTTACAAAGAAAGAGAATCTCGTTATGAGATCGCACATAAAATGATTGCTGATTTAGATAAGGCTATTGAATATCTCCCAGCCAAAACAGCAGGAGAATCTTTTCGTGTCAATAAAGAAATTGCACAACTTTTAAAAGCTCGTATAGCGTTGTATGAGGGTACTTGGGAAAAATACCACGCAGGAACACCTTTTGGTGTTGTAGGAAAAGATGGTTCTGACTTCTTGAAATTGGCAGCTGATGCAGCTGATGCAGTTATTAACTCTGGAGCGTACTCATTGGACAATGAAGGTGTAGAGAATGGCTACTGGTCATTATTTAACCAAACAGACTATTCCACAAGTAGAGAAATTATGCTTTGGAGAAAGTACAGCCCCTCTGATGGACTTTATACATTTTGGGCAAGATACTCTCGACTTGGGCTTGGAAAAGGGTTTACTAAGAGTTTGATAGATACTTACCTTTGTACTGATGGGAAACCTATTACAAGCAGTTCTCTTTATAAAGGAGATGCTACATTGGTAGATGTTGTGACGAACAGAGACCCTCGTTTGAATCAAACTATGCAAGTAAATGATGGTAAACATTTTATTACTCATAATTCAACTCCTCCTAATGCATTCAAGTATCCCGCATTTTACGGACCTAACGAGGATAAATGTGTGACAGGTTACCAGTTGTATAAAGGACATAATACAGACCAGACCCAACAAGAAATTGGCAAGGGCTCTGCGGGATATATCTATTTCCGTTATGCTGAAGCTCTTTTAATTAGTGCAGAAGCCAAAGCAGAGCTAGGAACAATCACTCAGATGGATATAGATAATACAATCAATAAATTGAGAAAAAGAGTTGGGATGCCAAGTCTAAACATTAATGCTATTGAAAAAGACCCCAATTGGCAGTTCCCAGCACTTTCTCCTATCATTAATGAAGTTCGAAGAGAACGTAGGGTAGAGTTAGCAATTGAAGGGTATCGTCACGATGATATTTGGCGTTGGGCAGCAGCTGATGAGCTTATTGTTGGATGGAAACCTAAAGGAGCTAAGAAAGCACAATTTGCACCATTTATTGATAAGGAGTTTACGCAAGACATTTATAACGCTTTACTACAAGATAGTAATGGCTACATAGACCCTTATCAAAAGACACTACCTTCTGGTTATCAATTTAAAGTTGAAAGGGATTACTTGTTGCCAATTCCAATAGATCAAATAACTTTAAATCCTAAATTAAAACAAAATCCAGGCTGGTAATTCATAATTAGAGAGCATATCTATGAATTGATAAAAAGAGACCAACTTTAAGTTGGTCTCTTTTTGTGTTAAATATTTTTTGGTATTAAAAAATATTTTTGTTAATTTTTTTTATAAAATAAAATTTTAATAAATTTGTAGAGTAAAAACTTGTTTTTTAAATGTGAAGTGTTTTCTAATACTTTCGATTTGTAATTATATCGAAACTTTTAAATTAAATCAAAATATGTTGAAACAATTACTTGCAATACTTGTGTTGATGTTATTGGCATTGCCACTATCAGCACAAGTAAAAGTAACTGGAAAGGTTACTGATGAAAACAATAGTCCTTTACCTGGTGCCAGTATCTTGGTAAAAGGGACTACACGAGGAGTTAGTTCCGATTTTGATGGGAACTATGCAATTGAGGCCAAACAGGGCGATGTGTTGGAATTTAGTTTTGTGGGATTTCAAACACAAACTAAAAAAATAGGACAGGGAGAAAAAATTACACTTAATGTAGTGTTAAAAGAAGATGCACAACAACTTGGGGACGTAGTAGTAGTGGGGTTTGGAGTTCAGAAAAAAGAAAATCTAACAGGAGCTGTGGCTACCATTTCTGCAAAGGAATTAAGCAAACGCCCTGTGACCAACCCTCAAACTATGCTACAAGGACAGGTTCCTGGATTGCGTGTTGTACAAGGTACAGGACAACCTGGAGCTGAAAATGTTCAAATTAGGGTGCGGGGACAAGGAACTTACAGTTCTGCAGGTTCAGATCCTTTGGTGCTTATTGATGGAGTGCCAGGTTCACTGAGTTCTCTAAATCCTAATGATATTGAAAATATTTCTGTATTGAAAGATGCTGCTTCTGCGGCTATTTATGGTTCACGAGCTGCTAATGGAGTTGTCTTAGTTACAACAAAATCAGGTTCTGATGGAGCTTTTAAGGTGGAATATGTTAATAATTTTGCTTTGCATACACCAACAAAGATGCTGGATATTGTTACTAATTCTGCTGAGTATATGCGTCTTTTTAACGAAGCAAAAAGAAATTCAGGGATTGCCTCACCAAAGGATACCTATACAGAAGAGATGATTAGAGCTTATGAAAGTGCTACCGATCGTGAGAAATATCCTAATTTTGATTGGTTAGATTATATGTTTAATCCTGCTTTCGTGCAAACGCATAATTTATCACTTAATGGCGGAGTGAAAGGTACCATTTATAATTTAGGTTTGGGGTATGTAGATCAACCTGGAACTATGAAAGGCTTTGATTTTGAGAAAGTAAATTTTCGTCTGAATTTGAAATCAGATATTAAACCTTGGTTTACAATTGGGGCAAACGTAGGTTTAGAGAGAGGCCTACGAGAACAACCTCGTCAAAACCAAGACGACGCTTTTCTTTCAACCTTAGCACAAGCACCTACCTATGCACCTTTTTTATCTGATGGGCGTTACGTGAGTAGTGCATATGATTTCGAATCTAGAAACAAAAATATGGCAGCAATTGTTGAAAATGATGTGTTGAAGAAGAATAAAAAGTATGATGTTAGTTCACAACTTTGGGCAGATATTAAGTTGTTAAAAAACTTAAATTGGTACACCAAAATAGCGGTTAACTATACGCAACAAGGGGAAAAAGATTGGCGACCTGATGTGGTTCAGTACAATTTTCATACAGGTGAAAGAACAGGACTCCTTGATGTGGGAGGACAGGGATTGCAGGTTACTGAAACGAGGAACTTCTATGCTAATTTTTTCTCTTACTTGAAGTATGCTACTACATTAGGAGAAAGTCATAATGTAAATTTACAGGTTGGTTATAGTCAGGAGGAAAACACATATAATTTTTTGAGAGGCTATCGTCAGTATTATCCCTCAATGATTTTACAAGAACTTGATGCAGGTACAGCAGCGGTACAAACTAATAAAGGTACATCTACTCAGTGGGCTTTACAATCGGTATTTGGGCGTTTTAACTACGATTATAAAGGACGTTATCTGTTGGAAGGAAATGTTCGTTATGATGGAACTTCACGTATTGCTAAGGATAACCGATGGGGAGTATTCCCTTCTTTCTCTGTAGGTTGGAGGGTTACTGAGGAAGAGTTTATTAAAAATGCAAACATAGGTTGGCTAAATAATTTGAAGTTTCGAGCATCATATGGTATGTTGGGTAACCAGAATATTTTTTTCACAGATGGAGGAATTGATTTTCCTTACGGTTATCAAGATTTGTTAGGATTTGAAGGAGCATATCCATTTGATAATCTAACTTTAAGTCCTGGTGTTGCTCAAACTGCTCTTGCGAATAATTCTATCAAATGGGAATCAACTTCAGTTACTGATTTTGGAGTTGATTTAACCTTGTTTAAAGGTTTATCTGTAACATATGATTATTATCGTAAACACACATACGATATTTTACGCAGAGCGCAGGTTACCAATGTTTTGGGGAAATCTGCTCCATATATAAATGATGGTGATATGATTAATTATGGGCACGAAGTTTCTGTTCAGTATAACGGTGCTATCAATGGAGGAAAACTAGATGGGTTTATGTATGGGTTAGGGTTTTATGTAGATATATCCCGAAATAGACTTACAAATTTTGGAACACGTGAAATTGATAGTTATGTTATTCGAGAGAATGATTTGCCTTATAATTCATATTACGTACTTGAAAAAATTGGAGTGTTTCAAAATCAGAAGGAAATTGAAAATTCTCCAAAACAGTTTAGTGATGCAGTCGTTCCGGGTGATTTTAAATATCGTGATGTGAATGGAGATGGCGTAGTAAATAATGATGATCGTATTGTAGTAAACGGACGTTTTCCAGATTTTGAATATTCCTTTAATGCCAATGCCTCGTGGTTTGGTTTTGACTTTTCCTTGTTATTTCAGGGAGTCCAAGGACGGAAAATTTATGCCAATGGTTGGGGATATGATCCTTTCAGGCAGGGAACACCTCCTACTCGTGATTTTGCCGATAATCGTTGGACGAAAGAAGGTTCCACTAATGAGTATCCTCGTTTGACCTTCGATTTTTCTAACAATTCACAAAATAGACGTCCTAGTACGTGGTATTTGCACGATGCGTCTTACTTGCGTTTGAAAAACTTAACATTTGGATACTCATTTCCAACTTATGTTACTGAAAAATGTGGGATAAGTAAGTTAAGAGTGTATTTTTCTGGAGACAATCTTTTCACTATAACTAATTATAAAGGGCTTGATCCAGAACGCTTACAAGATGGACGATTTGCACAGTATCCTCAAAACAGGATAGTGTCAATGGGACTTAATATTGAACTTTAAAATATGAAATGATGAAAAAGATAACTATATTAATGACGACAATATTCGTGTTGTTGGCTTGTGATCGTGATTTTTTGGAACTTAATCCAAATGATAGACCTTTTTCCAGCACCTTTTGGAAGACAAAGGCAGACTACACCTTGGCTTTAACTGCTTGTTATGGAGCGATGCAAGATACTTATTTCTCATCTCGACTTCCTATTTGGGATAATTTAACCGATAATGGTTTTGACCAACACACCTTTGGAGGCTCCTCCGATATTAAGCAGGGTAATATTTCTTCAACAAATCACGGATTTATAGCTGAGGTTTATAAAAGGTCTTTTGAGTACGTAGCACGTGCTAATGATTTCATAGAGAAATTACAGGCTTTTGAAGGGCTAAGTGCAGAAGAAAAAAAAGTTAGCGAAGCAGAGGCTCGTATGATTCGAGCACACTTTTATAGTTACCTTTATCGTTGTTATGGAGATGTTCCCATCATCGATAAACCTCTCACACTCGAAACACAATATCAACCTAAAAAGTCTGCAGAAGATGTGTATCAATTTATAATGAAAGATTTGGATTTTGCAATAGAAAACTTATCTTCTGGGACTTATCTTAGTGCTAAAGGACTATGGACACAAGATGCTGCTAAAGCTTATAAAGCTCGTATGATTCTGTATACTGCTTACGATGAACAAGGGAATGCCGTCTCTTCAAAAATGTTAGAAGCACAAACTTTACTCAATAGTATTTCAGGATACGAATTAGCTCCAAATTTTGAAGATAATTTTCTCAATGCTAATCAGGAAAAATGCTCTGAAATTATGATGTCAGTGAAGTTTTTAGCACCTAATAATTACACTCAAGCTGATGTTTGGTATGGCAATTGGGTAAATGTAGCTCCGTTGGCTAATTTTATCAATGAGTTTGAAATGGTTGACGGCTCTCAAGGAGTTCCAGTAGAGTACACAGGTAAAGGTATTGTTAATACGACAGTTTTCAACAAACAGGCTATGGCAAAACGAGACTCCAGATTAGCGAAAACTATCTTTATTGAGAAATATTCTGTTAATGGAGTTGAGTACAAATCAGGTAATCCTTCTCATACAAATATAGGTTTAGCAAAATTTTTAGACCCAACAGCACAAGTGCCTTATGATTATGGAACACAAAGTCAACAAGACTGGATAATTATGCGTTATGCAGATGTAATGCTAATGAAAGCTGAGGTAGAAAATGAACTTGGCAATGTGTCTATTGCTAAGGATTATGTTGATAAGATACGTGTGCGTTCTTCAATGCCTATACTTCCGAGTGGATTATCGCAAAGTGATATGCGTACTCGCATCCGTCACGAACGCCGTGTTGAATTAGCTTTTGAAGGGCTACATTATTTTGACTTGAAACGTTGGAGAGTTGCTAAAACCACTCTTAATGCAGTCAAAGATGGAATGTTGGACTACAAATTTGAAGATAAAAATTATCTTTGGCCACTTCCTCAATCAGAAATAGATAGAAATAAGGGGATATTGGTTCAAAATCCTAACTATGAAAAGTAAATAATTAAGCCTCCCTAAGGAGGCTTAATTATTTATAAAACACTTATTAGTAGTCGTAAATGTTTCGTTTCTTTCTTTTTATTCTGAATAAAAGATTAGATGTAATAAAAATTAAGAATTATTATTACTATTTTTCACTGATTGAATTTCTATTTATTTTGCTAGTTTCTTTTGAAAATATCTTTAAAAAGCATAACTTTACGCCATACAAATCAAAACCAACCATATGAAACCAAAAATAGTAGAAAAAAAGTACATTATTCCTTTTGTACTTATAACCAGTTTGTTCGCTCTTTGGGGCTTTGCTAATGATATTACCAACCCTATGGTAGCTGCATTTCAGACTGTGATGGAAATTCCTGTGAGTAAAGCCGCCTTAGTCCAGTTTGCTTTTTATGGAGGTTACGGAACTATGGCAATCCCTGCTGCAATTTTTGCACAGAAATATAACTACAAGAAAGGAATTTTATTGGGATTGCTGTTGTATTCCGTTGGGGCTTTATTGTTTTATCCAGCTGCACAAAGGCAAGAATTTTCTTTCTTCCTAATTTCACTTTATATCTTAACTTTTGGATTAGCTTTTCTGGAAACTACGGCAAATCCTTTCATTCTTTCAATGGGAAGTGAAGTTACTGCAACTCGTAGGCTGAATCTGGCACAAGCTTTCAATCCAATGGGTTCGCTTTTAGGAATGTTTGTTGCTTCGAACTTTGTCCTTTCTAATTTAGAATCAGATAAACGTGATGGTGCTGGAAATCTGATATTTCAAACTTTGCCCGAGGCAGAAAAGATATCAATCCGAACTCACGATTTGGGAATCGTTAGCCAACCTTACATTCTTCTCGGTTTTTTTGTTTTACTGATGTTGATTGTGATCTCTCTTGTTAAAATGCCTGAAACACAACAAAAAACTACTGAAAAAATAGATTTTTTAGGAAGCCTTAAAAGATTGTCTGTAAATAAGATATATCGTGAAGGAGTTATAGCTCAAGTTTTTTATGTAGCTGCTCAGATTATGTGCTGGACGTTTATTATTCAGTATGCTGAGAATATCGGTTTGGATAAAGCTACTGCTCAGAGATACAATATTTTAGCAATGGCTATTTTTCTTTCTTCACGATTTGTAAGTACTTTTTTGATGAAATACGTAAAGGCATCACTTATGCTCACGATTTTCGCCATTGGTGGATTTGTTTCTATTTTAGGAGTCATTTTTATCGAAGGAATGTTAGGTTTATATTGCTTGATTCTCACATCAGGTTTTATGTCATTGATGTTTCCTACAATTTATGGCTTAGCACTCGAAAATACAGGAAAAGATACAGGATTGGGAGCAGCAGGATTAGTTATGGCTATTGTGGGTGGTGCATTGATGCCTCCTTTACAAGGAAGTATTATTGATTTGCAAAAAGTTGGCAATCTTGCAGCTGTTAATGTTTCTTTTGTACTTCCGTTATTATGTTTCTTAATTATAGGTATTTATGGATTTCGAGTGCACAATAGCAAAAAATTAGGCTCATAATACTTTTAATTGTTTTTTATTGTAATAAATCTCTATGGAAGAAAATTCTATAGAGATTTTTTGTTTTCTGAAAAAAATTATAATTTTTCTAATGTTCTCTTGCATAACTAATTGTGTAAATCTAAAAATAATTTGTCTTTTGGGCTAAAATCATTATTTTTGCCTTCTATTCATCAAAAGAAAGAAAATTTATGGTTCGTTTACAAATTGTTTTGGGATTTATTTTTACACTTATAACTTCTTCTTTATATTCTCAAGTAACTATTAATCAGGAAAATAATATTTCTGAGTTAATGGAATTGAAAAAAGAAGTAGCAAAAAACGAGAGTGCTTATCAAATACAAATTTATAACGGAAATATTGCAGGAGCTAACGAAGCTTTGACAAAGGTTAAGGAACAACTCAAACAATATCCTTCTCAGTTAATTTTTGAAACTCCGAACTACAAAATCCGAGTTGGAAGTTTCAGAACTCGGCTTGAAGCTGAAAAACATTTGATTGAAGTAAAAAAAGTATATCCAGCAGCTTTTGTAATGGCTCCTAAAAAATAATTTTTTCAGAAAAGTGAGGGGTTTTGGTATGTTTAAGAAAAATTCGCTTCGGTTGCGTATCTTTCTGAGTATGACTTTCTTGGTGTTGATCGCTTTTGCTACTATTGCAGTGGTGATGATTCTTCAATACCAAAAACAAGCTGTGGAATATCACGATGAGCGATTGATAGACAAGGAAAGCCAAATCAAAACCCAAATTCAGTATGTTCTTTCACAAACTACATATCCAGTTGAAACATCGTATATTCCTTTGATTTTCAGGGAGTCAATATATAATATTGCTAATATTTTAAACGTAAACTTTGATTTATATGATTTTAATGGAAATCTCCTAAAAAGTTCACGAGCCGTAATTGGTAATAAAAAGGATACTTTGAAAATCTCAAAGGAAATTTTACAACAACTTTCAACAAATATTGATAAACGTTTTTCTGAGCATAAAGAGCTGGAAGGCAGGGGGTACCAGACTTCGTATGGCTACGTAAATGACTTGCAGTTTAAACCAATTGCCGTTTTAAATATTCCTTATTTTGAAAACGATACGTTCAATGAAAGAGCTTTGGAAGGGTCTTTGTACAATCTTTCAATGGTGTATTTTTCATTGTTGGTTTTAGCACTGATTTTGGCGTATTTTATCTCATCTTATATAACTAAGTCCTTGAAAACCATTGAAAATAGGCTTGAAAGAACTCGTCTTTTGGAACGGAATGAAAAAATTATACTTAAATCGCCAAGTACTGAAATAGGTCAGTTAGTAGGAGCTTATAATAGTATGATTGACGAAATTGAGAATAGTAAAGTGTTGTTAGCCAAGTCCGAAAGAGAACAAGCCTGGAGAGAAATGGCTAAACAAGTGGCTCACGAAATAAAAAACCCACTTACCCCAATGCGGCTTTCTGTACAAAGTTTTCAACGAAAGTTTGGAAAGCAGCCTGAAAATAACGAGGAAGTAAATGAATTTTGTGAATCGATGATTCAACAGATTGATATTCTGAGTAATATATCAACAGCTTTTTCTGCTTTGACCAATATGCCTGATAAAAATGATGAATACTTTAATGTCGTTCCGATAGTTAAAAGAACGTTGGATATTTTTGATTCTAAGCATATTACATTTACCTGCCCAGAAAAGGAAATTGTGGTTTTGTTTGATAAAGACCAAATGGGGCGTGTTGTAACTAATTTAGTGAAAAATGCCTTACAAGCAACTGAAGGTCAGGTTGATAGAAATATTATTGTTTCTTTGGAACAATCAGATGATTTTGTTGAACTATCTGTAAGTGACAATGGTATAGGTATTTCCTCAGAAAATATGGATAAGATTTTTGAGCCAAAATTTACTACTAAATCTACAGGAAGTGGTTTGGGACTTGCGATGGTAAAAAGTATTGTTTCATCTTACAACGGAACAATCTCTCTAACTTCTGAAGAAGGTAAGGGGAGCACATTTGTCGTTCGGCTAAAAAGTGAGAAACAGCAGTAAACCATTGTTTGCTAATTCTATTTATTGCATTGATTTTCTGTAAGATTTCCACCATCTTTCAGGTATAATTCCTTGAGTTGCTTCAATATATTCCTTTTGATTGCAAGGCATTAAGCCTAAAGGTAAATGATTTTGATGTCCTGAAAATTTGTCGCTTCCTGGTTTCATCCACCAACGACCTGTGGAGTTGCTTTTAAAAAATTCGATTTGGACATCGTCAATCGGAACGATATACTTTGTATAGTTGTCATCATTAACAATAGGTAATTCTTTGATTCTGAAATTATATCCTTCATAGAAATACCAAATCATTTCAGCTACTAATTCCGAAGCTAATTCCGTTTGTGGGATATTAAAAATTCCGTAAACTTGTACATTATTGCTGATACCTGCATAACGAGAAATAGTACAAATTTCTCGATTCGAAAATCCATTCACGTAGCCCGTTTCGCTATTTACATCACGAGCTTGAACGCTTGTCATATCTACACTTACAAGGTCTGCATCACGCACCGCTGGTTCGATTGAAGGTAAGTCATTGACCACATTTCCTAATCGGTAGGCATCGAAGCACATTTTGTCGAGCAAATCTAACTCTTCTTGTGCTACATAATAAGATTGATATCCTAAGTTGGTGAAGTCGAATAAGTTATTGGGGCTTTCTGTCAGGATTTTACTAAAATAAGAGTTTTCTGAAAATAGCTCTTCCTCATCATTAAAGTCGAATTTTGCATCAACGCTTACCAAATTTACCATTTGTTCTAACTCATCAAAACTTCGGTACAAGGCGTATGTTAAATGCTGTTCGCCACCAACCACGATTAAAGTAATTCCTTTTTTTGCAAGATAGCTGACCATTTCTCTGATAGCAAAGTAAGTGTCCTTTACCGAAGGACTTTCTATCAAATTTCCTAAATCTGCTATCGTGAAATTCCAATTTCCTACATAAAGGGAATATAATTTCTTCCGAAAATTGGTCATTTTTTGAGCTGAATTTTCAATACAGATAAATGCAATTTTAACTCCTTCCAAATCAGGTAATCCGTCTTCCAAAATATGTTTTTTAATTTGAAAACCAATTTGTTGTTGTTTGTATTCTTGCGAAGTGATTGAATTTGAAATAGGTTGTAAATAAAATAAAGGCATTTTGTGTATTAAAAATTAGTTATCAACTATATATCAATGAAATCTTACAATTGTGGATAAAAGTATCAAAAATATGATTTACCTTCAGCCACACCTGAGCTACAAAGTTACATTTTATTTTCAATTCGTTATAAATATCATAAAAAAATAAATACTTTTGCTTCTGTAGAATTTAAATCAATCACTGATGAAACCTATTGAAGAAATCCGAAAAGATTTTCCTATATTGGAACGAAAAATAAATGGTAAACCTCTGATATATTTTGATAATGCAGCTACATCACAAACGCCTGTTCAAGTGATAAATAGTATCGTACATTACTATTCTTTTTTGAATGCTAATATTCATCGAGGTGTACACACGCTCAGCCAAGAAGCTACAGATGCTTATGAGAAGGCTCGTGTGAAGTTGCAACGTCATTTTAATGCGAAAAAGTCATCTGAAATTATTTTTACTTCTGGAACTACAGAAGCTATTAATCTGGTAGCCAATGGATATGCCTCAATTTTAACTGAGGGAGATGAAATTATCATTTCTGCATCAGAGCACCATAGTAATATAGTTCCTTGGCAATTTGCCTGTGAGCGAAGTGGTGCAATTTTGAAAGTCATTCCAATGGATAAAAAGGGAATTTTGGACCTCAATGCATTTGATAAATTGTTAACCAATCGAACAAAATTAGTATGTGTACAGCACGTTTCCAATGCGTTAGGTAACATACACCCTATTGAAATTATCATTGAAAAGGCTCACGAAAAAGGAGCTGTGGTATTGGTAGATGGTGCTCAATCCTCTCCACACATTCAACCTGATGTTCAGGCTCTTGATGTTGATTTTTACGCTGTATCTGCTCATAAAATGTATGGTCCGACAGGTGTGGGAATACTTTATGGCAAAGAAGAATTATTAAATAAACTTCCTCCGTACCAAGGTGGGGGAGAAATGATTAAAGAAGTTCGGTTTGAAGCTTCTACTTATGCCGATTTACCACATAAATTTGAAGCGGGAACTCCCAATATTTGTGGAGGAATCGCCTTTGGAAGTGCAATAGATTATATTCACGAGCTTGGAATTGAAAATATAGCAAATTATGAGCACAAGTTGTTAGAGTATGCTACCCAAAAGCTCAAAACTATTGATGGAATTGAAATTTACGGAGATGATAATCTGGCTAAACGAACAGCTGTTATTTCATTCAATTTGAAAGGAATACATCCATATGATGTAGGTACTATATTGGATAAGTTAGGAATTGCTGTCAGAACAGGACATCATTGTGCTCAACCCATAATGCAGTTTTATGGCATTTCGGGGACTATTCGGGTAAGTTTCGCGGTTTATAATACCTTTAAGGAAATAGATTTTCTCATCGAAAGTCTCAAAAAAGCACAAATGATGTTACAATAATGCGAAAAATATAAATCAAATTCAGAAAATGAAAAACGTACTTTTTTTTATTTTCCTTTCTGTGTTATTTTTTTCTTGTAGAAATAATAATGAAAGTCGTTCTGCTAAAATGGAAATAGATACAGTTAAAGTAGAAAATATATATAAGGCTGATAATGTACTTATTACAGAAAATGAAGATAACGAGTTTGATATTTCTAAAAGAGAAGAAAAAATATCACCTCATACCGACTTTGTGAATATCAAGCGTTTATCAGATGATTTTATTTTGGATATCAAGTATGCTACTGAAGATAACTTTTTGAAACAAGCGGTATATGATTGTCCTGAATGTTATTTGCGTAAAGCTACAGCAAAGGCTTTGTTAGCTGCTAATGAGGAGTTTAAAAAATTGGGTTTTCGTATTAAATTATTTGATTGTTATCGTCCTCTTTCAGTACAGAAAAAAATGTGGGCAATTTTGCCAGGAACGCATTACGTAGCAAATCCTGCCAAAGGTTCAAAACACAATCGAGGAGCTGCAGTGGATTTAACTCTGGTTGATATGAATGAAAAAGAGCTTGATATGGGAACTCCTTTTGATTTTTTTGAAAAGGAAGCACATCATACTTACACAAATTTGCCTGAAGAAGTGTTGAAAAATCGAAAACTTTTGAAAGAAATTTTGCATAAACACAATTTTAAGTCGATTTACTCCGAATGGTGGCATTATGAATTTCGTCCTGAAATTAATTCAAAAGTAGAAGATTTTGTATGGGAATGCGAATAAAATCTTTTCCTAATAAAAAATTAAAAGTCTTTTTTTTTCAAAATAAAAGCAGTAACTTCGTGGTTCAATTAAGATTTTCATAAAACAAAAAATGAAAAAACGTGTTCAATATTTTTCTTTTTTTGCTGTGATTCAGTTGCTTGTGTTTGGGTGTACTCCTAATGCAAACACGTACTACAATCGGCAAATGCAACCCATCGTTACCAAGTATAATGTTCTTTTCAATGGTGAAGAGGCTTTTGATTTGGGATTAAAGGAACTTCAAGAGCAATACCAAGATAATTTTAGCGAGATTTTACCTGTGGAACCTATCAAGATGTCAGGAAAAATACAATTAGATGGTATTGAAAATCCAAATTTTGAACGAGCGGAGGAAAAAGCTATCAAAACAATTCAGCTGCATTCAATGGTTTTCAAGGGTGTCCAACGGAATTATAAAATTGATGACGCATACGTTCTGTTAGGAAAATCACGTTATTACAACGAACGTTTTCTTCCTGCTTTAGAGGCTTTTAACCATCTACTTACAAACTACGGAAAAAGTGAGCGTATTCCCGAAGCGGCTATTTGGGTACAGAAAACAAATCTTCGGTTGGGAAAAGACAAAATTGCTATAGAAAAACTTCACGAATTGCTGGAGACTGAAAAATTACGTAGAAACGATAAAGCAGAAGCTTATGCAACGTTAGGTCAGGCGTATATCAATCAAGAAATGTATCCCAACGCAGCTGAAGCCCTTTACTTGGCAGGAAAGTTTACTAAAAATAAGTTACTCAGAGGAAGATATTATTTCATTGCCGCCCAGCTTTATGAGAAGCAAAAACAGAGAGATTCCGCCGTTGTTGCCTATGAAAAAGTTATTGATTTGAACTGGAAAATTTCACGGAAATTGTGGGTGGAAGCTCAAGCAGGAAAAGCTCGAAATAAAGATTTTTCTCCTGAGCAGAAACAAGAATTCTTGGAATATTTAACAAAATTAGAAAAACGTTATGAGCATAAGGATTTGTTAGATGTTCTTTATTTTATGCACGGAGCATTAACTCAAGAAAATAACAAAGTAATTGCTACGAGTTTCTATCGTAAGTCGTTGAAAAACAATAAAGAAAATAATTCTCTTAAAGCAAAAACACACGAACGACTTGCAGAAATTCTGTTTGAACAAAAAGATTATACAGGAGCATACCACCATTTGGATAGTACGTTGGCTTATATTCCAGAATATACTTTTGAGCGTCTTTACATCGAGCGGAAAAAAGAAAATTTAGCTAAAATTACGGAACTTGAGTATGTTGTAAAACATAATGATAGTATTATAAAAATAGCAAGATTATCCAAAGAGGAGCAATTGAGTTTTTTTCAAAAACACATTGATTCCGTGCAAAAGGTTGTAGAACAAAAGCAAAAAAATATGACTTCTGCAGAAGATTTAGGTTCAGGATTTTATGTTCAAAATCTTCCTGAACAACAAGGAGGGAAGTTTTATTTTTACAATCCGATGGCTATTGCCTATGGAAAGCAACAATTTCAGCAGTATTGGGGAAATCGTGCATTGGAAGATAATTGGCGTTGGTCGTCAAAGGTAAAAAAAGCAACTACACAATCTTTGGAAGAATTTGATAGTGAGTTAGTTGCTGTTGAGGATGATTTTGTAACAGCAGAATCTTTTGTTGAAAAATTACCAAAATCGGAAATTGAAATAATACAATTAGAAAAAGATAGAAATCAGGCTTTATATCAATTAGGAGTTTTATATAGAGCAAAATTTGGAGACAATGAATTATCTATCAGTCGTTTGGAGAGTTTGCTAAATGCCAATCCAGATGCTAATTTAGAAGTTGGAGCCCTCTATGAGTTGTATAAAAATCATCTCGATTTGAATAGTTCAAAATCTGAAGATTTTAAAAATCAATTATTTAACAAATTCCCAGAGTCAGATTATGTTAGTATTTTGAAAGGAAATATATCTTCTCAACAGCAGAAAGACCAGAAAGCTCAAGAACTTTTGGATACGCTTACAGCTGATTTTCAGAAAGGAAAAATTTTAGAAATTCTGCAAAATTTGGACGAAAATAGACTTTCTTTCCGTGAAACAGCGGTAGCTCCCAAATTGGAAATGTTAAAGGCTGATGCGATTGCTCGTTTGTATGGCGTTGTATCTTATCGTGAAGCCCTTGAGCAAGTTAAGGTTAATTATCCCGAAACAGATGAAAGTAAACTTGCTGCTGAATTATTGGAAAAATTGAATAATATTGAGAAAGAAGAGTTTGTTTCCGATGAAAAGACGAGGTCTTGGAAAGTAGTTCTTGCAGATGTTTCTACGGAAAATAGGGAAGAAGTTAAATTACAACTTATTGAGAAGTTGGCTACTATTTCGGATAAAATTTCTATGTCAGAAGATATTTACAGCCCTGATGAAACTTGGCTTGTTATTCACGGACTTCAAAACCGAAATACAGCAGAAAGTATCATTGAAAAATTGCAAGAAATCCAAACAAATCATAAGTTTACTAGCTTTGTTATTGCAACTGAAAATTATCGCTTGGTGCAAATTAGAAAAGAGAAAGAAAAGTATTTTGATTACGAAAAGAATCTCGTTGAGTAACAATTTCATATTGAACATAAAAAAAGCTATCTATTTGATAGCCTTTTTTATCATACTAAAAACTGAAATAAATCGGGTTTGTTGTTCAGGTAATCCCCATAGAAGTTGCGTTGTTTCATCCGGTCGATAAGTGGTTGAAGGTCAGCTTCATTTTTAAGTTCGATGCCTACTACGGCAGGTCCGTTTTCGCGATTGTGCTTTTTGGAGTATTCAAAATAGGTAATATCATCTGTTTTTCCGAGGATTTCAACCACAAATTCTTTCAATGCACCAGCGCGTTGTGGAAATCGAACGATAAAATAATGCTTTAAATTGGCATAAAGCAAGGCACGTTCCTTAATTTCTGCCGTTCGGGTGATGTCATTATTGCTTCCGCTGATAACACAAACCACTTTTTTACCCTTAATTTTTTCTTTGTAGAAATCCAGAGCCGAAATTGATAACGCCCCAGCAGGTTCAACTACAATAGCATCGCGGTTGTACAGATCCAAGATGGTTTGACATACTTTCCCTTCAGGGACAAGCACAACATCATCTAAAAATCGGTTACAGATTTCAAAATTTAAACTGCCCACTTTCTTTACCGAAGCACCATCTACAAACTTGTCAATTTCAGTGAGTTCCACAGGTTTTCCTGCTTTCAACGCTTCTTTCATTGAGGGGGCACCTAAGGGTTCAACTCCAATGATTTTCGTTTGTGGAGAAAGCGTTTTAAATACGGAAGAAAGCCCTGCTGAAAGTCCGCCACCACCTATGGGAACAAACACATAATCAATCGGTTCGTTGGCTTGGTCGAGAATTTCCAGCCCAATAGTGGCTTGTCCTTCAATGACTTTTTCATCGTCAAAAGGAGGGACGAACGTTTTTGCGTTTTCTGTTGCAAATTTTATTGCGGCATTGTTGGAATCATCAAAAGTATCGCCTTCCAAAACTATGGTAACGTTCTCTCCGCCAAATATTTGTACTTGTTCAATTTTTTGTTGTGGAGTAGTTACAGGCATATAAATATCACCTTTGATATTTAATATTTGGCAAGAAAGTGCCACACCTTGTGCGTGATTTCCGGCACTCGCACAGACGATTCCTTGTTGCTTGTCTTGCTCGGAAAGGGAGCTGATTTTGTTGTACGCTCCTCGAATTTTATAGGAACGTACTTGTTGTAAATCTTCTCTTTTAAAATAAATTTCCGCTTCGAATAAATTGCTTAATCGCACACTTTTTGAAAGCGGTGTGGTATTTATCACAGATTTTATCCGTAGCATTGCTTTTTGTACTTCTTGAACTTGTGGTATGTATGTTGTTACCTCCATATATTTCCTTAATTTTCCTAGGTTATTTTGTTTTTCTTTGATGAAGCATTTATCTTTTTCTCGGTACAATTGTTCTTATGATTGACGTATTTATAGTTCTGAATTTTTGATGTAACATACTATTTTTTTATTATTATGTTTCAAGACAAAAGTATAAATATGAAAATAAATGATTAAATTTAAACTATTTTATCCGCTTCATATCAGTCATATAAGCCCTTAAATGTGCTCCAATTACTTCAATTGGGTGTGAGGCTATGGATTTGTTCACTTGAATTAAATCAATATTGTCGATTTGGTTTGAGGCAGTGAAATGACGCCCGATTACATTGTTTTCTACTCCGTCGATATAGGCAGCAATGAGCGATCGGCATTCGTGGTCAAACAAATAGCAGCCGTATTCGGCGGTGTCGGAAATGGTTTTATTCATTTCGTATAATTTTTTACGAGCTATAGTGTTGGCAATCAGAGGCAATTCGTGTAGTGATTCATAATATGCTGATTCGGCTTTTATGCCTGATTCGGTCATTACTTCAAAAGCCAACTCCACCCCCGATTTTACCATCGCTACCAATAATGTTCCGTAGTCAAAATAGGTTTGTTCTTCAATAGTTTCCGTAGTGATAGGAGTTTTCTCAAAATCGGTTTCAGCCGTAGCGGAACGCCACGTAAGCAAGTTTTTATCGTTGTTTGCCCAATCTTCCATCATCGTTTTTGAAAAATGTCCGCTTAAAATATCGTCCATATGTTTTTCAAAGAGCGGACGCATCATCTTTTTCAAATCTTCGGAAATGGCAAATGCTCTTACTTTGGCAGGATTCGATAGACGATTCATCATATTGGTAATTCCGCCGTGTTTTAAGGCTTCGGTAATGGATTCCCAACCGTATTGAATGAGTTTGGCTGCGTATTCAGGGGCAACTCCTTCGCGTTTCATCTTATTGAAAGCCAATATCGAACCTGTTTGTAAAAGTCCGCACAGAATGGTTTGTTCGCCCATCAAATCCGATTTTACTTCTGCTACAAATGATGAACGTAGTACTCCGGCAGTGTCGCTTCCCAAAGCTGCTGCGTAGGCTTTTGCCCACTCAAAACCTTTGTTCTCAGGGTCATTTTCGGGGTGAACGGCAATCAAAGTCGGTACACCAAATCCACGTTTGTATTCTTCACGCACTTCCGAACCCGGCGATTTTGGAGCTACCATAATCACGGTAATATCTTTGCGGATTTCGATGCCTTCCTCCACGATGTTGAATCCGTGTGAGTAGGATAAAGTCGCTCCTTGCTTCATCAAAGGCATAATCTTGTTAATCACCGAAGTATGTTGCTTGTCGGGGGTTAAATTACACACCAAATCTGCCGTAGGAATAAGCTCTTCAAAAGTGCCTACTTGAAAGCCGTTGGCGATGGTATTGGTGTACGAGGGGCGTTTTTCGGCGATGGCACATTCACGCAAAGCGTAGGAAACATTCAAACCCGAATCACGCATATTCAACCCTTGATTAAGCCCTTGGGCTCCTGCTCCCACGATAACAATTTTTTTTCCTTTTAAGGCTTCAACTCCTTGACTGAAATCGCTTTTCTGTAATAATTCGCAAACGCCTAATTGTGCTAATTTTTCTCTGAAATTTAGGGTATTAAAATAATTTTTCATTGTTTTTTCCGATTTAATTTAAAGATTTATATGGATTGTGTTCTTAAAAATATGATGATAACTTTTGGTGTCAAACCGAATAAAATCAAAGTTCTTGGAATTAAAGATTTGATTTTACTCAACTTGAAAAAACTGTTTTCTTACATCATACTCTACTATTTTTGGTTATCTACCTCATATTTGTTGAGCAAGGGAGATACTTTCATTTCCGATTTTGAAATAGCAATTCGTGCCGAGCCCGAAAATTGCATAATTCCGTAAGGTTTCAGCTTCTGATAAAGTGCTGCGATGGACTCTCGTGAGCCTGTTTTTGAAATTACATAAAAATGTTTATAAACAGCAACAATATTAGCATTATATCGCTGAATTATAGCTTGAATGGGAGTTTCTTCATCAAAAAGGGAAGCCGTTGGCATTTTGAAAAGCGAATTTTCAAGAGAAATGATTTCTTCATCGGTATGATAAAATACTTTGATGATTTCTATCTGTTTTTCAATCTGTTGAACCAAATGTTCTACCCATTTTTGAGTGGTATGAGTCACAATAATCATTCGAAATACATTGTCAATTTCCGATGCTGACACATTGATGCTTTCCATATCAATATGTCTTCTGAGGAAAATCCCCGTCACTCTGTTGAGTAGCCCAAGCTGATTTTCCGAATATATGGTGATGGTGTATGTTTTTTGTTCCATATTTACAATTTTATGTTTGAGGTTTTAAAGTTTCAGGTTCAAGGTTTTATTGTTGATTGAACTTCTTTTGTTGCTTTTTTATTTCAGCCTCACTTCCGAAACTGAAGCTCCTGTGGGTACCATCGGGAAAACGTTGTTTTCTTTCTCGACACGAACTTCCAAGAAATAAGCCTTGTCGGAATTGAGCATTTCTTTAACAGCTTCTTCCAAATCGCTGCGTTTGGTAACCAATCGCGATTGAATGTGATACCCTTCTGCAATTTTAATAAAATCAGGATTTATCATTTCGGTAGAAGCATATCGGCGGTCAAAAAATAGTTCTTGCCACTGACGAACCATTCCTAAAAATTCGTTGTTTAAAACTACAATTTTCACAGGAATTTGCGACTGAAAAATCGTTCCCAATTCTTGAATGGTCATCTGAAACCCACCATCGCCAATTACTGCAACTACTTGTTTTTCAGGAACGCCTATTTTTGCTCCGATGGCTGCCGGTAGGGCAAATCCCATTGTGCCCAATCCTCCTGAAGTGATTTTACTGCGTGAATTTTTAAATTTCGCATAACGACAAGCCATCATCTGATGTTGCCCCACATCGGAAACAATAACCGCTTCGTGATTAGAACATTTATTTATCAATTCTAAAACTTCCCCCATTGTAAGTCCTTCTTTTTCAGGATATAATTCGTTTTTAATAACGGAATCATATTCTTCTTTGTCATATTTTTTGAATTCTTCTCGCCACGTTGTATGTTTTTTCTGTTCCACTAACGGAAGTATTTTCTGTAAAGCCTCTTTTACATTGCCCAATACGGCGACATCAGCCTTTACATTTTTGTTGATTTCCGCAGGGTCAATGTCAAAATGCAACACCTTTGCTTGTTTGGCGTATCTGCTTAAATCGCCCGTTACGCGGTCATCAAAACGCATTCCCAAAGCGATGAGTACGTCACACGTATTGGTCATTACATTGGGTGCATAGTTGCCGTGCATACCTACCATTCCCACGTAATTGGGGTGTTCGGTGGGTAGTGCCGAAAGTCCTAAAATGGTCGCTGCTGCGGGGATATCGGTCTTTTCTAAAAAGGATTTTAGCTCGTTTTCAGCTTGACCTAAAATGATTCCTTGTCCGAAAACAACATAGGGTTTTTGTGCTTGATTGATGATTTGTGCGGCTTCAGCTAATTTTGAATCATCTATTTCAGGTACAGGATTATAGCTTCGCATTCGAGTACATTTCTTATAGTCGAACTGAGCAACTTGGTCGAACTGAGCGCTTTTTACGATGTCGATAAGTACAGGTCCGGGTCTTCCCGAACGGGCAATGTAAAAGGCTTTGGCTATTGCTTCGGGTATTTCTTCTACTTCCGTGATTTGGAAATTCCATTTGGTTACGGGGGTAGAAATTCCGATGATGTCTGTTTCCTGAAAGGCATCTGTTCCTAAGAGGTGCTTTGCTACCTGTCCAGTAATGCACACCAACGGCGTGGAATCGATTTGGGCATCAGCAATTCCTGTGATGATGTTGGTTGCTCCGGGGCCTGATGTGGCAAAAACCACACCTACCTTTCCAGTAGCTCTTGCGTAGCCTTGTGCGGCGTGGATAGCTCCTTGCTCGTGGCGAGTGAGGATGTGTTTCAACTGATTTTGGTATTTGTAAAGTTCGTCGTAAACAGGCATTATCGCCCCGGCGGGGTAACCGAAAGCTAAATCAACCCCTTCGGCTAACAAACATTTGATTAAAACTTCTGCTCCTGTCATATTTATTTAAAGATTTGATATTTAATGATTAACTACATTGAATAATTTACAGTCGATTTTAATTGTGTGTTGAGGCTCTCGACTAAAATTCATCGGTAACACAACCTTGTGAGGCGGAACTTACCGTACGAGCGTATTTGTAAAGCACCCCTCCTTTGGCAGTATCTTTTAGTGGTTTGAGGCTGAAATTGGCTCGTCTTTGAGCTAATTCTTCTTCGGTGAGATGTACATCAATGGTGTTTTTTGCAGCATCGATGGTAATCAAATCACCATCTTGTACCAATGCAATATTGCCACCATTTTGTGCTTCGGGCGAAATGTGCCCAACTACAAATCCGTGCGAACCTCCCGAAAATCGTCCATCGGTGATGAGTGCTACTTTTTTGCCCAAACCTGCCCCCATAATGGCAGAAGTCGGTTTTAACATTTCAGGCATTCCCGGACCTCCTTTCGGACCTTCATAGCGAATGACCACAACTGTTCCTTCGGTGACTTCGCCTTTGGCAATTCCTTCATTGGCAAGAAATTCACCTTCATAAACTTTAGCTTTTCCGGTGAACGAAAGTCCTTCTTTACCCGTAATTTTTGCTACAGCTCCTTCGGTGGCTAAATTTCCATAGAGAATACGAATATGTCCCGTTTCTTTGATTGGCTTTTCTAACGGATATATAATATTTTGGTTTTCAGAAAGTGATGGTACATCTGCAAGATTTTCAGCTATTGTTTTACCTGTAACTGTAAGGCAATCACCGTGAAGTAATCCTTTTTCGAGTAAATATTTCATCACAGCAGGGATTCCGCCAATGTGGTGTAAATCTTCCATAACGTACTTTCCGCTTGGTTTAAGGTCTGCGATAAAAGGTGTGGAATCGCTCAACTTGGCAAAATCATCAATAGTCATCGGGATTTGAGCTGCTTTTGCAATGGCTAAAAAGTGCAATACGGCATTGGTAGAGCCTCCCAAGGCAACCACCAATCGGAAAGCATTTTCGATGGATTTTCGCGTGACGATATCGCGAGGTTTGATGTCGTTTTCTTGCAGATAACGCAACGCTTTACCCACTTTGAGGCATTCTTGTCTTTTGGCATCACCTGAGGCAGGAGTTGAAGAGTTGTAAGGCAAACTCATTCCCAATGCTTCAATAGCCGAAGCCATTGTGTTGGCAGTGTACATTCCGCCACAAGCTCCTTCGCCCGGACAGGCTTTGTGTATTACTTCCTTATATTCTTTTTCATCAATAGTTCCTGCTACTTTTTGTCCCCACGCCTCGAAAGCGGAAACTACATCGAGTTTTTTTCCGTTATGGCAACCTGCGGCAATTGTTCCGCCATACACCAAAATTGAAGGTCGATTCAGTCTGAGCATTGCCATTAAAGCTCCAGGCATATTTTTGTCGCACCCTACCACTGTAACGAGTGCATCGTAACACATTGCTTGAATTACCGTTTCGATAGAATCAGCGATAATATCTCTCGAAACCAAAGAGTAACGCATTCCGTAAGTACCCATTGAGATTCCATCTGAAACTCCTATAGTGTTGAAAATCAATCACATAGAACCCGATTGCTGTACGCCCTCCTTAATTTTCAAAGCTAAATCATTTAGATGCATATTACAAGGATTTCCCTCGTAACCCGTACTTGCGATGCCTACTAAAGGTTTTTTTAGGTCGTCATCGGTCAGCCCCAAAGCGTGTAGCATTGCTTGTGCTGCAGGTTGCGTATCGTCTTGTGTAACTTGTTTGCTGTATTTATTTAATTCCATATTTTGATGATGATTTCTGAATCAAATTTTAAAAATAAAAAAACCTGCATCTAATTTCTGATGCAGGTTTTCTGTGTTTTACATATACGAAGCCTCGCATCAATAGGTGTTATTGATGATAATAATAAGGCTAATAATATTATAAAAATATACTCTTGTCACTTTTTCAAGTTTTCGAGTGACAAAAGTAATAAAATATATTAAAACTCCAACTGTTGTTGAAAATAAATTTTGAAAAGGATTGATTTTTTGTTTTTTATTCTATTTGAAGCTTGAATAGCTTATTATATGTTTTGTAATTTTAATTGAGAGAATATATACGATTAAAGAATATAAATCACTGATAATAAGTAAGTCAGAATATGTTTAATAAAAAAATCGCAACACTTTCATTATAAAAGCATTACGATTTTTTGTTGTACTCGGAGCGGGACTTGAACCCGCACAGGCATTGCTGCCCACTGGATTTTAAGTCCAGCGTGTCTACCGATTCCACCATCCGAGCCCTTTATTAAGGCAATAAAAGAGCGAAAAACGGGGTTCGAACCCGCGACCTCAACCTTGGCAAGGTTGCGCTCTACCAACTGAGCTATTTTCGCAAGAACAATATTTTTCAAAAGCAACCCCTAACCGATTGCGAGTGCAAAGATAACAACATTTTTTTACTTGGCAAATATTTTCTCTTTTTTTTGAAAAATATTTTTCTGTCTGAAAAGCATTTTACATTCTCTCAGGAACTTGTATCCCGAGCATTGCAAAAGCCGATGCAATAATCTCACTTATTTTTTTACAAAGCGACACCCGAAACTCTCTTTTTGCTACATTTTCCTCTCCCAAAATGGATACATTCTGATAGAAGGAATTGAAATCTTTTACCAAATCATACACATAATTGGCAACGACCGCAGGGCTGTACGAATCTGCTGCGTTTTGCACCACTTCGGGGAAAAGTGCCATATTTTTAAGAAGCGTTTTCTCCTTAGGGTGTAATTCTGAAATTGAAAGACTTTCTGATTTTGAGATTTCTATTTCGTTGTATTTTCGTAAGATAGATTTGATTCGGGCATAAGTGTATTGCACGAAAGGACCTGTATTTCCTTGGAAGTCAATAGATTCTTTCGGGTCAAAAAGAATACGTTTTTTGGGGTCAACTTTCAAAATATAGTATTTCAAAGCTCCCAAACCGATGGTGTGATACAATTCCTTCTTCTGATTTTCATCATATCCGTCTAATTTGCCTAATTCTTGCGAAATTTCTTCGGCTGTTTGCTCCATTTCGGCAATTAAATCGTCGGCATCGACCACAGTTCCTTCACGACTTTTCATCTTTCCGCTCGGTAAATCTACCATTCCGTAGCTCAAATGATATAGATTTTCAGCCCAATCAAAGCCTAATTTTTTCAGAATTAAAAACAAAACCTTGAAATGGTAATCTTGCTCATTTCCAACGGTATAAACCATTCCTTTTACGTCAGGATAATCTTTTACGCGTTGGGTTGCGGTACCAATATCTTGAGTGATGTACACAGAAGTTCCATCGGAGCGAAGTACTAATTTTTCGTCCAAACCATCAGCGGTTAAATCACACCAAACCGAGCCGTCTTCTTTCTTGAAGAAAACGCCTTTTTTTAATCCTTCTTCGATGATGTCTTTTCCTAATAAATATGTGTCACTTTCGTAGTAGTACGAATCGAAATCAACGCCTAAATTTTTGTAAGTAGTTGAAAATCCGTTGTAAACCCACTGATTCATTTCTTTCCAAAGGGAAATAACTTGCTCGTCTCCGGCTTCCCATTTTCGAAGCATTTCTTGTGCTTCCAAAAATATGGGTGCTTGTTTTTCAGCTTCTTCTTTGGTTTTTCCTTCTGAAATAAGTTGCTCAATTTCAGATTTATACGCTTTGTCGAAAGCTACATAGTAATTCCCGACGAGTTTATCGCCTTTAAGTCCTGAATTTTCAGGCGTCTCATCATTGCCAAAACGTTGCCAAGCAATCATTGACTTGCAGATGTGTATTCCTCGGTCGTTGATTATCTGAGTTTTATATACTTTATGTCCGGCTGCTTTTAGAATTTCGGCTACCGAATATCCTAACAAGTTGTTGCGAATATGCCCTAAGTGCAAGGGTTTGTTGGTGTTAGGCGACGAATATTCAACCATTATGGTCTTTTTGGAATTGGGCTGAGCCAAACCAAAATGAGTTTCGTTTTCTATACTTTTCAGAAAATCAATGTAATAAGAATCCAAAATTACTAAATTCAAAAATCCTTTAATTACATTGAAACTTTCCACCTCTTTTACATTTTCTTGTAAAAAAGTTCCGATTTGTTGCCCAATTTGTTCAGGATTTCCTTTAATCTGACGTAACATCGGGAAAATTACAATAGTAATGTCGCCTTCAAACTCTTTTTTAGTTTGTTGAAGTTCAATGTTTTCGAGTGAAACTCCAAAAATTTGTTCACCCGCTTTTTGCGTATATTTCTTTAGTATTTCTTGTAAATTCTGCATATTTGATTTTTTCAATTAGAGTCCACAAAGGTACGCAATTTCTAAAAGAATTTTTATTTTTAGGGTCTTTATATGCCTATAATTTATTGTTTTTTGTAAGTAAAGACAGAAAAGAATTGTAATTTAGACGGTTAGAAATTTTCTTTTATAACATCTTCGTATTCATACCAAAACTCTTCAAATTTCAGCATTTTTTCATATAAAAATTCCATAGTTTCTCGCCAAGTATTTTTATTGTGAATGTTTACATTCTCTTTTTGGACGTAAATACGGCTGATTTCTTTATCGTTATCTAAGACATAACAATCCTCAAAAATGGCATCTGGTAGATATTCTTCAAGTAAAATGCTTTTCAAGGAAACTAATTTTTCATAATATAATATTCTGTTACTTAAAATATTATCTTCGATGTCTAAGGAAACAATAGCCTTTTTTGTGTCAAAATAGAATTTAAAGCTGAAATCTTTGATTTTGGTATCATATAACACCCATTTGCGGGGAAAGGATTTTCCGAAGGAAGTCCAAAATTCTTCACGTAATTTTTTAGCTTCTGCTTTGCTGTACATAAAAATTGAAAAATGTTTTTATGTTTTAGAATTTAACATTAAATACTTTTTGTTGTAATTTTTCGTCTTTGATAAATTCAAAAACATATTGATTTTCAGTTTTATAGAATATGCCTTGATTGCCGTGTTCATCTTCTGCAATGTAAACATTAGACAAAGAAGTTTGCTTTATTTTTAGAACTATTTTTGGTGTATTATCAATCAGTTGAAAACCTAAATTATTAGGTTGAGCGTATAATGTTGTGATATTGCTATCCTTAGATTTTATTTCATTTTCAGTGATAGGTTTTGGGTTTATAACCAGTGGGTGAGAGTTTTCGTCTTTGTAGTTTTGTTTAAAAATAGTCAATTTATTTCCTGTTGAGAAAGCACTTCGAAGTGCTTCGTGATAGGCTTTTTTGAATTCTTTTTCTCTACTCTTTCCCACTTCGGAGGTGAAAACTTGTTTTCCTTTGCAGTCTGTGAAAACTAACTGAAGCCTTGTAAAGAACATTCCTGAAGTGTTTAAAATGTTTGCTCTTAGGTAGTTGCAGGGATTTTCAATAATATTATTTGGAGCTTCATTTTCAAAGAAAACCTTAAAATTTTCTTTTTCAAGAAGAAATTTTGCTAAGCTATTTAGTTGATAATCATTGTCTTTTTTCTGAAAATCAAATTTGTTGGGGAGCATTACATAAATATCACTATTCTGTCCGAACGCCAAAAAAGGAAAAAATGCTATTAACAAGTAAAAATAGGTTTTCATAAGTCTGATTGTATTTAAAATTCAGAGCAAAATTAAAAAATAATACTATTTTTTCAAAAAAGACGTGTGATTTTTAATCTTTGCAATAAGAAAAAAGGATTTTAATTGAGAAAGTTACATATTTGAAAGGCTTATTAGGTTTTGAATTGCAAAGTTTTAAAAAAAAGCATATTTTTGCGATGAGATTGGGTAAGTGAGCCGTATTTTTATAAAAATATTATTTTTAGTCTTAGGACTGGTTGCCTGTAACAAAAAAGGAAATTCTGTTAAAGGTGACATTTTGTTATTTCCTGAAAATACGCAAGTTATTTATCGGGTTAATCATAAGAATAATTTTTTGAGTGCTATCGAAAACAATGAGTTTTGGAAAGAAAACAATCCAAAACCATTGCGCAATTATGAAACGAAATTACTTAGAAGCCTTCCTACAGACCATAATATATGGGTAGCCTTCACAGCCTATAAAAACTTTTTTGCGATTACCAAGAAGGAGGAATCAGATACGTTAAGTATCTGGAAGAACGCTAATACGACAATTCAAAAACAATCACAATTTGGAAAAGAATGGTATTACACGGTTGTAGATAACAGACTGATAATTAGTAATTCTTCTGAGATTGATTCTTTTTTTAAAACTGAAACTGAAGCACAGGAAAAATCTGAAAAACAAGCTATTCTGGAACAACTTCAAAAGATTGCTACAACCGATTGTAGTGCCAATTTATTTATGCAAAAAGAACAAGCAAATCAGTTTTTTTCTTCTTTCTTTAAAACAGATGTTACAAAACCTTTCAATCATTGGCTTGCGTTGGATTTATTTTTGGAAGAGAATGACGTGAGGTTCAGCGGAATGGCAGTAGCTAAAAGCGATTACAAGGAAGATATGTTGCTGAAAGTAAAGCCTTATGAAAACAATCCGGCTGAGGTAGTTCCTTCACATATTCTGCGAATGACTTCTTTTTCTTTTGAGGATTCAGAAAAAATATCACTTCCTGACTCGGTTACGGCTTCTTTCCAAAAAACACTTAACGGGTTGGTTTTTGCACAAACTATCGACGGAAAATTTGCCGTTGCTTCGTCTTTTGATGTGGACGAAACGTTATTGCAGTTACCAATTTTGTCTGAAGAACCACAAGGAGAATTTCCTGTTTATGAATTGAATAAAGATTCTTCGTTGGATTTTTTCTCTGCTTTTGAACCTAATTTCAAACCAAAATATGTTTCTGTACATAATGATTATTTAATTTTTTCAAAAACAAAAGAAGTTCTCAGTTCGGTTATGAACGATATTGGGAGAAAAAATACTCTTTCAGAAAATAAATCCTATGAATTGCTGGAAAAAAATACAGCCTCCAATATGAGTTTGACGCGTGTTGCTAATCTGTATAATAGTGGTGAATTTCGTGAGAGATATCCTCAGATTGCTCAAAATTATCGTTGGGCGGTATTTCAGCAAACTTCTCAAAATGAGTACTATATGTTTAATTTTATGAGTAAAAAACAGACGAAAAATTCTGTGACGGATAAAATTAAAGAACGTTTTCAATTTGTGTTAGATGCTAAAATTATTACACCTCCTGCTATATTGCTGAATCACAGAACAAAACGTAGAGAAATTGTTGTTCAAGATGAAAATTATGACCTCTATCTAATCGGGAATAATGGTAGTTTATTATGGAAGAAAAGGTTAGATGGTAAGATACAAAGTTCTGTTTATCAGGTAGATTTGTTTAAAAATGGTTTTTTGCAGATGGCTTTTACAACGGAACATTCCATTTGGGTTGTGGATAGAAACGGAAACAATGTAGCTCCATTTCCTAAGAAATACAAGGGGAAAATAACTCCTTTGGAAGTATTTGATTATGATAAAAATAGAGAGTATAGATTTCTGTTTGCAGAAGGGAAAACATTACATATGTTGGATAAAAAAGGTGATGTTGTAGGTGGTTTTTTAAGAAAAAATACAGATGCAGTTCCATTATTTACTCCAAAACATTATCGAGCAGGAGATAAAGATTTTTTGGTTTATTTGTCTGATAATGGCAAGTTTAACGTGTTGCATCGCAATGGTGAGATTCGCATACCCATTCAAGGGAAATATGAATTTTCGAATAATCCGCCGCTGTTTTTTGATAATCGGTTTTTGTTTTCAACCCGAGATGGAAATCTTACCCGAATAGACTTAAACGGAAATATAGTTAAAGCGGAAAGAAATTGGGATAGAAATCATTATTTGATTGGTAATCAATATACAACTTCGTTTCTTTCTGGAAGTACTTTGTCTATCGGAAATACAAAAATTCAAATTCCTGAATCGAAATACGAAAAGCAAAAACTTTTTCGGGTGCGAGGTGTGAACTATGTTTCTGCAAACGATATTGAAAATGAAAAAGTTTATTTATGGAACGAACAAGGTAAACTTGTGCAAGACTTTCCGATGGAAGGAATTTCGCCAATAGATATAGACGTGGATTTGGATAAAGCCATTTGGATTGTTTTGGCAACAACTAAAAATCGGATAAGTGTTTATGAAATAAAAGAATTGAAGTAGGGTGTTGATTGTCAGTTTATTTTCTGTTTAAATAAAGTTGTTATGTCTCGAATTTTAGCTATAGATTATGGTAGTAAACGTTGTGGTATTGCTGTTACAGACCCTTTGCGTATTATTGCTTCAGGTTTAACCACAGTTGCTACAGATGAATTGGTTACGTTTTTAAAGAAATATATTTCTGAAGAAAAAGTAACAGAAATAGTTGTGGGGCAACCCAAACGAATGAATAATGAATTTTCTGATATTGAAAAGGAAATCCAGAAAAAAGTAGAACTTCTTGAGAAGGAATTCCCTGAAATAATAATCGTTCGTGAAGATGAGCGATTTACTTCTAAAATGGCATTTCAGTCAATGATTGACAGTGGGTTAGGAAAAAAACAACGCCAAAATAAAGCCTTGATTGATGAAATAAGTGCAACATTGATTCTACAAAATTATATGAATAGAATCTAAATCTTCCTTTTTTGTTTTAGAAAAAAATATTTTTTAAACAAAGTTTCTTTCTTTTTTATGGTGAAATTTTAATAAATTCTTTGATGATAAAATTGTGATTTAACATTTTACTTTTTATGTATTTTGAATTTATTTTTCTTTTTTGAGAAATATATAAAAATGTTTTTATTAAAATAGGTTTCGAAATAGTGTATGAGTCTTTCTTTTTTTTGTTTTTTATCTAAATAAAGTTATCTTTGCTTTCGTGTTATGTAAGACATAAGCAAAAAATAGGAATTAAACGAAATTTTACAATGAAAGAAAAATTATTAAAAAAGATCTTGATTTTTTCTTTGAGCTTCTTCTTTGGAGGGTTGATGGCTCAAGAAATAGAGGTTAGCGGTACTGTAACTTCAGCAAGTGATAAGATGCCTTTGCTTGGTGTTTCGGTAGTTGTTAAGGGAACGACTCGTGGAGTGGCTACTGATTTTGATGGAAATTTTACTATCCAAGCTAAAGATGGTGAGATTCTTCAATTTACTTCTATTGGTTTTAAGACTTTGGAGCGCAAGGTTACGGGGTCGGTAATGAATGTAGCCCTTGAAGAAGAAGCTAGTCAACTTGATGAGGTAGTTGTTACAGGGTATGCTACACAAACGCGTAAAACCTTAGCAACTTCCATCTCAAAACTAGATACTAAGGTTCTGGAAAGTGCTTCTCGCTCTAATGCAGGAACAGCTTTACAAGGAACTGTTTCAGGTCTTAAAGTAACTCAACATTCGGGGCAACCAGGAACAACTCCTGATATTATTCTTCGTGGAGGTACTTCTTTTGATGGTTCAGGAACTCCTTTGGTTTTGGTAGATGGTGTACCAAGTTCGTTTTATGCTTTAAATTCCGATGATATTGAATCAATGGAAATGTTAAAAGATGCAGCTTCCACTGCTATTTATGGTGCAAGGGCGGCTAATGGAGTGATTTTGGTAACAACAAAGAAAGGAAAAGCAGGTCGTTCTAGCATAAATTTCAAAAGTAAATTGAGTTTTAACGGACGTTTGAAGGACAGAATGGAATACCTAAATGCAGCCGATTATGTTAGATTTAATCGTATGGCTGTGAAAAACACTCAAATGGTTCAAGGGGATCAGGGATTTGATGCCTTTTTAACTGGGCAACATAGTGCCGCCACAGGAAATAACCCTTTGAATTCCATCTATACAACAATGTTTTTGGATGATACCAATCGTCATTTGCTTAATTATCAGGGTTGGCAAACTATTGAGGACCCTGTAACACCAGGTAGACAACTTATCTTTATGGATAATAGCTATTTAAAAGACCAATATTACCAAACCAGTTTTTCAAATGATTATACTTTGTCATTTGATGGAGGAAACGATAAAAGCACTTACTATTTCAGTTTAGGAATTTTGGATGATAAGGGGCTTGTTTATAATACAGGGTTTAAACGTTACTCAGGAACTTTTAATGCTTCGTACAAGATATTTGACAATTTTAAAGTATCTGGGAACGTAATTTATACTCATTCAAGTAAAATAGATTCTTTCGATAGTATATATGATATTTTCCAAAGAGCAACAGGTTTAGCACCTACATCACGTGTCTATAACAACAATCCTGATGGAAGTTTGTCTAATGAATTACAACCTGGAACGTATCGTGGTTTTGGTAATCCTCTCTATTACAGAGATAAATTTGTTAATGACAATTTAGAACAACGTTTAACAGCTTCAGGGCAATTTGATTGGCAGTTTGCTAAAAATTTCAACTTAATGGCAAGAGGAAGTTATTTTTCAATTAATGATGTTGATGAGTCATTTAACAAAGCTTTTCTGAATAGCGGAAATTTAAATACAGAGCGTATCGCATATGCAGGTTACGAAAGAACGTTGCGTCACCAATATACTTCTGTTTTAAGCTATAATAACACTTTTTTAGAAAAGCATAACGTAAATGCATTGCTAGGAACTGAATATTTTAGGGAGAAAAAATTTTGGCTTTCAGGGGCAACTCGTAAATCTCCTACCGACTTTATCCATACGTTAAATGCAGGATCAGAGGCACAAGGAAAACCAAGTTCTTCGAGAACGGAGTATGCCATAGCATCTGTTTTCGGACAATTGAATTATGATTATGATAATCGCTTTTTATTAGGACTAACCTTTAGGAGTGATGGAACATCGCGCTTAGCAAATGATAAATATGGTTTTTTCCCTGGAGCTTCATTAGGTTGGAATATACATAATGAAACTTTCTATAAAGATAAATCAATATCCAATTATATCTCAAGAATAAAACCACGTGTTAGTTATGGTGTAAATGGAAATATCGAAACATTGAGTGATTATGGTGTTCACGGTGTGTATGATAAAACAGGAATATATGATTCTCAAGGAGGGTATGCAAACACAGCATTGCCAGTATTAGACTTACGTTGGGAACGCTCTACTACACTCAACTTTGGATTAGATTTAGGATTGTTCAATAACCGTGTAAATGTGGTAGCTGATTACTTCATCAGAGATGTACAAGACAAATTATCTACCCTAACCTTACCTTTGTGGACAGGTTTTTCAGGGGTTACTGTTAATAATGGTATTTTGCAAAATAAAGGTTTTGAATTAGAAGTAAATGCAAAAGTTCTCAAAACAGAAAATTTAAATTGGGATTTGAGTCTTGTTTATTACCAAGTTAAGAATTATGCAAAAAAATTGCCTGATAATGGAATCACTAATAACCGACAAGGGGGAACTGAAATTTACGATGTAGCTTCTGGAAAAAATATTTATGTTGGAGGCTTACAACAAGGACAACGAATTGAAAACGATTTGATAGTTGCTTATATTCCAGAAGGAGTTTATAAGACACAAGCTGAAATAGATGCTGATAAGGATAGGTCTGTGGAATTTGCTTGGCAAAAGAAAACTCGCTTTTTGGGCGACACCCGTTGGAAAGATGTGAATGGAGATAATGTAATCAATCACTTAGATAGACAGGTAATTGGACGTATTACACCTAAATTTACTGGAGGATTTACAAGCAACTTGGTTTACAAAAATGTTGGTTTGTACGTAAAAACAGATTTTGCCGTAGGGCATCATATCATAAATGGGCGAAGAGTGAAAGGAATTGCTCAAACACAAGGAAACCAAAATGGACCTGTAGAAATTCGTGAATCTTGGACACCACAAAATCCAAATTCTAACGTACCACGATTTGACTTGGTTGACCGCCAAAAAAATCACTTAGCAGGTGGTGGAGATCAGGGTTCTTTACACGGAAGTAGTGCGACATATTGGGAAAAAGGAGATTACTTAGCATTGCGAGAAATTACGTTAAGTTACGACCTACAAGGCTCATTGATGAATGATTTGTTTAAGTCAGTTCGTTTGTATGTAACAGGAGCCAATTTGTTCTACTTTACCAAGTATGGAGGTAGTACGCCCGAAGACGCAAGTGCTAACAGAGCAGACTTAGGAGTGGTACAAGGTAGTGAGCGAGGGCGCTATCCATTACCACGTGTGATTACGCTTGGGCTAAATCTTACTTTCTAAATTTTTAAAATATCAAAGATGAAAAAAATAGTATTTATCATAGCATTGGTATTCACATTTAGCAGTTGTGAATTAGACTTAAAACCTGAAAGTTCTTTACGTCACAGTGGTTATTGGACTACTGAAGAGGCAGTTAATGCGGCTCACATAGGTATTTACCCGCATCTTAGAGGGTACGATAATACCTTTTGGGGAATGGGGGAATTGCGTTCTGATATTTGGGGAGGTACCACAATTGAATCTCCTTTTAGTGCTGAACTCATTAAGAATGACGTAAGTGTAACTAGAGTTCATTATGGAAACTGGGCTGAATTCTATTCTTTAATACATAAAATCAATGATTTTATTAAAAATGCACCTACGGTTCCTGCCTCTAACCAAGAGCAACGAAATCATATGATGGGACAAATGTACGGCATACGTGCATATGTCTATTATACGATGCTTAAAGCTTGGGGAGAAGTGCCTATCGCTACTGAACCTTTAACCAAGGTAGCATCTTTAGAATCTTTGAAAAAGAAACGTTCTCCTAAAGAAGATGTTTTAGCATTAGTAAAATCGGATATTGAAAAATCACTTGAATTTTTTAATACAGATAATTCAAAGTGGCTCAACAAAAATATTTACTGGTCAAAAGCTGCAACGTTAACCCTCAAAGGTGATGTATACTTGTGGTCAGGAAAGGTATTAGGTGGAGGGAGCGCTGATTTTGAAGTCGCTAAAACAGCATTGGAATCTGTTACAGGATATTCATTGGTTAATTATGAAGATTTGTGGGGACAGGCTAAAGAAGGAAATAACGAATTTATTTTTGCTTTGGATTATCAAGAAGATCAGGCAAATAACTTTTATTCTTCTATGACTGCTCGTCAAGTAGACATCAAAGGAAAGTTTGATGACGAGGGTAATCTCCTTGATAATTTTACACTCAATGGAGGTAGCCGTTATGGAGCAAGTGCGAAAGTATTTGATTTTCTAAAAGCTGATTTACAAGATCAAAGAAGTAAAACCTTTATGGGAATTTATTCGGACAAAACAGCTAAGAAATTGATAGGTACGGTTTTAAACAAATTTTTGGGAGTTGTTGAAACTGGATTACGTCGAAGCTGGAATAATGTGCCTTTATATCGTTATGCTGATGTAGTGTTATTACTTGCCGAGGCCAAAAATCATTTAGGAGAAGATCCTTCTCCAGAAATTAATAAAATACGTGAACGTGCTTACGGTAATACTTACAATGTTGCCACTCACGGTTACACAAATGCTAATAAATCTGCGAATGCTAAAGTTATTCTTGATGAGCGTTTAAAAGAGTTCGTTGGAGAAGGTAAACGATGGTGGGATTTGGTCAGAGCTGGTGATAATCATTTATTTGATGAAGTGCCTACGATGAAAGCTTCTGAATCTTACAAAATTTACTATTCTATTTCAGAAGGAATGATTGCAAATGACCCAGAGCTTAAACAAACAGAAGGTTATAAATAAATTTTAAAATTAATCTTTTGAAAAAAGTGAAAAGTAATGAGGGTTACTTTTCACTTTTTCTATTTCTTTACGGGAAGCGAGAAACAAGACGGAAGTAATTTTCGTTTCTGTAAATAAACTTTCAACAATTCGTATACTATTTTTTTGAAAGAAATCATACTTTTTAATAGTTCTTTTACCTATCTTTGCGCACATTTTTGAAATTGAAAATAATGAAAAATTTTGTACAAGAATTACAATGGCGTGGAATGATTCAGGATATAATGCCTGAAACAGAGCAACATTTATTGGAAGGAATTCGTTCGGCGTATGTGGGGATTGACCCAACTGCAGATTCGCTTCATATAGGACATCTTGTGGGAGTGATGATTCTCAGACATTTCCAAAATTGCGGGCACAAACCTTATGCTTTGGTAGGAGGAGCTACAGGAATGATAGGCGACCCATCGGGAAAGTCAGTTGAGAGAAATTTACTTACAGAAGAAGTTCTAGCTCATAATATCGAGGGAATAAAAAAACAATTGGCAAAATTCTTGGATTTTGAAAGCAAAGAACCTAACAAAGCAGAGCTTGTGAATAACTACGATTGGATGAAGAATTTTTCGTTTTTATCTTTTATTCGCGATATTGGTAAGCATATTACGGTTAATTATATGATGGCAAAAGATTCTGTGAAAAAGCGTTTCGATCCGAGTGAAAATACGGACGGAATGTCGTTCACTGAATTTTCATACCAGTTAATTCAAGGTTACGACTTTTTGCACCTTTTCCGAGAGAAAAATTGTACACTTCAAATGGGAGGGTCCGACCAATGGGGCAATATCACCACAGGTACAGAAATGATTCGTAGAATTGCAGGAGGGAAAGCCTTTGCTATGACTTGTCCGTTGATTACCAAAGCCGATGGAACAAAATTCGGAAAATCTGAAGGAGGAAATATTTGGCTCGACCCAGAGAAAACTTCGCCTTACAAGTTTTATCAATATTGGATAAATACTTCTGACGAAGACGCTGAGCGATACATTAAAATATTTACGATGCTTTCCAAAGAAGAAATAGAAAGTTTAACTGCAGGACATAAAGAGGCTCCTCATTTACGTCTGTTGCAAAGTAAACTGGCTGAGGAAATTACGATTTTAGTTCACGGAAAAGAAGAATTGGAGAAAGCCATTCAAGCATCAAAAATCTTGTTTGGAAATTCAACTTCAGAAGATTTAAAGAAATTAGACGAACAAACTTTTCTTGATGTTTTTGATGGAGTTCCACAGGCTGAAGTCTCCCGTTCAGATATCGAAAACGGACTGGATATGATAGCCATACTTTCTGCTAAGACGGAGTTTATAAAAAGTAATTCTGAAGCTCGTAGGGCATTGAAAGAAAACTCAATTTCAGTCAATAAGGAAAAGGCTTCTGATAATTATATCGTTACACAGAAAGATTTAATAAATAATCAATTTATTTTACTTCAAAGGGGAAAGAAAAATTATTTTGTAGTAAGAGTAAAATAGAAATAACCAAAACCACGAGTTGAAAAGTTCAGTTCGTGGTTTATTTTTTTGTAAAATTAAAAAGCAAATATTATGTCAAACTCTTGGAAAACAGCAATTATTGGTACGTTAATTCATTTATTTTTAGGGACAGTTTATGCTTGGAGTTTTTTTCAAGTTCCAATAATGGAAAACACCAATTGGAATAATACCGAAACGACGATGGCTTTCAGCTTAACAATTCTGACGTTGGGGATTACTGCCTCGTGGGCAGGACGAAAATTGGAAGTTTACGGACCTCAAAAACTGACGATTATAGGAGGAATTTTGTTCGGATTAGGATATATTTTAGCTTCATATGCTTTGGGAAGTGTGAATTTATGGTTGTTTTATCTTTGTTTTGGAGTAATAGGAGGCTGTGGCTTAGGACTTGCGTATGTAACTCCAGTTGCGGTAGTTAGCCGATGGTTTAGCAAAAATCAAGGATTAGCCACAGGAATGGTGGTGATGGGTTTTGGTTTAGGAGCTTTTATGATGTCCAAAATATTAGCTCCAATTTTCTTTGAATTGACAGAAAAAAATGTTGCTTTGAGTTTCCGGTATTCAGGAATTTTATTTTTGGTAGCAATTCCTTTATTAGGAGTGTTCTTAAAGTTTCCTCCTCAAAATGAGGTGGTTTGTGAAAAGAAGGAAGTCATTGAAACAGAGAATTCAAGTAGAAAAACAATTTTGATATGGACGATTTTCACATTGAATATTATTGTAGGAATGATTTTTCTGTCTTTTCAATCGCCTCTTCTTCAGGAGCTTATTCAAAAAGAAGAACAGGTTGATAAAGAGTACTTGGTACAAGCTGGAGCTACTTTAATAGCTGTAAGCGCATTTTTCAATGGAATTGGGCGTCTTCTTTGGGCAAGTTTGTCGGATAAAATGGGGCGTATCAATACGTTCAGAATGCTTATAGGACTTGAAATAGTTTGTTTTATCTTACTGATTTTTACACAAAATGTGATTTTATTTTCGGTCTTGGTGTGTTTGGTTCTCCTTTGTTATGGTGGAGGTTTTGGAATACTACCTTCTCTTGTGAGAGATGAATTTGGAAAAGCAAATATGTCTAAAATGTATGGAAAAATGCTAACAGGTTGGGGAATAGGAGGTTTGATAGGTACACTAACTACAGCTTTTTTGAAAGATACGTTCAATGAAGATGCGGGTATTTATGTGTTTTCAACAGGACTTGTAGTTTCAGTAGTAGCTTTTCTGTTATGTTTTCTAATAAAAGTAAAGAAATAATCAATAGTAAATAAAAAAAGCCCTCAGAATTCTGAGGGCTTTTTCGTTTTGTTATTCTAATCTTATGAAGTTGCCATTCAAATCAAAAATTAAGTCTTTGTGAAATCCTACAAGTTCTACCTCGTAAGAATAGGCTTTCTTTTCAATGCTGTTGAAAGCGTATCTCGAGTAATTTGCTTGTACGTATCTTCTTATTGCAGCAGGAATGAATCCTGTTGGAATAGATTGTCTGTCAGGAGCATCAACGTTTATCCAATTACCATTTAGGTCAAAATCAATGTCAACACCGTTAACTAAGTCGTACTCTACTTTGTTAGATTCTACCTCAATTTTTTTAATAGCAATTGAAGGGAAGTGAGTAGCTAAGAAGTTATTGGCATTTGTTTGAACAACTTGAGGAATTGTTCCTATAATGGTTGTATTACCTGTTCCAGCGTTTCCGTTTCCTCCGTTGTTGTTACCTGAACCAATAGGTTGTCCGTTAGCGTTGAAGTGAATATCATTTTTGATTCCAACTAATTCTACTTCGTAACCTGTAACAGTTTTTTCAATTCCGTTGATAGTATTATTAGGATATGCTGTTCTCAGGTGATTAATAATATTTTGAGGAATGAAAGCTGTGTTTGACAAAGCTTGTCCATCACGAGCATCAACGTTTATCCAATTACCATTCAGGTCAAAATCAACATCAACATCATTAGCTAAATCGTAATCTACTTTATTAGATTCTACTTCAATTTTGGTAATAGCAATCGAAGCGAAATACGTTTTCAAAAATTCATTAGCTTTAGTTTGAACAACTTGAGGAACTGTTCCTACAATGGTTGTGTTGCCTGTTCCAGTATTCCCGTTTCCACCGTTGTTACCTGTTCCAGAAGATATAGGTTGTCCATTAACATCAAAATAGATGTCTTTTTCAACTCCTACAAGGTCTACCTCGTAACCTGTTTTTTTCTTCTCAATGCTATTGATGGCATTTTTAGGATAAGTAGTTGTTACGTGGTTAATGATGCTTTGAGGAATGAAATCCATTGAAGTTACTACTGCAGACAAGGCTTGTCCATCACGTGCATCAACTTTAGTCCAATTTCCATTTGCATCGAAATCAACTTCTACTCCATTGGATAAATCAACAGAGTATCTTCCGTTACTCTCGGTTTCTGTTTTAACAACATTAGCACCATTAAAGTATTTACTTATGAATGATTGTGCTGTGTTAGGCAAATTGTTGTGAGGAATCAAATCGTCCTTCTCACAAGAATAAGCCATCAGAGATGTTGCGAGAGCAATAATTGCTAGTTTCGAAAAAAGTTTTCTCATAATTATGTAATTTAAATTTTTTAAAATATAATTTCTTATTTATTTAGCCTTACGAAGTTTCCGTTTTTATCAAATATCAGTTCTTGAGTTAAGCCCAAAAGCTCTACTTCATATCCTGTTGCTATTCTCTCAATGCTATTTATTGCATTTTTTGGATAGTTCTGAGTTATGTATGAAGTAATCGCGTTGGGAATGAACGACGTGTGTAAAAGAGCTTGTCTATCAGATGCCTTTACACTTGTCCATCTTCCTTGTGCATCAAAATCAATTTCTGTTCCATTTGTAAATCGAACATCGTAACTTCCGTCATCATCTCTCATAGATTGAGAAATTTTAAGATCAGAGAAGTGCTCAGTAATAAATGATTGTCCTTCATTAGGTAAGTTATTGAAACTTAAATTTCTGCTATCGTTGTCGTTACAAGAAACTAAAAATGATATTGCAATGAATAGGCAAAGTATAGTTTTTTTCATAAGTCAAATTTGTTTATTGAATAAGCTTAATCATCAATTCTTAAGAATTTTCCAGCACGATTGAATTCTAAATCAAGTCCGTTAGAAAGTTCAACTTCATATCCATATTTGCGTTTTTTTATTTCTTTCACAAAAGTATTCGGAAAGTTTCTCTGTACGTGTTGAGCTACTCCAGAAGGTATAATTTTCGCTGGAACTTCACTAGTTCTTGATTTTACTTCTTCCCAATCTCCATTTGAATAAAATTCTACTTCTGAACCATCATTGAAAACAACGGTGTATTCTTTCTTAACTAAATAATCTGTATCCACCCAAACAGAAGCTATATTTTCTTCTGAAAAATATTCTTTAATGAAAGATTGTGCTTTTGCAGGTAATTGGCTGAAAGAAATAAATCTGTCGTCTTGTGCAGAAGCAAATGTTACAGTGAATAAAGCAACTAATAAGGTTGTGATTTTTCTAAAATTTTTCATACGATAAAAAAGTATTTATTTGTTTACAGGAGCAAAAGTATCTGAAGATTTGGGAAAGATTTAGGAATACAAAAAATCTTAGAAAATAATTTAGGAAGATAAAAAAGCACTTTGAAAAAAAGTGCTTTTTGAAGGGATTTTAGTTTGTGAATAATAACTCACGATATTTAGTAAGTGTCCACAATTCGTCATCAACCATTGTTTCTAATTTATCACAATGGTAACGAATTTCATCGAAAAATGGTTTTACTTTATTGCAATAAGCATCAGCTTTTTCTTCGGCAGAAATGAGTTTGTTTGCTTCTTTTCGAGCCTCAATCATTGCGTCTACTTTGCTGTGAATCATTTTTATATGATTTGATATGCGTTTGATTAATTCTATTTGTTCATCAGCAACTCCTTGATAGTCATTTCCAAAGATTTCTTTCAAACCTTTTACATTTTCAATTAGCGTGTTTTGGTATCTTACGGCTGTTGGAACTACGTGATTTCGAGCAATATCTCCGATTAAACGACCTTCAATTTGGATGTTTTTGGTGTATTCTTCCAATTCAATTTCGTAACGAGCTTCAATTTCAACTCGGGTCATCACTTTCATTTCTTCAAATAAGGCGATTGCTTTTTCCGAAATATTTGCTTTTAGTGCTTCGGGGGTTGTTTTGTTATTACTCAGCCCTCTTTTTGCAGCTTCTTTTTCCCAAGCCTCGCTGTATCCATCTCCTTCAAAACGGATTTTTTTCGATTGTTTGATATATTCTCGTAATGCGTTGAAAATGGCTTCGTCCTTTTTAAGTCCTTTATTATCGATTAAGTGGTCTACTTCTTTTTTGAATTCGATAAGTTGTTTGGCGACAATTGTATTGATGATAGCCATCGGTTTTCCGCAGTTTGCTTTAGAACCTACTGCACGAAACTCAAATTTATTTCCAGTAAAAGCAAAGGAAGAAGTTCGGTTTCTGTCAGTATTATCCAAGAATAAATCAGGAATTTTACCTACAACGTTAAGCTTCAAGTCTGTTTTTTCTTCTGGAGAAAGTTTTCCTGTAGAAACGTCCTCTAACTCATCTAAAACTTTAGTAAGCTGTTCGCCAATGAATACGGAAACAATAGCAGGAGGAGCCTCATTCGCTCCCAAGCGGTGGTCATTACTCGCTGAAGCTACAGAAGCTCTGAGTAGTTCTTCATATTCGCAAACAGCTTTTATCGTACAAATGAAGAAGGTTAAAAACTGCAAGTTTTTCATTGGTGTTTTTCCTGGGGCAAGTAAGTTTACGCCAGTGTCAGTGGCTAATGACCAGTTGTTGTGCTTTCCTGAACCATTTACTCCAGCGAAAGGTTTTTCGTGGAAAAGAACCACAAAGTTATGACGCTCAGCGACTTTGTTCATAACGTCCATCAAAAGAGAATTTTGGTCAACCGCCAGATTAGCTTCTTCAAAGATGGGAGCTAGTTCAAACTGGTTGGGAGCAACTTCGTTGTGTCTTGTTTTTGCAGGAATTCCCAGTAGTAAACATTCGTGTTCTAAATCACGCATATAGCTTAATACTCTATCGGGAATTGAACCGAAGTAATGGTCGTCAAGTTGTTGCCCTTTAGCAGCTTGTTGCCCCAAAAGCGTACGTCCAGCAAGTATAAGGTCAGGACGTGTGTTTGCTAAAGCCTTATCTACCAAGAAGTATTCCTGTTCCCAACCCAAAGTTGGGGTAACTTTCGTCACATTTTTGTCAAAGTATTTGGCTACCTCTGTGGCCGCTTGGTCGATGGCAGCCATAGCTTTTAATAAAGGTGTTTTATTATCAAGAGCTTCTCCTGTGTAAGAAATGAAGATTGTTGGTATACAGAGAGTAGTTCCGTAAACGAATGGGGGAGAGGACGGGTCCCAAGCGGTATAACCACGAGCTTCAAAAGTATTTCGAATTCCTCCATTAGGAAAGCTCGAAGCATCTGATTCTTGCTGTACTAATTGTCCTCCTCCAAATTTTTCGATGGCTTTACCTCTTCCTACAGGCTCAAAAAAGGCATCGTGTTTTTCGGCAGTAGTTCCTGTTAAGGGCTGAAACCAATGTGTATAGTGAGTTGCTCCTTTGGAAATTGCCCAATCACGCATAGCCGCAGCAACTTGGTCGGCAACTTTGCGGTCAATTTTTATTCCATAATGAATGGAATTCATTACACTTTCAAAGGCTTCACTTGTCATAAACTGACGCATAGCCTCTTCATTGAAAACATTTTTTCCGAAAAGCTCAGAACGTTTTCCTTTTTCAGTAATTACAACAGGTTTTCTTAGTCCTACTTCTTTTAAAGCGTTAAAACGTAAATTTGGCATATGTGGTGTGTTTTATGGGGGCAAATGTAGAAATAATATATCAAATATCAATAATACCCCTATGAAAATTATTATGTGTTGTGCAAAAATAATAGTTTTTTTCATTGGTTTTGTTTTTGAAGAAGATATTTTAACTTTCTAACAGAAGATGTGACCAAGTTATTTATGGTACAGAAAATGTATCATAAAAATACTTTTTTTGCCTTTGTGAAATATTATTGTAATTTTGTCTTTCAAAAACAGATAAAATATAATTGATATGTTGCAACTTACCTTTGTCAGAGAAAATAAAAATGTCGTTTTAGAGGGACTCAAAAAGAGAAATTTCAAGGATTTACACATTATAGATTCAGTAATTGATTTAGACGAAAAACGTAGAGCTACACAAGTTGAGTTAGATAATGTGTTAGCAGAATCGAACGCAATTTCAAAGGAAATAGGAATGTTATTTAAGTCAGGCAAAGTGTCTGAAGCTAATTCTTTGAAAGAGAAAACGGTGGAGTTGAAAGATAAATCAAAAACTTTATCCGATAACCTTGCAGAAATTTCAGAAAAATTAAACGATTTATTATATCGTATTCCTAATATTCCTAATGAGTTAGTTCCTTTTGGTACTTCTGAAACGGATAATGAAGTAGTTTTTCAGGCTGGAGAAGTTCCTAATTTAGGCGAGAATGCTCTGCCCCATTGGGAGTTGGCCAAAAAGTACGATATAATTGATTTTGAGTTAGGTGTGAAGATTACAGGAGCGGGTTTTCCTGTTTATAAAGGAAAAGGAGCTAAGTTGCAACGAGCTTTAATTACCTACTTTTTGGACAAAAATACTGAAGCCGGTTATCAGGAATTTCAAGTGCCACACGTTGTGAATGAAGCTTCAGGATTTGGAACAGGTCAACTTCCTGATAAAGAAGGACAAATGTATCATATTGGTATAGATGATTTGTATTTAATTCCTACTGCTGAGGTTCCAGTAACTAATTTTTTTAGAGATGTGTTAGTTTCTGAAAATGAACTTCCTATTTGTTGCACGGCTTACACGCCTTGTTTCCGTCGGGAGGCTGGAAGTTATGGAGCTCACGTTCGTGGATTGAATCGTTTGCACCAATTTGACAAGGTTGAAATCGTTCGTGTAGAACACCCCGATAATTCGTACAAAGCTTTAGAAGGAATGGTAGAACACGTAAAATCAATCCTCAATGAGCTAAAGTTGCCTTACCGAATTTTGCGACTTTGCGGAGGAGATTTAGGCTTTACATCTGCTTTAACTTATGATTTTGAAGTGTATTCGACAGCTCAGCAAAAGTGGTTGGAAATCAGTTCGGTATCTAATTTTGAAACGTATCAGGCTAATCGATTGAAGTTACGCTATAAAGATTCTGACGGGAAGAATAAATTAGCTCATACACTTAACGGAAGTTCGTTGGCTTTGCCACGTGTTTTGGCAGGGATTTTAGAAAATTATCAAACCGAAGAAGGTATAGTTGTGCCTGAAGTGCTTCGAAAATATACAGGATTTGATATTATTTGATAATTAAAAAATAGAAAAATATAAAGTTGTTCAAAATATCTTTTTTGAGCAACTTTTTTATTTAATTTCGATGTGGAAACATTTTTCTGGAGAAAAAGGTAATTCAAATTAAAATAAATAGGAAAAGATTTGGTCGTTATTCCATATTTTTTCTTAAATTCGCACATTTAAAAAAGTAGTTAATAGTATAAAAATTCGTACTATTGTTTTTCTTTTAGTAATTTATAAGTTTTGGAAATGAAATTCACAGAGCACAAAAACTTAGATTTATCAGTCGTTGCCAAAGAGATACTTACATATTGGCAAGAAAATAATATTTTTGAAAAAAGTATTGAAACGCGTGAGGACAAAGAGCCGTTTGTATTTTTTGAAGGTCCGCCTTCGGCAAATGGGCTTCCGGGCATTCATCACGTAATGGCACGTACGATTAAGGATATTTTCTGCCGTTATAAAACTCAAAAAGGATTTCAAGTAAGACGAAAAGCAGGTTGGGATACGCACGGACTTCCTGTGGAGCTTGGCGTGGAAAAAGAATTGGGCATCACCAAAGAAGATATCGGAAAGAAAATTTCGGTGGAAGACTACAACAAGGCTTGTAAAGAAGCCGTAATGCGTTACACCAATATTTGGAATGACCTTACCGAAAAAATGGGGTATTGGGTAGATATGGAAAGTCCGTATATTACCTACAAATCCAAATATATGGAGTCGGTTTGGTGGCTTTTGAAGCAAATTTACAACAAAGGATTGCTATATAAGGGCTACACCATTCAGCCGTATTCGCCAAAGGCAGGAACAGGACTTTCTTCTCACGAACTCAACCAACCAGGTACGTATCGTGATGTTTCCGATACTACGATTGTGGCTCAATTCCGTGTGAAAAATTTCTCATATCAACTAATAAATCAATTCAAAGATTTAGGTGAGAATGTATTCATATTGGCTTGGACAACAACCCCTTGGACGCTTCCGTCAAACACAGCTTTGGCAGTGGGTAAAAATATTGATTATGTGCTGGTTAAAACTTTTAATCAATACACTTACGAGCCGATTTATGTAATTTTGGCAAAAGATTTAGTGTCAAAACTATTTGGAAGTAAATTTGCCGAAGGTGGAAATTCTGAAATATTTGACCGAATCGAGCAAAAATGGAACGAAATTCCTAATAGAGACGATGCTTTGGATATTATCAATGTCGCAATTGTGCAAACCAGCGAGATGAAACACGCTAAAATTCCGTATCAAATTCTTGCCGAATTCAAAGGTTCTGATTTAGAGGGTACTACTTATGAGCAACTCATTCCGTGGTTTAGTCCTGCGGAAAATGCTGACCAAGCCTTCCGAGTAATTACAGGTGATTTCGTAACTACGGAAGATGGGACAGGAATTGTACACATCGCTCCGACTTTTGGGACTGATGATGCTCGTGTTGCCAAAGAAAACGGGATTCCGCCAATGCTCATCAAAGATGAAAACGATAATCTTGTTCCGCTTGTGGATTTACAGGGCAGATTTGTAAAAGGCAAAAATGTTCCTGAAATTTTTAGCGGAAAATACATCAAAAACGAATATTACGACCAAGATGCACCAGAAAAATCGTGGGACGTAGAGTTAGTAATTCTCTTAAAAACTGAAAATAAAGCTTTTAAGGTGGAAAAATACGTCCACTCGTATCCGCATTGTTGGCGAACTGACAAACCCGTTTTGTACTATCCGCTCGATTCTTGGTTCATCAAAATTACGGACGTGAAAGACCGCCTTTTCGACCTAAATAAAGACATCAATTGGAAACCCAAAGCTACAGGTGAAGGACGTTTCGGAAATTGGTTACAAAATGCCAACGATTGGAATTTGTCGCGTTCCCGTTATTGGGGAATTCCGCTTCCGATTTGGCGAACTGAAGACAAAAAAGAAGAAATTATCATTGGTTCTGTGGAAGAGTTAAAGGCTGAAATTCAGAAGTCTATCGCTGCAGGATTGATGAAAGAAGATATTTTTGCTGATTTCCAGGTAGGAAATATGTCTGACGAGAATTACGAAAAAATCGATTTACATAAAAACGTGGTAGATAAAATCATTTTGGTTTCAGCATCGGGCAAACCGATGAAACGCGAAAGTGATTTGATTGACGTTTGGTTCGATTCGGGAGCGATGCCTTACGCACAATGGCATTATCCGTTCGAAAACAAAGAAATGGTTGAAAACACTTGGAAAACAGCTGATTTCATCGCCGAAGGAGTTGACCAAACACGCGGGTGGTTTTATACGCTTCACGCGATTGCAGGATTGGTTTTCGATGGAATTTCATACAAAAATGTGGTTTCCAATGGATTAGTTTTGGATAAAAACGGACAAAAAATGTCCAAACGTTTGGGCAATGCCATTGACCCCTTCACTACTTTGGAAGAATACGGAGCCGATGCCACACGTTGGTATATGATTTCCAATGCCAATCCGTGGGATAACTTAAAGTTTGATTTGGAGGGCGTTGCCGAAGTTCGTCGTAAGTTTTTTGGAACGCTTTACAACACCTATTCATTCTTTGCTTTATATGCTAATATTGATGGATTTACATACAAAGAAGAAGAAATTCCGTTAGAAAAACGTCCTGAAATCGACCGTTGGATTTTGTCGGAACTTCATACCCTTATCCAAAAGGTTGATGAGGCTTTTGCCGACTATGAGCCTACGCGTGCCACTCGCTTAATTTCGGATTTTGTTCAGGAGAATTTAAGTAACTGGTATGTGCGTTTGTGTCGCAGACGTTTCTGGAAGGGTGAATATGAGGAAGATAAGATTTCGGCTTATCAGACCTTGTACACTTGTCTTCTGAACGTGGCAAAGCTAATGGCTCCGGTAGCTCCGTTTTACGCAGAGGTATTATACAGAGATTTGGTGTCAGGAACCCAAAAGGAAACGGCAGAAAGTGTGCATTTAACCATTTTCCCTACAACAGATAAATCGTTTATTGACAGGTTGTTGGAGAGTAAAATGGAAAAAGCTCAAAACATTTCATCTTTGGTATTATCGCTTCGTAAAAAAGAGATGATAAAGGTGCGTCAGCCGCTACAAAAAATTATGATTCCTGTATCAAACGAAGCTGAAAAAAGGGAAATTGAGGCAGTTGCCGATTTGATAAAATCGGAGGTAAACGTTAAAGAAATTGAACTTTTGGAAGATGTTTCGGGTATTTTAGTGAAGCAAATTAAACCAAATTTCAAAACTTTGGGACCTCGTTTCGGTAAAGATATGAAATTGGTAGTTGCTCAAATACAGAATTTTACGCAAGAAGATATTCACAATATCGAAAAAAATCGTGAAATTATTATAAAATTAGAAGAAAAAGATGTAACTTTAAGCATTGAAGATGTAGAAATCACCACGCAAGACATCGAGGGGTGGCTTGTGGCAAGTTCAGGGAATTTGTTGGTAGCCTTGGATATTCATATCACTGACGAGTTGAGAAAAGAAGGAATCGCTCGTGAGCTGGTGAATCGTATTCAAAATATCCGAAAAGATAGCGGTTTTGATGTTACGGATAAAATCAATATCTGTATTCAAAAACAAAAAGCCGTTGAAGAGGCTGTTTCGGACAATTTGGAGTACATCAAAAGCGAAACCCTTACTAGTGAACTTACGTTTGCTGAAAATGTTTCAGGCGAACCTATTGGGTTTGATGATATAGTAACGAAAATTTCCGTGGAGAAAGTGTGATAATCAGATTAGGAAAGGGTTTGTTTTAAAAATTAAATAGATTATTTTTACAATAAAATAAAGAAATAAGACTTAAAAATTAGGAATTCGTTGATTATCAAAAAAGCTTTATTGGGCTTGTTATTTGGTAGTTTTAACCGAAGTGTTGTTGGGGTTTTTGCTTATGTGGAATCGGTAGATTTTCTAATTTTTTTGATTCCAGCGATTTTGATTTGGACTATTATTTTGCCGAAATTAGGGAGGCATATCGAAAATGTTTAACGACACAAATAGGAAATAATTATGGAAGAAAACATCAGAGTTAGGTATTCCGATAAGGAATTAGAAGAATTCAAAGTTCTTATCGAGGAAAAGATTAAAAAAGCTCAGGCAGATTTAGAGCTTCTTAAGAGTGCTTATATGAATAGTGCAACTAATGGCACGGAAGATACCTCACCTACTTTTAAGGCTTTTGAAGAGGGTTCGAAAGTGACAAGTAAGGAAGAAAACACAACTTTGGCAATTCGTCAGGAGAAGTTTATTCGTGACCTTAAAAATGCACTTATTCGTATAGAGAATAAAACTTATGGGGTTTGTAGAGTAACAGGCAAACTGATTGATAAACGCCGTTTGTTGGCCGTTCCTCATACAACGCTAAGTATTGAAGCAAAGAATTTACAATAATTTTCAAGAAGAAGTCGTTGCTATTGATTATCTCTCGCTTTTTTTGACTTCTTCTTGGAATATTAATCTTCAATCTCCACCAAAATGGGGCAATGGTCGCTGTGTTTTGCTTCATGGAGAATTAAGGCTCGTTGCAGTCGATTTTCGAGAGGTTGTGCAACTAAATTGTAATCAATTCGCCAACCTTTATTGTTGTTACGAGCATTTGCACGGTAACTCCACCACGAGTAATTGTGAGGTTCTTTGTTGAAGTGACGAAAGCTGTCAATAAATCCACTTTTTATAAAATTGTCAAGCCATTCACGTTCCACAGGTAGGAAGCCAGAAACATTGGCGTTTCGTATGGGGTCGTGAATATCAATAGCCTGATGACATATATTATAATCACCACAGATTACCAAGTTTGGGTGTGATACTTTTAGCTGGTTGATATAGTTTTGAAAATCATCCATAAAGGTGAATTTGAAGTCTAATCGTTCAATGTTTGTGCCAGATGGTAGGTAAAGGCTCATTACCGAAACTGTATCAAAGTCAGCACGTAATATGCGTCCTTCAGTGTCCATATAGTTGATGCCACTTCCTACTTCAACGTGATTGGGTTTTATTTTGGATAGTATCGCAACTCCGCTATATCCTTTTTTTTCGGCACTATGCCAATATTGGTATTTGTATCCTAAATCTTCAAAAGCCGTTTTTTCAATTTGTGATTCCAAAGCTTTGATTTCCTGCAAACAAAGTACATCAGGATTGGCATTTTTTAGCCATTCTGTTAGTCCTTTTGCCATTGCAGCACGTACGCCATTTACATTGTAAGATATGATTTTCATTAGTTACTTATTTGGGTTGGCAAATGTAAAAATTTTTAGTAATAAAAATATATCACGAAATAAAAAAGGAAGGTAAATTTACCTTCCTTTTTTTGCTTTTTGATTATCTTTTAGTAGAATAGACTAAGATTTTCTTTTATCTCAGCTGAATTTTTAAGAGCATTCAAAACTTCTTCTGATGCACGGCTTAATTTTAAGCCCTCCAAAGTTTTTGCAAATGATTTGTAGTTGTCAATTGCAGGAGCTTTCGTAGTAGAAGTAACCTCAATTACGTAAACGCCATTTTCTCCTTCAATAGGCTTAGAAACCTGCCCTTGTTTCAAAGAGAAGGCAGTACCTACAACTCTTGGTTCACGTCCCTCACCGATAATTGTTGGATTGTTCATTGATAAACCTGTAGCTGTTTTTACCTCACCTTTGTTTGCAGAAGCAATAGCATCTAATGAATTTCCTTTGGCTTTTTCAGCAAGAATTTCGGCTTTTTTCTGACGGATTAAAATTGGTTTTACAATAGGAGAAGCGTCTTGAACAGAGCTAATTCCTTTTTCACCTTTTTTGGTAAGTTGAGCCACGATATAGTTTCCTCCTGAAGTAAACTTACGAATATCACCTACTTTGCTATCTTCTTGGAAAATCCATTGTACAATGGCACGATTGTTTCCTAAACCTATGATATACTCATCGTTTTGTTTAAGATTATCAGCACGAAGTACAGATAAATCAGATTTTTTGGCAACTTCACTGAAATTTTTAACATCAGCCAATGCGTCAATTTCGAACTTAGAAACTTTTGAGAATAACTCATTTAATGTAGCTTCAGAAGGTTCAATTTTGCGTGTGATGGTTGCAATTTGCACAGCATCAGTCTTTTCTGCAATTCTCACTACGTGAACGCCAAAATCAGTTTCAACAATTCCGATATGCCCTGTTGGATTTGAGAAAACAAATTCTTCAAAAGGTTTAACCATTCTTCCTTTTGTGAAAAAACCTAAATCGCCTCCACTATAAGCAGCTCCAGGTTCTTCTGAATTTTCTCTTGCTAACGCAGCAAAATCGGCACCAGAGGCCTGTGCAAGAGCTAATATTTCTTTGGCTTTTGCTTGAGCTTCTTCTTTAGTACGTGTAACATTCTGGTTTGCAGCTTGGCTTCCTGTGTAAGGAATTAAAATATGACTTGCTTTTACAGCTCCATTAGCTTCTTTGGCAATCATACGAGAAAGTTTCAAGCTACCACCATCTTCATATGGTCCGAAAACTTTTCCAATAGGAAGTATGAATAAAGTATCGGAATAACTGGAAGATAGTTGTTCTTTAGTCACAAATAAAGAATCGTAAGGAGTATCAGAATGTTTATCAACAAACTCACGAATTTTTGTCGTTTTTGCAAAACCTGCAATTGTGTCATTTGAATTTGTTTGGTTATTAAAAACAACTTCTGGAGAAAGCAATTTGTTTAAAGCCTCTCTACTTGCTTGAATATCACTATCTGAAGCCTTTTCATTAACAACTATGTATTGAATGTTACGGAAAGTTTCTTGCTTGAATTGTTTTTCGTGTTTGTTAATGTATGATTTTATTTCGCTATCAGTTACAGTAATTGTACTATCAGGAATTGAGCTATACTGCAAAGCCACGAATTTTATATCTGCTTTGTCTTGCTCTTGATGGTAAGCAATTTCTGCTTCAGCATTAGTAGCTCCCAATCCTCCACGTATCAAACTGAAGTACATTTGTTGCTTAGCTCCCTCAATAAGAGCTTCTTCTTGCATTTTCCATTGTTGGTAAGCCTGAGGATTAGTTGCTTTTAGGGTAGCTAAATAATTGATGAATTTTGATGAGTCAAAAACGCCAAATTCATTTGTGAATTCTTGATTTTGAGCTATTGGGCTTTTTGATAGAATAGAAATGATTTGGTCTTTTTCAACACTTAGTCCTAATTTTTCAAATTGTTGTTTTAGAAGAATGTTACGAACATTTTGTTCCCAAACGTATTTTGCAGCTTCAATGGAACTTGCCTGTCCGTTTGCATTTTGAATGGTAGCTTCTACTTGGTAGCGGAAAGCATCAATAGAAACATCTTCTCCGTTAACGGTTCCTACTTCTGTGGGGTGCGAATTGCTAAATCTTCCTGAACCAATAAAGTCAGAGATTACAAAAGCAAACAACGCTAACCCAATAATCACGATGAGAAATACTGTACGGTTTCTAATTTTTTCAAGAACTGCCATCTTTCGTTATGTAATTTTAGTATTATTAATTTAGTGGGCGAAAGTAATACTTTCTGAGCAATAATAAAAATATCTTTTCAATATTTTTTAAAAAAGGATTTTTACAGACTTTTTTAGTTCATTTCAAACGAAAGAAATAGATGAATTCCAACCTTTGTTCAATCACCAGTTTTATTTGAAGAGGAAGTTTTGATTTTAAATTTCTGAAGATTTTTTAAAAATACAGCCAAACAAAGTTATTTAAACTACCGGTTTTGAGTCGTTTTTTTATATATTTGCCTCTTTAATTTAAATTTTCTATGAAAAAACTTTTTATCGGTGTTTTTACGCTATTAGGATTTGCGGTGGTTCAAGCACAAAATGCAAGTGTTGAAAAAGATATTATTGGCATTCAAGTTGGGTTGTTCGGAGCAAATGCTTACAACGAACATAAACTCTCTGATGCTGTGGCACTGCGTTCACAATTGAGTTTACACGTAGGTTTCTGGACAGGGACAATGTATGAAAAGACAGGCTTTTTGCTAATTCCTGCTGCTTCGCTCGAAGGTAAATGGTACTACGGATTAAATCGTCGTGTGAAGAAAGGAAAAAACACCAAAAATAATAGCGGAAACTATTTTTCACTTCGGGCTGAATATTTCCCTAATTGGTTTATCATCTCCAATTATAATGATATAACTAATAATAATAACTCTATTAGCATAATGCCTACTTTCGGTATTCGTCGTAGTTTTGGCAGAAATTTCAATTACGAATTCAACGTGGGATATGGTTATTCGCAAACACTGGGTAAAAATCCGAATAGCAAAGGAGGGGCTTTTTCGTTGAGCTTTAAAATAGGATATGATTTTTTTAAACGATAAATAAACATTTAAATATACTTTCTATGAATAAAAAACAACATTCTAAAGTTTGGAATGAGATTAAAACCAATGATTCTTGGTCAATTTTTAAAATAATGGGAGAATTCGTAAACGGATACGAAAAACTCAGTGAAATAGGTCCGTGTGTATCTATTTTTGGTTCGGCTCGTACCAAATCCGATAGCAAATACTACAATTTGGCGGTGGAAATCGCTGAAAAAATCGTGGAGTCGGGCTTTGGAGTGATTACAGGCGGTGGACCCGGTATTATGGAAGCCGGAAATAAAGGAGCGCGTAAAGGAAATGGCTCGTCAGTTGGGCTAAATATCGACCTACCTTTTGAACAACACGATAATCCGTATATCGACAGAGATAAAAATTTGAATTTCGATTACTTTTTTGCTCGTAAAGTAATGTTTGTTAAGTATTCACAAGCATTCGTTGTGATGCCAGGAGGATTTGGGACAATGGACGAACTTTTTGAAGCTATCACGCTTATTCAAACTCAAAAGATTGATAAATTCCCGATTATTTTGGTTGGAAGCGAATTTTGGAAAGGACTTGTGGATTGGTTTCAAAAAACACTTTTGGACGAATTTCAAAACATTTCTCCCGAAGATATGTTCCTTTTCAAAGTTGTTGATACAGCAGATGAAGTTGTCGATATTATCGAAAAATTCTATCTAAAATATAATCTTCGACCTAATTTTTAGTAAAACTTATGAAGTCAAAATTACCTATTTCCGCAATTGTAGGCACGGTCTCTGTGGTGGTTATCATCATTGTGGTGATGATGTTTGGATTGCCTATTTACAACGTGTGGCAACAAGAAATGGCTGGTAAGGCTGAAATGGCAAAAGCTGAACAAAACCGAAAAATTCTTATTGAAGAAGCCAAAGCTCGATTGGAAGCCGAAAAACTTAACGCTCAGGCTGAAATTGAGAGAGCAAGAGGTATGGCAGAAGCAATGAAAATCGAAAACGGAACGCTCAATTCGGTTTATAATCAGTATTTATTTATCCGAACGCTCGAAAAATTGGCAGACAAAGGCAATCTTCCGCAGATTATTTATATGCCTTCCGAAGGATTAGTTCCCGTGATGGACGTTTCTAAAAACAAAACTGAATAAGGCATCAATCAGGCAAAACAATGCCGTGACTAAATAGTTAAACCTCTGTTTGCGTTGTTTAGGTGGATAACTATTTAGTGATGATTACCTAAGGATTGCAGAAAAGTGTAATCATTTAGTTAAAAGTTTCTTCCGAAAGAAGATATAAATCACTTTTTAGTCGGAGGCTTCCGCAAGATGAAGCTACTAATGACTAAAAAATCATACACTGAATTACTCAAAATTTATATACAATGAAACGATTATTAACAATAGTACGTGTTTCCGAATTGGCTGATATAGCTCATCGTTTGGTGGGGCTTTTTCATCAGGAAAATGAATTACAAACAGATGCTTTTTTGAAAAATCTGTTTGAGAAAATTGACACACAGGCTACGGCACTTTCGGTGGCTATCAAAAAAGAAGTTGCCGTTTCCAAGTTGGAAGAAGCGGACAATCTGCGTGACGAAACGATTATGAATTTAAGCAACATATTGCTGGGTTATCGCTCGATGCGTTCGCCTGAAATCCGTGAAAGTGCCGAAAAACTATATGCTGTTTTTGACCGTTACGGAACGAAAATCACACGTGAAAACTACTCGAGCGAATCGGCACATATCGAATCGCTTTTACGAGATTTTTCCGCCACCGAGTTGCAAGAAGCTATCGGAAAACTTTTGGGAGTATCCGATACGATAGAAGAGCTTCGCACCCGTCAGACGGCTTTCCATACCGAGCGAATGGCGTACGAAAAGTCTGTTTCCGAACAAGAATTCGACGAGTCGGCAACAGCTCTGAAAAAACCTTTATTGGGGCTTATCAATACAAAATTGATTAGTTATCTGGCTGCTTTACAGGAAGAAAGTACTTACACTAACTTCTCGAAAGTGGTTTCACAAGTAATTGATGATGCCAATACTACCATCAATCGCCGAGGGAAAAAGTAGCTTTTTTGTACTTGATTGTAGGTGTAGCTAACCTATTCATACTGAAAAACATAAAAAATAAATCAATGACGATACAAATGATGAAATACGTAAAACTTTTATTACTACTTTGCTCGGTTTCATTCTATGCACAACAGGGCGGAATGTGGATTCCTTCGCTTTTGGAGGGAATGAATGAAAAAGAAATGAAATCGCTGGGAATGAAGATGTCAGCAGCAGATATTTACAGCGTGAACCATTCTTCACTTAAAGATGCGGTGCCGCACTTTGATGGCGGTTGTACTTCCGAGGTAATTTCTCCAAAGGGGTTGTTACTTACCAATCATCACTGCGGATATGGCGAAATTCAGTCGCACTCCACGGTTGAAAACGATTATTTGGCAAATGGCTTTTGGGCGAAAACTCTTTCCGAAGAATTGCCTAACCCTGGTGTGAGCGTTACGTTTATCGTTCGTATTGAAGATGTTACGGCTACTATTGTCAAAGGCACGGAAAGTCTTTCTGTTGAGAGCGAAAAAGCCAAAATCATCGAAAAAAACATTGCTGAATTGGTTAAAACATCACCCAAAGAGGTGTGGCAGGAAAATCGCGTACGAGCTTTCTATAACGGAAATCAATATATTTTGTTCGTGGTAGAAAACTTTAAAGATGTGCGTTTGGTGGGAGCTCCGCCGTCTTCTATCGGAAAATTTGGCTCAGATACAGATAATTGGGTGTGGCCACGACATACGGGAGACTTTGCTCTTTTCCGCATCTATGCCGATAAGAATAATCGTCCTGCCGAGTATTCCAAAGATAACGTACCTTACACGCCCAAGCATTATTTTCCAATTTCGTTGGACGGCATTTCCGAAGATGACTTTACGATGGTTTTCGGTTACCCAGGGCGTACGCAAGAGTACCTTCCAGCAGTTGCTGTTCAGCAAATTGTTGATGTGTTGAACCCTGCAAAAATCGGAATTCGTGATGTGGTGTTGAAAGTACAAGACGGCTATATGCGTAAAGACCAAGCCATTAAGATTAAATATGCTTCTAAATACGCACGAGTAGCAAACTATTGGAAAAAATGGATTGGCGAGAGTCAAGGTTTGAAAAAATCAGGGGCGGTAGCTTTAAAGAAAAAGCAAGAAAGCATCTTCCAAAAGAATGTTGAAAAGGCTGGAAAATCAGCAGCGTATGGGCATTTACTTTCTGATTTTGCTAAAAAATATCAAGAAATTGAGCCGTATGCCTTAGCTAATGATTTATTTAGTGAATTTGCGTTGAGAAATATTGATTTTCTTACCAATGGTTATCGCATTTGGCAATTACAAAACGTTTTGCAAAATCGTGGTGTACAATCGTTTGAAGATAGAAAAAAGAATTTACAATCGACTTTCAAAGGTGTGTTTAAAGATTATGAAAAGTCGGTAGATAAAGATGTTTTTGAAAAAGCAGTAGTTTTCTATGCACAGCATATGCCGAAACAATTCCTAACCGAAAAGTTACAAAATTTTGATGCAAAAACATTGGCGGAAAGCCTTTACGAAAAGTCATTGTTAGCCACCGAAGCAGGAGTAGAAAAATTGCTTACTGCTTCGCCTGAAACCTTTGAGAAATTGGTAAAAAATGATGTGGGAATGCAATTCGTTTCCGAGCTGATAAATAGTTTTGCGAAAGAGGTTGCTCCAACTTATGGGCGTTTGAATGCGGATATTGAGGCTTTGCAACGTACGTATATGAAAGCTATTTTGGAGTTTTCAAAGCCTGAGGATAGAATTTTCCCTGATGCAAATAGTACATTACGTGTTACTTACGGAAAAGTAAAAGGATATGCCCCTGCCGATGCGGTATATTATAGCCCTGTAACCTATTTGGAAGGTGTGATGGAAAAATACGTTCCGAACGATTACGAATTTGATGTTCCGCAGAAATTACGTGACTTGTATGAGAAGAAAGATTTTGGAGCTTACGCAGACAAGAACGGAAAAATGCCTGTTTGCTTCATCGCTACCAATCATACCACAGGCGGAAATTCGGGAAGTCCTGCTATTGATGCACACGGAAATCTCATCGGACTTAATTTCGACCGCGTTTGGGAAGGTACAATGAGCGATATTCATTACGACCCTGAAATTTGTCGTAATATTATGGTGGATATTCGTTATGTTCTATTCATCATCGATAAATATGCAGGAGCAAAACACCTCATTGACGAGATGAAATTGGTGCATCCGAAGAAGAAAACTTCTTCTAAAAAATCAAAGAAAAAACGTAAATAAAATGTTTGTATAAAATTACAAGAGCTTTCGTGTTAATTAATACGGAAGCTCTCGCTTTTTGTTACTAAAAACAGCTTTTTTCTTTGTTTATCATTGTTCAAAAAATAAATCGTAACTTTGCGAAGTTTAATTTTTTTTAAAATATACAACAAATATGAAACTAAATAAATTTATTGACCACACACTTCTGAAAGCTAATGCAACTATTTCAGAAATTGAAACACTTTGTAAAGAAGCTGTTACGTATGATTTTTTCTCTGTTTGCGTGAATAGTGCATTTGTGCCGTATGCTAAAGATTTTTTAAAAGGTACAGATATTAACGTATGTAGTGTTATTGGTTTCCCTTTGGGAGCTATGAGTTTGAAATCCAAAGTTTTTGAAACAGAACAAGCTCTTGCAGATGGGGCAAATGAAATAGATATGGTAATTAATGTGGGACTTTTAAAATCGGGAGAGGTTGATAAAGTTCGTGAAGAAATTGCTCAAATTAAGAAAGCTTGTGGAAATAACGTACTGAAAGTGATTTTAGAAACTTGCTATCTTACCGATGAAGAAAAGAAATTGGCTTGTAAACTATCTGTAGAGGCAGGTGCTGATTTTGTGAAAACTTCTACAGGATTTGGTACAGGAGGAGCAACTCTTTCGGACGTTCAGCTTATGAAAGAAGTCGTAAACGGAAAGGCTAAGATTAAAGCTTCAGGAGGGGTTCGAGATTTTCAAACAGCAAAACAATACATTGATTTGGGAGTAGAACGCATCGGAACTTCCAACGGAATTGCCATTGTCACGGGTGGTACAGGGATAGGATATTAAATTGATATTGTTAGAAATATGATAATTTAAGGAGTTATTCTATAATGCATGAATTATCATATTTTCGTTTTTACGATAAAACGTTATGAATACAGTAGATATTATATTATTGATTTTCTTAGGTTTTGGCTTAATTCGAGGTCTTTGGAGAGGAGTTATTATTGAGTTAGCTTCGTTACTTGCCATTGTTCTGGGGATTTATGGAGCAATTCATTTTTCGTTCTATGTCGCTGGAATTTTGAATCAACATTTGTCGCTGGATAAGTCAACAACAGAAGCTGTTTCATTTGCTTTTACATTAGTACTTATTATGTTGATTGTTATGTTGTTGGCAAAGTTACTTACGAAGGTTGTGGAGTCAGTTTCTTTAGGGTTTTTGAATAGATTAGCTGGTGGAATTTTTGGTGTTTTAAAGGTGACTATTATCGCTGGTTCATTGTTCTTGATGCTTGAAAAAACGTGGCAGATAACGAAATGGATACCTGAAAAAACATTGCAGAATTCTGTGCTTTACGAACCTATAAAAAGTGTAGGGGAGTTGTTCTACAAAAATATTTTTTAAGTGGAAGTTTTGTTTATTTCTGAAAATAAAAGCTAATTAAATGTTAAAAATGTTTTTTGTTGATTATATTTAGTAATGTAGCTTGAAAATACTGAAATGAATACGTACATTTGCGGAGGTTTATCGTTATCTGAGGAGTTAAATTTGACTCAAGTAAAGAACTACTCTTATCAATCTTAAAATTATACAGATATTGAAAAAGAGTATTTTTCATAGATAAAATACAGAAAATAATTTTTGGGAAGTGATGTTGTGAGAAGGGGATAGGCAGTATTTTTTGGACTTTCCCAAAGCCAAGATAAAAGTATAATACTTCATATTTACCACACAACTGTGGTTATTTTTTTAAGACAAGTTTTCAGAAGTTTGTCTTTTCTTCCTAAATTCTTAATTCTGTTTTGTTTGTAAAATGACTGAAGGAAAAATTTGAGTTTTTCTAAAAGTTGAAAATATTTTTGAATATAAATTGTTAAAATAAAGCGACTTATTATAGTACGGAGTTTTTTGAAATAAAAAATGAAAGAAACAGATATAATTATCGTAGGAGCAGGACCTACAGGGCTTTTTGCGGTATTTGAAGCAGGATTGTTGAAGTTGAAGTGTCATTTAATAGATACATTACCACAGCCGGGAGGGCAGTTAGCAGAGTTATATCCTAAAAAACCTATTTTCGATATTCCTGGCTATCCGAGTGTAGGAGCAGGTGAACTTGTTGACAATTTGATGGAGCAAATCAAGCAATTCCAGCCCGAATTCACGCTTTCTGAAACTGCTGAAACCATTGACAAGAATGAAGATGGAACCTTTGTAGTAACTACTAACAAAGGAACGAAGATTAAGGGAAAAGCTGTAGCTATTGCAGGAGGTTTAGGTACTTTTGAGCCACGTAAACCAGAATTGAATAATCTTGCAGAATATGAAGAAAAAGGATTAGAATATTTTGTGAGAAATCCAGAGCAGTATGCAGGAAAACGTGTTGTAATTGCAGGAGGAGGAGATTCTGCTTTGGATTGGAGTATTTATCTGGCAAATATTGCAAAATCAGTGACTTTGGTTCATCGCCGAAATGAATTTCGTGGAGCATTGGATTCTGTTGAAAAGGTAAAAGTACTTAAAGATGTAGGCAAAATCAATTTGATGACTCCTTGCGAAGTGGTTGAAATTAAAGGCAATGGAAAGGTGGAATCACTTGTTTTGGAGAAAGAAGGAATTCAGCAAGAAATAGAAACCGATTATTTTATTCCGTTGTTTGGACTTACTCCCAAGTTGGGGCCTATCGCTAACTGGGGATTAGAAATCGAAAAGAATGCTATTAAAGTAAATAATGCCCTTGATTACCAAACAAATATAGAAGGAATTTATGCTATTGGGGATATTAATACATATCCAGGTAAGCTGAAATTAATCCTTTGCGGATTTCACGAAGCTACATTGATGTGTCAAAGCATTTATAATCGATTGAATCCAGGGAAAAAATACGTTCTTAAATATACAACTGTGGCGGGTGTTGATGGCTTCGATGGGAGTCGAAAAGAAGCCGAAAAAGCCGTCGTAAAATCGATAGAGTAAAAAAAAATTGAAAAGCATATAGTACTAACGAAAGATTGATGATGATGAGAAAAATAAACAAATGCTACTTATTTGCCCTACTATTAACAATAAGTATAAGTACACTACAAGCTCAAACAGATACAATAAGCCCTAAGAGATTATCACTAAAAGGAAAAGTTAAGAAAATTGAAGATTTTTCCTACTTTTTGGAAGCAAATCCAAAAGGAAAGAGAACAATTGATGGGAAAAGGTATAATATTTATCCTTTTGTAGAAGATTGGAATATAGAGAAAAACGAGTCAAAGTACACAAAAACAAATATTTCGTGTGAATTTGACAGGACAGGGAAAAATACCAATCTAGTTACCTATTATGCAGAGGGCAATCCTTTCAAAGAAGCCAATTTTGTGTATGATTTGGGAGGAAAATTGATTAAAAGTCAAACGAACATTAAAGTTTCCGACGGAAGTTTTGTAGTTAACAAAAAGTATGTCTACGATGATAATAAACGTTTGGTGAAAATTGATGAACACGATGGAAATCAGTTGCTTAAATCAGTTGTTTTTGCCTATGATAAGTTAGGGAATTGCATTGAAAAAAGCAAAAAAATGGAGATGCCTTTATCCTTTGAAGAGCAAATACAGGTTATTGAAAATCAAAAAGATTTTTCGGAGCGGACATCTATGGAGTATGTCAAAAAAGAAACCTATCAATACAACAAAGCAGGAAAGGTTACTCTTTCAGAAAAATCTTTTCCAGAACAGAAGGTTTTTTTAAGAACTGAAAATGAATACGATAAGAAAAATAAATTGATTAGGGCGAAGTTCTTAAATGAAGAAAATGAGGAAACAAATTGTTCTTATCAGTATGATGAAAAGGGGAGGTTGAAACAAACCATTTGCACGGCGAAAGATAATACCGATTTTTATTTGGAAATGAATATCGTTTATAAGCCGTCAGGAAAAGTAGAAACCATAAAAACAAGAACTGATGTGATTTCTAAAAAAGTGTTTGATGAAAATGGGTTACTCAAATTGCACAGAACTTCAGAATTTGATCATAAGTACAGGTATTCTTTCGACAGAAAAGGAAATTGGAAAGAAGCTGTCCTTTATGAGAATGGAATTCCTACCAAAATCAGAGTCCGAAAAATAGAATATTATTAAAAAATGAGTGATATAACACTTAAAATAACAGACCGAGATGGCGTGTCGCACGAATTGAAAGCTCCTACGGATATGAGTATGAATTTGATGGAGGTAATGAGGGCTTATGAAATTGCTCAAGATGGAGAAATAGGTGTTTGTGGAGGTATGGCAATGTGTGCGTCGTGTCAATGTTATGTGCAAAACGATGTGTTGTTGCCAGAAAAATCTGATGAAGAAGAGGCAATGTTATTTGAAGCATACCACGTGCAAGAAAATAGCAGATTGGGTTGCCAGATTCTCATCACAGAGGAAATAGATGGGTTGGAGGTGATTTTAGCACCTTATCCATAGTAGATTAAATTTTTCATAGTTTAAATGGGGGCGAATTTTGGTTCGCCCTTGTTTGTTGATGTAATTTTTGATAGAAATATGTACGATATATTAGTTATAGGAGGCGGTGCGGCAGGTTTTTTTACGGCAATTAATTCTGTGGAGAAGAATCCTTCTTTGAAAATTGCCATTTTGGAGAAAGGCAAAGATGTACTCACTAAGGTGCGAATTTCAGGTGGAGGACGTTGTAATGTAACACACGCCGAGTTCATTCCTCAGAATTTAGTGAAAAATTATCCACGAGGAGAAAAAGAACTTTTAAGTCCTTTTCATCGTTTTATGTGTGGCGATGTTATGGAATGGTTTGAAAGTAGGGGAGTTACGTTGAAAACTGAAGATGACGGACGGGTATTCCCTGCTTCCAATACATCTGAAACGATTATAAAATGTTTTCTTGAACAAGCTAAATTACATAAAGTAGAACTATTTACTGAACAAAATGTGACCGATTTTCATTATAATGAAAAATTCTGGGAAATAAGGACAACAAAACAAAAGTTTTTGGCTCGAAAATTGGTTGTAACAACGGGCAGTAATCCAAAAATTTGGAAAATTCTAACTTCTTTGGGGCATACGATTGTGGAGCCTGTACCTTCTCTATTTACATTTAATACGTCGGATAGTTTCATAAAAAAATTAGCAGGAATTGCAGTTAATGCAGAGGTCTTACTACGAGATAGGGAAAATAAAAGTTTGAAAATTAAAAATATATCTCCCGTTCTTATCACTCATTGGGGATTTAGCGGCCCTGCGATATTGAAATTGTCTGCTTGGGGAGCAAGAATATTGGCAGAACAAAATTATCAGTGCATTTTGGAGGTAAATTGGCTCGTTCAAGGTGAAGAAACTCTTAATCAGGAGGAAACTTTGCTTGTTTTACAAGAAACTAAAGAAAAACAAGCTCGAAAAATGTTGCAAAATACACCATTATTTCAACTTCCTAAACGATTGTGGGGTAATTTGTTACAGAAATCAGGGGTTTCTCCCAATGAGCTTTGGTCAGATTTAAGTAAGGTACAACTTCGTGTTTTAGCGGAAACACTGACTTGTTCAAGGTTTATGATTGACGGAAAATCTGTTTTTAAAGAAGAGTTCGTAACAGCAGGAGGTGTTTTACTCTCTGAAATAAATTTTAAAACATTTGAAAGTAAGTTTTTGAAAGATTTGTACTTGGCAGGAGAAGTGATTGATGTTGATGCTATCACAGGCGGATTTAACTTTCAAAATGCATGGACTGGAGCTTATTTGATATCTGAGGCTATTAGTTGATTTGAAAGTAAAACAGCCCATTTCTTATAAAAAAAACAGGCTGTTTTCCGCTTTAATAACTATGAAAACAAAACTTATTTAGCAATATTTACGGCTCTTGTTTCTCTAATAACAGTGATTTTTACCTGTCCTGGGTAAGTCATATCTGTTTGGATTTTTTGTGAAAGATTGAATGACAATTCAGCAGCTTTATCGTCGCTAACTTTCTCACTTTCAACAATTACACGTAATTCACGTCCGGCTTGAATAGCATATGCCTTTTTAACTCCTTGGAAAGAAAAAGCAGCGTCTTCCAAATCTTTCAAACGTTGAATGTATGAATCTAATACTTGGCGACGAGCTCCCGGTCTTGCTCCACTAATAGCATCACAAACTTGAACGATAGGTGAAAGTAGTGAAGTCATTTCAATTTCGTCGTGGTGAGCTCCAATAGCATTACAAACTTCAGGTTTTTCTCCATATTTTTCAGCCCATTCCATACCTAATATAGCGTGAGGTACTTCAGTTTCAACATGTGGAACCTTACCAATATCGTGCAACAACCCAGCGCGTTTTGCAAGTTTTACGTTTAATCCTAATTCAGCAGCCATCAGTCCACATAACTTTGCTACTTCACGTGAGTGTTGGAGCAGATTTTGTCCATATGAGGAGCGATATTTCATACGTCCAACACATTTAACAAGTTCTGGGTGTAGTCCGTGTATTCCTAAGTCAATCACAGTACGTTTACCAATTTCTACTATTTCGTCTTCAATTTGTTTAGTTGTTTTTTCAACAACTTCTTCAATACGAGCAGGGTGAATGCGTCCGTCTGTAACCAATTTATGTAGTGAAAGTCGTGCGATTTCTCTGCGGACAGCATCAAAACAAGATAAAATAATAGCTTCGGGGGTGTCATCTACAATAATTTCAACACCAGTCGCCGCCTCCAAAGCACGAATATTTCGACCTTCACGCCCAATGATGCGTCCTTTTATATCATCTGATTCTAAGTTGAAAACAGAAACACAATTGTCAATTGCTTCTTCTGTTCCTATTCTTTGTATGGTGTTGATAATTATTTTTTTAGCTTCTTGTCGAGCGGTTAATTTAGCCTCTTCTATGGTACTTTGAATGTAAGCCATTGCATCGGCTTGAGCTTCACTTTTTAGTGAATCTGTAAGTTGTGTTTTTGCTTCCTCTGCTGAAAGTCCAGAGATAAGTTCTAACTGTTTTACTTGGTTTTTGTGCAAACGCTCAATTTCTTCTTGTTTTTTGTCAATGTTTTGTAAGCGTTGTTCAACATCTTTGTTTTTGTTGTCTAACTCTTCTTTAAGACGTTTGTTTTGAGCTAATTCGTTAGAAACTTGTGATTCTTTATCACGAATGCGTTTTTCGGCTTCTGCCATTTTCTTGTCTTTACTCGCAATTACTTTTTCGTGTTCAGATTTCAGTTCTAAGAATTTCTCTTTTGCCTGTAAAATTTTATCTTTTTTGATGTTTTCAGCTTCATTTTTAGCGTCTTTCAGTAGTGTAGAGGCTTCTGTTTGAGCATTTGAAATAATTTTTGAAGCATTTTTCTTTTCTAATACTTTTGCAATTGCAAACCCGATAACTAATCCGAAGATGGCCGCAATAACAATTCCTAATATAAGTGTCGTTGTCATTTGTTAATAAAAAATTATATATAAAAAAAGCCTACATTGATAAGAGTTTTGTAAACTCCTAAAAACAGGTTTAGGGCTACTGAGTTGGTCAAGTATCCGTTCTAGGACGGCTCGCTTTAACAACTCCACTTACCCTTTATTAGGTTGTAAATGTTGAGTTTACTAAAAAGTGCAATCAATGTAGGCAGTAACTTTGCTATTCTAAAGAACTTATTTTATTTAAATAATGGAATCCATTATTCTACTAATATTTTCCAATTTTTCTTTGATTGTTAAATCTTGGTTATTTTCATCAATCTTAGTTTGCTCAATTTTTGTTGCTAAAACAATGGTACACATTGCCAAAGCGTCTCTTTTATCTTTCAACTCATAGTTTCGTTCAAAATTATGAATCATCTCATTAATCTCCTTTGCAGCTTTTCTGAATCCTTCTTCTTGTTGAGGCTCAATAACCAACGGATAAACTCTGTCAGCTATAGAAAGCTTTATTTTCAAGGTATCATTCATTATTGAAACTATTTTGAAAGCTGAGCGATACAAGTATCAATCTCGCGAATTAAAGAGTTTATTTTTAATTTCGCCTTTGCTTTATCTTCATTACTGCCAAGAATACTATTTGCAATTTTTGCGGCTTCATTTTTTTCTTTCCAAACTAAAACTTCCCTTTCTAAATTTTCTTTTTCTTTGGTAAGAATTTCTATTGTTTGGTTAAGTTTTTGATTTTCAGATTTTAGTTCATCTACTTTTTCTTTCAAAGAAGTCGCTTTTTCCTCAAGTAACTCCACCAAATTACTTATGTTATTCATTGCAAATTCTTTAATATTCTCTGGTTTGCAAAGTTAAAACAGAAATATGTAAAAAACAATTTTTTAATCAACTAATTACTTTCGTAGTTGAGTTTATCATTTATTTATGAATTTTATTTTTCAAGTAATCGCATAATATTTAAAGCTTTATCTATTGAGGTTATACCTTCAAAGATAAGCAACAACCGTAGTCCGTTGCGGGTTTCTTTTTCTTGCATTTTGCATCGGTCGGGGTGGCATTGCACAAATTGCAATACTTTTTGAAAACGAGAACTTTGATAAAACGGACTTTCTTGGTCGGAAATAAAATATCCTGTCATTTTTCCGTTTTTCATTACTAATTTTTCGATTCCCATTTTGGTTGCAAACCATTTCAGACGTACGCTATTGAGTAAATCGACAGCCTGAGGAGGCAATTGCCCAAAACGGTCAATCAGATTCTTTTCGTAGGTTAGTAAATCGGCTTCCGAACTGATGTTACTTAGCTCGTTGTAAAGGTTTAATCGTTCCGCAACTCGGTTTACGTAAGTATCTGGAAATAAAAGCTCAAAATCACTATCAATTTGTGTGTCATTTAGATATGATTTGTCTTCTTCCTTCGTTTGATACAATTCCGAAAACTCGTTTTCTTTCAGCTCTACGATGGCTTCTTGCAAAATTTTCTGATAGGTTTCAAATCCGATTTCGTTAATGAAACCACTTTGTTCTCCACCGAGCAAATCACCCGCTCCTCGTATTTCCAAATCCTTCATCGCAATATTGAACCCGCTTCCTAAGTCCGAAAATTGAGCAATGGCTTGTATTCGTTTACGAGCATCATCGCTCATCGCTACAAACGGAGGTGTGATGAAATAACAGAAGGCTTTTTTGTTGCTTCGTCCCACACGTCCACGCATTTGATGTAGGTCGGACAAGCCAAAATTATGAGCGTTATTGATGAAAATCGTGTTGGCATTAGGCACATCTAAACCACTCTCGATGATGGTCGTTGCTACCAAAACGTCATAAGCTCCGTCCATAAAGGCAAGCATTGTTTCCTCGAGTTTTTTGCCGTCCATTTGCCCGTGACCTACGGCTATTTTGGCATCAGGAACGAGTCGTTGTAGCATTCCTGCCACTTCACGGATATTTTCCACTCGATTATTGATGAAAAATACCTGTCCGCCTCGCTGAATTTCGTAAGCAACGGCATCACGGATAATTTCTTCATTGAAATGGATAACTTGACTATCAATAGGATATCGATTTGGTGGAGGTGTATTGATTACTGACAAATCCCTTGCTGCCATCAAACTGAATTGCAATGTTCTTGGAATTGGAGTTGCCGTAAGTGTCAGTACGTCAAGGTTTTCTTTCAGCGTTTTGAGTTTGTCTTTCACACCCACACCAAATTTTTGCTCTTCATCAACGATTAGAAGTCCTAAATCTTTGTATTTAACACTTTCATTTACAATTTGATGTGTTCCTATGATGATGTCCAGCGAACCTTTGGCGAGTTCTTCCAGAATGTTTTTTTTCTCTTTTGCCGTTCGGAATCGATTTAAGTAATCAATCCTCACCGGAAAATCTTTCATTCTGCTGCTAAATGTCTGATAATGTTGAAATGCCAAAATGGTTGTAGGTACCAAAACGGCTACTTGTTTTCCGTTATCAACCGCTTTAAAGGCTGCCCGAATGGCAACTTCTGTTTTTCCAAAGCCAACATCGCCACAAACGAGCCTATCCATTGGTTTCGGACTTTTCATATCGGCTTTGACTTCGGCAGTAGCTTTGCTTTGGTCGGGCGTATCTTCGTAAAGAAAAGAGGCTTCCAATTCGTTTTGCAGATAACTGTCGTGAGCAAAGGCAAAACCGCTAGATTCTTTCCGTTTGGCATACAATTGAATAAGGTTGAAGGCGATTTCTTTAACCCGAGCTTTTGTCTTCTTTTTCAGGGCCTTCCACGCTCCCGAACCTAGTTTGTAAATCTTCGGAGGTTTGCCGTCTTTGCCGTTGTATTTCGTAATTTTATGTAGGGAATGAATGCTGACAAAAAGTACATCGCGGTCGCCATAGATAAGTTTGATGGCTTCCTGCATTTTGCCTTCTACTTCAATTTTTTGTAATCCTGCAAACTTCCCGATGCCGTGGTCGATATGCGTAACATAATCACCAACAGTAAGTTGAGTGAGCTCTTTAAGCGTAATGGCTTGTTTTTTAGCATATCCATTTTTTAGGTGGAACTTATGATAACGTTCAAAAATCTGATGGTCGGTAAAGACGTTGATTTTATTGTCCGAATCCACAAACCCGCTGTGTAGCGATAAAATGGCGGTTTGATAATGCACTTTTTGTTCCATTTCTTTGAAAATATCATCAAAACGCTTTGCTTGTTGCTCGGTGGAACAAATAATGTAATTGGTAAAACCTTCTTCGTGTTTCTCGTTTAAATAGCTGATTAATAGTTCAAATTGCTTATTGAATGCAGGTTGTGGATTAGTTCTAAAAACGATTTTTTCTGAAGAAAATAATGAGTTCGCTCCTGTGAAAATAGATTGAAAAGAGCCGATACGTTCCAAAAGTTCATTACTTTGACAGAAAAGTACTTCGGGAGCGATATGTTTGACTTCGTTCGATAGTTTTTCGTAAATTTCAACGGATTTATTAAATAATTTATCGATTTTTTGAGGAAAACTATCAATATCCTTGGCGATGAAAAGCGTTTCTCCCGAAATGTATTCCAAAATGGACTGCCTTACTTCTTCATTTTCCTTATTTTCGATGTTTGGGATAATCGTAATTTTTGATAATTGTTGTGTAGAAAGCTGTGTTTCAACATCAAAAGTTCGGATACTTTCGATTTCATTGCCGAAAAACTCAATGCGGTAAGGTTCGTTGTTCGAGAAAGAAAAAACATCAACAATACCACCACGAACTGAAAACTCCCCAGGTTCGGTGACGAAATCTGTTCGGTTGAAATTGTAAGTAAAAAGCATTTCATTGAGGAAATCCAAAGATAAAGAGTCTCCTTTTTTTATTTTTAAGGTGTTCTTTTCGAGTTGTTTGCGAGTAATTACCTTTTCAAAAAGAGCCTCAGGATAACTCACCACAATCAAAGGCGTTTGATGTGAACCCAATCGGTTTAACACTTCGGCACGAAGCAATACATTGGCGTTATCCGTGTCTTCAATCTGATACGGACGGCGGTAGCTGTCGGGGAAAAATATTACGTGTTCATCGCTCAACAGGCTTTCCAAATCATTCAGAAAATAGGCTGCTTCTTCTTTATCCGAAAGCATCACAAACAAATTTCGTTTCGTATTTCGGAAAAGATTGGTAATGACAAATGATAATGAAGCTCCTGATAAATGATTGATAGTTAAACAACGTTCGCCTTCGTTTATTTTTGAAAGCAATTCGGTATATGATATATTTTCAGAGGTCTTTTGAAGAATAGGATTCGTTTTCACAAAAATTTTTCTGCAAAATTACTATTTATTTTTCAGAATGAAACAAAGAGAAATTAGTTTTTGTCTGGAAAATACAGAAGATTAAGACGCATTTTAGGGTTTTCTTAAACGATTTTTCACAAATTATCTCTTTTTTTATATGGTTAAAAAACAGATAAATTCAAAAACAATGTTTCTTTTTTTTGCGGTTTGTGTTTTTTTCTTAACTTAGCCGAAACAAATAAAAACGTGAAAGAAAACATTTGATTACTTTTACGTAATTTCATCAATTTAAAATAGTAGTAACAATGGGAAAAGGATTTTTTAAAGTGCCAAAGGCTGTGAACGAGCCTGTAAAATCATATGCCAAAGGAACACCTGAAAGAGAGGCAGTTCTGAAAGCATATAAAGAACTCTGGAACAATTCCGTAGATGTTCCTTTGTATATCGGGGCAGACCAAATCAAAACAGGGAAAACTAAAAATATGATTGCTCCGCACGACCATCAACACGTGGTAGGAACATATCATCTTGCGGAAAAACAACACGTGGAGAAAGCAATTGCAACTGCTTTGGAGGCCCGTAAGAAATGGGCGGCACTTCCTTGGCAAGAGAGAGCGTCCATTTTTTTGAAAGCAGCTGAACTCATCGCGGGACCTTATCGAGCGAAAATCAATGCCGCTACAATGATTGCACAATCCAAAACAATTCATCAGGCGGAAATTGACTCGGCTTGTGAACTTATCGACTTTCTTCGGTTCAACATAGAATTTATGGCAAATATCTACAACGACCAACCAATATCATCAGAAGGAATTTGGAATAGAGTAGAATATCGTCCTTTAGAAGGATTTGTATATGCAGTTACGCCTTTCAACTTTACAGCCATCTCAGGAAATTTACCAGCTAGTGCCGCTCTGATGGGGAACGTAGTAATTTGGAAGCCAAGTAACGCCCAAGTATTTTCAGCCAATGTAATTATGGAAATTTTTAAAGAGGCTGGACTTCCCGACGGGGTAATCAACTTTATTAACGGCGACGCTACAATGATAACCGAAACATTGTTAGCAAGTCCTTATTTCGCTGGAATTCATTTTACAGGGTCAACAGGTGTGTTCCAAGATATCTGGAAAAAAATAGGCAATAACATACATAATTACAAGACCTATCCGAAAATAGTAGGCGAAACTGGAGGTAAAGATTTCATCGTTGCACATCCATCGGCAATTTCTAAACAAGTGGCAACGGCAATCACGCGTGGGGCATTCGAGTTTCAAGGACAAAAATGTTCAGCAGCATCGCGGGTATATCTTCCCAAATCGAAAGCTGATGAAATTTTGAATTTTGTTAAAGAAGATGTACAATCTTTCAAAATGGGGTCACCAGAGGATATGGAAAACTTTATTACTGCTGTGATTCACGAAAGTTCGTTCGATAAATTAGTTAAGTATATTGACCAAGCGAAAAAAGACAAGGACGCTGAAGTGTTTGTTGGGGGTAACTACGATAAATCGAAAGGATACTTTATTGAACCTACCGTTATTGTAACTACAAATCCGAAATATACAACAATGGAAACGGAGCTTTTTGGTCCGGTGGTTACAGTATATGTATATGACGACAACCAATGGGAAGAAACACTCAAATTAGTAGATGAAACTTCGGAGTATGCACTTACAGGGGCTGTTTTCTCACAAGATAGATATGCTCTTAACCAAGCAATCAAGGCGTTGGAAGATGCAGCTGGTAACTTCTATATCAATGACAAGCCAACTGGAGCTGTGGTAGGGCAACAACCTTTTGGTGGAGCTAGAGCATCAGGAACTAATGATAAAGCAGGTTCAGCTCAAAACTTATTGCGTTGGGTTTCTCCTCGATTGATTAAAGAAACCTTTGTTCCGCCTGTAGATTATCGTTATCCATTTTTAGGTTAAGAAATCTCAAATAATAAATCTTTGTCAGAAAACTATTTTGGCAAAGATTTATTTTTATAAAAGAATAACATATTTAGAAGCATATTTTCTATACTATAGAAAAAATATTCTGAAAATTAAGATGATTATTTTTTGATGTGATAATGAAATTAATACTATGAAATGATTTTCTCAAATTGGGTAGATGAAAAATGAGTTGTGTAGATGAAATCTCATATCGAGAAAATATAAATTGTATTTTTTTTAATTTTTCTTTTCTTTGTTTTTATTGATTTTATTATTATTTAGTTAATTATAAAAGAAGATTTTTAAAATAAATTTTTGTGTATAATTTTTCAAAGTGAGATGTATTTGTTTTAAAATAGTTTTTATTTTCCTGCTTTGTATTTTATATAAAATAGAATTGATGGTTGATAAAACAAACTATTTTTATATGCATAATGAAAATATTGATAATATCTTATTTTGAAAAATTGTAAAATATAAATCGATTGAGTATAACTATAAAAAAATAACTTACTATGAAAAATTTAAAGTTAATAACCATTCATCTTCCCAGTTTAAAAAATGCAGAGTTTGCACAATTGTTAGTTCGTTTTTTTGAGGATTTTGAAAAATCGGGATTGGATATAGAAACAGATGCTGATTTTAAAAGATTGTTTGAAGAAATTAAAACTAAAAAACCTATCTTTGATGAAACAATAGACCAAGTTCGTGGTAATGCTGACTCTACCAAAATATTACAAGCTCATAAAGAACGTAAGTTTTCTTTAAAATCATTTAAGTCGGCATTAAATGCATATAAGTATTCAAGTAATCAAAAGGAAAAAGATGCATACACAAGTATAAATTTGCTCCTTGCAGAATATAAGGGCGTAGAAAATGAAGGATATGAGCAAGTAACATATCGTTTTGCAAATCTCACAGAGAGACTACAAAATGAAGAATATAAAAATCAGGTTAAAGAATTATCTTTGGCTAAATTTATTACAAATCTGTCAGAAGCAAATCGTCATTTTAATGAACTATTTGCTAATCGTTCTTCTCAATTATTGAAAAAACCTACTTATAATGTAAAGGAACTCAGAAAAGAAATTACTACTATTTATAAAGATTTGTCGGATTATATCTATATTTTAGCTCGTGTGCGTGATGATGAATTTTTTGTAAAATTACTTGGTGTTGTTAATAATGGTCGTAAATACTTTGATGATATGATTATCGCCAGACGGAACGTAGCTAAAATGACTTCAAAAAAAGATAAAAACAAAACCGAATAAAATATTCTAATTAAATTATTAATTGTAGATTTGGACTTTATCTTTTGTTTAAAGACTTTAGTAAGTGATTTTTGTGTGCATAATAATCATTTAAGTATTATCACATTACTAACTAAAGTCTTTATTTATTTTTTTATTATATTTACAATTATATAAAAACTAAACAATAATGTAAAGAATTAAGTATGAGAAGTAAAAGTATATCTTATATTTTTTTAGTAGCTATTTTATGTATAAATTTTAGTTGTAAATCTCCTGTAAAGATATTGAAAAAAGGAGAAGTAATCATTACTGAAAATATAATGAAAGTTCCAATTGATATTAAGACAAAATTACCTTTTGTAAAAGTAGAAATAAATGGAAAAGAGTATAATTTTTTATTTGATACCGGAGCTATGACTTGTATTAGCTTCGATTTATATAAAGAACTTCAACTAAAATCAAAAAGTATTTATAATATATATGATTCACAAGGGAACGAAAAAGAAGAAATGATAACTATACTCCCGCAGTTAAAAATGGGTAGTATTTTGATGAAAAATGTAGGTTGCGTTGTAATTAATTTTGATTCTTTTGAATTTAAATGTACAAAGATTGATGGAGTTATTGGGTCTAATCATATCAAAGATTTGTTTGTTAAGGTTAATAATCAAGAAAAGGTTATTGAATTTACAAAGGACTTTTCTCTTTTAGATAAAATAGGATTTGATAAAGAATGGGACTTTATTGAAGATAAACAATACAGACCTATACTAATTTCAAACTTTTATGGTAAAAAAATGGGTTTTGTATTTGATACTGGAGCTAATTCATATATAGATATAACTAAAAAATTTGTTGATGAAGTAAAAGATAGTATCAAATCACCTATTATTACTTTCGAGGGGCATAATTCTGTAGGGATTTATGGAAAAGATAAAAAGAATAAATATATATACTATTTTAAACCTGAACAACTTGAAATATCTGACCATTCTTTCAATGGTGAATTAGTTTCTACAGGTTCTAGTAATCTTATTGGCAATGATTATTTAGAACATTTTGACTACATTTTAGACTGGAAACATAAAAAAATATATTTCAAAGAACTTGATAGACCCAATACAAAGAAAATTTTTTCTTTCTCACCTGGTTATTCAGATAATAAATTCATTGTTTCATCTATTTTAAAAACAGAAAATCATCCTCTCCGTTTGGGAGAAGTTATCGTAAGTATAAATGGGCAAAAAATAGATAAAATGTCGCAAGAAGAGTTATGCAATCTATTCTTAAACAATTATAAATTGGATACTATAACAATAGAAGTTCTAAGAGATAATCAAGTTTTGCCTTTCACATTTACAAGAGAAGATTTTTTCAAGTAGTAATGCAGTAAATTAATATAAGATATTCATTTCTAAAAAATAGAAAACACAAATAAAAAACCTGTTTCTTAATCAAGGAACAGGTTTTTTATTATATGGTTCAAGATGATAGAATTTTAAATATTTCTCTCTTGAACTGATAATTTTTAATGATGTATAATTTTGAAAAAATTAGTTTGCTATATGTTTGATAATATCAATATTAATTTCTGCGGATAATTTTCCTGCTTCTACCACAAATTTTTCATAGGAAATGGCGTTTCCTTCTCCAGCCTTGTCCGAAATAGCACGAAGCATAATAAATGGCGTTTTGAGAAGATGACAAGTTTGTGCAATTGCTGCCGCTTCCATTTCAACGGCTAATGCTTGAGGGAAGAAAGCCTCAATCTGTTTCAATCGAGCAGGGTCGGAAATGAAAGCATCGCCACTGACAACCAATCCGCAATGTAACTGATTGCTATGCTTTCCTGCAACTTCTTTTGCTATGGAAAACCATTTAGTATCGGGCAAATAGGCAGGAGGCATCTGAGCTTGTTGCCCAATTTCGTACCCAAAAGCTGTAACGTCCACATCGTGATGACGTACTTCGGTGGCTAAAATAATATCGTGTACAGATGAAGTTCCTAATCCACCCGCTGTTCCCGTGTTGATGATAACATCAGGTTGAAAATGCTCAATAAGCAACGTAGTAGCCACAGCAGCACTTACTTTTCCTATCCCTGATAGCAAAACGACCACAGAAACATTGTTTATCAATCCCTCGTAAAATGAAAAGGAGCTAATTTGGGTTGTTTTTATGTTCGTTAATTCTTTTTTTAACGTATTTATTTCAAGCTCCATAGCCCCTATAATGCCTATCTTCATAGTATTAACTGAAAAAATGTGAATTAATTTTGTAAATCTTGAAATCCTTTTGTTGCAAAGGTCAGTACTTCGTTGTTTTCGTTATTGTAGATGAGTAATACGTTCAATTCAGGGTGATTTTCCAAAAACGCTTTACTTGCTTCTGTCCCTAAAACCATAAACATTGTAGCATATCCATCGGCATACATCGCTGAATCGGTAATTACGGTGGCACTTAGTAAATTGCTCTGTTTGGCTAATCCTGTTTTTGGATTGATAGAGTGGACGAATTTCTCACCCGTAAGGCTATCGGTTCTTATTTTGCGATAGTTTCCTGAAGTTGCCAATCCTTGATTCTCGAACTGAACTGTGGTCATTAGCTCTCGTTTGTCCGAAGGCAAGGTTGGGTCTTCAATCCCGATAGTCCATTTCTTGTCGTCAATAGTGTTTTTTCCACTCAAATATATTTCGCCTCCCACTTCTACAACAAAGTTTGTAATGCCTTTTGATTTGAGGAAGTCAGCAATTACATCAACTGTGTAACCTTGAGCAATGGCGTTGAAATCAAAGAAAATAGCTGGGTTCTCTTTTTCGATAAACTTCTCATCAGTAAGCTGAACTTTGTTAAACCCAACGAAGTTTTTCAAACTATCAATCTGTGTTTGTGTGAGATTGTTTTGGTTTTTGTTGGCTCCAAATCCCCAAGCGTTCACCAAAATCCCAACGGTAGGGTCAAACACTCCATCACTTTGTTTCCAAATGGTTTGAGATGCTTTAAAAACATTTTCGAAGTGATTGTCAATCTGTACACGTTCTCCTCGATTGATTTTTGAGATGATGGATTCAGGACGATAGGTGGACATTGATAAATCGATTACCTCCAGAATAGAATCAACCGATTGTTGTAAGTCTTTGTCGCTGTTTGAAATGTATTTAATTCCGTAAGTACTTCCCTGAGCTTCTCCTCTGATGATTTGTATTTTCTCGGTAGGAGAAACGCAGGAAGCAACTGCTATAAGCATAGCATATAATAGTATTTTTTTCATCTGAAGATAGATGGCGTAATTTATAAAAGGGTTAGAGGATTTCCAAAAGTCCTTTGAAATTTACTCGGTAGGGTTTGTTCTTGTAGATAGGATATTGCTCATTCTCAATATTAACCAGCCCCACCCCAGCAAAATAGGTTTTGGCACTATGTGTGTTGGCGTGTTTCTTTACGATTTGCATCAAAGCAGGGTCGTATTCATCAGGATCGTCTCCGTAAGGGACAGCTCTTACAATGATGAAATGCTTCTGTTTGTTCTTGTCGACACAAACAAATTGTGGGTCTTTCTTCAACTGGCTATTAACCAGCAGAAATTCCCAATGCAATTCGTCTCGCAGAGCTTCGCCCACGATATTCATAGCTAAGTTATGTAACTCCTGACCCGTTAGAGGAATAGCCGACATAGTTTATACGTTCTTTGCAATTTGGTTCAACCCGAAAACAATTAGTTTTTCAACCGCTTGTTTTGTGTCCTTAGTGAACGTACCATTGGCTCGGTTGGCAATGATTACATTGAGGGAAACTGCTTGATGCCCCAAGAGTTTTGATAATCCGTAGATGGCAGATGTTTCCATTTCCAAGTTCGTTACTCGCAAATCATTGTGGCCAAAGTTGTGTAATTTGTCATTCAAGTTTGTATCCTGAACAGCCAACCGGAGAACTCGCCCTTGCGGACCATAGAAACCTGGAGCTGTACCTGTAATTCCTTCAAATACTTCTTGGGAGAGTAATTTCTCTTTGAGTTCCTGTCCACAACTTACGATGTAAGGTCGCCCTTTGTTGGTATTCCATTGTGTGTGTTCGATGAAGGCATCTTCAAGTTCTTTTTCGCTTATCTTACTAAGGTCAAGGTAGGAATGCATCATATTGTCCATACCCAACCCAAACGATGATAGCACGAAACTATCTACAGGAATATCAGCTTGTAGGGAGCCAGAAGTTCCAAAACGAATGAAATTCAGGCTTGTGAGATGCTTTTTCGGTTGTCTTGTTTTCAAATCGATATTGAAAAGAGCATCTAATTCATTGATAACAATGTCAATATTATCAGGACCAATTCCAGTTGAAATAACACTGAGGCGTTTGCCTTTGTAAGTACCCGTATGCGTACAGAATTCGCGTTTCTGAACTTGGTGTTCTATCGTCTCGAAATGAGAACTGATACGTGCCACTCGGTTCTGGTCACCTACTAATATAATCGTGGTCGCCACTTGTTCGGGCTTGAGATTTAAATGATAAATACTGCCGTCTGGGTTTAGGATTAGCTCAGATTCTTGAATCATATCTTTCAAAATATTAGTGTTGATGATATCTATAATTTTAGAAGTTTGCCTGAAGTTTCGTAGTACAAAAAGTCATATTTTAAAGCTCCACCCAAATATTCATTTTCGTTTCTTAAAAGTGGATACATATTCATATCATTTTTTAAGACGTCGTTTCCTTGTAAGTTTATCTTCAACGGATTTAGAGAGGCGAATAAAGGTTTTAGTTTTTCAATGATTGCTTCGTATTGCAAGGTAGAATAACCTAAAGAAGGCTCCGTTTTAATTAAGTGATTAACAAATGCATCTTTGTTTCCTTTGAAAGAAGAAGCTTGGGTAAGAATATCATTTTCAACAAGGTTCAACCCATTTCTAACTGAGGGGAATCTCTTTAGGTGAATTTGGAGAATTGGGGCAAGGGCAGTAAGGTTCGTGTTTGTATTTCTGATGTGGTTTTCCAGTTGAATTGGGGATTCACTGCAATAAAGCTGCCATATGTAGTCGGCATATTCAACATCATCTTGATTGAAGAGAACTCGGTTTTGGTAACTTGTTCTCAATTCTTTCTGCGTTGGATTGTTTGTGATTTGGCTTATCCACGAAATTTGTATGTTCTCTCGATATTTTTTCAGCCAACTTATTACTGCAATCATATTTATCTGGCTTTGTAAATCCTCGCCAAACCATAAAACGGCCTCATCTTGTGTCTTTTGATTGCATAAATTTCTGTATTCTTTCAGTACACTTTCAATAAAAGAAGATTTCCCAGTATTGTACTCATTCTTGAAGAAATTATAACGATTTTTCCAAAAATTTTCACTTCCAACATCTATGGAGGTTTTTCCCTCGCAAAGCATTTCATTCCAAGTAATTACTTCTGAAGTAGTATCTATTTTTTTTAGCGTTTCAGAAGCATTTTTGTTCCCTATAACGTGTAGTACTTTTCGCATAATAATCATATTTTAGTTTTATACGCAAAGGCAAACCTACAAAAAAAATAATTATGTTGTTCAAAAAACGTGTTTTTAACACAATTACATTTTCTTTTTCTATGTCTATTTTGGTTGTTTAATTGTTTTATTTTCAGATTATTGTTTTTTGTTTTCAGATGGTTAAATTTAAGAATTGTTTGGATATTTTAAGTTTTAGATTTTTTTTACAAAAGAAAAGCTTTGGGGCGGAAAAATATAAAATTTTATTAAAAAATAATGTATGTTTCTCAGAATTTGTATATTTGTCCTGTTTTAACTGAGAGAAGAATTTTATGGAAAAATTTGGCAATGTAATTGATGTAAAAGTCCCTGTACTTATCTGCTTTTTTGCGGATTGGCACGAGGCTTCAATGCATATGAACGCTGTTTTGAGAGAAATACTTTCAATGATGGGAAATCGTGTGAAGGTTGTTAAAATAGACGTTGATAAAAATAAAGAACTTACTAAGGCTTTGAAAATTAATGGATTGCCTACTCTTGTTATTTACAATAATCGTGAACTTGTTTGGAGAGGTGAGGGCTTTCACGATAGCGATGTGATTTCTTTGGAATTAAGTAAGTATATCTAAAAACTATAATGATATTTGCAAATCATTTTACAGAAATTTGACAACCATTTAGGGTTGTTTTTTTTTATAAAAATGAATCGTGAAATTATATAGTTCTATCTCTGTTAAAACATCAAACTTTTAGTTTTAAAATAAAAAAATTGAATATCAGATAAATATGGCTAATACAATTACAACCACAAACTTTAAGTTTCCAAAACAGAAATCTGTTTATAAAGGGAAAGTAAGAGATGTCTATCATTTGGATAACGATTTATTGGTGATGATTGCTACTGACCGATTGTCGGCTTTTGATGTAGTAATGCCTAAAGGAATTCCGTATAAGGGGCAGATTTTAAATCAGATAGCTACTAAATTTATGCGACAAACGGAAGATATTGTTCCAAACTGGTTAACTGCAACTCCCGACCCCAATGTAGCGATAGGGCATTTGTGTGAACCTTTTAAAGTTGAAATGGTAATACGTGGTTATTTGGCTGGTCATTCGGCACGTGAATATAAAGCAGGGAAAAGAGTTTTATGTGGTGTGCCACTTCCTGAAGGGTTGAGAGAGAATGATATATTTCCTCAACACCCTATTATAACTCCTGCAACCAAAGCTGATAATGGTTTGCACGATGAGGATATATCCAAAGAAGAAATCATAAATAAAGGGATAGTAACTGCTGAGGATTATGCTCTTTTGGAAAAATACACGTATGCTCTTTTTGCAAGGGGAACAGAAATTGCAGCCAAACGAGGGCTCATTTTAGTAGATACTAAATATGAATTTGGGAAGACAAAAGATGGGAAAATAGTTCTGATTGATGAAATCCATACTCCTGACTCGTCTCGTTATTTTTATAAAGAAGGCTATGAAGAACGCCAAGAAAAAGGAGAGCCTCAAAAACAACTCTCCAAGGAGTTTGTTCGGCAGTGGCTTATATCGAATGGATTTCAAGGTAAAGAAGGGCAAAAAGTCCCAGAGATGACCGATGCTTATGTGGAATCTGTTTCTGAAAGATATATTGAACTTTATGAGAATATTATCGGAGAAAAATTCATTAAAGCAGATACTTCAAATATAGAAAAAAGAATTTACGAGAATGTTTTAAGTTACCTTGATAAATAATTTTAAAAATACAAAAACTCAAAACCAGAAGTTACAAAACTTTTAGTTTTGAGTTTTTTTCTTTACATATCATTATGAAAACAAGAATAACAGAACTTTTTGGTATAAAGTATCCTATCATTCAAGGAGGAATGGTTTGGGCAAGTGGTTGGCGATTAGTTTCGGCAGTTAGTAATGCTGGAGGATTAGGATTGCTCGGAGCGGGGTCAATGTATCCTGAAGTGCTTCGAGAACATATTCAGAAATGCAGAAAAGCAACTGATAAACCTTTTGGGGTCAATATTCCTATTATGTATCCAGATATTGATAAGTTAATGGAAATTATTATTGAGGAAGGAGTGAAAATCGTTTTTACTTCGGCGGGAAATCCTAATATCTGGACATCTATTTTGCAGAAAGAAAGCATAAAAGTTGCTCACGTGGTAAGTAGTTCCAAGTTCGCCCTAAAAGCACAAAATGCCGGAGTAGATGCTATTGTAGCAGAAGGATTTGAAGCTGGTGGGCATAATGGAAGAGAAGAAACAACAACTATGGCATTAATTCCTTCTGTAAAACAAAATGTTAGCATTCCTTTAATTGCTGCAGGAGGAATTGCCACAGGAAGAGGATTACTTGCCGCAATGGCATTGGGAGCAGAAGGTGTGCAGATAGGGAGTCGTTTTGTGGCAACTGAGGAGGCTTCTTCTCACATCAATTTCAAAAAACGTGTTTTAGAGACAAATGAAGGAGATACGATGCTTACTTTAAAAGAATTAGCTCCTGTACGTTTGCTTAAAAATCCATTTTACGAACAGGTTTTAGAACTTTATTACAAAGGAGAGGCTTCTCCGGAGAATCTTAAAACACTTTTGGGTAGAGGACGTACCAAAAAGGGAATGTTCGAAGGTGATTTGGTTGAGGGAGAACTTGAAATTGGGCAGATTGCTTCTGTGATTAACAAGATACAACCAGTTTCGGAAGTATTTCAGGAAATCATAGAGGAATACAATGTAGCTTTGTCAGAATTGAATAAAATAGGAAAGTTTAAATAGTAAAAACATTTTGTGTTTTAGATTGTTTCCTAAAAAAAATATCTGTACCTTTGGAACTCAAATTATAAGATTATTTAATTTAAAATCACTTAAAACATAAAACATATGAGTTTTCCAACCGATTTAGAAATCGCACAAAATGCGAAGATGCAAAACATTAAAGAGATTGCTAAAAAACTGAACATTAACGAAGACGATTTGGAGCAATATGGTAAATACAAAGCCAAATTGCCACTCACGCTCATCGACAAGGAGAAAATCAAGAAAAACAAACTGATTTTAGTTACTGCTATCACACCTACACCTGCTGGAGAGGGCAAAACGACCGTCAGTATTGGGCTTACCGAAGGTCTTAACAAAATCGGCAAACAAGCTGTGGCTGTTTTAAGAGAGCCTAGCTTAGGTCCTGTTTTCGGAATTAAGGGCGGAGCTGCTGGTGGAGGTTACTCGCAAGTGGTACCGATGGAGGACATCAATTTGCACTTCACTGGGGATTTTTCTGCTATCGAAAAAGCCAATAATTTACTTGCCGCAGTTATCGATAACAATATCCAAAGCAAAACTCATTCCATCGGAATTGACCCTCGTACTGTTGTTTGGAAACGTGTGATGGATATGAACGACCGAGCTCTTCGCCAAATTGTTATCGGGCTGGGCGGAAGTGCTAACGGTATTCCCCGAGAGGACGGATTCAACATTACACCCGCTTCCGAGATTATGGCAATCCTATGTTTGTCAGAAAACTTTTCGGATTTGAAACGCCGTATCGGAAACATTTACGTCGGAAAGAAATTCGATGGTTCTGCTGTTTTTGCACGTGATTTGAACGTTGTGGGAGCGATGGCTTTGCTTTTAAAAGAGGCTATCAAACCTAATTTGGTGCAAACTTTGGAGAATAATCCTGCTATTTTGCACGGAGGACCTTTCGCCAGTATCGCACAAGGAACGAACACAGTTCTGGCAACGAAGATGGGAATGTCGCTCAGTGAGTACACCGTTACGGAAGCTGGTTTTGGAGCTGATTTAGGAGCTGAAAAATTCTTGGACATCAAATGCGTTTCGGCGGGAATTTCTCCTGATGCTGCGGTGATTGTTGCTACAGTTCGTGCATTGCGTCATCACGGAGGAGCTTTGAAGGAAGAATACAATACACCAAGCCTCGAAAAAGTAAAAAAAGGTATCGGAAACTTAGAGAAACACATCGAGAACGTTCAGAAGTTTGGCTTGAAAGCCGTTGTGGCGATTAATAATTTCCCGAATGATAGCGAAGAAGAAATCAAGTACATTCAGGAAGTATGTCAGCAAAAAGGCGTTAAAGCTATTGTTTCCAAAGGATTTGCACAAGGTGGCGAGGGAACCAAAGAACTTGCCCAAGCAGTGGTAGAGATTGCCGAAAGTGGAGAAAGCAAATTCAAACCTTTGTACGACCACACTATTTCAATCGAAGAGAAAATCGAAACTATTGCCAAAGAAATTTATGGAGCAAGTAATGTGAACTACACTTCAAAAGCACGTACTCAATTGAAAAACATCAACAAACTTGGCTTTGATAAGATGCCTGTTTGTATGGTAAAAACACCTAAATCGTTGAGTGATGATGATAAGAAATTAGCTCGTCCTACTGGTTTTGAAGTTACTGTACGCGAATTCGAATTTGCTTCTGGAGCAGGTTTTGTTATTCCTATTTTAGGAGATACAATGCGTATGCCAGGTCTTCCGAGTGTTCCCGCAGCCGAAGGAATGGATATTGATGACAATGGTGTAATCACTGGGCTTTCTTAAAAGAAGTATTAGGAAATAGGCAAGAGTGATTGGAATTTAGTTGTTAGTGATTAGAGGGCTGGAAATATGCCTCTTGTACTGAAAAGGCTGACTTCTACTTTAATTATTGTAATCTATTTTATAGGATATATCAAAAAGACATTCGTTAATTAGTTAATTATAAGTTAATTGATTGGCGAATGTTTTTTCTATTTTATAAATTTGTGCAATGAGTAATCCTAATCTAAAAACCATTTTGGGTATAACAAATAACAGAACGCTATGACTACTAAAAAGTTTGCTAAATATTTGGAAAAGCAATGCAAAGAAATAATCAATTTTTCTTTAGAACCTATCTTTGAGGAATATATTGCCAGAGTAAATGGAAAACGTGTAGGAATAGTTTGCAAAGAGAAATTCTATGTGATATATGCTTCTACTTTTAATAGATTTAAAAAAATAATGCCTGATGCAATTCCCGTCAATCCGTTTGGTTGGGGATATTATAATCTTGTTGAGGTAGAAAATCTTGAAGATACACAAAAATTGAAAGAAATTGTATTAGCTGTGTATGATGATATGTATTTTAATGATGAATTTGTTGTAGATATTTCATCTTATTTTTATAGCTATAAAAACTATCCTGATGTGATTGAGAAAATTTACAACTTTCATATCACTTTTCTTAAATTCTGTTATGAGAAGGAATTATTAGAGATAAACTGGATTGATAAAAATGATAGAATATTAAAATTCTATTTTAAAAATGAGGATTTAACCGAAAAAGGGCATAAAATATTCAATGCTTTGTATATGAAATGGCTTACTTATAATGATAAAAATGATAACAGGTCTGAAATAAGAGCCAAAGATGTTAAAAAATTAGAAAAATATTATCAAGAATTGATATAAAAATCTATTTTTAATCTTGAATAAAATAAAAGTGAGATGGTTTATCCTTTGGGAAAGATTTCCCAAGTGTTGGGAAAGATAAATAATGCTTTGGGAAAGATAGATTTTGTTTTGGGAAATCTTTCCTAAAGAATAGGAAAGATAGAAAATTCTTTAGGAAAGATGAAAAATACTTTGGAAAAGATATTTTTAAAAGAAAATCATATTGAAAATATAAAAAGTAATATAAATTAATTGTTTAATCATTAAAATTAGTTATTATGCCAAAATCATATGCGGAAAAGATAGCACAAGTTAAAGTGTTAATCGATGGACTTAGAGAATCAAAAGATGCTCTACCAGCAGGAATTACAGAAGAAGCTATTGATGAGTTAGAAAACTTACGAAATGAAGTAGAAAAACTCAATAGTGAGCAAGAAAGCTTAAAAGCTGAACTGAAAAAGAAAACTGAAGAAGCTACCCAAAAGCAAAAACAGATGGAAGAACGTTCCTCAAAGATGAGAAAACGTATAAAAATTGATTATGAACAATCAATGTGGCGTAAATATGGGATAGAGGATAAGAGATAAAGGGTAGTTCAGGTAGAAACATTAAAAATCCAAGATTATGAATAAAGTTTAATCTTGGATTTTTTGTTTTTTGTAATATCTTAAAAGATAATAATTGTAAATGAATGCGTATTTCAGAATAAAAATCTAAAATTGGAAGTAGATGAAAGGATGTAAATCAGCTGAATAGGCTTGGTAACAAATGATAATAACAACAACAGCAATAGCACCTTTTACGGCAATGTGGCTTTCTGAAAAGATATGCTCTACAGCTTCTTTCCACTTCTGAGGAAGCCAATGGGTGATGTATCCGATAAGCATAATGAAGAATACATCTTGATAATGCGTCAGTACTTGCCAAGCGGAATCCCACCCCATATTGTTATTCACTTGGTCGAACCATTGGGAGATAGATTCCATATCTTTGCCACGAAAGAAAATTCTTGTAAAGGTAATAAAAGCAAATGTAAAGGTTATTTTCCAAGCAGTAGCAATCCAGTGCGTGGATTTTTCATAAGGACTTATCTTTCTCCAATACTTGTAAACAAGAATTCCTATCCCGTTTAATCCTCCCCAGATGACGTATTTCCACGAGGCACCGTGCCAAAGCCCTCCGATAAGCATCGTTAGCATTATGTTGATGTTAGTTACAACGTGGCGTTCAATGCTTCGGCTTATGTACATCATTCCCGAAACAACAACCAGTATGAGACCAACAAGAAGCGTAAAGTAAATCTCATTAATGGCAACGGTTACTCCTATGATGAAGATTAATGAAATGATAATCGTCCCGACGGAACTATTTCTATTCCCTCCCAAAGGAATATACAGATAATCCTTCAGCCAAGTGGAAAGAGAAATGTGCCAACGTTTCCAGAAATCACCGCAGTTAATAGCTTTGTAAGGAGAATTAAAGTTGATTGGCAGTTGGAAGCCCATAAGTAAAGCCAAGCCAATAGCAATATCGGTATAGCCCGAAAAGTCTCCGTAAATTTGTAGAGAATAACCAATCAAAGCCATAATGTTGGAGAATCCGGAGAACATTGTAGGGTTATCGAACACTTGGTCTAAGAAGTGCATCGCAATGAAATCGGCAAAAATCATCTTCTTTATGAGTCCTTTCAGAATCATAAACGTTCCTTTATTAAAGGAATCGGTTGTGACTTGAGTTTTGCTGATGATTTGAGGAACAAAATTCTCTGCACGAACTATCGGACCAGCAACTAATTGAGGAAAAAAGCTCACGTAAAATCCAAAATCAAGAATGGATTTAAGCGGAGCTGTTTTTCTTCTATAAATATCGACTGTGTAACTTATCGTTTGGAATGTGTAAAATGAAATACCTACTGGGAGAATAATTGTATCCGCACGGAAATATCCCTGCGAGTTAAATCCATTTCCCCAATATGCCAGATAATTAAAAACTTGATGATTTGTATTGAAAAGAGCGTTGTAAGTATCTGTAAAAAAGTATGCGTATTTAAAATAGGCCAAAACACTTAAATTAATAATAACGCTGACAACTACCGCAATCTTTCGCTTTTGTTGCTGTGTTTGTCGGTAAATAAAATTACCTAAATAGAAATCAGTAATGGTGCTAAAGAGAAGTAGAAAAACGAATAATCCACTTGCTTTATAGTAAAAATAGATACTTGCAAAGAGTAGGAAAAGATTCCTAAGGCGTATTCTTCGATAAATAAAAGAAAAGATAGTATATACAATGGCAAAGAATATCCAAAAATCAATTCGGACAAAGTTCAGAGGACTTTTTTCATCAAAAGAAAAGAAGTTTGTAATAAAATCCATATCTATTTAATTGCCAAAATATCGTTATGCAAGTGTTGGAAGAATAATTCCGAAATGATTTGAGTTCCTTTTGGTTTTAAATGCACATAGTCAGAGGCTGCCATACCTTTTTCTACCCAAGCCACCATTGAGTTTTCTCCTCCCATTGCTTCGTAAATGCTCCAGAAGGCAATATTATTATTAACACATTGGTTTTTCATCTCCTCATTGAGCTTAATAAGGAAGGGATAGGTAATCATCTTGCCGTTTTCGGAAGTGGACATATCTCCCGGTCCGATAACAATCACGGAAGCCTTTGGGTTGCTTCGTTTTACCCATTTGATGTTCTGTATCAGCGAACGGACGTAATCGGTAATTTGTTTTTCTTGCTCAATGTAAGGAATAGTATTTCCTCCGAACTGAAAAATAAAGATGTCAGGCTTTCTTTCGGCAGACATTTGTTGGAAATTCTCGTGATTAAGCCTTGTGAAAATCCTTCCTGCTTCGCCTCGCATCGCTACGTTGTCCATACGTACACCTTTTGCCTCATCGAGTGTGATGCCGTAAAAGTCGGGACTTGTGACGCCTTCCAATTCCACTTTGATTTCCTGTGGAGTTTCATCAAAATCCAATCTGAAGTTGTGATATTTTCCGTCTGCCTTTAAGAAATCTTCTTTGAGAAGTTTGCCATTCTGATAAACGATTATTTTAGTAGGGTGGGAGCAATTCCCGTAATGTAATCCAAATTTCGTGAACTTTCGCAAACGATTATAAGCCGTTGAGGAAGGTTTAATAGTGAAAGAGGCTTTTTTAACAGAAATGGTATCAGCTGGATTATAGTCCGAGAAACGAGAAAGAGTCGCATAAAGACCATATTTTTGGTGTGGGACTTTCTTTCTTTTAAATCGGTCAAATGACGCAAACCGAAGCCAATTAGCACTTGCCTGAATGTTTACACTATTTTGAGTATATGCAATTTTAATAGGAATAAAACCAGGTCCGCCACCTCCAAAAAGAGCTTGAAAACGATTGCGGACATATACCGTAATGCGGTCGCCTTCTATCTGTGAATCTCCGTAATGAATAATATGGCAATTAGGTTGTTGCAGTTTTTCTTTTAATTGTGAAATGAACTCCGTAGCATTCTCCGGATAGTAAATCTTGCCTTCTGTATTGCTTACTAACTTTGAATTTTCTTTTTCATAGGACGTTGCAACTGAATCCTTTTTTACTGAAGGAGTGGTTTTTTTCTCTTCTTTGGCTTTTGTAACCTCTTCAATGATTTGAGTTGCTTTTGAGTTTTTGGGAGAGTTGTCTTTTAATAAAATATTAGATGTTGGGTACTTAATCATTGTGTTACCTAATACAATTCCTTCTTTCACAGAGCCTTGTGAGGTTTTGTACTGCCCACTGATGAAAGTAATTGCAAAAAGTGCCAATAATACACCAATAAAGAATATTGCTATTTTTCTGGGGTTCATTCTTTTTTCTAACGTTTTAAACTGCGAAGGTACATTTTTTTAATGGTTTACAAAATTTTTGATGAAAAAGAGATAAAGCGTTACTCCTCAAGATATCGTACAGCATACCTTGATGAAAAGCCTTGATTTATCCCATTAATTCTTCCCATTCTTGCATTAATTTTTCAAGTTCTTTTTTCTTTAAATCGTACTTTTTATAGAAATCATCACTTTGAACTTCTTGTCCCATCTGGAAATTCATCTGCTCTAATTCTTTTTCAATGTCAGTAATCAAATTTTCGATTTTATTAATCTTGTTTTGTATTGTTTTCTGTTGTTTTTGTTGCTCGAAGGATAGTTTTTCTTTTTTTTCTACGTTTTTTGCCTCCGAAACGACTTCTTTGTTTTGTTCAATCTCTCGGAAATTTTCGACAGCTCGTTGTTCCAAATAAAAATCAATATCCCCTAAGTATTCTTTGATGTTTTTATTTTTAAATTCGTAAACCTTATCGGTTAATCCTTGTAGAAAATCACGGTCGTGCGAAACGATGATGAGTGTTCCCTCAAAGTTTTGCAATGCTTTTTTTAATACATTTTTTGATTTGATATCCAAATGGTTCGTAGGCTCGTCCATTACCAGAACGTTAAAGTCGGAAAGTAGCATTTTCGCTAAAGCCAAACGATTGCGTTCTCCTCCTGAAAGAACTTTTACCTTTTTTTCGACATCATCGCCTCGGAAAAGGAAAGAACCTAAAATATCTCTGATATTCATTCGGTTACTATCGTTGGCTGCGTGAAACATCGTATCGACTACACTCACTTCTCCGTCCAGATATGCTGCCTGATTTTGAGCAAAGTAACCTAATTGAACGTTGTGACCCAACCTGATACTTCCTTCAAACGGAATTTCATCAACAATCATTTTGGCTAAAGTAGTTTTTCCTTGTCCATTTTGCCCCACAAAAGCAATTTTACTTCCTCTTTCAATCAGTAAATCAATATTTTGTAAAACTTCTTTTTCGCCATAATTTTTTGAAGCATTTTGGATTTCCAAAACTACTTTACCTGGAGTTATCGAAACAGGAAAACGAACATTCATCACAGCATTGTCCTCCTCATCAACTTCAATGCGTTCGATTTTGTCCAACTTTTTCATAAGTGATTGAGCCATTGAAGCTTTTGTGGCTTTTGCTCGGAACTTTTCAATAAGTTTTTCTGTTTGCTGAATTTTCTTTTCCTGATTTTTCTGCGAAGCTAATTGTTGCTCACGAATTTCCTGACGAAGTTCTAAAAATTTGGAGTAAGGTTTGGGATAATCGTAAATTTTTCCGACAGAAATTTCAATAGTTCGGTTCGTTACGTTATCCAAAAACATTTTGTCGTGTGAGACAATGACTACCGCTCCAGCATAAGTTGTCAAAAATTGTTCCAGCCAAATGATGGATTCAATATCCAAATGGTTCGTAGGCTCGTCAAGTAATAAAATATCATTGTTTTGCAGGAGCAATTTAGCAAGTTCAATTCGCATTCGCCAACCTCCTGAAAATGTATCCGTCTGTTTTTGAAAATCAGAACGTTGAAAACCAAGTCCGAGCAATACTTTTTCTGTATTTCCTTTGTATTGATAGCCTCCGATGATTTCATAACGATGTGTTATCTCGCTCAGTGTGTCCATCAAGTTATGATAGGATTCGCTTTCGTAATCTGTGCGGAGTTCCATTTCGCTATGGATTTGGTCTATTTTGTCTTCCAAACGTTTTATTTCCTGAAAAGCTTGGTAAGCTTCCTCCAGAATCGTTCTTCCGTTTTCAAAATCAATATCTTGTTTTAAAAAACCGATGTTCATCTCCTTGTCTGTAGCAATAGTTCCCGAATCGGGTTTGAGTTCCTTTGCCAGAAGTTTCAACATTGTAGATTTTCCAGCTCCATTTTTTCCGATAAGCCCTACGCGGTCACCTGCATTGAGCATAAAAGCAACATTTTCAAATAAATATTCCCCCTGAAATGAAACGGATAAATCGTGTACGTTCAGCATAAATTAATTTTAATATGAAAAATTTAGCGGGTGCAAAGATATGTATTAAACTCAAATAAAAGAAAAGTGATTAGAAAAAAATATCTCATTTTTAACTCTTTACTATCTTTTCCTCGTCCAAATAGATTAAATATTTTCCGATGACTTTCCAGCCCAAATCAGATAGAATGTGAGCATAGTTTCGCATTTGTAAATGATGCTTGTCGTTGGGCTTTCCGGTTTTATAATCGATGATTACAGCTTGTTTGCTCTTCGGGTTGAATGCAATTCGGTCGGGGCGAAAGAATTTTCCTGATTTATCGATAAACTCTCTTTCGATGAAATAGGTATAATTTTCAGAAAAGAACTCACTGATTTTTTCATCTTGGATTAATTTTAAAAGCTGTTCCAAAACAATTTTGTACTGCTCATCGGTTAGCATACCTTCTGCCAAAGTATTTTTCAAGACGGATTCCAAATCAGAATGATAAACCACTTTTGAAAGAAGCTCGTGCATTAAGTTTCCTTTCTCAATAGATTCTTTTCTGGCAGTATCCCATAGCAGAGAAGCTCCCGTAGCTATTTTGTAATTAGGTGTTGTCCAACCTTTTTGAAAATCAATTAATCCTTCTGTGGTTGAGGTTTGTTTTTTCTCTTTAATAGGAAAAATAGGATTTCCGAATTCGTATCTTAAGAAATCATCATTCCATTGTCCTTTCATCTCGATAAAACTTTTAAAAAGAGAACCATAGGTTTCTGTTTTTGTATCGGACTTGATGTTCTTCTTCGTGGCAGCTTTTGGCAAAGATGTGATTACATACAGAAAAGATTCTGGGCGTGTCATTGCAACGTAAAGCACATTAATCTGGTCTAATAAATGTTGCTCGTGATGCTGACGAATAATTTCCTCTGTTTGGGGCTCAAAATTTATAAGAGATTTGTTAGTTTCTACTAAAAGAGTATCAAATCCACTAAAATCTTTGTTTGAAACAGGATACCAAATCGTTTGGTTACGCGATTCGATGAGTTTACTATCTGCAAAGGCATAAATAATAACAGGAGCCGACAAACCTTTACTTTTATGAACGGTCATTACAGTAATAGCGTTCAATCCTTCTGGGAGACTAATACTTAACTTTTCTTTTTCTTCCTCCCAAAATGTTAAAAACTCTGCTAGTCCGCCCTTATGTGTATTTTTAAAATCGAATATCAAATCCAGAAAATGCGTGAGGTAAGCGTCCGATTTCCTTGATAAATCAAAACAATTTATAATCAAAGTAATTCCTTCGTACAAAGAATGCGAATGAAATTTGCTCACAGAAAAGTTGTGGTCATTGAAAAAAGTTTCGATAGGCTCCTCTATATATTTTGTAATGAATTGATGTACCTGCTCGATGCCTTTAAGTCCTGCAAACTCAAAAAGCATCTTAACTTTAAGTTCCTGACTATTTTTATTATACAATAAATGCAACAACGAGATTAAAAATTGTATAGAAGCAATGTTCTTAAGCAATAACGAATCAGGAGAAATAACATTTCTTCCTTTTGAAGACAAGAAAGAAGCAACAGCAGCTCCTTCTTTGTTTGTGCGAACCAAAATGGTAATATCTTTGTCTTCTGCTCCTGATTGATTCGCGTGATTGATTGCTTCAAAGATAGCGTTGCAGTATGTGATTTCTCTTTCTGTGAAAATATCAAAAAGACTACTTTCCTCTGAAGGGATTTCTTCAAAATCTTCTGATGAATCGGTTGTATCCAAGTTTACAAACTGAATGCTTAAATATCCTTCAGGTAAAAACTTATTTCGTTTGCTTTCAGGATAATTCTGCATAGCATTTAAGTACAATGCTTTGTATTTTTCTGATTCAAACTTGTCGGCAATAAAACTAAAGAAATGATTATTGAAATTGATGATGGTTTCAAGGCTTCGATAATTATCTTCCAAATTTATGGTTTGCCCTTTGATGAAAAAAGGATTTTCTTCGTTGGAGTACAAACTCATAAATTGTTCTGCTTTACCTCCACGCCATCGGTAGATGGATTGCTTAGCATCTCCTACCAATAACAAACTGCCTTTTTGTTTGGTAATGTTTTCACTCTGTACAGCATTTAAAATAAGTGGAATAAGATTTTTCCATTGCAAAACGGAAGTATCCTGAAATTCGTCAATAAAATAATGCCTGTAACGTTCCCCGATGCGTTCATATATAAACGGAGCTGGCTGAGAAGAAATTTCGATGGAAATAACACCATTAAATTCCCAAATTGGTAAAATATTCTCTTCATCTTTTATAAGCTCTATTTCGTTCTGGATACGATTAAGCAAAGCCAAAGGCACAACAAACTGAAGTGCATTTTTTGAGAAATTAAACAATCCAAAAGCCTCTTTAATAACTGAAAAGTAAGAGAAAATTTGTGACTGAAGGCTATCTATTAAATCTGTGTTTAAGTTTTTTACATTGGTTTTCGCGTACAAAGGCTCGGAGGCTAAATTTTCTTGCCAAGCAGCTCCCCAAGCAGGTTCTTTTTCAGGATTTTCATTGAGATTTTCAAAAAAATTATATGCATACCCTCCTTTAAAAGCAGATTTATCCAAATTATTTTCATCTAACAGATTTAAAAATGCAACGGCTGTTTCTTTTATTATTGAAATTGATTCATTTTTTTTCTTGAATAAATTTCTTTTCAGGGCTTTAAAATCTTCTAAATCTTTCTTCTTTAAAGTATCGAGTTGCCAGTAATGATTTTCATTAGTTAGCATATTAGCTACTCGGAAAAGCTCATTGCTGATATCCCAATTTTTATCTTCTTTTATCTTATCATTTGAAAATTCTGTAAGCAAATTTGTTAATTCATCATCAGTTCCTGCCAGATTTAATAAGTTATCAACAGCACGTTGTAATAATGTCTTTGCATCTAACTGAACTTCAAAAAATTGGTTTAGTCGCAAATCAAAAGCAAAGCTACGAATAAGCTGGTGATTAAAACCATCAATGGTACTGATATTAAAAGAAGCGTAATTATGCAAAATGTGTTTGAGAATATCTTCCGAACGCATTTTTAGCTCCATTGGTGCAAGTTTTAGCTCCTTACAAAGTTCATCGAACATTGCATCAGGCTCAGAAAGGCTCTTTTCATCTGAAAATAACGTGAGATATTCTATAATTCTGTTTTTCATCTCAAAAACAGCCTTATTGGTAAAGGTTATTGCCAGTAAACTTCTGAATAACTCAGGATTTTTGCTCGATAAGATAATTTTTAAGTAGGATTTGGCAAGACTATACGTTTTCCCAGAACCTGCAGAAGCGTTATAAATGGTATAAGAAGATGAAGATTGCATACTAAAATTTTGGTGCTAAAATAAGAAAAAAGCATAAACAATAAAAATTCTTTCCATTACTTTAAATTTTTACAAAGATGTATCATATTTTTTGATGTAAAATCGTATTTATTTCTGTCAGAATTATAAAATTAGAAGTTAATATACTTGTATGCTCATCATTTTATTTATGAATTGTGTTGTTTTTTATAAAAGCAAGGTTATTTATATCTTTTTTATTATGATTTAATTTTAAATGCATTAGAAAAATATTTTTTTAGATAAGATGATGAGCAATCTTCTGTAAATAAAAAATTTTAAAGGAAGATTGTATACAATCTTGCATAAAAAAAACTTTTTCAGATAAGATTGTATATAATCTTATTCCAAAAACTTTTTTTAAGATGAGATGTTCTGCAATCTAAGCTCAAAAATATTTTTTCTAAAAGAATTAAAAACATTCCTGATTCATATTTCATAAAATTATGTTTTGAAAAAGAGAGAAAGTATTAAAATATTGTGAATTAACAAAATAACATACAAAACGGCTTGTTTTTTGTGGTGTATGAATTAAATAATTGTAAATTTAATCAAAATGGAAAAATTGGTAAAAATTAAAAACATTTATTTAACAAGGTTAAATAATGCTCAGTATTTGCACTTTATGATTGAAGTGGAAAAGTTGGTTCGTACTGCTACGCTGGAAAAACTCCAAATCAGTGAAAAGTTATTCCAAAAGTTTCAGGAAAACATCAAAACTTTAACTGAAAAGGCGTACGAAAATCGTTCCGAACAGCAAACCAAAGAATTAATGAAGCTGGATAAGGAACGAGATAATATCGTTAGATATTTGTTGGCAAGTATTCGTAATGAGCGTAAGTCGCACATTGTTAAGCGTAAAGAAGCGTCCGAAAGTTTGTATGAAGCAACTAAGAATTACAAAAATGTACCTACAATGGAGTACAATGAAGAGTCGGTTGCTATTCGTGCATTGTTAAGCGACCTTGCATCGGACAAAAATGCGAAAGACGTTGCTACACTGGGGCTTACAGCAACGTTAGAACACCTAAAAACGCTAAACGAAGACTTTGAAAAACAAATGGGTGACCGAACTTTTGTGCAATCTTCCAAAGAAACAGGAAGCACGAAAAAGGTTCGTAAGGAAACCAATCTGATTTATGATGAAATTGCCTTGAGAGCTCAATCGCAAAGCATTGCTATTCCGTCGGTAGAGGCGAGTACTTTTGTTGCGGTATTAAACAAACTTATTGATGATTCTTTAATTTTAAGTCGTTCCAAACAAAAGCCTGACGCTTCGGAATAAACAAGCAACAACCTCAAGCAAAATGAATTACTTAAAAAAACAAAATCAAGCTAAGTAAACCACTTTATGTGAATGTTACTTAACTTGATTTTTTATGTAAACAAGAAAATTATCCAATTTTTTGTTTTACAAACGTCGAGTTTTGTTTTTTTGAAAAAACATTGTTTGAATTATAACCCTAATTGAGTGAAAAGCTCAACGATTTCTTTATCGGAAGGTCTTGGAGCATCTGCACTAACGATTTTTCCTTCGGTATCAATCAGAATAAAACGTGGAATACCAGTAATAAGATAGTTTTTCACAAAATCAGATTTCCAGTCGCTATCTGCAATAAGTTGCGTACCTACCAAACCTTGGTCAGTAACAAATTGTTTCCATTTTTCGTAGTTTTTCTTCTCATCAACCGAGATGCTCACGAATTCTACATTTTTTCCGTGATATTGCTTTTCGAGTTCTTTTAAATGAGGTATTTCACCAATGCAAGGACCGCACCACGTAGCCCAAACATCAACATACACTACTTTTCCTTTCAAATCCTCTAGCGAAGTGTTTCCGCCTTTGTGATTTTCAAAGTTGAAAGAAGGCGATGGCTTACCAGCTTCTAAGGCTTTGATTTTCTCGTAACGTTCGTTGATATTTTTTTTCAGGCTCTCATTTGCAATATTATTAGTTAAATCCTCATAGAAGAAATTGAGAACTTTTGCACTTGGAAGCCCCGCATTCATTATTTGAGACGAAGCGATGCTGTTTTTGATGTTTCTACTTTTTATTTTCTTAAAATTCTCGATAACAATGTCATCATAGATATTATTAGTTTCTTTTTCGTTAGCTTCTCCTTCGGCAATTCCTTCGATTTTCTTTTTCAAATCTGCGTTTACATTTTCTCTGAATTTTAACATTGAAAGATCTACATATCTTGGTGAAAAATCAAAGTCGGTAGCGTTGTCAAAGTCAGATGTTGTTACTTTAGGGAAGTTTTCCGAAACTTTAAAGTCGTTATTTTTGATAAAATATCCGTGGTAGAATTCGTAGTTTGTAAGCCAAAGATCTTTTCCGTATTCAATACTTCTTAGCTCATTTTCTTTAAAATCAGCTACAGAAGGCGTGATTTTGTTGAGTGTTTCTTTTTGTTTGTTTGTCAGCTCGTTAACTTTGTTTACAAACTCGGTCTCTTCAAGCGAATAGATGTGTTTTCCTAAGGCTTTTAAATCCTCACGAATTGTTGCTTCTTTCTGAGCTAAGTAATTGTTCTCTACAGCCAAATCGCCAGTGTATGTGATGGGATCCATCGTCTCATTTTCTGCTTCGAACGATAAGTTTTTACCTTTGTGCAGATACACATATTGGCGTCCTATTCTGTATGAGCCATTGTGTGTAATGTGCAGTGTGTCAGAGAACGACCCATCGGCATTAATGCTAATTTCTTTTTCAAAGTCGTGGCTTCTTACGGTAATTTTTTCTTCTTGCGGACTTGTGAATTTTCCTGAAAGAACTACATATTCAGGTGCTTTTTTTTCACACGACTGAAGCAAAATAATAGCCAAAAGTGCAGTGATACTTCTTTTCATTTCAATAAGTTTTGTGAATTATAATGCCACAAAATTACAAATTGTTATTGAATAAAAAAATGTTTTTTATATTATCTGGTAACAGAAATATGAAGATTTATGTTGTTTTTGTAATTTCTTAATTTTGTTTGTGGTACTTTGTTTTATTTTTTCTAATTCTGAAGTTTATTTCTGAACGAAAACTCATAGTTCTACCATTGTTAAAAGTAAAATGATGTTATAAAGTTTTGTTTGATTGTATTTAACAAAAATATGATGTGCTAATAATTGATTGTATGAGTTTTGTAATTGATATATCTGGAAATAAATGTTTCAAAATGATTTTTTCTTCCAAATTATTCAACAAAAAGAAGGGTAGGAGAATATAAAATTTTTAATTGATTACCAATGTTTTTTGGTTTAGTTTTGTTTAGCGTTTAACCTGCTTATAATTTTGGCAAATAGATATAAAAATAAATCCCAGATGCATAACTTCTTGGGTGTATGTATCTGGGAGTAATTGATTGTATGCGAAGTTTTAAGCTATTTTTTTCCGTTTACCTTACTGATATATTGTTCCAAAGCCATTGTCATTGACGGAGTTTCAGGCGAAGGTGCTTTTATATCGATAACGAGCCCAGCTTCTTGTGCTGCTTTCAGTGTAGAGTCGCCATACACAGCAATTCGCGTCTTTTTTTGGCTGAAATCAGGAAAATTTTTAAATAAAGATTCAATACCTGCAGGGCTAAAAAAAGCTAGAATATCATATTTGAAATCTTTTATTCCTGACAAATCACAATGAACAGTTTTGTAGAAAATAGCTCTTTCCCATTTGATTTTCAAGTCGTTCAGTGATTTTGTGATGTCCGCTTTGTGCACATCTGAACACGGGAATAGGAAATTTTCATCTTTGTATTTCTTCAGGATAGGTAACAAGTCCGAAAATTCTTTTTTACCCACGTATATTTTTCTTTTTCTGTAAGTTATGTACTTTTGTAAGTAAAAGGCAATCGTTTCGGATTGGCAAAAATATTTCATTGTGTCAGGAACTTTGAAACGCATTTCCTCTGCAATTCTGAAATAATGGTCTACTGATTTTCTGCTGGTTAAGATAATGGCAGAGAATTTTGTTAGGTCAATTTTCTGCATCCGAATGTCTTTGGCAGTCATTCCTTCAACTTTGATGAAAGGAATAAAATCTATTTTTACTTTTTGGTTTTCAATAATTTGAGCATAAGGAGAAGTCTCCATCTTAGGTTCTGGTTGTGAAACTAAAATTGTCTTTACTTTCATAAATTTGTTCTATTGTTCATCTAAGCTAAATCATATTCTATAAAAGATATGAATAAAGCAAATTAATTTCTATAAAATATTACTTTTACAGATTAAAAACACATAGGGTGCTATTTCAAAGGTGCAAAGATACAAAATAAAATAAATAATGTATGGTTTTATTGCTTTTTGATGTATTTTAATTATGTTAATCCATCCTAAAATATTGATAATTAATAGTGTAGTTAGAAGTATATAAAAGTAAATTTCACGCAAAGAAGTTGAGAACATCAAGAAAAACAAAAAAGTAATTATAAAGATGGATGCATAACTTGAGTAGGCAATTCGGCTAAAAATATAAGTTTTGCTAAATCCTTTCAAATCAAATAAATAGCTTATACCTTTCTGAATGAATAATTTTAAAATCAGAAAACATAGAATAACGAAGGCTATATCTAAAAAAAGAAAGCCCGTGCTGGGAGAAAGATTTATTTTAAAAAATTGCCCCCAAATGTAGAAAAATAAACTCAATGAAAACCACTGCAAAAAGAAAGAAACCACTGTGAAAAGTTGTACTTTGCGTTCTTTTTTTTCGTAAATGATGATGTATTTATTGTTAAAAGGAAGTTTCAGGTATTCTGAAAAATGATGTGGATAAGTAGCTTTCAGAAGGGCTATTATCACAAAAATGAAAAGAAAAAGTGGAAATGTCCAAGATAAAAAGGCTTCTTGTAGTAATTTGGATTCCAATGTTTTAACTATTTTAAAGGTTCGTTGTTCTCCAATGAATCAGTAGTTGGGATTGTTTCTTCTGAAAGGAGTTTTTCCGTTTCATTTGGCTTTTCTGAAAATTTATCGCGTTCCTTTTGTAGTAATGTATCTACGTTTTTGATTATTTTATCATACTTTTTAGGGAAAGAAGCATAATAAATCATATTTTCAGCAAAAGAAAGGCTATCAATTCCGTATTTTTTATAAATAATTTCATTAACATTGAAGCTTATTGTGTCCATTAATTGATAATCTACACTTTTTATGGCGTCAAAAACAGCTAAATCATACATTAAGCTCTCCATTTCTTTCTCTGAAAGTAATTTTTCTGGTTTTGAAACGATATTTCGTCCACAAGAAACAAAAAAAAGTACAAATATGATGTAAAAAAACTTTGATTTCATAAAACTCATCGATTGAAAGTAACACGCATTCCCTGTGGAATTGGATTTACTTTTCCGTTTTCATAAACTAAATTTCCGCCGACAAAGGTAGCAATTATTTTTGAATGAAATGTGTTGCCTTCAAAAGGAGACCAGCCACACTTGTACAATATGTTTTCTTTGCTTACTTGCCAAGGATTGTTCAAATCAACCAAAACTAAATCAGCATAATAACCCTCACGAATAAATCCTCGTTCTTTGATTTCGAATAAAATAGCTGGATTGTGACACATTTTTTCTACAATTTTCTCAATAGAGATTTTCCCTTTTCGAGCATTTTCAAGCATTGCTACGAGAGAATGTTGTACTAATGGTCCTCCTGACGGGATTTTTGAATATATTGTGTTTTTCTTCTCGTCGAGGGTGTGTGGAGCGTGGTCTGTTGCGATTACGTCTAATCGATCATCAAGCAGTGCTTTCCACAAATGTTCTCGGTCGTTGGAAGTTTTTACAGCAGGATTCCATTTAATGAAGCTCCCTTTGTTTTTGTAATCTTCATCGGAAAACCACAGATGATGAACACATACTTCTGCGGTTATTTTTTTGTCTTTCAGAGGAATGTCATTTCTGAAAAGTTCTGTTTCTTGAGCTGTAGAAAGGTGAAAAACGTGTAATCTTGCTCCTGTTTTTTCTGCCAAACGGATGGCTTTTGATGAGGATAAAAAACAAGCCTCACTGCTTCGGATAAGTGGATGTTTCTCTATTGGGATATGTTCGCCATAACGCTGGGTGTATAATTCTGTATTTCGGCGAATGGTTTGTTCGTCCTCACAATGTGCGGCAATAACCAAGTCAATATTTGAGAAAATGGTTTCGATGGTTTTTTCGTCATCCACCAACATATTTCCTGTTGAAGAACCTAAAAAGAGTTTTATGCCCACGCAAGCATTTCGGTCTAATTGTTTGAGCTGTTCTAAGTTATCGTTGGTTCCACCGAGAAAGAAAGAATAATTGGCAAAAGACATTTTGGAAGCGATGGCAAATTTTTCTTCTAAAAGTTCTATGTTTGTAGTTTGTGGAGATGTGTTAGGTTGCTCGAAGAATGTTGTTACTCCTCCTGCTACGGCGGCAGCACTTTCTGTTGCAATATTGGCTTTATGAGTTAGTCCAGGTTCACGAAAATGGACTTGATCGTCAATCACTCCTGGTAGTAAATACTTTCCGTTGGCGTCAATAATTTTATAATTATTTTCGACAGAAATTTCAGAAGCGACCTTCTCAATACGATTTCCGTCGATTAACAAATCACCTTTAAAAGTCTGATTTTCATTTACAATATTTGCATTTTTGATGAGTGTTTTCATAAGTTTAAAAAGTGGATAAACTACGCCAAAGGTAGTATATTATTCTTTAGTATACAAGTTATTGTAAAAGATAAATAATCAAATTGTTAAATAAATAAAAAAGTGAAAATGTTTTATTTATGGATACGTTGAATCTAACTTTTTGTAAATGAGTAATTCGAGAAGAATTAATTGCATCTTTTTATTGATTTGTTGATAATGAAATTCTTAAAGTTTTGTGATATTATAATTCGGTTTGTTTTATTTTCTATATTTGTGCCGTATAATTTAAATATAGGTAGATGAAAATGAAATTTTACACATTTATTATTGGATTGTTTTTAGTACAAATATCTTTTGCTCAGGAAAATACAACTCCAAAGGATACACTGATAACAGCATTACCTGTTACCAAAACTGAAGCTGAGTTGAAGGCCGAAAAAGAAATGCTGAAAGCTGAACAAAAGGCTCAGAAACAGAAGGAGAAAGCACTGAAAGCTGAAGAAAAAGCCAGAAAAGCTGAAGAGAAGGCTAAAAAAGACGCAGAAAAAGCAGAACAAAAAGCTAAAAAAGAAGCTCAGAAAGCAGAAAAAGAAGCTCAAAAAAACAAACAAAATTTAGCAAAAGCTAATCAGGAGGTTTTGAAAATACAAACTCAAATCAAAAAGAAAGAGAATGAGTTGGCTCGAGAAGAAAATAAGTACAATGTGAAGAAAGCCAAAGGGAACCTTTCACCTAATGATGAGGCTAAGTACAAAGGAAAAATTCTTAAAAAGCAACAAGATATCAATAATTTGAATCTTAAGTTGATAAAAGCACAAGGGAAAGTAAACAAATATTCTAAGTAGTAAAAAATAATAAAAGCTGACTTTTAAGTCAGCTTTTTTATTACCACGAAATGCTTTTCTTTCCTATTGACTCTAAAAATGCATTTGTTTTACTAAAGTGTTTATTACCAAACCAATATCCTCTATTGGCACTCAAAGGTGATGGATGTCCAGAAGTTAATATGTAATGCTTTGAAGCGTCAATTAATGCTGATTTTTTCTTGGCATATCCGCCCCAAAGCAAGAACACAACTTGATTACTTTTTTCTGAAACTACACGAATAACTGAGTCAGTAAACGTTTCCCAACCTTGATTTTGGTGGCTTCCAGCCTGATTAGCACGAACCGTTAATGTAGCATTTAGGAGTAAAACTCCCTGCGAAGCCCATCTTTCTAAGTTGCCACTTGCTGGGTAAGGAATGCCCAAATCTTGTTCAATTTCCTTGAAAATATTTACAAGAGAAGGAGGATGTTCTATTCCATCTTGTACGGAAAAACATAGTCCATTAGCTTGATTTGCACCGTGATATGGGTCTTGTCCTATGATGACAACTTTCACATTTTCAAATGGGCAATGTTCAAAAGCTGAAAATATTTGACTTCCTTTGGGATAGCAAATTCCCCTTGAATATTCATTTTTTACAAAAGCGACTAAGTTTTTAAAATAATCTTTCTCAAATTCGTTTGCTAAATGAGGTTTCCAGCTTGAATGAATGTTTACTTCCATTTTTTTAATACTTTTGCCAATTAATTCACCTCCAAAGGTAAAAAATAATTTGGAATTATAAAACAATTCAATATACAACAACATAAATGATTCATTCAAAAACACTTGAAGATTTAGAATTTAGCACAGTATTACACCAAGTTTCCGAAATATGCCAAACCGAATTAGGTAAGAAATACGCCTTGCGAATCAAACCTTTTCAGGATAAAGAAACATTGCTTTTTGCGTTGCAACAAACAAATGAATATTTGTCGTCTTTCCAGAATAATAATGTGATTCCTGCTCATAGTTGTGAAAAAGTTAGTCACGAAATTAAACTTCTTCAAATTGAGAATACTACACTCGAAATTGCGGGTATTCGAAGGCTTTACATATTGTCGCAAACGGTAAATACACACATTCTTTTTTTCAGAAAGTTCAAAGAATTATATCCTATATTGCATCAAACTTCGGAGAGCATTGAGTACACTACCGAAATTGTAGAAGCTGTTGAAAAAATCATTGATAAATTTGGTGAAATCAAAAATGAAGCATCACCTGTTTTAGCTAATATTCGTAAGGAAATCAGTCAGTTAAAAGGTAAAATTAACGAAAGTTTCAATCGAGCACTGGCTGAATACAATGCTTCTGATTATTTAGATGATATTCGCGAAACGGTGGTGGAAAATCGTCGTGTACTTGCTGTTAAAGCGATGTATCGAAGAAAAATTCAGGGAACTGTTTTAGGAAGCTCAAAAACAGGTAGTATCGTGTACGTCGAGCCACGCCAAACTGAGATGTATTCACGCGAACTTACCAATTTGCTCTATGACGAAAAGGAAGAAATACAACGAATTTTAAAGCAACTCACTACATTTTTAAGTGAATTCGTATCACTTTTTAGGGATTACCAAAGTTATATCACAGCGATTGATATTATCTATGGAAAGGCAAAATATGCTTTGAGTATGAATGCTTTACTTCCTGAAATTACTGACGAACGTATTTTGGATTTGAAAGAAGCCTATCATCCTTTGTTGTATTTGAATAACTTGAAAAAAGGAAGTGTTACTTATCCACAAAACATTCAACTTTCCGACGAATCACGCATAATTGTTATTTCTGGTCCTAATGCAGGAGGAAAAAGTATCACCTTGAAAACCATAGGGTTATTACAGTTAATGCTACAAAGAGCAATGCTTATTCCTGTTCATCATCGTTCAAAGATGTGTTTGTTTGAGCGGATACTAACTGATATTGGAGATAATCAATCTATTGAAAATCATTTGAGTACATATAGCTATCGACTTAAAAATATGAATTATTTTTTAAGGAAATGTAATGCGAATACGCTATTTTTGATTGATGAATTTGGAACGGGAAGTGACCCTGAATTAGGTGGAGCTTTGGCAGAAGTTTTTCTTGAGGAATTTTATCATAGAAAGGCTTTTGGAGTAATTACAACGCATTATGCCAATTTGAAGATTCTTGCCAATGAGCTTCCAAATGCTACCAATGCTAATATGTTGTTCAATGACAATACGTTAGAACCTATTTACAAGCTCATTGTAGGTGAGGCGGGTAGCTCATTTACCTTTGAAGTAGCACAGAAAAATGGAATTCCGTTTGGACTTATAAATCGAGCAAAGAAAAAAATCGAAAAGGGAAAGGTGCGTTTTGATGCCACCATCGCTAAGTTGCAGAAAGAACGTAGCAAAATGGAAAAAACTACTGAAAATCTGAAAGATGAAGAGATAAAAGCCAGAGAAGAAGCTAAACGTTTGGAGGAATTGAATGAAAAAATAAAATCTAAATTAGTAAATTATCAGGAATTGTACGACCAAAATCAAAAGATGATTTACTTAGGAAATAAAGTTGATGAGATTGCCGAGCGTTACTTTTATGATGGTAAAAAACGAGCTTTAGTTTCTGATATTCTGAGGATTATAGAGAGTGAGAACGCCAAACGGAAGCAACTTTCCAAGCTAGAAAAGGCTAAACAAAAGCAGCAGAAAAAAGAAACTGAATCTGAAGTTCAAAAAGAAGTGGAGGTTATTCGCATTCAGAAGAAAACAGAGAAAAAAGAAAAAATAAAACAAGAAAAGGTTGCCAAAGAAAAAATGCAACGAGCCTTGAAAGTGAATGATAGAGTACGGATTAAAGACAGCCGAAGCGTGGGAAGTATTGATAAGATTGAAAAAGATAAAGCTGTTGTTAATTACGGAATGTTTACCACTTTAGTCGCTCTTTCTGAATTGGAATTGGTAGAGAAAAAAAGCTAAAAAACTTATTTTGTAATTATATGATTTTCAAATTTTTACATTGTTTTGTAAATTAGATTTAGTTAACAAAAGGTTAAAGTTGTTGTGTGTTTTCTGATATTGCAGTACTTTAGTGGTCGCTAGTTTGATGGGACGGGAGTTCCACAATCTAAGTTTTTTTCATGCTATATTAGATTTTAATTAAATTATTAGAGAATAGGCTGTCGGGGTGATAGCCTTTCTTTTTTTTCTGAAAGTTCAAAAATACACATTTAATGTGTGTAAAAATTATATGCTTTTTGTATAAATTACACATTTTTTCTTCAGTGTGTAAAGCCGTTTTAAATTTTTGTTTCTTCTTTTTTATTCTGATAAACAGGTTTTTATGAAATTATTTTTCGGCTAATGCCGATTTGGTATGCTTTTTTCAATATACATAATGCAAACAAAAACTCACGTATTATGACAACAGAAAACATAACATCACCAAGATTAGGTAAGCTGTCAGATATGAATCCAATTATGATTTATGATGGTATAATGGAAATGATTTTTCAGGAGGAGGGTAAATCTTCTGAAAGAGTTGTAAAACAGAGAAGTATGTTTGCAATGTTATCAGAGATTTATAAGAAGATTGGAAAACTTTTGAAAAAGTAGCATAAGATTGGTATAAATAAAATTAGTACAAAACAAAAAATTAGAAAAAAATTACTCATTTGCAGTCAATTGATTGTTGTTAAAACAAAAAATTAGAAAAAACTAAATTACAAATTAAAATCTTTACTAAGCAGAAAAAAACAATTACTTAAATTAAAAATTAGAACTTATGAAAAAAACTTTGTTTTTAAGCGTATTGGCGTTAGGGAGTATGACAGCCTTCGCACAGGAGAAAAATGTAGAAATTGAAAAATTGGCGGTTGCTGCTATTCAAGAGGAGGAGTATACTGAAATCGTGAAAGATAAGCTCCCTGCAGCTGTGGTTGAAGCTTTTGAGAAAACCTATGAAGGTGCAAGTATCAAAAAAGCGTATGTAAATGCAAAAGAAGAGTACAAAATTGAGGCTGCAGATAGCAATTCACAAGATTTTGTTGCTTATTTTGACAAAGACGGAAACTTGTTGAAAAAAGATAATTAGGAGTTAGTAGTAGTATTTATATGCATTGTGAGAAAAGGACTTTCTGTTGATAGAAAGTCCTTTTTTTATGAAAAATTTTTCTAAAAAAATGTTTCAAGTTTATGAAAAAAGAATTCTGCTAAAAGTACCGCTTGGTTGCATTGCAGCATATGTTTTTTGTTCGTCAGGCGAATAGTAACCCTCTATGCTGATGCTTTTTCCTTGAACTTCGGCAAGTTCTGCAACGATGCGTTCTTCGTTGTCACTCAATTGCTTAGCTATTGGAGCGAATTCTTTTGCTAAGTCGGTATCTTTAACTTGTGATGCTAAGGCTTCTGCCCAGTAAAGTGCTAAGTAAAAGTGACTTCCGCGATTGTCCAATTGTCCTAATTTTCGTTGTGGAGATTTGTTGTTTTCCAAAACTTTTTCGGTAGCTTCTCCCAACGTATTTGCTAAGATAAGAGCTTTCGGATTATTGAATGTGTTTGCCAAATGTTCAAGTGAAACTTCCAGAGCCAAAAACTCTCCAAGTGAATCCCAACGCAAATAATTTTCTTCCAAGAATTGTTCCACGTGTTTTGGAGCAGAGCCACCAGCACCTGTTTCAAACAATCCGCCTCCATTCATCAAAGGTACAATGGAAAGCATTTTGGCACTTGTTCCAAGTTCCAGAATCGGGAACAAATCAGTCAAGTAATCACGCAGAACATTTCCTGTAACTGAAATGGTGTCTTCGCCCTTAACCAAACGTTTTAGTGTGAAAAGAGTAGCCTCTTCTGGTGAAAGAATCTTGATTTCCAGTCCATTTGTGTCGTGATTAGCTAAATATTTTGTTACTTTTTTGATGAGTTCAGCATCGTGGGCACGTTTTTCATCTAACCAAAAAATAGCAGGTGTTTGTGTGGCTTTTGCTCTTGAAACAGCTAATTTAACCCAATCTTGAATAGGAGCATCTTTCACTTGACACATACGCCAAATATCTCCAACTTCCACATTTTGTGATAGATATATAGTTCCGTCTTCGCCAATAACATTTACCACACCATTTTGTGAAATTTCGAAAGTTTTGTCGTGCGAACCATATTCTTCTGCTTTTTGAGCCATCAGACCAACGTTTGGAACCGTTCCCATCGTGGTAGGGTCAAAAGCTCCATTTTCTTTACAAAAAGCGATAACTTCTTTATAAATACCCGCGTAACTGCTATCGGGAATTACAGCTAAAGTGTCTTGTGTTTCTCCTTTTGCGTTCCACATTTTTCCTGAATTGCGAATCATTGCAGGCATTGAAGCGTCAATGATTACATCGCTGGGAACGTGTAAGTTAGTAATTCCTTTGTCGGAATTTACCATTGCCAAATCAGGAGCATTTTCTAACGCAATTTGAATATCTTTTTCTATTTTTTCTTTTTCAGAAACTTCTAAATTTGCAATTTTAGCAATCACATCACCAAATCCGTTATTGGCATCAACTCCTATTTTTTTGAATGTATCAGCGTGTTTTTCAAAAACATCGGCAAAGAAAGTACGCACTGCGTGTCCGAAAATAATTGGGTCAGAAACTTTCATCATTGTGGCTTTCATATGCAATGAAAACAAAATGCCTTCATTTTTAGCCAGTTGTACTTGTTCTTTCAAAAATGCAAGTAGTGCTTTTTTACGCATTACTGCAGCATCAATGATTTCGCCTTTTTGCAGGGTGGTTTTTTCTTTTAAAACGATTTTTTCGCCCGAAGTTGTCGTTAATTCAATTTTAACATTATCAGGCTTTTCCATCGTAATGGATTTTTCACTATGATAGAAATCGCCTTCGGACATTGTTGCTACTCTCGTCAGTGAATCTTTTGACCAAGCACCCATACTATGCGGATGTTTTTTAGCGTAATTTTTTACAGCTTTTGGAGCTCTTCGGTCTGAATTTCCCTCACGAAGCACGGGGTTCACGGCACTTCCTTTAATTTTGTCGTAACGAGTTTTGATGAGTTTTTCGGCTTCTGTTTTGGGTTCTTCAGGATAGTTGGGAAGGTCATAACCTTTTGATTGTAATTCTTTTATAGCTGCAACCAATTGAGGAACGGAAGCACTAATATTAGGAAGTTTGATGATATTTGCTTCGGGCCCAGTTGCCAATTTTCCTAACTCGGTTAAGGCATCTTCCACTTGTTGTTCTTTTTTCAGAAAATCAGGGAAGTTTGCTAAAATACGCCCTGCAAGTGAAATATCTTTCAACTGAAAATCAATGCCAGAAGATTTTGTAAAACGCTTAACGATAGGCAATAAAGAATGTGTTGCTAAAAAAGGAGCTTCGTCTGTTTTCGTATAAATAATAGTTGCTTTTTTTGACATATTTATGTTATTTTATTTCATAAGTAACAAATGTATGGAAAATAATTTTAATAAAGTAATCTTTTTGGAATAAAAGTTCCAGTTAAATTACTCTTGATATGGTTAGTCCGTCGCGAATAGGCAAGAGTACAGTTTCCACACGCGAATCCTCTTTTAATTTTTGATTGTAAGCCAATAGTGCTTTAGTCTGCTTATCATTTGATTTGATTTCCTCTACAACTTTTCCGCTCCAAAGTACATTGTCAGAGAGAATTATTCCGCCAGAATTCATTTTGTTGATGACTAAATCGAAATAATTAGCATAATTTTGTTTGTCAGCATCAATGAAAACTAAATCAAAAGTAGTTTCTAATTTTGGAATAATATCAATCGCTTGTCCTAAATGTTGAATAATTTGGTTTCCTTTACCACTTTTGTCAAAAAATTCCCTTTGTAAATCTTGTAATTCTTCTTTTATGTCGATTGTGTGTAAAATTCCTTCTCTTTGCAAACCTTCCGCTAAGCAAAGGGTAGCATATCCCGTATACGTTCCGATTTCTAAAATGGTCTTCGGCTGAATCATTTTCGAAAGTAAGCTTAACACACGTCCCTGAAAATGACCACTTAACATTCTGGGTTGTAATACATTCAGATGTGTACGACGTGATAGCTCTTGCAGAAGTTTAGGTTCTTCTTCGGAGTGTTGTGTTGCGTAATTTTCTATTTTTTGAGGTAAAAAGTGCATTTTTTGTAATTTATTTAAGTATAAAATTATTTTTAAGACAAAGATATAAAACATTTTAGCTAAAAGATTATTGTAAAGCAGAATTTATTTGCTCCTTTTTTAAATCTTCGCTATTTTTGCGGAGATATTTTTAAAAATAAAAGAAATGCAGAACGGAATTTATGCAAAATTTAAGACAACCAAAGGAGAAATTTTGGTTGAGCTAACGTATGACAAAACCCCTGGTACAGTGGGCAATTTTGTTGCATTGGCGGAAGGAAAACAAAAAAATACAAGCAAGTCTCTTGGAGAACCTTACTATAACGGGTTGAAATTTCATCGGGTAATCCCTGATTTTATGATTCAAGGAGGTTGTCCGTTGGGAACAGGAACAGGAAATCCTGGTTATCAGTTTGATGATGAGTTCATTCCGGAGCTAAAACACGACAAACCAGGCGTTTTGTCAATGGCTAATGCGGGGCCAGGTACTAACGGAAGTCAATTTTTTATCACACACGTTCCAACTCCTTGGTTAGATGGTAAACACACTGTTTTTGGTCAAGTGATTGAGGGGCAAAATATTGTGGATAGTATTGTTCAAGGTGATAAAATTGAAGAAATCAGTATTGTTCGAGTAGGTGAAGAAGCTGAAAACTGGGATGCAGTAAAGGCTTTTGAAACTTTTAATGCTGGAAAAGAAAAACGAATAGCTGAAGAACGCAAGAAAATAGAACAAGCATTAGCTTCTGAAACTGAAGGTTTTGAGAAAACAGAAAGTGGGTTGTTTTACAAGATAACTAATCAAGGGAATGGAAAGAAGGCCAAAGCAGGAGATGAAGTTGCGGTTCATTATACGGGAATGCTACTCGATAAAACAGTTTTTGATTCCTCTCATCGTAGAAATCAGCCATTAACTTTTACTGTGGGTGTGGGACGTGTAATTGAAGGTTGGGACGAAGGTATATTATTGCTTCGTGAAGGAGATAAGGCTCGTTTTGTAATTCCACCTGATTTAGCTTACGGTAGTCAGGGAGCTGGAGGTATAATCCCACCAAACGCACCTCTTATTTTTGATGTAGAACTAGTTAGGATCGTTGATTAACAAATAAAAACAATTTTCCTCAAGTAGAAGAGTTATAAAATAAAAAAAGCTGACTTTTAAAAGTCAGCTTTTTTATTTTTTCGGAAAACAATATTATTTTTCTAAACCAAATACTACTCTGAAAACGTGTTTTACTTTTTTAGAGAAGTAAGAGAAATAAGACTCAGCTTTGTTTGTTGTCCCATCAAGGAAAACTACATCTGGATCATATTTTCCATTGTTATCTTCGTTGTATCTTAAATTAGCAACTTTTTTGCCAGAGCTTATAACATCAACATTTACAAACTTATTTATATCTTCAATAGAATAGACATTTTTGTTTAAAGATTTAAGTCCTGCGATGTCAGCTTTTGCTTTAAGTTCTAAATCCTCGAAGTTAACACTAAATTCTAAATCTTTGAAGTTTTCAAATGCAATTGTTTTCAAATCTACATTATCAGTAGATATATTAGAATTATTTGTTAAATTAATAACTCCTTTTACAGTTGTTGTGCATCCATCAGGTGCAGAAGTATTTGAAGTTAGATTGTAGGCAAAACCATTTTTTTCTAACTTAACAACTGTTGTGAAAGGAGCTCCATAAATTGTGATATCAGCACTATTTATGAGTGTAGGAATAAGTCCATACTCAATTTTGCGCATATCAACTTCAATAATCTTTTTGTTGTTAACAGTTATCGTAGCTTTACCTTTTGTTGGTAAGCTGTTCTTTCCAATGTTCAAACTTGTGTAGTTTTCAAGAACTAACATTGCATTGTTAGAAGAAGTAGCGTTGTTTTCAGGGAAATGAAGAGTAACGTTTGTGCTGTTAGCCGTTTTATTCCACATTTTTGTGGAGTTATTCCAAGTGTAAGTCCCTAAAAGAGTTTCATAAACAAAACTTCCTCTAACATATTGCTCTCTAAATTTACCATCTAAATACTGATACCAAGTTTTGTTCTCAGTTGTTGCAGAAGGTAAAAAGAAGTTGTCATAGAAAAAGTCTGAAAAACCACTGTATTTCAGTTTTTTTAGGCAATCATAAAAGTTAGCCACTGTCGTCTCAATAGATTGCTGTTCAGCACTTCGTGCTGTTATTTTTGAAGTTTCTTGTACTTGTTCAGTTTCGTTTTCGTTTTTCGAACAACTCACAAATAGGACTACTCCTAACAAAGCAATCATTAGTTTTTTTGTTAAATTTTTCTGTCTCATTGTAGTGCGTGTATGAAATTATTAAAGGGCAAATGTATAACTTTTTTTTGGGTGGATAAAATATATTTTAATAAAAAACACTTTATTTAGAATTGTGTTTTTTATTTTGTTTTAAATCAGGTTGTTATGTTTTATTTTTGTTTTTCCCCAATTCGGTAATTTTCATCTTCTCCTCTCAGAATTTGTAAGTAACTTTTATAACGAGACCAAGCAATTTCATCTTTTTCTAAGGCTCCTTTCACAGCACAATCTGGTTCGTCGATATGAAGGCAATTGTTGAACTTACATTCTGATTTTAGGGAAAAAAATTCAGGAAAGAAATCACTTAGTTCTTCATTTTGAATCTCCACAATACCGAAACCTTTTATACCTGGAGTATCGATTATTTTTGCTCCAAAATCAAGGTCAAACATTTCTGCAAAAGTTGTAGTGTGCTGACCTTGTTGATGTTGTTCTGAGATTTCTTTGGTTTTTAGGTTCAGATTTGGGGCTATGGCATTTATTAAAGTTGTTTTTCCAACGCCGGAATGTCCAGAAATGACACAAGTTTTGTTTTTCATTAAATCAATTACTTTGTCAATATTTTTGCCACTAATAGCTGAAATTCCTAAACATTCATAACCAATTTTACGATATATCGAAGCTAAATACTTTATTTCGAACAATTCTTCTTCGTCATAGGAGTCAATTTTATTGAATAGAAGAACCACAGGAATGTGATAAGCTTCGGCGGTAACTAAAAAACGATCAATGAATGTTGTAAAGGTTGGAGGATTGTTCAGTGTGATAACCAAAAAAGCTACATCAATGTTTGAAGCAATGATATGTGTTTGCTTTGAAAGATTTACTGACTTTCGAATAATGTAATTTTTACGCTCGTGAATTTCTTGGATTACACCATTTCCTGATTCTTCAAGTTCAAAACTGACATAATCACCAACAGCTACAGGATTGGTGTTTTTGATGCCTTTAATTCGAAATTTTCCTTTTATCCTACATTGGTAGAATACTCCTTCTGAGGATTTTACGGTGTACCAACTTCCAGTAGATTTGTAAACAATTCCATTCATAATTGCTAACTTATTGACTGAAGATGAAGTAGTTCTTCAACATACTGGCGATTATTTGATAATCTTGGAACTTTGTTTTGTCCGCCAAGCTTGTCTTTATTTTTTAGCCAGTCGTGAAATAAGTTTTCTCGAGCGATATGAATTTTTGGCATATTCAAAGTCATATTATTGTAGCGTTTTGCTTCGTAATCCGAGTTTAGTTTTTTTAATTCTTCATCTAAAATTTCTGTAAACTTCTCAATATCGCTTGGTCTTCTGCTAAATTCAATAATCCATTCGTGGCCACCTTTTAGTTTGTCTTGCATAAAAATAGGAGCTACTGTGTAATCAATTATCTCACTATTAGTTGCTTTGCAAGCTTTTTCTAATCCTTTTTCTGCATTCTCAATGATAAGTTCTTCGCCAAAAACGTTGATAAAGTGCTTTGTTCGTCCTGTAATTTTGATACGATATGGTGAGATAGAAGTGAAACGAATAGTATCACCAATAATATAACGCCAAAGTCCTGCGTTTGTTGTGATTACCATTGCATAATTTTTTTCAAGTTCAACTTCAGATAGAGGAATTACTTTTTGCTGATTTGTTCCAAAAGTTTCCATTGGAATAAATTCGTAAAAAATTCCATAATCAAGCATCAAAAGTAGTTCGTCTGAGTTATTCCGGTCTTGAATTCCGAAGAAACCTTCAGAGGCATTGTATATTTCGTAATATCTAAAACTTTCTGAAGGAATGATTTTTTTATATTGGTCTCTATAAGGGATAAAACTCACTCCTCCGTGAAAATAAACTTCTAAGTTTTTCCAGATTTCTAGTAAATTTTCCTTCTTTGTTTCTTCCAAGATACGATTTAGCAAAACTAACATCCATGAGGGAACTCCTGCCATACTGGTAACGTTCTCACTTCGAGCTTCTTTTACAATTGCGTTTAGCTTACTTTCCCATTCGCTCATTAGTGATACTTTGTTGCTTGGAGTGCAACTGAACTCTGCCCAAAAAGGTAAATTTTCTATCAAAATTGCTGATAAATCGCCAAAAAATGTTCCATTTTCTTCGTAAAGTTCTTTACTTCCACCAAGTCTTAAACTCTTTCCTTTGAATAAATTAGAGTTTTCATTGTTGTTCAGGTATAGGCAAAGCATATCTTTTCCTGATTTGTAATGACAATTCTGTAATGCCTCTTCACTTACAGGAATGAATTTGCTTTTGGCATTGGTGGTTCCGCTACTTTTTGCAAACCATTTGATAGGAGTATTCCAAAAAATATTACGTTCACCCTTTCTTGCCCTCTCAATGAAAGGCTCAAAATCTTCATAAGTGACTAAAGGAGTATTTCTTGCGAATTGAGTATAGTTTTTTATGTCTGAAAATCCGTACTTTTTTCCAATTTCGGTATCTTTTGCAGTATTTAATAATTCCAACAAAACACGTTCTTGAGTTTGATGGGGATTCTTCGTAAATTGCTCAATTTGGTTGATACGCCGTTTTAAAAACCACGAAGTTATAGAATTGAATAGTGTTAATGGCATTTTTTTATTACTTTTGAAAAAAATCTGTCATTTGTATCACAGAGGTCGAATTTTATTAAAATCGGGTAAAGTTAAAAAAAAAATTAAATATGTTTCAAGGTGTATTACAAAAAATGCTTACTGAGATAGGTAATCCAGTTCGTTATTACTTACAACTTCAGAATGATTTTTTGGTTGTTAATGAGTTGATTAATAGAAAAATCAAATTGTCTTTCTCACACTTTCAATGCTTGAATTGTGGAAGTGAGCAGCCTATTTTCCGTCAAGGATTTTGTAAAAAATGTTTTTTCGAAGTCCCTCAGGCAGCCGATTGGATTATGCATCCAGAATTGAGTAAAGCACACTTAAATATCGAAGAACGCGATTTAGATTACGAAAAACGTATGCAATTGCAACCACATTATGTTTATTTGGCAAATTCAAGTAGTGTAAAAGTCGGGGTAACTCGAAAATCACAAACCCCCACACGATGGATAGACCAAGGTGCACACGAGGCTTTGGTTATTGCAGAGTTACCAAATCGGTATCTGGCAGGAGTTACAGAAGTGGCTTTAAAACAACATATTTCGGATAAAACCAATTGGAGAAAAATGCTTACAAATTCCATTGAAAACATTAATTTAAAGAAAGTTAAATTAGATTTGTTGCCTTTTATTCCAAAGGAAATAGAACCATATCTTATTCAAACAGAAGAAATACACATACATTTTCCTGTAGAAAAATATCCAAAACAGATAAAAACACTAAATTTATTAAATACACCTACATACGAAGGAACATTAACAGGAATTAAAGGTCAATATCTTATTTTTGAAGACGATACAGTTTTTAATGTTCGTTCAAACGAAGGTTTGGTTGTGAGATTAACCATTGTTAATTAATACTTTAAGAAGAATTTAATGAGAAAAATAATCAATGTAGGACTGGCTTCTTTTGGAATGAGTGGGAGAGTGTTTCACGCTCCTTTCGTGTCAAATAATCCAGATTTTAGGCTAACCGCTATCGTAGAACGACATAAGAGCGATTCAAGAGAAAAATATTCAGATTCTAAATTATATCGTTCTTATAATGAGTTACTTAATGATTCAGAAATTGACTTAATTGTAGTTAATACGCCTGTGCAAACACATTTTGATTATGTGAAAAAGGCACTAGAGTTAGGTAAAAATGTTTTGGTGGAAAAGCCATTGACTGTAAATGCGTTACAAGCGGAAGAGCTTCGTAAGTTGGCAAAGATAAATAATTGTTTCATAAGTGTTTATCAGAACAGAAGGTACGATGGAGATTTTCTAAAAGTAAAAGAAATTATAGGAAGTAAAGTGTTAGGAAATTTAAAAGAAGTCGAGATTCGCTTTGACCGATTTCGTACGCAAATCAGTGAGAAAACACATAAAGAAATATCAGAAGGCTCAGGAGCTTTGCACGATTTGGGAGCTCATTTAATTGACCAAGCTCTTCAGTTATTTGGTAAACCAAAATCGGTTTTTGCTGACTTGGGCTTTTTTCGAGAGAAAACACAAACGAACGATTATTTTGAGCTGATTTTGTTCTACGAAAATGAACTTCGAGTGCGATTAAAATCATCTACAATGGCAAAAGAAAAACAATGGGAATATGTTTTGCACGGAGATAAAGGTAGTTTTTTACAGCAAAGATTTGATAGTCAGGAATATGAGTTGGTTAAGGGAGCGGAACCTACAAAAGGTAAATGGCTTCCTGAAATAATTAATCCTAATGGTGTTCTACATACATTTGATTTTCGGGAGGAAACAACAGCCCAAAATGGAAATTATATGAATTTTTACGATGATTTGTATGAGTTTATGATTTATGGGAAATCTAACCCTGCACCGATTGAACAAGTTGTAAATGTTATGAGAGTTATTGATAAAGCTTTCGATAGTTTTGAAAGTAGAAGTGTTGTTTCTTTTGATAATCAATAAATTAAATAGATTTTGATTTTCTAATTTTGAAAAAACTTTAAAAAAGAGTTGATTTTTGAAAAAAAAACTATATATTAGCAACGTTTAAAACATTTCTAATTAAACTATAACACTATGTCGGAAACAGTAAAATTATTATTTGAAGGAAAAGAATATGAATTCCCAATCGTTGTGGGAACCGAAAATGAAAAAGGAATAGATATTGATAAATTAAGAGCTTTAACAGGTCTAATTACTTTGGATTCAGGGTATAAAAATACAGGGGCTTGTAAGAGTTCGATTACATTCTTGGACGGAGAAAAAGGAATTCTAAGATACAGAGGTTATAATATTGAGGAGTTAGCTGAAAAAGCTGAGTTTTTGGAAGTAGCTTACTTATTGGTTTTCGGTGAGTTACCAACCAAAGCAGAATATGACAAGTTCATCAAAACTATCCACAAATACACTTTGGTTCACGAGGAAATGAAAGGTATTTTGGATGGGTTCCCGAAAACAGCACACCCAATGGGGATTTTATCTTCACTTACCAGTGCTTTGACGGCATTCAACCCAAAATCGGTTGACGTTTCTTGTGAAAAAGATGTATATGAGGCTGTTTGTAAGGCTATTGCGAAAATACCTGTCTTGTCTTCTTGGGTGTATCGTAAGCGTGAGGGACTTCCGCTTAATTACTATAATAACGAATTAGGCTACATTGAGAATATTTTACAGATGACTTTCTCAATTCCTACGGAAAAATACGTGATGAATCCGAAAGTGGTGAGTGCTTTAAACAAATTGCTTATTTTGCACGGCGACCACGAGCAAAACTGCTCTACATCAACGGTTCGTTTGGTAGGTTCATCACACGCGGGGCTTTTTGCAACCATTTCATCAGGAGTTTCGGCACTTTGGGGTCCGTTACACGGAGGTGCAAATCAGGCAGTTGTGGAGATGTTAGAGGATATCAAAGCCGATGGAGGCGATGTAGAAAAATACATTAACAAAGCAAAAGATAAAGACGACCCATTCCGACTTATGGGCTTCGGGCATCGTGTTTACAAGAATTTTGACCCACGTGCCAAAATCATCAAAAAAGCTGCGGATGAAGTTTTACATTCTTTAGGCATTGACGACCCAATTTTTGACATCGCTAAGCATTTAGAGAAAGTAGCTTTGGAAGATGACTACTTCAAATCAAGAAATTTGTACCCGAATGTTGATTTCTATTCAGGAATTATTTATCGTGCGCTAGGAATGCACGTGGAAATGTTCACAGTACTATTTGCTATTGGGCGTTTACCAGGTTGGATTGCTCAATGGAAAGAAATGCGACAAGGTAATGAACCTATCGGGAGACCGAGACAGATTTATGTTGGGCAAACACAACGAAAATTTGTCGATATCAGTAAAAGATAACAACAAATTCCTATTAAAAAGCCTCGTTTTGTTCGGGGCTTTTTTCTTTTTGAATGAAAAAATAGGTCTATCAAACTAAAAATGTAATCTATAATGACAAAAAAACTATCTATTAATTGAAATAAATAAAGTTTTTCGATATAAAAGTATAGTTTAAGTCAAAATATATAGAAAACTTCAAAAAAATAAGATAAAAACTAAACAAAAAAATATAGTAAGACAAAAAATAAGTATAGAAATACGAAAAATAATATAAGTGTTAAGTAAAAAGTGTAAGGAAAACATAAAAAAAGTATCGTATTAAAGAAAAATAAGAAAGGAAATTACAAAATAATATAAGAGCAGAAGAAAATAATATGCGAAAACTAAAAATAAGTATAGTAATTAAGTAAATTAATTTATAAGGTGTTTGTTGTATGAAGAAGATAACTCAAAAATATATCAGTATTGTACTGTTATTGTTATGTTTTATTCCTTTCTTGTCGTATGGTCAGTTTAATAAATATGATTATGTGTCACATCATTTGAGTAATAATCGAAAAATAGCCAAGCTTAACGGAAAATGGGGATATGTTAATAAAAGAATGAAAACAGTTATCCCATTTGAGTTTGATGAAGTCAAAACTTTTACAGGAAAAGTAGCTTGGGTTAGAAAGAATAACAAATGGGGATTGATAAATAAAAGAGGTAAGATGAGAACTGCTTTTATTTATGATAGATTTGAAGACTTTACTGACGGGTTAGCTCTAATTAAACGTGATAATAAGTATGGTTATATTAATATTAAAGGAAAAGAGATTATCATTCCTCAATATACTTCAGCAAAAAGCTTTAAAAATGGAGGTGGTAAAGTATCTATAGAGAAAAAAATGGGAATTATCGATAGAACAGGAAAAGAAATCATACCAATTGCTTATGATAGAGTAGGTGATTTCTATGAAGGAATGGTATGGGTTGAAAATGAAGAAGTAGGTGTTATGGATAAGTCAGGAAATATGATAGTTCCTTTACGATATGATATAATTAGTGACTTTTCTGAAGGGTTTGCACGAGTAACATCAAAAGGTAAAACAGGTTTTATCGATAAAAAGGGGCGTGAAGTTATTCCTTTGAAATTCAGATTTGCTTATTCGTTTAGTGATGGAATGGCTGTTATAAAAAGTGGAGATGAAGATGGAGCGATTGACACTTCTGGGAAGGTTATTGTTCCAACCATTTATGAGTTTGTAGATACTTTCAGCGAAGGACTTTCCTACGTGAAGATGAATGGAAAATACGGATACGTAAATAAGCAAGGTAAATTAGTAATCCCGATGATTTATGACAGAGCTTATCCTTTCAATAATGGGACTGCAAGAGTGATGAAAGGTAATGTGACTTATTTGATTGATAGTGCAGGAAAGGAGTTACATATTATAGGAGATGAAAATACAAAAAGGCTAAATAAGAAATTAACAGCGATAAAAAAAGACGGAAAGTGGGGGATTTTTAAAAGAAAAAGATTGATTGTGCCATATAAATATGATGATATAGGAAGTTTAAGCTCTGATGGATTAGTAGCAGTCATTCAAAATGGTAAAAAAGGATTTATAAATAAAAGAGGAAAAGAAATAATTCCGTTAGTGTATGATAATATATCAGGAAACTTTCTTGGAGGTATCGCAAAGGTAGGTATAAATGGCAAACAAGGGTATATAAATACAAAAGGAGAGGAAATTATCCCAATACAATACGATTGGGTAGATGATTATTTTAATGATAAAACAGGGACTTTAACTGTAGAACGCGATGGAAAGCGATTTGAGGTTAATATGCGAAATGAATGTGAAGTAAACTGTCCTTAATCTATCCAACTATCCTAAATAAGTTAAGAGTATTAGAATCTAAAATTGCTATATAACAAAGAAAAATCATATTTATTATGTTAAAGGTAAATATTAAAAACGAAACGAACCGACTAAAAGCAGTTATCCTCGGTACTGCTCAAAGTAATGGAGCTACTCCAACAGCTGAGGAGGCGTATGACCCAAAATCATTAGAGCATATCAAAGCAGGGACATATCCTATCGAAAAAGATATGGTAGCTGAAATGGAAGCCTTCAGGAGTGTGCTGGAAAAGTATGGAGTTACGGTATATCGACCTGAAATCATCGAGAATTGTAACCAAATCTTCACTCGTGATATTGGTTTTGTGATAGATGATATCTTCATCAAAGCAAATATATTGCCTGATAGAGAAAATGAGTATCAGGCTATTGAGTATATTGTGAACAAAATCGAAAAATCGAAAGTAGTTATTCCACCAGATGAAGTACATATCGAAGGTGGGGACGTGATGCCTTGGAATGAACACATCTTCATAGGAACTTATAAAGGTAGTGACTATAAAAATTACATCACTGCTCGAACTAATATGCAAGGTGTGGAATTCATTAAGGAATTATTCCCAAATAAAATCGTAAAAGAGTTTGATTTGGTAAAATCTAACTTAGAAGCGAGGGATAATGCGTTACATTTGGATTGTTGTTTTCAACCTGTGGGCAGAAATAAAGGAATTATCTACAAAAATGGTTTCCGTGAAGAGGCTGATTATGTATATTTGTTAGAACTTTTCGGAAAAGAGAATCTATTTCACATCACAAGAGACGAAATGTATCATATGTATAGCAATATCTTCTCAATTGCTCCTGATGTGGTGGTTTCGGAACGGAAATTCACACGTTTAAATAACTGGTTGCGAGATAATGGCTTCGTGGTGGAGGAAATCCCATACTATGAAATCTCAAAACAAGAGGGACTGCTCCGATGCTCTACCTTACCGCTTATCAGAGAGTAGGAGAGTGAGGAAAATCAGGAAGATAAGGAGAAAGAAAAATAGGAGGTAAGTTGATTAAATTGAAATAATTTGTCTCTATAATTCCCCCTTTCAAAGAGGGTAGGGGGATGTATAAAAAATGTATTATATTTTTAGAAAGCAAAGAAATCATCATAACAAAAAATAAAAATCTATTATAAAAAATAATAAAAATATCCAATGAATAAACAGATAACAGATACTATATTGATGGTTCGTCCGGTAGCATTTCGGATGAATGAAGAAACGGCAGTGAACAACTATTTTCAAGAGCAGATTGACTTGAAAAATGAAGAAATCAATAAAAAAGCACAGCAGGAGTTTGACGAATTTGCTCAGAAGTTGCGAAATATTGGTGTGAATGTTATCGTAGTTGATGATATCAAGGAACAAGATACGCCGGACTCGATATTTCCGAATAACTGGATAAGTTTTCATCAAACGGGGAATATTGCATTGTATCCGATGTTCGCTGAAAATAGGAGGAGAGAGCGTAGAGAAGATGTGTTGGACTTACTCGAAGAAAAGGGGTATATTATTGAAAACGTGTACGATTACACAGAAGCTGAGAATGACGATATTTTCTTAGAGGGAACGGGTTCAATGATATTAGACCGCGTAAACCGAAAGGCGTATTGTGCGTTATCGCCTCGTGCTGATGAGGAATTGTTTATCGAGTTCTGTGAAGATTTTGAGTACACGCCCGTAATTTTCAAGGCATATCAAAAAGTGGACGGAGTTTCAAAACTTATTTATCATACCAACGTGATGATGTCCGTTGCTGAAACGTTTGCTATCATTTGCTTGGATACTATTGAAGATAAGAAAGAACAAAAGAACGTAATTGCTCATTTAAAAGAAGATGGTAAAGAAATTATTGCCATTACCGAAGCACAAATGCATCAATTTGCAGGAAATATGTTACAGGTGCAAGGAAAAGACGGAGCGTACCTCGTGATGAGTGGTGCAGCATATCGAAGTTTAAATCTAGAGCAGATAAAAAAAATAGAGAAGCACTGCAAAATATTACATTCTGATTTAGAAACTATTGAGACTTGCGGCGGCGGAAGTGCACGTTGTATGATGGCAGAAGTTTTTCTTCAGAAATAAAAAGCGAACAAAAAAGTATTAATTTTGTAGGGTTTAAATTATATACACAAAACGTATATTTTTGTTAGGTTTATTAAACTTTTAATTAAGAAGTATGAAGTCAAAGAATAAAAAGAGCAATACAGAGAAGGAGAGTAAAGCAACTATTTCGGGTATTTCATCTCCAAAGCAAAATACTTCGATGAATTTGTTAATGACCATTCTATTAATAGCGTATGGTTATGTTACTGTTCTTACTCCTAACTGGTTAGCATTCGATTCCAATGCACCTAAGTTCTATACTTTCGCTATTTTGAATCTGATTACAGCAGTTTTGTTGTTTTTTATTAAAGATTTCAGAGAAAAATCACAAATACTATTCGGTTTTTTTACTAATAAGATAGGAATTGCATATAGTGTAATTATTTTATTTTCAGTGTTGTCTTTCACCAAAGTGATTAATGTAGAAGAAGCAATTTTGCATTTTTTTAAAGTTTTTACGGCTTTTTCTGCTGCGTGGATGGTTTCAGCATTGGTAATTTATAATCCCAAAGCGGTTACTTCACTGGCAGTTGCAATGACAATTTTGCTTTTCTACGATTCATTGAAAACTTTTGAAGGTGTATCAAAAATAATAAAAGGCACAGGAACTGATGGTGATATAAAATCTTCATACTCAAATAAAAATATACTTTCTTCGGCTATATTTATTAAAATTCCGTTTGCGATTTGGCTATTTTATTTCAAGAAAAATACTTTACGAATTTTAGGAGGAACTGGAATTGTAATTGGCACACTTTCAGTATTTTTTATGAGTACACGTGCTTTTTACATAGCCACTTTTATTGTTCTTTTTGTTTTAGTAGTTTATGCCTTACTGAATTATTTTTTGTTAAAAAGAAAACGAACAGCGACCAATGTTGGAACACACGCTCTCTTTGTAGCGTTGGCTTTTGGGGTGTTTTCATTCGTTCAAGGGGTTATGTATCCGAAAGCAGTTCGGGAAAATACCAGCTTTACAGCTCGTTTGGCAACAATTGCAGATGAAGAAAATATAAGTAATAACCTCAGAAAAACAGCTTGGACAACGACCATTACTGAAATGATTCCGAATGACCCTATTTTGGGAGTAGGAATAGGCAATTGGAAGGTGCGGTATCTTGAATATGAAAATTCACATAGTCCACATTACATCTATATGTACAAGGTTCATAATGATTTTCTTGAACTTACTTCAGAAACTGGAATTATCTCAGGATTAGCTTTTTTGAGTATATTTCTGTTAATGGCGTATTATTTTTTGAGAGCAACATATAAGAACAAAAATGAAGAGCAGGAGAAGTGGCTGTTTTTGCCTCTTTTAGGATTATTTTCATATTCGTTTGATGCTTTTTTTAACTTTCCGCAAGACCGACCTGAAATACAATCACTTTTTGCAATATATGTAGGTTTGGGAGTTGCTTTCGCTGTTATTTATTTTAGCAGAAATGGAGTTAGGGAGTTTAGAAAAATTAGTTTGCCCGTTATTGGAATCGTAGCTGTTGCGGCAATTATGGTGAATCTGGCAAATGTTTTGGTTGAAAAAATGTATTTCGACTCTTCAAAAATCCAACGAATGGTGAAGGAAGAGCAACAAGGTATCAGAAAAGCGAAATCACCATCAACATATTTGGTACAAAACTATCCTAAAATACCGAACTTAACAGCAGTTGCTGAGCCTGTAGATGTTGAAAAAGCTCGTTATTTGATTGATGAAAAGAAATTTGCAGAAGCACGTGAAATTCTTTCTTCTATAAATTATCATCCTTGGGACGGACGCAAAGAGTATTTTATAGCCGTTTCTTATTTTATGGAGGAAAACAAAAAATTTGATAGTATTTACAAGTATGCAAACAAAGCCAGAAAAATAAAGCCTAACTTCTTCGGAAACACAAATTTAGAAGCCTATGCTTTGAACAATATGGGAAGGGAAAAGGAATCTATTGAATTGTGGAAAGAGTTTTTAAACTTAAATACCTCCCATAAAGAGCAGCCTAAATGGAAGCAAATCTTGAAGGAATCGTTGCACGTAGATGTTGATATAGATAGCCAAAGAGCTAGGAGAAAAGAAGCTCAGGCTTGGAATGCATTGGCGTATTTGCAAGAAAAAAACAACTTAATAGAGGAAGCAAAGGCAACATTAGACACAGCTTTCATATATTTGCCTAATGATAAAACAATTGCAGATAACCGAAGTAAGATAACATCAAGATTTAATATTCAGGAATTTACACCAATTTTTAATAGTGCAATTCAGTTCTACCAGCAAAAAGATTATGTAAAGGCAATCACTGAATTTACAAATTTTCTGGATAAGGTTCCTGCACATAATGAAGCACTTAGGCTGAGAGGAATCAGTTATTATTACACTCAACAATATCAAAATGCAATTAAAGACTTTTCCCGAATGGAAGAATTGGGAACACCTGCAAATGCCTTGATAAATAATTTTCAAGCTTCGTGTTATTATATGTTGGGGGATAAATTAAAGGCAAAGGAGCTTTTTCAAAAAGCTGCAAATGAAGGTAATACAGATGCACAAAAGAACTTACAAAATCTGACTTTTTAATCATTAAAAAGTAGAAAATGAAGATGGTAATTATTGTTGTTTTATAAAAATGAATGATGAGTACAGAAAATACATATAAAAAACAATTGCTTTCTGATGCAGAAATCAACGTAATTCTGAATCGGTTGGCGTGTGAATTGATTGAAAATCACGGAGATTTTTCAAATACAGCCTTTGTTGGGATACAACCAAGAGGTGCTTTTTTGGCAAAACGTTTGGTGGCACTACTTGAAGAGAAATACAAAATTGAAAATATTTCCTTGGGTTTGTTGGATATCACCTTTTTCCGTGATGATTTCCGCAGAGGGGCCAAGCCTCTGGAAGCGAATTCTACCAAAATTGATTTCATTGTCGAGAACAAACGAGTGGTTTTCATTGATGATGTGCTTCACACAGGAAGAAGCATTCGTGCAGCACTCACAGCGATTCAGTCCTTTGGGCGTCCGTCCGAAATTGAACTTTTGGTACTTATCGACAGGCGTTTCAGTCGGCATTTACCCATTCAACCTGATTATAAAGGAAGACAAGTAGATGCGATTAATGAAGAACGCGTCGTGGTAAAATGGAAAGAAAACGATGGCGAAGATGCTATTTATATTATTAATAAAGGATAAAAATAAAGATTTTCCGTTCAATATATAATGAATATGAGTCAGTTAAGTGTAAATCATTTATTGGGAATTAAATATCTGACAGAGAAAGACATACAATTAATCTTCGAAACCGCCGACCATTTCAAGGAGGTTATCAACAGACCAATAAAAAAAGTTCCTTCACTGCGTGATATTACGATTGCAAACTTATTTTTTGAAAACAGCACACGAACCAAACTTTCGTTTGAGTTGGCTGAAAAGCGTTTGTCAGCAGATATTATCAATTTTTCGGCATCGCAATCCTCTGTGGCTAAGGGAGAAACGCTGATAGATACGGTGAATAACATTCTTGCAATGAAAGTGGATATGGTAGTTATGCGACATCCTAACCCAGGGGCTGGAGTTTTTCTGTCAAAACACGTAAAGGCTTCCATCATAAATGCAGGAGACGGAGCTCACGAACATCCTACGCAAGCCCTATTGGACTCGTATTCTATTCGAGAAAAATTGGGAGATGTAGCGGGTAAAAAGGTTGTAATTGTGGGAGATATATTGCATTCACGAGTGGCATTGTCTAATATTTTTGCATTGCAATTGCAAGGTGCTCAAGTGAAAGTTTGCGGACCAAAAACACTCATTCCTAAATATATACACGAGCTCGGCGTTGGAGTTGAAACTGATTTGCGTAAGGCTTTGGAATGGTGCGATGTGGCGAATATGCTTCGGATACAAAATGAACGTTTGGATATCAGCTATTTCCCTTCCACACGTGAGTATGTTCAGCAATACGGACTTACCAAAGAAATATTGAATTCTTTACCTAAAGAAATTGTTGTAATGCACCCAGGACCGATTAATCGTGGGGTAGAAATTACCAGTGAAGTTGCTGATTCTAAGCAATCTGTAATCCTTCAGCAAGTGGAAAATGGAGTCGCAATCCGAATGGCAGTAATTTATCTGTTGGCTTCAAAAATAAATCAATCATAACCAAGTTTTTCAATATGACTAAAGAAAAGGATATAAAAGTTTTAAAGATTTCAAAATCAGATTTTTTGGATTTTATTTCAAATTTTAAAAATGATGAAAATTTAAAATCATTTCATTTGATATTAGATTTATTGTCTGTTAAAGATTTGGAAAATAAGGATTTAAAGCCTTTTGTTGAAATTTCAAAATTTCATAATAAAACGAATAAAAGGTCAATTGTTATTGTAAATGATGAGATTACGTACGGAAATATTCCTAATGAAGTAAATGTAACTCCCACATTACAAGAGGCTTATGATATTATTGAAATGGAAGAAATTCAACGAGATTTAGGTATTTAAATATAATCATACGATTTTATGAAAAAGTTATTGTGTTTGTTCAGTTTTTTTATGTTTGCTTACACTTTTTCACAAAGTATAACTCCTCGATTTGGACTGAATGTTGATCAGGCTTCTTATAGTAGCAAGGAGATTAATTATCCTGGTTTTACATACAATCATAGATGGATTTTTCCTAATCATTATTTTGAATTTGAGCGTCTTGATTATGGTAATGGGAAAAGTTACAAAATGGGTTATCATATTGGAGCAAATGTTGAATTTCCAATTTTTCGTTTTTTAGGTGTGGAGTCAGGAGTATTTTACACCACACGAGGTGAGAGTATTAAGGGAAATGCTAAGGAATCAAATTCTGAAATTATAAGAGGAACTTACACCGACCGTACAAATATCCATACAATTTATACACCACTGAATTTAAAATTTAACTTTAGAGTTTACAATGAATTATATTTCAATATTTTATTGGGATGTTATATGGATATTTTTTTGTCAGGAAAACGAAAATTCACTATAAGGTCTTATTCAGAGGAGGCAAAGATTCCTTTTGGAAATGATGGTTATAAACGTTATGGTTTTTCTCCTACATTAGGTGCAGGGATTACTTACAAATCTTTTGTATTTCGTTTTACTTTTGATGGTTGGACAAATTACGCCAGTGAAGCAAAAACAATCTCAACATCAAGTTTTACTTTTTCGTTAGGATATAAATTTGATTTTAAAAAGAAATAAATTTGATGGAAATCACTATTTTAGGTTGTCATAGTGCTACGCCTCGGACAAATGCTCGTCCGTCTTCGCAAGTTTTGGAAATGCGAGGGCATTTGTTTTTGATTGATTGCGGAGAAGGTTCGCAAATGGCACTGCGTAATGCTAATGTTAAGTTTTCACGCATCAAACATATTTTTATTTCGCACCTGCACGGCGACCACTTTTTTGGCTTACCAGGGCTGATTTCCACCTTTCAACTTTTGGGAAGAGAAACCGAATTACATATTTACGGACCAAAAGGCATCAAAGAAGCTATATTACTTCTGTTGAAATTAGGCGGAGCTTGGTCGTCTTTTTACATACATTTCCACGAATTGGAATCAGAGGTTTCCGAAATATTGCTTGATGATGAAAAAGTACAGGTACGGACTATTCCTTTGAAACATCGTGTTTATACTAACGGATTTCTATTTCAGGAAAAACAAACCGAACGTCGTTTGAATATAGATGCTATTCAAAATTATGGGATACAAATTTGTGATTATCAGAATATAAAAAACGGAAAAGATATTGAGTTAGAAAATGGAGAAGTGGTTCCAAATGAGCTTTTAAGTTTTGACCCAATTCTTCCGCAAAGTTATGCCTATTGTAGTGATACACTGTATTTTGAAGCACTGGCTGATGCGATTCAAGGGGTGAGGGTGATTTATCACGAATCTACATTTCTAAAACAACATAATGATTTGGCAACCAAAACGATGCATTCCACAGCCTTTCAAGCGGGATTGACTGCCAAAAAAGCCAGAGCGGAAACGCTTATTTTGGGACATTATTCATCGAGATATTCCGATAAAAAATTGTTTTTAAATGAAGCAAAAGAAGTTTTTCCTGACGTTCAATTGAGTGAAGACGGAAAGAAATTTGTTTTTCACAATTAACGAAATGATGATGCAAGAAGATTTAAGTAAATATCGAAAAAGTTACGAAAAGTGGGAATTGTTAGAAGTAAATGTCCCTGACAATCCCATACAATTGTTTCAAACTTGGTTTTATGAAGTGGAGGAAAATGGTGGGGTTGAGGAAACTAATGCAATGTCCGTTTCCACTATTGGACTTGATGGATTTCCGAAAACACGAGTCGTTCTCTTGAAAAAATATACTTATGAAGGGTTTATTTTTTATACGAATTATCTGAGTGAGAAGGGCAAAGCGATAGCTCAAAATCCGAATGTTTGTTTGTCGTTTTTTTGGGCAAGTATGGAACGACAGGTGATTATCAAGGGTGTAGCAGAGAAATTGGCTGAAAATCTCTCCGATGGATACTTTGAATCACGTCCCTTAGGAAGTAAGCTCGGAGCAGTGGTTTCTCCGCAAAGTGAGGTCATTCCGTCGAGAAAATTTCTGGAAGAGAAGTTAAAAAAATTGGAAGAAACATACACCGATGAAGTGCCTCGTCCAGAGTACTGGGGCGGATTTTTAGTACGTCCACAATCCATTGAATTTTGGCAGGGTCGTCCCAACCGATTGCACGACCGCATCAGATACACGCTAACTGATGATTACGATTGGAAGATAGAACGTTTGGCACCTTAAAATTTTGTACGTTGAGGAAAATAAAAGTAGTTTGAAAATTTTGTAAAATAAAAAAAAATATTATCTTTGCACCCGCAAACCAATAAGGTGTGTTATGGCGAGGTAGCTCAGGTGGTTAGAGCGTTGGATTCATAACTCAAAGGTCACGGGTTCAAATCCCGTCCTCGCTACAAAAAATAAAATAGAAGGAAAAGAGGTTAATTATTTAACCTCTTTTCTTTTTTTGTTTTTATTTATATATTTGCGAGGTTTACTCAGCAAAATTTTAATATAAACTCAATGAAAAAGCGAAGAAAAATATCTACCCAACGGAAAAAGAAAAGTTCCTTGAGGAATGTTTTTCTGTTACTTTTTTTATTGCTGCTCGGAGCTACGGTGGGAGGTGTTTTGTATGTTAGGCATCATTATCCTGCGCATTATCAGAAAATTATAAACAAGATATCTTCAAAAAAGAAAAATACGATATATGAAAAGCAGCGAATTGAGCAAATAATAAATAAACATAATGACAAAGTTTTTGGAATAGATTTATCTCATTATCAGGAGAGAGATGATATTGTTTGGGACAGCCTTCATTTGAGTAAAGGAACAATTAGGTTGGAATTTGCTATATTTCGGGCTACGATGGGAAATAATACAACGGATAAAAATTTCTCTTATTTTTGGAAAAAGGCAAAAAAGCATAAATTAATACGTGGTGCTTATCATTATTATCGCCCCGATGAGGATCCTGTTCTTCAGGCAAATTCCTATGTAAAAACTGTAAGCCTTGAAAAGGGAGACTTTCTTCCAATTTTAGATGTGGAAAAACTTCCCAAACATAAAACCAAAAAGCAGTATTTAGAGGATATTCAAGTGTGGTTAGATATTGTTGAAAAAGAATATGGAGTAAAGCCAATTATTTATACTTATATCAGTTTTTATGAGGATTATTTACACAGAAACTTTAAAGAATACCCTCTTTGGATAGCTAATTACAATAATGTTCCTGTACCTACATATCTTCATACTTGGAAAATGTGGCAATTTACTGAAAATGGAATTACACCAGGCTCAAAAGTCAAGATAGATTTGAATATATACAATGGGAATCGAGAAAAAATTAAAGAAATTCTAATCTTTTAGCTTAAAAATGAAAAAAAAAGAGCTTCGAACTTATTATATGCAGTTACGTTCTGGAATTTCTCAAGCAGAAATTGAAGAAAAAAGTCTGCAAATAGCAAATCAATTGTTAAAAATGCCTATTTGGGATTTAAAAACCTATCATATCTTTCTTCCAATAGAAAAAATGTACGAAATAAATACGGAATATATCTTAAATATTCTCTATGGAAAAGATAAGGATATAATTTTGCCTAAAATGAATAAACAAGATAAGTCTTTAAGTCATTTTTTGCTGACAGAACAAACTATTTTAAAGAAGAATAGTTGGGGTGTAGTAGAGCCACAAAATGGATTTGAAATTTCACCTTCAAAAATAGATTTAATTTTCGTTCCGTTACTTGCTTACGACAAAAAAGGGAATAGAATAGGCTATGGAGGCGGATATTATGACCGATTTCTTTCAGAATGCCGTTCCGATGCAATTAAAGTAGGCTTGTCTTTCTTTCCTCCCGAAGAAGAGATAAAAGATGTCTTAGAGTTTGATGTTCCGTTAGATTATTGTGTTACTCCGTTTGAAATTTTCAAATTTTGAATAAATAAAAGTATTTATTTTTTTGGGAATGCTTTTTTGTGGAATACAATTAGTAGTCCCACTGCAACAGAAATAGCTGCATCAGCCACATTAAAAACAGGTTCAAAAAATCGAAATCTTTCTCCTCCCCAAAAAGGAATCCAATTTGGTAATTGTGTGTCTATCAGAGGGAAATAAAACATATCAACAACTTTTCCGTGTAATAATGTTCCATAAGGATTATCAGAAAAGATAGTTGCAATGTTTCCGTAACTATGGTCAAAAATAACTCCATAAAAAACAGAATCAATAATATTGCCTAAAGCTCCAGCTAAGATTAAAGCAATTGAAACAATCAGAATGTTAGGTTGTTTCTTTTTTATTGAATCTACAAGCCAATATCCAATTCCGAAAACGGCTACAATCCTGAAAAGTGTCAGAAAAAGTTTTCCGTACTCTCCAGGTATTTTTGTTCCCCACGCAGCTCCTTCATTTTCAATGAATAATATCTGAAACCAACTAAAAACTTCCACCTTTTCATTCAGCATAAAGTTTGTTTTGATGTAAATTTTACTCCATTGGTCAATAATCAGGATTATTAATATGATGAAAAATGCGTGTTTTAATTTCATAAATGCTTTGATTTTATGTGAGGTACAAAAGTATATTTTTTGTTTGAGATCTCAAAATCTTAATCAATAAAGGAAAACAACAAAATAAGAATCCCTTAATAATCATTGATTATCAAGGGATTTTGCTTGTACCTGAGGAGGGAATCGAACCCTCACTCCGAAGAACACGAGTTTGAGTCGTGCGCGTCTACCAATTCCGCCACTCAGGCATCTCCTTCTTTATTTCGGGTGCAAAGATACATAAGTTTTTTTTATATGCAAAAAAAGTTGACAAAAACGTAAAAAATAATTTTTTAATTCATAAATTTGCACCCGCAAAGCAGATATAAATCAATCATACACCAAAATATATTATGGCATATATAGTACCAGAATCGAAAATTTTTGCTTGTACACAGAGTGTTGAGTTGGCAAAAAAGATTGCAGAGAAGTATGGGACTCATTTGGGAGAAGTGAAAATTTCACGTTTTAGTGATGGAGAGTTTCAACCCTCTTTTGAAGAGTCGGTGCGTGGTGCAAGGGTTTTCATTATTGGTTCAACTAATCCAAGTTGTGAAAATTTGATGGAGATGTTATTAATGTTAGATGCTGCCAAAAGAGCTTCTGCACGTCACATCACAGCGGTAATGCCTTATTTTGGTTGGGCTCGTCAGGACAGAAAGGATAAACCGAGGGTTCCGATTGCAGCAAAGTTAGTAGCGAATCTTCTGGAGTCGGCAGGGGCTACTCGTATTATCACAATGGATTTACACGCAGACCAAATTCAAGGTTTTTTTGAACGCCCAGTGGATCATTTGTATGCCTCAACTATTTTCTTACCTTATCTCCAGAGTTTAGGTCTTGAGAAGTTGTGTATGGCTTCGCCAGATATGGGAGGCTCAAAGAGAGCTTATGCGTATTCTAAGTATCTGAATAGTGAAGTTGTTGTTTGCTATAAACAACGTAAACAAGCCAATGTTATTGATACTATGGAATTGATAGGTGAGGTAGAAGGAAGGAATGTGGTTTTGGTTGATGATATGGTTGATACAGCGGGTACTTTGGTGAAAGCTGCCGAGCTAATGAAGGAACGAGGAGCCTTGAGTGTCAGAGCTGTAACAACCCACGCAATCTTAAGTGGAGGGGCTTATGAGCGTATTGAAAATTCACAATTGGAAGAACTAATTGTTACGGATTCAATTCCTTTGAAAAGAGAATCTAAGAAAATAAAAGTGCTTAGTTGTTCCGATTTGTTTGCGGAAGTTATGCACAGAGTACACGAAAACACGTCGATAAGTTCAAAATTTATAATGTAAAAAATATAAAGGTTTCATAAATCTGATTTTTTGAAATTTTTGTAGTATAATTTTTTTTAAAAAAAAGTGTAGTTTTGTTTGATAGCTACAAGATGAATAAAGTAAATAATTAAATAATTTTTTATATGCAATCAATTACAATCAAAGGATCTCAAAGAGAAAGCGTGGGTAAAGCGGCAAGCAAAGCCTTACGTAATGCTGGACAGGTACCTTGCGTGTTATACGGAGGAGACAGTGTTCTGCATTTTTCAGCACCAGAAGCAGCTTTCAAAAGCATTGTTTACACTCCAAATGTGTACACTGCTGCGATTGAATTAGGTGGAAAATCATATGCTGCTATTTTGCAAGATATTCAGTTTGACCCAGTTTCTGACAAAATTATTCACGTTGATTTCTACCAATTGCACGATGATAAAGAAATCACAATTGAAGTGCCAATCAAAATCACTGGAACTTCTCCAGGGGTTATGGCTGGAGGAATTTTGCGTATTGTTAATCGTAAATTGAAAGTGAAAGCTCTTCCAGCAAAATTGCCTGATTTTGTTGAGGTTAATATTTCAGGAATGGAAATGGGTAATAAGTTATATGTTACAAAATTACCACAAGAAGATTACAAAATTATGCATCCAGACAATACTGTTGTATGCCAAGTGAGAATTTCACGTGCTGCGATGAAAGCTGCACAAGAGGCTGCAAAAGCAGAAAAAGGAGCAAAAAAGAAAAAATAACATTTCTTCATTTTGATAATTTTGGCCGTTTCTTTTTTAAGAAGCGGCTTTTTTGTGTTTGTGTCTGAAATAAGTTTTTTCTTTTTGTTAATTAATTCTTACCTTTACCGCCTCAAAATAAGAAGGAATGAGATTTTTTGAACGATTTATTTATTTTACAATTATATCAGTATTTTTGGGAGCGTGTGAATCAGATGATTTATGCGACCGCCCAGTAAATACACCACGTTTGGTAGTTCGTTTTCACGATGTGGATGCTACTTCCACTAAAAAACCTGTAAATAATATGATTATTTACGGGAAAGATAATAATCTGATTTTAACTAATGCAACAACTGACTCTGTCGCTTTGCCTTTAAAAATAGAAACCTTGAGTACTACTTTTGTGATGGTCAGTGACGCTGTTTATGACACGGCATCAAGTACTATTACTTCCGGAAATGTTGCTACTGTGACTTTTACTTATGGTATTGAAGAAGAGTTTGTTAGTAAAGCTTGTGGCTTTAGAGTCGTCTACAACACACTTAAGGCTTCTGTAGAATCTTCTGATAATTCTTGGATAAAGTCCGTTAATGTCAAAAATACAAATGTAAAAAATGAATCAAGTGCTCAAGTACATATTTATCATTAATTTCTTGTTCGTACATTCTATTTTATCTCAGTCAGTTACAAAAGATAAAGAAGAGGAAAAATCTGTTTATAAGCAGCGTTATGGATTGCGCGTGGGAGTGGATATTAGCAAACCAATTCGTTCTTTTCTTGATGAGAATTACTATGGAATTGAATTTGTAGGAGATTATCGCATCAATTACAAATATTATATTGGAGCAGAGTTAGGAATGGAGCAAAAAAGCACTCAGGAAGATTATTTTTCATACAAAACTAAGGGACAATTTATTCGTTTTGGAGTGGATTATAATACTTACGGAAATTGGTATGGAATGGAAAATATGATTTATGTTGGAGGAAGATATGGTTTTTCTTTATTCTCTCAAGAGCTTGATTCTTACACAATTCATAAAGATAATCAGTATTGGAAAGAAAGTGTTGTTGGAAAAAATTCTAATTGGTTAAGAACTTATGACGGACGAACCGCTCATTGGTTGGAACTTGTCTTGGGAATGAAGGTAGAACTTTTGAAGAATTTGTTTGCAGGAGCAAGTGTTCATTTGGGTTTCTTGGTTGTGAATGTACAGGGTGATTTTCCAAATTACTGGATTCCAGGGTTTAATCGTGTTAGAGAAGGAAGCAGGTTTGGAGCCACATACAACTATAGTTTATCTTATTTAATACCTTTGTACAGAAAAGAAAAGAAAAAGGAAAAGCCTGAAAACGAATAAAAATATATTTGTCAAATTTTCAAAAAGAGAGGTTTAAATTTCTTTTCGAAAATGATAAAAAAATTGATTTAATTTTAATACATTTGCTGTTTCAAAAACTATAAATATATGATTAAAATTACGCTACCAGATGGTTCGGTTAAGGAAGTTGTTAAAGGAACGACTCCTTATGAAGTTGCTTTGAGCATTAGTGAAGGGTTGGCAAGAAATATATTGTCAGCAAGTTACGATGGAAAAACGATTGAAACCACGACCCCCCTAACCACCGATGGAAGTTTAGTTTTATACACTTGGAATGATGCTGAGGGCAAAAAAGCATTTTGGCATTCGTCTGCCCATATTTTGGCTCAGGCTTTGGAAGAAACTTTTTCGGGTATCAAATTGACTATCGGTCCTGCTATTGATAACGGATTCTACTATGATGTAGACTTTGGGCAGCATAGTTTTTCTGAAAAAGATATTCCAGAAATTGAGAAGAAAATGCTTGAAATTGCCAAAGGGAAGCACACTTTTTCAATGCGTTCTGTAAGTAAAAAAGACGCATTAGAGCTTTACAAAGAAAATCCATATAAAACAGAATTGATTGAAAATCTGGAAGATGGCTCAATTACATTCTGTGATCATTCCACTTTTACAGATCTTTGTCGTGGAGGGCATTTGCCTAATACGGGTTTTGTAAAAGCGGTGAAAATATTGAGTATCGCAGGAGCGTATTGGCGTGGTGATGAAAAAAACAAGCAGTTAACGCGTGTTTACGGAATTTCGTTTCCAAAACAGAAAGATTTGACGGAATATTTAGCCCTTTTGGAAGAAGCTAAAAAGCGAGACCACAGAAAGTTAGGCAAAGAGTTAGAGTTGTTTACTTTTTCAAATAAGGTTGGGCAAGGACTTCCGTTGTGGTTACCCAAAGGAGCAGCACTTCGTGAGCGTTTAGAACAATTCTTGCGGAAAGCACAAAAACAAGCTGGATATGAGCAGGTTGTGTCTCCGCATATTGGACATAAAGATTTGTATGTAACTTCAGGGCATTGGGAAAAATATGGTAAAGATAGTTTTCAACCTATTGCGACGCCTAACGAAGGTGAAGAATATTTACTAAAACCGATGAACTGTCCGCATCACTGCGAAATTTACAATTCAAAACCTTGGAGTTATCGCGATTTGCCTAAGCGATTTGCCGAATTTGGAACGGTGTATCGTTACGAGCAAAGTGGTGAACTTCACGGACTTACTCGCGTACGTTGCTTCACTCAAGACGATGCCCACATTTTTTGTACGCCAGAACAATTGGACGAGGAATTCAAAAATGTGATTGATTTGGTGTTGTATGTATTTGGTTCGCTTGGTTTTGAAAATTTTACAGCGCAAGTTTCGTTGCGTGACCCCGAAAATCCAGTTAAATATATTGGTTCCGATGAAAATTGGCAAAAAGCAGAACAGGCAATTATCAACGCTGCCAAAGAAAAAGGGTTGAATTACGTGATTGAAACGGGCGAAGCGGCTTTTTATGGTCCTAAGTTAGACTTTATGGTCAAAGATGCTTTGGGAAGAAGTTGGCAGCTTGGAACAATCCAAGTAGATTATAACTTGCCAGAGCGTTTCGATTTGTGGTATAAAGGTTCTGATAATGAATTGCATAGACCTGTTATGATACACCGAGCACCTTTCGGAAGTATGGAGCGTTTTGTGGCGATTTTGTTGGAACATACGGCGGGTAATTTCCCGCTTTGGTTGATGCCAAATCAGGCGATAATTCTTTCTTTGAGTGAAAAATATGAAAAATATGCTCAAAAAGTTTTGAATTTGTTGGAAAATTTCGAAATTCGCACACTGATTGATAATCGTAATGAAACCATTGGCAAAAAAATCCGTGAGGCAGAAACTCAAAAAATTCCGTTTATGCTGATTGTGGGTGAAAATGAGGAAAAAGAAGCCACAGTTTCTGTCAGAAAACATGGGGGAGAAAGCTTGGGAAGTATTTCTGCTGAAGCATTTGTTAAAATTGTTCAAGCAGAGGTTGATAAAAGTATTAAGAAGTTTAAGGAATGAAATTAGAAAATCAGAATTTTGATGAATTTTGATTTTAGATTAATAGATTACTAATCAAAAAATAAATAGTTATTAATAAGAGAGTTAACACACAGGGTAGAGACGACAAACAACCTCATAGAATAAATCGTGATATTCGAGTTCCAGAGGTGCGTTTGGTAGGGGAGAATGTCGAGACAGGCATATATCCTACTCGTAAGGCATTGGAAATTGCTGAAGAATTAGAGTTAGATTTGGTTGAAATATCACCAAATGCAACACCTCCTGTTTGTAAGGTAATTGATTACAAAAAATTTCTTTACGAACAGAAAAAACGTGAAAAGGAAATTAAGGCAAAAGCTACAAAAGTAGTTATCAAAGAGATTCGTTTTGGGCCTCAAACTGATGAACACGATTATGAATTTAAGAAAAAACACGGCGAAAAGTTCTTGAAAGAGGGCTCAAAAGTGAAGGCGTATGTGTTTTTCAAAGGACGCTCAATCATTTATAAAGACCAAGGTGAAATTCTGTTGTTGCGTTTGGCAACTGACCTTGAAGAATTTGGAAAAGTTGAGCAAATGCCAAAGTTAGAAGGAAAAAGAATGACAATGTTTCTTGCTCCCTTGCCTAAAAAGAAATAATTTGTATATTTGCACCCGCTTAAAAAGCGATTAGTTAATAATGAGATAATATCTAAAAAAATCAAAAGCAAAATGCCAAAAATTAAAACCAAATCTGGGGCTAAGAAACGTTTTCAAGTTACAGGCTCAGGGAAAATTAAAAGAAAGCATGCTTACAAAAGTCACATTCTGACTAAAAAATCAACAAAACGTAAGCTAAAATTAACACACACCACATTGGTTCACGCCAATGATGAAGCAAGTATCAAGAGACAATTAGGTTTGAAATAAATCTTTTGTAAATGATGCTACGGGGTATTTCAAAGTAGAGATACTTTTAGCCCCAAAGGGAATTTAATAACCATGGAGTTAGGTAATAAAAGAGTTTGAAAAAACCACCTACTACAAAAATTTAAAATTTTATGCCAAGATCAGTAAATGCAGTAGCTCGTAGAGCTCGTAGAAAAAAAATAATGAAGCAAGCCAAAGGTTTCTTTGGTCGCAGAAAAAACGTTTGGACGGTAGCTAAGAATGCTGTTGAGAAAGCAATGCAATATGCTTACAGAGACCGCCGTAATAAAAAGAGAACATTCCGTGCTTTGTGGATTGTGCGTATCAACGCAGGAGCGAGACTTCACGGGTTGTCATACTCTCAATTTATGGGGAAATTGAAAGCTAATAATATTGAGCTTAATCGTAAGGTTCTTGCTGATTTAGCAATGAATCATCCGGAAGCTTTTAAAGCTATTGTTGAAAGAGTAAAATAAACGTTTAATTAAGATATTATTTCATTAAAAAAAGTCTGGTGGGATTTCCATCAGGCTTTTTTTATTTTACTGAATAAAATAATTTATTCGTGATAAATATATTTTTTATACCTTTGTGGGCTGTCTTATTGTTGATGAGCAAATTTAGAAGAGAGTTAACTTAATTGAAATTACAAAAATCATATAAGCATTTCATTACTTTCTGCTTACTTTTCAGTATGTTGAAGGTTGCTTTTCCGATTGGTGAGTTCTTTCACGAACATCATTGTCACCATTCGGCAGAGGAAATGTGTACTCTCGCAACAGGACAAGAATGTCATCACGAAGCACATTTTTCTCACTCACACAAGCATCATCACGATTGTATTTTTCATCAACTTCACACGTTTTTTATACAATCGTACTTTATTTATAGTATACCTAATGAAAATTCCGTTGTTGAGTTTTTTACCACAAAAGATGATACAACGAGTTTTGATGTCTATATTTCTACACGAGGTCCGCCTTCTCAAATTATTTAGTAATAAATAGATAAAAACTATGTCGTTATTCCGACATAACTTTTCGTGCCTTTGTGTTTCAACACATTGAGCATATGCTTCATTGTACTTTTAATAGAAATAATTTATGCAAAATATTTTTTGTCTTTTGATTTTCAGTTTGTGTTGTTGTATTTACGGACAACAAACACTTCGGCTGAAAATTGAAGATGAACAAAAACAACCACTTATCGGGGCAGTAATTCATTTTGCTGGGAAACACTATGTTTCAGATAGTCAGGGGAATGTTTCTATTTCGAATTTGAAAAAGCAAACATATTTTCTTAAAGTTACTTATCTGGGATTTGAGGATTATCAAACAAAAATAGAAATTCCTCAGAAAGAACAGTTGGTAATTCAATTGAAAGAAAGTGTTAATCAATTAGATGAAACTGTCATTTATCTGCAAAACCGAATGACATCTCGCAATAATGTTGCTTCTGTTTTGGGTAAAGATGACCTACAAAAGAAATCAGGGGAATCATTAGCCGAATTACTTGCTTCAGTTCGGGGAGTGTCGATGATACAAACCGGAGCCACTATCGCAAAACCCGTAATTCACGGGCTACATAGCAACCGAATTCTCATACTTAATAATGAAGTTCGGCAAGAAGGGCAACAGTGGGGAGCAGACCACGCGCCTGAAATCGACCCTGCGATGGCAAATCGCATTGCTGTGGTGAAAGGTGCCGATGCTGTCCGATATGGTTCCGATGCTTTGGGAGGCGTTGTTGTTATTTCGCCTGAAAAACTTCCGTATGGCGATGCTCTTCACGGAGAAGTTTCTCCTTCGTGGGCATCTAACGGACGAAAAATGGCAACTTCCTTGAAGCTCGAAACAGCTGTGCCAAGTCTTCCGCAATGGGCGTGGCGAGTTCAGGCAAGTGCGAAACGTTCTGGAGATGTTCAGACGGCAGATTATCATCTTAATAATACCGCTCAGCAAGAAAAAAACTTTTCTGTAGCAACTGGTGTGGAAAAGGAGCAATGGGGCGTGGAGGCTTTTTATAGTCGGTATTACAATGAAACGGGTGTTTTTTATGGTTCGCATATTGGGAATTTAGATGACCTACTTGCCCGATTTGAAATCGGACGTCCGCTAACGACTTATCCGTTTTCCTATCAGATAGAAGCTCCTAAGCAAGAAGTTACGCATCATTTGCTGAAAGTAAAAGGATTTGTGCGACTTCCTTTCGGAGGAAAGTTCACAGCTCAGTATGCTTTCCAAGATGATATCCGAAAAGAATTCAACGTTCGCCGATTGGAGCGAACACGTATCCCAGCGTTGAATATGGAACTTTCAACACATTTATTCGATGCTTCGTGGGAGAATCATTATGGCAAATGGAAGTCTCATCTTGGAGCAAGTGCCTCACAACAGGTCAATTATAATTCACCTGGTACGGGAGTTGTTCCAGTGATTCCGAATTTTGCCTCTTTCGGATACGGAGGTTTCGCCATTCAAAAGTATGATGGTGGAGCTTGGGAAATAGAAGGCGGACTTCGGTACGATTATAAATCATTCAATGCCGATGGTTACAACGCTTTTTCGCAACGTTACGGAGGAAATCATTCATTTCACAACATAACGTACTCTGTTGGAGGAAGCTATGCTCCAAGTGAACAATGGTCATTCACATCTAATGTAGGAGTGGCGTGGCGTTCGCCTCACGTGAGCGAATTGTATAGCAATGGGCTTCATCACGGGGTAGGAACGTACGATATTGGCGATGAAAATTTACAATCGGAGCGAGGCGTAAAATGGATTACTTCGGTAAAGTTCGAGCAGGAAAAATGGTCGCTTAATGTGGATTTCTTTGCACAACTTATCAGAAACTATATTTACGATGCACCGACTGGAGAGACCAAAACGCTTTTTTCAGGAGTATATCCGATTTTTCGTTACGCACAAGCCGATGCTTTCTTTCGCGGGGTGGATTTAGAGATGAGCTATCAGTTTTTACCTCAATGGAAGTATGGTTTGCAAGGTTCGGTGGTGTATGCTAATGAACTCAAAACGAAGCGGTATTTTCCTTTCATTCCTTCGGAGAGAATCCAACAGGAGTTGCATTGGGAATTACCGAAGATGGGAAGGCTTCATAATGTGTACATTTCGGCAAAGCATACGTTTGTTGCAAAACAACTGCGTTTCGACCCGAAACAAGAGTTGGTAAGCACAACCCCTGATGCGTATCATTTGCTCGATGTGGAGGGAGGTTTCCGCTTTCCGTTTGGACAAACGCAATCACTTGCGGTACATTTTTCCGTTGAGAATCTTTTTAATAAATTGTACAAGGAATACACCAACCGCTTCCGATATTATGCTCACGACTTAGGGCGAAACGTGCAACTTCGATTGACTTATAAGTTCTAAATGAAGAATGAAATAAACGATGTGGAGTGAATAATGAACGATGTCGGTCAGATTGTTTCTTATATCGGAAAGGAAGTTTTTCATCTTGCGGAAAAGATTTCTTAACTGCGGAAAGTGATTTCCGAAGTGAAGCAAACAGTTTCCGAAGTGAAGCAAGGAGTTTCTGAAGTGAAGCAAGGAGTTTCTGAAGTGAAGCAAGGAGTTTCTGAAGTGAAGCAGGTAATTCCCGATGTGGAGCAAATGGTTTTCTGTATGAAGCAAGTTGTTTCTTTTAAAAGAAAAGATGATTTTAATGTAAAAAGGAATGTTTTTTAACTGAAGAATACTATTTCGGTAATAGAAACTTTCAAAACAAATTTAATAACAAATAAAAGTAAAATTAAATAATGAAAAACATAGTTAGATTTAGCTTTGTAGTAGTAATGTTTGCTACTTTAATAATGAGCTGTAGCAAGGATAATTCTTCGGAAGTAGATAAGCCTTTTGTAAAAGAAAAAGAAGAGTTTACCTTTGATGCAACGGTTTATCCCTTGAATGTTTTGCAATTGAACATTTTGAATAATTATATAGGGAAACCAAAAATGGAATTTATCGATAAATTGAAAGCCGATAAAGTTGCTTTTGTAAAGAATGAAGATGAATTGGAAGAAGCCGATGAAGATATTACAGAATTGACCTTTATAGCTGAGGCAAAAGAATCTCCTTTCAATAAATATGAAGTTAAAGCACATTTTCAAAATGTAGCTGATTTGGATCAACTTCCATATACTTTGTACGATGGAGTTTCGTATTTTGAAATAACACCATTAGATGATGCTGGAATGAAAGCGACAAGTACCGAATTTAAAAAAGTTTTTGATTATTTTCACGTGCGTTTCAGTGCTTTACAACCTTCCAAAAAGGCGTTTCAGTATGTTCGTAAAAAGGCAGGAAATCCTCCCTATTTTGTGGAAAGAGATGATTATGCAGATTTTTTACAATCAATGGATAACCCTAATATTGAAGCAGATGGACTAATATTTTGGATAAATAATCCAAAACCTTTGGCAAGTAATAGCTCAAAGGCTAAGAATACTCCGAAAATATCAATGGAATACGATTATGAAAGTAAAACATACAGTATTGAAATAGCTTTCAATATGCCTAGTGATTTCTTCAAAAATATAAAAAGATAATAATATAATTAAAATTTTAAATCAATGAAAAAGTTTATAAAAACATTAAAAACAGGAATTTTAGCGTTTGTAACAGTGGCGCTTGTAAGTTGTGAAAAAGATGCACCAGCTCCAATCGATGAGCGAAATGATAAAGGACACGATGAGTGGAGTAAAGTAACTTTTACCATCCGAAGAGGACACTTACACGGGCAGAATTTTCACGCTAATCCTGAAAATTTGTTATATCCAACTCAGGAATTCATTTTTGAAACTGATGGAACAAATATTGTTCGTAAGAATAAAGCTGGGAAGGTGTTGGCACAAGGTGAAGAGCCAATATTGATGATTTCAGGGGGACAATATGCTATGGAAATAATCTACTATAATGCGAAAGGTGAGCGAATGAATAAAGAATTTACAAATTCTGAAATGTTGCCTATCCATCAACATTTCTTTACTGTAAAAGATTATTTAAATACTAAAACGAATCAAACTTCTTCTGAAACATCTGAATTAATAAGTTACGTATATCGTGATACTAATCCTGAAGATGTTATGTTGGGAAGCTTTATTGATAAGAGAAATAGTACTAAAAAATCAGAATTGTCAAATGATGCACTAGGATTAAAAGGATATTTCACACCTAACATTCCGTATGCAAAATTTGATTTGAGAGTTCGATTACTTCACGTTCAAAGGGGAACAAAATATATCAATAACGATAAAAGTAAAGGTAGTTATCCTTTTAATGCTCCATCAGATGATTTATTGGTTCGTAGTGGAACAGACTTTGATCAGTATTTGCCTGTGCATGTTTTAACATCACCTTCATCAGGTGAAGAGGGAGATTATGATCGTTTTGTGAAGGATTTGGCTGATTATTTCAAAAAAACAACAGATGAAATTAAACAAATTTTGAGAGAATCAAACGAACAACAGGAAAATTCTAATTATTGGATGTAAGATAAAAAGAAAGGTACAAACATGCTGTTTGTACCTTTCTTTTTACGTGAGATTTTTTTAATTTATTTATTGTTAAATGAAATTACTTCACGTTATCAGGAAGTAAAATGAATTCAAATAAACTATTTTCTTTAAGATACTTATTAGCAACTTTTTGTACAGATTTACTTGTAACTTTTTTCAGGTCTTCTAAGTATTTATTAGGTTCTCTTAGTGGTTTTTCTAATTGATACCCATCTAAAATATATCTACTCCAGAAAGAATTTTCTTTTACAATGAGCTCCATTTGGCGTTCTTGCTCAATTTTAAATTTATCCAAATCTTCCTGTGTTGGTCCGTTCTTTTTAATTTTTTCAATTTCTTCAAAAGCAGACTTGATTAAAGATTGATACTTATCAACTGCTGTACCGAAAGCAATTTCAACAGAATATCTATTTTTTGGAAATTTAGAATACGAAACGTTTGCTCCTGTACCATACACGCCGCCTTCTTCTTCACGCAGACGCTCCAATAATCTTAAAGTTAAAACGCTTTCTAATGCCTGCATATTGATATTTTCCATATCGTTGTATTTGTAATCTCCAATATATGAAAGAATTACAGATACTTTCTCCTCTTTTCCTTTTTTGGTAGTATGTTTGAAGCCTTTTTTAGGTTCGTAAAGCCCCAAATCTTTCCCTTTTTCGCTACGTTTTAGGTTAGGAAGAGCAGCTAAATAATCTTCTAAATAAGGTTTAATTTCCTCTTCAGTAAATGAACCTGTAATAACAAAAGTAAAGTCAGAAGCATCTGCAAAACGGTCTTTGAAAATGCTCAAAGCACGATTTTTATCAACTTTCTTCAGGTTGGCTTCTGTAATAGGGGTACGACGAATACTTCCGTTGTACAAACGTTTTAACATATCTCTTTGGAAAACAAAGTTAGGGTCATTTTCCTGATTTGCCATAGAAGAGATGCTTCGCGCAATAATACTTTGGAAAACATCATCATCAATTCGTGGTTCAGTAAAGAAAGCATAGATTAATTCAAAAGCTGTTTTAAGTCCTTCTTTATCACTTTGACCTGAAATACCTTCGCTAAGCTCCCCAATGTAGGCACTAACTGATACGTCTTTACCTGTCATATATTTTGTCAGCTCAACAGAGTTTAATTGACCTAATCCACTTGTATTTACCAAACTACTTGCATAAGAGGCAGAGAAATAATCATTATCTCCATATAGTGAAATTCCTCCTGGGCTATATGAACTAATCAATATTTGGTCATTTTTGAATGTTGTAGGCTTAAGAACAACTTTCACACCATTACTTAGAGTAAGCTCTTTAGCTTTAACTTCCGCTAGTTCTTTGCTAGAGATGATATTTCCTTTTTGAGGTTGTTTTGAAAGTAAAGGTAGGTCTGAAACTTTATCTTCGTAAGCAGCAATAGCTTCTGATTCAACCTCGGAAATCCACTTATTAACTTGACTTTCATTAGGTAATGAGTTTTTATCCTTCTCAGGAGCCATTATCAGAATGTCACGATTGATGTCTGCATAATAGTGTCTTCCCAAAGCTTCAACTTCTTTTAGTGTAAGTGTAGGAAGTAATTTTTTTGTAAGTTGATAGCTATCCTCATTACTCATAGCTGGTTGACCTTCAAGATAGTAATTTAAGTATCGGTCTACGTACTCTCCTGATGTTTTCTTATCACGTTCAGTATACGAAGTCTCGTTTGATTTTTGGATACTAGTGATAACTCTATCAAACTCTGTTTTTGTAAATCCGTGTTTTTTGATGCGTTCAAGTTCACGTACCAAAGATTTGAATCCCTTTTCAAGTTCGTTAGGTTTTGCCATCACGGTTGCCCCGTACATATCCAAACCTCCAAGGAAGCCACTAATGCTAACGTGTGCTCTTAAGAAAGGTGTATTTGCAGACTGAAGCAATTCTCCTAAACGAGCGTTTAACATTTGTCCGTAAACTGACCTCATAAGCAACTGACGATAATCTCCTATAGTTTTAGCTTTCATCTCAGGATGTTTTATCATAATTTGAGCCACAGTAGCAGTCATTTCAGGGTCAGTTACTACCATAAACTGATTTTTGTTCAACAAATCAACTTTGTAAACTTCTCTTTTAGGAGCATTTGAAGATGTTCTCATATCGGAAAACAAACGTTTAATTTCTTTTTCGATATAAGCCTCATCAATATCTCCAACTACAATAAGAGATTGTAAGTCAGGTCTATACCAGTCTCTATGAAATTTTCTTAATTCTTCATAAGGGAAATTACTAACAATAGGTTCTGTTCCTATAGGAAGACGATTAGCATAGCGAGAGCCATTGAAAACCATCGGGAAATATTGGTCGCGCATACGCTGATGAGCACCTCTTCCTCCTCGCATTTCTTCCAAGATTACACCTCTTTCTTTGTCAATTTCTTCAGAAGTAAGCAATGCATCTTGTGCCCAGTCTCGCATTACTTGCAATCCGTTTTTAAGTAACTCAGGATCATCAGAAGCTATGGGTAGCTGATACACTGTTTGGTCGAATCCAGTATAAGCGTTTAAGTCTCCACCGAATCGAACTCCTGCTTTTTGTAAGTAATTAACTAATTCATTTTTAGGGAAATGTTTTAGTCCGTTGAAATTCATATGCTCTAAAAAGTGGGCTAATCCTAATTGGGACTCTGTTTCCAAAATAGAACCTACTTTGAAAGCTAAATACATTGTAACCCGATTTTTAGGCTCTACATTTTTACGGATAAAATACTGGAAACCATTAGGTAATGTTCCTGTTTTTACCTCATTATCAAAAGGCAAAGCTTTTTCGAGAGATAAAGAATCTTTTGGCATAACATATGTGCCATTATTTTTTTCCAAAGAACTGGCTTCAGCACTCTGGAAAAGCATTGTGCCTAAAAAAGCCAACGCCGCCGATTTTACAAACTTCTGCATACAGTAAAATATTTAACTTAAATGTTTTGAGGCAAATGTATGCATATAAAACAGATAAAACAAATTTTTTTAAATATGAAAAAGTACCTCTTCTTTAACAGAAAAGGTACTTTGAGTCATGATTAAAATTATTTTCTAAAATGATAGCGTTAACCCTGCCAGATAATTGATTTCGGCTTGAGGGAAGTAAGCAGCTTGTCCATCTTCAAAAGTTCCGTTGGCTACATATTTTGCATTCAAAATGTTGTTTCCGGTAACTGAAATCACTATTGATTTACAGAATTTTAATGGATTTATTTCATACGATAAGTGCAAGTGGTTAACAAAGTAAGATTTCAATTTTGAATTTTCTTCGTTAATGTTGCTCATATATTGCTCTCCTACGTATTTGGTTAACAATGTTGCACCAAAGTTTGGTATAGGTTTGAAAGTTAATGAGCTTGAAGCCACAAATTCAGGAGAATATGATAGTTTGGTGTTTCCTATATTTACCGATTTCCCTTCTTTTATAGTATGAAAATCAATGTTTTTATTTCTGCTGACAGATACATTTGGTTGCCAAATCCATTTGTTGGAAAGTAGTAAAGTAGCATCTACTTCAAGTCCAGCTCTGTAGCTATCTCCGCTGTTATCACGAATAGGATACCCTTTGTCATTCAAACGCCCAGTTAGCACCAATTGGTCTTTATAAAGCATATAATATAAATTCGTATTGATTTTTACTTTTGGGGTGTTGTATCTCCAACCTAATTCAAAATCGTTCAATTTTTCAGGTCGAGGTTCTCTTATTGTTGCGGAAGGGTCTGTCTTTTTGGCTTTTTTATACTCTTTGTGTGCCGCTTTGTAGTCGCTACGATTCGGCTCCTTAGTGGCTTTGGCATATGATAAGTAAAAATAATTATTTTCGTTTAAGGAAAAACTTACTCCTATTTTAGGATTGATAAAATTAAATGCTTTGTCAGCTTTGTATTCATCGGCTTTGTAGTGAACGTATCTGTATTGAATATCAGCGAATAAATCCCACTGAGGAGCAAATTTCCAAGTCATTTTAGCAAAAGCGGAACCATCTTTTTTATATCCCCAATTTTCGTCTACAATTTCTTGATAAGGTTTTGAAGCTTCTTCCGACCATACTCTTTCATCGAAATGCAATCCGTCATATTTGTTGAAAGCACCTCCAAATATCAAATCAATAGTGTTTTTCTTGAAATTAGAAGATAATGTAGCTCCGTAGAAATCGTTATCTAAGGCGTATCGTGTGATTTGGTGTTTGTCATAGGTTGCACCTCCCCAAGTTTCGTACATTTCCCAATGACCACGACCTTTGGTGTAATGAAAAGCCAAGTTGGTTGTCCAAAAAGGAGACCATTTTTCTACCCAATGCAGTTGAGCGTGGTCTTGTTGGTAATTATCCGTTTCATTGTCGTAGAAACGAGTGTTGCCCTCTGCATCTTTGTATTTTCCAGCAGGATTGTATTTTCTGTTTTTGTTCAAAGTTACCTCGTCAATCCCCATCCAAGTGAGTTGTGTTTTTTCTTTTCCACCAAAAACTAGAGCTTTAATCAGCGTATTTTTGTAAGAATAAGCTCCTTGTAAGAAATAGGATTTCAAATCAGACGATGCTCTGTCTCTGTATCCGTTAGAATTGATTTTTGAAAAACGTCCCGAAAGCTCAAAACGCTCATTGATTTTTCCTGTCGAAAGTTTTACCATATGCTTATGCGTATTGTAACTTCCGTAGAAATTTGCAATTTCGGCATATGGATTCTCCGAAACGGCATCAGTAAGTACATTCAAACTTGCCCCAAAAGCTCCCGCACCATTAGTAGATGTACCTACACCACGTTGAAGTTGAATATTCTCTGCGGAAGAAGCAAAATCAGAAAGATTGTACCAAAAAGTTCCTTGTGATTCTGAGTCATTGTACGGAATACCATTGATAGTCACGTTGGTTCGGTAAAGGTCACTTCCACGGACAGAAAGGTAGGTCGCTCCGAAGCCTGTTCCGTCTTCCGAATATGAAACTACGTTAGGCAAGTTCCCTAAAAGCATCGGGATTTGTTGTCCTTGATTGCGTTTTGCGATGTCTGATTTCGATAAATTGGAGAAAGTTACTGGCAAAGTTTGTTTTGCCCTTACTGCCGAAACCAGTACTTCGTCTAATTTGATGGTTTTTAGTTCTGTAGAATCTTTTTCAGACTCGATTGTTTGAGCATAAGCCGAAGTAATAAGGCTCATCGCTCCCATAAAAAATAATTTTTTCATCAGTAAAATGAAATTTTTACAAAATAAAAGAGGTAATTATTTTATGGAATGAATAAAAAAGCCTGTTCCTGCTACCCAAAAAGCAAAAACAAGCCACTTATTATTGACTTCGTTTCCTTAGACTGCATTACCAGCCCAAGTTCTATGGGTATAATCTCAGCCGCAAACGCAGCACCCCTTTGAGACGAGTGCAAAAGTATAAAAAAAAGTTAAAATAGAAAATAATTCATTTCAAAATTTCTTAACGAAGAAAATACTGAAAATATTATTTTTATAATCAATTGTAAATCATTTGATTATGTGAAATACGCTGCTATAAATCCTAAAATGATTGTACCAAGTTTGATGTGGTTAAATTTATGATTTTCAGATGTTTCAAATAAAATGACTGATGAAATATGCAAGAAAATTCCTATAACAATTGCTGATACCTGAATATGATAACGTCCTAATTGTGGAATGAATTCAGCAAGTAATGTTCCAAAAGGAGTCATTAAAGCAAATAATATCAAGAAAATAAAAGTTTTCTTAAGTCCTATTCCAGAATCTAAAAAGAAGATAGTCAATACCATAGCAATAGGTAAGTGGTGTATGAAAATTCCATAAACCATATGATGGTGATGATGTAAAGGGAAACCTTCCAAAATAGAATGAATACTCAAACTAATAAACAGAGACCAAGGAAATGCATTTTTAAGCTCGGAATGGGGATGATGCATATGCCCGTGTTCCGCACCTTTTGAAAAGAACTCTAAAATAATTTGTAGTAAAATCCCTATTACAATCCAAAGTCCGATTTTTTTACCTGTATTATGGTCGTGAATATTGTGTTCGTGGGAGTGTTCTAAGGAGTGAAAAACTTCTGGAATGAGCGTAAAAACTGTCATTGCAAGTAAGAAAGCCCCACTGAAGGCTAATAATAATTTTATATTTCTTTGGTTTTTAGGCTTGAAGATAAGAACAGTTCCAAAACCTATTACGATAGATAAAAATGGAAGAATGTAATTCATTTTAATTTATTAATTTCTATATTTTTTTAGTTAATTAAATTTCTTTTTTGTAAGTAGCTCTTTTTGCGTATGTTACAGGGTTAAAGCTTTTCCAAAGTTGTTGAATGGCAAGGTTGTCTTCCAGCTCAGGAGTTATTATGCATTTATGGATTCCATTTCTTTGAAAAACAGGGTGATAGTAATCAAAAAGCAATGCAGGAATTCCTTTGCTTTGATACTCAGGAGCTACCCCAATTAGGAAAAACTCTACCATATCGTGATTTTTTTTTGCTTTTAGCAAATGCCAAAATCCGAAAGGGAATAAACTTCCTTTTGCTTTTTGTAAAGCCTTTGCAAAAGAGGGAAGAACAATAGCAAAACTGATTAATTTTCCTTCTTTATTTTCAATAAAACGAATATACTCAGGATTTATGAACGGAATATATTTCTTCTTAAAATAATTCTTTTGGCGTTCAGTAACAGGAACATATGACGATAATTTTGAATAACTTTCGTTGTATAAATCGAACATTGCGTCCACGTATTTCAGAACTTCCTCTTTTGTGTTCGTAGGAATAACACGAACTTGGTATCGTTTTCGGATTGCTTCAGCGGTTTTTTTAAATATCTCCGCATTTACACTACTCAATAAAAAGTAAGTTTCTACAAATCCCTTTTCTTTTATCATTCCCAACCTTTCCAAATGTTCTTTATAATATGGAAGATTGTACCAAGTTATTGTGCTGGCAATGTGGTCATAGCCCTCTGTCATAACACCTACTTTATCCATATTGGAAAAGCCCATAGGTCCTTCCATATATTTCAGTTGATGTTCCCTACCTTTTTCGGAAACTTTATCAAGTAAAGCTTTAGTTACATTTATATCATCAATCATATCAAGCCATCCAAAACGTATTTTGGCAATATTCTGGCTTATATCATACTGATTTATAATAGCAACAACACGACCTACAATTTCATTTTTCTGATTGTAAGCCAAATAGAAGAAGGCTTCTGCATTGTCAAAAGCAGGATTTTTAGTTTTATCGAAAGAAGCCAATTCTTCATCAATAAGAGGAGGAATCCAATATGGGTTATTTTTATATAGCGAGAAAGGGAATTTTACAAATTGTTTTAAATCTTTTTTAGAAAATATTTCTTTAACTAAAATATCAGCCATTTTTTCTCTTTTTTCGGTTTTCTCTGTCTTTTTATTTTGGTAGGTTTTAGTTTTTCTTCCTGATGTGATTTTACAAATTTTTTGTGATTATCAATACGATACGAAAAACCGAGTAAAGCTGAATATCGCGAAGGAGTATTTTTCCAACTTGCTCCTAAATCAACATTTACTTGAATATCTTTGGTAAATAAGTAAGCACCACCTAATCGTGTAATTTGGTCACTGTAGTAACCACTCTGGATACCTTCTGACTCTACAAAAATGCTAAACCGACCATTATCCAAATTGTGTGTCAAAGTCAAAATATAACCTAATTCAGGATATTTACTTAGAAAACGATTTGCTATTAAATTTCCGACCAAAACCACACGAGATGAAGGTTGACTTTGAAGCGAAACAACCACTTTTGGAGAAAGCCTGTCAACTTCTTCGTAAAAGTAACGTTTGTTTGGCAAAAAATTCATTCCAGCATAAATTCCCACTGCAGGAATTAATCTTCGCCAATGAAAAGAATTGTTTGCTTTCCAGCTGTAGATGTTGGGTTTGTCATCTGTATTTGGGGTATAAATTAAGTATTTAGCTCCGATAGTGTTATTTACAAAGCCAAAATTGTTAGTTCTTTCATTTATAAAACGATAATAGTGAACATTATCATAAGCGGCTGTACCATTGAACATTAACTCCAGTCTGTCTGACAGAATGCCATATCTCACGGAATAATTTACTCCCAAAATAGTCATATCGGTAAATATTTCCTTATGGTTACGCTGCTCAATCCACAAACCGCCCTCAAATTGCAAAACGCGTCCGCCAACCGAATAGGCACTTTGTGAGTTTCCTGGTAAGTTTGAATTAATGATATCTGTATATTGCCCCTGTACAGAAATGGGTAATATAATGATTAAGAGTGTTATAAATAGGCGAATCATATCACAACGAATTTCAGTAAAAAGAAAAATTATAACTAAATAACAATTAAATTTATTTATTATTTTCTTTTTTGAATTTGAACTGCAAAGATACTCTTATCTGTTTAAAAAACAATACATTTTGCTATAAAAACAGGATTAAATCATAAGAATAGGTCAAAAGATGTAATACACATATAGTAAGTGATTTAATTTATCATTGGGAAAATATTGAAAAGCAAATATAAGAAGACTTGATAAGTAAAAGGTAAGTTAGGTTAGTAAATTGTTGCTTAAGTGTTATTTTAAATAAAAATAGGTAACGATGATTTTTTTAAGGCTGACTTTTAAATTACGTTTTGAGAAGCTCAAAATATTTTCAGTATTTTGAACTCACTTGTCTTTATTATTACTGATTTTATGGCTTTTATTTTCAAAAGAATAAATTTCTTTTAAAATATTATCAATAATACAAAAAATAGCTTTAGTTTTGTTTTTGATTTTTTTCAGGCTATTGATTTTGTGTTTATTATGTAATTTAGAGATTTACCCCAAAATGTTGATTAGATTTTACGAAAAAAATCAATAATGATAGTTATTTGAAAAGTTAAAAGAGACTATTTTTTATAAAAGAATACTTTAATGGAAAACAATAAAAAAGAGAAAAAATATGTGCTAAGGCGATTTTTTATGTATTGTCATTTGTTTATCGCAATTTTAGCATTGTTGGTTGAATTTGCCAATGATTTTAGAGGTTTAAAATTGATTTTGTATTCAAGAAATTTTACTGATAATTTTGTTGTGAAAAAATATTATTATGTGGGGAATAATTCATACAGAAAATCAACAAGTAGTTATGTTTATGGTTTTTTGGAGGGAGATACAAAATATAATCAAAATAATACAAGGTCTTTTCTTATGAACAGATACAACATTGGTAGAAATTTTAAAGAAGACGAGCAAGGAGAAACATTTTTAGAGGTTTGGTATTGCCCTAAATTGGATTATGTAGTTTCATTTGCCAATCAAATAAAGTCCAGACCTACATTTTATGATGAATTTCTATCTTATACTCTCTTTATAATTTGGATAATCCCTGAAATTTGGTATTTAGTCATTTTAAGACGAAGAGAACGGCGAGAAAAATTATTGGAGAAAAATAATAGTAACTTAACTTGTTAGTTTATTTTTTTGTTATTTTCTAATAAAAATGATAATTCTATTTGAGGGAAGATTTTTATAAATTTTGTCATTGTATTGTCAATTGCTGATTATTTTTCCTATTTTTGCCCGAAACTTACAAAAAAATGATTGCAGAGGCTTCTTTTTCAGGGTTTATAAAAACCTTGTTTATTATTATTCTGATTATTTTTGGCTTACGTGTTCTGATGCGAGTTTTGGCTCCGTATATGATGAAGTATTTTCTAAAGAAAATAGGAGAGAAATTTGGAGGGCAATTCCAACAGGCTCAAAGTCAGTATCAACGGAAAACACAAGAAAGCCAAACGATAAATAACAATTCACAAACAAACCCACAATCTAAAAAGAAAGTGGGTGAGTATATTGATTATGAGGAAGTTGATTAGTTTTGTGTTCTAATAAATTCAGCTTCAAATAGTTGTTGAAAATATCTTGTGATTTTTTCTTTTACTTCACCTATGGGAATTTCGTTCTTACCAAGTTCTACATTAAGTGAGGTAACGGCTTTACCACGTATGCCGCAAGGAATAATATTGTCAAAATAACCCAAATCTGCATTGACATTAAAGGCAAATCCGTGCATTGTAACCCAGCGAGAACTTCTTACACCCATTGCACAAATTTTTCTTGCGAAAGGTGTTCCTACATCAATCCAAACGCCTGTTTCTCCTTCACTACGAGTAGCTTCTATGCCATAATCTTTCAAAGTTAGAATGATAGTTTCTTCTAAAAGACGAAGGTATTTGTGAATATCCGTGAAAAAATTGTCTAAATCCAGAATTGGATACCCAACAATTTGTCCTGGTCCGTGATAAGTAATATCGCCTCCTCTGTTTATTTTATAGAATTTAGCACCCTTTTTTTCAAGTGTTTTTTCATCTATTAGCAGGTTGGATATGTCTCCACTTTTTCCTAATGTGTACACGTGTGGATGTTCCACAAACAGAAAATAATTAGGAGTTGGGAGCTGAGTGTTTTCGGCTCTATTTTTTTGTTTCACCTCTATAATTGATTGAAAAAGAGATTCTTGGTAATCCCAAGTTTCTTTGTAATCTTTATTGCCTAAATCTTTAAATAGTATTTTTTTATTCATTTTTTTAATGTTAAGAAAATAAATTCCAAGAAATACCCAATCGCAGAATTAAATCACGATAAGGTTGCTGAGGTGCAGAGTAATAATTATAATATTGTTTTCCGAATATTGAATCCATTATAAATGGATTAAAATGTTCTACTGAGAAAAATATACGCATAGTTCGCACTTTTGCATTCAAAAAGAAATCAAACATTGGGAAACCTCCTGTTTTTTGTGTGTTTTGTACCTCAAATTCGGCTAATAACGGGTTATATCGATTTGAGTAATATTTGGTGAAATAATTAAAACCAATTCCCGTTTGCAAAAACATTGCTTTGTTAAATAAATCTGACTCAAAATAAAACGTATTTCGTGTGACAAGTGTGGGCACATTCAGTATTTGCTGCGCATCTTGTGCAATACGTTGTAATAGAAGAGTGTTATCCAATCGGAATTTCCCTAAAGCAAATTCTTTTTGGAATTTGAGTTTTATATACTGGATATTTCCTGAATATTGTGAAGGAATTGATTGTCCTCTTTCTTTATCATTGATAGGGTTTTGTACCTGAAAAAATGTGTAATTTTTTATGTTTGAAATACTTGCAGATACATTTCCCCATTGTGTTTTCAATTCTCCAAAAATTGTTTGAATTTGTTCCTTATCAAAGTGGTTGTAGTTGTTCCAATTGTAGTTTTTGTAATCACTTTGGTAAAGCAAAAAGTTGAAATTTGGCATAGAAGAACGTAAACTTACTCCTGCCAAAATGCTATTCTTTTCATTAAAATTATACGATAACTTTCCATTTAATTTTGTTCCAGTTATCTTTCCGATAAAGGTTTGTTCTCCTTCTGCATCAATTGAAAAACCACCTACTTTTTTGTTCCACTGGAGAGCTAAACTCAGGTCAGTATCCTTTATTTGATGTCGTTGTAACTCACCCGAAACGTAGAAAGCATTTCGGAAGAAATAATTATAAAAGTAAGCATTTCCGTATACGAATGTTTTTCCCAAATAAGGTAATTCAAGCTCAGCACCTACTGTGTTAATCATCTTTTGAAGTTGCATTCGGTCACTGATGTTTTTTGTGACAAAAGCATCTCCAAAGTATTGATTTATATTGCTTTGATTGAATTTATAATATTCAGTTTCATATAAGAATTTGTGGCGAAAACGTATTTGTTTGTAAGATGACAAAGTATCTTTATTTCGTAAAAAGGCATAATCGTGCTGAAGGAAATAGCGTTTGCTTTCACGGAGATTTTCAGCATCTTGAAGAAAAACATCAATTACAGCTCTGTTTTTGAATTGTTTGTCGCCTGTTTCAAATTGTTCTGTAGAAGTAATTCCTCCATTTTCTTGGCTCTCAATGTCGTGACCTGCATAGTGAGCAAAAAGAGTGTACTTTTTATTAGGAGAAACATATGATAATCCCAATCGCAAATTTCCGTTGCTTACTAAAATTCGCTGATATTTTCCTAACGAACGAAGCCCTTTATAGCCTATAAAAATATTTAGAGTTGGTTTTAAATTTACTGAAAATAAAACATTTACCATTTGTCCTTGCTCCACTCCTGTTTTATAGGTTATGTCGGTTAGGGGAGTTGGTGATTGATAATATTTGACTTCTTCAGGTGTTAGGTAAAGTTGTTTTTTAGCATCAGCCCCCATTGAAGGTAAATAATCTTTCTCCGAAAAGTCGAACATCATCGTGTTGTAAGGTTGCCCCATATTTGAAAAAGGCATCTTTCCGAACATATCTTTTTGCCAAGCATTACTTTTGTAGAATTTTTGAATGGTAAGCGAGGTGTCAACGGCTGTTGTATCACGCAGATAAGAGATTATTTTATAATCATTTGCTGTAAAAGTAATACTATCTTTCTTCTTTTTAGGACGTACTGATTTAAAAGAAATTCCTCCTTTTTTAGATGCTTTGTCTTCTTCCTGCCCCATCACTAATGCGGGGAGAAATAAGAACAAAAGGAAGAAATATTTTATGAGTTTTTTCATAACGTATTTACGATTCATTTGATTTAGAACGACTTTTAACTTATTACAATGTTAAAAGAGAGTTCCCTGAGTGTTCGGATTTATTTTACCTAAATGTTTGTAAGCCAGTTCTGTGGCTTCTCTCCCGCGTGGCGTTCTAACAACAAATCCTTCTTGAATTAAGAAAGGTTCATAGACTTCCTCAATGGTTTCTGCACTTTCTGAAACAGCAGTTGCAAGAGTGGTAATTCCCACAGGTCCACCTTTGAATTTATCAATAAGCGTTGTCAGAATTTTATTATCCATTTCATCTAACCCGTGTGCATCTACATTAAGGGCTTTCAAACCAAATTGTGTGATTTTTATGTCAATCTTTCCATTTCCTTTGATTTGAGCGAAGTCACGGATTCGTCGCAACAAAGCGTTGGCAATACGAGGTGTTCCTCTGCTACGACTGGCGAGTTCTATGGCGGCTTCCATTGAAATAGGAACTTTTAAGATAGAGGCACTCCGTTGCACGATGTCAGCAAGTAATTCTGTTGAATAGTATTGCAAACGACTTTGAATACCAAACCTTGCTCTCATTGGTGCGGTTAACAATCCTGAACGAGTCGTTGCTCCAACTAATGTAAACGGATTCAAATTGATTTGTACTGTTCGGGCATTTGGTCCTGATTCAATCATTATGTCAATTTTGTAATCCTCCATTGCTGAATACAAATATTCTTCAACTATTGGACTCAGACGATGAATTTCATCAATGAACAGAACATCTCTTTCTTGTAAATTAGTGAGTAAACCTGCCAAATCGCCTGGTTTGTCAAGCACTGGTCCTGAAGTTATTTTAATGCCAACCCCCAATTCGTTCGCTAAAATGTGAGCCAATGTTGTTTTTCCCAGTCCAGGAGGTCCGTGAAAAAGCGTGTGGTCAAGAGCCTCGCCACGCATATTTGCTGCCTTTACAAATATTTTCAGATTTTCCAAAACAGCCTCTTGTCCAGCAAAATCATCAAACGATAATGGACGTAAAGCTCTCTCTATATCAAGTTCTTGAGCAGAATAATTTTCTTTATTTGGGTCTAAATTTTTATTCACTTCTTTGTTAGTAATTCGAAAATTTGAATGCTATTTATTCGAAGCTACAAAGATATTATATATTATTGGGAAATACAAAATATCAATTATTATTATCTTTTTTATTATTTTTGCCAATAATTTTTAGAAAAAAGATGAGTATATTTAAAGATTTAGAGCCAAAAATTGTGTTTATCTGTGAAAATGAAACGGATTCACGAGATGTAAAAATGCAAAAAATTTGTGATTTGCTTCAGGCTGAAGTTTCTCATTATAACTGGGCAGGATTTTACTTTGCTAATCACGAAAGCAAAACATTACATTTAGGAGCTTTTGCAGGAGAACCAACCGACCACACTGTAATTCCTTTTGGTAAAGGTATTTGCGGACAAGTGGCTGTTTCAAATCAAAACTTCGTAGTTCCTGATGTAAAAGCTCAAGATAACTACATAGCTTGTAGCATTACTGTAAAATCAGAAATTGTTGTGCCTTTGTTCGTTAATGGAATAAATATTGGACAAATTGACATAGATTCACATACGTTAAATCCTTTTACTAAAGAAGATGAAACTTTTTTAGAATTTGTAAATAAGGAGGTTTCTAAATTGTTTAGCTAACAACAAAAAGGCCTTGAAAATTGACTTTCAAGGCTTTTTGTTGATTTTTAAATCTTAAAATAAGATATGATACAAATAATAATTAATCAAACTACGCTTTTGAAGTTAAGGATTTGAAAAACACAAAACCAAATCCCAAAGTTAGCATACAATGGAAAGGAAACATTCCAAAATCATTGAGCCTTACAGCACTATATAATCCAAAGATGAAATAAACCATCAACATAAATTCAAAAATCATATTTGGAGAAAGTTTTGTGTTGATGTATTTATTATTTTTCCAACTGTCTGATAATGTGCTGATATTGAATTTTGGAGTACGAACGAATTCACTTTTCTTACCTGTGTGTCCTTCTAAAACAGCAATCGTATTGTGGAAAGAAAAACCTAAAGCCACTGAAAAGAAAGTGAAAAATAGTTTTACGTAATCAAGAAAATCATCGAATGTTTTGCCTTGTAAATTTTTGTAAGTTACCCAGTAACAGATAAATAGGATGATGGTGCTTATTACAAAGAAGCTTGTTACTTCAAAAACCCAACCTAAATGTCCATACGTATTTTTGATATAAAGCATCGGGATACTTAATATGGAAACAACGAAAACCCATAAAAACATTGAGCTATTAAGAAGATGCATCACGCCGTGAAATTTCGTTTTCAAACCTATGTTTTTGGCTGAAAGCACTCTCGATACCGATTTTCTGAAGTTTTCAGCTCCACCTTTGTTCCAGCGGAATTGTTGTGAACGTGCAGCCGAAATCACTACGGGAAGTTCTGCTGGAGTTTCTACATCTTCTAAGTATTTGAATTTCCAGTTTTTAAGCTGAGCTCGATAACTCAAATCCAGATCTTCTGTTAAGGTATCGCCCTCCCAATTTCCTGCGTCGTAAATACATTCCTTACGCCAAATACCTGCAGTTCCGTTAAAATTAATGAAATGCCCCTTTGAGCTTCTTCCAACTTGTTCCAATGTGAAGTGAACATCTAAAGCAAGAGCTTGTATTTTTGTTAGAATGGAATAATCACGATTCAAATGTCCCCAACGAGTTTGAACAACACCAATTTCAGGATCTTTAAAGTATATCACTGTTTTTTTCAACCAATCGGGTTGTGGCATAAAATCCGCATCAAAAATGGCTATGAAATCTCCTTTTGCAATGGCAGTTCCTTCCTTCAAAGCTCCTGCTTTGAAGCCTTTACGATCTTCCCTGCGAATATGTTGTATGTCTAAACCTGTTTTTTGTAAATTCTGAATAATTTCGGCAGTTTCGGTAATAGATTCATCTGTAGAGTCATCTAAAACTTGAATTTCCAATTTATTCTTTGGATACTCCAATTTTGCAATATTCTCCAGTAAACGTTTAACTACATATTTCTCGTTGTAGAGAGGTAATTGAATAGTAACGTAAGGGATTTCTTTGGGGTCGAGCAAGTTGAACTTTGGTGCTTCACTGTTTTTCTTTCTGTGTTTTAGATAGTTATAAAGCAAGTTCAACATCGAAAGGCTGTACAAAAAAATGAGAAGTAGTGCTAAACAATAAATTGTGATAATAGTGTAGTTGATTATCATTCCCATACTAATTTTATCTGAAAAAGAATATTCGGCAAAGATATAGTATTTTTTTTAGCTCGGAATAAATTGGAGCCTATTTTTTGTGTTAAAAAAAGTATTTTGGTGTAATGGGTTTATTTTTAATGTTTTATGAAGAATGAATTTTAGTGAGTTATTTTCATAAAACTCCGAAAATAAAGATGTTTAAAGAAATAAGAGAGCTAAAAGCTGAATACAAATTTTATTGTACATTTCATAGAAATGATTACTTTTGCACCCCAAAAATAATTTTGAATATTAGGTGAACAAATCCTACTTCATACAAGCCTTTTTGATAATTTTATTCGCCGCTATGTTTTTCATAGGGTTTAAAGAAATATTACCCAAACGAATTTTTCCTGAAACTTCAAATCTCACAGAAAATGTGATTGTAGATAGCTTAATGTTGGAAGCAATATCTGATTCTGAGGTTGTTGAAAAAATAGAAGAACCTGTGTTGGATACTCTTGTTGTTGTGGAAGATAGTAATTTTCTTGGTGCATTTTTCAAAAAACTTCAGGAACTTGAGACCTCAGGAAAGGGAAGTGTGCGTATTGGCTATTTTGGAGATTCTATGACTGATGGAGATTTTATTGTACAAGATTTGCGACAACTTTTCCAAGATGTTTATGGAGGCTTAGGAGTCGGTTTTTTGTCAATTACTTCAGAATCAGCGGCTACAAGAGCAAGTGTTAGACATTCGTATTCTAATAATTGGAAAACTCAATCTTTTGTGAATGTGAAAAATCCCAAAAGTCCCTTTGGGGTAAGTGGAAGAGTTTCGTTCGTAAAAGATTCAACAGGAGTTTCTTGGCTTGAATACAAAGCTTCGGGACAAAAACATATTACAGAAATTTATTCACCTGTATTGTTCTATGGAAATTCAAAAAATAAAAATGCTTCCGTTGAAATTTCGTATACTGGTGATACGACTAAAGTGGTTAAACCTCTTACTACGGATAAAAAACTTAATGCCTTAAGCCTTTCAAATAACGATGTTAAGGGGTTGAAAATAAGGTTTATGGGGGCAGATTCCATTCCTTTTTATGGAATTAATTCGGATAACAAAAAAGGAATTCATATTGATAATTTTTCCAGTAGAGGAAATTCAGGATTACCACTATCGCTCCTGAATGCTTCCTTGATGCAAGAGTTTGAAAAATACTTAGGTAACTATGACTTAATAGTACTTCATTTTGGAGCTAATGTGTTGAATTATGGTAAGTTAGACTATTCTTGGTATGTAAAAGGAATGACAAAAGTGGTTAATCAAATTAAGACTTGTTTTCCTAAGGCTTCTGTATTAATTGTTTCTTCTGCCGATAAATCAACTAAATATGAAATGGAAATGAAAACTGACTTGGCAGTTGTTCCATTGGTTGAAGCACAGCAGAAATATGCTGAAGAAACACAATCAGGATTTATCAACTTATACGAGCTTATGGGAGGAGAAGGCTCAATGGTAAAATGGGTTGAAGCAGAGCCATCATTGGCAACGAAGGACTATACTCACTTCAACGCACGAGGTTCCAAAAAGGTGGCTCAACTGATTTATGATGAATTGATGAAGAAATATCAGCAATTTAAGGAGACCAAGACCTCAAGAAATATCAGTACAAACACAATTGAAGAGGTTATTGAAGAAAAGGAAATTGATACCACAGAAATTAAAGAAGATTTAACTATATCAAAAGATACAATTGAGATAAAAACAGATAGCATTTTCATTCCAAAAGAAAAAGAAGTTGAAAAAGTAGAATAGAAATTGCTATGGAACAATTCTTTTGGATTAAGAATTGTTTTTTCAATCAAAGATACAAAGATGAATATAGATATAAAAGGTATAAAAATAATTGGCTCAATAGTTTTACTAATTGTAACTATATCTCTGTATTTCAGAGTTTTTTATAAAGTTTTTTATATAGAAACAGAGGCATCGACTGAAATTAATTCTGTTGTGGATAATGCCATTCAAATGGATATGTCTTATCGTCAGTTGGCATTGCTCGATGAGAGTTTTATGAAGGAAGATACACTTCATTCTCCTTCCGAAAATCAGAATTTATACAATTTTGAAGTACTAAAACCATTCTTTGAAAAACTTGCTGCTTTAGAAACATTTAATGACCGTAAACTGAATATCGTACATATTGGAGATTCTCATATTCAGGCAGATGCAATGACCAATCTTATACGACAAAGATTTCAGCAACAATTTGGAAATGCAGGATTGGGTTTTGTTTTCCCTTATTCCTTGATGCGTACTAATGGAGGGCGTAATGTTCGTTTTTCATCAAACATATCTTGGGACAATAAAAAAATAACGGAAATTAAAAAAAATGGTGACGTAGGTCTTTCAGGATATTCTTTCACGACACAGAAAAATAACTTTTTGATTGAACTGGAGCTGAAAAACAAAGAGTACAGCTTTAATACGCTGAAAATCATTACTCCTTCAAATCAACAAATGTTTGAATTGGCAACCAATAAAGGTGAGGTGTCACTCAAACCAACTCAACCCAAAACGATTTCTCACAAAGTTAAGAAGGGAGAAACTCTTTATGCCATATCCAGAAAATATAAAACGACAGTGGCAAAAATTCAGTCCAATAACAAATTGAAAAACAATAAAATAAAAGTTGGTCAAATTTTGAAAATTCCAACTTCTCAAATGGAATCGAAGCCTGTTGATTTGTCAAACTTCAATATTTTAGCTAATACTTCTCCTCAATTGTTTAGCTATTATATGTACGAAAATTTAGACGTTTCAGATAAAATTTATTTAACTCCTAATCCTAAGGGTAATAATTTTACCCTCAGTGGAATTATATTGGAAAATGACCAGTGTGGAGTAATTTATCACAATATTGGTGTGAACGGAGCCCACATCTCGGACTATAATAAGTCTCAATTGTTTTTTGAACAGCTAAAAGCTCTAGAACCAGATTTAATCGTTATTTCTTTGGGAACCAATGAGAGTTTTGGGAAATTATCTGCTTCGGAGTTTTATGCTCAAACAGAACGTTTTATGAATTTAATTCGTACCAATTATGGGCAAACCCCAATGATTTTAACGTCACCTCCGCCATCACTTCTGAAAAAACAAAATCCGAATCCTCTGTTAATTGAATATACAGATGTCTTGATAAATAATTCTGTATCAAGAAATTATGCTGTTTTTGATTTGTATAAAGCTATTGGAGGGCAAAATTCGATGGAACGATTAATAAATCTCAATTTGATTGCCAAAGATAGAATTCACTACACAAAAAATGGCTATGAAGAGCAAGGTGCATTGTTTTTTCAATCACTGATGAGTAATTACGAAAAATCAAAAATTGCAAACTAAAGATAAAAGAAACTAAAAACATTGAATATAACAAATCTACAAAATTGGTTTTTTGAACATTTGAATTTCACTTCAGAACAGGTTAAAAGTTGGTTCATTTATGACCCAAATAATCCATTACTTTTCAATAGTGGTTTGTTTTTGGGAATGTTTTTGATATTTTATCTGGTTTACATTATTACCAAGAAGCACTCGCATTTTCGCACGACTTATGTTATTTTATTTTCATTATTTTTCTATTACAAAGCAGGAGGAAATTATTTTATTCTTCTGTTGATTTCTTCAGTTTTGGACTATTTTTTCGCAGGACAAATCTACAAAAGTGAAAATAACCAAAAGCGGAAATTGTTCCTGATAATCAGTATGGTAGTCAATCTTGGGTTGTTAGGATATTTTAAGTACACTAACTTCCTGATAGATAGTTTTAATAATCTGTTTGAGGGTAGTTTAGCTTTCCAAGATATTATTTTGCCTATAGGGATTTCGTTTTATACTTTTCAAACGATGAGTTATACAATTGATGTTTATCGAAGGGAAATTGAACCAGCAAAATCCTTTTTAGATTTTACTTTCTTCGTTTGTTTTTTTCCTCAACTTGTCGCTGGACCAATTGTACGTGCCAAAGATTTTATTCCTCAGATTTACAGAAAGATAGAACTTACAAAACAAGAAACTTCTTTGGCGTTGTTTCTCATAATTGGAGGATTGCTCAAAAAAGCTGTGATTTCGGATTATATCTCGTTAAATTTTGTTGATAGAGTTTTTGAATCTCCAAATAACTATACTTCGTTCGAAAACTTGATGGCTGTTTATGGATATTCCTTACAGATTTACTGCGATTTTTCAGGATATTCCGATATGGCTATAGGTTTGGCTTTACTTATGGGGTTTACTTTGCCTACCAATTTCCGAACACCTTATCAATCGCAGAATATTACAGAATTTTGGCGTAGATGGCATATTTCGCTCTCCACTTGGTTGAAGGATTATTTGTATATTTCAGTAGGAGGAAATAGAAAAGGTACTTTTTGGGGATACTTTTTCCCTATTTTGTTTTTTGCCTCTACGTTGATATGGGGATTTTCGCAACTTGAGCATAGTAAAATTCCGCTAGTTATTGCTGGTGGGAGCTTTCTTGTTTTTCTTCTTACTTTACTGATTTCCAAAAATAAGAAAAAAACAATGTACTCTAACTTTAATCAGATGACCACAATGTTGCTTGGAGGATTGTGGCACGGAGCAAGTTTACGTTTTATCGTTTGGGGAGCTTTGCACGGATTGGCTTTGGCAATACACAAAACGTTCGCTGAGTTTTTTCCAAACAAGAATTCAAATGATAAAAAAGGTTTTAGTTGGTTTTCGAAGATTCTTTTTACTTTCGTGACTTTCCATTTCGTAGCTTTTTGCTGGATATTTTTCCGTTCAAAAGACTTTGGAATAGCTATGGATGTGATTAATAACATAGGTAATCTTTCTTTTGAATGGCAGCAATGGTTGGTAATTGCAGAAGGTTACAGGAATGTATTTTTACTTTTGTTAATTGGTTTTGTATGGCATTTCTTCCCTCAAAGTCTGAATGAAAGATTGAAAAACTTCTTTGGTAAATTGCCTCTTTTGATAAAGGCTTTAGTTGTGGCATTCGTTTTTTGGATTGTTTATGCAACAGCTTCCAGCGGGGCACAACCTTTCATATATTTTCAATTTTAAGGTAAGTAGTTCTGTTAATATTTAGTTAATTAAGATTTTTCTTGAAACTATATTTGTAGATTTGCAATTGACATACTTTTTTGAAATTTAAGATGAGAAAAGTTATATTTTTTGTATTTGTTTCACTATTAGCTTCTTGTGCTGGTTTTTCGGTTGTTTCAAATCCAAAGCAAGATAAAACTAAGGTGACAAGTAAGATAATTGATGGAAATTGGATATTGGAGTCTGTTACTCATAATCAGAGAGGTGAGTTTGAAATTACATTGTTGAACGATACTTCTAAGGAATGTTTTGAGGGAAGCACTTGGGAGTTTACTCCGAGTAATAATCGTGGTGTATATAATATTGTTAAGGAAGATTGTTCAACGGGAGAGCGAAATTTTGTGTTTGTTATTCAACGAAAAGTAGAATCTTCAGGGTATTATGATTTTATGCTAAAACCAACAAACGAAAATTATCAATCTGAAATAAATAAAGGAATTACCTTACGTTTAGCCCATCTTTCCGAAAAAACAATGATTTGGGAACAAACGGTAAATGCTGATGGCAAAACATTTGTAATATCAATGAATTTTGTAAAATAGGTTTTTTTATCTTTCTGTAAATCAGGTTTTTGTGTTGATTTCTTAATTTAAAACGATTAATCTATACTTTTTAAGAAATAAAATTTATATATTTGCCTTTCAAAAGGGTATAAAAATTGAATATTATGACTTTATTGAATATATCTCTGTTTATTAGTAAATTAGGAGCTCCTGAAATTATTCTCATTATCGTTGCACTTCTGATACTTTTTGGAGGAAAGAAAATTCCTGAATTGATGAAAGGCTTGGGAAGTGGTATCAAAGAGTTTAAAAATGCCTCAAAGGAGGAGAATAAGAATGATTCTACTGCTATAGAAAAGAAAGAAGAGTAATAGTTTCAAAAATCTGGAAAAAATCTAAAGAGCCGAAGTTTTTTAATTTTGGCTTTTATTTTTGTGTTTAATTACGTTGTATTCTAATAATTATTTTGGATAACCAATTTTTTAAAAATCAGCTTGTTGAATGGTATAAAAACCAACGAAGAGATTTGCCTTGGCGTAAGACAAAAGAACCTTACAAAATTTGGCTGTCTGAAATTATCTTGCAACAAACTCGTGTAGTTCAAGGGCTTCCTTACTATGAGCGGTTCATTCAAAATTTTCCTACCATTTTTGATTTAGCAAAAGCTGATGAAGAGCAAGTTATGAAATTATGGCAAGGTTTGGGCTATTATTCCCGAGCCAAAAATTTGCATCATACAGCTAAAAAAATTGCATTTGAATTTGATGGAGTTTTCCCAAAATCATATAAAGAATTAATCAAACTAAAAGGCATTGGAGATTACACGGCAAGTGCGATTGCTTCTATCTGTTATTCAGAACCTTGTGCAGTTGTAGATGGAAATGTATATCGCGTTTTGGCTCGTGTGTTCAATATTGAAATTCCGATAAATACTTCTGAAGGAATTACTTACTTTAAAGATTTGGCAAACAATCTATTAGACAAAGAAGATGCAGGTACATACAATCAGGCATTAATGGATTTTGGTGCAATTCAATGTAAACCTCAATCTCCTGATTGTCAATCTTGTATATTTTTAGATAAATGTTTAGCAAATTCTCTGAAAAAAGTTAGTGAACTGCCTAAAAAAGCTGGAAAGATAAAAATTAAAAAAAGGTATTTCAACTATTTGGTTTTTATTGATAATAAAGGGTTTACGTCGTTAATCAAAAGAGTTGAAAGAGATATCTGGCAAGGACTTTATGAATTTCCTCTTATTGAAAGTAATACCGAAATATCTAAAGAAGAATTAATTGAGAAATTAAGTGATTTATCTATTTCTTTTTCAGATGTTTGTGTTTTGAGTGAAAAACTCATTGTTCATAAATTATCGCACCAACATATATATACTCAATTTTGGATAGTTCAAACTGAAGAAATTTTAAATTATCGTATTGATATTAAGGATGTAACATCTTATCCTGTGTCTGTATTAACTGCAAATTTCATTAAAGAATTTTGGTTTTAGAAAAATAAATTCTATTTTTGGAAAAAATTAAAGAACTGCTTGTTATGAATGGAACGCTAAATAAAGTAATGCTCATTGGTCGTTTGGGAGATAATATCAAACTAACCTATTTTGAAGGCGGAAACTGCATTGGGCGTTTCCCCCTGGCTACCAATGAGGAATATGTGAATAAGGTTACTAATGAAAAGGTTGTTGAAACGGATTGGCACACGATTGTTGTGCGAAACAAACTGGCTGAGGTTATCGAAAAATACACAACAAAAGGAGATTTAATTTATGTTGAAGGTAGATTAAAAACTCGCCAGTGGCAAGCAGAAGACGGTTCAATGCGTTATACTACTGAGGTTTATGTAACCGATATAAATTTATTACCCAATCGAAGGGAAAATCAAAATTCTCCGTCTTCTCCTTCTGAAGGTAATTTTAGCAAAGAGGATAATGGAATGCCTTTTTAAATGACATTTTTTAATTTTTGCTTCAAAAGTTGTTGATGAAGCTAAATATTGTTTAACTAATTTATATAAATTTGGACTTAGAGCCTCCCCTTAATTTATTTTTCACTTTTTTGATGCCCTTTAATCAAATCGTATTGTCACTTGGCGTTATTGATTTTTCGATTATCGTGCAATTTCTTGTTTTTCTGATACTTCTGTATTGTTCTGCCTTAATTTCGGGTTCGGAAGTGGCTCTTTTTTCGCTTTCTCCAACAGAAGTGAATAATGAAAAGGAAAGCAACTCTCCTTCAGGAAAAATCATCACAAAATTGCTTTCTGACCCTAAAAAATTATTAGCGACTATTCTGATAGCTAATAATTTAGTGAATATATCAATAGTTCTTCTTTTTGTGGATTTGGGTGACTTTATATTTGGAAGTATTGAAAGCGAATTGATTAGAGCTATTTTAGATGTAGGGCTTGTTACATTTATGATTTTGCTTTGTGGAGAAATTTTGCCTAAAATATATGCTAATCGCAATAATATTTCGTTTGCAAAAAAAGTAGCTTATCCGCTTTATGTGTTGGACGTGATTTTGACGCCATTAAGCATTCCTATGAAAAATTTCACAAGTTCAATTCAAAAACGATTCGGAAAGAAAACAACAAATTTCTCTGTAGGTCAATTATCTCAAGCTCTGGAGCTTACATCTTCTGATGATACAACACACGAAGAGAAAAAAATATTGGAAAGCATCGTTTCCTTTGGTAATACTGAAACTCGGGAAGTAATGGTGCCTCGCATAGATATTTTTGCTTTAAATGAGGAGATTTCTTACCAAGAAGTTCTCGCAGAAATTGTAAAAATTGGTTATTCTCGCATTCCTGTATACAAAGAAAGTTTAGATAATATTACTGGAATTGTTTACATTAAAGATTTACTTCCGCATTTAGAAAAGGCTGATTTTGATTGGAATAGTGTGAAAAGAAAGGCTTTTTTTGTTCCTGAAAATAAAAAATTAGACGATTTGTTGAGTGAATTTCAGGAGAAGAAAATACATTTGGCAGTGGTTGTCGATGAATATGGAGGAACTCGTGGTATTATCACTTTGGAGGATATTATTGAAGAAATTGTAGGAAATATTAATGACGAATTTGATGATGAAGATGTTACGTATTCAAAAATAGATAATAATACTTTCGTTTTTGAGGGGAAAACCACTTTGAAGGATTTTTATAGAATACTTCAACTAACTGATGAAGAAGAATTTATTTTTGAAGAAAAACGTGGAGAAGCAGAAACTTTGGCGGGATTTTTGTTGGAAGTTTCAGGGAATTTTCCACAGAAAAACATTCCTATTTCTTTTGAAAATTATGTTTTTACGGTGGAAGCTTTTGATAAAAAACGAATCAAACAAATTCGAGTTCGTAAAACAGATAAATAATTTTGTTCTATTCTGGAAAATGAAAAATATTCTATTTATATTATTGATATTCATTGGTTTGTTTCTTAGTTCCTGTGGTGGGGAGGCTTTTCCGAAACCCAAAGCAGCTCTTCGCTTGGAGTATCCAGAGGCTCAATACAAAATGTATTCTGGTAATTCTGATTGCTCCTTTACATTCGATGTGAATTCACTCTCAAACATAAAGCCTAAAGGAAAATCTTGTGACTTAGATATAGAATATCCAAAAATGAAAGCTACTATCTATTTGTCTTACAAGAAAGTAAATAATAATATTCGTAATTTGTTGCGTGATGCACAAAAATTTACATACGACCATACAATCAAGGCGGATAATATAGCCTCGAATGTTTTTGTGAACGATACTACTCGAGTTTATGGAATGTTTTATCAGGTTTACGGAAATGCGGCTTCCCAAGCTCAGTTTTATGTAACGGATAGTGTTTCAAATTTTATTTCAGGTTCGGTTTACTTTAAAGTCATACCCAATTATGATTCTATTCAACCAGCCAGTAATTATTTGGAAAAAGATGTCCGTCGAATTATGGAAAGTCTGAGATGGAATTAATTCAATTTTTGTTTTTGAGAAATATATAAAAATAGTATTTATGAAAAAATTATCCATTATTTTGGCGTTAATTACAACGATGTCAATTAATGCACAACAATCTTTAAAATCTCCTGACGGAAATTTGCTTCTGAATTTTTCCGTTCAAGGAGGAAAGCCTCAATATTCTCTTAATTACAAAGGGAAGGAAGTTATTAAACCAAGTTTTTTGGGATTAGAACTCAAGGGAGAGAATAAAATGGAGTTCGGTACAGAAATCAACAGAAATGATAACAATGCCGAAAATTCATTGTATGATAACTTTAAGTTGGTTTCAAGCAATACTTCTACTTTTGATGAAACTTGGGTGCCTGTTTGGGGTGAAGAAAAACAGATTCGTAATCATTATAATGAATTAGAAGTTTCTTTGAATCAGGAGGTTATAGATAGGAAATTGATTATTCGTTTTCGTTTGTTTAATGATGGATTGGGATTTCGGTATGAATTTCCTGAGCAAAAAAATCTAATTTATTTTGTTATTAAGGAAGAAAAAACGCAATTTGCGATGTCTGAAGACCTAACTGCTTTCTGGCTGGCAGGTGATTACGATACGCAGGAGTATGATTATACTACTTCTAAGTTGTCGGAAATCAGAGGTTTGCATAAAACTGCAGTGACTTCAAATGCTTCACAAAAAGTATTCTCCGAAACAGGTGTGCAAACTCCATTGATGCTGAAATCAAATCAAGGAAAATTGTACATTAATATTCACGAAGCAGCGTTGATTGATTATTCAGCTATGAATTTGGATTTAGATGACTCTAATTTTGTATTTCAAACTTGGCTTACACCTGATGCACAAGGAAATAAAGGGTATATTCAAGCTCCTTCTCAATCGCCTTGGAGAACAATTGTGGTAAGTGATGATGCACGTAATATATTGGCTTCTAAACTTATTTTGAATTTGAATGAACCTTGTGCAATTGAGGACACTTCTTGGATAAAGCCCGTTAAATATATGGGAGTTTGGTGGGAGATGATTACAGGAAAAAGTTCTTGGGCATATGCCGACGTGCCAAGTGTGCAGTTGGGAGTTACTGATTTTTCAAAATTAAAACCTAATGGAAAACACGCAGCTAATAATGAGAATGTAAAAAAATATATTGATTTTGCTTCAAAACACGGATTTGACCAGTTGTTGGTAGAAGGTTGGAACGTAGGTTGGGAAGATTGGTTTGGAAAGTCAAAAGATTATGTGTTTGATTTTGTAACTCCTTATCCTGATTTTGATGTAAAAATGTTAAATGAATACGCTCGAAGTAAAAATATGAGACTACAAATGCATCACGAAACTTCGAGTTCTATCCGAAATTATGAACGTCATTTGGATAAAGCCTATCAATTTATGGTAGATAATGGTTATAATTCTGTGAAAAGTGGTTATGTAGGTGATATTATTCCTCGTGGAGAACATCATTATGGGCAATGGATGGTAAATCACTATTTGTACGCCATTAAAAAAGCTGCTGAATACAAAATTATGGTCAATGCTCACGAATCAGTTCATATGACAGGATTACACAGAACCTATCCTAATCTATTAGCACAAGAATCGGCTCGTGGTACTGAATTTCAAGCCTTTGGAGGAAGTAAGCCTAATCATACTACCATTTTGCCTTTTACTCGATTGATGGGAGGTCCTATGGATTATACACCTGGTATTTTTGAAATGCAAATCAGTAAATTAAATCCAGAAAATAATTCGCACGTAAATACAACTTTATGTAACCAATTGGCTTTGTATGTAACAATGTACAGCCCTTTGCAAATGGCAGCAGATTTGCCTGAAAATTATGAACGTTTTTTAGATGCTTTCCAATTTATTAAAGACGTTGCAGTGGATTGGGATAGAAGTATTTACTTAGAAGCTGAACCAGGAAAATACATCACTGTTGCCCGAAAAGCAAAAGGTACAAATAATTGGTTTGTTGGAAATGTGGCAGGTTATGAGCGTTTTAATTCAAAAATAAAATTAGACTTTTTGGATTCAAATAAACAATATATTGCTACTATCTATAGTGATGCTCATAATGCAGACTATAAAACCAATCCACAAGCGTATACCATCCGTAAAGGAATTGTTACATCAAAAACGAAGTTAAATCTCACTTCTGTTCCAGCAGGAGGATATGCAATTAGTATCACTGAAGTAACTGATAAAAGTCAGTTGAAAGGGCTAAAAAAAATGTAATTTGCTTTGTAACTGCAATTTATAATTTTAAGAATGATTTTAGATTCAAAAGATATTGATTTTCAGTGTCTTTGTTTCTAAAATCATTTTTTATTGGAAGATAAGTAGTTGCCTAAAATTGACTTTTTTTACTGTTTTTAAATTGTTTTTTGTAATAAAATTTGTGTATTTCAATCATTTTTTTTATATTTGTAAAAATTAATAAAAAAAATAAAATTTATGGGCATTATTGCAACACTTGTTATTGGAGCCATCGCAGGATGGTTGGGAGGTACTATCTATAAGGGTAGTGGATTAGGACTTATCGGGAATATCATCGTTGGTATTCTTGGAAGTAGTGTAGGTTCTTGGCTTCTAGGAGGTGTATTTAACATTTCGCTCGGAGAGGGATGGATTGGTTCTATCTTAACAGGAGCTATCGGGGCTATTATTATCTTATTTTTAATAAATTTGATATTTAAAAAGAAGAAATAATTAGGAATTTATATTTGATATAAAGAGCGGATATTTTTAATATCCGCTCTTTATTTTTTATACTGAGGGTAAATAGAATGTGTACTCTTAATGATTTATTTCAAATTTTCCTTTTTTGCTTTAATTTCCCAAACAAGACCTCCTAAAAGTAGTAAAACGAGCAAAATATTTCCGATTAGTGAAATTTTACTTCCTGTTTTAACCACTTCAGGTTCAAATTCAAAAACAATTATATGTTTTCCGGCAGGAATAGGCATTCCACGCAATAGGTAATTTACGCGATAGTATTCGCTCTCTTTCCCGTCAATAGTTGCTTTCCAACCGTGAGGATAGTGCATTTCCGAGAAAACAGCAAATCCTGAGTTTTTGTTATCACTTTCATAAACCAATTTGTTTGGCTGATAGCTCTTTAGTGAAATTGTGGCTGTGCTATCAGTTACAAATTCAGGTTTTGTTTTGAAAGAAGATTCAACGTTGTCATCAGTCAAAATGATAGCCTCTTCTTTAGGATTAAATTTAGTGAGATTTGCCATCATTTCGTCATTAGTTTTGACAGTTTTCAACTTAGAGACAAACCAAGCATTTCCTAAAGCATCTTCATTTTGCATCGGACGTGTTTGTCCCTTTTCGTCTTTAAGCAATACATATTTTACATTGAGCATATTAAGAACTTCCATATTTCCTTTAGAAATCTGATAGTCAAAAAGTTCTTGCAATCTTTTCGGCTTGGCTGCGTGATATCCTCCGATAGAATGATGAAAATACGAAGTTCTGGCTCCATTAATGCCTACTTCGGGCTCGTAGACTCGGTAATAAGTTTCATCTTCAAGTATTTGAGTGTCTGCTTGTGTGGCTTGGAAAGGTTGAAGCATTTGTCGAGCTTGAACAAAATCGGAACTATTCACATATCGATTTGCGACTCCTCCCAAATCCAGAATGATGAGAAGCAGCAAAGTGAGTTGCATTCCCCATTTTGGTATTTTCGAATTTTGATATAAAAATAATGCTAATGCAGTTAATAAAATGAAGAAGAGAGTTCTTAAAATATCTGATGTATAGATAGCTTGACGGTCTTCCACAATCATTGCCATAACTTCTTTTCCGTAGTATTTTTCATAAATAGCGTCTGTCGTGGCTGTAAAATCGAAAAATCCTTTTGCTAAAAAAAGTAGTAATAAAATTCCCAAAGAAATATACAATGAATAAAGTAGAGGCTTTTTATTTTCTTCAGCCGTATTTTTTAAAAATTGATACAAACCGAGCATTGCCAAAATTGGTACACATAATTCTAAAATTACTTGAATGGACGATACCGCACGGAATTTATCATATAAAGGAAAATAATCAATCATAAAATTGGTTAAGAAACCGAAATTTTTTCCCCACGAAAGCAATAATGCCATAATAGTTCCACCCAAAAGCCACCATTTTTTGTGGTCTTTTACCAAAAATAAAGACAACACAAAAAGGAAAAAAATAACCGCTCCGATATAAGCAGGAGCAGCAACTATGGGTTGGCTACCCCAATAGGTAGGAAGTGCATTGGCAAAATCAAGAGCTTGTGAAGAAGGTACTCCTTGTTTACTTAAAAATTGATAGGTGTGTGAACTTTCTCCCAGAACCTCATTGTTAGAACCTCCAAATAATCTCGGAACAATTAAATTGAGTGATTCTGCAATTCCGTAGCTATATTCGGTTATGTATTCTTTTGATAATCCGCTATTTGCTTTAGGGTTTCCATCAGGGGTGATTGTTAGTTCAGATTTTCCTCTTGTACTCCATTGAGCATATTCTTGTGTAGCCAATAAAGAAGTAGCATTGGAAAGTAGGCTCAGAATTACTGCGACTAAGAGTACGCCTGATGATTTTAAAAAGTGAGGAATAGTTCTGTTTTTTATTGATTTATGTAGCATAAATCCGCCTAAAATAAGCACTAAAAGCATCAGATAATACGTCATCTGGAAGTGGTTGGCGTTAATTTCAAGAGCCAGAGCCAGAGCCGTGAGTAACCCTCCCCAGAAATATTTTTTGTTGAAAACGAGTAAAATACCTGCTAAAATAGGTGCAAAATAGCCAACTGCGTGTGCTTTGGCGTTATGCCCAACACCCAGAATAATAATTAGATAGGTAGAAAAACCAAAAGCAACGGCACCTAAAAAGGCAGTTCTTATATCAACTTTTAGAGTTAATAACAAAATGTAAAATCCTATGAAATAAAGGAATAAATAATCAGCTGGACGAGGTAAAAAACGAATGGATTTATCTACTTTTTTGATAAAGTCATACGGATAATTTGCTCCAAGCTGATATGTTGGCATTCCGCCGAAAGCACTATTTGTCCAGTATGATTCTTCTTTCTCGGAAGCTCGAAAATCATTACGTTCCTTTGCCATTCCCGTGTATTGTACAATATCACTTTGGAAGATGGCTTTTCCTTGTAAAACAGGATAAAAGAAAGCTAACGAAATAACAATAAATAGCCCAATGGCTACGAAATGAGGTATTAATTTCTTCATTTTTAAAAACTTTACCCTGCGAAAGTAATTAAAAAAAAGGAATCCTAAAAATTATTCTTTAGGATTCCAGAAAGTTCGTTTTATTTTACTGATTGTATTTTCCTTTTTTGCTTCCTTCGTACATTTTGTAGTTTAGGAGTCGGCTTTCTAATTTTCCATTGAATAATTTGATTTTCCTCGAAGGACGAAGTCCCACATATTTTAAAGATTCCAAGTTGGAAGTGATAAACCAAGCATCTGTATTTGGATAATTGTTTTTCAATGTATTACCGACAGATTTGTAAAATTTTGGAATATCAATTTGCAGTCGTTCATTATATGGTGGATTGAAAACCATATGCAAAGGAGAATTTTTGTTTTCTTTCTCGCTTTCAAAGAAATTTTTTTGTTTTACTTCAATATAGTCGGAAAGATTAGCGTTTTTTAGATTTTCCTTAGCTTTAGTCACTGCCGATGGAGCTTTGTCGTAACCCACAATAGAATGATGAAATTCACGAGTTTTTTTCAAACAGCTATCGAAAATTGTTTCAAACAAATCAGCATCGAAATCGTTCCATTTTTCAAAAGCAAATTCTTTACGATGAATATTTGCAGGAATGTTACAGGCAATCATTGCTGCTTCTATAAGAAAAGTACCACTCCCACACATCGGGTCGAGAAAGTCCGACTGACCATTCCAACCACTCAATAACAAAATACCTGCTGCCAACACTTCGTTGATAGGAGCAATGTTGGTGGCTGACCGATATCCTCTGTGATGTAATGAAGCTCCAGAGCTATCTAAAGAGACGATGACCTCATTTTTTTGGACGTGAATATGTAGTTGTAAATCAGGGTGTAGTGTATCCACATTAGGGCGTTTTCCTGTTGTGTTTCGAAATCTATCCACAATAGCATCTTTGGCACGTAAGGCTACATATTGTGAATGATTGAAAAGTTCTGTTTGCAGAGTTACAGAAATAGCAAAAGTTTGTTTTACATCAAAATATTTTTCCCACTGAAAATCATATAATTTTTGATAATAATCTTTTTCATTGCGAACGAAAAATTTATGAATTGGTTTTAGAATTTTTAACGCAGTTCGTAAACAAAGGTTTGCCTTGTACATAAAGCCTTTATCTCCTTCAAACGAAACATTTCTTACGCCTTTTTGTACATTTATAGCACCTAATTTTAGTAGTTCAGTAGCTAAAATGTCTTCAAAACCAAAAAAGGTTTTAGCTAACATTGGATAGTTTTTTTCCATAAGAATACAAATATGAGCGCAAAGATAAGTTAAAAAATTAATTGAGATACTTGGTGGGATATAATCTGTACAACGAATGTACATTTTTTGATACAAATATGCCGAAACTTAAAAGATATGAAGTGTCAGAATATTTTTTATAACTTCAGACTACAAAACAATTAATGTAAGTTTATCAAATTGATTTTTTAGCTGTGTGTTCAGGCGTATAGTTATTTTTTTAATTATGTTCTATTTGCAATAAAAATAACTTTAAAAAGTAAAAAATATAGAATTATTTTTTGTTTGATGCAAAAAAGTGTTTATATTTGCACCGTTAAAAACTGATGTAATGAAAAAATATACTTTTAAAATGATATCTATGATGATGTGCGGAGAAAATTCGGCAGAGCTATTCGTTTTGTAAAGTGAAATATAAAACTTGAATAAAACCTCTGCTTATGTAGAGGTTTTTTTGTATCAAAGAAATAAAAAAATCTTAGTTAATTATAAATTGTAAAAAAAGAAGAAATTATGAGTAAATTTAAACCAGCTACACAGGCACTACACGCAGGATATGATGTTAAACAACACGGTGGAAACAGAGCTATCCCGATTTATCAAACCGTTTCGTATGTTTTTGAAAATAGTGATCAAGCTGCTGCCCGATTCAACCTTTCGGAAAGCGGATACATCTACACCCGATTGAACAATCCTACTAACGATATTTTGGAACAACGTTTGGCAGCCTTAGAAGGCGGTGTTGGGGCGGTAGTTACCGCATCAGGAACGGCGGCTCTTTCTACCACATTTTTGACTCTATTACGGGCAGGTGACCATATTGTTTCGTCCAATAGTTTATACGGAGGAACCTACAATTTGTTGAATGTTACGTTGCCACGATTGGGTATCACAACTACTTTTGTTGACCCACAAAATCCGCAAAATTTTGAAAAAGCGATTCAAGAAAATACCAAATGTATTTTTATCGAAACTTTAGGCAACCCAAAATTAGATGTGCTTGATATTGAAGCTATTGCCAAAGTAGCACAAAAGCATAATATTCCGCTAATTGCTGATAATACAGTAGCATCTCCTGCTTTACTTAATCCGATTAAATATGGAGCGAATATTGTAATTCATTCATTAACAAAGTATATCGCTGGAAATGGAACAGCACTCGGAGGGGCTATCATTGATGGTGGAAATTTTGATTGGAGTAGCGGAAAATTTCCTGAATTCACTGAACCTTCAGCTGGTTATCACGGATTAGTTTTGCACGAAGCCTTAGGAAACTTGGCTTTCATCGCTAAGGTGAGAATTGAGGGGCTTCGCGATTTTGGAGCTGCACTTAGCCCGTTTAACGCTTTTCAAATTCTTCAAGGTTTGGAAACGCTGGAAATCAGAATAAAACGACATAGCGAAAATACTTTAGCTTTGGCAAAATGGCTTTCACAGCAACCCGAAGTAGCTTGGGTAAATTATCCAGGTTTGGAAAATAGTTCATATAAATCTTTAGCGGACAAGTATTTACCTAACGGACAAAGTGGTTTGCTAACTTTTGGATTGAAATCAGGGTATGAAGGAGCGAAAAAAGCGGTGGATAATGTTAAAATCATTTCTCTTTTGGCGAATTTAGGTGATACCAAATCGCTGATAATTCATCCTGCAAGTACTACACATCAGCAACTTAGCGAAGAATCACAACGATTAACGGGAGTAACCCCTGATTTGATTCGTCTTTCTGTAGGTTTGGAAGATATCGAAGATTTAAAAGCTGATTTAAAGGCTGCTTTCACAAGTAATTAGTGTTAGTTGTTGGTTATCAGTTGTATTTCTGATGTCAAAATATAGATTTTTTGTTTGAAAGTTTTGTAACTGCCAGAAATTCAGTTGAAAAAGTATCCATTAGTGTATGAAATCTAAAAATTAAAAAATGTCAAGCCTTCCTTACATAGAAATATCGAATTTTGAAACGCTTTCGGGAGGAAAATATCCAAAAATTCACTTGCAGTATCAAGTTTTTGGAAAAAAATTAGGAGATGTCCCTCTAATAGTAGTCAATCACGCACTTACAGGAAATTCGCAAGTTACGGGCGAAAATGGTTGGTGGAATGAAGCCGTAGGCAAGGGGAGACCTATTGATACTGAGCAGTATAGTGTTTTGGTTTTTGATATTCCAGGTAACGGGTATAAAAATTCATTTTTTATTGAAAATCCAAAAGAGTGGATAGCACGTGATGTGGCTCGGCTTTTTTTGCTGGGACTTAAAGCGTTGCATATTGAACAAGTTTTTGCTCTTGTCGGGAATTCAGTGGGTGGAGGTATCGCTTGGGAAATGATTGCCCTTGCCCCCAATTTGTTCAGTCATTTGATAGCAGTAGCAACCGACTGGAAATCATCGGATTGGATTATTGCAAATAGTCTCATTCAGGAGTCTATTTTACAAAATTCAGCCAACCCACTGCACGACGCTCGTTTACACGCAATGCTTTGTTATCGTTCTCCTCAATCCTTCAAAATGAAGTTTGAACGCAGTTTTAATCTTGAGAAACTACCGCTTCGTAATGTAGAAACTTGGCTTTTGCATCACGGCGAAAAATTGGAAAAACGTTTCACATTTTCCGCCTATAAGCTTATGAATCAGCTGGTAAAAACAATTGATATTGCTGAAGGAAGAACGAGTTTTGAAAGTGCAATGAAAGACGTTCAGACAGAAATTCACATCATTGGCACAAATTCAGATTTGTACTTTGTTCCTGAGGAAAATCGGCAGACTTACGCTGTTTTACAGAAAATGGGTAAGAAAGCCACCTATCACGAAATCGATTCCATTCACGGACACGATGCGTTTTTGATTGAATATCAGCAGTTAGATGAAATTTTAAGAACTATAATTTAAGAATCAATACAATGAAAATATTAAAATTTGGAGGAAAATCATTGGCTAACGGCAAGGGGCTGGAAACCGTGCTTGAAATCGTCGAACAAAAAATAAACAAAGGCGAACATATCGCTTTGGTAGTTTCAGCACGAGGAAATGCCACAGATGATTTGTTAGCGATATTGGAAAAAGCCACCTCAGGAGAGTCATATCTTCCTATTTTTGAAGATTTTAAAACCTATCAAAAAGCCTATGATTTGGATTTTCCAGAGGAGTTCGCCTTACTTGAAAAACTTTTTGAAGGGGTGTCACTTTTAGGAGATTACAGCGATAAAATCAAAGACCAAATCGTGGCTCAAGGCGAAATCATTTCGGCAAAATTGGTTACTTATCTTCTTGAAAAAAGAGGAATTAACGCTGTTTTTTTAGATAGTAGAAAACTTCTGGTAAGCGATGACCATTTTGGAAATGCCCAAGTAAAGGAGGCAATTTCTCAGCAGAAAACCCAAACTTTTTTTGAGCAACTTCCTAAGAGGGTAGTAGCGGTAGTCACTGGATTTATCGCAGCAACCGAAAAAGGCGAAACCACTACTTTAGGACGTAACGGAAGCAATTATTCAGCGGCTTTATTTGCGAATTTTCTCCAAGCGGAAGAATTACAGAACTTTACACACGTGAATGGGATATATACGGCTAATCCTGATTGGGTTTCGGAGGCTCAAATCATTCGTCATTTATCCTATCAGGAAGCTAATGAATTGGCAAATTTTGGTGCCACGATTCTACACGCCAAAACAATTATTCCGTTGATTTCCAAAGATATTTCACTTCGTATTCTCAACACGTTTAATGCCAATGATGCTGGAACATTGATTCATTCGCAAACTGCTGAAAAGGGTATACGTTCGTTATCGGTTTTGGAAGGAAATGCGTTGATAATTCTCGAAGGAAGAGGATTGCTGGGACAGGTTGGGGTTGATGCTCGGATTTTCAGAGCTTTAGCACAACGCAATATCAGTGTGAGCATCATTTCTCAGGGTTCGTCGGAGCGTGGAATTGGTTTTTTGGTAGCAAATCAAGATGCTGAAAAAGCTAAAAAAGCTTTGGAGGAAGAGTTTGAGTCCGACTTTTATACCAAAGACGTAAGTGAAGTTTCTGTGGTGAAAAATGTGGGAGTAATTTCTATCGTGGGGCAAGATATGGCAACTTTTCATAAGCCTTACAATGCGTTGATTCGCAATCAAATAACCCCACTCCTAATCAATAATGCCGTCACTGGAAATAATGTGAGCGTGGTAGTGTATAACCATCAGTTACAGAAGGCTTTAAATGTTATCCACGGCGAAATTTTTTCAATTTCAAAACGAGTGAATTTGGTAATTTTCGGAAGAGGAACCGTAGGCGGAACACTTGTGAAGCAAATATTTGACGCTCAAGAGTCTATATTGTCAAGAAAGAACATTAGTTTGCGAATTGTTGCGGTAGCAAATTCGAGCAAATGTCTTTTCAATCCGAAGGGAATTACTTCTGATGTATATCAAAATTTTGAAACTCTCGGTAAACAATATCAACTGGAAGACATCTTCAATTTTGTTAAAAAACATCATCTTGAAAATTTGATTGCAGTAGATGCAACTGCAAGTAAAACATTTGTAGAAAATTATATTCCGCTCATTGAGAATGGATTTGACTTAGTTTCAGCAAATAAAATAGCCAATACGGTTTCGTATGATTTCTATCAGAAATTAAGACAAGTACTTAAAGATAATCAAAAGCAATACTTGTATGAAACCAATGTTGGAGCAGGGCTTCCGTTGATTGACACCATTAAATTACTACACCTCTCAGGAGAAAACATTACACGTATTAAAGGGATATTTTCTGGAACGCTTAGCTATCTGTTCAATACATTTTCGGACAGCGACCAACCTTTCAGTCAGGTGCTTCAAACCGCCATCGATAGTGGCTATACCGAGCCTGACCCACGTGAAGACCTTTGCGGAAATGATGTTGGACGAAAATTACTTATTCTGGCACGTGAACTGGATTTGGAGAATGAATTTGATGAAATAGCTATCCAAAATTTAATTCCTGAGCATTTACGTCAAGGAAGTGTAGCCGATTTTTTATCTCGGTTGAATGAATTTGATGTTGAATTTCAGAATGTTAAACAGAATCAAGAACCTAATCACGTTTTGAGATATGTGGGTGACCTGCACGGAAATTTAAGTCAAACTCAAACTTCTCGTCTTGAAGTGAAGTTAGTTTCCGTTCCGAAAGAAAGTGCGTTGGGGCAGGTAAAGGGAGCCGATTCTATTTTTGAGATTTATACCGAATCATACGGAAATCACCCTATTGTAATTCAAGGAGCTGGAGCTGGAGCCGCCGTAACAGCACGAGGCATATTCGGAGATATATTACGACTGGTGGAAAGAGATAGAAATTAGAAGAAAATGTATTATAAAAAAACAAACTGCTTGAAAATACATATTTCAAGCAGTTTGTTTATGATAGAGTCAGATTACGAAAATAACTTACCCTTTTATAATTCTCTCTTGTCGGTTGATAGATTCTTGATGGATAGCTTTGAACAGATGTGTTATGAATTCTTCACTGAGTCCGCGTTGTTGTCCTTCCAAAATCATTTTTCCTAAAAGGGCATACCAACGTGAATTTTGAAGTACAGCAACGTTCTTCTCTTTTTTAAGTTTCCCAATATTGTCCGAAGCGGTCATTCTCTTTTTTAGTAAATCAAGAAGTTGGTCGTCCAAAACATCGATTTTTGAACGCAATTCGCTTAGCTGACTTTGGTAATCTTCTTCCGAGGTGGTTTGTTTACGAATTCGTAAATCTTTCATTATCTGAACCAAAGTTTCGGGGGTAACTTGCTGAGCAGCATCGCTCCACGCTTGGTCCGGCGAAATATGCGTTTCAATCATTAAGCCGTCAAAATTCAGGTCAAGGGCGGTTTGTGAAACGTCAAAAATCATATTACGTTTGCCTGTAATGTGTGAAGGGTCGCAGATGAGCGGTAATTCTGGAAATTTATTTTGAAGTTCGATAACTAACTGCCATTCAGGAATATTTCGGTATTTTGTTTTTTCATAAGTAGAAAAACCACGATGAATGACGCCCAGATTTTTGATTCCCGCTCGTTGCAGACGCTCCAAAGCTCCAATCCAAAGTGGTAAATCAGGGTTTACAGGATTTTTTACCAAAACGATTTTATCGGTATTTTCCAATTCGTCGGCAATTTCCTGAATAATAAACGGACTTACAGTAGAACGGGCTCCAATCCAAAGCATATCAATGTCGTGTTCTAACGCTAATTTTACGTGGTCTTTGTTGGCGACTTCGGTGGCAACTTTCATTCCTGTTTCTTCCTTTACGCGTTGTAACCACTTCAAACCCAAAGCTCCCACACCTTCAAACATTCCTGGACGTGTACGAGGTTTCCAGATTCCTGCCCGAAAATAATTCACATCGGTATCTTTCAATTGATGGGCAATTTTTAATACTTGTTCTTCGGTTTCGGCACTGCAAGGACCTGCAATCACCAGAGGATGTGATAATTGCAAATCAGTTAACCATTTTTTATTTTCTGCTGTTATTTCCATAGGTTTCAAATATATTGTTATTTTTTGAATATTTGTTTTATAGCTTGAAATTCAGTTATTTATGGGTGAAATAAAAGAAAAATCTATTTTAAAATTTTCTTGATATAATTGATTTCTTTGATTGTTTTTCGGATTTTTTTGTCTTCTTGGTTTTGAATAAGCGTTCTGAATTCTTCTAAATTTTTGATGTATTCATCAAGGGATTTTAGTACGTTCTCTCTGTTTTCCAGAAAGATAGGACACCACATTGCGGCATCGCTCTTGGCTAATCTTACGGTGGAGGCAAATCCTGTACTTGCCAAATCGAAAATGTTTTGTTCGTCTTTTTCTATTTCCAGAACGGTTTTTCCAAGCATAAACGAACTCACGTGTGATAGGTGCGACACGTAAGCCGTGTGGCGGTCGTGGGCTTCGGGCGATAGTATTTTGATTCGCATATTCAGCTTTTGAGCGAATTCAATTGCCTTTTCTACCAGATGTTTATCGCTTTTTTCTGTCTCACAAAAAACCATCACTTTGTGGTCAAACAGATTGTAAATTGCTGCTTCTGGACCTGAAAATTCTGTTCCTGCCATTGGATGACTTGCTACAAAATTTTTTCTGTTTGGGTGATTCTCAACAGATTTGCAAATACTTCCTTTTACTGACCCCATATCCATAACTACGGTCTGTTCTCCTGCGTAATTGAGGGCTTTTTGTAATACTTTGGGGATAATATCTACTGGCACAGCCACAATTGCCATATCCGCATTTGTGATGTGGTTGTAATCGACTATTTTATCTATGATGTTCAAAGCCAATGCTTTTTGTGCATTTTCGGCGTTGGCATCAATTCCCCAAATTTGGTATCCGCAACGTTTGCGAAGTTCAAGAGCCATTGACCCTCCGATAAGTCCTAAACCGATAATGACTGCTGTTTTCATATTTTGTAAATGGGTTGATTTTTCTACTTAAAATGAATTATATCAATGCATTTTTATAAATTCCTAAAACTTTAAAATCCTCTGCCATAATGGATAATAATTTCTGTGCTTTTTCAAAATCTTCATAATTTTCAAATACAATATCCACAAAAAAGGCGTATTTCCAAGGAGTTTCAATCACAGGAAGTGACTGAATTTTAGTCATATTGATTCGGCAATCGCTGATTACATTCAGAACGGTGGCGAGGCTTCCGCGTTTGTGGTGTACTTGAAATTTTAGAGAGGCTTTATTAACCTGATTTCGGTCGATTTTTTCCTCTTTTGTGGTCAGTATTACAAAGCGAGTGGCATTGACTTTCATCGTTTGGATACTATGGCGAATAATGTTCAAATTATACAATTCTGCTGCTGATTTTGAGCCGATTGCACCAATTCCTAAAAGTTGTTTTTGATGAATACGTTGGGCAGTACTTGCCGTATCAGTATCTTCAACCAATTTGATATGTGGGTAATTTTCAAAGAATTGTTTGCATTGTAGTAGAGCCATCGGGTGAGAGTGAACTTCTTTAAGGTCATTGAGGTCTTGCCCTGAAAGAGCCATCAAATTTTGCTGAATATCAATGTAATGCTCTCCAATAATATTGAGCTTCAATCGGTCAATGAGAGCATAATTAGGCAAAATGGAACCTGCTATGCTATTTTCGATAGCCATTACCCCCAAATCGGCTTCATTCTTAAGCAAACTTTGGGCTACTTTGTCAAAGGAGTTGCATTCAATAATCGTAATTTGATTGCCGAAATATTCCTGAGCAGCCTGATAATGAAACGACCCTTTTATTCCTTGAATTGCTATTTTTTGTTGCATATCTTAGTTGATGCTATCAAAACATAAAAAAAGCCCCGCTATTACCCGAGACTTTTCATTGTTTAACCTTAAAATTTATTTATATTACTATATTTACACAAAGCCTCGATTTTTATTTAGAAAAATAAAATAATAAAAACCGAAATATGTGTTGTTAATTGTCATTAAATTTGATATAAATGTTCCGCAAAGGTAAGAATTAAATTGTAAAACCAAAGTTTTTTAAAAAAAATATTAGATGTTAATGCAAAAAAGAATCTCGGCTACTTGCTGAGATTCCTTCATTAAATTTAAAAAATAAATGGAAAAGTTATTTTTTCTCTTTTTTATTTTTCTTACAACAAGATTTTTTACTTTCTTTTGAGCAAGATTTTTCGTCTTTGCTACATTCTTTTTTACCTTCCTTATTTTTGCAGCAAGATTTTTTCTCCTTTTCTTGTTTTATCCCGTCTTTCTCTTGTACAATTTGTACTTCTTGATTGAAACTTATCACTTGAGCATTTGCATTGAAAGCAAACATCAAAAAGGCAACCGCCATCATTTTTAAAGAGTTCTTCATCTTTTTTAAAATTAAATTAATATCAAAATTACCTATTATCTTTTTACTTAGATTTTATTTTTACTAAAAGGTTTAATTGTGTAATAAAGAATAAGCCATTGTTGCTAAGCCAATTTTTACATTTTTTATTTTAACTAATTGATTATAACAACTTTCAATGGTTGCTCCTGTGGTAATCAAATCATCTACGAGTAAGATGTTTTTTCCTTCTAGTTTTTGTGCATTTTGTATAGCAAAAATATCTTTACTATCATTAAAACGGGACCATAAATCTTTCTTAGTTTGTGTGGTGTTTGTTTTAATCTTTACAAGTACATCATCAACATATTCCACCCGCAAAATTCGAGCCAAAGTTTTTCCAAAGAGAGCAACTTGATTGTATCCACGTTTATTTAACTTGCTTTTATGTAGAGGGACAGGAACAACAACGTTGGCCTTTTGGAAATCTGGTATGTTTTTTATTTTTTCGCCGAGCCAATTTCCCAACCAAGTGCCAATTTCTTCTTTACCTTTGTATTTTAATTGATGGATTAAATTCTGTACGACGCTATCCTTGTGAAAATAGAAAAGTGAGGTAGCACAAAACAAATCACACTGACCGTAAAGGCGTTTCGTTATTCGATTCTCTTTTTGTAAATGCATCTGTGTTTCAATAAGTTCTCCTCTACAAGAAATGCATAAAAAAGATTCTTTACGATTCAATATACAGCCACATCCGATGCAATAGTCTGGCAATATTACGGAAAGTAAATCTGAAAAAATCATAGTAAATGATTTATTTTCAGCCAAAGGTAGATATTTTTTGAGATATTTCGTTACCTTTGCCGTTATAATCAGTGTGGTTGCTAAAAATAATCTGATATATATTTGAAAGTTAGATGATTAATTGAGTAATTTTGTTGTTAAAACTATGATAAATCAAGAGGATTTTTTTAAAAAAGTGATTTCTCACGCAAAAGAATACGGATATATATTCCAATCAAGTGAAATTTATGATGGGCTAAGTGCCGTTTATGATTACGGACAAAATGGTGTTGAGCTGAAAAAAAATATCCGTGAGTATTGGTGGAAAGCAATGGTGCAAATGAACGAAAACATTGTAGGAATTGATGCTGCCATCTTTATGCACCCCACCACGTGGAAAGCGTCAGGACACGTAGATGCATTCAATGACCCTTTAATCGATAATAAAGATTCTAAAAAGAGATACCGAGCCGATGTTTTGGTAGAAGATTATGTTGCCAAAATTGAAGCTAAAATTGAAAAAGAGGTAGCGAAAGCCGAAAAACGCTTCGGAGAAGCCTTTGATAAAGAACAGTTTATCACAACCAATGCTCGTGTAGTTGAATATAAAAACCAAGCCGATACCATTTTGAAACGTTTGGCAAAATCGCTTGAAAATGAAGATTTAGCGGATGTAAAAGCCTTAATTGAAGAACTGGAAATTGCTTGTCCTGAATCGGGTTCAAAAAATTGGACAGACGTAAAGCAATTCAACTTGATGTTCGGAACAAAACTGGGGGCAACTGCCGATACTGCAATGGATTTGTACCTTCGCCCTGAAACAGCACAAGGGATTTTTGTTAATTTCTTGAACGTACAAAAAACAGGACGTATGAAAATTCCGTTTGGAATTGCTCAAACTGGGAAAGCTTTTCGTAATGAGATAGTTGCACGTCAGTTTATTTTCCGTATGCGTGAGTTTGAACAAATGGAAATGCAGTTTTTCATCAAACCAGGAACTCAAAAAGAATGGTACGAACATTGGAAAGAAGCCCGACTCAAATGGCATTTGTCATTAGGAATGGGGAGCGAAAATTATCGTTTCCACGACCACGAAAAATTAGCACATTATGCCGATGCGGCTTGTGATATTGAATTCCGTTTTCCGTTTGGTTTCAAAGAGTTAGAAGGAATCCACTCACGTACTGATTTTGATTTAGGAAACCACGAAAAATATTCAGGAAAAAAATTACAATACTTTGACCCAGAGGAAAATAAAAGTTACGTTCCGTATGTGTTGGAAACCTCTATCGGACTGGATAGAATGTTCTTGGCGGTGCTTTCAAATTCTTTACAAGAAGAAACCTTGGAAGGTGGCGACACACGTACTGTACTTCGTCTTCCTTTTGTATTAGCACCGACGAAAGTAGCTGTACTTCCGTTACTTAAAAAAGACGGATTACCAGAAATCGCTCGTGAAATTATAGATGAACTAAAATTCGATTTTAGTGTTTCTTATGATGAGAAAGATGCTGTTGGGCGTCGTTATCGTAGGCAAGATGCGGCTGGAACGCCTTTCTGCGTAACAGTTGACCATCAAACTAAAGAAGACCAAACTGTTACTTTGCGTCATCGCGATACGATGGAGCAAGTTCGTATTCCAATATCAGAGCTAAGAAGTGTTATTTCTAAAGAAGTAGATATGCGGGATTGGTTACAGAAGATAAAATAGAAATCATAAAATAATTAAAAACGCTCAAAAAGTTATCTTTTGAGCGTTTTTTGTTTAAATTAGAGATATGTAAATATCTTCATCGCCTTTTATAAAAAATTTCACCTGTTCAAACGTTGGAGCAGAAAGTTTTGGACGAAAATTGTTCGAGAACCCATAACGCTCCTGTGGAATGCCCCAAAAGTTTTTATCGGTAATCCCGTTAGCGTTTTCGTCGTGATACACTGCGATAGCGTAATCTCCATTAGGAATATCAGTAAAGGTATAGGACATTTTCTTTTTTGTTACTTTTACTCGTTTTTTTCTGAAATGGTGATTTTCTTTCAGAAAACCTTTTGCTTTATTGAACAATCCTATTTCCACAAAACCAGTGTCTGTTTTTAGATTATTGAGATTTACTGTTAGACTGCTTTGAGCTGATAATTCAGAACAAAGTAAAATTAAAGGACTAGCAAGTAGGTAAATTAGTTTATTTTTCATAATTAAATTGTTTTAAAAATTAAAAAATCGTTTTATAAGTTTTTGATTCCCCTTTTTTATAGCTTCGTAAGGTTCTGATTTTTTCAGAAGTAGTTTTTTTATGATTGACCTGAATATTTTTGTTAAGAACTTAACGAAGGGATTTATTCTATCAGCAATCATTTTAAAATAGTCATCTAAATTGTCTTTTCTAAATTTTACGATGTTCTCTAAATCATCACCATCAGCGTAGTAACCACAATGGAAATTTTTTTCAGCAAAAGCTTTTTTGGGGAAGTTCAAATCTCCGAGTCCGAAAATATGAAATGATCTTTGCAGAAAATTCTCGTAGGTTGTCCGACATTCGATGCCTCCTCCCAGATTGAAAATTTTTTTATTAAGTTCAGATTGATGTTCTAGTCCGTTTACAAACGCTCGTGCTGTGTCACTAGGTGTAGCAATTTCCATAGCTGTATTCAAAGGCATATGAAACATAAGTTTTGACATTTTATGATTCCCCATAATTGCAGCTAACCGAAAGATTGTCCAAGATAATTTAGAGTTTTGAACCATTTTTTCGGATTTAATTTTCGTGACAGAATACTCATCACCTTCACTTGGTGTTAAAGGATCATTTATTGTTATGTAAGGGTCTTTGACTCGATCTCCATACACCGAAATAGAAGAACTATACATAAGAAATGCTTGTGGGGAGTATCGTTCTAAAGCTTTAATGAGATTTTCACTTCCTTTAACATTGACACGTTCGGCAAGTTGGGGATTGTCGTCAGCAAGTGGAGGAATAATAGCAGCCAAATGGATTACAGCATCAATATTTTGCGTGGCTTTTACTACATCTTCAAGGTTAGAAATATCTCCATAAACAATTTCAAAAGTTTGAGGTAAACTTGCAAATTTCTTTTCAGTTTGTGGAGTTTTGATATCAAAAACTCTTACTTTGTAGTGTTTTTTTTCAATGAGTTGTTTTAAAACTTCGTAGCCTAGGGTTCCAGAAGCTCCTGTTAATAATATGTTCTTAATTTGCATAATTTAGATTTTGATGAATAACACACAATAATTGTGCTAAATCTGTAAATTATACATTTATTTAACATATTTTATTTTTATTTTATGGATAAAATGCTTTTTTTGGTTCTAAAAATGAAGTTTGATAGTGCTGTAATTTTATTTTTCCAAAGGTTTTTCAATTATTTTTTTCTTAAGTTGAATATTTGTTTTAAAAACCAAAATCTAAATATTCTGCTCCTTCTAAAATAAAGTCAGTTATTCGTTGTAAGTAAATGTCAATCTGTGGATTAGTTACGTTAAAAAGCATTGTAACAACTACTTGTTCCTGCGGATAAACGTAAAACCAAGCATATCCTCCAACGCCATTTCCGATGTGTCCATAATAAGGACGTCCATTCCAGTCTTTACTTGACTGCCAACCAATGCTATATCCCGTTTCGTTATCGTCATCGATGCATAAAGATGTTAACATTTCACTTTCAGTTTCTTGTGAGAGAAAGTCGTGGCAAATAACAACATTTCCTAATTTGGCAATGTCTTCAGAAGTCGATAAGAATCCTCCACCAGCAAGTTTATAATAATTGTGAACCATAGCAGCAGGTTTAAATTCTTTTTTGGAACCTGAATAAGGAATAGCCTCATTTTTAATTATCTTACCCTTGTCGGGGAAAGTATTGTTCATATTCAAAGGTTTAAGAACTTCTTCTGAGGCAATATCTTCAAATTTTTTGTTTAAACAGCGTTCCATCGCTAAAGAAATTAAATTCCAGTTGAAACTGCTGTACAGATATTTTGTACCAGGAGCAAATTCCAAAATGTCATTTTTAAAGAAATTGATTCCTTCTTCAATAGATAGAGGTTTGTTATTAACCATTTCATTCCCTTTGTAACTGCGGATTCCTGCAATATGTCCTCCTAATTGTTTGATAGTGAAGTCGAAAGGTTTTTTAGGAAAATCAGGAATATATTCGTAAAGTGATAAATTCCAATCAAATTCTTTTTTATCTTGCAAACGAGCAAGAACCACCGCCGACAAGGGTTTGGAGACACTCGCTACTCGAAATAATGTTTTCTGCGGTTCGATGCCTTTTTTCTTCTCAATATCCGCATATCCATATCCTTTTTGCCAAATCATGTGATTTTGCTTAGTGATAGTTACAGAAACTCCTGGAATTCGTTTTTCTTGTAACAGGAAATGTATGATTTTCTCTGCAGACTCTCGAGCCTCTTCAAAAGAAGTTACTTCAGAAGGATTTTTTCTAAAAACTTCAATATCAGAAAGAGGTTTATTCTGCCCTAAAAGTGATTGAAAAAAAGATAAAATACTTGAAAACAAGAGAATATATTTTAAATTCATTGATAAAACTATGAAAACGCCGCAAAAGTAATAAAAATAAATTTCAATTTAAAACGTAATGTACTATGTTTGAAGCAATTTATTCATAAACACAAAGAATCAAAAAAAATACGTACTTTTGCGTAATCAATTTAAGAATCTCATTGTCAATATATAGCAGTTAATACATATATGCTGAAAAATATTGAAAAAAGCAGATTTTAAAAATCAAACTTTCAAAAAATGCGTGTTGAAAAGAAATTTCAGATAGATTCTTTAAAAAATATAAAAAAAAAGGCTTTATTTTGGGCAAATTCTTTACAAACTAATGTAATTTGGTTGGATTCCAATCAATATCCAGACAAGTATCGGCAGTTTGAAGCCGTTTTAGCATTTTTTCCTCATAAAATTTTGGAAAAATACGAAACCAAAGGAGCATTTGAGGCCTTGAAGTCTTTTATTGATGCTACAAACGACTATATTTTTGGCTATTTGTCTTATGATTTAAAAAATGATGTCGAGAATTTACAATCTGAGAATTTTGACGGACTTAAATTTCCTGAATTATATTTTTTTCAGCCTCAAAAAATAGTTTTTTTTCAGGAAGATTACCTTATTTTTAGTTATTTAGAAAACATTTCTGAAGAAATTGATAGTGATTTTGAGCAAATTTGTATATTTTCTGAAGAATCAATCCATAAGGATACGGATTTTTCACAAAAAAAACAGGTTTCTGCACGAATTTCAAAAGAAAATTATGTAGAACAGGTTGGGAAAATGCAAAAGCACATAGCTCGAGGTGATATTTACGAGGCTAATTTCTGTCAAGAGTATTACATACAAAATATTGATATTGAACCACTTTTTGTTTATGAGAAGCTCAATCATATTTCGGAGCCGCCTTTTGCAAGTTTTTTTAAATTCGACGGGAAATATGTGTTGTCAGCATCTCCTGAGCGTTATTTACAACGAAATGGGAATGTGGTTATTTCTCAACCTATTAAAGGAACTGCAAGGCGTTCTGAAAATCAGGAAGAAGATAGAAAACTTTGCTCAGATTTAGAGCGAAATCCGAAGGAACGTTCTGAAAATGTGATGATTGTTGATTTGGTCAGAAATGATTTATCACTTTATGCCGAAAAAGCAAGTGTGAAAGTTACAGAATTGTGTAAACCATACACTTTCAAGCAGGTACATCAACTTATTTCTACCATTGAAACGAGAGTAAAAGAAGGAACACACTCTGTTGACGTAATTCGTTCTACCTTTCCGATGGGAAGTATGACGGGAGCTCCCAAAATTTCGGCAATGCAAATCATTGAAAATCTTGAAGCGATTAAGCGTGGTGCATATAGTGGAGCTATAGGTTATTTCACTGCTAATAACGATTTTGATTTCAATGTGGTGATTCGTAGTATTTTGTATAATTCTGAAAATAAGTATCTTTCCTTTTCGGTGGGGAGTGCTATCACTGCCCAATCTGTTCCCCAAAAAGAATACGAAGAATGTTTGGTAAAAGCCAATGCAATGCGTAAGGTACTGGAATAGATTTGCTTTTGATTGATGATGTAAAAAATACTAAATTTCTGTTGTTTTGTTTATCAAAAAATTGTACCTTTGAAGCTCGTAAAGTGTAGAGAATATAACATAATAAAAAAAATATAAAATATGAAAGTAACAGTAGTAGGTGCAGGAGCCGTTGGAGCAAGTTGTGCTGAGTACATTGCAATTAAGAATTTTGCTTCAGAGGTAGTTTTAGTAGACATTAAAGAAGGTTTTGCTGAAGGTAAAGCAATGGATTTGATGCAAACAGCTCCTCTTAACGGGTTTGACACACGAATTGTAGGAGCAACAAACGATTATTCAAAAACAGCGGGAAGTGATGTTGCAGTTATCACTTCGGGAATTCCGAGAAAACCAGGTATGACTCGTGAAGAACTTATCGGTACAAACGCTAATATTGTAAAGTCGGTAGTAGAGCAATTGGTTAAACATTCACCAAATGTGATTGTGATTGTGGTAAGTAACCCGATGGATACTATGACATATTTGGTAAGAAAAGCTACCAATCTACCGAAAAATCGTATTATTGGAATGGGAGGAGCTTTGGATAGTGCTCGTTTCAAATATCGTTTGGCAGAGGCTTTGGAATGCCCACTTTCAGATGTAGACGGAATGGTAATTGCAGCTCATAGTGATACAGGAATGCTTCCTTTAACACGTTTGGCAACACGTAATGGAGTGCCAGTTTCAGAGTTTTTGAGCGAAGACAAATTAGCCAATGTAGCTCAAGAGACAAAAGTAGGAGGTGCTACTTTAACAAAATTGTTAGGAACTTCAGCTTGGTACGCTCCAGGTGCTGCAGTTTCAGCTTTAGTTCAGGCAATTGCGTGTGACCAGAAAAAAATGTTCCCTTGTTCAGTAGTTCTTGAAGGAGAATATGGGCAAAATGATATTTGCCTAGGAGTTCCTGTAATCATCGGTAGAAATGGAGTTGAAAAAATCGTTGAAATCAAATTGAACGATGCTGAAAAGGCTAAATTCCAAGAGAGTGCTAACGCTGTAAGAGAGGTTAATAAGGATTTGAATAGCGTTTTATAGTATAATCATACAAAAATAGATTGAAAAGTTAAGGCTGCCTTTTTGGTAGCCTTCTTTTTTTATAAGTAAAAGATAATTCTATTTCTAAGTTTGAAAAATGTAAAAAATGATAAAAAATATTATATTTGCCGAATATTAAGTTTCAACAAATTAGTATTGATATAAGAATTTATTTTGAAGTTATGAATTTTCTAAAAAATGTATTGGCAGCCATTTTAGGTTTTTTTATATCCATTGGGATATTTTTTATATTCTTTTTGATTTTCATCTCAATGATGGTTTCTTCCTTAGGAACAACCGATACGAATGTAATTGTAGAAAGCAATTCTGTTTTGGAATTGGACTTTAAAACCCCTTTGAAAGATTATGGAGAACGAGTTCATATTGAAGATTTTGATTACACGATAGAAGAATTCAACGGGTTAAATTCTATTTTACAAGCTATCGAACACGCTAAAACAGATGACAGAATAGAAGGAATAACCATTAAAAGCACTGGAAACGTGGGAGGACTTGTATTCGCACAGGAGTTGCGTAGAGCTTTACAAGATTTCAAAACCTCAGGAAAGTTTGTTTTGGCTTACAACGAGGAGATTCCACAAACTGATTATTATCTCCAAACAGTAGCTGATAGCATTTTTTTAAATCCGCTTGGGTATTTGAATTTCAGAGGATTATCGTCAGAAGTGTTGTTTTTTAAAGATATTCAGGAAAAAACAGGGGTGACGATGGAAGTAATCCGTCACGGAAAATACAAAAGTGCCGTAGAGCCTTTTCTTGATAATAAAATGAGTGAAGAAAATCGCTTACAAATTACGGAGTTACTCAATTCAATGTGGAATGTTATTGTGGAAGATATTTCGGAAGATAGAAAAATTTCAGTTGAAAAGCTTAATAAAATAGCAAATAACTTGGAGGCAAGAACTCCCAAATTGGCAAAGGATAATAATTTGATTGATGGTGTGATTTTCAAAGATGAATTTGAACAGATTTTGTGTGAGAAAACAGAGTCTTCACAAATTAATGAGGTGAATTTTATCAATATTGAGGAATATGCTGAAAATGTGGTAAATAAAGCTACTTTGAAAAAGCAAAAGGATAAAATTGCAGTAATCTATGCTGAGGGTGAAATTGTGTACGGAATGGGACAGCCTGGAATTATTGGAAATGAAACTATTACAGAGTCATTAAGAAAAGCCTCTGAGGATGAAAATGTTAAAGCCATTGTGTTACGAGTGAATTCCCCTGGAGGAAGTGCATTAGCTTCAGAGTTGATTCACAGAGAGATAGATCTTGCTAAAAAACATAAAAAAGTATATGTTTCAATGGCAAATTACGCAGCTTCAGGAGGTTATTATATTGCTTGTAACGCTGACAGAATATTTGCTGAAGAGGGTACAATTACTGGGTCTATCGGAGTTTTTGGGGCTTATCCTAACGTGAATAAACTGGCAGAAAAATGGGGAATTAATGCAGAACAAGTTACAACACATTCTAATTCATTGGAATATAGTTTGTTTGAAAAGCCGACAGAAAGTTTTATTAAAGAAGCTAAGGAATCAGTAGAAAATATTTATGATATATTTATTGATAGAGTTGCCAACGGACGCAATATGTCTGTAGAACAAGTAAATAACATTGCTCAAGGGCGTGTATGGAGCGGAAGAGAGGCACTACAAAATGGCTTGATAGATGAAATTGGAACGCTAAATGATGTTCTGTCTTTCGTTTCGAAAGAAAATGCTTTGGGAAGTTATGATGTAGAGTCATATCCAATTTATAAAACAAACCTCAAGGAGATTTTTCAGAAATATCCAATCTCTTTAAAAGCCACTACATTACAGGAAAAAATGGGAAAAGAAGCTTATAAAATGTACCAAAAAGTAAAAAATCTCTCTGAACAAGAAGGAATTCAAGCCCGAATGTGGTTTGATATTAATTTAGAATGATTCTATGTGTTAACTAAAAATTAACTATTCTTTATCATATTCTTTCGTTTTTATTTTCTATCTTTGCTATAGAGAAACTAAAAGGAATATTATTATGAAAAGACCTATGATTGAGTACACTAAAACAATTTTATCAAAGGTAAGTTTTGACCCAGGACTATTTCGTAAGGAACTCAATAAAGCAATGGATAGGTTATTGCCTTACGAGGTAGAGGAGTTGAAAGTTTGGTTAGATACTTATACCAAAAATAAGCCAGAGTTAATAGAATGTGTGGCTTACATAGAAAAATAAATAGTATTGATTTTATTCATAACTTGATTAGAACGGTAGTGTTGAAGCTACCGTTTTTTTATGCTCATTCTAAAAATGAAATTATGAAATATCTTTTTTTGTAAATTTGCAATTCGATTTTTGATAGAAAATGAAAGAAATTACAAGTATTCAGAATCCGTTTATTAAACAATTAATTTTACTTAGAGAAAAGTCTCGAAACAGAAAAAAAGAAGGAGTTTTTATCGTTGAAGGTGAACGTGAGATAAAATTGGCAATTCAAGGGAATTATATTTTTGAAACTATATTATTTCAAAAAGAAATTTTTTCTCAAGATAAGGTAAAACTCTTATTATCAAAGGTAAATAAAGAAGCTCAAATTATTTCTATTTCAAAGGAAGTATATGAAAAATTAACCTATCGTTCATCTACTGAAGGGGTTATCGCCGTGGTGAAAACTAAATCTCATTCGTTAAAAGATATTGAATTTAAGAAAAATACTCCCCTTATTTTGGTAGCAGAAGCTCCTGAAAAGCCAGGTAATATAGGAGCATTGTTACGTACTGCTGATGCAGCTGGTGTTGATATTGTTCTGATAGCCAATCCAAAAACAGATTTGTACAATCCTAATATTATTCGTTCGAGTGTTGGGTGTGTTTTTACTACTTCTGTAGGAATGGGCAGTACCACTGAAATTATTTCTTTTCTGAAGGAGAGAAATGTAAAAATATTTTGTGCGGCTCTTTCAGCTTCAAAACCTTATACGGAAGTGTCTTTCAAGGAGGCTTCGGCAATTGTAGTAGGAACTGAAGATGAAGGTCTTACAGACGAGTGGCTTCAAAATTCAAATCAAAATATTATTATCCCAATGGAAGGTGTAATCGACTCAATGAATGTGTCGGTTGCTGCTGCAGTTCTGATTTTTGAGGCAAAGAGACAACGTGGAAATAATAAAAAGAGTTGCTAATCAGCAACTCTTTTTAATTTACTTTATATTTTTCAAATTTATGATTTCCTGTTGGGTGAGTCTTCTCCAATGTCCGCGAGGTAAATCTTTTTTTGTTAATCCAGCAAAAACAACCCTATCCAGTTTTTCAACATTGTAGCCTAAATGTTCAAAAATACGACGAACGATACGATTTCTCCCACTATGAATTTTTATTCCAACTTCATTTTTGGGCTTATCATTAACATAACTGATTTCGTCAACTTGAATAAATCCATCTTCTAGCTCAATTCCTTCCTCAATTTTTATAAAATCTTTGTAATCAAGTTTTCTATCAAGTACAACGTGATATATTTTTCTAACTCCATGAGTTGGGTGTGTCAATTTCTTTGCCAATTCTCCATCGTTAGTAAGAAGCAAAAGCCCTGTTGTGGGTCTGTCCAAACGCCCCACAGGCAGAATACGAGCCGTTGTAGCATTGGCAACCAAGTCCATTACTGTTTTTCGTCCTTTTTCATCATTTGTAGTGGTAATGAATCCTTTAGGCTTATTCAACAAGATGTATTCTTTCTTTTCTGAAGTAATAACTTTTCCATCAAACTTCACAACATCTGTAGGTTTTACACGATAGCCCAAAGTTGTCATTACTTCCCCGTTTACTTCAACATTTCCTGAAGAAATGTAAATATCGGCATTTCTTCGAGAGCAAATTCCTGCATCTGCAATGAATTTATTTAATCGAATCTCGGTATTTATAGGTTTTGGAGCTTCGTTTTCAGTATTATAGGTGTAATTTTTCTTTACAAAAGGCTTTTTATAATCGTTATTCTTTTTAAAATTAGGATTATACGTTTTTTTTCGTCCAGAATCTTCTTTAAAATTAGGATTATACGTTTTTTTTCGTCCAGAATCTTCTTTGAAGTTTGGATTATATGTCTTTTTGTAAGAATTCGTTTCAGATTTTTCCGAAAAACGATTGCTTGTATTTTTCTTAAAACTGTTTGATTTCGGTTTTTTATCAGAATTTTCAGCTGAATTGCTATTGTATTCTTTTTTAAAATTGGTTGAATACGTTTTTTTCTTGTAATTGTTACGTTGTGTGTTTGAATTTTCTCTGTTGGAATAATTTCTATTTTCCATAATTTTCTCTTCTATTATAATATTTTTGAAATTGATGTTTTAAGCAAATGTTTCTAAAGGGTGCAAATATACCACTTTGAAATGAGAAAAAGTTACTTTCAGAAAGAAAAAAATAAAAAAGGAATTATCAATCCAATTTTTAAGAGATTAATAATTCCTTTTGAAAAAAATAAAAAGATTTTATTTCGTTTCGAATAGCTTGTCGATACGAGCAACGATGTCTTTCAAGTGGTTTTGGGTCATAGCATCTGCAGAAGAAGCTGAACGAGCCATTGTTCGAATTTGTGAAAGTTCAGCACGAACAGCCGCTTTAATGTCCGAGGTGTGAGCATTAGCACTCGTTCCTTTAAAATACGGACTTGGTGGAGCAGGAGGCAATGCTTTGGTTTCGAGCAATATTTTTCCTAAAATTTCAACGTGTGAACGTTGTAAGTTTCTGCGGTAAGCATCAATTTTTGCTCCCATTGTAAGTTCTGTCCATACGCCTTTTCGGATGTCACTCATCAATTCGGTAATTTTGTATGCTTTCTCTCCATTAAGAGCTTCATTTTCAATTACTCTGTGCAATCGTGCGATGTCTAACAAATGTGATAAACCAATAGCTTGTGTATTTTTAATACGTTCCAATGTTCCTGCATATTCAATACGTTTGATGATGGCATTATCAATGAGCCAAGATGGCGTTTTAAATACCTCTTTATTAAGGAATTGAACGGCTCTTTTTTGAATATCTTTTGGAACATAAACATACACTTCGCCCGATTGGTCAGCGGTTTTGTAATATTCGTAAACACCTCCAACGTTAGCCGAAACGTGTCCGATATAAAGACGATATTGCCCTAAAACCTGACCGTAAAGGCTTTTTAAATCCTCATACGTTTCTCCTTCTTTGGTTGTCCATTTTATCAAATTTGGTACAATACGTTTAAGGTTAGCAATTCCGTAGGCACTTGCTTTCATCGCATCGTCTCCTAAATCTTCCGATTGTGAACTTGGGTCAACAATGTGTCCTGCCTGTTGATGTCCAAAGCGGTAGAGAGGGTCACCCGCGTGTTTTAAAATCCACTGATTTAGCGTTTCTTTCTCTTCTTCTGCAGATTTATCCAAAATAGGGCGATATCCCCAAGCGATGGCATATTTGTCATAAATCCCGATTTCAGGCATCAAAGCCACACCTTTATCCTCAGGTTGAGCGATGTAGTTAAATCGGGCATAATCCATAATGGAAGGAGCTGTTCCGTGTTTTTTGGTGAAAGAAGCCACACGCAACGAATCTACAGGATACGCGTGGCTACTTCCCATATTATGAGGCAATCCGAGAGTGTGACCCACTTCGTGTGAAGACACAAATCGAATCAAACGTCCCATAATTTCGGTTTTAAATTCCGGTTTTTGAGCATCGGGATTGATGGCTGCCGTTTGTACAAAAAACCAATTGCGAAGCAAGGTCATAACATTGTGATACCAATTGATATTGGCATTTAGAATTTCACCTGTGCGTGGGTCGCTAATGTGTGGGCCATTGGCATTTGGTATGGGAGACGCCAAGTAACGCACCACCGAGTATCGCATATCGTCAGGATCCCAATCAGGGGCTTCTTCTTTTGTTGGCGGGTCTTTCGCGATGATGGCATTTTTGAATCCCGCAGCTTCAAAGGCTTTTTGCCAATCTTCAATACCTTGTTTTATGTACGGAGCCCACTCTTTGGGTGTAGCTCGGTCGATGTAATAAACGATAGGTTTTTTAGGTTCAACAAGTTCGCCTCGTTTGAATTTTTCGATGTCTTCATCTTTTACTTCCAATCGCCATCTGTCAAGATAAGTTACTGATTTTGTTCTTTGTACAGAAAGTCCGTAATCAGTTTGACTGGTCGTGAACCAACCTACACGCTCATCGAAATACCTACGTTTCATAGGATTTTCAGGAAGTAAAATCATTGAATTATTGATTTCCACAGTGATAATTCCCGCAATGCGACTGGTATAAGAAGGTGGCTCAGAAGCGTTGTACGTTTTTATACTACGCACTTCAATATTTTTTGGGAAAGTTTTTATTCGCTCGATAAAACTTCGTTTAGTGTCTATTCCGCCAATTTTGTATTGTTTTCTGTAATGTTCTGATAATCCGAAAGGTTTGGTATCTCTTTCAAAAAGCTCATTGACTTCAATCACTGATGAAATGCTGTCTTTTCCTCGTGTTTTAATATCGAAACTGGCTAAAATAGGTTCGACGTTCGAGTTGATAACTGCTTCATAAATAGGCAAACTATCATTGGCAATGATGCTATGTGAGACCATTCTCACTAATATTTTTTTATCTTTCTTTTCCCATCGAATTACTTGATTGTTAGCCTCTTCTCCCCCAAAACCGATACCTGTTGCTGTTTTAGAAATACGAGTAACCATCAGCATTTCTTTCCCTAAAAGCGAATCGGGAATCTGATAAAAATACTTGTCGTTCACCTTATGAATGGTAAACAACCCCTGTGTAGTTTTTGCCGTTTTTGGGATAACAGCATCAAATCCCTTAGGTTTGGCGGCTTCAGCTTTTTTCTTTGCCTCAGCCTCAATTTGGGCTTTTTTCTTCTTACTTTTGAAAAGCTGTGCATTTGCTTCATTTACAGAGAGTAATAAAAGCAATGCTGAAAAGTATAATGTTAATTTACGCATAAATAATATGTTTGGTTGTATAAAATGAATTTTTTCAAATCTGGGCAAAAGTAATGAAAAATTAACCAATTCGGGGTGATTCAAATTAAATTCTTACCTTTGCTCTCTGTTTTTTTAATAGAAAGTTTATGGCAGTACAAAAAACCAGTTTACCTAAAGGAACGAGGGATTTTTCCCCAACAGAATTGGCAAAACGCAATTATATTACAGATAAAATACGAGCTGAATTTATCAAATTTGGATTTCAACCTATTGAAACTCCGAGTTTTGAGAATTATGAAACCCTGATGGGGAAATACGGAGAAGAAGGCGACCGACTGATTTTCAAAATTCTAAATTCTGGAAATTTTGCCGAGAAGGTAAATTCAACCGATTGGGAAACAAAAAACGTAAGCAAACTCACCCCGCAAATCTGTGAAAAAGCGTTGCGCTACGACCTTACTGTGCCTTTTGCTCGGTATGTGGTTCAACATCAGAATGATATTACATTTCCGTTCAAACGTTTTCAAATTCAACCTGTTTGGCGTGCCGATCGTCCGCAAAAAGGGCGTTTTCGTGAATTTTACCAATGCGATGCCGATGTGGTGGGAAGCAATAGCCTTTGGCAAGAAGTAGAATTTGTACAATTGTATGATGCGGTTTTTACTTCATTGAATTTGAAAGGAGTAACCATAAAAATCAACAACCGAAAAATATTGAGTGGTTTTGCGGAGGTTATTGGCGAAAGCGAAAAGCTGATTGATTTTACAGTGGCTTTGGATAAATTGGACAAAATTGGGCAAGAAGGTGTTATCAATGAAATGCTTTCCAAAGGGATTTCCAATCAGGCAATTGAAAAAATAAGTCCAATTTTTGGTCTTCGAGGTACTTTTTCTGAAAAAATAAATCTTCTGAAAGAAATTTTAAAAGACTCTGAAACAGGCAAAAAAGGCATTGAAGAGTTGGAATTCATCGAAAAAGCTATAACACATTTGTCACTACAAACTGCTATTTTGGATTTGGACGTAACCCTTGCTCGGGGGCTGAATTACTATACAGGAGCTATTTTTGAAGTAGCTGCTCCTGAAGGAGTTGCAATGGGTTCGATAGGTGGGGGCGGACGATATGATGACCTCACCAGTATTTTCGGACTTAAAGGTATCAGCGGCGTGGGAATTTCCTTTGGGTTAGACCGAATTTCCTTGGTTATGGAGGAATTAAATCTGTTTCCGCAAGAAATTGGAGATACTTTGGACGTTTTGTGCATCAATTTTGGAGAAAAAGAAGCCTTACAAAGTCTAAAACTGATTCAAAAATTGCGTTCTTTGGGTAAAAAAGTAGAATTGTATCCTGAATCGGCAAAAATGAAAAAACAAATGGCATATGCCGACAAACGAAACATTCCTTTTGTGGTTTTGATTGGTGAATCGGAATGCGAAAAGGAAAGTTTCATTCTAAAAAATATGAAAACTGGAGAGCAAAAAGAATATTTCATAACACAAGTGGAAAAAGAAATTTTCCAATAAAAAGAAAAAAGGCAAGATTAAAAGTTTGATTAATCTTGCCTTTGTGCTTCTTAGTAAATTTCAAGTTCTCTTTCCTCTTCAAAACCATCTCCAATATTGAAAACTACTTTGTATTTTCCTTTTGGAAGGTAGTATTTTTTATCAACAGAAGCGGTTAAAATCAATCTTTGTATACTTTTTTCATACATCAATTTTCCCACATCAGAAATGGTTAAATCGTAAGGTATGTAATTGAATCCCTTGTTGGTTTTGTAAGTGAAAGATTGTAAAGTTACTTTCCCTTTCATTATTTTAACATTTACAGATAAGTTTTCTTTAGCAGCAAATCCATAAAAATGAATTTCAGGAGAGTTCGTTTTTTCCCATTCATTCCAAGTGTTTCCCCAAAGAGGTGAATGTTCAACACGAATTTTTTCTTGTAATGGGTAAAAATCTTGTGCTATGATTGCGGCACGAAGGTCTTGTAAAATATCAACAGAAGTTCTGTAAATTCCACTTCCTTCAGTAGAAACAATCATTTTTCCATTGTTTTCATTTATAAAAATATCCAGAATTCCCGTTTCAGGTAAATTTTTAGAGAAAGGTTGCCAACTTTCACCTAAATTGAATGAGACATAAAGTCCGTTATCCGTACCAACATATAAAATTTGCTCATTTTTAGGGTCTTCCTTAATGACATTGATTCTGCTTTCGGGTAAATCGGAACGAATTTCAGTCCAATTTTTTCCCAAATCATTACTCAAGAAGATAAAAGGTTCGCGATTATTGTTATCAGTGCTTTTGAGAGTGGCAATTACTCGGTTTCGATTGTGTTTTGAAGCTATTAAGTTATTTACATTTAGTGGTTTAGGAAATGCGTTGTAAATCATTTGCCAAGAAACACCTCCGTTGTTTGAAAAGTGAATCATTCCATCATCACTTCCTGTGTAAATTAAACCAAAAAGAAAAGGAGATTCCGCTATGGAAGAAATTGTTCCATAGGTTTTGTTTCCCTTTTTATCACCATTCGTCAAATCTTCAGATATGGTACGCCAGTTTTTCCCCTTATCCATTGAGATGTGTAATTTATTACTTCCTGCATACAAAATATCATTATTTTGAGGAGAAATAAATAGAGGAGCTTTTTTACCAAATCGTAAAGGAGCTTTGTTTTCTGAAAAATACATTGAACCTAACGAGGTTAATGAATTTTTTTCATTGTTGAAGTCGTAAAAACTACCATTTTCACTTCCTACGTATAATTTATTTCCTGAAATAATTTGTGACTGAGGCAGAATTTTGTTCCATTGTGAGTTGGTTTTCATTAAAATACCTTGTTCTCCTGCCAGATAAAAAGTATTTTTATGCTTATCGTACACAATTTTCTCGAAAGATGCTGACTGAGGGGCATTTTTGTAAGACCAATTTTTACCATTATCGTATGAAATTGAGAAACCATTTTTGGTTGTGGCGAAAAGAGTATTCATTTGATAATGAATTTTATAAAATCCGTTTTGAAGAGAAATGGAACATTTATTCCTCCAAGATTTTCCACCATCAATTGATTCTAAAAGAGGAAAACCTCCTATAAAAATATGATTTTTATTTGTAGGATTAACTGTAATGTTCGCAAAATCATTACCATTTTGATAAAAAGTATCGTTTAGGGGAGTCGAATGTGTTTTATTCCAAGATGTCCCACCATCATTACTTACATACACTTCAGCTCCTATAACTTCTTGATGTTTAGCTCCTAAGAAGGAAAGAAGTTTTGCAGGAGAAGTGATGTCTGCTGAAATCATATTTTTCAGATTTGTAGCTGTATATTTTTCGTTCAAACCTATGTTATGCAAGAAAGCATTGAGTTGATTGTCATCTAAATTTAGAAAATCAGACTTGCTCATAGACTCAAAATCTTGGCTAGATAGGTGGATTTTAGTGGTTTTATCAACACTTTTTGAAACAGCACTTCTTGTTTTTACAGAACGATTGTCCACAACAGCATAAATAGTGTTTTGGTCAAAAACGGCCAATCCAATTTTGCCTACGAAATTTCCGTTCAAAAATCCATTGGATTGCGTGATTTTATTCCAAGTTTCTCCTCCATTGCTACTTTTATAAATACAACTTAGATTTCCATAAGGTTTTGATTCCCAGTAAGAATCTTCAGAATGCCAAACAGAAGCAAAAAGCGTATTCCCATTATTTGTTTCCTTAATTTGCCAAACCCCAGCACGTGTGCCAATGAAAAGCTTATGTTGCCACGTTTTTCCTCCATCATTAGTTTTGAAAATTCCTCTTTTTTCATCAGCATTGTATTGATTTCCAAGTACTCCTACTATAACTTCTTCTGTGTTTTTAGGATTGATTGTGATGGAATTGATATTTTGTGAAGAAGCTAATCCTTTGAATTCCCAGCTTTTACCTTTATCAAGAGACGCGAATATTCCGTAAGGTGTCCCTGCCCAAATTACTCCTGTTTTCCAATCTACAGCTAAAGCACTAACTTGTTGTGTAGGTTGATTTTCAAAAATAAATTCAAAAGTTTCCCCGCCATTTTGGCTATACCAAAGTCCACCAGAACTTGGAGCAATAACCACTTCGTTAACATTGTATTTATTTACGCTAAAAGTGTTGATTTTGTTACCAATATTAGTGACGGGAATTCTCTCAAAGGGAGTTTCTCTCACCCACGATTTTTCTTTTAATTCCGCTTTTTGGCGAATTGAAAGAGGAAGCGTTTCTTGTGCATAAATGGTAAGAAAAAATATTGTAAAAAATACTGAAAAAAGGTGCTTCATAATATTGAAAATAAATTAATAAAAGAGTTAAAAAGATTGAGATATAATGTGTTTCACGCCAATTCGCAAAGGTAAGGAAAATATATTTATTGAAAAGTTCAAGAAATCTTAAAACTTTCAAAAAAAAAGATTATTTTTGTCTCTCAAATTCAGAAATGAAGGCCTCGTAGTTCAACGGATAGAATAGAAGTTTCCTAAACTTTTGATCCAAGTTCGATTCTTGGCGAGGTCACAAAAGGATATAAATTTTTAATCTAAAAAATTGTTATTAAGCTATTTAAGTTGAAATTTAAAAATAAATTTGTTGGAGATAAAAAAAATATATATCTTTGACTCTCCATATGATTATGGAGTTTTGATTTGTAGTAACATAAAATTTATGTAGTTATGAAAGAACTTAACGAATATGTTGAAGAGCTACTTTATAAGCATCAATGTGTTATAATACCAAAGTTTGGAGCGTTTATCTCAAACAGAAAGTCAGCAAGAATGTTTGAGGATAAGACTTTTGTTCCACCAAAACGTGAGCTAACTTTCAATGCAAGTTTGCACTCGAACGATGGGTTGTTGATTAAACACGTTTCTGAGAATTCAGGAATTGACTATAATCTCGTTGAAGATTATGTCAATACAACTGTTGAAGGCTGGAAAAAGATTTTACAAAAAGGGGAAACTCTCACACTTAATAATATTGGGGTTTTGAAACAGACTCCAGAAGGAAGGCTCTCTTTTGAGGTTTTTGAAGATGTCAATTATCTTACAGATTCCTTTGGAATGTCAGCTTTTGTTCCTCACGAAATTGCTGAGGTAGAGGAAGTTATTAAGCCTGTTGAGAAACAAGTTACTCCAACATTAGATTTACCTATTGAAAAAGAGGTGAAAACAGAGAATGCTTTTGTAAATCGTCAGCGAAGAGAAGAACCAAAAAGGAATAAGAAACGTCCGTTTTTGGCATATACGGCAATAGCAGTCGTAGGTTTGGGTCTTCTTGCTTTTGCGGCAGTTAAACTTTTTGGAGAAGATATTGTTACAGATGATGCTAATAATGAGATAGTTATTTCTGAAAGTCAGATAGAGCAGCAAGTGCAACAAAAGTTAAGTGAGGCTACTTTCACAATTCCTTTGTCTTTACCTACAATTTCACTAAATGCAGTGAAAGTTAAGGAGTTGTCAAAATCAAAGGCTGAAGCAAAACAAGAAATAGAAAATCCTCAAAAAACAGAAGTTGTTACGCCTGAAGTTAAGGAAGTTAAAAAAGAGGTTGTTGTATCGAAAGAAGTTCCTGCAAAAGAATCTAAGAAAGAGGTAATTTCTTCAACTACAAAAGCGACGTCTTCTACAAAAAATAAAAAGTTCCAAGTTATTGCGGGTGCTTTCAAAGAGGAAAAAAATGCAAGAACAAGAGTGGAACAGCTTAAAAAGTTAGGATACAAAAATGCTTCTGTGATAGGAAAGAATGCAAAAGGTCTTTATCAAGTGAGCTATGCTGGATTTGATAATATGGCAGAGGCAGAGGCTTTGAAAAAAGAAGTAAAAGAAGCAAAAGACCGGAAAAAATTAGACGGAGGTTGGATTTTAGTTAATCCATAGTTGATTGATATGCAGAAAAAAACACCCTCCGAGTCACGTACGATTTTAACAGATTTGGTGTTAACTGGTGAGACCAATCATCTTCATAATATGTTTGGAGGTGAGCTTTTGGCTCGTATGGATAGAGCTGCTAGTATTGCGGCTCAAAGGCACTCTCATCACCCAACGGTGACTGCTTCTGTAAATCACGTAGCGTTCAATCATAGTATTCCATTGGGGAGTATTGTAACGGTAGAGGCTTCAATTTCAAGAGCTTTTTCTACTTCTATGGAAGTTTTTTTGGATGTTTGGGTGGAGGATCCAGTAACAGGAGAAAGGATTAAAGCGAACGAAGCAATTTACACCTTTGTTGCTGTTGATGAAAATAAATGTCCAGTTAAAGTTCCTGAAATTCAGCCAGAAACGGAGCTTGAGAAAGTACGTTATGAAGGAGCTTTACGCAGAAGACAGTTGAGCTTGGTAATTGCAGGAAAAATGAAGCCGCACGATGCTACTGAGCTGAAGGCTTTGTTCATTGAATTGGAAAACGAATAGATTACGTTAATAAGGGAGTCCGTCCGTGTGGTCTTTATCTCTGATAGACAGCATATGGACGGCTTTTTTGTTTACATAAACACATAATAAATGACTTTATCCGAAGAAAATTACCTGAAAACAATTTTTCATCTTTTTAATGAAGCAGAAGAAGAGGTGAATACCAATGCTATTGCAGAGGCAATGAACACAAAGGCTTCTTCTGTGACAGATATGCTTAAAAAGTTATCTGATAAGAAATTGATTAATTATGTTAAGTATCAAGGGGTTACGCTAACTTCTTTAGGCAGAAAAAAAGCGATTTCAATTGTTAGGAAACATCGTTTGTGGGAAGTTTTCTTGGTGGAAAAACTAAATTTTTCTTGGGACGAAGTACACGAAATTGCTGAAGAATTGGAGCATATAGAATCTGAAAAACTCATCGAAAGACTAGATGCTTTCTTAGGATTTCCTGAAACGGATCCTCACGGAGACCCAATCCCAAACAGAGAAGGAGTTTTTGAAAAAACAATCAAGATTTTACTTAGCGAATTTGAGGAGAATGAAACGGGCATTTGTGTCGCTGTGAAAAATACATCAAAGGAATTTTTACTTTATTTGAATAAAGTTTCAATTGCTTTGGGAGACGAAATAACCATTCTAAGTAAAGAGAAATTTGATAATTCGATGGTTGTTTTAGTTAACAATAAGGAAGTAACACTTTCATCGATGGTTTGCAGAAATATTTATGCTCAGAAGATAGCTCCTTGATAAATTTTATTAAAATAATAGTGTTATGAGAAAACTTTTACTTGTTTTTCTTTTGATTTTTGTTGTGGCTTGTTCCGACAAACCTAAATTTACTGAAAAAATAATTGAAAAAAGTGAAGAAAATTGTGAGGATGATTGTTCTTCAATAAATTTGAATTATTTGATTTGTAAAAGACCCAATAAGTTTGCGGAAAACTTTAATAGAGAAATTGAGTCACAAGTTGTGAACTTTTTGTTGAGCAACCAGATTGATTCGCTAAGAAATATTGAGATGACCATCGATGAAAGTTTAGAAGCTTTTGTGAAGGACTACGATAATCTGCATCAGCATTTTCCGAATATTTCTGCTTATGAGCTGATTTTAAACGATAGTATTTCCTTTCAGAATGAAAAAATGCTTTCGTTGGTTTCAAATCGGTATTCGTATGTGGGCGGGGCCCACGGAATTTCATCAAAAATATTTTTAAACTTTGATATTTCCAACGGGGAGATAATAGAGAAAGAGGAATTATTCACAAACTTTTCGGAAGTACTCAAAATAGCCGAAAATTACTTCAAGAAAGAACAAAATATCTTGGCAGACAGCCTTAATGAAAAGGGATTTTGGTTCGAAGATGATAAATTCCATTTTCCTGAAAATGTCGGAATTGTGGGCGAACATTTAGTGTTGTATTACAACCCTTATGAAATTGCTCCTTATGTTGAGGGAGTTTTTGAGGTGAAAATTCCTATCAAGGAAATAAAAGAATATCTGAAATATTAAAAAAGTATTCAGAAGGAAAATTAATTGTTTGGAACTTCGTATCTCATAGGTTTCAAACAATTTTTTATTTGAAAAATAATCAGTATTTTTGCTCTCTAAAAAATTTAAAATGAGTAAGCAAACAGAATTACTTCAACAGCAACTTTTAGGGAAAAATGAGATAGAATCTTTACAATTTTTAGCTTCCTATTTCCCTGATAAAGTCGTTTTTTCTACCAGCTTCGGAATGGAAGACCAAGTAATCACCCATCTGATACGAAACAACCATATTCCAATAAAAATCTTTACACTCGATACAGGGCGAATGTTTCCCGAGACGTATGCCACGTGGGACAAAACCGATATGAGCTATCAAACCACTACAATTCCGTATTATCCTGATGCGGCATCTGTGGAAAGCTATGTGAAAGCACACGGCATCAATGCGTTTTACAATTCTCCCGAACTACGGAAAGAATGCTGCCATATTCGGAAGGTTGAACCTTTAAAAAGGGCTCTGGCAGGAAATAAAGTGTGGATTACAGGGCTTCGAGCAGAGCAATCTCCTAATCGGGAACAAATGCCACAAGTGGAATGGGACGAGGGCAACCAGATTATTAAATTCCACCCGATTTTACATTGGAAAACCACTGAAGTTCTGGATTTTTTACGTACCAACGGAGTACCGTACAATCCGCTACACGATAAAGGTTTCATAAGTATTGGCTGTCAGCCTTGTACACGAGCCGTTAAAGAAGGAGAAGACTTCCGTGCGGGTCGCTGGTGGTGGGAAGATAAAAGTAAAAAAGAGTGCGGATTGCATTCCACAAAGTAAATCAGTAAACGTCAGTGCAGAAAAATGATGAGAAAGTTTATTTCACTATTACTACTTCTCCCTTTGGTGGGTTGTCAATTTTTTGAAAAGAAAAATGCCTCGCAGAAAAGCGACAAGCCAGAAGTTGTCACAGATACAATCCTTAAGAATGGAGAGAGCAATTCTTCCAAAATAGTAAAATACGTCATCGACCGACAGGGAACTTGGTTCAAAGAAAAGCCTGAAGAAAGTTCTGAAAACCAAAATTCGATGCAATATGGTTACAGGATTGAAGTCGAGGGCGAACAAGGCGACTATTACAAAGCAATAAACTACGAAACGGGAAATTATGCCTACGTACTGAAGAGCAAAGTAGGAGATTTGAGCCAAATTTCACTCATTGCTTCCGATTTGGATAAAATTTCACTTATCCAGAAAGGAGAACAACACGAACCCATTTTATTTGAAGCCCCCATTGCTTTAGATACGCTCATTAGCTTTGAATTGATTGATAAATCTTTGTATGAAAAAACAAAGAAATCGGCGGTTGATTTTCTTTTGCGAGATACGCTATCAGTCGTGAAGAAAAACAATGTAATTACGCTTCCGTGCTTGGATTCCATAGTGACTTTTAAGGATATTAACCCTAATTCGGACTTGGACAATCAGCAGGTGTATGAATATAAAGGGCAAATTGAGTTTATGAATCAGTTTGTAGTTTTGGGTAGCTATTGGGAGGCTTACGATTATAAATGGATTGATAAAAAGACAGGAAAGGAAATTTCTTTTTCGGATTTTCCTTATATCTCTCCCGATAAGAAGCACATAATTTCCGTATATACAAATCCGTACGATGATGTTGTAGAATTGAGTCTGTACACTATTGATGACAATTTACAAGTCAAGGAAATTCTTTTGGCACATTTTACAAACTGGATGGCGTATAATCACGAAGAGGATTCTATTTTTTGGAGTAGTGATGGATATTTCTACATTCCGATAAATCATAGGGTTAAGTTTTGGAATGAAGGCGGCAATTTTAACGAGAAATGTCAGTATATAAGAATTAAAATCCGAAAGTAATTCTCTTTTTTGTTCTTTTACTGGCAGAGAATTAGTAACTTTGCGAGTAGTTTGTTAGAAATTATTTGAAGCGAGTTTTCTGCAAATTTTTAATGAAAAAAAAGTGTTATTGATTTTTATCGAGCATATTTTTATCTGGTAGAAAGCTCATAGGAAGAAAACGAGAAACTTTTTACTCACCGGAAGGCTAAAAATGATAAAGAAATGGGCTTTTTACTCAGTGAAAAATCAAAATCTGTAGAGAAATGTATTTTCTACTGAGTGAAAAATATAAAATCTGCAATTCGGTTAATTTTTTTACTGAATTATTTGTCTGAAAGAATATAGTAATATACAAAACTTTCAAAAAAATCTTTCTTGAAGATAAAAAGGGAAAATTATTAATACTAAATACATAAAAAAACAAAGTAGTAATCCAAAAAATAACAATTATGATTAAAAGAACTAATTTATCCCCACTTCGTTTGATGGCTTTTGCCCAAACGATGAAGAATGTGAAAACATTTTTGGAAAATGAATCTGACCTTTCTGGTTTAGGGCTTTCGGGAGTGAAAACAGAATTCGACGATGCTTTCGATGCTTTAGAAAATGCAATGAAGCCCGTACGAAAAAATGAACACACCAAAACATTGGCTGAATTGGATTCGGAACGCGATGCGATTTTTACAGGACTGAAACAGTACGCTCTTTCATTTTTGAATTTTCCTGATGAGGCAAAAAAGAAGTCGGCACAGCGTATTGAAGCTATTTTTGAGTCTTACGGAAAGGACGTTACCAAACGAGCCTATCGCGATGCAACAGCAATTATCCGCAACTTGCTTTCGGACTTCGAAAAATCGGAAAATCAATCCCACGTCACTGCTCTTGGCATCACACAATGGGTAGCACCGCTCAAAGAAGCTAACGAACAATTCGATGTATTGCACAGTAACCGAACGATGGAGCAATCTAAAAAAGAATTAGGCAAAACGCAGGAAGCTCGTGACGTGATGCAAGGAATGTTCGACAAACTCGGAAAAGCTATCTCGGCAATGGCGTTCGTTAACGGAGAAGAAAAGTATCGAAACTTAGCCAATGCTATTAATGAGGAAGTAAAACGAGCGTTACTGTAGTACTGCAATACGGATTTCATTTTTCATATAGGCAACTTGCAAAGTGTTTTTCAAGTTGCAAAAAGTTTTATGTGTCTTCTTCTGATGTTTTTCATTAGTTGAACAAACAGAAACAGAAATTCAGTAAAGAAAAATAATAATGATAGGTTTACTTTACTAAGAGATAGAAAAATTAAAAGGAAAAAAATATAAATAATATTGAACATTCAGATATGGATTATTTAGAACAATTGGAGGCAGAAGCCATACATATATTCCGCGAGGTTGGTGGTCAGTTCGAGAAACCAGCGTTGCTTTTTAGTGGTGGGAAAGACTCCATCGTGTTGGTACACTTGGCTCTGAAGGCGTTTCGTCCGTGTAAGTTTCCGTTTCCGCTTGTGCATATCGATACGGGGCATAATTTCCAAGAAGCGTTGGACTTTCGCGATAATTTAGTGAAGAAACTCGGTGAGCGACTCATCGTCCGCAAGGTAGAAGACACCATTAAAGCAAAGGGCTTGACCGAACCCAAAGGAAAGTTTGCAAGTCGTAATGCCTTACAATCTTACACTTTGTTGGATACCATCGAAGAATTTGAGTTTGATGCTTGTATTGGTGGAGCGAGACGCGATGAGGAGAAAGCTCGTGCTAAGGAACGAATTTTTTCCGTGCGTGACGACTTCGGCGGTTGGGACCCGAAATTACAACGCCCCGAGCTTTGGCACACCTATAATGGGAAAATACATAAAGGCGAAAACGTGCGTGTGTTTCCTATTAGCAATTGGACGGAGTTGGACGTTTGGAACTACATTCGTCGTGAAAAAATAGAGCTGCCGAGTGTATATTTCTCGCACGAACGCGAAGTAATTGACCACAACGGACAGCTTATTGCTGTTTCGCCATATATTCAGATTGATGAAAATGACGTGATAGTAAAACGCAAAGTACGTTACCGAACCGTTGGGGATATGACCTGTACGGCAGCGGTAGAGTCCGAAGCCTATCAGATTGATGATATTATCAACGAAATTACCGCCACCCGAACCAGTGAGCGAGGAGAAACCCGAATTGACGACCGCATCTCCGAAGCCGCAATGGAAGACAGAAAAAAAAGCGGATATTTTTAATAAAAAATAGTGATTTTTTCTTCAGAATTTATCAAGAAGAAAAGAAGTAACATATAAACAAATTAAATCGTTAAAAATAAATGGATATATTACGATTTTTAACAGCAGGAAGCGTAGACGACGGGAAAAGCACACTTATTGGACGACTTTTGTACGACAGCAAAAACATTTTGATTGACCAAATGGAGGCTTTGGAACGCAGCTCCAAGAATCGAGAAGACGGAAGTGTGGATTTGGCACTGCTAACCGACGGACTTCGGGCTGAGCGAGAGCAAGGTATCACGATTGATGTCGCTTATAAATATTTTTCAACTCCAAAGCGAAAATTTATCATCGCTGACGCTCCAGGGCATATTCAGTACACCCGAAATATGGTTACGGGAGCCTCGAACGCAGATTTGATAATTATTCTCATCGACGCTCGAAATGGGGTGATTGAACAAACAAAGAGGCATTCCATCATTGCATCGCTCTTGAATATTCCGCACGTATTGGTTGCGATTAATAAAATGGACTTAGTTGACTTCTCTCAACAAAGATTTGAAGAGATTAAAACCGAATATCAGAAGGTTGCAAAAGCTCTTGAGCTTAAAAATGTTGAATTTATCCCTATAAGTGCTTTGAAAGGCGATAATATCGTAGATAAATCAACACAGATGGATTGGTACAAAGGAGATTCTTTGTTAGAAAGGTTGGAAACGGTGGAATTGCAATCGTCCGTTAATTTGACAAATGCTCGTTTTCCGGTGCAGTTGGTTCTTCGCCCACAAACAGAGCAATACCACGATTACAGAGGGTATGCAGGGAAAGTAGAGAGTGGTACTTTCCAAAAAGGTGATAAAGTGAAGATATATCCTTCCCAAATTGAAGCTACTGTAGCATTTGTTGAGGTAGGAAACCAAGAAGTAGAACAGATTTATGCTCCTCAGAGTGCTGTAATTCATCTCGAAGAGGATGTAGACATTAGTCGAGGGTCATTAATTGCTAAGGAAGATGATTTGATAAAATTTTCTAACGAAATTGATGCTACGATTTGTTGGATGGACGAACGCCCAATGAATGTAGGCGGACGCTATTTGCTGCAACACAATACTCGCGTGGTAAACGCAATCGTAAAAGAGATTAAGGAAAGAATTGACGTAAATACGCTCGAAAGATTTGCCGACGTTACGTCAGTTGCATTAAATGAAGTAGTTACAGTGAAATTGAAAACTTCAGCTCCGTTAGCGTACGATAGCTACAAAGAACTTCGCGAAACAGGAAGTGCAATATTAATCGACCAGACGAGTTTAGTAACCGTTGCGGCTGTTCTCTTTAAATAAAAACGAATTCGATATAAAAAAGCTGTCTTTTTTAGGCAGCTTTTTTGTTTTTGAGTAAAAAATGAATAAAATTATTCAGTAAAGTGTGCGATAACACATTCTATGAGGCTATCGATAGTAGGTTTTTCTGAAATAATATAATTTTTCGTATGTTTTGATACTTCTTCTGCGGTTGTTCTGCCAATACAAAATATAATTTCATTGGAAAAACTATTTTGTTGTAAAAAACTTTGAATTCCAGATGGGCTGAAAAATAATATCGCTTTTTGCGGAGAATTTACTTTCTCGGAAAGCAGAATGGTTTTGTAAACTTGTATTTCATTATGTGGTATTTGGTTGTTTCTTAATACATTTGGTAAAATATCACGTCGTAAATTTCCTGAGAAGAAAGTTATTCTATTTTTTGCACAATGCTGTTTGATGTAGTTACCTAAATCGGTTGCATATTCTTCATAATGAAGTACTTTCCAATTATTTTCGGACAGAAGTTTAGCCGTTTTTTCTCCTACGCATATACAAGGTATTGATTTTAAAGAATCCTTTTTGGGGTGTAGCAAAACGCTTTTTATGGCATTCTGGCTGGTAAAAAGTAGTAAATCGCCTATGTTTTTAAGCTCAAATTCAATGGAATGAGTCTGAATGAAGTCAATTTCGGTAACAGAAAAACCTTGTTTCAGTAATTTGCTCTTCTGTTGGTCAGATAATATTCTGGTTGATAATATGGGTGTCATTTTAGGGGTGTTTCTCTGGAAAAATTGCTTATTTTCTCAATAATAAACTCGTAATCGGACTGATTTTTTACAAAATCTAGTTCGGTAACATCAATAATTAGAGAATTTACATCATTATTCTTCTGAATGAAGTCCAAATATCCGTGGTGAATTTGATTTAAGTATTCTTTTGAGATATTTTGTTCGTACGTTCTTCCTCTTTTCTTGATATTCTCAATCAATCTGTCAGTGCTTTGATATAGAAAGATGTACAAATCAGGCTTTACGATTTGGTTGTATAAAATGTAAAAAAGTTTTCGATATAGTACGAATTCATCTTCTGTCAGGGTTACTTGCGAAAATATCAACGATTTGAAAATATCATAATCCGAGACGATAAAAGGCTTGAAGAGATTGGTTTGTGCCAATTGCTCTGACATTTGCTGATAGCGTTCGGTAAGGAAAGACATCTCCAAAGTAAAGCCATACTGCTTTGGATTTTCGTAAAACTTCGGTAAAAATGGATTATCTGAGAAGCGTTCTAATATAAGACGTGCATTAAAATCTTCTGCTATTTTGGTGGATAATGTCGTTTTTCCTGAGCCAATATTTCCTTCGATTGCAATATAATTATAATGCCTGAAAGGACAATTTTGGTTAGGAATACTGATTTTATCATTAATTTTTGTTATTTGTGAGGTATCGTTTGTGTTTTTAATGAGTTCTTTGACAGATTGTTGCAAAGTAGGGTGTTTTTTTTCTGGTGCAATATCTGCCAGAGGAAATAAAACGAACTTTCGGTTTTGAATTTGAGGGTGTGGAATTTGTAAATCTTCAGTTTTTATGATTTTATCATCAAAGAAAAGAATATCCAAATCAATACTTCGGGGTTGATAGCCTTCTGTATTGGCATTCCTTACTCGTCCTAATTCTTTTTCAATGTTCAAAAGTTTTTGAAGTGTTTTTTCAGGAGAAAGAGTGGTTTCGGTAAGCAAACAAATATTGTAAAAGTTGTTACTTGTAAATCCCCAAGCGGGTGTTTCATAAATGGGAGAAACTTTAATGATACTTCCAATTTGTTGATTTATAGCGTTTGTAGCAGACTGCAAGTAGGATTTTCTATCTCCAATATTGCTTCCTAATGATATGTATACTTGATGCTTCATATTGTTGGCAAAAATAAATATTAAAGTGAAAAATGTAAAACGAAAAGTGAAAAGTTTTTCGTAATTTTGCGGGAACAAAAACCAAAATTATGATTATACATCATTTAGGGGAAAAGCCCTCAATTTTGAACCAATTTATCGCTGAACTAAGAGATGTAAAAGTTCAGAAAGATCGTATGCGTTTTCGAAAAAATTTGGAACGCATTGGTGAAGTACTTTGTTATGAAATGAGTAAAACGATTGATTATCAAAGTGAAAATATAACAACACCATTAGGTGAAAAAGAAGTTTTGTTACCTAAAGATGAAATTGTAATATGTTCTATACTTCGTGCTGGATTGGCATTACATCAAGGATTGATAAACTTTTTTGATTGTGCGGATAACGCATTCATTTCGGCTTATCGCAAACACACATCTGAAACAGAGTTTGATATATCAGTAGAATATTTGGCTTCACCCTCATTGGAAGGGAAAATTTTGTTCCTTGCCGACCCAATGTTGGCAACAGGGCGTTCGTTTGTGAATGTTTACGAAGCATTGGACGGACTCGGAAAGCCTAAACAAGTACATTTGTTTGCTGTAATAGGAGCAGAGCAAGGTATTGAATACGTGAAAGATAAATTTCCAGGAGATACACATCTTTGGATAGCAACTATCGACCCTAAACTGAATGAAAAAGGCTATATTGTTCCTGGTTTAGGAGATGCTGGCGATTTGGCCTTTGGAGATAAAATGCAACAGTAGGATTGCTAATGGAATAGTTAAAAAAATCCACAGAATAGTCTCTTTTAACCAATTTCGTTCTATATTTTCGATATAAAGAGCAAATAGAATGGAAAGAGGAGCGAATATAAAAATGATTTGGTTGGAGAAAAAGGCTACCATCAACCCAACCAACAGAAATTGTATGATTACTTGGCTACTTCCTCTGTGATAATAACTTTTAAAGAAATAAACAACAATAGAAACTAAAAGCATAATTGCTGTAATTACAAGAGGAACAAGATTGGGCAAGAATATTATTTTATTATAATCGTGTGACCATAGTTTGTTGATTTCAGGTAAATTAAAAGGAATATTAAGTAATATTAATCCCGTAGAAAACAAAATTCCTATACAAAAAAGTGCTACAAATGGGATTAACCAATATTTTCTCTTTTTTGAACCATAAAAGAGCAATGATATCCAAACATTCAACAGAAATATGAACGCCCAAGTGTGAAGCAATCCCGCACAAATGATTAAAAAAGAAGCATCAAAGATTTTTTGAGGAATATTTTCTTCCGTTTTTAAAGTCATAACTCTCCAGATGGCAATTACAATCAGTAAATTAGAAAGACAGAGAAAGAAATTGTTGTACACATCTGGAAAAATCGTTGAAAAGAAGCCAAAAAAGAAAATAGAATAAGAGTTATTCTCCGTGAGTTCATTCCATTGGTCGATTACGTTTAGGAAGAAGACCGAAACAAATAAAGCTAAGAAAGCACTTACTCTCAGTAGTAAATTACTTGGATTCCACGAATCTTCAAAAATAAAAACATCATACAAGAAAAATCCAGCAAATAGTGCAAAGAAAATAATGAGCAAACTTACAGATTTTTTATTTTCGAATTGATTTGAAATCATAAACTATATGAAATAATTTGAGAATAGATGTGTAAAATGTTTCTTGTTTAATTGCTGATAGTCAAAGAGTTTCCTGCTACTGAAATAGCGTAATTTAACAAAGGATATTGTTGTTCTGGGCTATTCGTTTTGATGATGCTTCCGTTTACTAAGTTGTAAACATTTCCATCGCAAGGACAGATTACAAATATGTAAGATTTTGTGTCACTATCGCAAGATGTAAAGTCGTTTTCACCTTTTGAAGCACATTTCAGCCTTTCGCAATTTGACGGATTCTGGTTAGGACAAGCAGCCTCCCAAGCTACAAATCGATTGTTCCCTAAACTGCTAACAAAAACGCCTTTGATGCCTATGTTAGGAATATAAATCGTGTTTTGAGGATATTTCAAAGCGTTGTAAGCTGGTAAATCAATATTTATTGTGTAAGAAAAACGAACTTCTCTTAAATGCGGATTCCTTTCAATTTTTGATTTAGAGCAAGACGTTAATGCAAATACTATGAAAAGAAAAGCAAAAACAGCCCTCTTCAACCTTACTTCAAACCTCTTTTGGCAACTCATACAAGTCATTTACTATTAGTTTTTAAAAAACATAGCCCACTCCTAAGGATAGAACCGTATTTTTGAAATTGTAATCAGGACTGAAGCCTGTATTTATCAGCGAACTTTCTTTTGATTCAAGAATGTTTGTTAAACCTTGACTGAATCGAGCTTCAAAGCACCACCCGAAACTTGTTCTGTAATTTACACCAACTATCAACGACATATCAAAGGAATCCACAGCCCTGCTACTAACTTCAGTAAACGTTTCATTTTTCTCGAAGGAAAAATCATTGTTGTTAATCAAGAAATTAAATTGAGGTCCGGTGTGTAAACTTAGTCCTTCGTAGATGTTTATTTTAGCCAACGCTGGGGCAGATAAATAGTCCAGAGTAAGATTTGCGTTTCCAATGCCTTGCGAACTGATTTTTGCTCCTATTCGAGAATAGGTAGCTTCTGTTTGAAATGAGAAAAACCTTGATAAAGGAAATTCCAAGGTTACTCCAGCGTAAATGCCGTGTTTGCTTGATACTGAAGAACCATTTGTAGTTTTTCCGCTTAGTGTAGCGTTGTTATATCCTGCTCTAACTCCAATATATTGAGCTTGTAGGTTGGAAAATAAAGCGATTGCGAAAATTAAGAATAGATTTTTTTTCATCGGTTAATATTTTTAGTATGCATAGTTTTTTAAACATTATGTTTATATCTTCTTGGTTGAAATAATTTTAACGGGACACGCTTTTTGGGCGGCTTCACAAGGCTCTAAAATGTTATCATCGTGCGATTTGAGTGTAAAAAAACCCTTCTTCTCCGTAGAGCGAAGCAAAACACTTTTTCCGTCTTTCTTCGACATTTGGAACTGCTCCGGAGCTACTTCCACACAATAATTACACCCAATGCATTTATCACGCTGTAAGGTTACTACTACCATTATTTATTTGTCTTTAAATTGTGTTATAAAAGTACGATGATATTTTTTCGTGTCAGGCTGTTATTTTCATCATACTTTATTCATTTTCCAATTTTATAAATCAACTTATTTAGGAAATTTCTTTAAGAAAACAAATTATCTTCTATTTGAACCCGTATTTTGTCTTTTCTAAAAATACATTAGCTTCTTACAAATTTCCCGAGAGCTTCCAAAAGTTGTGGGCGGTCTTCAAGGGCAATTTTAGCCACTTTATGGAACTTCGATACCCATTTATCGAGGGTTTCAAAGGCTTTGTTTTTGTCTCGGGTGGCTTGTTGGCTTTCTCCTTTTTCTTGCAGATAGGTAGCGTAGGCTTTTTCTACTTCGGGGAGTTCTTGAAGCTGATTTTTGACATCTTGTTCGTTGATTTTTAGTTGTTTTAGTGGCGTAAGAAGATTGGGAGTGGTATCCAAAAGCTGATAAAATGCTCTCATTTCTTCCATAGCTGCGGCGATGGCTCGGGCAGCACTTCCTTTGAGTTTGAGCTGACGAAGAGCTTCTTCGTTGTCCTCAAAAACGATACGTGCCTTTTTGCGATGTGTACTATATTTTTTCTGTACGTTTTGATATTTTTCCTGAAAAGCCAATGACGCCGATGTCTCTTCGCGTGTTTCTTTTATGTTGGCATCGAATGTTTTACGAGCTTCATCGTAAAGGGCTTTTCCTTCAGCGATTTTGGCATCGTCGTAGCCGTATTCTGCTAATTCTGTTTTCAAATCGCCCTCTTTGGACAGATTTTCAAACATCGCTCCAAAATTCTGAAGCATTTGCTCGTTAGATAGATAATATGTTTTCATTTTTTAGCGTTTTTACAATTATTTTCCTATTCTTTGAATTCTTTTTATGTTTTGGTGTCTCCCTTTGTTATTTTAATACTTCGGAAGGTTTTTTGGTCGTACATTTGTTTATTTTAGTTCTACATCGGCTTATTAAAATGCTTCGGAGTGTTTTTTAGTGGTGTATTAGCTTATTTGAACGCTCCGAAGGGTGTTCTTGGTGTTTATTATCTATTCGGTTATGATTTAGCAAACTCCGTAGCTACAATCTTATATAATTTATCCGACAGACGAATTCTGAAATCGGTTTTGATGGTGCAAGAATCGCCTTTCGTTGCCGTTTGTGCAGGAGCGTCATTGACCATCATATTTTCCAAAACGAACTCCTGTACGCCTGTGGTAGGCCCTGTAATGAGGAGTTTGTCGCCCACTTTAATATCGTAGGCTTCGATGAGAAATTCCGCAATCCCCGATTTTGGAAAATAGTGCTTTCCTTGCCCCACATACACTTTTTTCTGTGTGGCGTTTGACCCCGGATTCTCGCTCCATTCTCCCAATTTCTGTCCCAAATAATATCCACTCCAAAATCCTCTGTTGTAAACGGTTGAAAGAGCTCCCATCCATTTTTCAACCTTTTCTTTTGAATATGTCCCCTCGTAATACGCATCGATGGCTTCACGATAGGTTTTTATGACAGTCGCCACGTATTCGGGAGCTCTTCCGCGTCCTTCAATTTTGAGTACTTTGGCTCCTGCGTCAATCACTTGGTCGAGAAAGTCAATCGTACACAAATCTTTGGGCGACATCATATATTCATTATCGATTTCGATTTCAAAACCGCTTTCTTGGTCAATTACGGTGTATTTTTTTCGGCAATTTTGCTTACACGCCCCTCGATTTGCTGATGAATTATGCGAATGCAAACTCAAATAGCATTTTCCTGAAACCGCCATACACAACGCTCCGTGACCGAAGATTTCTATCTCGACCAAATTCCCTGACGGACCTTTAATTTGCTCCCTTTGGATTTGCTCAGCGATTTTCTTTACCTGCCTAAGGCTCAATTCACGACTCATTACCATTGTATCGGCAAACATTGCATAAAAACGCACCGTTTCGATGTTTGTAATATTGATTTGGGTAGAAATATGCACTTCCATACCAATTTGACGAGCATATGCAATAACTGCTTGATCCATAGCAATCACTGCGGTTAAGTTTGCCTTCTTTGCAGCGTCGAGCAAGGTTTTTATGATGGATAAATCGTGGTCGTATATGATTGTATTTAAGGTAAGATAGGTACGGATGCCTTTTGGGTGGCAACGTTTTGCAATTTCGTCCAAATCGTCAATGGTGAAATTGATACTTGCTCTTGCCCTCATATTCAGCTGGTCAACTCCAAAATATACCGAATCAGCACCATTATCAATAGCTGCTTGTAACGATTCGAAATTTCCTGCGGGAGCCATCAGCTCTATTTTTCCTGAATTTGTCATAAATGTGATTGAAAGTTAGCGGGTGCAAAGATATGAAATTTTACCATATACATTGCGAATGAGTTAGTAATGTAATTTTCCTCAGAAAAAACTTTATGAAGAGAAAAAATATCAATACAAATCGCTTACTTCTTGCCACGAGCCGCCGTTGTAGCATTCAATTCCCTGACCTTTTAAAATTTTTGTTGCTTTTCGGCTTCTAAACCCTGAACGACAACAACAAATGATAGGTTTGTTAAAGGATTTTATTTCAGCTATTTTGTTTGGAATATCATTAAGCGGAATGTTTATAGATTTTTCAAAATGTGCCGATTGAAATTCTGATGGAGTTCGTACATCAATAATTACAGCATTTGGTGCGATTTCTTTTAATATTTTTGTGTTTTTCTTTGTTGGAACGATGATGCTTAACAATAATCCGCCCATTACAGCCCCATAAAGTGTGCTATTCAGAGGATTGGAGGTAATGGCACAGGTTCCTGATACACAGCCGACGTAATAGTAGTACAAATATCCTGCAATAGCTCCTAAAAACACACCTACAATCACCCATTTATTTTTAATAAGATACTTCATTTCTTTAAATTAATAGAAAATTAATGAAGCACAAAGATAAAAATTTTTATTTACATTATTTTTTCCTACATTTGATTTTTAAAAATTGATTTTATGAAACGATTATTATATTTTCTGTTTGCACTTCTTTCTATGAGTTTGGAGGCTCAAATTTTGACGGAAAAGAATCCTCCTGAGTACATCAAAACGATTGTTTTTAAAGCATCTGAAAATGATAGAAGCCAGTTTCCAGTGGTGCGAATTAACGAACGTTTCACATTGGAATTTGATGATTTGCGAGGCTCGGAGGAAATCTACTACTATAAAATTACACATTGCAATGCCGATTGGTCGCCTTCCACGTTGCTGAAAAGTCAATATATCAAAGGATTAGACGAACAATCTTTTAAGCCAGAGAGTAGTTCTTATGCAACGTTGCAGATTTATTCACATTATCGTTTAACACTTCCGAATGAACTGACAAAAATAACCTTAACAGGAAACTATATACTTTCGATAACAGATAGTTACGGCGAAGTGCTATTTTCTCGTAGGTTTGTGGTTTACAATCCGTTGGTAAATGTTTTGGCTGAAGTAAAGCGTTCTCGTGATTTACAATTTTTTGATACAAAGCAAGTAGTTCAATTTTCTGTAAAAGAGAAAGATTTGCATCTGCAAGATCCAAAATCAACAGTTAAGGTGGCGATTCTGCAAAATTATCGTTGGGATAATGCGATAACGAAATTAAAACCGCAATACGTAATGGGTAATGAATTGATTTATAGATACGATTCGGAAAGTGCTTTTTGGGCTGGAAATGAGTTTTTGAATTTTGATAGTAAGGATTTACGAGTTGCTTCTGCTGGGATTTTTCGTGTAGAACAAAACGAATTGTTTGAGCATTATCTGTTTGGAAATGAAAGTCGTGTAAATCGAGTTTATACATATTATCCTGATATTAATGGTGATTTTTTGGTAAATACAATCAATGGAAGAAATCCTGATAATGAGGCGGATTATGTTTGGGTGAATTTTTCTTTACAAGGGCAGCCCTCTTTTTGGGGAAAAGAAGTGTATGTCTACGGAAAATTTTCTAATTATCAGATTTCTGACGAATATAAGCTTGTTTATGACGAAAAAACAGGTTATTTCACAGGTAAAGTACTTCTAAAACAAGGATTTTACAATTATAAATATGCTACGAAAGATAAAAACGAGATAAATTTTAATGAAATAGGAGGAAACTTTCAACAGACAGAAAATAACTATCTGATTTTAATTTATTACAGAGCTCCAGGTGCTTTATACGATGAAGTTGTTGGAGTGGGAAGTGCCAGTGGAGCAAATATTTCAAGATAATTTTATATTCTTATTCGATGAATAACAAATGTTTATAAAAAATATCTTTCAGTTTTGTAACATTTTTGGATTTGAATCGTCTAATTATAAAAATATTTCTTTTATCTTTTTTAATTGGTACAAAACAAATAAGCCGTTTCAAACAGAAACGGCTTATTTATAATATGTTAGTGTAGTATTAATTATTTCTTTTGAGTAAACGTTGTGCTGCCTCAGAAGCTGCAATCAATCCTCCTGCTGACATAATGATATCTTTCAATACCAAACGTCCTGCTCCTGAAAGGTAAGGAAAACCGAAGTTAGGTGTAGGCATATCTCCTCCCAGATTAGGAACATATACTTCAGGCGTTGTTATTAAAAATGAGAGTGTTACGATAGACATTCCGAAAGTTAACAGTCCTCCAATTACACCAATTTTAGGTAACCAAATTCCTAAAAGCACAAGTAAACCAATTATGCAAATTACGGTTCCTAATCCGTATGAAAACCAGTATGTTCCATTCTGTTTGTGCCATTCAATGTTTTTGGCTACCATTTTTCCTTCTGGATTTTTGTGAAGTGTGTATTCGGCAACGGTGTCACCTTTTTCATTTGTAGCTGTTTTTCCTGTATTGTTGTAGAAAAAGCTCATAAAAGGGCTGTTAATCACGAAAGGAACAATACCGTCAGCTTCATACTGAAAAGCCTTTAAGCCACCAATCCAAGCCATTACGATGAAAATTGCTACTCGTATAAAGTTTACAAAAGCACGTTGGCTATCTGCTAAAAATGTAAGTAATTTCTCCATTGTTATCTGATTTTTAGTGTTTTATAATTAAAATGAAGTTTCTTGTATCTGTTTGCAAAGGTATAGAAAAATGATTAATCAAAAATGGACAAAAAAGGAAATAACATAGATTATTTTGCTACAATTGAAATTCCTACAGTTTCTCTAAAATGTTTAGGAGACTGACCTACAAGCTTTTTGAAAAAACGACTAAAATAAAACTCATCTTTAAAATCCATATCAAAAGCAATTTCTTTAACAGACTTATGGGTCAGATGAAGTTGTTTCTTTGCCTCTAAAATGACTCTTTCTTGTATTAATTTTGTAGGAGATTTTCCTAATAAGTATTTGATTTTCTTGCTAAAAGTATCAGGAGACATATGAGCCAAATCGGCATAAAATTGCAAACTTCGCTCGGTTAAAAAATATTTTTCTAATGATTTTTGAAAATCTATTGCCAAATTGTGTTCAATATTCTGTTCTGTTTTTTCTAAAATATTGCTTTTTTCCTTACTTGAAAGAGCTAAAATGAGTTGTAAGTATGATTTAAGAATCGCTTGAGAATAAGTTGATTCAGATAATAGTTCATTTTCAATTCGAGAGAAAATATGTAAGATTTCCTCAAAACATTTTTCAGAAACTTTAATATGAGGTAAAAGGAATATGTTGTTGAATAATAATCCGTTACAAGCCACTTCTTTTTTGTGATATTCAATACAATAGAAATCTCCGTGAAACTGAAGTAAACTTATTTTTTCCATATTTCCTTTATTTTTTTGAAAATTCTGGAAGGGAGAAAGAAATAATAACGTATTGCCATCATATTCATAATCAACAAAATCAACCGAGAAATTTCCACTTCCACAAAAAGCAAAAATACAATAGTTTTCCACACTAAAATTTGTAGTAAGTTGTGTGTGAGAAATATTTTTTATTGAAATAGACATTTTTTAAAGAATCTTTTTTAACACAAAGATGTGAAGCAAAAATAATTATTTTCTGGACTTTCTACAAACAATTGATATTTAAATATTTTCCGTACATTTGTAAATTAAAGTTTTTTTACTTTTCCAATTGATTTTGACAATGAAAAAATTTCGTTATACTTTGTACCTGAGGGAATCAATGATTTTCAAGTTGATAGCCTTTTTAGTGGCTTTAATCCTTATCGTTCAGGTGTTTCCTAAAAAGGCAAAATTTAAGTATGAGTTCCAAAAAGGGAAGTTGTGGCAGCACGAAACGCTTTATGCTCCATTTGATTTTCCATTGAAAAAAACTGCTGAACAAATCGAAACAGAAAAGGAAGAAATAAAAGAAAATTCAATTGTTTATTACCAGAAAGACCCTTCTGTTTATCAGTCTGTTATCTCTAATTTTAATAACAAAAAAAATACTCATTTTAACGGTGTTTCGGAACAGAAAAAACAAGAATTGTTAGCAAAAGGAGAAGAATTTTTGAAGAAAATTTATCAAGAAGGCGTAATTCTTTCAGTGGAAAATACTGGAGAAGGAGAAATAAATCTTATCCGAAATGGCAACGAATTTTATGAAGTTTCACTTAATAATATTTTGAAATTAAATGAATTAAGCTCAGAAATTGCAAAATATTTTTCCGATGCTCCATACAATAAATACAAAAAGAATTATTACGATTTGTTTTTCGAGATTTTGCAGCCTGATATAACCATTGAACAAAATTTTACAAAAAAGACACTTGAAGAAAGCCTGAAAGAAATTGTATACACACGAGGTTGGGTGAAAAAAGGGCAACTTATCATTGCCAGAGGAGAAATGGTTGAAGGAGAAAGATTTAACACCTTGTTGTCTTTACAATCTGAATATGAAGAAGAAACGTGGAATCATCAAAATTATGTGTGGTCATTAACGGGGTATTATGTTTTGGTAAGTATAGTACTTCTGGTTATAGGATTGTACTTGAAAATTTATGAGAAAGAGATTTATAAGAATAATGTAAAAATAGCTGTTATTCTGATTAATATGCTTACAATAATTGCTTTTGTAGGAATTATTACGCAAACTTTTCCTCAGTATATTTATATTGTACCCGTTGGTATGATGGCTCTGATTCTCAAGTCGTTTTTTGATTTAAGAACGGTAATTTTTGTTTTCATAGCCACGATTTTAATAGTAGGATTTATCGTTCCGAATAGTTTTCAATTTGTTTTTATTCAGGTAGTTGCGGTACTGGCTATTATTATTGCTCCCAGAGATTTACATTACAGATTGAATAGTTTTGTTTCAGCGGCATTAATTACGGGAGCTTATTTTGTGATTTACACAGCATTTCACGCGATAACCGAAGGCACAATTTCTGGATTAAACATTTCATTATTCACACTTTTTTTCCTTAATGGTGTGGGAATGCTTTTCTCTCAGCCTTTTACATATATTTACGAGAAGACTTTTGGATTAGTTTCCGATGTTTCACTTCTTGAGCTGAGTGATACGAACTCTAAGCTTTTACGTGAACTTTCCGAAAAAGCTCCTGGAACATTTCAGCATTCGATGCAAGTAGCTAATTTGGCAGAAGCAGCAGCATCAGAAATTGGAGCAAATGCTTTGCTAGTTAGGGTGGGAGCTTTATATCACGATATAGGCAAAATGTTGAATCCTGTATATTTTATTGAAAACCAAAAAACTACAACGAATCCTCACGATTCCTTGACTCCTACACAAAGTGCCAAAATTATAATAGGACACGTTACCGATGGTATTGAACTTGCACGTAAAAATAAATTACCTCAACGCATTATTGATTTCATTCGTACGCATCACGGAACCAGTTTAGCGTATTATTTTTACAGAAAGGAGTTTGAACAAAATTCTAATTGTCAGGAATTTAATTTTCGATATCCTGGTCCTAAGCCTTTTTCCAAAGAAACTGCGATTTTGATGATGGCAGACTCGGTGGAAGCAGCAACCAAAAGCCTGAAAAATCCTACATATGAAATGCTTGATGAGTTTGTAGAGAAAATAATTAAAAAGCAATTAGATGATAATCAGTTTATGAATGCAGATATTACGCTCAAAGAAATTGAAAAAATAAAAAAGGTTTTTAAAGACAAATTGACAAACATTTATCACATTCGGATAGCATATCCAGAGTAGAATGACTAATAAATATTGTTTAGTTACTAAACTATGAAAAACATCAATATCATTTTGGCATCAGCATCGCTTCGCAGACAACAATTTTTCAAAGAATTACACTTAAATTATGAGGTAATTTTAAAACCCATTGATGAAACTTATCCAGAAAATTTGCGAAAAGAAGAAATAACGGATTACCTGTCTGTACAAAAGGCTAAACCTTTTTACGGGACACTAAAAAATAATGATATGCTGATTACATCTGATACTATTGTATGGCACGAGGGAAAAGCTCTTGGAAAACCAAAAGACTACAATGAAGGTTTTGAGATGCTTAAATCCTTGTCGGGGAAACAACACGAGGTAATTACTTCAGTTTGTTTTACAACATTAACAAAACAAAAGTTGGTTAATTGCGTAACAAAAGTGACTTTTAAGCAATTTACAGATAATGAAATTGATTTTTATTTAACGGAATACAAGCCTTATGATAAAGCTGGAGCCTATGGTATTCAGGAATGGATTGGTTATGTGGGAGTTACAGCAATAGAAGGGTCTTACAATAATGTAATTGGTCTTCCTACTCATTTAGTTTACAATGTTTTGAAAGAATTTGAAGAAGTAGATTAAAATATTTTTGGGAGTAACAATAAAAATTGTACTTTTGACATTATTAATATAAACCGAAATATAATGGAAGAAAATAGAAAAACAATCGAACCAGCTCAGTACGAGCTATTTGAAAATGCACAAAGAAGAATAAAACAGAAAAAACGTTTGTTTTTACATCTCTGGGTATTTGTTTTGGGATGTATTTTTATGGTAGTAATCAATAAGTTACTTTATACTGAAACTACTTATAACTGGTATATTTGGGGAATTCTTGTTTGGACATTTCTTTTTCTATTACACGTTATAAATGTGTTTGTTATAGAGCGTTTTATGGGAAAGGAATGGGAAAGAAAAGAACGTCAACGTTTAGTTGAATTGCAACAGAAAAAAATTCTGAAGATGGAAGTTAGTGTAGAAAATGAACTTCAAAAAGAAAGGGAAAAAGCTCAAAAAGAGTTATTGAAAGAGCAAACAAATGTAGCTAATCAACAACAAGATTTTCTAAATCAATGATTACACTAATTGCTGCTGCCTCCGAAAATAATGCTCTGGGAAAAAACGGAGAATTGCTTTGGCATCTTCCTGAGGATTTCAAAAGATTTAAACGTTTGACCACAGGACATTGTATCATAATGGGGCGAAAAACATTTGAAACTTTTCCAAAATTATTACCTAACAGAATTCATATTGTAATTACACGACAGGCAAATTGTGTGGCAGAGGGTTGCATTGTGGTAAATTCACTTGCTGAAGCAATAAAAGAAGCAAAACAAATAGATGAAAATCCGTATGTTATAGGAGGCGGAGAAATTTACCATTTGGCGTTGGGTATCGCTGACAAAATTGAATTGACACGAGTACACGCCACATTCAATGAAGCAGATGCTTTCTTCCCAGAAATTTCCAAAGATGAATGGAAATTAGAAAAATCGCGTTATGTTCCAAAAGATGAAAAACATCAGTATGATTTTACGTTTGAAACTTATATAAAAAAGGCTCGAGTTTAGAAAACTGAGCCTTTTTATATCATAAACTATTCTAAACACCCATATCCCTTTCTACTTGTTTGATTTCTTTTAGATGTTCAATAATTTTGTTAATATCTTCTTTATTGTCGACCTCAATGGGAATTTCAGCTTTCAAATATTCCCATCGGATAACTAAACTAATCTTTCCTTCACTGATATTTTCGAAAGAAATTTCCAACGATTCTTGTAATTCTTTTTGAACTTGTACAGGAATTTTTATTTCAATAGCATTTTCATTAGGGTCATAACTATAAGCACCCCAGGCATCAGCATCGTAGTTTAATGCTACAGTCCATTCGCGTTCTTCGGGAGTGATGAAAATAGCATATCTGCCTAATTTTGTGGGCTTACCACCAAAAAGAACACTCTGTTCAAAGGTAATGTTTGTAGCTTCATTAGCTCCCACACGCCAAATTTTTCCATACGGAACTAACTCACCAAAGATTTTACGTCCACGTACACTTGGTCGTCCATAATCAACAGATATTTTTGTAACAGAAAATTGTTGAGAAATCACCTGTCTTGGACTTGCCATCGGATATTTATAATTTTGCGAAAAACCTACATAGGCACTTAATAGTAACACAAAAGTGATAAATTTTTTCATAGATTGTTGTTTTTTTATCGTTGTAGGGCTATTCAAAAGTGAGATTAATTAAAAATCCACGTGATTTTATTTTTCCTAAATTTCCAGTCCAAGGGCTTGAAGCATTACCATCTGGTATAAGTTCGTTATTTATTGAAAATAAACCTCTTATGGAAGGTGAGAGACGGAAAAAAGGTGTGTAAAGATCAATTCCTATTCCCATTTCATAGAAGAAAACACTTCGCTGAGTACGGAAAATACGTTCGTAATTATCTATATTCAAATTATAATTACTACTTAAGTTGATAGCCATTGAAGCTCCTGCAGTAAGATAAGGCTTAACATTATACCAACGTTCTGAACTGAATTTCACCAGTAGAGGAATATAAATGTAAGTAGACTTCACTTCCCTAAGATAATCTCTTTTTTCATTCATACCAGGGAAATGGAGGTCACGTTTATTATAAACCAAGCCAGGTTCAAGCCTAAGATCAAGATATTTCATCAGTCGCATTGAGCCTGATAGTCCTACATTGAATCCCCAGTTTCTAACAGTTCTAATCTCACGTATTGTAGGAGTTCCATAATTTAAGTCATTGTAATTGAACTTGAAATCGAACGTATTTGAACCAAAATAATACCCCCATTGCAGTGGTTTTTCATCAAAATGCTCTAGATTCATAAGTGGACCTCTTCGTTGCCCCCAAATAGAAAAATTTCCAATGAAAATCAGGGCAAAAAAACAGAATATACAGATTTTTTTCATTTTAAAGTGTATTAGGTTTATTTCCCACGTAGATAGTAGCTACTCCACCTAGCGTTTTTGGATAGTATTTAGTTTCGCTATATCCAATTTTATCTAAAATGGCTTTAAATTTTTTTCCATAAGGAAATGCCGAAGCCGATTTTGATAAATAAGTGTATGCAGAACGATCTTTAGAAAATATTTTACCAATCAAAGGCATAATAAATTTAGTATAAGCAAAGTATCCCTGACGAAATGGGAACTTTTCAGGTACAGAAGTTTCCAAAACAACCAACCTGCCACCAGGGCGGATAACTCGGTAAATTTCAGAAAGCCCTTTTTCTAAATTTTCAAAATTCCGTACACCAAACGCCACAGTTACCGCATCAAAATAACCATCAGCAAAAGGTAAATTTTCACTATCACCAGACACTAATTCAATACGCTCAGAGAGATTTTTCTTCTGTATTTTATCTCGTCCTACCGAAAGCATTCCTTCAGAAATGTCAAGCCCCACAATTTTCAAGCCATCAATCTCACTAAGAGCAATTGCCAAATCACCCGTACCTGTTGCCACATCAAGAACCTTCTTTGGAGCAATTTCAGATACTTTTTTAACAACAAATTTTCGCCATTTGATGTCCGAACCCAATGAAATTACGCGGTTAAGCCCGTCGTAAGTGCCTGATATGGAATCAAACATTTGTGCGACTTGTTGTTTCTTCCCTTCAGTAGAATTTTTATATGGAGTGATTGTTTTTTCTGACATTTACCTTATTGCAGTTTTTTTGCAAAGATAGAGAAAAAGTTGAAAGTTTAAAGTTGAAGTACAAAAAATACGCTTCGTTCCATTCTTTTTTGCTTTAAGATGGTTGCAGATAAAAATTATAGTTTATTCCATTATATGTTGATATGTTTGCTGAGTTTTTTCAGGATTTTTGTCATTGTAGAATATTTTTTCTCCATTCTTCCTGATAAGCATAATGTAAGGAGAATTCTTTGATTGTAGGTATAAAAAGACTTCTTCCTTGTCTTTTGTTTCGAATTTACCTTTCTTCACTCCACCTAATTCGAAACCTCCTCTCCGAATAGCTATTTTAGGTAACTCTGATACTAATTTTATTTCTTGAATCTCCGAAAAAAATATTTCATTTTCTGAAGTATCTGTAATTCTGATAGCATCTCCTTCTTTTTTGATTTCCATAGAAGACATTCCTGAAAAAATTATCGTTAAACAAAATAAGAAGATAATAATCAGAATAATATAAGCTAGTGTGAGATTTCTTTTTTTGTTATGTAGGAATTTTTCAGAGCTTTTCAGTGTATAACCAATCCCGATGAACATAACTAAAAGTATCCATATACTAACATATTCCTCCCAATCTAAAAAAAACATTATAGGGAATCCCATAATTAATAGGATTCCCATTGTAACAAATGCTTTTTTGATGTGTTTTGCTATTTTTTTGATGTCCAGATTACTTCTCTTTTCTTCTGACATTCTGTTATAACCAGCCAGTATCGTGGGGTTGCTTTGTACAAAGTAACCAATTCCGATGAAAAGTAGCCCGACGAATATACTGATTATCATTGCTATACCAAAAACACTATTTATCAAACTCCAAAGTTCCGTTATTTTTAAAACTATCAAATGGAAGTTTAAAGCCATCTATTTTTTTGTTATTAAGATATACTGAAGTACCTTTTCCATTCTCTGGAGTATCTTTTGAGTTTTTTTGGGTATCTTCGAGATGATTTTTACCTTTGGTGATGACAAATTTTTTGTTATCAGGAAGTTGTAATGTAGCTTTATCAAAAAGAGGGCTTCCTAAAACATAGTAATCATCTACGGGGCTTACAGGATAAAAGCCTAACGCACTAAACACATACCAAGCCGAAGTCTGTCCGTTATCCTCATCACCGCAATAACCATCGGGGGTAGGTGCGTAGAGCTTTGTCATTACTTTGTGGAGTTTTTCTTTTGCTTTTTCAGGTTTGTTTATATAATTGTATAGATAAATCATATGCTGAATAGGCTGATTTCCGTGTGCGTAATTACCCATATCCATAATTTGCATTTCACGAATTTCGTGTATTGTAAATCCGTAATATGAATCATCAAATAAAGGAGGCATCTCAAAAACCTCATCAAGTTTCTGTTCAAATTTGTTAGCTCCTCCCATAAGTTCGATAAGTCCTTCAACATCGTGAAAAACCGACCAAGTGTAATGCAAACTATTTCCTTCGGTAAAAGCATCACCCCATTTTAGCGGATTGAAAGGCGATTGGAACGTACCATCTTCATTGCGTCCTCGCATCCAACCAGTTTCTTTATCGAAAACATTACGATAGTTTTGAGCTTTCTTTTTGTATGCATCAACAATGTATTTACGATTCATTTTTTCTGCCATTTTATAAATTGCATAATCGGCATAGGCATATTCTAACGTACGAGCTACATTTTCATTAATCCCAACATTGTAAGGTACATATCCTAATTTGTTGTAATAATCTACACCCTCTCTGCCTACTGATTTTACAGGTCTGCCCTCATTTTGAGTTGCATTTTTGAGCATCGCTTCGAGCAGAATTTTAGCATCTTCTTCATTAATATTTCCTTTCAGATATGCATCAGCAATGATAGGAGCTGAATTAGAGCCTATCATACAATCACGATGCCCAGGACTTGCCCATTCAGGTAACCAACCTGATTGCTGATATGTATTTACCAATCCTTTCATAAATTTTTGATTCATTTCAGGATACATCAAATTAAAGAAAGGAAATACAGCACGGAATGTATCCCAAAAACCATTGTCAGTGAACATATAACCCTTTTCTACATTTCCGTTATAAGGGCTATAGTGTACAATCTCGCCTTTGGCATCAAATTCATAAAACGTACGAGGGAACAAAAGCACACGATACAAACAGGAATAAAATGTACGGATATTATCAATATTACTATCTTGAATTTCAATGCGTGAAAGTTCTTTTTCCCAGCGATTGAAGGCTTTTTCCTTTGTCTGTTCAAAAGTATCTGAGCCAATTTCATTTTTCAGATTAAGCATTGCTTGTTCACCACTTATAAAAGAGGAAGCAACTTTTACATTCACTTGTTCGCCACGTTTGGTAGCAAAACCAATCACCGCTCCCACGTGTTCTCCCTGATTTTCGGTAGTGTCTGAAAGTTTCCAACCATCACCCCACGTATTGTAAACCTGAAAATCCTTATCAAATTCAAGTACAAAATAGTTGTGGAAATTCTCCGGAACACCTCCGTTATGGTTTCGAGCATATCCGACAATCTTTCGTTCATTAGGCAGAATTTTTACCATCGAACCTTTAAAGTACGCATCGAGCAAAATATATGATTTTTCAGCCTTTGGAAATGTAAAACGGAATTGAGCAGCTCTTTCTGTTGGCGTAATTTCAACCGTAGTATCATAATCTGCCAAGTAAACTTTGTAATAGTGTGGTTTTACCTCTTCGGCTTTATGCGAAAACCACGAAGCACGTTCGTTTTCTTCAATTTTAAGTTCGCCAGTGATGGGCATTATGGCAAAAGCACCATAATCATTAATCCAAGGGCTGGGCTGATGTGTTTGTTTAAATCCGCGAATTTTATTAGCTTGATACTGATATGCCCAACCATCGCCCATTTTGTTAGTCTGTGGTGTCCAGAAGTTCATTCCCCAAGGAGTAGCAATGGCAGGGTAGGTATTTCCGTTGGAAAGTTCAAATTTGGAATCTGTACCCATTAGCGGATTTACAAAATCAGTGTAAATTATTGTATTTATTTGCTGAGTTTCTTCTTTAGAATTACAAGAAGATAAGAAAATACACGATACGACTAATAAAAAATATTTCATAATATTCATTTTAGGTTTGACAATTTTTTCAATATTTTTTTTCCAGTTCCTTTAAAACGTCTACCAACACTTGTACACTTTCAATGGGCATAGCATTGTAAATGGAGGCTCGATATCCGCCAAGATTTCGATGTCCTTTTAGTCCACTAATATCTGCATTTTGCCAGAGAGTATCAAATTTTTGTTGCATTGATTGGTCTTTCAAAAAGAAAGAAACATTCATAAGTGAGCGGTCTTCTTTTGTAGCATATCCTTCCACAAGTGGGTTACGGTCTATTTCATTGTAAAGAAGTTCGGCTTTGTCTTTATTGAGCTTTTCAAGAGCTTTTACACCTCCTTTTTCTTGTATCCATTGTAAAACCAACAGATTTACATAAATAGAAAACGTGGTAGGAGTGTTGAACATACTCTCATTTTTGATTTGGTTTTGATAATCCAAAATGGAAGGAATTTTACGAGAAACTTTACCCAGAATAGCTTTCTTTACAAGTACCATTGTACTACCTGAAGCTCCCAAATTTTTCTGTGAACCTGCATAAATAAGGCTGAACTTTGAGTAATCTATATCTCGTGAAAAAATATCTGAACTCATATCGGCTACCAGCGGAATGTTAGTTTCTGGAATATGATGAAATTGAGTTCCGTAAATAGTGTTATTTGTTGTAACATGTAGATAATCAGCATCAGAAGGGATACTGAAATTTTTGGGGATATACTTATATCCATCTGCTTTCGACGAAGCTATAATTTCTACATTGCCAAAAAGTTGTGCTTCTTTCAAAGCCTTGTTCGACCAAGTTCCTGTATCAATATAGGCTGCTTTTTTTTCTAATAGATTATACGGAACGGACAAAAATTGAGTACTTGCTCCCCCGTGAAGAAACAGAACCTCATACGAATCATCTAAACCTGCTATTTCCAAAGCCAAAGCACGTGCTTTTTCAATAACATTGAGGAACTCTTTGCTTCGGTGTGAAATTTCAAGAATTGATAAACCCGAATCTTCAAAATTAAGAACTGCTTTTGACGCTTTTTCAAAAACCGCTTGTGGCAGGATAGAAGGACCTGCACTAAAATTATGCTTTTTCATCTCCTTATGTAAAAAAACAAACAGAAAATTTGTGTGATATTTCTGTTTGTGTGTGAAATTTTTGCAAAATTCCTAAATTATTTTCTTGCAGAAACTAAAAAGGATTGTTTTTTTACTGCAAATTTGTTAGGAATTTAACAGTATCTACGTTATCAGCGTAATCCCAAAGTTGTGGTTGTTGTGTTTTCCCAAACGGAATTTCGTTGGTAATAAATCCATTAGCAACGATACATTGTATCTTTTCAGTATCATTTAACAGCTGTTCTTTCAGGCTATCCAAATCGCTATAATATTCATAAAAAAGCGTTGCGATAGGGGAGGCGTAGCTAGTGTCTTCTTTCAGAATTAAAAAACCATTCTCACGAAGTTTAAACAAGCTCATCAGATAAACAGCCTTATTGTAATCATAGTTATTAGCGTACTTCTGACCATTAATTATATCCTTAAAAGGATAAATAGCCTTAAAAATATGGTCAAAATTATATCCTTTAGGAACAAAAACTTTCGAAACACTTCGACAACCCAGTCCAAAATAGGTAAAAATATCTTTTCCAAGTTCAAAAAGTTCCTTTTCGGTTTCTTTTCCTGTGAGAATTGCAACGGAATTACGATTTTTACGGATAATGTGTGGTTTCTTCCCGAAATAATATTCAAAATAACGTGCTGTGTTATCACTTCCTGTGGCAATTACAGCATCAAAATATATGATTTTTTCGTCTGTAAATACAAAACAATCTTTCCAAATGGGATTGATTTGCTGTAAATAATTAGCGATGAAAGGCAAAATGATTTTATCATCTGATGATAACTTCACGATGGCTTTATGCCCAGCGATTAACACTGATAAAAAATCGTGAAAGCCCACCAAAGGAATGTTTCCCGCCATAATAATAGCTACTTTTTTGGGAGTTACCTTGCTGAAATCATATTTTTCGAGCCATTTTTTTAAATTTTCTTCCGTCAGAGCTTCTGCCCACGATTTACAAGCGAATTGCAAGTTTTCCAGAGTAAACCAACCATTTTGCTGTTCTGCTAATTTGAGAGTTTCCTTGAATTTTTCAAATTGGAAATCATTTCCAGAAGGCATATTTTTATCTTCCTTGTATGGAAAAGATGCAAACTGAGCCAGAAACTTCCCCAAAGTTACCAAACTATTATATTTTTGGGTATTCATATACTATTATTCTGCTAATTATTCTGCAAAAATACGTATTATTTCTAAAAAAATGAAATACATCTGGATTGCCCTTTTATTAAAAGCGAACTCTATACTCTAGATTAACAATGAAATGTCTCGTTAGTCCATCAGGGCGAGATTTTCTTGCTATAAAAGGCATTCCTGTATTAAGTTGTAAACTATTTTTTGTGTTAATTTGATAATCTAGATAAATATTTCCGTTTACAGTTAGTCCTTTTGAGCCTTCAATGTGTTTTTTGCTCCCTGAAATGTCTGTAAATTGATCATTTGTTAAGTGATAAATAGGTAAAATACTCGGTGTCAGACTGATTTTATCTGTTATAGTAACAGGATAGGAAGCCCGTAGCAGAATATCTCCTCCTCGTTGATAATTTTGAGTAGATTGAAATTTCTTTAGAATCTCATTTGTTTGATTTTCCGCCAAAAACTCATTCTTATTTTGTAAAATAGGTTGTTGCCAAGCAAAAACAAAATGTAATTTATTAATTTGATAACTCAGAGCCATAATTGCATCAAGTGTTCCTAAACTGGATTGATAATCCATAGGTAATGAAAGCCCTTCTTGCTTTTTGTTACCATCGGAAAGAAGAATTTTAGTCCCTAATGTAATGCTCAGTTTTTCATTAACTTTGTAATTGCCAGAAAGTAATATATCAGAAAGCCCCAAAGAATGAATTCTATTTCCGCTTTGAGCAATGGACGTTACTCGTGTATCAAAACTGATTGCATCTGAAATTTGTCGGTTGTATTCTAAATAATTTCCCCAAACATTTACATTATTATCTCCTGTTCCGAAGAAAAATCCTGCTTTTATTTGGTTTTTAACAGGCTCACTACGTTCCCAAAAATTTACAGGTTTTACATTATTAATTGTACAAAAACCTGCATCGCTACAACCTTGACTAAAAATAGTTTCACAAAATAATATTGAAGCTGTTAGAGAATAAAAAATAACTTTACGCATAATTTTAATAACATTTATATATCTGTTTAGTCGTGATTTTTTTCAAATCCTGACAACTTATAGATAAAAAATAAATCATTAAAGAATTATCAAACCTGTAGAATAAATATTTTATAAAGAAGTTGGGATAAATAGAGATGATTTGATTTCTTTTATCATATCTTTTCTCTATTTATCCCAAGTAAATTGCTAATTTAAACTTCCTTTATTTCACTCCGTGCATTAATTTCTTAACTAAAGGACTGATGAAAATAATAATCAATCCGGCGACAATAGGCACAATGGTGAATATCAAGAAAAATGTGGATAAGTTATATTTTTCAGTGATGTTTTCAATCTGCCCACCCAAGATGGCTGCTAATTTATTACCGATAGCGATTGCTAAGTACCACACTCCGAACATAAAGGCTATCATTCGGGCTGGGACGAGCTTCGATACGTAAGATAAGCCCACTGGTGCCATACACAGCTCTCCCATTGTATGGAAAAGATACGCAACTACCAGCCAAAGCATACTTACCTTCACCCCAGAGCCTACGCCATTTGCCCCAAAGGCGAGTAAACCAAAACCAATAGCCATTATGATAAGCCCCATTCCGTATTTCACTGCCGCAGGAGGGTTGTAACGACTATCCCAAATGCGTGAAAATACATTTGCCAAGGCGATGATAAAAAATGAATTGAGTATCGAAAACCAAGAGGTGGTAATCTCTACCCAATTGGCTTTTTCTTCCTTTATGGTGGCTTTTATCAATCCATTGTTGGTGTTGAGCTGTTCCGCACGTTCTCTTGCCCACGCTGCTTTCTTCATATCGGCATATCCGAAGGAGGAAAACTTATTATCTTTAGTCAAAATGAGAATTTCTTCCCCTTTGTTAAAGTGATTGTCGCCTTCACCGATAATTGTCTCTCGATTTACAACCGAAAGTTCGTTGTTTTTACTTGGAACATAAAAGTCGAAAAGCATATTTCCGTCTTTGTCTGTTGCTTGTTTCCCTGTTTTGTTATCCACTCGAGGTAAAGCAATAGTTTGAATAGTGTTTTCAATAATTTCGAAGTTTTCTTTTGGTTTTTTATGCTCGTTGTAAGGCAAATACTTTACGATACTTTTTCCTTCAGCATTGTTTTCTGTTATTTTGAAGACTTTTTCTGTTTTTTGAATGCTGTTTTCTTCTGTAACTGAAATGGAATTATCAATAGTTATAGGGATATACTTTACAGCATAGCTTCCGTCCTCTTTTACTTTGAGGTTTTTGCCATCACTCTCATATACTTCAAATGCTTCATAGCTTACATTGTATGCTACTGTTTTGAAATCACGTTGTAGCATCCATCCGACAATCACCCATACAAGTCCGAAACAAATAAGTAAGACGATATTCGATGCTAATATCTTTGAAAACGTTTTTTTAGCTAGTATGAATAGTACATAAGTGATTAATGCTAATGGAATAATAGTGAGTAAAGCATTTACAATGTTGAAAATGATTGCTTGATTGTCTAAAAGCTCTCTTTGAACGTTGTCTCTTGCAAAAAGAATCAAGGAGGAAGCTCCCTGCTCAAAGGAAAGCCAGAAAAACACGGTGAAGAAGGCAAAAATGATAACGGTTATCATACGCTCACGCACGATTTTCGTGTATCGAGTAAGCCTTGAGATAATAACAAAGAAGAAAGCTATTAGCCCAAAGATGACTGCGATATATTGCCCTTTGATGTTGCTTGTTTCTAAGAAGGAGAATAAGTCAATTCCCCCGATGCGTGATAATGGGTCGTTGATGGCATATCCCAGACCAATGATAGCTGCTATTCCTATCAATATTTTATCTAATAATGTAAATGGATTAGGCTTATCTTCATCGGATATGGGTTTATTTTGATTTGTTTTGGTAATTTCTTGCTTGTTTTTGGAAGGTACGTCACCTATAGAGCCAAAAAGAGGACGCGCTAACCAAAATTGAAGTGTACCGATAAGCATAAATATTCCCGCTAATCCAAATCCCCAACTCCAGCCTACTTTTTCAGCCATATATCCACAAAGCATCATTCCGAAGAAAGCTCCGGCATTTACTCCCATATAAAAGATGGTGTATGCTCCATCTTTTTTCTCCGGAAGGTCTTTATACATATGGGAAATGATAGAAGTCATATTGGGTTTGAAAAAACCTGTCCCGATTACTAACAGTCCAAGCCCTACGTAAAGCCAAAATTCGGTTTCGAGAGCCATTGCTGCGTGTCCGAGTGTCATAATGATAGCTCCGATAACTATTGCCCATCGGTAGCCTATAAATCTATCAGCGATGGTTCCTCCTACAATGGGTGTGAGGTATAAAAGCATCACGTATGTTCCAAATAATGCCCCTGCGTTCTCTGTTGTCCACTCCCAACCAGGGTTATACCCTATGAGAGCCATTGTTAGGAAGTTGACTAAAAGCACTCGCATTCCGTAGAAAGAAAAACGCTCCCACATTTCTGTAAAAAATAAAACGAATAATCCTGCTGGGTGCCCGAGTACTTGTGTATCGAAAAAGTTGGTTTTCTGTTGTGACATTTTCTTTGTTAATCTATTATTAGTATTCATTGAAAAAACTTTGCCAAAGTAGTAAACTCTGACAAAGTTATGATAAAATAAGTTGTTTTTATTAACTTCGCATTGATATTCCTATTCCTTCAAGTAGCTGAGGTTTGTCTTCTAAGGCGATTTTGGCAACGGCGTAAAACTCACGTATCCATTTGTCTATCTCAGCAAAAGCCCTGTTCTTATCTTGTGTAGCCTGTTGGCTTTCTCCAGATAATTTCTCATACTTAGCTCTTAAAGAGATAATATTTTCAATAGCTGATAGCTGTTCTTGTGCGATAGTTTCCGTTATTTTAAATTTTTCAAGTAACGGACGTGCTTCTTGATGCGTAATAGCTTGATTATAGAATATCTTAGCTCCCTTTATAAAAAGAAGATAAGCTCTTGGGGTTTCTCCTTTGATAGAAAAGGTTTCCCATACTTCCATTTTGTGCATTAGTGCTACTTTTGCTGCCTTTCGGTGCTTTCCATAGGTTTTAACTAATTGTTCATAGGCTTGTTCAAAGATAGCATAGGCTTCCTTTGCTTCTGATGTTTCTTGTACGTTTTTATCATAAAGGTCTTGAGCTTTTGTATAAAGCTGTTTTCCTTCATTCATACGATTAGCATCATAGCCGTACTCTTCCAATTCAGATTTTAATTCTGATATTTCGTCATAATTTGCGAATACTAATCTATATTTTTCAAGATATAGTAATTCTGAAGTTCGTTTTGATTTCATATTTTAATTATTTTGTGTTATTACTGCTTACAATTTAGATTATTTGTGTTGTTTTTGTTTAAATACTGATTTCTCTTCTAAAGCCCTTTGTTTATTTTTGATTATTTTTCAATTATTTGTATTGCTCTTAATTGATTCTGTATTTTTATGTATTACTTATCAATTATTTTTAGTTGATTTTGTGTAGCCCCTAATTGAAAATGTATTATTTGTATAAGTTTTTGTGTTTTTAAATATTATTTTTTGATTTTTACTTATTGAATTTTTAATATTTTATGAGTTACATTTATTTTTACTAATATTTTATGGATAAAATACCTATGATTGTTATTTAAAAATGTATGTATGTGTCTAAAAATGTTTTTATTATGTATTAATAAAGGCAAAAGTAAAAATTATTTTTAAGTATTAAAATAATGTTGTATAATTATTTCATATAAAATGAATTGTTGTTGCTTAAAAATAGAATAAGGCAATATATATTCAATTTTAAAATTGATATATTGCCTTATTTTTATGAATTTATGGACTTGATTTTATTTCAATTCAATAATCATAGAAGTTTTTCCTTCTATCTCTAAAGGTTTCTGAAGTTGAAGTTCTTTTCCTGATATAATATCTTTTCCGTTGGTGTATCCTTTTAAGCTCTCAGCAAATCGCGATAGGTCGATATTTTGTTTTTCTTTATTGTTATTGAGGATTATCATAACTGCCTCTTGTTGATTATATCTGAAATATACATACACTTCGTTATTAGGTAGATATTGTTTGGTTTTTCCGTAGTGTATTACAGGCTTTTCTTTCCTCCAATTGAATACTTTGGCTGTAAAATTGAAATATTCCTTTTGTAATTCAGTTCTTTCTTCGGGATTGAAAGCATTTTGCTTGTCATCTTTCCAACCTCCTGGGAAATCTTGCCTGATATAAGCATCACCTTTACTCTTATCACCTCGCATTCCTATTTCGCTTCCATAATATAGCTGGGGAATACCTCGTGCAGTAGCTAAAAGTGTCATTATTAACTTATAATCTTCTGTATTTTGGTAGATTTCATTAATACGAGAAGTATCGTGGTTTTCTGCAAAGATTAAAATGTTATTAATATCTTTGTAAAGGAAGTCATTTACGAAATTATCATACATCTGAATCATTCCCTTATCCCACGAAGAGGTTGCTTTGAGAGCCTCTCCGATAGCATCGTGTAGCGTGAAGTCCATAACAGAAGGGAGATGTGTGTTATAGCTTTGAATGGCGCTAATTGGGCTGTCCTTTTGCCAATATGATATTTGAGCTTGGTCGTGTAACCACACCTCTCCAACAATATTGAAGTTCGGGTACTCATTCATAATAGCCTTTGTCCATTTTGCAATTCCCTCTTTGTCATTGTATGAGTACGTGTCTACTCTGAGTCCGTCAAGGTTAGCATATTCTATCCACCAAATAGCATTTTGTGTCAGATATTTCAGAACTAATGGATTACTTTGGTTTAAATCAGGCATAGATTGCACAAACCAACCGTCTACACAATATTTTTTATCTATCTCTGAAGTGTTATTATCCATTTGTGTGCTCATTCGATAGTTACTTTGTGCATATCCAGGGAACTGATGAATCCAATCATATGTAGGGAGGTCATTTATCATCCAATGTTTCCAGCCCCAATGGTTTGTTACATAATCTTTGATAAGTTTCATTCCTCTTTTATGCATCTCTTCAGCAAGTTGCTTGTACTCTTGGTTAGTTCCATATCGAGGGTCAATTTTGTAGACATCACTTTGCCCATAAGTGTGGTAGGAATAGGTTTCATCATTGTCTTCGCACATTGGTGTACTCCAGATGGCAGTAGCCCCCAAGGATTTTATGTAATTTAATTGCTTGATGATGCCCTGAATGTCGCCTCCGTGTCGTCCTCCAGGTAGGTTTCTGTTTGCTTTCTCGTTGAGTTCCTTATGCGAATCATTGTTGGGATTTCCATTAGCAAATCTGTCAGGCATTAACAAGTAAATTACATCTGAACTATCAAATCCCTTACGCAATGCAGACTTGTCTCTGCGTTTTTTTAACTCGTAATTGATTGTTTTTAGCTTTCTCTTTTGATTAATTAAGGTTATTTTGTAATTTCCTTCAGATTTGTTTTTGGTGTTTACCGTAAGAAATAAGTAATTTGGGTTTTCTGTTTTTGTTATGTTTGTAATAGGAAGGTCGCTTTCTACTGAAAAATTAGCAATTTTGTTGCCGTAAAGCATTATTTGTAATTCAGTATTTTTCATATCTGCCCACCAAAAAGGAGGCTCAATCTTTTGGATTTGCGCATTCATTTTTGTCAATAAAGTCAAATAGAACGCGAAAAATACAAACTTAAAATTTAAAAAGTATCTGATCTTTAACATAATGTGAAAAATTATAAAAAATTGACGGCTAAGTTACAAAAAAGTTTAGAACCTGAAAAATTAAATGTTTTCTAACTTATTTTGGAATAATCTGAATTGTTCAAATTTGTGTACTTAAAGAAAATTTAGAAGATAAAGTTATTTTTATGAAGTGACTAAGGTTGAGTCTGATTTTTGAATAAAATTTTTCACTTCTATTTTTATTTTAATTTGTTGATATATATGTAGTTGTGTATTGTTATTTTAAAATTATATAAAAAAGATTGTTTTTTTTTTTGCTATGTGAAAATATATCTATACATTTGCACTCCGTTAGAAATAGGGTTGTTATCAATCTTTTTTAATACTTGCCGATATAGCTCAGTTGGCCAGAGCACGTGATTTGTAATCTCGGGGTCGTGGGTTCGAATCCCTCTATCGGCTCAAAAGTTCATAAAATACTGTTTAAATTATGGGAAGATACTCAAGCGGCCAACGAGGGCAGACTGTAAATCTGCTGACTATGTCTTCGCAGGTTCGAATCCTGCTCTTCCCACCAAAAAAAATGCGGGAGTAGCTCAGTTGGTAGAGCGTCAGCCTTCCAAGCTGAATGTCGCGAGTTCGAACCTCGTCTCCCGCTCAATGAAGGCTTTGTGAAGTAAAAGCCGGTGTAGCTCAGGGGTAGAGCGCTTCCTTGGTAAGGAAGAGGTCACGAGTTCAAATCTCGTCATTGGCTCTTGGTTTGCACACATTAGACACTAATTTATATAACTAAGATTTAAAAATTTATTTAAAATGGCAAAAGAAACATTTGATCGTTCCAAACCTCACTTGAATATTGGTACTATTGGACACGTAGATCACGGTAAAACAACTTTGACTGCTGCTATTACTAAAGTATTGGCTGATGCTGGTCTTTCTGAGCAAAGAAGTTTTGATTCGATTGATAATGCTCCTGAGGAGAAAGAAAGAGGTATTACTATTAATACATCTCACGTAGAGTATCAAACAGCAACTCGTCACTATGCGCACGTTGATTGTCCTGGTCACGCCGATTACGTAAAGAATATGATTACTGGTGCTGCTCAAATGGATGGAGCTATCCTTGTAGTGGCTGCTACAGATGGTCCGATGCCGCAAACTCGTGAGCATATTCTTTTGGGACGTCAGGTAGGTATTCCTCGCATTGTTGTGTTTATGAACAAAGTGGATATGGTTGACGATCCAGAGTTGTTAGAGCTTGTTGAGCTTGAAATGAGAGATCTTTTGAGTTCTTACGATTACGATGGTGATAATGGACCTATCGTTCAAGGATCTGCTCTAGGTGCATTGAATGGTGAGCCTAAATGGGTTGATACGGTGATGAAATTAATGGACGCTGTTGATAGTTGGATTGAGTTGCCAACACGTGACATTGATAAACCATTCTTGATGCCAATTGAAGATGTATTTACAATTACAGGTCGTGGAACAGTAGCTACAGGACGTATTGAGACAGGGGTTGCTAAAACTGGTGAGCCTGTTGAGATTATTGGTATGGGAGCTGAGAAATTGACTTCTACAATTACAGGGGTTGAGATGTTCCGTAAAATTCTTGATAGAGGTGAAGCTGGTGATAACGTAGGTTTATTGCTTCGTGGTATTGATAAGAAAGATATCAAGCGTGGTATGGTTATCTGTAAACCAGGTTCTGTTAAGCCTCACGCTAAATTTAAAGCAGAAGTTTATATCTTGAGTAAAGAAGAGGGTGGACGTCACACTCCATTTAAAGATAAATACCGTCCTCAGTTCTACGTTCGTACAACTGACGTAACTGGTACGATTTCTTTGCCAGAAGGAGTTGAGATGGTTATGCCTGGTGATAACTTAACAATTACTGTTGAGTTGTTGCAGCCAATCGCACTTAACGTAGGTCTTCGTTTCGCTATTCGTGAAGGAGGTAGAACAGTAGGTGCTGGTCAGGTAACAGAAATTCTTGACTAATTGATTGATGTAAAATAATATATCAGAAATAATAAAAGAAGTTTTGAGATCTTCTCAAAACTTCTTTATGAAAGACGGGTGTAGTTCAAGGGTAGAATAGCGGTCTCCAAAACCGTTGATGGGGGTTCGAATCCCTCCACCCGTGCAAAAAAAATAATGTGATGATAAACTATATTAAGGAATCTTACGAAGAATTGAAAAATCATGTTACTTGGCCAACGTTAGCAGATGCACAACGAGAAATGGTTATAGTAGTTGTGTTTTCGGTTCTGTTTTCGCTTCTCATTTGGGGAATGGATTCTTTTTTTGAGTGGTTGATGGCTTTGTATTTTAACTTTATGAAGTAAAAAAATAACAGTGATGTCGGTAGTATTAGAGAAGAAATGGTATGTAGTTAAGGCTGTTACAGGACAAGAAAATAAAGTTAAGAACTACATAGAAAGTGAAACCTCTCGGTTAGGTTATGCTGATTATGTAGAAGAAGTTTTGGTACCTACAGAGAAGATTGTTCAAATTCGTAATGGGAAGAAAATAAATAAGGAAAGAGTACATATGCCTGGCTATGTGATGGTGAAGGCAAGTCTCGTAGGTGAAGTTATACACATTATTAAATCAATACCTGGCGTTGTTGGATTTCTGAGCGAAACAAAGGGAGGAGATCCTCTTCCATTACGTAAGTCAGATGTGAATCGGATGTTAGGGCAGGTAGATGAGCTCTCTGAAAATATAGAGGTAATGGCTATACCCTTCGTTGTTGGAGAAACAGTTAGGGTTGTTGATGGGCCTTTTAATGGATTTAATGGCTCAGTAGAGAAAGTAAATGAGGAGAAGCGTAAACTTGAGGTGATGGTTAAAATTTTTGGAAGAAAGACACCATTGGAGTTGAGTTATATGCAAGTTGAGAAAGTTTAAAAATATTGAAGGAACTAAAAAGTTAGAAGTCCTTAAAGAAATAGTAAAGCAGGACTTTTAGCTTTTGTTTTTTAGTGTAAAATAATTATTAATAATAAACAATGGCAAAAGAAATTAGTAAAGTAGTTAAGCTACAAGCTCGGGGAGGTCAAGCGAATCCATCGCCACCAATTGGACCCGCTTTAGGTGCTGCCGGTGTTAACATTATGGAGTTCTGTAAGCAATTTAATGCTCGTACACAGGACAAACAGGGTAAGGTTGTCCCTGTAGTTATCACGGTCTATAAGGACAAGTCGTTTGATTTTGTTGTTAAAACCGCACCTACTGCAGTTCAGCTATTGGAAGCCGCTAAGGCTAAAGGTGGATCTGGTCAGCCAAATCGTAAAAAGGTAGCAAGTATCACTTGGGAACAGGTGAAAGCTATTGCAGAGGATAAAATGCCTGATTTGAATGCATTTACAATTGAGTCTGCAATGAGTATGGTTGCTGGTACAGCACGTTCAATGGGAATAACAATAACTGGAGATAAACCTTTTTAATTTGAGAAATTATGGCAAAATTGACAAAAAAACACAAAGAGGCTTTATCTAAGGTTGATTACAATAAATTGTATTCGTTGAATGAAGCTTCTGAATTATTGAAACAAATAACTTACACAAAATTTGATGCATCTGTGGATATTGCTGTACGTTTGGGAGTTGACCCTCGTAAAGCAAACCAAATGGTGAGAGGTGTTGTAACGCTTCCTCACGGAACAGGTAAAGATGTAAAAGTACTTGCTTTAGTAACTCCTGATAAGGAAGCTGAGGCAAAAGCTGCAGGTGCTGATTACGTAGGGTTAGATGAATATTTGCAGAAGATTAAAGATGGTTGGACAGATGTAGATGTTATTGTTACAATGCCGAGTGTTATGGGAAAATTGGGACCATTAGGACGTGTGTTAGGTCCACGTGGTTTGATGCCAAATCCTAAGACAGGTACAGTAACGATGGAAATAGGTAAAGCTGTTCAAGAGGTAAAGTCAGGTAAAATTGATTTCCGTGTTGATAAAACAGGAATCGTTCATGCCGCAATAGGAAAAATCTCTTTTACAGCTGATAAAATTGTTGAAAATGCAAGTGAATTGATTCAAACACTAATAAAATTGAAACCTACAGCTGCTAAGGGAACGTATGTGAAATCTATCTATATTTCAACTACTATGAGTCCTAGTGTGCCTGTTGATACTAAGTCAGTTTAATTTGTAGTTAAAAAAAGAAATTATGACAAGAGAAGAAAAATCATTAGTGATAGAGAATTTAACTGCACAGTTAACTGAAAATAATATTATTTACGTAACTGACCTAACAGGTTTAAATGCAGAAGAAACAACAAACTTGCGTAGAGCTTGTTTCAAAGCTAATATTAAATTGGCTGTTGTAAAGAATTCATTGTTAGCAAAAGCGATGGAGGCTTCTGATAAAGAATTTGGTGATTTACCATCAGTTCTTAAAGGCAATAGTACTTTGATGTTTTCTGAAGTAGGAAATGCTCCAGCAAAACTTATTAAAGAATTCAGAAAAAAATCAGATAAGTTGGTTTTGAAAGGTGCTTTCATTGAAGAAGCAATTTTTATTGGAGCAAATCAGTTAGAAGCCTTATCTTCTATAAAATCAAAAGAAGAAGTTATTGGAGATATCATTGGATTGTTACAATCTCCTGCTAAGAATGTTATTTCCGCTCTTAAATCAGGTGGAGGTAAGTTGGCAGGAATTATCAAAACTTTATCAGAAAAGTAGTAGAAAACGCACAAATTATAATTTAATAAATTAAAAAAAACGATAGAAAAATGGCAGATTTAAAAAATTTCGCAGAACAATTGGTTAACTTAACAGTTAAAGAAGTAAACGAACTTGCTCAAATTTTGAAAGATGAGTATGGAATTGAACCAGCAGCAGCGGCAGTAGCAGTAGCAGCAGGTCCAGCAGCAGGAGGAGAGGCTGCAGCTGAGAAAACTGAGTTCGATGTATTCTTGAAATCAGCAGGTGCTAATAAATTAGCTGTTGTTAAGTTAGTTAAAGAATTAACTGGTCTTGGGCTTAAAGAAGCTAAAGAAGTAGTTGATGGAGCTCCTTCAAAAATTAAAGAAGCAGTATCTAAAGATGAGGCAGAAGGTCTTAAAAAATCTTTAGAAGAAGCTGGAGCTGAAGTAGAATTGAAATAATTTTACATTGCTTAAAATATAAGGTTTAGGTCTTTTCTTGCATAGGAATAGGCCTAAACCATTTTGCATATTATATCTAAAACCTTATTGTTCAGATGTTTACTAAATATTAGTTTGTGTTTATTTCATTGATTTTCATAGCTTTATGTCTGTGTTTCAAAGTAATATTCTGAACTTAAGTTTGTGGACTTTGATAAATTTGAGAAAAATATACAATAAACTAGTTTTTTGACTCGGGTATGCAGAAAATTATTTATTGCTAACGTAAAATATAGCTTCTTAAAGTTTTTAATTTGAAAATTTGAGATGTTTTCGTTGCATTTTTGGAAGTCATATCTCACAATTAGAAGTGATGTTGTCAAGATTAATCTTGAATTTTTTAGAAAGCTAAAGATGTGATGTATTGTAATTTAAAACGTACTATTTTGTAAGTGCTTTGCGTTTTAAAAAAATAAAGCACAAAGATACATTCTTTTTAAGGAATGATTTAAAATTTAAAAACAGAAGTAAATGTCAACAAATCAAACTGCAAGAATCAATTTTGCTTCGGTAAAACACACACCAGATTATCCTGATTTTTTGGATATTCAGATTAAATCGTTTCAGGATTTTTTTCAGCTGGAAACCAAATCAGAAGAAAGAGGCAATGAAGGTTTATATAACACATTCAAGGAAAACTTCCCTATAACTGATACACGTAATCAGTTCGTACTTGAGTTTTTAGACTATTTCATTGACCCGCCACGCTATACTATTCAGGAATGTATTGAGAGAGGGCTCACATATAGCGTACCCTTAAAGGCAAGGTTGAAATTATACTGCACTGATCCTGAACACGAAGATTTTGAAACTATCGTACAAGATGTGTATCTGGGAACGATGCCTTATATGACGGCTAGTGGTACTTTTGTTATAAATGGTGCTGAGCGTGTAATCGTTTCGCAATTGCACCGTTCGCCGGGAGTTTTCTTTGGACAATCTTTTCACGCAAATGGAACGAAATTGTATTCGGCAAGGATTATCCCTTTCAAAGGCTCGTGGATTGAGTTCGCAACAGACATCAACAATGTGATGTATGCGTATATTGACAGAAAGAAAAAATTGCCTGTAACTACACTTTTTCGTGCTATTGGTTTTGAGCGTGATAAAGATATTTTAGAAATATTTGACTTAGCAGAAGAAATCAAGGTTTCTAAAACAGGATTAAAGAAATATATTGGTCGTCGCTTAGCTGCTCGTGTGTTAAATACTTGGCACGAGGACTTCGTTGATGAAGATACAGGAGAGGTAGTTTCTATTGAACGTAATGAAATCATTCTTGATAGAGACACAGTCCTTGACAAAGATAATATTGAAGAAATTCTAGAGGCTGATGTGAAAACTATCCTTTTACATAAGGAGGATAGCCAAGCAACGGACTATACAATTATTCACAACACACTACAAAAAGACCCTACAAACTCTGAAAAGGAAGCGGTAGAGCATATTTATCGTCAGTTACGTAATGCAGAGCCACCTGATGAGGAAACAGCTCGTGGTATTATTGATAAATTGTTCTTTTCAGACCAAAGATACAACTTGGGTGATGTAGGGCGATACAGAATCAATAAAAAATTAGGAATTGATATTCCTGAGGATAAACAAGTTCTAACAAAGGAAGATATCATAACAATTGTTAAGTACTTAATTGAGCTTATCAATTCAAAAGCGGAAGTTGATGATATTGACCACCTTTCAAATCGTCGTGTGCGTACGGTAGGTGAGCAACTTTCGGCTCAGTTTGGCGTTGGGCTTTCTCGTATGGCTCGTACGATTCGTGAACGTATGAATGTACGTGACAATGAGGTGTTTACCCCTATTGACTTGATTAATGCCAAAACACTTTCTTCTGTAATCAATTCATTCTTCGGAACAAACCAGCTTTCTCAGTTTATGGATCAAACCAATCCGCTTGCTGAGATTACACACAAACGAAGATTGTCTGCCTTAGGACCTGGAGGACTTTCACGCGAACGTGCAGGTTTTGAGGTTCGTGACGTTCACTATACACACTATGGTCGTCTATGTCCGATTGAAACTCCAGAAGGACCGAATATCGGTTTGATTTCATCTTTAGCTGTGTTTTCCAAAGTAAATGCGATGGGATTCATCGAAACGCCTTACCACAAAGTAACTAAAGGCAAGGTTGATTTGAAAGATATGACTTACTTGAGTGCAGAAGAGGAGGAAGGTTTGAAAATTGGTATGGCGAATATCAGTTTAGATGCAGAAGGAAACATAACTGAAGAGCGAGTAGTTGTTAAAGAAGATGGAGATTTCCCTGTAATTGAGCCTAATCAAGTTGAGTTCATTGACGTAGCTCCAAATCAAATTGCTTCAATTTCAGCTTCATTGATTCCTTTCTTGGAGCACGATGATGCGAACCGTGCTTTGATGGGGTCGAATATGATGCGTCAGGCAGTACCTTTGTTGAAACCAGAATCTCCAATTGTAGGTACAGGTTTGGAACGCAGAGTTGCTTCTGATTCACGTGTTTTGATGAATGCGGAAGGAGATGGAACAGTTGAATATGTTGATGCAGAGAAGATTATAATTACATATGACCGTACTGAAAATCAAAAGCTTGTAAGTTTTGATGAAGATGAAACGGTTTATAATTTGATAAAATTCCAAAAAACCAATCAAGGGACTTGTATTAACTTAAAACCAATTGTACGTAAAGGGGATAGAGTTACGAAAGGACAAGTTCTTTGTGAAGGATATGCTACTCAGCAGGGAGAGTTAGCTTTAGGGCGCAATATGAAAGTAGCATTTATGCCTTGGAAAGGGTATAACTTCGAAGATGCAATAGTAATTTCAGAACGTGTAGTTCGTGAGGATATTTTCACGTCGATTCATATTGATGAGTATTCGTTGGAAGTTCGTGATACCAAGTTAGGAGCGGAAGAACTTACTAATGACATACCTAACGTGTCTGAAGAAGCTACGAAAGATTTGGATGAGAATGGTATGATTCGTATTGGGGCAGAAATTGGACCAGGGGATATCCTCATTGGTAAAATTACGCCTAAAGGAGAGTCTGACCCAACGCCAGAAGAGAAACTACTCCGTGCTATTTTTGGAGATAAAGCTGGAGATGTAAAAGATGCTTCTCTGAAAGCTTCTCCTTCACTTTATGGTGTGGTTATTGATAAAAAATTATTCTCACGAGTAGTTAAAGATAAAAGAAAAAGAGGTAAAGATAAAGAGGATATAGCGGTTGTTGAAGCTAATTTCAATTCTAATTTTCAATCTCTTAAAGATAAGCTAGTTAAGAAGTTATTCTCCTTAGTTGATGGAAAGACTTCACAAGGAGTTTTAAATGACTTAGGTGAAGAAATCATTGCCAAAGGAAGAAAATTCACTACCAAAATGCTTGATTCAATTGAGGACTATGCACATTTGGTATCAGATGGTTGGACAGATGAGAAGGAAACCAACTCTTTGATTGATGATTTGTTGCACAATTACAGAATTAAGTTAAATGACTTGCAAGGAGCTTTACGTCGTGAGAAATTTACAATTTCAGTAGGTGATGAACTTCCTGCGGGAATTCTGAAACTTGCAAAAGTATATATTGCTAAAAAACGTAAGTTAAAAGTAGGTGATAAGATGGCCGGTCGTCACGGGAATAAAGGTATTGTTGCCCGAATTGTACGCGATGAAGATATGCCTTTCTTGGAAGATGGAACACCTGTGGATATTGTGTTGAACCCTCTTGGGGTGCCTTCACGTATGAACATCGGTCAGATTTACGAAACAGTGCTTGGTTGGGCAGGTCAGAAATTAGGTCAAAAATATGCTACTCCAATTTTTGATGGAGCTTCTTTAGAGCAAATTAATGAACTTACTGACAGAGCGGGTATTCCTCGTTTTGGACACACTTACTTGTACGATGGTGGAACAGGTGAGCGTTTTGACCAACCAGCAACTGTTGGGGTTATCTATATGATTAAACTCGGACATATGATTGATGACAAGATGCACGCGCGTTCTATCGGACCTTATTCACTTATTACACAGCAGCCACTTGGAGGTAAAGCTCAGTTCGGAGGCCAACGTTTCGGAGAGATGGAGGTTTGGGCTTTGGAGGCTTATGGGGCTTCAAGTACGCTTCGCGAAATCTTAACGGTAAAATCTGACGATGTTATCGGAAGAGCTAAAACTTATGAGGCTATTGTGAAAGGAGAAGCAATGCCAGAACCAGGTTTGCCAGAGTCATTCAACGTATTGATGCACGAGCTTAAAGGTCTTGGGTTAGATATTCGCTTGGAAGAATAAAAAAATTTAAATTTTTGAAACTTTGCCAGAATGTTTGTTTTGGCAGAGTTTTGAGTGTTTCTTGGATTATTAAAATTTGATTTTTTGATGAATATTGAAGAACTACGTGAATTTTGTTTGTCACTTAGAGCTTCAGAAGAAAGCTTCCCGTTTGACGATGAAATATTGGTTTTTTCGGTCAAAGGAAAAATGTTCTGTTTGGTAAACATTGTAAAATATGAGTTTATAAACCTCAAATGTGACCCAGAGGAAGCCATTGAACTTCGTGAACAATATCCTGAAGTTACAGCGGGTTGGCATATGAATAAAAAGCACTGGAATAGCGTTTATATTAACGGAAAGATTTCCAATAATTTGCTCAAAAAGTGGATTGTTAATTCATATAATCTTGTAGTGAAGGGACTTCCGAAGAAAATCCAAGAAGAATTACTTTAAAAATTTGAAATTCTTTCAATAAATTCTAAAATAAAATGTATTAAGAACCTTTTAAAGGTTTTACAATAAAATAAAAATTTTTACAACCATATAGTATGGCAAGAGATAAAAATACAACTGTTTCAAAATTCGATAAAATTTCTATCGGATTGGCTTCGCCAGAGTCAATTCTAGCGGCTTCTCGTGGAGAGGTTATCAAACCCGAAACCATCAATTATCGTACCCACAAACCTGAGCGAGATGGTTTATTCTGTGAGCGTATTTTTGGTCCAGTAAAGGATTATGAATGTGCTTGTGGAAAATACAAACGTATCCGTTATAAGGGCATTGTTTGTGATAGATGTGGTGTGGAAGTAACTGAGAAAAAGGTGCGTCGTGATAGAGTAGGCCACATCAATTTGGTAGTACCAATTGCTCATATTTGGTATTTCCGCTCATTGCCTAACAAAATAGGATACCTATTGGGGTTGCCATCTAAAAAGTTGGATATGATTATTTACTACGAACGTTACGTAGTTATCCAGCCAGGTATCGCCAAAGGACCTGATGGAGAGGATATTCAACCATTGGATTTTCTTACAGAAGAAGAATATCTTAATATAATGGAGTCACTTCCTGTTGAGAATCAGTATTTAGAAGATACCGATCCTAACAAATTTGTGGCAAAAATGGGAGCAGAGTGTTTGTTAGATTTGCTCCAGCGATTAGATTTAGATGAACTTTCGTATGATTTGCGTCACAAAGCGAATAACGAAAGCTCAAAACAACGTAAAACAGAGGCTCTCAAACGTTTACAAGTAGTAGAAGCTTTCCGTGAAGCGAAAAATAATCGTGAAAATAAACCTGAATGGATGATAATGAAGGTGATTCCGGTAATTCCGCCTGAATTACGTCCGTTAGTTCCGTTAGACGGAGGGCGTTTTGCTACTTCCGATTTGAACGATTTGTATCGTCGTGTTATTATCCGTAATAATCGTTTGAAACGACTTATGGAAATCAAAGCTCCAGAGGTAATCTTACGTAACGAAAAACGTATGTTACAAGAGTCAGTAGATTCGTTGTTTGACAATACGCGTAAATCTTCAGCTGTAAAAACTGAATCAAATCGTCCGTTGAAATCACTTTCTGATTCCCTAAAAGGGAAACAAGGACGTTTCCGTCAGAACTTGCTTGGAAAACGTGTGGATTACTCAGCACGTTCGGTGATTGTTGTAGGTCCTGAATTGAAATTGTACGAGTGTGGGCTTCCTAAAAATATGGCGGCTGAGCTTTACAAGCCTTTCGTTATTCGTAAGTTGATTGAAAGAGGAATTGTAAAAACGGTTAAATCTGCCAAAAAAATTATTGATAAAAAAGAACCTGTAGTTTGGGATATTTTGGAGAATGTGATTAAGGGTCACCCAGTTCTTCTGAATCGTGCCCCAACATTGCACCGTTTGGGGATCCAAGCTTTCCAACCTAAATTGATTGAAGGTAAGGCAATTCAGTTGCACCCATTGGTGTGTACAGCGTTTAATGCGGACTTTGATGGTGACCAGATGGCGGTGCATTTGCCTTTGGGACCAGAGGCTATTTTGGAAGCCCAACTTTTGATGTTGGCATCACATAATATTTTGAATCCTGCTAATGGTTCGCCAATCACTGTACCTTCACAAGATATGGTTTTGGGGCTTTATTATATGACCAAAGGAAGACGTTCTATACCTGAATATCCAATTAAAGGAGAGGGAATGACTTTCTACTCAGCGGAGGAAGTAAATATTGCTTACAACGAGAAAAAATTAAGTTTGAATGCCTTTATCAAAGTGCGTGTTCGTGACTTAGATGAAGAAGGCAATAAAGTGTATAAAGTATTGGAAACCACTACGGGTAGAGTTCTTTTCAACGAAGTGGTTCCAGCAGAGGCAGGATACATCAATGAAGTATTGACTAAAAAGTCATTGCGTGATATCATCGGACATATTTTGAAATCTACAAGCATTCCTGTTACGGCAGATTTCTTGGATAAGATTAAAAATATGGGATACAAATTTGCTTTCCAAGGAGGATTGTCATTCAGTTTGGGCGACATTATTATTCCGAAAGAAAAAGCTGATATGATTGCTGAAGCCAATGGTTTGGTTGACGGAATTATGATGAACTACAATATGGGTCTTATTACCAACAATGAGCGTTATAATCAGGTGATTGATGTTTGGACATCAACCAATGCTCAGCTTACAGAGTTGGCAATGAAACGTATTAGTACTGACCAACAAGGATTTAACTCTGTGTATATGATGTTAGATTCTGGTGCGAGGGGTTCAAAAGAGCAAATTCGTCAGCTTACAGGTATGCGTGGACTTATGGCAAAACCTAAAAAATCGACAGTAGGTGGGGGAGAAATCATCGAAAACCCGATTTTGTCGAACTTTAAAGAAGGTTTGTCAATCTTGGAGTATTTCATTTCAACACACGGTGCTCGTAAAGGTCTTGCCGATACCGCTTTGAAGACCGCCGATGCGGGATATTTAACACGTCGTTTAGTAGACGTTTCACAAGATGTTATCATCAACACAGAAGATTGTGGAACATTACGCGGTGTAGAAGTTCGTGCTTTGAAGAAAAATGAGGAAGTTGTTGAAACTCTTGGAGAACGTATCTTAGGACGCGTGTCGCTTCACGATGTTTATAATCCACTTACAGAAGAATTGCTTGTTAAGTCAGGAGAGGAAATTACTGAAAAAATAGTTGCTAAAATTAATGAGGCTCCTATTGAAATGGTTGAAGTACGTTCTGCTCTTACTTGTGAGGCTAAACACGGAATTTGTGCTAAATGTTACGGACGAAATCTTTCTACTGGAAAAATGGTTCAAACAGGTGAAGCTGTCGGAGTTGTGGCTGCACAATCTATCGGAGAGCCTGGTACACAGCTTACGCTTCGTACTTTCCACGCAGGAGGGGTTGCTGGTAACGTTTCTGAAGAAAATAAGGCAGAAGCACGTTTTAGTGGTATCCTCGAAATAGATGATTTACGTGCCGTAAAAGGTAAGGACAACGAAGGAAATCCAATTAGTGTAGTTGTGCGTTCTTCTGAATTGAAAGTAGTTGATCCAAATACAGGAATGGTGTTACAAACACACGATATTCCGTACGGAGCGAGTATCTTTGTGAAAGATAAACAAGAAGTTACCAAAGGGACTTTGCTTTTCCAATGGGATCCGTACAATGCCGTAATCATTTCTGAGTTCTCTGGAAAAATTGCTTATGAAGGTATTGAGCAAGGAGTTACTTATCAGATTGAAATTGATGAGCAAACAGGCTTCCAAGAAAAAGTAATTGTGGAATCACGTAATAAAAAATTGGTTCCAACATTATTGATTTTGGATAAGAATGGTGAGGTATTACGTTCTTATACTTTACCAGTTGGAGCTCACATTATGGTTGAGAATGCAAGTAAGGTGGAAGAAGGTAAAGTGTTGGTGAAAATTCCGCGTAATTCCGCAAAATCTGGGGATATTACGGGAGGTTTACCTCGAGTTACAGAGCTTTTCGAAGCACGTAACCCTTCAAATCCAGCGATTGTTTCTGAAATTGATGGTGTAGTTTCGTTTGGAAAAATTAAACGTGGAAATAAAGAAGTTATTGTTACCTCACGTTTGGGAGAAGAGCGTAAGTATTTAGTGAAACTTTCAAGCCAAATTTTGGTACAGGAGAATGACTACGTACGTGCTGGTAAACCACTTTCTGATGGGTCTGTAACACCAGATGATATTCTGAAGATTAAAGGACCATCAGCTGTTCAGCAGTATTTGGTAAATGAGGTTCAAGAAGTGTATCGTTTGCAAGGTGTAAAAATCAATGATAAGCATTTTGAGGTAATCGTTCGTCAAATGATGCGTAAAGTTGAAATTCAAGATCCAGGGGATACTTTATTCCTTGAAGGTCAGCTTGTTCATAAAGATGATTTCATTGAGGAAAATGATAAGTTATTTGGCAAGAAGATTGTTGAAGATGTTGGTGATTCTGAGAATTTGAAAGCTGGACAAATTGTTTCTCTACGCCAGTTACGTGATGAAAATTCACTACTTAAACGTGCCGATAAAAATTTGGTAATTGCTCGTGATGTTATTCCTGCAACGGCAACACCTGTGTTACAAGGTATTACAAGAGCTTCTTTGCAAACTAAATCGTTCATTTCAGCGGCATCATTCCAAGAAACTACAAAAGTGTTAAACGAGGCAGCTGTAAGCGGAAAAGTAGATACACTTGATGGCTTGAAAGAGAATGTTATTGTAGGTCACAGAATTCCTGCAGGTACAGGTTTAAAACGTTATGAAAAAATTCTTGTGGGCTCAAAAGCAGAATTAGAAAACGCTGGTGAAAAGAAAAAATCAAAATAGCTTATGAGTGATTTGAAAGAAAATGAAGGACAATTGAGTATTGAACTTGATGAAAAAGTCGCTGATGGCATATACTCAAATTTGGCAATTATCAACCATTCGATGAGTGAGTTTGTCGTTGATTTTGTAAATGTGATGCCTGGTATTCCAAAGGCAAGAGTTCGTAGTCGCGTTATTTTAACGCCACAACACGCAAAACGTTTGTTGAATGCGTTGTCTGAAAATATACAGCGATACGAGAAAGCCAATGGAATAATTGACGAAAATTCACATCATTCCATTCCTCTGTTTGGATTAAAAGGGGAAGCGTAATTGGTTTAAAATAGAATAAAAGCAAGGTCATAAAAAATATTTTTTATGACCTTGCTTTTTTATTTGTAAAATAGAAGAATAAAAAAAGAGACTGCTGAAAAATCAGGCAGTCCCAAATCAACAAAAATATAACCATCTCTCTTACGAACTATAAACAAATGATTTTATATAGCTCACTTAAGAAAAATAATAACTATGACGCAAATATATGTAAAAAATAATTATAAAAAAGCTTTTTATAGTTGTTTTTTTATCAAATAGAGGAATTTAACGTTTTATATTGTTGTATTTTCATTTTTTTATGAATATTATGCAAGTGATGTCTTATGATTTATTCGTTGCATTTGTATCATATAAACTTTTGCATCTAAACAGAATAAATTGATTGATAGGTTTTTTTTGTTATCTTTGCGGAGTTAAAAAAATATAATGAGATGAAGAGATTGTTTTTTTGTTTGTTGATGGTAAGTTCTTCTTTTTTGTTTGCACAGAATGCAATGAATGAGGATAAAGGGCAATTAACACCTTACTACGATTTCAAAAAAGGAGTGGGTATAACTGCTCCAGATAGCTTATTTCAAATGAATATTCGTTTTAGGATGCAAAATCGTTTCGATGCTGTTGTCGATAAGAATGATGAAGTAGGTTATGAGGCTTATATCAGGAGGTTGCGTTTACGATTCGAAGGTTTTGTTATAGACCCTAAATTTGGCTATACCATCCAGCTTTCTTTTGCTCCTCGTGATGTAAATGGAAATCACATTATCCGTGATGCGATTGTTTTCTATAAGCCTAATAAAAATTGGTTGTTCAGTTTTGGGCAAACCAAATTACCTGGAAATCGTCAACGAATTAATTCTTCTGGAGCACTGCAACTTACAGATCGTTCAATTAATAACGCTACTTTTAATATTGATAGAGATTTTGGTTTTCAGGCTCATTACTTAAATCAGCATAACGATAAATTTTCATATAACCTTAAAACGGCTGTCACTATGGGTGAAGGACGTGACTTCATAGGTAGAAATACAGGACTTGCCTATACAGCTCGTTTTGAGATTCTTCCACTTGGTAAATTTAAAAAAGGTGGAGAGTACTTTGAAGGCGATATTTTAAGAGAAGAAACACCAAAACTTTATTTTGGAGCTACGTATCATTATAACCACAATGCCACAAAAACACAAGGACAGAATGGAAATACGTTGGCTAATGAGCAAAAAAGAAATTTACAATCTGTATTGGTTGATGGTTTGATGAAGTATAATGGTTGGGCAATTATGGCTTCTTATATGCAACGAACAGCAAATAATCCGTTGATTGATCTGAGAGCAAAATCTTTTGTAGAGGCTGGACGTGGATTTGATGCTCAATTGAGTTATGCCTTCCCTAGTAATTGGGAAATTGCTTCTAGATATTCCCATCTTTCTCCAATCAATGATATAAAAGATGTAATGCCAAAACGAAACCAGATTTCATTAGGGGTTACTAAATATATTTGGGAACACGCTTTTAAGGCTCAGATGGAAATTACCAGAACTAACAAAATGTTACTTGATAGCTCTCAAAAAGAATGGTATTTGCGATTCCAAGTTGAGATAGGAATTTAGTGAAAAATTGATAATAAAGATAAAAGGTTTCTGAATTTCAGAAACCTTTTTTATTATATCTGTTGGTTCGAAGACGTTTCAAATTTCTTCAAATTGTGATTTTTTAAAGCTGCTTCTACTAACTCGGGTAATCTGTCAGGAGTACAAGCAAAACAAGGAATACCTAATTTACTGATTTCCTTTCCCAATTTTTCGTCATAATCAGGTTTTCCTCTATCTGAAAGAGCTAACAGTACCATTACTTTTACTCCTTCTTCATACATTTGTGAAAGTCGTCGGAGCAAACCAGCCCGTACACCACCTTCGTACAAGTCTGAAATTAAAATGAACATCGTTTTCTTAGGATTTTCAATCAATGTTTGGCAATATGTAACAGATTTGTTGATGTCTGTTCCTCCTCCGAGTTGTATTCCAAATAGCATATCTACAGGGTCTTGCCTACAGAGTTCAGTAAGGTCAGTAACTTGTGTGTCGAAAGCAACTACGTGAGTATTTAATGTTGGCATACTTGCAAATATGGAACCCATTACTGAAGAGTAAATGATTGAATCAGACATTGAGCCACTTTGGTCAATATCCAAGATGATAGTCCAGTTTTTCTGTTTTTGTGTTCGCTCGAAGAAGTAAAATTTTTCAGGAATTAGGCGTTTTGTTTTTATGTCGTAATTTTTAAGGTTTCGATTAATTGTTTTTTTCCAATCGGTAGAAGCAAAATTGGCGATAGGGGAGTGAGCTTTCCTGTTTAAAGCTCCTGTTACGGCACGACGCAAATCTTGTTCCATTCGTTTCATAATTTCATCAACAACTTCTTTAACGAGCTGACGTGCAGTTTCTTTTGATTTTTCAGGAATTTGCCCTTTCAATGCCATTAAGGTTCCTACCATTGAAATATCAGGTTTTACATTTTTAAGTGTTTCTGGTTCAAACAGAAGTTTCGTAAGTCCTTTACGTTCAATAGCATCGGATTGAATAATACTGACCACATCTTGTGGAAAGAAAGTACGTACATCAGTCAGCCATTTGGCTAAATTTGGAGCAGAGGAACCTAAACCAGCTTTTTTACTTCCATTATTTTTCGTTGTATGCTCATCATAAATAGCAGATAAGGCATAATCCATAACAGATTGTTGCTCATTTAGAGAAACATTCTCCAACGCTTTTGTATCCTGCCCAAGAATTAGCCTCCAACGTGTTGTTTTTTCTTCCATAGCTTAATTTTCAATGAATTACAAAATGTAAAAAATCAATCCCATTTGTAAAAGTGAAGATCTTAAAGAAGTGTTGTTTTCCAGTTTAGCATCTTTAAGAATGGAAGATAAATTGTATTGTATGAAAAAGTTCCACGTATTGTATCCAAAAGCAGAGTAGACTTTAAAATGCCATTTTTTGTTAAGGTCTGAGTTATTAAAATAGATAGTAATATCATCTCTTTTGTAGAGGCTTTTTGCACTGAAAACGTACCCTAACCGCATTCCTGTGTAAATTCTCCAGAATTTATGGCTTTGGGCAGTTGATGTTCGCCAACGAAATTCAATAGGAAATTCAAGGGTATGTGTTTCAAAATAATTTTTGTTGATATTCAGGTCGTTTAAGTTTTTAATGATATGATATGAATCGGAGGTGTTTTCACGAAAAATATTGCTATAAACTAAATCATAGGAATAGCCTACGCCCAAAGCTAAACCGATATTTCTTCGTTCATTCATCGGTAAATCTTTCTGAAAACCAGCGTGAATTCCTCTCGAAAGACTATGTTGAACAACATTACTTGCTTCAGAAATTAAATAGTCGTATGTTAGTCCCACATAAAACTGGTCTTCCAAATATTTCTCACCTCGTCCTTTTTTTTCTTTCTTCTCAGTTGTTGTTTGAATCATTCCATCGTCAGAGTCATCTTGTGAAAAAACTGACATTGGAAAGCCAAGACAAACTAATAATAAGCATATTAAGTGTTTCATCATTCAAAATAAGTAAATATTTACAAAGGTAAATTTTTTATTTTAATAATCAAGATTTTTGTTTAAAGATAGGGCAACAAAAAAACAATGCACTAAAATAGCACATTGTTTTTAAAAAAGTATTTAAGTTTGAATATTATATTTCAAATTGAAGTCCTCCAAATACATTCAACTGTTTTGCGTTTTTGGATAACAAATTGCTGACAATACTTCTTGAACCAATGAAAAGAGGACCTAAACGAACCGCTGTTCCTACATTTGTTCCCATTCCAACAGCGGTTGATACAGGAAGGTAAAATCCAACGTATTTCCACTCTACTCGTGGAGTAACCACTAACCCACTTGCGTAATAGGAGTTGTAAACTTTGCTGGTATTAGTAATATTGAAATTTGCTGATACATCTACAAAAATAGGACCAGTAACGCGTACGTCAGCATTTAATCTGAGTGATGTAGGCAAAGATGAAGTAATCGAACTTCCTTTTAAAGAAGTTTTTGAAACAAAAACGCTTTCGTCCATACTTTTTTGAATATCAGACAAGTTAATATTGTGGTTTCCTACATTCAAAGAATATTTTTGAGAATCATCACTAACGGAATATTTTAAACGACCGATATCAGTAAAAGATAATCCTAATTTTAAGTCATAAGGAGTTGTTGTACAACTTGGGCAACCTTCTTTGCGATATTCATATACAAAACCTAAGTCAAATCCTAAAGCAGAAACTTGAGGTTTTAAAATATCGCTAAAATTTGGGTTTTTAGTTATATTAACCCCTCCATTTGATAATAAAAATTCTGCATTTTGGTTTCCTTGAACGTCTATGTTAACGATAACATCATTGTTGTTTTCAATCAACTTAGCTTTGATGTTTCCGTTGATTTCAGAAAAACCAGCGTATGTACTAATAGCTCCCCTTACAAATTTTGCAGTAAGCCCCGCTTTGAAAGAATGATTACTTGTTTTTGCTAATAATCTTGACCAAGTGAAAGCAAATTCAGAGAAAGCATTAGCAGAGATACTTTGTCTGTCAAGGTTGAAAGAATATCCCGCTGGAGAAAGATTTAGCTCGTTTGAATTAACTAAAAAAGATTCAAGTACCTTAGCATCAATATCTCTTGCGTTCATAAAAACACGTGCTCTTGATGTGAAAGCAAAAGCATTTTTTCTTCCCACGTGGAAGTAAAAAGAAGGTCCTAATACATCAAGATTGATATTTGCGTTGATGTCATTGTGTGAAGAGACCTGTGATGTGAATTCGTTAAAACTTTTCTTCAAATCAAAATTTATTCCCATTTTGTTGTTACCAAAATTTGCATCAACTGAGGCAACATTGATAGCAAATCGGGCCATTCCATCAACAAAATTTGCAGGATTTGTCGTGCCTTTGTACATACCACCATACTGACTGGTGTTTAGTCCAGAGAAAGATTGCTGTGCATTGATTGCGAGAGTAGAGAAAATTGCAACCGAAAATAAAAATTTCTTTATCATTACAAATAAATTGAAAAATTAACGCGGCAAAGATATAAAAAAGTTTAAAAGTTAATTAAATAGTATGAAAAAATACTCTTTTTTTCGATAAAATAGAAATAAACTTAATAACACAAAAGAATTAAAATTTTAGTTCTTCTAATTTTTTAATCTCGTCACGATATTGAGCGGCTTTGACAAAGTCGAGTTCTTTGGCGGCAGTTTCCATTAGTTTGCGAGTTTCTCGGATTTTTTTCTCGATTTCTTTTTGTGAAAGAAGTTCTGTTTGAATCTCTTTTTCTTTTTTAAACGAAGGGTCATAATGAAATTCGGTAATCGGACTTTTGCTAAGTGTATTTTCGATTTTCTTATTTAATGGCTTGGGAGTGATTCCATTACGTAGATTGTAATTCATCTGTTTTTCACGTCGATAGTTGGTATCATCAATGGTTACTTGCATACTTTGAGTAATTTTATCGGCATACATAATGGCTTTTCCGTTTACGTTTCGGGCAGCTCGTCCCACCGTTTGGGTCAGCGAACGTGTAGAACGCAAAAAGCCTTCTTTGTCAGCATCTAAAATGGCAACAAGCGAAACTTCAGGTAAATCCAAACCTTCACGAAGTAAGTTTACACCGACCAAAACATCAAATAATCCACGACGTAAATCTTGCATAATTTCAACTCGTTCAAGGGTATCCACATCGCTGTGAATGTATCGGCAACGCACCCCAATTTTGGTCAAATATTTAGTAAGCTCTTCCGCCATTCGCTTGGTGAGAGTGGTTACCAAAACACGTTCGTCCTTTTCTACACGAAGCTGAATTTCTTCTGCCAAATCGTCAATTTGGTTTTCACTCGGACGAATTTCGATTTCGGGGTCGAGCAATCCTGTCGGACGAATAATCTGCTCTACATAAACCCCTTGCGTTTTTTGAAGTTCATAATCGGCAGGTGTTGCACTTACGTAAATCACCTGATTTTGAAGGGCTTCGAATTCCTCAAATTTCAGTGGACGATTATCCAAAGCTGCGGGTAAACGAAAGCCGTATTCTACCAAATTTTCCTTCCGACTGCGGTCGCCTCCGTACATTGCGTGTACTTGCGGAATAGTTACGTGACTTTCATCGATGACCATCAGAAAATCATCAGGGAAATAATCCAACAAGCAAAACGGACGCGAACCAGGCTCTCTTCCGTCCAAATAACGCGAATAATTCTCAATTCCAGAGCAATATCCCAACTCGCGAATCATTTCTAAATCGAAATTCGTGCGTTCTTCCAAACGTTTTGCTTCTAGGTGTTTACCAATTTCTTTGAAATATTCTACTTGTTTGGTTAAATCCTGCTGAATGTCCCAAATGGCTTTTTGTAACACATCGGGCGAGGTTACGAACATATTGGCAGGATAGATATTCAAACTATCGTAACGTTCTAATACTTTGTTAGTTTGAGGGTCGAAAACCTCAATTTCTTCGATTTCATCTCCAAAGAAATGAATGCGGAAAGGCGTATCGGAATAGCCAGGATAAACGTCCACCACATCGCCTTTCACTCGGAAATTTCCGTGAATGAAATCGGCAGTGGTTCGGGCATACAAACTTTGCACCAAGCGATGCATAAATTTGGTTCGTGGAAGTACTTCGCCTCGCTTTATGGCGATTACATTCTTCTGAAATTCAATAGGATTCCCGATTCCATACAGACACGAAACGGAAGCCACAACCAACACATCGCGTCGCCCTGAAAGCAAAGAAGAAGTAGCACTAAGCCGCAATTTTTCGATTTCTTCATTGATGGATAGGTCTTTTTCGATGTATGTTCCCGTAGTGGGAATGTAGGCTTCGGGTTGGTAATAATCGTAATACGACACGAAATATTCCACCGCATTGTTTGGGAAAAAGGCTTTAAATTCGCTATATAATTGAGCAGCAAGGGTTTTGTTATGAGCCAAAACAAGCGTGGGACGTTGTACATTCTGCACCACATTAGCTACAGTAAAGGTTTTTCCTGAGCCTGTCACACCGAGTAAGACCTGATATTTTTCCCCTTTTTCGATGCTTTGCGTGAGTTGCTTAATGGCTTGAGGTTGGTCGCCAGTAGGCTGAAAATCAGATTGTATAGAGAATTGCATTTTTATAAGTTAGTTTTATATTTTTCGAATTAAAGTTCGTTGCTTTCATTTGTAGGTAATTTTATATCCAACTTGAAAACTTTATAGTATAATTCTATTTTCTTCTTATTTTCAAAATTGATTTCTATGTTACCATTTTTAATGGTAGGATAGATAATCAGGCAATCTATGTGTGTATCGTTATCTTCCGAAAATCCTATTTTTTCGCGTACTTTTTTGAGTCGAGCGTAGCCCGAAACCTGCCGAATATCTTCGTGGATATGTCCGTAATCGTATTTTAGTTTGTATTTGGTATCGATAATTAGGGAGTTTTCACCATCGGAAATGAGAAAATCCAATTGATTTCCGTGTGTACCAAATTGATAATGAATTTTGGAATGTAAATCCTCATTTTCCAACAATTTTTTATACACATACAGCTCAAAAAGTTTAGGCATATCTATCCAAAATGGAGGAATTTCTATCTGCTCCTGTTGTGTTGCCCTTGAGATATTATAAGAAAATCGTTTTAAGATTAAATTTCCTATTTGTATGGCTTCTTTATATTCCTTAAAAAAGGGATTATGTTTGATGTTTTTTAACTCACTTTGCTCAATATCAGTCGAAATCAATTCAAAAGCAGGACGACAATAACCAATAATTTGATTGACCTCTGTTTTATTAGGAAAGCCCTTGAAATTCTCTATATAATGAGAACAAAACTGAAAAACTTTTTTCAAAAATTGATTTTCTAAATTGTCTTCGCCAAAAACTTGATACTCGCAAAAAGTTTTAGTGAATCGGTTTTTCAATACATTTTGTTTGATGTGCGTACCGACTAAAATTTTACCTTTTACACGATTGTTCAGATTTTCTCTGACCTTGTAATACGATTTTTTCAAGCCTTTTCTTACAATATTTTTCAGAATTCCCAGAAACTGAACCACCAAAAAAGGCGTTAAAGTATCCTGCTTCTGCTCAATAGGTATTGGTTTTTCATTCCAAAAAATATTGACTAAATCGGTGGTGTGGTGTGTCGGTATAGTAGAAGCATAGACATCAAGCAACATTTTTACGAAATTGATTTCCTTTATATTATCATCCTCATTTATAGATACTTTTTCTTCTGAATCTACATTTTTTTCAAAATTTCCAATATGCTTTTGATTGATTTTCGGCTCAACTTGTACAAACTTTTCTCCCTCTATCAACCAATCTGCCCCGATGTAATAATTGGCTTGTAAATGATAGCAATTCTCTTTTTTCTCAAATAAAAAAGGAGAAGTATTGTTGAAAATCTTTCTTGGTTGGTATTTTTCTAAAAGAGCAAAAGAATCCAGAGACAAAGAATGTTCATCTTTATCTAAATCTTGTTTTTCCTTATAAATTTTAACCGAATAATGTTCTTTTAAAAGAATTTCATTGTCACACATTAAAGTTTATTTATCTCATTAATAGCCAATTCCTTTAAAACGCCATCTTTTACATATTCACGCAAAATAGGTTTGATTTCGTAATTCAAACGCGTCTGAATATCAATGTCTTTCGTGATAAAATACGAATGACCTAACCAAACATCTTTTGCGTCAAATTCGCTTGATAAATGTTCGGATTTAACAATTTGTTCTTTTGAATAATCTTTATTTAAATCGAAATCCTTTATAAATAACTCGCTAACAGCAATAAATTTATCTTTTGCAAAATGTTCGCCCAACTCCTGCGACAAATCTTTTGGAAACATATCCACAAACGCAAAACGCCTTCTGATAGCATAGTCGATATGTCCCACACTGCGGTCGGCGGTGTTCATCGTACCAATAATATAAAGATTCGGAGGAAGTGTGATTTTATTACTTCTATCAACTGCGTACATCGAGTCCACTGCCTCTCCATGATATTCCAAAGCGTAAATCAGTTCTCCCAAAACCGAAGAAAGATTGGCACGGTTAATTTCATCGATGATGAGGACATAGTTATTGTTTGAATCTTTTTCCGCATTTTCTGCAAACTCAGTCAAAACTTTATTTTCTGCTTCGTAAGTTATTCCATCTCCGTTTGAGTTAGGTTTGGCAACAATCCCACGCACAAAATCCTCATACGAATAACTCGGGTGAAATTGTATGATTTGGAATTGGTCATTGTTTTTTAAATCTTCTTCTTTCTTTAGTTTTAGTAATGCTTTTGCTAATTCTTTCGCTTCTCTTGTTTTTCCTGTTCCTGGAGGACCTTGTAAAATGATTTGTTTTTTATATTTGAGGAGGTTGAGAGTCTTTTCTAAATTCATATCTTCCTTGTTTTCAACAATCTGTTTATTAGATAATGTTTCATATAGTTGCCATGGTATAGTTACTAAATCATAAATATTATCATTAGGATATATTTTCTTTATTAGTTCAATTACTTTATTACTAATCTCAAAATAATCTTTATCTTTTATTTTTTTATCTTTTGGTAATAAATTATTGATTAAATTTTTCGCTTTATTTAAATCTTTTGGATTAACAATAGTGCAAAGAATTTTAGGTTGTAAACCTGCTATTAATCGATTAACAGCAGCTTTTCTGTGTTGAGAAGTATGTTGTCTAATTATATTATCAAGATTTCCATACAAATTTATCCGAAGTGTTTCTTGGCTTTCTGCTATTTCCTTCAAAATGGGGGCTATTTCAGTTTCCCAATTTTGTTTTATTTCCTCTTTTTCTTTATTACTAAAATAGCCTTGTTTCAATGATGAAACGCATTGTCCTTTACTTCTCTCAAAATATTCATAAAAAACATCTTTATCCCAATCCTGCCAACGAGATTTAGTCTTTGCTTCCTCTATAAAACGAGGCACAAATTTTTTATAATCTTCTTTCCAATTTTCCCAAATTTCTAATCCTTTTATTATTTTTTCCAACTTTTTCATAGTACATCAAAAACCAAATGTTTATAACTTCCACCTGCTAGTGATTGTTTATTCACGTATTCAAATCCTAAGCGAGTATAGAGCTTTTCGGCTTGTGGATTTTTTTCATCAACAAGTAGCCCTATTTTTCCAAGTTTGTTTTTAGAAACATACTCTTGCAGAAAAGTAATTAATTGTGAACCAATGCCTTTTCCTTGTCCCTGAGGGCTTACGCTCACTGTGTCGATATAAATTTCCCCCTCGGAAGTTTCGTCTTCAACAATGATTTTTCTTCCAGAAATTTGCTCAGCCAATGTTAGAACAGGCTTTCTAAGTTCGTGCAAATCGGCACCATCATAAAAAACTAAAGAGCCAATAGCTTGGCTATTTTCTTCAAAAACAATTGTATTTGTATAGGAATATTGATTTCTTTCCTCCAAAAAAAGCATTTTTAAGAAAGAAATTGCTTGAGTTTTATCTTCTTTTCCAATGAGTTTGAAAACAATTTCTTCCATTGCCTGAAACATCAGTGGAGCTACAAAATCAGCATCGTTTTTTATTGCAAATCGAATCATTTTTATTGTTTCTTAAGTTTTAACTCGTTAGATGTAATTTTTTTACCACTTCTTCTCCTAACTCTTCATTGATGAGAGCTATAATTTTTTCTTTCCCGTACCCTAATTCCTGACAAAGAGCAGGAGATGATAATTGAATGTAAAGCACATCTCCCTTGAGTTCGACTGATGTGGTGTATTTTATGATGGCGTTGCCCATCAATCGCTCCCAAATTTCTTGTACTTCCACTTTGTGGAGACCATATTCTAAGCGATTTTGCTTAATAAGTTGTTTAATAACGGAAGATAATAATTGAGTGTTTCCTTCCATAAGACTTTAATAATTAATTTTTTACTTTCTTGTAATGATAAGTAATATTGGCTTCATTTTTAACTACGAAAGAAGTTTCATTCACCAATTCCAAAATTTCTGTCCATTGATTTTCGCCATTTTTATAATTCATTTTGAAAACGTTATCTTCCTTAGTAATTTTGAAAATTTCACTATCATCGCTAGTTTGAAAATTACCCGTTATTTGTGGATACACTTTTTTGCGAAAGCCTTCAGAATTTTTAATTTCAATATAATCGTACGTAGTGTTTACCTTGTATTCTTTTGTAGTTTTATCTGGCATAACCACTTTTTCAATTTCCCAATATCCGTTGAGATGTTGCAAATCAGATTCCTTAATTTGTTGATTACAAGAAACTAAGATAATGAAGATTAATGATACAAGTAACTTTTTCATATTAATGGAAGTTTAAAAACGATTCCAAAGATATGAAAAAAATATCTGAAAATTTTGTAGTATGAAAAATAATGACTTACTTTGCAATTCAAAGCACTTTTAAAGATGGAAAATAAAAAATATCTTCAAGATTTACAAGATATTAAGCAAATAATGCAGAAATCTACTCAATTTCTGTCACTTAGTGGACTTTCAGGGGTTTTAGCTGGGGCGTATGCTCTTGTTGGGGCTTATGTTGTACATTTGCTTCTGAAAAATCATTATCTTTATAATCAATATGTTATATTGGAAAGTCGTACGTTTAAAGCCATTTTAGGGGTAGCTTTTGTAGTTTTATTATTGTCTGTTACAACGGCTTACATTTTATCAAGTAGAAAAGCAAAGAAAAAGGGAGAAACACTCATTAATGCTACATCAAAACGAGCTTTTTTAAATTTTGCTATTCCAATGCTAACAGGAGGAGTGTTAATTTTGTTACTTTTAAGAAATCAATATTACGGATTATTAGCTCCTATGACGCTCATTTTCTATGGCTTATCTTGTGTGAATGTTAGTAAATACACTTTCCGTGATGTGCGTTATCTGGGAATTACTGAAATCATTTTAGGGCTTTTAGCAGTTGAATTTTCAGGTTATGGATTGGAGTTTTGGACGATAGGTTTCGGAATATGCCATTTGCTTTATGGTTCGATAATGTATTTTAAATATGAAGTAAAAGCTTCAAAATGAAATATAATAAATTCAATTCTACAGAAATCATTATGATTCTTTGAAAAAACATTTGCTTGATAAGCGTATAGATAAATTTTTAGTAGTCGAAATAGTGAAAAATATTCTTCAGCATATTAACAAAGCTTTTGATAATCGAGTGAGACTCGGTATAATGTCCGTTTTGGTTGTTAATGAAAGTGCTGATTTTAATACACTTAAGGAACTTCTTGATATTACAGACGGAAATCTTGCAAGTCATACGAAAGCTCTTGAGAATGAAGAATATATAATTGTAGAAAAAAAGTTTATCGGACGTAAAACCAACACGAGTTATAAAGTAACTGAAAAAGGAAGAAAGGCTTTTCAAGAACATTTGAATGCTTTAGAAAAGATTATAAATCAGGAAAATATGAAAGATTGATTTTAATCTATCTTTTTTTATAATTTAACTTTGAATTTCAAAGTGCTTTTAATAGATAAAATAACTAAATAAATTAATTTTATGGAAACAAATCAAAAATCGTTTTTGGCAAATGTATTACACTCGAACACAACACGTTTGATAATGATTGGAGCATTAACATTGTTCTTGCTCATTCCTCTATTTTTAGTAAAAGGACTAATTAATGAACGAGCCGTAAGGCAATCAGAAGTGATTAGGGAAATTAACTCAAAATGGGGTAATGAGGTCTTCTTTTATGGACCTATTCTGAAAATTCCCTATCTAACATACACACAAAGCGAGGTTTATGATAATAAAACGAAAACAACCATTATTGAAAAAACATCTGAAGAGCATTATGCGTACTTTTTTCCTGAAGAACTCAAAAATGTTTCACAGGTACAAACCGAAATCAAAAAGCGAAATAATTATGAATCTGTGGTTTTTACCACTCAAATGGATTTTTCAGGAAAATACATAAAACCTGATTTTTCTTCAAAAAACGTCTCTGATTCCGATATTTTGTGGGATAAAGCCACGATTCTTATCCGAACTACGAACCTTTCAAGTATCAAAAACAGTGTTAAAATGCTTTTTTCGGGCAAAGAATACGTTTTTGAGCCAATTTATGAGGCACAAACTAATGAAGATTATAGTTATTATAGCGAAAATAATGGTTACAGAGCAGTTTCATCGCTTGAAACACCGTTTTTTAATGCAAAAGACCATTTCGAAAACGGAAATTTTAGTTTTTCAATAACCTATGATGGAAGTTCTAAAATCGGAATTGTTCCTATCGGAAAAGTTACTGAAAGTACTATCAAATCCGATTGGAAAGACCCGAGTTTCAGCGGAAATTTTCTTCCATTTCAGAAAGAAATTACAAATAACGGATTTTCAGCTAATTGGAAAATTTTACACATTAACCGACCTTTTTCACAACAAACTTTTGGTTCTTTGCCCGATATTGGAAAGTATGCTTTTGAAGTGGATTTTGTGATTCCGGTTGATGAATATCAGCAGAATGAGAGGGCAGCCAAATATGGATTTTTAGTTATAGGACTTACGTTTTTGATTTTCTTTTTGATACAGACAATCAGCAAGATAAAAATTCATATTTTTCAATATACAATGATAGGTTTGGCATTAACGATGTTCTATACATTACTAATTTCTATTACTGAACATAGCAGTTTTTCAAAGGCTTACTTAATTGCTTCGGTGATGGTGGTTTTGCTTATTGGTTTGTATTCGATTTCAATTTTGAAAAACAGAAAATTTCCGATGTTTATAGTAGCTTCTTTATCAGCTCTCTATGGCTTTATTTATGTTATCATTCAGTTGGAGAATTACGCTTTATTGGTAGGAAGTATTGGTTTGTTCCTCATTTTAGCCTTGGTGATGTACGTTTCCAGAAAAATAGAATGGTAGTAAAAAAGGCTGTTAGTTGAGATTTTCGACTAACAGCCTTTTCATTATTTTTTAGGAAGAATTGGTTTTCCTTTCATATCTAACACAAAATGTTTTTTGCCTTTTAAAGCAAGAAAATAAATTTTTGCTTTATCTCTATTTTTGAAATCTTTTTCATCAATTTTTTCTGTAGTAGAGATTATCATTCGATATATTTTATATTTCTTTTGCGTTTTGATAATCCAAGTTTGTGTAGTAAGGTCTAAAACACCTGATAGTGTGATGTCACTAACATATGTATCTTGATTGTTTTGCACTGAAAATCCTAAAACATCATAAAAAGAAAAAGGGTAACTTATTAATTCTCCGTAGAGAATTTTTCTACCTGAAAGTGTGATAAAACCTTTTTGATTTTGAAAATCTTCTACATAAAGCACCTCTTCTCCATTGTTTTTATAAGGAGTAGAAATTAATTTTTTAAAACGAAAACCTTCTTGTTCCAAGCCCTCTTGATTAATAAGAACATCTTCTTCTTTTTTGTGAAGTATGGCATAGTAGGAATTATTATGTTTTATGGGGCTAGATATGTTTTGATTATCCCAATCACCTCTTTTATAGGATTTGGAATAAGCAGTCATTTTACCTTTTATATTTACATCAAATCCCAAATTTTCTTTTGTTGCCTTGCTTTTTGGGGGGGTATCTTCATCAGCTTCCATTTGAAAAATTTGTATCTTTTCAGACTTAAAAGAATAATCAGACTTGATATTCACCTCACAGTCTTTTAAATATGTTCTAAAATGTGGATTAAACATTTCGGCATAATCTAACACAAAATCAGTTACTTGTTTTTTTGTCTTAGCATCTACAAATGCCCACTTTTCTCCGTCTTTAGAATAAGGAACAAGGTCTGTGGGGTCGTAATTTTTAATTTTGTTGATAATCTGGATTTGAGCTTCTTTCTCACAGTCTTGTGCTGTGGTTTTATATCCAATTAGTGATAAAGAAACCAGTAGAATTATTTTTTTCATTGTATGTTTTTTTTATTGTTTAGTATTAGACTATTTCTTATAACTTTTTGTCAAAACAGAAAATAAAATTGTGTCAAGGTTCTTGACCTATAAAACTACCATTTTAATGGCAGCGATGGCGGCTTCAACACCTTTATTTCCGTGTTTTCCTCCACTTCTGTCCAAAGATTGTTGTAAATTATTGTCCGTCAGAACACAAAAAATAACAGGAGTATCTTTCGTTGCATTTAAGTGAGCAATTCCTTGTGTAACGCCTTGACATACAAAATCAAAGTGACGTGTTTCGCCTTGAATAACACATCCAATAGCGATTACAGCATCAACATTTTGAGTATCAATCATTTTTTTGCTTCCATAGATAAGCTCAAAACTCCCAGGAACTTCCCAACAGATGATGTTTTTTTCTTCAGCTCCACAATCTTTTAAGGTGTCAATAGCTCCTTTTTTTAGTCCGAATGTGACTTGCTCATTCCATTCAGAAGTGACGATGCCAAAACGAAAAGGCTTTGCACTGGGAATTGTATTTTTGTCGTATTGCGATAGATTTTTATTTTCAGTTGCCATATCTGTTTTATTTTTAAATATTTACACCTGCCATTTTGGAGTTAATCCAAAAGATGACAGGTGTGTAATTGTTTGTTATGAAAAATGTATTCTAGCTATTTATTTTCCCAAGAAGAATGTCAATAGTTCTTGCTTCTTCCGAATTAGGGAATTCATCTTTAATTCGTTCAAAATATTTGTTTGCCTCCTGATTATTGTTCTGTAACATAGCTGTAATTCCTGCCTTTTTCAAATAAATAGGCGTGGTGAACTCATTTTTGCTATGTTCAAAAGCTTTCTTGTAGAAATTTAATGCCTCAGCGTTATTTTTTTGTTGAGAATAAGCATCACCGATATTTCCTAAAGCCAAAGCTCCGAGAATTTCATCGGGAGAATTAAATTTTTTCAAATGCTCAATAGCTTTTTCATAATTTCCTTGATTCATATATGCCATTCCAGCTGAATAGTTTGCCAGATTTGCAGCTTTTGTTCCGCTGTAGTTTTCAATGATTTCCAAAAAGCCATATTTTCCATTTCCCCCTTTTAGTGAAACAGTAAATAAAGAGTCCTTAACTTTGTCATCTGTAGCGTTTAAAGCTTGGTCAAAAAATTCTTGAGCGAAGAATAGTTCATTGGCACCTTCGTTTTCTTTAGGTATTGATACGAACCTTTGATAAAGTAAGTACCCCAACCCAACTACCGCTACAGCAACTAATGTACCGATGATTGTTTTTTGATTTTTCTGAACCCAAGCCTCTGCTATTGAGGTGTTTTCTTCAATGGTGTCGAATACCTTTGCAGTAGTACTTTCCTCGTGAAGTAATTCTTCTTGGAATTCATCTAAATCTTCTGTCTTCTTTTTTCTATTAGGTCTGTCGTTTCTCTTTTTGTAAACTGCCATATCTCTTTCTTTAAAAGTTCGGCAAAAATAAAACTTTTATTTTTATTTGAAAGAAGTTTTTGAAAATTTTTTGGTTATTTACGAAGAAGTTTTTGTCTTTATAAAGTTCGTGGTTTGCTATGTACAATAGATTTATGGTTGGGAAAAGGAAATTCATTTTGGTTATTCTGTAATAAATTAGTTTTGAATGAGTGTTTTTATTCAGAAAGTTTTAATTTTAAATTGTTTTTATTGGTCTTTTCCGAATTATTTGTCTATTTTTGCAACTGTTAAAAATATTAAAAGAATATGTCTAAAAAAGAACAATTATCTTTCGATGTGTTAATCGAAATTCCGAAGGGAAGCCGAAATAAATATGAATACGATTTTGAATTGAAAAAAATTAGATATGACCGAATGATTTTTTCTTCGATGATGTATCCTGCTGATTATGGTTTTGTTCCCGAAACGTTGGCGTTGGATTCTGACCCATTGGACGTATTAGTTTTGGTTTCTGAGCCAACCTTTCCTGGTTGTGTGATGGAAGTAAAACCACTTGGAGTTTTCCATATGGCAGATGAAAAAGGTCCTGATGAGAAAATGATTTGCGTTCCAGTTTCTGACCCAGTTTGGAGTAAACTTAACACGTTAGACGACGTGAATCCGCATTTGATTATGGAAATTGAACATTTTTTTCAAGTATACAAAGATTTGGAAAAGAAAAAGGTAGCTGTAAATGGTTGGGGAAATCTGGAGGAAGCTGTGGAAATCTACCACGAATGCCGAGAGCGTTACGCTACAGGGGATAAGAAATTTTCGATAAGGTAATATAAAGATTTCAATAATATCAGGTTGATTTCTGATAAAAATAACTAACCACTGAAATTTAAAAAATAATAGAATAATATGAAAAACACAGCTTTAACCGATGTTCATATTGCGTTAGGAGCAAAAATGGTTCCTTTTGCTGGTTACAATATGCCTGTTCAGTATGAGGGGGTTAATGTAGAACACGAAACAGTAAGAAATGGAGTTGGGGTGTTTGATGTAAGCCATATGGGAGAATTCATTCTCAAAGGAAAACACGCCTTAGATTTGATTCAAAAAGTAACCTCTAACGATGCGACAACATTGTATGATGGAAGGGCACAATACAGCTATTTGCCAAATGACAAAGGAGGAATTGTTGATGACCTTATCGTATATAAAATTGCAGATGAACATTATCTGTTGGTTGTCAATGCTTCTAATATCGAAAAAGATTGGGACTGGATTAGCAAACATAATACTTGGGGAGTGGAAATGGAAAATGCCTCTGACCAATATTCATTGTTGGCTATTCAAGGACCTAAGGCTTTGGAGGCAATTCAGCCACTTACATCTGTAAATTTATCAGAAATAAAAAACTATCACTTTGTAATTGGTGATTTTGCAGGTGTGAAAGATGTAATAATCTCTGCAACAGGCTATACAGGTAGCGGAGGAGTTGAAATATATGTTAAGAATGAACATATAAAACACGTTTGGGACGAAATTTTCAAAGTGGGAGAACCTTTTGGAATAAAACCTATCGGTTTGGCTGCCCGTGACACGCTTCGTTTGGAGATGGGATTCTGTTTGTACGGAAACGATATTGATGATACAACTTCCCCAATATCAGCGGGATTGGGCTGGATTACTAAGTTTACGAAAGATTTTATAAGCTCCGATATAATCAAGTCAGATAAAGAGAACGGAGTTGATAAAAAGTTAGTAGGTTTTGAAATGCAGGAGAAAGCAATTCCACGTCACGGATACGAAATTGTTGATGCACAAGGAAATGTAATTGGAAATGTTACCAGTGGAACTATGTCGCCTTCGCTTGGTAAAGGAATTGGCTTGGGGTATGTTCCTACTGGACTTTCTAAATTAGGAAGTGAAATTTTTGTCCAAATTCGTAAAAATAAAGTTCCTGCAACGGTGGTAAAGCTGCCTTTTTATAAAGGATAATTTTTGCAGATATCTGAAAATTAGCAAAATAATTTTTTAATTAAGCTCGAAAATCGGAACCACAGATTCTGATTTTTGAGCTTTTTGTTTTGTTTTAATGGAGAAAATGGCTTCAATCAAATTCAATTTTGCATTTCCAGAAGTTATTTATTGTGAGGCAATACTTGTTTAAATTGAAGAAGGTTTTGATTGTTTTAAAAGTTATGCTAAAAAAGAAAGAAAATTTTTACTTTTTTTAACTTTATAACTGATTTGTTTTCAGTGGTTTGTGTTATTTTTGTCTGAAAATAAAACTTTAGATTTATTAAAAATAAAAAAAAAAGATATTTGTCACTTTTTTAACTGATTAAGATTATGTACTTTTGCCACATCTATACAATAACTGTTTTCAGATGAGTGTGATATATATGTTGATTAGCATAAGTATTGTGGTAGCATTGCTGTTTTTTTTTCTGTTCATAATGGCAGTGCGGAAAGGACAATATGATGATAGTCACACACCCGCGGTACGAATGCTTTTTGAAGATGAGCTCGTTGATAAAAAAACAGAAAATATAACTGAAGAAGAAAAACTAACTGAATAATTAATTAAAATAAATAATGGAGAAGCAACAATTTTACTATGACAACAAAATTGTACGGAAATTCCTTTTTGCAACGCTCTTTTGGGGAGTTATAGGAATGGTAGTGGGGCTATGGTTGGCCTATTTGTTTTTATTTCCGACAATGTCTAACGAAATTCCTTGGTTGAGTTTCGGACGCCTTCGTCCTTTGCACACAAATGCTGTTATTTTCGCTTTTGTGGGTAATGCTATTTTTGCGGGGGTTTACTATTCGCTACAACGACTTTTGAAAGCTCGTATGTTTAGTGACTTCCTTAGTAACTTCAACTTTTGGGGGTGGCAGCTAATAATTCTTGCGGCCGCGATAACTCTTCCGCTGGGTTACACTACTTCCAAAGAATATGCCGAATTGGAGTGGCCAATCGATATAATGATTGCTTTGGTGTGGGTAGCTTTTGGGGTGAATATGATTGGTACGCTTTTAAGGAGAAGACAACGTCATATTTATGTGGCTATTTGGTTCTATTTAGCGACATTCGTTACGGTAGCTGTACTCCATATTTTCAACAACTTGGAGCTTCCTGTAACAAAGCTTAAGTCTTATTCTGTTTATGCAGGGGTTCAAGATGCATTAGTTCAGTGGTGGTATGGTCATAATGCGGTTGCTTTCTTCTTGACGACACCATTTTTAGGTTTGATGTATTATTTTGTTCCAAAGGCTGCAAATCGTCCAGTATATTCTTACCGATTGTCAATTATCCACTTCTGGAGTTTGATTTTTATCTACATTTGGGCAGGTCCGCACCATTTGCTATATACGGCTTTGCCTGAATGGGCACAAAACTTAGGTGTTGTGTTCTCAGTAATGTTGGTGGCTCCTTCTTGGGGAGGTATGATTAATGGTTTATTAACACTTCGTGGTGCTTGGGATACAGTTCGTGAGAGTCCTACATTGAAATTTATGGTGGTAGCTATCACAGGTTATGGTATGGCTACTTTTGAAGGACCAATGCTTTCGCTTAAAAATGTAAATGCGATTGCTCACTTTACAGACTGGATTATTGCTCACGTTCACGTTGGGGCATTGGCTTGGAATGGATTTCTTGCTTTCGGTATGATTTATTATATTGTACCTAAAATGTGGAAGACAAATCTTTATTCTATGAAGTTGGCGAATTTCCATTTCTGGATAGGTACTTTGGGTATTGTATTTTATGCTTTACCGCTTTACGTTGCAGGATTTACTCAAGCGTCGTTATGGAAACAATTTAATCCAGATGGAACTTTAACATATGGAAACTTCTTGGAGACAGTAACTCAAATTATGCCGATGTATGCCCTACGTGCTGTTGGGGGTACTCTATACCTAATCGGTGTTCTTGCTGGAGTTTATAATATTATAAAAACGTTGCAAACAGCTCCTAAGCTGGAAGATGAACTGGCTCAAGCTCCTGCTTTATCAACAATTAGTGGCGGAAGATTACAAGGAGAAACTTTACATACTTGGTTGGAAAGAAAGCCTATTCAAATGACAATTTGGGCAACAGTTGCTATCTTAATTGGAGGTATTGTGCAAATTGTACCAACTATCTTTGTAAAATCGAACATACCTACAATTTCAAGTGTGAAACCATATACACCTCTTGAATTGGAAGGACGTGATTTGTACATTCGTGAGGGATGTGTGTCTTGTCACAGCCAAATGGTTCGTCCGTTCCGTAGTGAGGTAGAGCGTTATGGAGAATTTGCAAAAGCAGGTGAATTTATTTACGATCGTCCTTTCTTGTGGGGAAGTAAACGTACAGGTCCTGATTTGCTTCGTTTAGGAGGAAAATATTCTGATAACTGGCATTTCAACCATATGTACGACCCAACGAGTACTTCACCAGGAAGTATAATGCCCGCATATCCTTGGCTTACAAGAGATAAACACGATAGAGGTAATATTGAGGCTAAAATGCGTGGATTGGTTAAACTGGGTGTTCCTTATACAGAAGAAGATATAGCTAACGCTCATAAATCAATGGACGAACAGGCTGCAAGTATTGAAAAGAATTTGTACAACGATCCTGATTTTGTTAAGCAATATGAGGCTTCTAAAGCAAAAGCTGAGAAAGCAGGTGAAGAATTCATTCCGATGAAAGATCGTGAAATTGTTGCACTTATTGCTTATTTGCAACGATTAGGGACAGATATTAAAATTAAAACTGCAAACGCTGAATAACAACAATGATTAAGTCTATTAAGGAAATAATGGCATCGGCAGAGGGATACGAATTTTTTCCCATAGTGTCACTTTTGATATTCTTTATCTTTTTCTTAGCACTATTTTGGTGGGTTTTTGGCTACAAGAAAGAATCCATTGACCAGATGAATAACATTCCTTTCGATAATGACGAAGAAAATAACAACAGTACTTTATCATGAAAAGAAATTTAATACCATTTTTACGAGTAATAACCATTGTTGGTGTTGTAGCTCTTGTTTTGGAACTTTTATACGGAAGCAAAGGGGAATGTGCAATTGCTAAGTATTCTCAAATTCAGATGCTTCTGGTTTTTCTACTTTTCGTCTTGATTTTTACAGAGGTCGTTTTGCGAGGAGTTAATAATTTAACTTATGGCATTAAACCTAAGTCAGGATTTGCAGCAGAAGAGGGTTCTTTATGGAAGCGTTTTTATGCAAGTATGGTTAATCAAGTTCCGATTGAACGTGAAAGTGAAATTATATTAGAACACGAACACGACGGGATTAAAGAGCTCGATAATACATTGCCTACTTGGTGGGTGTATTTATTCTATGCTACAATAGTTTTTATGGTTGTATATCTTATTCGATTTGAAGTTATTAAAGACTATAATCAAGTAGAAGAGTACGACAGAGATGTAGTTCAAGCTAAAATAGAAATTGCAGAGTACAGAAAGAATAATCCAAATTTGTTAAACGCTGATAATGTCAAGCTTCTTACTGATGCCTCTGATATTGAGGCGGGTAAAAAAATCTTCCAGATGAATTGTGTTGCCTGTCACGCTATGGATGGTGGGGGAGGTATTGGTCCTAACTTAACTGATGATTATTGGATTTTAGGAGGAAGTATCAATAAGATTTTTAATACCATTTCAGAAGGAGGTAGAGATGGAAAAGGTATGGTGGCTTGGAAAGCTTTATTGAAACCAGAAGAAATAGCTCAGGTAGCAAGTTACATCAAAACCTTAAAAGGAACTACTCCAGCAAACCCTAAAGCTGCTGAAGGAGATTTGTATACAGAAGAATAACAGAGAGTTAGATTTTTAAATATTAATGGTAAAGGTTAGAGAATTTGATGTTGAGTGGTTTGCTATTCACTCATATTCTCTAACTTTTTTGTTGTTTTTATAATAAAACGTTATGGCACAGCAAGGTAAAGATGTATTTCGTGATTCTATCGGAACTATTGATGAAGAAGGGAAAAGAGCTTGGGTATATCCGAAGAAACCCTCAGGAAGATATTATCGTTATAGAAAGTATGTGAGTTATGTTCTTTTATTAATACTTTTTGCGAGTCCTTTCATAAAAATTAATGGTAATCAGTTTTTACTATTTAATGTACTTGATCGTAAATTTAATATTTTCGGACTCCCTTTTTGGCCACAAGATTTTTATCTGTTTGTAATTTCTATGATTATAGGAATTGTTTTTCTTTCTTTGTTTACAGTAGTTTTTGGAAGAATTTTTTGCGGTTGGATTTGTCCTCAAACCATATTTATGGAAATGGTTTTTCGCAGAATTGAATACTGGATAGATGGAGATAGAGGAGCACAAATGCGATTGAATAAACAACCTTGGAATGCTGAGAAAATTCGCAAACGTGTTCTCAAATGGACAATTTTTTTCTTAATTTCATTTTTAGTCGCAAATGTATTTTTGGCATATTTAATAGGCTCTGATATTCTTCTTACATATATTATTGAAGGTCCTATAAATCACTTGAGTACGTTTGTAGCATTATTTATTTTTACTTGCGTTTTCTATTTCATATTTGCTTGGTTTAGAGAGCAGGTTTGTATCATAGCTTGTCCATACGGGCGATTGCAAGGAGTCCTTCTGGATAATCGTTCAATCATTGTTGCGTACGATTATGTTCGTGGTGAAGGAGAAAAGGGACGTAAAAAATTCCGTAAAAATGAAAATCGTCAGGAGCTTGGTCACGGCGATTGCATTGATTGTTCGCAATGTGTACACATTTGTCCTACAGGAATCGATATTCGTAACGGAGCTCAACTGGAATGTGTGAATTGTACAGCCTGTATTGATGCTTGTGATGATGTAATGGATAAAACAGGCTTTGAACGTGGTTTGATACGTTTTGCAAGTGAGGAAAATATCGCTAAGAAAGCTCCTTTCAAGTTTGATTTAAGAATGAAAGGTTACACCGCTGTGCTTACAATTCTTGTCGGAATATTGATAGGAATGCTATTTGTACGTACTGACGTTCAGGCAAATGTATTGCGTGTGCCAGGTCAGTTGTACAATCACGAAGAAGGAGGAATAATCAGTAATATATACACATACAAAATAATTAATAAAACTACACGTGATTTTGATAATGTTACTATAAAAGTAGCTGGAAAGTCAAATGCAGAAGTAGTATTAGTAGGGAAGACGTCAATTTTTGTTCCAAAACAAGGAATGGCAGAAGGGACTTTATTTATAAAAATTGAAGAATCTTCTTTGGAAGAAGAAAAAACAAAATTGATTTTAGATGTTTATAGCGAAGGAAATAAAATAGAGACAGAAAAAACTATATTTCTAGGGCCTCGTATATTTAAATGATTTTGTTATTGTATTGATTGTTAATGTTATATCTCGGGTTATACAATCAAATTGTATTTTTGACTTCGTTTTATAAAAATTATTATTTAGTTTATTTTCAATTTTACTATTCTTAAATTAGCTGGGAGTTGATTTTAAATTAAGTACAATGATTATTGTTAATTTAATCATAAATTGCTATGTTGTAATTTATTTTGATTAATTAATTGATATATTTGCCTTTGAATGCACTTAAATAAAAAAACTCACTATGAGAAAAATTGTTAAATATTTGTATATGAGATGCTTGTATTTTGTTTTTGGTCTCGTTTTCTTTTTGGGAATGAACTTAATAACTGCGCAGGTTACATTTCCACCTAATGGGGTTACTGTTACAGTAGGAGATAACTATAGTTTGGTAGAAAATAATTATGAGCTAGGAAAGTTAAATGTTCAGGTCCAGTTTAGCACGACTGCAGATGCCGATGTTACAGTAACTTTTCCTGAAGGGGTTACGATGAAAACTACTTCATTAACAAAAAGTTCAGGTACAGGAACTATTGAAAATATTTCTGAGAGTGGCTCAACATTGACTTTCACTATAAAAGGTGCTTCGGGTACAGTCAATTTTTCATTGGATAAACTAATTTCTCCTCAAGCACATCAAAGGCACAGGAGTGGAGATACTTCATATGTGTTGCAAGATAAGATTCAAATAACTCAGAAAGGGGATACTAAGGAAGAAAAATCCAAGGCGTATAACTACGCTTATCCTATATTAGGCTTGTCTAATGTGGCAGCAAACAATACTGCTGTTATGGGGGTGAATACCAGTGAATTTTCTATAGTTAATACTGGAAATGGTAAAGCTACAGATATTTACTTGGTACTGGAGTATCCAGCAAATATTACTCATAATGAAGTCTCTATGGGTGGAATATCACTTAGACAAATTTCAAATACTGGTAATAAGTATATTTTTAAAATAAGTAAGGATAGTTATAACAATGGTAACGGCTTGTCCAACGGACAACCTGCACTTAATTTTATTCATAAGTACAATGTAACTTCACGTTGTATTAGTGGTGCAGAAATCAAATATGTAGTAAACTGGGGGGAAGGTGATGCTGAAAGTACTTGGTATCAAAATTCAGGTAACGAGGCTTCACGAACTATTAGTTCGGAATCAGGTGCACCGAATATTGAAGTCACAAGAAGAGATGCAAACAAATCTAATGCTAAATTTGATAACACAGATTATACGAAAACGTACTTCACGATTAAGGGAGGGCATTGTGTTGCAGAAGGAAATGTTGTTGGAACCTTGCGAGTTTCCTATACAAACTATGGATCAAATACTTCGTTGAGTTCAGCTATATATGATTTAGGTTTGTATTTGAGAGAAAACAGACACGACGGAGCAAAGGCGTTTCACAGACCAAATAATGCTCGTGTTGGTAACGCCAATTTAACATTAACACCAACACCAGTGCCTAGTGCTCCAGGTCAAAATAAACTTTATAAGGCAGATTTCAGTAAGATTAACTCTGATCCTGATGGTCCCAATCAAGGTTTGGCAGATTTGGATAATGATGGCATTTTTGACGATTTACCTTCTGGAGCTACTTTCATACTTGAGTATGACTTGGTTAAAAATAGATCTGCAGCCGAGTTTGAGTCAAATTGCGTTACCTCAAATATTCCAGGAGGGACTAATTTTTCAGATTATTTACTTTATGAATATAGTAATTATGCTACTTACCAAACCCGTTGTGGTGAACAGATTGGTGGGGTGGGGGTAAATCCGTTAGACAAAGCAGTTTATTTAGAAAATCGTTCTTTTAGAAGGCAGTTCCACGTAACTGATGGTTCGTTCACTCCAAGTACGTTATACAGAGGGGCGTCTCCTCTTGAGGGGCGTTTTGTATTTGGGTCGTCAAATTTTGTTGCCACAGATATGGGGAATAAAAGTAGTACAGGTATGAATGATGTTAAGTGGCGTGTTCAGTATAAAATCACTTTACCAGCTGGGGTAAAGGCTACCAATATAAAATGGTATAATGCCGATGGATATCCAGCTACAGAGTCTTCCAAACCATACGATGATTCCTCGGTTGTTACAGGTACAGAATTGATGATATTGGCTCCTGAAAATAATAGACGAGGATATGTTACAATGGATTTTGAGGCTAATTGTGGTAGTAACATTACAGATGCAATAAACTACGAAATAAACTTGTTGGAAGATTATGGTACACCAATACAGTGTGCAGTGAAGTTGGTATGTGGTAGAAAACCTATTCAAGTGATTTGCGAAGCTAATTGTGCAAATGATGGTCCCATAATGATTGAAACTTCGGGTGAACGAGCTGAAAATTCATTAGGTTGGACTGACCACACAATGCAAACTCGCCATACAAAAGCTTCGCTTAAGGCAGCTAATTCTTTGATGTTAAAACGTTCGTTGCATCACGATGATATTGAAATTACAGCACGAGGACGGCAAGAACGTGGCACAGCTAATAATTTATACTATTCTTTTACTACAAATGAAGGGGTTTCATTAAATCCTAAAAGTATTGTAGTTAAGTTTGTTTCGGGAAGTCTTGTGGGAACTACTCGGACTCTAACTGCTACAGAGGCACGTGTTGTTACTAGTGAAGTGGGCAAGGGAACACAGCTAAAACGTCAAACAAAAATTGTTTGGAATTTGACTCCTGCTTTGGGGGGAAATACGTTGCAGCCTCAGGATGTATTTGAGGTAGTGGCAACCTATCAAGTGGGAAAATATAGTGATATTGATGAAGTGTATTTAACCAGTTCGGTAGAGCGTTTGGTAGGGCAATCATCATATTTTTATATGCTTGATAATGCAGGGAAAGAACAATATTGTGGAGCTTCGTTAACTCCAGAGATGTATACTTCACTTACCACAACTTTTGATGGTAGTAATGGACCTAAACAAACATTTTCGGGTTGTACCAAAACTAATATAGGAGGTGGTTATGTTGCCTTTATGGCACGTAGAACACCTTCATCAAATACAAAACTTATTGGAGAATTCCGTCCAGATCGTTTGTTAAAACAAATTTCAGTTACGTTGCCCAAAACTCTTGTGGTATCAAATCCAATGACGTACTATGAATATGCTACAAATTATGATAAAAGAGGAATAGCAGTACGTAATACGGTTAATGTTCCTTTATCAGATTATGAAAAAACAGAATCGGGAGGTTTTGTGACTTACACTCTTAAAAATGAATATTATCCAGCTACAAAAACCTATAAATTACCTCCAGGATTATTGGTAAATCATAATGCGTATTCTGCTGTGTTGAGAATAGAAACAGTGGGTTCATGTGATTCACCTGAATCTTTTGTGGAACAAGGACGTGTTTCTAATCACCCAGAATATTATGATTATTTCTATCATTATGGAGCAATCCAGCCAGATGGAAGTAATGCACCAATACATAGAGATTCGAAAACTTTCCAAGCTGCTATGGAAAATAAACCAGAAGTTGGGTTAGCTGTGATAGGAAATACTACGTTGAAGGTTACGAACCTTGAACAAGAGGTCAAAGTAAAATTAACTAATAAGAATGCTTTATCAGCAGCACCATACACTTGGTTGTCTATCCCTGATGTACAAGGAGTGGAAGTGGTTGGCTTGGAAGAACTTACAGGTACTACCCGAAGAGCAATTTCTAAAGAGATGTCTATTACTGGTGAATCAATGTTCTACTTGGGCGAAGCAGTATTACCAGCAACTGGTAAAGAATATATCATAAAGGTACGTTTGACCAATTGTACACAAGCCACGTTAAAGGTATTTTCAGGGTGGAATTGTAGTAAGTATCCTGCCTCTTATAACCAAACGTGTAGTAGTGCTACAGATTCAAAATTAGTTGATTCTGAAAAATCTATAACTTTGGTACATTCAGGTAGTGAGATTCAGCTTAAAAGAACAACTACGCCCAATCCAGATCCGCAGGACCAAACACGTGCAAGATTACATATGTGTGCTGACAATTGGTACGAGTATGAGATTAATAGTGGTGGAGATGGAGATGTTGTTGAGCCTAGAATATCAATTGCTAAAGAGGTAGGTGTTACTATTGCCGGTGTTGAAATTTATTATCCGTTTAATGCTATATCGCCGAGTACTTTAACTTCACGTGACGAAGGTGGATCAGTGGTGTATGATTTATTACCAACTGGTCAAGTTCTTTTGGGAAGAGAATCCACAAGTGATGAAAACAGACGTAAAGTGCGTGTACGTGTGAACGTGAAACCTGATTGTGATTTTCGTGGAGGTTCTACCTTCGGTATGGAGGTGTTAGGAAAAAACACTTGTGGGGGAGCACTTGAGGGAACTCGTGATAACGCCATTACTGCAGCAATTGATGGAGTTGCAGAAGCTAATTACAAAGTAGTTAATACGCTTACGTATAGTAGTGGTGATGCTAATAATTGTGCTTCTGGTGCTGTTTATGAGGGTAGACATAGTATTTCTGCTACTTCAGGAGTAACTACCGGAGAAGGTGGTAGAGTTGTGATACGCGTTCCTAAAGGATTTAAAATGGTTGCAAATTCATTTAGTACAAAAGCACAATCAGGAACCTTCAGTTTGACAGATGTGGTACTTGAAGATGTTAACGGAACAGTGTTACCTTCTGGTGGTATTGAATATCGAATCAGAGTACCTAAAGATATGGCTAATGACAATTGGTTTACTTATCAATTTACTTTGAAACAGCCTGATGGAGAGAAAGCAACCAATTGTGGAACAGAAGCAAAGATTGAATACTATACCGTAGATACAGTTGGTTCAGTACCTTGTCCTGGCGGTAATGCTTGTACCAACATAACAACAGCAACTTCTGAGGTAAAAAGTCTAGCAATAAAAGCTGATCGAGCTTCGTTGTTAATTAAAAATATAACAACAAATTCACAAGTAAAAAATAACAAAGAGGAACTTACAATACAATTTGACTTAGAAAATATTTCAAACATTGCTTATTCAGGAAGCTTAAAAGTATCACTATTTGATGATACTAATAATAATGGCAAAGTGGATGAAAATGAAAACACTTTGGGAAACATTATTCTAGCAAACCAAACTTTTACGGGGAATACCACAATAACTGGCCTACAAGGAGTGATTGAGTTATCACAAGAGCAAATATGTCGTTTGAGAGCTAAAATTTTGTCAACAGAAAATCATTGTTTATGTGATATGTCCGATGTAAAAGTTCCTTCGCCAACGGCAATTTCTGGATTAGTTGAAAAAATCATAGTTTGTGAATTGGAAACAAAGCAATTTGAGTATAACCCAGACGCTCCACAGAATTACGTTTCATATAATTGGACATCTTCTGATTCTGATGCTATGAACTATTTATCGGGAGTTACCACCAAAAATCCAACATTTACCTATACTGGAACGAAAATAACAGTAGCAAGGACATATAGTTATACGTTGACCATAAGGAGAGCCAATGGTTGTGAAGCATCACAAGAGGTGACGGTAACAGTTAATCCTGCTCCCTCGGCACCAGCAGTGCTAGCACAAACTTTTTGTAGTAATACTTTACCAACTATATCTAATTTGGAACCTAAGGGATCAAATTACAGGTGGTATGATGTACCCACAGGAGGAACACCTCTTTCAGGTACTCAGGCTTTGAATACGGGAACATATTATGTTGCTGATGTTGTGGGAGGATGTGAAGGAATTCGTGCAGAGGTTACTGTGACACTAATTACTTGTAACGTTATAGATGCTGTAGATGACGATTTTGGAACGATTCCGGTGGGAAGCACTACTACACAAACAGTGATCAATAATGATACCTTGAACGGGAATCCTGTTGTTATTGGTACGAATGTGGGAGAGGTAACTCTCTCATCAGGTACTATGCCAATAGGAATTACATTGGACCCTACTAATGGTCGTGTTAGTATTGGTAATAATGTTCCTATTGGTATATATACATTCACTTATGAAATTTGCGAGAATGGGGTTACTACTGCAAATTGTGATACGGCTACAGTTACAGTTGTCGTTAGTACAATTGAAGCAAATGATGATGATATGAGTAGTTCTCCAGTTGATGGAGCAACAGGAAATTCTAACCTTGTAAATGTGCTTACAAATGATACTCTTAATGGTATCCCAAACATCCCAATCTCAGACGTTACTATTACTGTAACTACTCAAGCAACACCAATAGGAGGAAGCTCAAATGTTCCAGTTCTTGATCCTGCAACTGGGAATGTAAGTGTCCCAGCGGGTACTCCGGCGGGAGCATATACAATCACTTATCAGATTTGTACAAAATCTACTATTTGCGATACAGCAAATGTAGTGGTTGTAGTTACAGCTCAGACAATAAATGCACAAGATGATACTTTTGCTCCTGTTGTTGGAGTTACAGGAGGAACAGCAGGTAGTGTACTTTCTGATAATGGAAGTGGTACAGACACTTTAGGTAGTGTTGCAGCAACAACTGCAAATGTTGATATTTCTGTGGTCACATCCGCCTCACAAATTAATGGTAATCCAAATGTACCTACTTTGGACACGAATACAGGTGAAGTTAACATATCAGCAAATACACCAGCAGGAACTTATACCATAGTGTATCGTATTTGTGAGAAATTAAATCCAACGAATTGTGATACAGCAACAGCAACAGTTGTGGTAAGTCCAACAGATTTGGAAGCTGTTCCAGATGACTTTAGTGGAACACCAATTCGTGGAACTGATGGAGGAAACACATCAAGTGTTCTAACCAATGACAAATTGAACGGAACTCAATTAAATCCTTCTGATGTTACGCTCACTTGGGGAGCTACTCCTCCGAATGGATTTACACCAAATACAGACGGAACAATTACAATAGTGCCAAATACCCCAGCAGGTACATATACTTTGACCTACACAATTTGCGAGAAATTAAATCCTACAAATTGTGAAACAACCACAGTTACAGTGGTTATAGTTCCAGATGTAATAGATGCTAAAGATGATACTTTCAAACCTATCACAGGAGTTACAGGAGGAACAGCAGGTAACGTGCTTTCTGATAACGGAAATGGTACAGATACTTTAGGTAATGTTTCAGCAACAATCACAAATGTTGATATTTCTGTGGTTACACCTGCCTCACCAATTAATGGCAATCCAAATATTCCTACTTTGAACACAAATACAGGTGATGTTAATGTACCAGCCAATACACCAGCAGGAACTTATACTATTGTGTATCGTATTTGTGAGAAATTAAATCCAACGAATTGTGATACAGCAACAGCAACAGTTGTGGTAAATCCGACAGATTTGGAAGCTGTTCCAGATGACTTTAGTGGAACACCAATCCGTGGAACTGATGGCGGAAATACACCAAGTGTTCTAACCAATGACAAGTTGAACGGAACTCCTTTAAATCCTTCTGATGTTACGCTCACTTGGGGAGCTACTCCTCCGAATGGATTTACACCAAATACAGACGGAACTATCACAATAGCACCAAATACACCAGCAGGAACGTATACCTTGACCTACACAATCTGTGAGGTTTTAAATCCTACAAATTGTGAAACAACCACGGTTACCGTATTAGTAACAGCATCGCCAATTGTGGCAAATGATGATGACTATACAATGTACCCAATATATACAACCATTGGGGGAACCGTAAGTACATCTGTGTTGGTAAATGATACGATTGAAGGAGTGACAGCAACTTTAGGAACAGTTACTATTTCAAATCCTACTACACCAAACACGAATATATACATTGATACCGCTAATGGAATGGTTGTGGTACTACCAAATACGCCAGTAGGTACGTACACATTGACCTACACAATTTGTGAAAAAGCAAATCCTACAAATTGTAGCAATCAAGCGAATGTAACAGTAGTCGTTTTAGATGTTCCGAAGACAAATGATGATTCTGCAACTACAGAAATAAATACTCCTGTAGTGGTAAATATTTTGGAAAACGACCAAAATGTTCCAACAACAGGAAGAGTTTCAGTTGTGAGTGATCCGTCAAGAGGCAGTGTGCAAGTGAACGATGGGGGGACACCAAATGACCCATCTGATGATACAATTACCTATACTCCGAATCCAGGTTTTGTTGGTACAGATACTTTTGTGTATGAACTTTGTGATGCAGCTGGTAATTGTTCGAATGCTACAGTTACAATAGAGGTAGTAGCAGGAGGAGATATAATACCTTATAATGCAATTTCTACCAACGATGATGGTTCAAATGATATATTCTATATTAAGGGTATTGAAGGATATCCGAATAATACCGTAAGAATTTACAATCGTTGGGGTGTTAAGGTGTTTGAAGCTCAGGGATATAACAATACTACAAAAGTCTTCAGAGGATTATCTAACGGACGTGTAACTATAGAGGCTCCTGAGAAATTACCACAAGGAACATATTATTACATAATAGAATATGTAGATAAAAACAATCAGACGAAGAGAAAAGGAAGTTGGTTGTACATTAAAAATTAGATAAATATATCGAAAAGCTCCAGTGTTTTTAAATCACTCGGGTTTTTCGAAAATTATTGAAATAGATGACATATAAGACAATAAACATATAAATATATTATACAATGAGGAAAAGTAATGCTTTTTTAATGTTAATGTTACTACTATGTACAGGTGTTTTTGCTCAGCAAGAATCACAATACACACAGTATATGTACAACACAATGATGTTTAACCCAGGATATGCAGGTTCAAGAGATGTTGGTAGCTTCTTTGGCTTGTATAGAACGCAGTGGGTGGGGCTGGAAGGCGCTCCGAAAACAGCAACATTGAGTTATCACACACCTATTAGAGATAAAAATGTGGGGTTGGGGGTTTCATTATTTCACGAATCAATCGGTCCTCAGCAAGATAATACATTTTTGGTGGATTTTTCATATACGTTGAATTTTGAAAATTCAAAATTAGCTTTTGGTCTGAAAGGTTCTGCTGGATTTTTCCAATTAGATGTTAATAAATTGCATTTATACGATGGTCAAGATTATAGCTTTACTGGCGATAATAGTATTTTCAGACCTAATGTTGGGGCTGGACTTTTCTGGTATTCAGATAAGTATTACTTAGGTTTCTCTGTTCCAAATCTTTTGGAAACGGAAGTTTTCAGAAGAAATGATCAAAATAGAGAAGTATCTGTTTTGAAAAATTCTCAACATTATTACTTGATAGGTGGATATGTGTTCGATTTAACAGAAAATACCAAGTTCAAACCTGCAGTACTTAGTAAAGTTTCCTATGGAGCTCCGTTTCAGTTAGATGTTTCAGCAAACTTTATGTTTAATGAAAAGTTTGTTTTGGGTGCAGCTTGGAGATGGTCAGCGGCAGTGAGTGCGATGGCAGGTTTCCAGATAAATGACCGATGGTTTATTGGTTATGGATATGATTTCGAAACTACAGAATTATCAAGATATAATTCAGGTTCACACGAAATTTTCTTGCGTTACGAACTAGTGAAAGCTCACAAAAAGGTGGTTTCTCCAAGGTTCTTCTAAGAAAATTGTTACATCAATCTTAATTTTATCATTAAAGAAATGAAAATGAGGAATTACAAAATGTACATACTTGCAATAGCGTTGTTTAGCAATGTTTTGTTGGTTTTTTCACAAGAAAAACAAATGCAAAAAGCCAATGAGATGTACAAAAGTTACGCTTATATAGATGCAATCAAAATCTATGAAAATATTGCAAAAAAAGGGTTTGTAAACCAAGAGTTACTTGAAAGGCTTGGGAATTCATATTATTTCAATGCTGAGTACGATAAAGCTTCTACTTGGTATGAGAAACTTTTCGAAAACAAGGAATATAAGGTACAGCCAGAATATTATTATAGGTATGCATTGTCGTTGAAATCATTGGGGAAATATGCTGAGTCAGACCAAATGATGAGTAAGTTTGTAGAAATTACAGGAGCAGATGATACACGTGCCATATTGTTTGAGGAACACAAAGATTATAGAGAGGAAATAAAGGAGAATTCCAATCGATTAGAGCTACTTCAAACAGGAGTAAACACAGAACATTCTGAATATGGAACCGCTTTTTATGGTGATAAAGTAATTTTCGCTGCGAGTAATACAAGTTTGATTAAACCTGTTTCAAAATGGACAGGAGAGAGTTTCTATGATTTGTATGAGGCAAACCGTGATAGTATTAGTTTATCAAAAAAGACACTTTTTTCATCAAAAATCAATACAAAATTCAATGAATCCACAGCTGTATTTACAAAAGATGGTAAAACAGTTTATTTTACCCGAAATAATTATGTGAATAAAAAAGTAAGAATGGATTCAGAAAATACCATCCTACTTAAAATATTACGAGCTACCAAAGATGATAGAGGAAATTGGGGAAATATTGTTGAGATGCCATTTAATAGCAATACTTATAGTGTAGCTCATCCGGCATTGAGCCCAGATGAAAAATATTTGTATTTTGCTTCTGATATGCCAGGAACTTTGGGTAGTTCTGATATATTTCGAGTAGAAATATTAAAGAATGGTTACGGGAAGCCTGAAAATCTTGGGAATATTATTAATACAAGCGGAAGAGAATCTTTCCCTTTTATTTCAAAAGATAATGTATTGTATTATTCCTCAGATGGTTACCCAGGATTGGGAGGATTAGATATCTTTGCCACGAAATTATATGATAATGGAACTACTTCAAGGGTTATAAACATTGGTGAACCAGGTAATAGCGTAGATGATGATTTTTGTTTTGTGATAGATAAAGAATCAAAAGTAGGTTTTCTAACTTCTAATCGTACAGGAGGAAAAGGAAAAGATGATATTTACGGATTTTATGAGCGTATTCCTTTGAATTTCACTTGTAACAAGATTCTGAAAGGAGTAGTTAAAAATTCGGAAACTATGGAAATTATTTCAGGAGCCACAGTTTCTTTGTCTGGTAAAAAAATGGATTTGTTAAAAACAGAAGCCAGTGATCCAGCAGGAGGATTTGCCTTTGGAGAAGAATTTATAAATTGCCAGGATTCACATTTCTATCTGAAAGGAGAAAAAGAAGGATATGAAACGGCAGAGGTGAAAGTGGAAATGAAAGGCAAAGGAAAAGAAATTCATTATGAAATCCTGCTAAAACCAAGAGTTATAAAAGTAACAGAAGGAGACGATTTAGCGAAAGTATTCAAGATAGAAAACATCTATTTTGATTTTGATAAATCAAATATTCGTTATGATGCATCAGTACAATTAGCAAAAATCTTGGAGGTTATGAAAGAATATCCAAATATGAAAATAGATGTTCGCTCGCATACAGATAGTAGAGGTTCAGATAGTTATAACTTGGCTTTGTCTGATAGGAGAGCAAAATCAACTGTTAAATGGATTATTGATAATGGCATTGATGCTAGTAGAATAACAGGAAAAGGTTACGGAGAAACACAACTTACCAACCATTGCTCTAATGGAGTGAAATGTACACCTGAAGAACATCAAGCCAACCGAAGAAGTGAGTTTATAATTATAAGTTTAGAATAGCGGAAAATTTATAATTAAAAAAGGGAATCGTTTTAAACGATTCCCTTTTTATTTTTACTCTTTTAATTTTTTGTAAACGATATTTTGTACTCCTCGAAAACGATATGTTGTTCGCGAATTTATGTGATAAAGCTCAATTTCAGAATCGTTCAAAATGCGAATTTCAAAACTTTCTGTCTCATTTCTGTAATTCAGATCTAATATTTTTACGTTGTTTGTATTTCGTATGTTTTCAATGTTGTATAATCCTCTGAAAAGTGGTGTTATATGATTTGGGTGTTCTGAAGTTTCAAAAAAGTAATCTCCGTTTAGACTGTAGAACTTAATGAAATTCTCATTATCAAATGGGTTTGCCGCACCTTCTCGGCTGGTATATGTTTTCTCCCAGAAGTTGTATTCTTGCAAAAAATAACGCATATTTTCAAAGAACAATTGATCGTAGTTGAAGTCACGTTTGTAATAGCCTTCCAATCTGTAAACCGAATTCGAGTCTACATCGTATAAATCAATTTGATTTGGGGAAACTTGTACAATTTTAAAACGATAAGAACCATCTCTATCGTGATGAAATGTTAGGTGCATATCAGTAGTAAAGAAGTTTCCTATTACACGTCCGTAACCCCTTCCGATGCTTCCAATTCCTACTAAGTTGTTGTTAGCCAGTATAGTATTCCTGTCAAAAGTTATGGTAAAGGCTTTCTGTAAAAAAGGAATTCGTTCACTGCCACGTGTAGCATCAACATTTACAAACCACAAATCATAGGAATGTAAAAAATCATACAATGTAAGTCTATCATTATCATATTCATCACGAACAGAACAGCTATTCAAAAATAATATAATAATAAAACCAAAAAATAATAATCGTTTCATAATCAGTTATTTAAGTAATTATAGAAATCTCATCGTTGTACTATAATCAATAGTTGTGCCATTTTTATAAAAGGCAGGAATAAAAACGTGTTCTTCTTTTGTGCTTTATTTAAATTTATTTACCTTTGCACCAGTTGTTTTTTAGATTAAATCGTATAAATATATTACAAATGAATATTAGAAAACCATTTTTATTAGCATTTTCAGGAGCGATATTGGTAGGGTGTGCCAGTCCTTTATCAAAAATTGCATCAGCAAGTCCAGATGTAGTGCCAGATATGTTGCCAAAACAAACAGAAAAAATTTCTGATGATCAATTAAAAGTTTGGCCTCATAAAGATCTTACTTCTTTTCCAGGTATTGGATTATCAGGAGCTTATGAGTTGTTGAAAGGCATTAAAACAAGTAATAAAGTTGTTGTAGGAGTAATTGACTCAGGGATTGATATCAATCACGAAGATTTGAAGAATGTTATTTGGGTGAATCCTAATGAAATTCCTAACAATAACATTGATGATGATAAAAATGGTTATGTAGATGATATTCACGGCTGGAATTTCTTGGGGGACATTAACCAAGAAAATATGGAGCTTACTCGTATTTATAAATCGGGAGATAAAAGCAATCCTGATTATCAGAGAGCTAAAACTGAATATGAAAAACAATATGAGGAAGCTTTCGCAGAAAAAGAATACTTTGAACAACTCAATCAAATGGTGTTGTCCGCGGACGATATTTTGAAAAAGGAGCTTAAGAAAGATAAATACACATCTGATGATGTGGCTAAAATTCAAACTACTGATAATATGTTAGCTCAGTATGTTGAGTTTATGCAACAACTCCTTGAACGTGTGGGAGATTCTGAAGCTATCAAAGAGGAGTTAAAAGGAGCTCTTAACCATTATTCAACAAAATTAAATTATTATTTGAATCTAGAATTTAGTCCTCGTAAGGATATTCTTAAAGATGATGAGAATGACTTCAGTAAGATAGGATACGGAAATAATAATGTGATAGGTCCTGATTTGGAGGGGTCGCTACACGGTACTCACGTGGCTGGTATTATTGGTGCTCAACGTGCAAATAATGTGGGAATGGACGGAGTTGCAGATAACATTGCCATTATGGCTATAAGAGCTGTTCCTGATGGTGATGAGTACGATAAGGATATCGCTTTAGCAATTCGTTATGCGGTTGATAACGGAGCAAAGGTAATTAACACAAGTTTCGGAAAAGGATTTTCTCCTCATAAGGATAAAGTTTATGAAGCTATCAGATATGCAGCATCAAAAGATGTGTTGATTGTGAACGCAGCGGGGAATGATAGTAAAGATATTGACGTAGAGCAAACATATCCAAATGATGAGGTAGAATTGAAAGAAATTTCAGATAACTTCCTTACTGTAGGGGCTTTGAACTATGAATTTAATGATAAGTTGATTGCTTCGTTTTCAAACTATGGAAAAAGAAATGTAGACGTGTTTGCTCCAGGAGTAAAAATTTGGGCTACTGCTCCAAGTAATAGTTATAAATTTTTGCAAGGAACATCAATGGCTTCTCCTGAAGTGGCAGGTTTGGCTGCATTAATTCGTTCTTATTTCCCAAATTTGACCGCTTCACAGGTGAAAAAAGTGATTATGCAATCAGGGGTTACTCCTAAACTTCAGGTATATGTGGGAGAAACTGAAGATAGAAAGAAAGTAGATTTTTCGGAATTGTCTTCTGCAGGAACTATGGTAAATGCACGTAATGCGGTTATCTTAGCAGCTAAAATGAGTCAAGGAAAGAAAAAATAAAAATACATTTAGAAATAAAAAAAGCCCGACTTCAATCGGGCTTTTTTTTATATATTTTGTGAAAAAATTAATGCTTGAAATGTCGTGTTCCTGTAACTACCATAGTCATATTATGCTCGTTACAATAATCAATCGTCAATTGATCTTTGATAGAACCACCGGGTTGAATAACTGATGTAATTCCTGCTTTATCTGCTATTTCTACACAGTCAGGAAAAGGGAAGAAAGCATCACTTGCCATAACAGCATTACTTAGGTCAAATTCAAAAGATTGAGCCTTTTCAATAGCTTGTCGCAAAGCGTCAACACGGCTTGTTTGCCCAGTTCCACTTGCTAAAAGTTGCTTGTTTTTGGCTAAAACAATTGTGTTTGATTTGGTATGTTTACAAATTTTTGAAGCAAAAAATAAGTCCTCAAGAGCTTCTTCATTTGGTTTTTGGTTTGTAACGTACTTGATGTCTTCTGCAGTATCTGTTTTTAAATCTTTATCTTGAACCAAATAACCATTCAAACAGCTTCGAATTGAAGTTTCAGGTAAATTGATGTTCTTTTGAGTTAAAATGATACGATTTTTCTTTTCTTTTAGTATTTCCAAAGCCTCATCGCTATAGGTTGGAGCGATAATTACTTCAAAAAATAAAGAATTAATGTCACTGGCTGTAGCTGAATCAATTTTTGTGTTTGACACCAAAATTCCACCAAAGGCAGAAACGGGATCTCCCGCTAAAGCCGCTGCATACGCTTCCTGAATATTTTTTCGTGTAGCTACTCCACAAGCGTTGTTGTGTTTTAGAATAGCAAATGTAGGGTCGTCGTGCTTAAATTCCGAAATAAGATTTATAGCAGCATCGACATCTAATAGGTTATTATACGAAAGTTCTTTTCCGTGTAATTTTTCAAATAAATTGTCGAAATTTCCATAGAAATATCCTTTTTGATGTGGATTTTCCCCGTATCGGAGTATCTGACCTTTATTTTCACTGATTTTCAATGTAGTTATTTCTTCCGTTTGGTTGAAATAATTGAAAATAGCTGTATCATAGTGAGAAGAAACTTGAAATGCTTTAGCCGCAAAATTTTTACGTTGTTCTAAAGTGGTCTTTCCTTGAGAATTCACTAAAATATCAAGTAAATCAGGATATTGCTCTACAGAAGAAACACATAAAACGTCTTTGAAGTTTTTGGCTGCGGCACGTATTAAGGAAATTCCTCCAATATCAATCTTTTCAATGATATCGCTTTCTATGGCTCCACTGGCTACAGTTTTTTCAAATGGATACAAGTCCACAATTACGATATCTAATTGAGGGATAGCGTATTGTATCATTTCTGAAACATCGCTGTCGTTGTCTTGTCTGTTCAAAATTCCTCCGAAAATTTTTGGGTGTAAGGTTTTTACTCGTCCACCAAAAATGGAAGGATACTCGGTAACAGTTTCCACAGGAATAACATCGACTCCTAAGTTTTTGATGAAAGATTCAGTTCCTCCTGTTGAGTAGATAGTAATTCCTAAGCTATTCATTTTATGAATAATAGGTTTCAATCCTGTTTTATCAAAAACAGAAATTAAAGCAGATTTGGCTTGTTTTGTGAGTTTCATTAGAAAAATATCTTATATTTGGCTACAAAAATAAAGTTTTTTGACGGATAATAAAACCTATTGATTAAAATTATGTTTATATATCTGCAATTGTTAAAAGAGAGTTTCAACTTCGCACTGAAGTCGTTACGAGATAATAAACTTCGTACATTTTTATCACTTTTGGGTGTTACAGTAGGAATTTTTTCGATTATTTCAGTGTTGTCGGCAGTTGATTCTTTAAATAGAAATATACAAGAAAATCTTTCAGGGTTGGACAAAAATTCTATGTACGTATCAAAGTTTTCGTTTGGTCCTACCGATGTTCCTCGTTGGCAACGGCTTAATTTTCCGCAGGTTACATATCAAGAGTATGAGTTTTTGAAAAAAGAAATTCCCAATGTGGAAGCTATATCTTATGTAATTTTTGGAGTAAGTTCTTCTATAAAATACGAAGGAAAAACTATTGAAAATGTTCCTGCAAGTGCTGCTACTTCAGAGATTGTTGATATTGAAGATATTAAAGTTGAATACGGACGCTTGATGAGTGAGTCCGAATCAAATGTGGGAACACCAGTTATCGTCTTAGGACATCAGATTGCTAAACAACTTTTTGAAGATGAATATCCTTTAGGTAAAGAGGTGCGTTATTTTGGGAAGAAAATGAAGGTAATTGGCGTTCTTAAAAAATATGGACCAATGTCGGAAAGTGATGATAAGGTATTTATATTATCAACATTTGTACGAAGTTTTATGAATACAGGAACACAAGGAGTTCCCAGCGGAATTGCCATAAAGCCTAAAAAAGGAGTTAATATGCAAGAATTTGAAGATGTTCTTGTACAGCGTTTTAGAAGATACAGAGGCTTAAAGACTGAAGAGATTAATAACTTTTTCATTAATAAAATGTCCACCTTTACAGATATGATTGACCAAACTATAGGTATGATGAATTTGGTTGGGTGGATTATTGGTGGATTTTCGATTTTGGTTGGTGGCTTTGGGATTGCTAATATAATGTTTGTCAGCGTTCGGGAAAGAACAAATCTTATCGGGATACAGAAATCATTGGGGGCAAAAAAGCATTTTATATTGTTTCAGTTTTTGTTTGAAGCTGTACTTTTAGCCTTGATTGGCGGACTTTTAGGTCTACTCTTTGTATGGCTCGGAACTTCGATTGCTTCACAAATGATAGAAGAATTTGAGTTTATACTTTCTTTGAAAAATATTGTTATTGGTCTTGGAGTTTCATTTGTAGTTGGCTTAGTTTCAGGGATTATTCCCGCGTTGAGTGCAGCAAGATTAGACCCTGTTGAAGCCATACGCACAGGACAATAATACTGATTGTTCAAATTCTTATGAATGATTAAACGAGTCCTTTTGCTTTTTGTAGTAGATTTACCGTTTTATTTACATTGAATTTTTGCATCAAGTTTTTGCGATGTGAATCTACTGTTAATGGGCTAATATTCATTTTGTCAGCTATCTGTGCAGAAGAAAGCCCTTCGGAAAGATATTTTAAGACCTCTCTTTCACGTCGTGTAATAATGGGAATTTCTTCGGAATTGCTTTCAGAAGGCATTAAAAGATTAATAATTTGTTTACTTAAATAACTATTTCCATCGTAAATTTGAAGTATAGCTTCTTCAATTTCAGCCATTGGACTGCTTTTAAGCAAATAGCCTGAAGCTCCGTCATTTATCATCTGTTGAATAACGAAAGGGTCGTCAATATTACTAAGTCCCAAAATTTTTATATTGGGGTAGTTCTGCTTGATGTTAAAGCATATTTCAGAAGCTTTTCCGTCAGGAAGATTAATGTCAAGCAGTAGAACATCAGTGATAACATTTTTTAAAACTTCGTCAAGTTGTTTGATATTTGATGCTGTAGCTACAACTTCCATCAACGGATGTGTAGTGATGAAGCTTTGTAGTCCCTCATTAATTATAGGGTGGTCGTCGCATATAATAATTCGTATCATAATTATTTATATTTTACATTCTATATTTATGGTAGTTCCAATTCCTTCTTCCGAGTAAATTTCCATTTTTCCTCCAAGATAATTTACACGAGCTTCGATATTGTTTAGTCCCATATTTCTTGAAATACTTTTGGGATCGAAACCTTTTCCGTTGTCCTCGACTTCTATAAGAAGGAGATTGTCTTTAAATGTGGCTTGTAGTTGTATTTCAGAGGCTTGGGAGTGTTTTACGGCATTTGTTAACAATTCTTGTACAATTCGGTAAACGGATAATTGCCATTTTTTGTCTTGTAGATCTGAAAGCCCGTTTGTGTAGATTTTAATATTATGTTTTTCATTTTGTAAGGATTGGCAAAAATCGGATATAGCAGTTTGTAAACCATACTTTTGCAGAGCTGAAGGGTCTAAATTGTGGGCAGTGTTTCTCAGCTCAACAATTGCGATATCTAATTGTTTTACAATTTTTTGTAATTCTTCTTTTTTCTCATAATTTTGAGACAATATTTCCACATTCATTTTTATTCCTGTGATGCGTCCGCCCAATCCGTCGTGTAACTCACGTGCCAATCGATTACGTTCCTGTTGCTCACCTTCCATCAGAGCGTGTGTAATTTCAATTTCTTGCTGTTGTTTGCGTAACAAGAAATCTTTTTTAGTACGTTTACGATTTACATTCCAAGCATATAAAACCCAAGCAGTTATAACTCCGAAAAGAGAAATTCCCCCATAAAGCAGGATTTGATTTAATTTGTTTTTGTTTTCCAGTTGTATGATGGCTTTTTCCTTTTCAGCAGTACGATATTGCATCTCCATATCGGCAAACATTTTTTTTCTGTTTTCTTCCATTAGGCTGTCTTTCAGAATGTCGTGTTTTATCATCAAATCGTAAGCGTTGTTGTGATTGCCAAGTCTGGCTTCCAGATTAGCAAGGTCATAAATTAATCGTATTTGATTCTTTTTGATGGTTTTATTTATGGAGGTTTTTAGGAGTTTTTGTGTTATTTGTTTTGCTTCATCAAATCGGTTTAACATTTTAAGAATGCGAACTTTTTCATATTCTAAAGAATTTTGGTCCCACGGAATATTATTTTTTGAAGTAAATTTAAGTCCTATATCTATACTTTCAAGAGCTTCCTCTGTTTTTCCGATAGTAGCCAAATAACGAGCTTCATTTAGATAAACAAATCCAGTAAGTTTACTTTTGGGATATTGCCTCCAGAGCGAAACGGTTTTATTGTATAAATCAGACATATATTCTTTATCTTTCTTTTCCAAATATACATCGAACATATTCAAGTAAGTCCACAGAAGAGCCTCATTTTCTTTGTCTTCTTTTTGAGCCTGATCCAAAGATTTCTGATAGTATTCCAAAGCCCTGTCATATTCCTTATTGTTGCCCAAAATCATACCGACATCTGTAAAATATCCCATCAGAAGGTCAGAATCACCAGATTTTTCAGCAAAAGGAATGCAATATTCCAACGTAATATTCAGAAGATTATATTCTCGGTCGTTGTATTGCTCTAAAACTCCGTAATTGTGCCACAGCCTTGCACGATACCGATAAGCCTCTTCCGTAGTGTACCATTTTAAATAATCATTGGCTTTTTGGTAAAGTTTTTGACTTTTTTGATGGTCATAATCAAAGTAAATACCTGCTTTATTGAAGTAGTAAATTCCTTCCAAATAAGGTTCTCCTTCTGCTAATTGGAATGCTTCCTCCCGAAGTGTTTTGAGAGCTTGTGTAGTGTCAGTTTCCGATAAAATATTCGCAAGTTCCATTAGTATATAGAACTTTTCTCTGTTAGATGAGGCTTCATTTACTGCTTGACGTAACCTTTCCACCCTTTGAGCTTTCAACATTGAAAAACTCAGAGTGACTACAGCTAAAATTAGTATTTTGAAATACTTAAACAAAGTTATTGATGATTTTTTACGGCATAAATATAGTAATAAAAAATAGAAATAGAAGAAAAAAAGTAAATTAGTGTAAAAAATACCTAAAAAAGGGGATTGACATACAAATTCCCGATTACTAATTTTGTATTATAAAAAAGATAACAAAAGAAAATTACTTGATGAACTACCTCATTTGTGTTGAATCACGCTGTGAAAGTGCTGATGTTGAGGTTAAAAACAAATCGTTTTTTGAAATTAGAAAAAGAACTTAAAAATTACAAACAATGAAAAACTTAAAAAGACTTAATCAGAAAATTAAATTACTTTTGGTTATGGTTTGCTTTGCTTCGTGTGGGAAAGAAAGCGAAGCAAGTGAACCTTTTCAAGGTGTTTGGAATCTTAAAGCCATCGTTCAAAATGGGCAGGTGGTTGATGTTACAAGACCTGAATTGCCGTGTTTTAAAAATTCTAAACTTACCGTAGGGGCAACAAACTTTGAATTATTTTTCTCTGCTTTGAAGTCGCAAAATTCCACGGATTGTGATAGTTCTACCGAATCAGGAACTTGGACGAAACGTAACGGAAAATATTTCATCTCTCAAAATGGGCAAGAAATAGAGTTTCCTATACAATTTAGTGATAACAACACTACTTTGCAGTTCACTTATGGAACAGGGGCTGGAGCTTTTGATATGGTTTTCAAGAAAGAAGGAAGTTCTTCGGGAGATACTAATACTGGAACTAACGCTACCAAGCCTGGAACGGGCGTTTATGCAGGTATTTGGTTTATCGGTTCAAGTAGATATGACCTTGCTATCTACCTTCGAGATGACGGAACATACACCGAAGGACTTCGCAAGAGCGATTGGAAAACTCGAGTTGACGGAAACTACACCATTCAAGGTAATAAACTTACCACTACGAGTAAATCAGGTGAGAAATCGTACTATGAATATATGGACAACTATAGCTATATGTTAGCTGATGGAGCCTATTTTATGTTCAAAGTAGAATTTGTCAATCAGATTCCGCCCAGTGGCTACAAGTTTCAAAATATTGCAGTGCTTGATGCTGCAGGTAATTTTTCAGCTTCAGGGGTGAGTGGCTATCTGTATTTTGATGGTAATGGTAAGTTCTCCAATGATAAAAGTGCTTTCACTCAAACCTCGGGAAGTGGCATAGGAAGTGGCAGCTATTCAGGGCAAAAATACGTCGGAACGTACACCATTTCCGACGGAAATCTAACTCTCCGATACAGTAACGGCACGACTTCTACACATAGTTTCTTCTACGGGAGACCTTCTACAAAAGGAGATGACGCTACCATCGTGGTAGATGGATACACCTATTTCCAAAAAGAATAAACAAGGAATAAGTAAAAAATCAAGAATTTAAAGTTAAAATTATTTGATTCACCACTCTTAGCGAAGTCTATGGGTGATGAGAGGGAGCTTCGACTTCAATCAGTTCGATAATAGAAAGTGAAAGGTTTTGATAATCAAATAATAAGAACTTCAAAATCGTAAAAAATAAATTTAAGAATAATATGAAAAAGATGTACGTGATGTTATTCTACATATTCAGTCTGTTAATAGCTTCGTGCAGTAAAGATGATGGGGGAGAAGGAAATACTTCGGCAAGTCATCTTTCAGGAACGATACATTGGCAATTTGCAGGTAAAGTAGGTAAATACACACTTTTTAACGGAAATTATAATAAATCAGTATTTCTGATAGGTTCAAGTTCTACTAAAAAAGGATTTGATGTGTCGTGGGACGGAAAGAAATATATGATTGCATCAGAAACTTGGGATTCAGATGTACAGCGTTTTGTACTTCGTGATATGGGAGAAAAAATGGCAAAAGTTGATGATGACAGAAATCTTATTAATGTAACCATCGAGTGGGATAAAATTGGAGATACACAACCTATCATTGCTCCCAACGAACAATATTTTGCACTTGAGCCACAACGTTGGGCAAAGATGCCAATCGTTATTGTTAATGCCAAAGGTAGAATAGTACGCGAATGGACAGACCCTAAGGAAGCGTTGGATTATCACGAAAAACCCGTATGGGACGCTCAAAACGTGTTGTATTTTCGCATTGGCAATAGTGTTTGGAAGTGTGCCCCCGACGGAGAATATGCTGATGCTCAGCAAATCATTTCCAATATTAAAGGCGGAAGTTATTTGGCAGTAAGTCCTGATGGTTCAAAGTTTGTTTTTCGTAAAGATTATTTCTTATGGATGTGCAATTCAGACGGAAGCGATATGCGACAAATTACTACTTATGATATTTCTAGAAAGAAAAACTACAAGGGAGATGCTCGTCCAGCATTTTCACCCGATGGCAAACATATTGTTTTTACCACAACTGGAACCACGGGAGCTGGGTGGACAGATGCTGATTTGGATATAAACGTAACAGGCAGTCGTTTCGGGTATTTGTGCATTATTCCTGCAGACGGAAAATTACGAAATCTTGATGAGAAGAACAATGGAGCCATCTATTTGAAGAATCCTGAAGGTGCTGCAGGTATTCCTTGCGATGGTCATTTAGTTTGGAGACCTTAAAGCGCAAGGAAGAAACAAGTTTTCAAGAACCAAGTAACAAGAAATTTAAGCAGTAAAATCATTTAATTTGTCACGTTGAGCGAGTTGGTGAGTAAGAAAAAGGCTTCGACTTCGCTCATCCTGACAAGAAGAGTAAAAGTTTAACTATAAAAATTGATAAATATGAAAAAGATATTAATAATATTTACAAGTCTTTTATGTACATTGGTGTATAGTTCTTGTTCTAAAGAGGACAATGGAGGAGGTGGGGCATCGTCATTAAATAATTTGCCCGGAACATTATACATCGAATTTGCTACTGATGGCATTCGTTCGTACGATTTTAAAACAGGAAAGCTCTTTAAAGTGACCAAAACGGACAGAGGACCAGGAGTTACAGGTTATGATTTCTCCTACGGAAGCAAAGAAATAGCATTGTCGATAGGTACAAGCCGTACTTTTGACTCCTATCAAGATAAGCAAACTTTTATAATGAGACCTTTTGAGGGATAATATACGTGGTACAGTACGATTTCCGACCCCAATGGAATACCTTCCAACGGTAATGTCTTTAGTTTCAAATATCAATATAATGGTATTAGCCCCGAAGGAGAATTCTATCGCGAAGCCCCAATACGGGTTTCTCCCAATAAAAGATACGTTGCTGTAGATGGCAACTATTGGGAAGACAGAGGAGTACTTTTGTTAGACACACAGACAGGGAAACTTTTAGCTGAGTTTTATACCTCTAAAGCGGATTTAGAGTACCAATCTACACCAGTTTGGACGCTTAACAATGAGCTATTTTTTGCTATCAGAGGGGTGCTGTATCGCTGGAGAGAAGATTATGGAACACAAGTAGAGCAGGTTTTGAACATCAATAATGGTAATAGGGCGAGTTATGTGGCTGTAAATCCGCAGGGAACACGAGTTGCTTTCCGATACAAAAATCATTTGTGGATACAGAATATTGACGGAAGTGGATTGCAACAGATTACCACCAGTCCGCCATCAGGAAGTTCTAAAGCCGACGGAGAGTATCAGCCTGTATTTTCACCCGATGGGAAGTATATCGCCTTTGTAGGTTCACCTACAATCGGTCGGATGTGGACAGATTATGACCCTTTGCAACCACGTTTGCCTCACGTTACTGTAGTTGGCGGAGCGTATGGATATGTATTTATCATTCCTGATAATAACAAACTCTATGATTTGAAAGACCCCACCAGCGGAGCCATAATGATTAAAGACAATTATGGTTATTCTGTGGCAGGTTATTTCAGTAATATGATTTGGAGATAGAAAAAGACTTTGACTTCCCTTTCTTTGATAGAAACAAACAATCTGAGGCATCACATTACAAACAGAAACATTACATAATGGTATCTTTTAGAAAGTAACTTTAATGCATAAATATGAAAAAGATGATGTTATTATTCAGAATAATGTTATTGGCTTTCTTGTCATCTTGTTCCAAAGAAGGCGAATCAAGTGCAGGAGCACATAATCTTAGCGGAAATTTATTCATTCGGTTTACTGACGAGGTGTCTGTATATAATCTAACGGATAATAAATATACGGAAAAAGTAGCAAAAGTAAGTTCGACACAAGTTTTACAAACGTATGATGTGTCGTGGGATACTTCAAAGGTGCTTTTTACCCTTGATGTACAAGGATTTAATCATAAACGTATTGTATATAGGAGCATTAGCGACTCTGTAACGCATCAAGAAGTAAGAACCGACGGTAAGAATATCCACGATTTTGAATACGAATGGGGAGATGTAATCACCCTTGATGCCTTTATTTCTCCTAATGAGAAGTATATTGCACTACAAGGACAGGGATATTCGGATATGCCTACGATTATCATCGATGCACACAAAGATAACGAAGTAGGGCGTTGCAATCCGTCCAATACAAAGTATTACGATTGGGGGAAACCTGTTTGGACGTTGGATAATACGTTATACGTACAGGTGGGCAATTCGGTTTACAAGATGAGTCCTGCCGACGGATATAAAACGTATCAAAAGGTATGCTCTGCCGATGGAGGCGGTTCGTACAGAGTGAATCCACAAGGAACAAAGTTTGTATATTGTAAGGACAAACATCTGTGGCTTTGCGACATCGATGGCAGCAACCGCCAACAAATCACAACCAGTACTACTTACGATTGGGCAAGTTGGGACGGTGAAGGTTTCCCTACATTCTCCCCCGACGGGAAATTCATTGCTTTTACCTCGCGAGGCTCTCGTGGTATGGCGTGGAGTGACCACGATTATCCTGATGGCTCGTGGGTAGGAGCAGTAGGCGGAAAATTTGGCTATATATCTGTGATTCCTGCCAATGGGAAGCTCTATAATCTTGACGATAAAAACAGTGGAGCCATCTCCCTAACCAGAAGCGGAAATAGAGGTATTCCTTGTGATGGGCATTTGGTTTGGAGAAAATAAAGAAATGTTAAAAAAATACACAAAAATTAACTAATATTAACTTCTAAAATGCCCAGAAATAGGGATTGATTACAATGTATATTGTACATATTTTTGTGATGAAAAATTGTTTATAGATGGGACTAACTACAAATCATTGAAAAGGGAAGCATACATACTAAGTTATTAAAGGTATCTGTTTTTTAGATATTTTGATTGATGAGAAGTTTTGCTTTTATTTCAATGAGAGATGAAGATGCAAACTATTGTTGCGTTATTTTTTCAATAATATTTTGTTATTGTATGAGCTAAACTTCAATCAAAAAACAGGTGCTATGAAGAAAATAATTTTGTTCTTTTTGAGCATATTATTGGTAAGTTGTTCAAAAGAGGGAAAAGAAGGTTCTTCTGTTAAAGGTACGTTCAATGTGCAATTTCAGGCAGATTTGGCAAATACCATCTACACATCAGCCATTTTTGGATTAGCAGAGGTGGAACGACAAACAAATCAAGCAATTGATTTTTTCTATATTGATTTTGAAGCGGAAGAAAATGGAGTTATTGAAGTTGTGATTGAAGAAACTGCTTTAAATTATAAAACAGAAATAACTAAAGAAGTTACAACAGGGCATAATAGTTTTTCTCCAAAAATAAAATGGAAATATGATGTTCTAAAGCAAATGAAACAATCTGGGTATGCTGATTTTACTTTTTTTTGTAGAAATACAGCAGGGGATAAACTCGGAAGTAAGGATATAAAGGTGCGTTATACATCTATCAATGAATGTGTACTCGTAGCTAAGTTACAGGGAAAAGTGTATCCGTTGTTCCATTTTATGGGAGCTTATGTAAACGAAGATAGCCCAGTGATTGATGTTTTCTTAAAAGATGTTCTTAATACAACTGATTTAAAGGCTTTTACTGGTTATCAAGGAGAAAATTTGAATGCAGTTGCCGTGAATGTTATAAATCAAGTACGTGCGATGTTCCTGACACTGCGTTCTAAGGGTGTGAAATATAGTAGCATAACTGATACAAGTAATAATTCGTCAAATCCTAATGTGATAAGTCAGTACATTCGATTTGCAGATGAAGTGATGAACAATACACAGGCTAATTGTGTCGATGGAACAGTTTTTCTCTGTAGTGCTTTGCGAAAAGTAGGAATAGAAGCATTTATGGTTTTTCAGCCAGGACACGTCTATTTGGGGTATTATGCTAATCCTGATAAAAAAAGACCTTTTCTTTTGGAAACTACGATGGTAGGGACAGACTATTCCTTTATGCAAGCGACTGATATTAATGTTAATACGTTCAATAAAAACATCGAAAAATACAATAATAAAGACTATATGGATATGTATTTCATTATAAATATAAATGATATACGTTCTTTAATTAAACCTATCGGGAGATAGGACATTATTTTTTCTCAAACTCAGATTTTGTAATTTGAGTGCTAATCATCTCTGTTAAGATTCCAAAAGTGAAATTATTTTCATAATTTTGGAATCTTATTTTATTATGATGGAAATGTATTCTGAAGAAACTCCAAAAACAACCATTAAGCAATGGAAGCAGCAAATTCAGTTTGAGTTACAAGGAACTGATTATAACGATTTATTGTATAAGTCACACGAAGGAATTTCCGTACTTCCGTTCTATTCCTCTGAAAATAGGAAAGTTACCTACGAAGTCAATACAGAAGCAAAAGGAATGATTTCACTTTATTGCTCAAATGTACAACATACCCTTCAGCGAATTGACTTTTGGTTATCCCAAAATGTTCAATATTTTTTCATAACACTGCATTATTCAGAAAATAATTGGGGAGAATTTTTATCACAATTACCAGAAAAGGGAGTTTATTTTATTGATATTCATTACTTAAATCCGTCTCTCGTTCAAAAATTAAGTAGTTTGATAAAAAATGTCAGCCAGAGAATATTTATTTGTAACGATTGTATTAATGAATTTCTTAAGAAAGGAAAATGGGGTAATAATCAAATTTCTGATTTAGAGATTGTTAAAAATAGTATTTCTAGCCAAAATCCTGTGATTTTTGTAGATACAACATTATACCAAAACGCAGGTGCAGGAATAATACAACAGATTGCTTATGGAATTTCTCAAGCGATGGAATATTTTAAATTAATAGATAAATATAATATTATCAATGAGTTAAATTTGTGTTTTAAAGTTGCGGTAGGAAATAATTTTATGCTTGAAACCTCAAAAACAAGGGCTTTTAGGCAGGTTGCAGAAAGTGTTTTTGAAACATTTGGTTATAATATAAAAATTTTCTTTATCGCTGAACCTTCCAATAGAGGGCTATCTATCTCAAAATCAAAATATAACGAAAATTGTATTTCACTTGCCTATGAAAGTGCTATTTTAAGCGGAGCAGATTTTGTAATTCCAAAAAATCCAATAATTTATAAAAAAAATACCATTGAAAGTGATTTAAGTAATGCAGAGCAAATACAGAAAATTATCCAAAATCGAAAAGCTTATTTTTTAAATGGAATATGTAGCTTTGAGACAATTTCTTATGAGATTGCTAAAAAATCACTTGTATTGTTTCAAAGTATTGAAAAGTCAGGAGGATTGCTGGAACAAGTGAAAAATCATACTTTGCAAAGAAAAATAAAAGAAAAAGCTCAAGAAGAACAAATCTTATTTGAAGAAAAATTACAGAATATAAATTTAAAAAATCAGTTTTTTGCATCAAAGGAAGAATGGGAGTTGTATCCGTTTGTAAAGCAAAAAACAGAAAAAACGTTAGTGGAACCCTTGATAGCGAAACGATTATGGGAAAACATAGAGAAAAGGCAATTGAAAAAGTAATTTCAGAAATTCAAAATATAAGTTTAAAAGGTTTAGAATCAGAGGTTTTAGAAATGGAACACATAGCGGGATTTCCTCCTTATTTGAGAGGATACCACGCAATAGGAAATTTATTGCAATCACCTAAATATGAAAGGATACATATATGGAGTGAAAATTTAGACTCTGAAGATCAAGAATGCTTTGAGATATTATTCAATAATATGGAAAATCTATTGAGTGCTAAAAATGTTGATAAAAAATCAATAATTATTCGAGAAGTTTCTAATTTAGCTCAAATAATTGATAATATTAATCAAATAAATTATATTTATCTCTTGTGTGATTCAGAATATTCATTTTTACGAAGTTTTTTTAAACAAATTTCAAGGGAAATGCTTTCAAAAGTTAGATTTTTACTATTTTTTGGAGAAAATACGTTTGATAAAATAGAAAAAATAAGGGAAATTCGTGCTTTTTATTCTGAAATTATGAAAGAAATGGGATATTCTTATAAGGTTCCTATTTCATCTTACATAAGTACAATAACAGAACAGCTGTACGCATTAGCCGCTCAATCGGATGTGTTGTTATATGAAACTGACAATTTGTATATAAATGATGAGTTAAATCATTTTCTTGTAGAAAATACATTGATTTCAAAAACGATTGACCCTTTTTGGAAATAAAAAAGGCAATTCAAAAACGAATTGCCTTTTTTGTATTATATCTATTTTTTTTGTTGAGCTTTTCGCTGTGCTTCAGCTTGTTCCATCATTTCACGCATTTTACGTTGGAAGTTACTTTCCTTTTTAGGTTTTTTCTTATTTTCCTCAATCTGTGCGTGAATTTTCTTTTCATCAATAATCCAATATTTGATGGCTAACATTATGAAAATAGTAAGTAAGTTTGATACAAAATAGTATAAACTCAGTCCACTAGCATAATTGTTAAAGAAAAATAACATCATTATTGGCGATAGATAAATCAAAAATTTCATATTAGGCATTCCTGGTTGCTGTTGTTGCATACTTTGAGACATTGTCATCAGTGAGTAAATTAGAATAGCAACTGAAGCTAAGAAAGGGAACAAACTAACGTGACTTCCATAGAAAGGAATACTGAAAGGAAGTTCCAATACAGCATCGTATGAAGAAAGGTCGTCAGCCCAAAGAAATGCTTTTTGGCGTAGTCCGAATTCTGTTGGGAAAAAGTTGAAAAGAGCCAAGAAAACAGGAAGTTGTAAAAGTGCTGGAATACAACCACTTAATGGATTTACACGTGCTTTTCGATACAAATCCATCGTTTCTTGTTGGCGTTTCATTGGTTCTTTGTATTTCTCATTAATCTCATTAATTTCAGGACGCAAAACTTTCATCTTTGCTTGTGAAATATATGATTTATAAACCATTGGAGAAAGTAGCAAACGAACGATGATAGTCATCAAAATGATACACAATCCAATGGAAAAGTAATTCGATAAGAAGCCAAATAACGGAATAAATAACCATTTATTGAGCCAACCAAAAATTCCCCAACCAAGTGGAATCAAATCAGTTAGATTGTATTGTTCATATTTTTCAAGGATTTGATAATCACTCGGTCCGAAGTAAAAGTGTAATGATTCATTGATTTCTCCTCCCTGTAATGAAATTGGAATTTGAGCTGTGTAATCCTTTGTGAATTTGACATCTACTCCCTCATCATTTACTAAGTTTTTAGATGTAAATTTCCCATTTTCAAAAGGCTTGTCAGAAATCAAAATAGAAGAAAATAAATGCTGTTTGAAAGCTACCCAATGTATGTTTTTTTCTTCTCCAGCATCGTCTCCTCCTTCACTCATACGCTCAATTTTGTCATCTTCATACTGGAGTGTTAATTGTGTGTAACGATTTTCATAAGTTACACTTTTTTCCATTCTTCGGGCTTTCAAACTCCAATCCAAAGTGGTGGCTTTTGATGAATTAATTATATTTGAAAAGCCTTGTGAACGTATCAGAAAATCAACCATATATCCTTCACTTGGAAGAGTGTAAACATATTCTAAATATTGATTTTCAGAAGTTTTTAATTTCATTGAAAGTACTTTCACTCCATTATTTTCAGAAAACGAAGGCTCAAAATATAAATCTTTCGTGTTCAGGTTCAAATTTTGTGAGGTAGTAAAATTCAATGAAAGTGAAGCGTTTTTATCCTGAATTAAATACAAGTTTTCTTTGTCATAGGTTTTAAACTCTTTCAAGAAAACTTCTTGGATTTCTCCACCTTTATTGCTGATAGTCAGCTTAATATCTTTATTTTCAATTGTAGTAACCTCATCTTTTGCAGAAGGGAGCGAGGCTGAATAGGCAAACACACCCAATGACGATTTGTAATTTGCTAAAGCTACTGAATCGGTAGGAATAGAAGTGTAAGTAGCTGTATTTTGAGCTTGTGAGCTGTTATTTTGCTTTACTTTTTCAGCTTCAATACGTTCTCTATCAGCTTTTTGTTGAGCTATTTCTTGTTCTGTAGGACGATTGTTATACATCATCCACATAACCAATATGAAGATAAGGACAAATCCTAAGATGGTCTTAAAGTCTATTTTTTTTTCTTCCATTTACTTTTATTAAATTTTTATTTTTTGTTTAGTTTGTATTTCAAAGCTGCTTTCACAAAAGCCACAAAAAGTGGGTGAGGATTAGCTACTGTACTTTTATATTCTGGATGATATTGCACACCTACAAACCAAGGATGATCTTGAATTTCAATGACTTCTACTAAATTTGTTTCAGGGTTAACTCCTGTACAACGCAGTCCTGCTTTTTCTAGGGTATCCTTGAATTCATTATTGAATTCGTAACGATGACGATGGCGTTCTGAAATATTTTCTTTTCCATAAGCCTCATATATATTACTGTTTTTTAGTAATTTGCAATCCCAAGCACCCAATCGCATTGTGCCACCCTTATTTGTTACCTCTTTTTGACTTTCCATTAAGTTGATAACTGCGTATTCCGTGTTGATATCCATTTCTGTTGAGTTGGCATTCAATAAGTTGGCTTTATTTCTGGCAAACTCTATTACAGCCATTTGCATTCCTAAGCAAATTCCTAAAAAAGGAATTTTGTTTTCACGAACAAAACGAATAGCCTCAATTTTACCTTCAATACCTCGATTTCCGAAACCAGGTGCGACCAAAACTCCGTCTAAATGTCCGAGTTTTTCCCTTATATTTTCGCTATCAAGATGTTCCGAATGGATACTTTCCACCTCTACTTTTACTTCATTTTCGGCTCCTGCGTGAATGAAAGCCTCCAAAATGGATTTATATGAATCTTGTAATTCAACATATTTTCCAACCAATCCGATTTTAACTCTGTTTTTGGGATTTTTATGACGTTGCAAAAATACATTCCATTGTGTTAAATCGGGTTCTTTTTTATCAGGTAGAGCTAATTTCTTTAAAGTAACTTTATCCAAACCTTCCAAGAGCATCATATTTGGAACGTCGTAAATTGTTGAGGCATCAATAGATTGAATTACAGCTTCTCGTTTTACGTTGCAGAACAAAGCTAATTTATAACGCAAATCATCTGATAGTTCGTGTTCAGTACGGCAAACTAATATGTCGGCCTTAATTCCACTTTCCATTAGTGTTTTGACACTATGCTGGGTAGGTTTTGTTTTAAGCTCACCTGCAGCTGCTAAAAACGGAACTAAAGTTAGGTGGACTACAATTCCGTTATTTTCGCCTAAATCCCAGAGCAATTGCCTAACAGATTCGATATAAGGAAGTGATTCAATATCACCTACTGTTCCTCCAATTTCTGTGATAACGATATCATAATCACCAGTTTGTCCTAAAATCTGCATACGTTGCTTGATTTCATTGGTGATATGAGGTACCACTTGCACAGTTTTCCCTAAAAATTCGCCTCTTCGTTCTTTTTCTATTACACTCTGATAAATACGACCAGTGGTTACGTTATTAGCCTGTGAGGTATGTACATTCAAAAAGCGTTCGTAATGCCCTAAATCAAGGTCAGTTTCGGCTCCGTCTTCAGTAACGAAGCATTCTCCGTGTTCATACGGATTAAGTGTTCCAGGATCAACGTTGATATATGGGTCAAACTTCTGAATCGTAACACGATAGCCTCTTGCTTGTAATAATTTGGCAAGTGATGCCGCAATGATTCCTTTTCCTAAGGAAGACGATACACCTCCTGTTACGAAAATATATTTAGTCTTAGCCATTTTATTATGTAGTTGTTTTGATTTTCAATCGGCAAAAGTAGCAATTTAAACTGAAAGCACAAAGGAAAAGAAATAAAGAAAAAAGAATGTTAATTATCATTTAACCATTTACTTTTTTTGAAAGCTAGTCCCTTGCGAATTAGGTAGGCGTGATATGTGCTTGGTACGTCATTTTGCCATTTGGGGAGTAACAATATAATTAGGATTACATCAAGTTGTGAAAAAAGTCCCCAATAGATGGCTAATTGCAAAGGAAAACCTCCGTGTGAAAATCCGATTAATGAAACAAATGCTACCAACAAACAAATGCCCCAAACCTTTGATAAAAAAGCGTGTGTGCAGGTTTCTTTTCCAAATCGTAAGAAACTTATGGTATAACACATTCCTTCCATTATGAAAAGACATATAATTTCTGTAGTATGTTGTTTAATGATTTCAGTATTTAACCAAAAAGCAGAAATTCCTACCGAAATCCAGAAGATAAGGTCAGTTTGGCTGTCAAGACGTCTCAGTTTTACTGAAGAAATATTCAATTTTCGGGCAATGATTCCATCGAAAATGTCTGATAAGATTCCTAAAAATAATAGTAAAACAATAATACTTCGTGCATCGTCTTTTAAAAAGTATGCTAATAATAAAATAGTTGGAGCTAATAGTAATCGAAATAATATTAGATACTTAGGAATATTCATTTCTTTAAAAACCTAGAATAATCTTCGCGATGGAAAAGTAAATCAGGATACCTAATACGTCATTACTTGTGGTAATAAACGGACCTGTGGCAACAGCAGGGTCAATCCCTCGCTTGTGTAGGAAGATAGGAATAAAAGTTCCGATAACTGCTGCGTTAATTATCACAGTTACTAAGGCAACAGCTACAGTCAGGCTGATAAGATAGCTGGTCTGGAAGACAAAATGGCTAACCAGAATCACTACTGTGGCAATAGCTAATCCATTTATCAGACCCAAAAGAAATTCTTTAAATAACCTACCCCATATTTCGCCATCGATAGAATCATTAGCAAGTCCTTGTACTACGATAGCCGATGACTGTACACCAACGTTCCCTGCGGTAGCTTGAATGAGCGGTATGAAGATTAAAAGTACCGGAAAGCGTTCCATAGCGCCTTGAAACCCATTGATAATACTCGCTGCACCTAATCCGCCGAACATTCCGATAAGTAGCCAAGGCAGTCGGGCTTTAGTGAGCTTCCAAATGCTATCGTCAGCTTCTACATCGTGGGTGATACCTGCTGCTAACTGATAATCTTTCTCTGCTTCCTCTTTGATAACGTCCACCACGTCATCGATAGTGATTCGTCCGACTAATCGTTTCATTTCATCGACTACCGGAATAGCCTCCAAGTCGTATTTTGCCATTATTCGGGCTACATCTTCCGCCGTGTCGGTAACGTAAACGTAATCTACCTTTGGTATATAAATGTCTTTGATGTTTGAACGAGTTGATGTAGTTAATAAATCCTTCAGTGAAAGCCTTCCTTTTAGCACATCGTTATCGTCAACCACGTAAATGGAGTGTACTCGCTTTACAAACTCGGCTTGTTCGCGCATTTCTTTTACGCATTTGAGCACATTCCAATTTTCATTGACTCTTACCAACTCTTTAGCCATCAATCCCCCTGCGGTATCTTCGTCGTACCGAAGCAACTCGACGATGTCCTTCGCGTGTTCTACGTCTTCGATGTATGAAATGACCTCTGTTTTTCGTTTTTCAGGAAGTTCCGAGATGATATCCGCCGCATCGTCCGTATCAAGCTCAATTAACTCATCCGCAATCTCTTTTGCGGACATATTTTCGAGTATCTTGTCCCTAAAATCTTCATCTAACTCCGTGATAACGTCCGATGTCTTTTCCGTATCAAGCAATCGTATGATATAAATAGCGTCCTTGATATCCAATTCGTGGATAATCTCAGCAATATCCGCGTAGTGCATATCATTTAAAAGCGTTTCGAGTTCTTTGTTACGCTTTTCAGTGATAAGCAGTTCGATTTGCTTAATAAGTTCGTCCGTTAGTTTAAATGTTGACATAGAATACCTTTATTATAATGATGATTTTTGAGTTTTTACATCCCCCTAACCCCCTTAAAAGGGGGAATTATTGAGAGGATTTGTATGGTTTTTGTATTTTGTGTCTAACCTTTAGTAAAATATTTCTACTAATATTTTATTTTTTGGATTGTCAGGCTGAACGAAGTCGAAGCCTTGTGCTTTTTTGGGCTTCGACTTCGCTCAGCCTGACAGAAAGGGTGTTTATTATTTTAATTCTTTTTCTAACATCCCCCTAACCCCCTTAAAAGGGGGAATTATGTTTCTTGAAACTTGATTTATGTTACTAAACATCCCCCTAACCCCCTTAAAAAAGGGAATTTTGCTACTTGAAACTTGAATTTTATTCCTTGCAACTTGTTTCTTATAACTTTATCCTTTACTTCTTTATACTTTATCCTTTACATTAACTTGTTTACTCTGAACACGTGCCAAAATTTTTGAAATGGTGTATTCACTTTTTTTATAGCTGTCTTTATAGATGATTTTACCTGCTTCGGCAATTTCACTGATGTACTTATAAAGGTTTTTGTAGATAGGTTTTCTTTCGTTGCTTATCTTTTTCCCTTCATTCATCAGTTTATTTTGCTCAGTATTTAAGTTTTCCAAAGAAGTCACCAGTGGAAGTATCTTATCCAAGAAGTTATCTGGCATATCTTCGAGCTTATTTGCTACACTTGTTAGATAAGGAAGGGCATCACGCAGTGTTTTTATGGGAGTTTCTACGTTTCTTGCCTTTAGTTGATTTACGGTTTCTTGCAACATCGATACATCAACGTTTGCTCTCTTAGCGTATTTCTTTAGTAGTAAAACAATATCGCTGAGTTCTTTTGATGTTTCATACAGCTTCTTAGTAGCTTCTTTTTGTTTCATTTTTAGTTCGGTTGCTGAAACTGAATTTTTAGCCGACTCGATAGCCTGTTTGAATTTTTCCAAATAAGAATCATTCATTGTTTTAAATACATTTGAGAAATCGGACAAATCTCTCTCGAAACTTACAGCAATAAAGTCTGCTACTGCCGTGTAATGTTCCTGCTTAAAAGTCATTTGTTTTGCCATAGCTTTTACTTTTTAGGTTTATGAAATATTTTTTTATTAAGAGAAGAAAAAATCTGCCGTAAATATATGTTTTTAAAATAAATAAAACAAATTTTTTGATAAAAATATTTTAATTTTTCTTGCTGATTGCTATGATTGTACGCTGTGGTTCTTTTTTTTGAGTTTTCTTGTATTGTTTTTATATTCTGTATGTTGTTTTGTATTTTTCTGTATTTATTTTCAGTTTTCGGATATTGATTTGTGTTTTCTCATATTTGTTTTTAGTTTCCAGATATTGATTTTTATATTCTGTATATTATTTTCTATTTTTCTTTATTTATTTTCAATTTTCGGATATTGATTTTTATTTTTCTCTATTCTTTTTTATTATTTCTTGTTCTTTTTTACTTAGTTTTTACAACTTTATCCTTTTTTCTTTACACTTTATCCTTACTCCTTTACACTTTATCCTTAATCTGCTTAATCAATCAGCTTTGTAATATATTGAAATTCCTGCCACGAGAGTTGTTCGGGACGTTTATCAAAGATTTTATTCTGCTTGACTTCTTCGTTGAAAAGAAATTGTTTTAAGCTATTACGAAGCGTTTTTCGTCTTTGGTTGAACGCTGTTTTTACCACGTGAAAGAATTTCTTTTCGTCGCAGTCGAGATGATAATTTGCCTTCCGCTGTAGTCGAAGTACTCCACTTTTGACCTTAGGAGGCGGATTGAACACATTTTCTGATACAGTAAATAGGTATTCTGCTTCATAGAAGGCTTGAGTTAGTACAGATAGAATACCATATGTTTTACTTCCTGGCTTTTCACAGATACGTTCCGCCACTTCTTTCTGAAACATTCCGCTGAATTCGGGAATATAGTCGCGTAATTCGAGTGTTCTGAATATAATTTGCGAAGAAATGTTGTAAGGGAAGTTGCCTATCACGGCAAAAGGCTCACTTCGGAAGTATGAAAGGATATCGAACTTCAAAAAATCATCACTAATGATATTATTTTGTAGAGTAGGGAAGTTTTTTTGTAAATAACTCACCGATTCTTTGTCAATTTCGATAACGTGTACTTCAGTATCTCTCTTTAAAAGGAATTGTGTAAGCACACCCATTCCAGGACCTATCTCCAAAACCTTACTATATCCCGAAAGAGAGAGTGTATAGGCAATTTTTTGAGCTATGTTGAGGTCTTTTAGGAAATGTTGTCCCAAATGTTTTTTAGCTTTTACTACTTCCATCGTGATTTGTTATTTTTGTTTAGTGCTTCCTTATTTATAATTCGATTTCTTTAAGTTCCGTTCCGAACATTAGTACTTTGTTAGAAAAGTTCTCCATATTTAATTGTATGAGTGTAGGAATTTCTTTTTTGATGAAGTCAAATAAATCTTGAGGAGAATCCGTTTCGTGATGAATGGCATAGGTAATGTCATTTTCCATATTCAAAATTTTAAAAATCCTCACTGATTTAATTTTGTTTGTATCATAAACTTTGTGGATATATGTTTCTTTTATCCAGTTTAGCCATTGTATATGGATGTCTCTTTCTACAACAGCGCTTAAATTATATATGTACATAAAATTGAATTTTTGCAAAGGTAAAAAAAGTTAGTTATTGAACAAGTTAGATATATATTATGGTATTGCAATGTGAGAAATCATTACTTTTGATTGTCTTTCTTTCTAAGTTTTGTAATTATTGATTGTTTTTAATTTTTTTTGTTTTTACTATAAACTACTGTTTTTCAGTATTTTATTTTGTTTGATAAAAAATATTTTTGAAAAAAAGTTCAGAAAATTTTGGTGGTTTAGAAAAAAGGTATTACTTTTGCACCCGCTTTGAGAAAGTTATTAGTCGATAGGGATTAGTGATTAGTAATAAAGTGAAAAGTTCAAAAAAAAATATTTTAAAAAAAAGTTTAAAAAATTTTGGTAGTTTAGAAAAAAGTATTACTTTTGCACCCGCTTTGAGAGAATCATTAGTCAATAGGGGTTAGTGATTAGCAATAAAGTGAAAAGTTCAAAAAAAATATTTTTGAAAAAAAAGTTCAAAAAGTTTTGGTAGTTTTAAAAAAAGTATTACTTTTGCATCCGCAACTTGAGATAAGGTTGTGAATTTTGGAATAGACGAAATAGTTCATTGATATATTGTTGACAGCACAAAAAAAAGATTTAAAGAATTATCCTAGAGTCAATTACTTTCTTTGGTTATAATATTAAAGATTTTAACGATGAAGAGTTTGATCCTGGCTCAGGATGAACGCTAGCGGCAGGCCTAACACATGCAAGTCGAGGGGTAGAGTGCTTCGGCACTTGAGACCGGCGTACGGGTGCGTAACGCGTGTACAATCTACCTTTTGCTAAGGGATAGCCCGAAGAAATTTGGATTAATACCTTATAGTATTATTTGGTGGCATCATTAAATAATTAAAGCTACGGTGGCAAAAGATGAGTACGCGTCCCATTAGCTAGTTGGAGTGGTAACGGCACACCAAGGCTGCGATGGGTAGGGGTTCTGAGAGGGATGTCCCCCACACTGGTACTGAGACACGGACCAGACTCCTACGGGAGGCAGCAGTGAGGAATATTGGACAATGGTCGGAAGACTGATCCAGCCATGCCGCGTGCAGGATGACGGCCTTATGGGTTGTAAACTGCTTTTGTATGGGAAGAATAAGGTCTACGTGTAGATTGATGACGGTACCATACGAATAAGCATCGGCTAACTCCGTGCCAGCAGCCGCGGTAATACGGAGGATGCGAGCGTTATCCGGAATCATTGGGTTTAAAGGGTCCGTAGGCGGGCTTATAAGTCAGAGGTGAAAGCACTGAGCTCAACTGAGTAACTGCCTTTGAAACTGTAGGTCTTGAATGTTTGTGAAGTAGCTGGAATGTGTAGTGTAGCGGTGAAATGCATAGATATTACACAGAACACCGATTGCGAAGGCATGTTACTAACAAATTATTGACGCTGATGGACGAAAGCGTGGGGAGCGAACAGGATTAGATACCCTGGTAGTCCACGCTGTAAACGATGGATACTAGCTGTTTGGAAGTAATTTTGAGTGGCTAAGCGAAAGTGATAAGTATCCCACCTGGGGAGTACGCACGCAAGTGTGAAACTCAAAGGAATTGACGGGGGCCCGCACAAGCGGTGGAGCATGTGGTTTAATTCGATGATACGCGAGGAACCTTACCAAGGTTTAAATGGGAAACGACGTATCTAGAGATAGATATTTCTTCGGACGTTTTTCAAGGTGCTGCATGGTTGTCGTCAGCTCGTGCCGTGAGGTGTCAGGTTAAGTCCTATAACGAGCGCAACCCCTGCTGTTAGTTGCTAGCGAGTTAAGTCGAGCACTCTAACGGGACTGCCGGTGCAAACCGTGAGGAAGGTGGGGATGACGTCAAATCATCACGGCCCTTACATCTTGGGCTACACACGTGCTACAATGGCCGGTACAGAGAGCAGCCACTGCGTGAGCAGGAGCGAATCTATAAAGCCGGTCACAGTTCGGATCGGAGTCTGCAACTCGACTCCGTGAAGCTGGA
>NZ_CP022378.1:2080000-2640475 GCF_002302475.1 Capnocytophaga cynodegmi
AGAATTTTTTCTGCCTCTTTCATTGAAGTCCCCTCACTTACTGTTATTAATTTTTCTGAGGTCATAACTTCGATGATAGGACGATTTCCATCACGTTCAAAACGTAAATCACGATTAGTAACAATTCCTCTTAGGGTTCCGTTTTTGTCAACAATAGGAATTCCTCCAATACTGTTTTCTTTCATACTTTTTTGAGCATCAGCTACTTTTGCTTCCATATGAAGTGTTACAGGGTCGATTATCATTCCACTTTCAGCCCTTTTCACCTTGCGAACTTGCATTGCCTGTTCATCAATTGTCATATTTTTATGCAAAACACCGATACCGCCTTCACGTGCCATCGCAATAGCCATCGCAGCTTCCGTAACGGTATCCATTGCAGCTGAAATAATTGGAACATTTAGTGAAATGTTTTTTGTAAATTTTGTTGTGATAGAAACATCTCTTGGTAGTACCTCGGAATAATTGGGAATAAGAAGTACGTCATCGTAGGTTAATCCTTCACCTACTATTTTATTTTGTTGAAGATTCATAATGCAACTTGAAATTTAGTTGCGTGCAAATGTACATCTTTTTTTAGAAATAAAAAAACGGGTTGCTTTTTTCAACAACCCGCTTTCGTATATTACTTGTTTTTCCAATCTTTAATGTTGTTTTCTAATGCTTTTATGTAGCCATCGTTTCCAGCTTTTTTTGCCGATTCTAGTGCTTTTTCAGCTGTTTTTATAGCTTCTTTGTAATTTTTCAAGGCTGCTTCAATATCTGATTTCAATTTTAAAATCCAGTAAGCATTTGGATTTTGTTCTACAGCTTTAGTAGACCATTCCAAAGCTTTGTTCAAATCTATATTTTCTTCATAGTAATAGTTTGCAGCCCTGTGATATTCACTAGCTGTTGGACCATTCATAGTTTTTCCAATGCTTTCCATAACGGCACTTCGCGTATTAACTTTGATTGGTACTTTAACTAAAACATTGTCCCAAGCTAGGGTAAGCATTGCTTCATTATTTCTGATATTATCAAAACTGATTAAGAAAGTTTCGATTTTAGGGCTGATGGTTCCTGGCTTTACGATAGTTTCAGCTATAACTTTTGATGCATCATAGTTTTTTCCTGGGTCACCCCAAAGTTGATGCTCTTGGTATAAAAACACTTTCCATTGATCAACTTCTGGAATTGAATAAAGAGCATACTTTCCTGCTTTAACTTCTTTGTTTCCGAAAGTTACTGCTGTTGAGAATTCGATAACCGTAGCTGCATTAGCTCCTGTACGCCAGATTTTTCCGTATGGGACTAAATCTCCGAAAATTACTCTTCCTTTTACTGAAGGACGAGAATAAGATACATTAATATTGGTCAATCCTACAGTTTGGCTTATGGAAGATTTCGGGCTTGGATTAGGGGTTTTTAGTTGAGCAAAGCAAATGTTCAACAAAAACATAGCAAGTGCTGATGTAAGTAATTTTTTCATATTGAATGATTTGAATAAGATTGTTAGTATATTTCGATTAGTACTCATCATCCTCTGCCAGTCCTTTCAATACAAGTTCGGCTGTGGCAGGATTGGTCGCTATCGGAATGTTGTGAACGTCACAAATTCGCATAAGCATCAAAATATCAGGTTCGTGAGGGTGCTTATCTAAAGGGTCTCTGAAGAAGAAAACTCCTTGAATTTTTCCCTCTACAATTTGTGAGGCAATTTGAGCATCGCCTCCTTTGGGTCCAGAAAGTACCTTTTCTACTTCAAAACCAGCATTTTGAGCGTGTTGTCCTGTGGTTCCTGTTGCAATAATTTGGATATTGGCTGAGTGAAGAATTTTTAAATTTTTCATCAGAAAGGAAACCATTTCTGCTTTTTTTCCATCGTGTGCAATAACTGCTAATTTCATTTTCTTTGTGTTTTATTTTTTTGATAAATCGTTGTAATATATGGTTTTTATAATCCCGTCTGCTAGTCCAATTCTCGGTACGTGAATTATTTTTGCTTGTCCCCATTTCATTGCATTGATGTAAACCTGAAGAGCGTAGAGAATTACGTCCGCACGGTCAGGATTAAAGCCTAAAATACGAATTCTTTCCTCATAAGTAAAGGAAGAAAGGTATTTAGAATGGTCTTTTAAGTATTTGTATGATAAAGGTTTTCCTTCTTTTTTTTCAGAATCTTTGAATATTTTGTTGATATTCCCTCCTGACCCAATGGCTTCAATTGAAGAGATATTTTTTGTATTTTCTTTAATCCAATCTTCGGCTTCTTTCCACATTTTTGAACTAACCATACCATCTAAAAGACGGACGGTACCTATGGGAAAAGAACGTGAATTGATTATTTTTCCATCTACAAAAACGGTGAATTCTGTGCTTCCTCCACCAACATCAATATATAAGTAAGATTTACCTTGTTTTTCTATAAGTGAGTGTATATCAGTAGATGCAATGATTTTTGCTTCCTCTGAGCCATCAATAATTCGGATTTTAACGCCTGTTTTTTTGAATATTTTTTCTGTGATTTCGTGTCCGTTGGAAGCCTCTCGCATTGCAGAAGTAGCACAAGCCATATATTTTTCTACTTTATTTACTTTCATCAGTAAATCAAAGGCTTGCATTGAATCGGAAAGGCGATTAGCATTTTCTTCTGAAATTTGTCCGTCCAGAAAAACATCAGCTCCCAAACGAATAGGAACCCGAACTAAACTACTTTTTTTAAATATTGGAGTTTTGTTTTCTGATTCTAATACATTGGATATTAATAGCCTGACTCCATTCGACCCAATATCAATAGCTCCTAATTTTTTTATTTTCATTTTGTTGTTGGTTTTATAGTTAATGCAAATTTAATTTAAAAAATGATATTTATTTGAATATTTCTGAATTTTATTGTGACTTATTTTAAGAATAATCTTTTTTTAGGATAATCAATAATAGCTTTTCCTGTTTTTAAAATATCAGCACCGATAATTCCGTGAACTGGTGAGATATTGTGTTGTGTTAGAGCGAAATTTACGTGTGTCAAATCAAAAAGAACGATAGATGCTTTTTTACGTTTCCATTTCCCGATTTCCAATAAATTGGTTTTCGATATTTGTGTTTCCATTTCACTGGCTCCTGCTCCTGAGGCTTTAATTTCAGAAAATTCTGTTTTTAAATTGAAATGTTCAATACCATCGAATCCTAAACAAGTGTTTGAGGCTCCTGTATCTAAGATGAATCGCCCTTCTATTCCGTTTATTTTAGCTTGAATTTCAAAATGTTGTGTAATGGTTGGAGTCAAAGGTATTGCTACATATCCCTGACTTATAAGTAATTGTTTTAAATTCATAATTTTAATTAGAATGAGTATAGTACGTTTGGTGGCAAAAGTACAATTTTTTTAATTTTTATTTGATTATTTACAGACATAATTGATAATCATATTTCGTCTATATATTCAAAACAGAATTTTTAATACATTATTTTTATATTTTTGCAAGTTAAAAAAAATGAGATATTTGTTTTATGATAATTACAGATACACATACGCACTTATATAGTAATGCTTTTGATGAAGACCGTAAGGAGATGATAAAGAGGGCGATAGACTTGGGAGTTACGCGATTTTTCATTCCTGCAATTGATTCTTCTTACACTCAAAGTATGTTTGCTTTAAAAGAAGATTTTCCTGATAATGTGTTCTTAATGAATGGTTTACATCCTTGTGATGTTAAGGAAAATTATAAAGAAGAGCTTGTTCACGTAGAAAAACTGATGGATAAACACTCTTTTTGTGCTATTGGTGAAATTGGAATAGATTTGTATTGGGATAAAACTTTTCTAGCAGAACAACAAGACGCCTTTCGTTGGCAAATTCAGTTGGCAAAAAAACATAATTTGCCTGTGGTTATTCATTGTAGAGATGCATTCGATGAAATTTTTGAAGTGTTGGAGCAGGAAAAAGACGAAAAACTTTTCGGAATATTTCATTGCTTTACAGGAACGGAAGAACAAGCCCAAAAAGCCATTGGATATAATTTGAAATTAGGAATTGGGGGAGTAGTTACATTCAAAAATGGAAAAATAGATACTTTTTTGAATAAAATTGATTTACAGCATATTGTTCTGGAAACAGATTCACCTTATTTGGCTCCTGTTCCTTACAGAGGCAAGCGTAATGAAAGTGCTTATATTATTGAGATTTTAAAGAAAATAGCAAGTTTATATCAACTTTCTTTGGAAGAAGTTGCTCATATAACAACGGAGAACTCCAAAAAAATTTTCGGTATTTAGCATTGTTTAATGAAAAAAAAATCGTTACTTTGCTATCCGTTACAACCATAAAATAGCTAAAACCTTGGATTATTTTAAATCAATTCGCCCTTATTACGACCGTGAAGTAGAAGACGTGCTACACAAGGTGAAAGACCATTCTTTTATGAAAGCAATGTTGGGCTATGGTTTTCCTCAGTTTTCGGAGCAAGAAAGGTTTGAGTTATTGTCTTCTTGCAAGTCTATTTTTGAATTTCAAACCAAAATAATGTACAAAGTGGTAAAGAAAGCAATGGAAAAAAGTATTGCTGAATTCACCCACGAAGGGTTTGATAAATTGAGTTCTGAAAAGGCTTATATGTTTATTTCTAATCACCGAGATATTGTTCTTGATACTTCGTTGTTGAATGTTACTTTACACGATTACAATCTAAAAATGACAGCATCAGCGATAGGGGACAACCTGATTAAAAAGAAGTTTCTGCAAAAACTCGCTATGTTGAACAGAAATTTTATCATTTTCAGAAATCTTCCACCAAGAGAAGCATTGGAGCGTTCTAAAATTGTTTCGGAATATATAAGATATTGTATTTGTGAAGATAATCGTTCTGTTTGGAGTGCTCAACGTGAGGGACGTACGAAAGATGGAGATGACCGAACCCAGCAAGGTGTCCTGAAAATGTTATCTTTAGCTACGCCTCAAGGAATTTCAACTTTGCAGTATTTTAAGCAATTAAATATTGTTCCAATTTCAATTTCGTATGAATTTGACCCGACCGATATGCTGAAGATACCAGCTTTGATGGCACAACACTATGGTGTAGAATATGTTAAGTCGAAGAAAGAAGATTTTGAAAATATTTTGCAAGGTTGGCTTGGGCAGAAGGGGCGTGTGCATATGTCGGTAGGAAAGCCATTGAATGAAGAACTTGACCAAATTGAGCGAGAACATAGTCATATAAACAAGCAATTACAAGTTTTAGCTGAACTTTTAGATGAATTTATTCATAAGCAATACAAGCTTTTTCCAGCGAATTATATTGCCTATGATTTGCTAAATAAAACAGATAAATACAAGGAATTCTATAATGAAAAAGAATTCCGTCAGTTTGAACGCCGAATGCATAATCGTAGCAAATCAGAAGATGCTATCTCACAAAAGAAATACTTGGAAATGTATGCAAATCCAGTAAAAAACAAGTATAGTTATTAGTTTAAGTTTGTATTATACAATGGAAACAGAAAACTCAAAAATACTTTTGATATACACAGGAGGAACCATCGGAATGATGAAAGATTATGAAACAGGCGTTCTGAAAGCGTTTGAGTTTGATAATATTTATCATCGTATTCCTGAATTATCACATCTGGATTGTTCGATTGATTCAGTAGCTTTTGAAAAAGCAATTGACTCATCAGATATGAATCCGAAACATTGGATAAATATTGCTGAAACCATAGAAAAAAATTATGATAATTATGATGGTTTTGTAGTTTTACACGGAAGCGATACAATGAGTTACTCAGCTTCGGCACTTAGTTTTATGCTCGAAGGACTTTCAAAACCTGTAATTTTTACGGGTTCACAGTTGCCTGTAGGAGATTTACGAACCGATGCAAAAGAAAATTTAATAACTTCCATTCAGTTAGCCGCATTGAAAGAAAATGGAGAATCTGTAATTAAAGAAGTAGGATTGTATTTTGAATATAAGTTATATCGAGGTAACCGAACTACCAAAATTAATGCTGAAAACTTTCAGGCTTTTGTTTCAATGAATTATCCAACGCTTGCGGAAAGTGGAGTGCATCTGAAAGTTATGAAAGAAAATTTATTGTCTCCAAAAACAAATGTGAAGCTAAAAGTATGGAAAGAGTTTGACCAAAATGTGGCTATAATAAAGCTATTTCCAGGAATTACAGAGAAGATTTTGGACGGGATTTTTAATATTTCAGGTTTGAAGGCAGTAGTTTTGGAAACGTATGGTTCTGGAAATGCTCCTACCGAAAAGTGGTTTTTGAATTGTCTTGAAGCAGCTGTTAAAAAAGGTATCTACATCGTAAATGTTACGCAATGTTCGGGAGGAAGTGTCGTTCTGGGTAAATATGAAGCCAGTGAGTATTTAAGAAAGATGGGCGTAATTAACGGAAAAGATATTACAACAGAGGCAGCAATCGTAAAACTAATGATTTTGTTGAAAAAAAATATTTCTTCTAATTTATTCAAAATCAGTTTTGAAGAAAATGTAAGTGGAGAAATTTAATAAAAAGTTAGCATTTTTCTTTCTCAATAGAAAAAAAATTCGTTATTTGGCATTCTGAAATAGAGAGGTGTCCGAGTGGTTGAAGGAGCACGCCTGGAAAGTGTGTATACGTCAAAAGCGTATCGAGGGTTCGAATCCCTTCCTCTCTGCTTACATAGAATAAATGTAATTTAACCATTAAAATAATTATTAATTAACTAACAAATTAAAAAAGATTAAACATGAAAAAAATGACATCTAAGCTGTTATTTGCAGCTATGCTAATTTTGAATGTCGCTATGGTTAGCGCACAAGAGGTTGAAAGTGCGGAAGCATCGAAAGGGTTTCACCAAATTTTAAAAGAACGTTTTATTGAAGGAGGACCTGCATTTATGGGGGTTGTATTACTCTGTTTGATTTTAGGTTTGGCAGTAGCTATAGAGCGTATCATTTACTTGAACTTAGCAACTACAAATACTAAAAAATTGGTAGCAGAAGTTGAAACTGCTTTAGATAACGGAGGAATTGAAGCTGCAAAAGAAGTTTGCCGAAACACAAAAGGACCTGTTGCTTCCATTTTCTATCAAGGGTTAGACCGCTCAAGTGAAGGAATTGAAATGGTTGAAAAATCAGTAGTCGCTTACGGAGGTGTTCAAATGGGGCAATTAGAGAAAAACGTATCTTGGGTTTCTTTGTTTATTGCTATCGCTCCGATGTTAGGATTTATGGGAACGGTAATTGGTATGATTCAAGCGTTCGATAAAATTAGTGCTGCAGGTGGTCTTGATGCATCTTTGATTGCAGGAGATATTAAAGTAGCTCTTTTGACAACAGTATTCGGGCTTATCGTAGCTATTATCCTTCAAGTTTTCTACAACTACATCGTTGCTAAAATTGATGCAATTGTTAATGATATGGAAGATGCTTCTATCTCATTGGTAGACTTGTTGGTAGCAAAGCAAAAAAGATAAAAATAACTCTTAAATTAATAAAGAAACTTTTAGATTATGTACAAAATATCAAAAATAGGTGCTTTAGCATTAGGTGTGTTAGGGGCATTGCTTTGGATTTTGTTAGTCTCTTCAGATATGACTAACCCAGGCGAGGCTATTAACAATACACCTATGCATTGGATGTTTATTGTATCGTATGTTTTGCTTGCAGTAGCAGTGCTTGTAGCGGTTATTTCAGGAGCAAAAAACGTATTATCATCTCCCAAAGCATTGAAAAAAACACTTATCTATACAGGGGCTTTTGTAGTCATCGTGGGATTGTCATACGCTTTTGCAGGTGGTGACGGAACTGAAAAATTGGTAAGTGCAGGTTTAATTTCATTCTATATCCTTACAACAGTAGCCGTAGGTTTATTAGTTGTTTCGGGGATTAAGAATGCACTAATAAAATAATTGAAATATGGCAAAAAGAGGAATACCTGAGGTAAATGCGGGTTCAATGGCCGACATTGCATTCTTGTTGTTGATATTCTTCTTGGTAACGACAACAATTGAAACCAATGCGGGTATTACTACAAAGTTACCTCCAAAGCTTCCAGTTGATATGCCACCTCCACCGCCTGTAAAAGAGAAAAACGTGTTGGTCGTGGTAGTGAATAAAAACAATCAGTTGTTGGTTAACAACCAATTGATGGAGTTGAAAAATGTAAGAAAAACGGCTATTGAATTCTTGGATAATGGTGGCGACGGAACTTGTGCTCACTGTAAGGGAGCTAAAAATCCTTTGTCTTCAGATAACCCAGAAAAAGCAGTAATTTCGCTGAGAAATGACCGTGAGACTTCTTACAAAACGTATATTGCTGTTCAAAATGAATTGATAGCTGCTTACAACGACCTTCGTGAGCGTGAACGCAAACGTTTGTTCCCAGAAGAAGTGTCGTATATGGAGATGGACGCAGAGTTCAACGCTGCTAGAACTCCGAGAAGTCGTAAGGATATACTGGAAGGAAAAATCAAGAAGTTACAGGAGCTATTCCCAAGAAAATTGTTGGAAACAGCACCTAAGAAAAACTAAAAATCAGAAACAAAATGTCTAAATTTACAAAAAAGAAAAGTGGAGAGTTACCACCAGTTTCAACGGCATCGTTACCTGATATTGTTTTTATGCTTTTGTTCTTCTTTATGACAGTAACGGAGATGAAAGATAGCGATTTGATGGTTCATAACAAGGTGCCAACAGCTGACCAAGTTCAAAGACTTGACAAAAAAGATCCAGTGGTTTACATATATGCGGGAAAACCTCTTGACAAATACAAAGACAAGTATGGTTCTAATGCAAAAATTCAGATTAATGATAAGTTTGCAGATGTATCAGAGGTAGCTCCTTTCATATTGCAGTACAGAGATGGTATTCGTGAGGAATTACGTGATATTTTTATCACTGCATTGAAAGTAGACGCAGAAACAAATATGGGACTTGTTAGTGATATCAGAGAAAAGTTACAGGAAGTTAATGCTCTGAAGTTGAATTATATAACAAGAGAAGGTTCTCCATTAGATCAAAAATAGGATTAAAATTCTATAATTCGTATTGCAAAAAAGAGATAATATTTTTTATCTCTTTTTTGTTTTTTACTACGGATGTATTTTCTTTAATATATCAAAAAAAATATTATCTTTGTCCCGATATAATTAATACTTGTTTATAGATGAAAAAAATTATTATTGTATGTTTAATGCTTTTTTCTTTAAAAGCTTTCACACAAGATATGCAAAGTTACCCAAAACACGAGGTAAAATTGAATATTTTTAACGCAATCGCTATTGCATCAATTGAGGTTGGTTATGAATATTTTATCGGATTTAATCAGTCTATCGAAGGAGAAATGTTCTTTAATGATAGATTTTCGTATTTTCCTAAAAAAGATGGCAAGTTTAAGGCTACAAGTTTTAAATTAGGTTACAATTATTATTTTGATTTGGATAATTTATCAGGACCTTACATTAATCCTTTTATAAAAACGCGTTTTGGAGAATTTAAAAATAATAATCAAGAAAAAACGAATTTAGATAGTTTCATACTAGGAATAGGTGTTGGATACTTGTGGAATTATAATGATACTTTTGTTGTTGCTCCATATGTGAATATAGCACGTAATTTTGGAAAAGGAGTTACAGAAAACAACTACTTTTGGGCTATTGAACCAAATGCTGGAGTTAAAATAGGTTACAGATTTTAGTAGTATAAACTTTAATCTAAACATTTAATAATTAAGAACTTTGTTTGAGTTTTTCAACTTAGGCAAAGTTTTTTGTTTTTAAGATAAAACTTTTAATCTTATGCTTTGAGGTATGCACTTTAAATCATATCTTTGTCAATTGGAAAATATTATCACATATCAATAATAATGTTAAAGTTATGGTAAAATTTTTGTTTTCAACTCGTTTGATGGCTGTGCTGTTCGTTGTTTTTGCTATTGCATTGGCTTTAGGAACTTTTATTGAGAACGACTATGGCATTGATACAGCTCGTATTTGGATATATAATGCTTGGTGGTTTGAGTTGATTATGTTAATTTTTATGATTAATTTCATAGGAAATATCAAACGCTATAATTTGCTAAAAAAGGAAAATTGGGCGGTTTTAGTACTGCATCTTTCTTGGGTTTTCATTATCATTGGTGCGTTTATAACTCGATACGTTAGTGATGAGGGAATTATGTCAATTCGTGAAGGAGAAACAGTTGATTTTTACGTTTCTGATAGAACCTATGTTACTGTTTTTGTAGATGGCGAACATCAAGGAGATGGGCTAAGACGAAGCAATCAAACAGAAGTTCTTTTTTCACAACATACTAACAATTCATATAATTGGAAATCAGATTTTAAAGGAAAAGATTTTGAAGTAAAATATAAGGAATTTATTCGTGGGGTTGAGGATGGATTTGTTCCAGATCCTGAAGGCGAAGGATATCTTAAATTAGTAGAATCTGGCTCAGGAGGAAGACACGAACATTATTTAAAGGATGGGGAAATCAGTAATATTCATAACGTTCTTTTTGCTGTAAATCGTCCTACAGCTGGAGCAATTAATTTGACAATCAATGAAAAAGGATACTTTATTAATACGCCGTTTGAGGGAAATTATATGACAATGGCAACTCAGGAGCAGACTCCAGTGTTTAAAGATAGTATTCAACCTTTTCATTTGAGGTCGTTATATGTTTTAGGTCAAACGCAGTTCGTAATTCCAGAACCAATGACGAAAGGACGAGAAGGAATTCGAAAACTTCCTGAAAAAGAAGTGACTAAGGAAAGCCCTAACGCAGTTGTATTTGAAGTAAAATCTGGAAACGAAGTTAGGGAAGTTACAGTATTGGGCGGTAAAGGTGTTGTAAATCCTCCTATGATGGTCAATCTGAATGGCTTGGACTTTTACATAAGTTATGGTTCACGTCGCGTTCCAATTCCTTTTTCTGTGACATTAAATGATTTTATTGCAGATAAATATCCAGGTACGGAAAAAAGTTATTCAGCTTTTAAAAGTAAAGTTTCAGTAAAATCGGAGAATGAGAAGTTTGATTATGATATATTTATGAATAATATATTGAATTACAAAGGATATAGAGTTTTTCAGGCACAATTTCATCCCGATGAAAAAGGTTCTGTACTTTCGGTAAACCACGATTATTGGGGAACTCTTTTAACTTATATAGGTTATTTTTTACTCTACGGAGGATTGATAGCTTTTATGTTTGTAGGGAAATCCAGATTTATCAGACTTGCTCAACAGCTTAAAGAAGTACAAGCTAAACGGTTAACTTTATGTATTTTATTTTTGATGGGAAGTACTTCATTATTTGCTCAACACGCAATGCAACCCACTGAAAAACAGGTAGATTCTATTTTGAAAGTTACAACTGTAAGCAAAGAACACGCCAAAAAATTTGGAGAGCTTGTTATTCAAGATGCAGGACGAATGAAGCCGGTAAATACTTTCGCTTCTGAACTTCTCCGAAAAATGAGTAAAGATGACACATTCAAAGGAATGGATGCCAATCAAGTACTTATTTCAATGATGCTAAACCCAATGGCTTGGTATTATGTTGATTTTATGTTTGTTAAGAAACAAAATGATAGTCTTCATTCAATTTTGGGAGTTGAAAAAGGAAAGAAATATGTAAGTGCAGTCGATTTTTACGATGAGAAAATGAACTATAAACTTGCTCCTTTTTTACAAGAAGCCTATGCTACAAACACTCCAAATCAGTTTCAGAAAGATTTTAAACAAGCAGATGAGCGTATAGGGCTTTTAAATCGTGCTTTGTCTGGAGAAATTTTAAAAATATTTCCACTTTTAGATGATGCCAATAACAGATGGGTATCAACACTTGAATTTCGTGAAAATCCAACAGTTGTGAATGACTCATTGTATGCTAATTTTATAAATGGTTCTGTACCAATTTATTTGAATATGCTTCGAGAATCTGTACAAACGGGTGATTATGCTAATCCAGATAAATTATTAGATGCTTTTAAAAAGAATCAACAGAACCACGGAGGAGATGTGTTACCTTCGGAGAATAAGATAAAAGCAGAGATTTTGTACAATAAAGCCCATATTTTCAATCGGTTGTTTGAGTGGTATTTGTATGTAGGAACATTTATGTTTGTACTGCTTATTGTTGATATATTTTCTAAAAATAAAGTCTTCAGAATTATTATTAATTTCTGTAAGTATTTGATTTTCTTTCTATTTTTGTTACATACGTTAGGACTCATTGGGCGTTGGTATATTTCGGGTCACGCACCTTGGAGTGATGCTTACGAAAGTATGATTTATGTAGCTTGGGCTACGATGGGGATTGGCTTGTTATTCGCAAAACGTTCTCCATTGTCATTAGCTTCTACCGCTTTTGTGACCTCAATGATACTTATGATAGCTCACTGGAACTGGATGGACCCTTCTATAGGAACACTGCAACCTGTGCTTAATAGTTATTGGCTAATGATTCACGTGGCTGTTATTGTAGGTAGTTACGGACCTTTTGCTTTAGGGGCTATTCTGGGAATCGTTTGTATGTTTTTGATGATTTTCACTAATAAAAAGAATAAGGGAAAATTATCTCCAGCTATTCAGGAGCTTCTCATTGTTAATGAGTTGGCATTAACCGTCGGATTGGTAATGCTCACTATTGGTAACTTCTTGGGCGGAATGTGGGCAAATGAAAGTTGGGGACGTTATTGGGGTTGGGACCCAAAAGAAACGTGGGCTTTAGTTAGTATTATGGTATATGCTTTCGTAATTCATATGCGTTTAGTTCCTGGTTTGAGAGGTAAATGGGCATTTAGTTTTGCTAGTACGGTATCATTTTTCAGTATTTTAATGACTTATTTCGGAGTGAATTTCTATTTATCAGGGCTACATAGTTATGCAAGTGGAGATAAGATTATAACCCCTTCTTTTGTATACTATTCGGTGGCTTTTGTCCTTATTTTAGGATTAACTTCTTTTTGGAAATACCGATTGTATTACAAAAAATAATAAGCAAAATTACATTGCTATATAAAAACAAAAGTTGGGAATTTGTCCCAACTTTTTTGTTTTCTACTAAAAGACTATTCTTCATCATCAACCGAGTCATCAGGTATTTCTAAAGTACCTGCCCCTAAATCGTCATCATCTCCTGAGATTGAGAAATCATCGTCTTCATCAAAATTTTCCATCGTATCAGCCAATCTGGTACTTACTTTAACGAGATAAATGGTGTCCTCAGTACGTACCTCTAAAGCTTCAACAGTTTCATTCTTTGCATTTTTAAATCGGATTACATCATCGTCACCATATCCATCAGGATATTTCTCTACCAACATTGATAAAATTTCATTCGTAAGCTTCTTATAATCAACTATTACGCGTTTCATAATTATCTGATTTTTTTCGGTGGCTAATGTAATTCAAATTTTAGAATTACGAAATAGAAAAATAAAATTTTAAAATTATTTTTATATTATTATGAAATGTTTTAGTAGTGGTATTTTTGGAGAGGATTGATCTTTATTTTATTTATCTGAATTTTATACTTTTGTGAGAGTAATTCAGAAAAATAGTATGATTATGGGAGTAAAAGGAATAATTTTTATAATAATATCATTTTTCTCAATATGTAACGGAATTTTATCATCTCTAAAACAAAAAGATGATGAAAAGATAAGGAAGAGTAGAATTCCTTTCGAGTAGAGGGAGTATTACGAGGGTATTGATTTTTCAAAAAAAGGGACAGAGCTTTATGAAGATTTAGCAATATTGACTATAGAAAAACACACTAAATTTTTAAAATATTCAGACAGGCATCATTATCTTTATAAGGCAGATTGTTCAGAAGTTAATCCCGAAAATGTAACATTAATTTATACCAGTGAAGAACGTTTCTGGAAAGAGTATGAAGGCAATAAAAAATATTCTCCCAATACATTTAATACAGAACACGTGTATCCCCGCTCAAAGATTATTACACAAGCAGTTACAGATTTGCATCACTTAAGAGTTTGTGATTCCAAAGTGAATAACAGACGTGGAAATTATCCTTTCACCGATGGCAAAGGAGAAGCTAAGTTGGTAAAGAAAAGTTGGTTTCCAGGAGACGAATGGAAAGGTGATGTAGCAAGAATGATTTTGTATCTAAATTTGAGGTATGGAGAAGAGTTAAGCAAAGAAATATCAACAGGAGGTGTTGATTTACTGCTGAAGTGGAACGCCGAAGATCCAGTTTCTTTTATCGAAAAAAACAGAAATAATGTGATTCAACAAGCACAAGGGAATCGTAATCCTTTTATAGATAATCCCTATTTGGCAACATTAATTTGGGGAGGAATTCAGGCTGAAAATATTTGGAAATAAAATAGGCGAGTTTATATAACTTGCCTATTTTGTTATAAAATGATTTTTTATTTAACATTAAAGAAAGAATCTACAAATTCATATTTATTGAAAATCTGCAAATCGTCGATGCCTTCGCCTACACCAATGTACTTAACAGGAATTTGAAATTGGTCGGAAATCCCTATGACTACACCTCCTTTAGCTGTTCCGTCCAATTTGGTTATAGCAAGTGCAGTAACATCGGTTGCTTTGGTAAACTCTTTTGCCTGTTCAAAGGCATTTTGTCCAGTAGAGCCGTCTAAAACTAATAAAACATCGTGTGGAGCATCTGGAATTACTTTTTGCATCACGCGTTTTACTTTGCTTAACTCATTCATTAAGTTAATTTTATTATGCAGACGACCTGCAGTATCGATAATTACCACATCAGCATTCTGGCTCACTCCTGAATTTAAAGAGTCATAAGCTACTGATGCAGGGTCACTTCCTAACTGTTGTTTTACGATGGGAACGTCTACACGGTCAGCCCATACTTGTAGTTGATCAATAGCTGCTGCACGGAATGTGTCTGCTGCCCCCAGTACTACTTTTAAACCCTTCTTTTTAAATTGATTAGCCAACTTTCCTATGGTTGTCGTTTTTCCAGCACCATTCACTCCAACGACCATTATCACGTAAGGTTTTTTATTTGAAGGAATTGAAAAATCGGTTTCTTCACCACTTTTACTTTCAGAAAGAAGTGAAGCAATTTCTTCACGGAGAATTTTATTTAACTCATTCGTTCCTAAATATTTATCTTTAGCAACACGAGCTTCAATTCGGTCAATAATTTTCAGTGTAGTATTTACACCAACGTCACTTGCTATAAGAATTTCTTCTAGATTATCAAGAACCTCATCATCTACTTTTGATTTTCCAACAATAGCTTTCCCGAGTTTATCAAAGAAACTATTTTTTGATTTTTCTAGTCCTTTGTCTAAAGTTTCTTTTTTTTCCTTTGAGAAAATATTTTTTAAAAAATTCAATGCCATTTTTTTATTATTTTAAGGTCAAAAAATAATATCAATAAAAAGAGGGGGAATAACTCTTTTTTAAAATTTCCGCTAAAATACAAAAAAAGTATAATAAAACGATGATTCTTAAAAATCTTTATTAATTAAAAACAAAAAAGCCGTCTCACGACAGCTTTCGTTATTTATAAATAGAGAAAATTAAATTATTTTTTTTTCAAGAATTCATCTACCAATTCTGGAGCCATAACGCTTTCAACGAAAGTATAAGCACCTGTTTTAGGAGATCTAACCATTTTGATGGCCTTTGTCAATTTCTTTGATTTTCCCTGTAATGTTGCTACTGTTTTCTTTGCCATGACTCTTATTATTTAATTTCTTTATGAACAGTTACTCTTTTCAAGATAGGATTGAATTTTTTTAATTCCAATCTATCAGGTGTATTTTTTTTATTTTTTGTTGTAACATAACGAGACGTACCTGGCATACCAGATTCTTTATGCTCAGTACATTCCATAATAACTTGTATTCTATTTCCTTTCTTAGCCATTGTACTATGTTTTTTATATTTTTAAGATACTACTAAATGTACCCTCTGCGTTCAATTTGTCTTAAAACTGCGTAAATTCCTTTTTTGTCGATTGTTTTTATCGCAGATGCCGATACTCTCAATGTAATCCAACGGTCTTCTTCAGGAATGTAGAAACGTTTAGTTCTTAAGTTTACGTTGAATTTACGTTTTGTTTTGTTCATTGCGTGAGATACGTTATTTCCCACCAAAGCTTTTTTACCTGTTAATTCACAAACTCTAGCCATTTTTCTCTATTTCTATTATTATAAAATCTTAGTTAATCAAAATCAGGGTGCAAATTAACGTACTTTTTTTGAAACAGCCAAATTATATTTGATATTTTTTAGGGAAAAGATATGATCTTAGTCAAATCAACGAAAATTAAGGTTATGTATTGGTCAATAATTCCTCAATTTTTTTTATCACTCCTTCGTTGTTGTTGTCATATTCTGTTACAAAAGAAGCAATTTTTTTTACCTCTGACTCAGCATTTTTCATCGCATAACTGAACTTAGCAACTTGCATCATTTCAATATCGTTCATTTGGTCGCCAAAAACAAGAGTTTCATCGGGAGATACATTCCAAATCTTTTGTAATTCGCTTAATGCTAGTCCTTTATTTACTTTTTGATGAGTGATATCAAGCCAGAAATTACCCGAAATAACAACATTAAAATCTTTTGAAAAATGTTTCAATTGCGGATAAGAATTTATTTTGGAAGTTTCTTTGTCACAAATTGAAATTTTAAAAACAGTGTCGTCAATGGTTGAGAAATCTGTAACTCTTTGATAAGAAGGGTAGTGCCTTACAATTTCTTGAAAAATACTTTCCGAATTGGTTTTGATGTAAGCTCTTTTCTTTCCACAAACAACAACACCTATGTTTTTTATTTGTTCACAGGCATCTAAAATGGGTTTTATGTCATTTGTTATTGGAATTTCATACAATTCTTGTTCTTGGAATTTGACAAAAGCACCATTGTCCGATACAAAACCAATCTCAGAAATAATTGGTTCAAAGAGTTTTTCGAGGCTCTGCATTTGTCGTCCACTAGCGACACAGAAGCGAATATCTTTTTCTTTAATTAGTTTGAAAATTCTCCAGAAACTATCGGGAATCTCTTTTTTGTTGTTAACCAAAGTTCCGTCAATATCCGATACAATTAATTTTATCATAAGTTTTTTTGCAAAGAAATAACTTTTTTCAATAAAAGGTATATTTTTGCCATAAAAATTTACTTGCATCGTGATTTTTTAATCAATTAAATTATGAGAAATTCAGAAGTTTTACATACTCCCATAGTGTATCTTCGTGGTGTTGGCACACAACGTGCTGAACTTCTGAAGAGTGAATTGGGTATTTTTGAATTTCAAGATTTATTAAACTTATTTCCATACAGATACATTGACAGAACCCGATTTTATAAAATTAATGAACTACAGAGTAATAGCTCTGAGGTTCAGATAATAGGCAAAATAGTTCACTTAAAAACGGTAGAATCCACTTCTCGCAAAAATGTGAGCCGTTTGGTGGCAACATTTGTAGATGACACAGGTTCAATGGAATTGGTGTGGTTCAAAGGTTTAAAATGGATGAGAGATTCTTTGAAAATTAATGAACCTTACGTTATTTTCGGAAAAGTAAATTCTTTCAACGGCATTTTTTCGATGGCACACCCAGAAATGGATTTGCTAAAAGATTTTGATAAAAATCTGGGTGGAAGCATTCAGCCTGTGTATCCTTCTACTGAGAAGCTTACAAAAAAAGGTGTTAGTAATCGGGTAATGAGGCAATTGATGCAAAATATGTTTGAAGATATTGGCAATGTGTTTTACGAGAGTTTGCCACAAACAATAATTTCTTCGCTCAATTTGGTTTCTAAATCAGAAGCTCTTACTAATATCCATTTTCCTAAAAATCAGGAATCACTTACAAAAGCTATTTTTAGACTAAAATTTGAAGAACTTTTCTACATTCAGTTGCAGTTAGTTCGAAAAAATATGCTCCAAAAGCAGAAAATCAAAGGCTTTCCGTTTGATAGAGTAGGGGAGCATTTTACAAATTTTTATGAAAATCATTTGCCTTTTCCTTTAACCAATGCACAAAAACGTGTTCTGAAAGAAATCCGAAATGATTTAGGTAGTAACGCTCAGATGAACAGACTTTTACAAGGAGATGTAGGTTCAGGCAAAACGATTGTAGCCTTGATGGCAATGCTTTTGGCTGTGGATAATGGCTTTCAAGCTTGTTTGATGGCACCTACTGAAATCCTTGCAAATCAGCACTTTCAAGGAATTTCAGATTTGTTAAAGCATACAAACGTAAAAGTAGCTTTACTAACAGGTTCAAGCAAAACAAGTGAACGAAAAGAAGTTGATAGTCAGTTAAAAAGCGGAGAACTTTCCATTCTGATAGGAACTCACGCTGTTTTGGAAGATAGAGTGATTTTTAGCAATTTAGGTTTAGCAATTATTGATGAACAACATCGTTTTGGAGTTGCTCAACGTTCTAAACTTTGGAGAAAAAATCATACTCCTCCGCACATTTTAGTGATGACTGCTACCCCCATTCCTCGAACTTTAGCTATGAGTGTGTATGGTGATTTGGATATTTCAATAATAGACGAACTTCCCCCTGGAAGAAAACCTGTAAAAACAGTTCATCAGTTTGAAAATAACAGGGCAAAAGTGTACGAATTTGTAAAAAAAGAGATAGATAAGGGTAGACAGGCTTACGTAGTTTATCCTTTAATTGAAGAATCTGAGTCTCTTGATTTCAAGAATCTTACAGAAGGGTATGAATATATTTCAGCTAGTTTCCCGTTGCCAAAGTATAATGTTTCAATAGTTCACGGAAAATTAAAACCAGCTGAAAAAGATGCCGAGATGGAAAAATTTGTACAAGGTAAAACTCAGATAATGGTAGCTACGACAGTTATTGAGGTGGGGGTTAATGTGCCAAATGCTTCAGTTATGGTTATAGAAAGTGCGGAACGTTTTGGACTTTCTCAACTACATCAGTTACGAGGACGGGTAGGAAGAGGAAGTGAGCAGAGTTATTGCATATTGATGACAGGTAATGAATTAAGTAGTGATACCCGCACCAGAATGCAAACAATGGTACATACAAATGATGGATTTGAAATTGCTGAGGTGGATTTAAAATTGAGAGGTCCAGGTGATTTGATGGGAACTCAGCAGAGTGGGGTTTTGTCTTTAAAAATTGCTGATATTGTAAAAGACCAAGATTTACTTAAAATGGCACGGTATCAAGCAATTGACTTACTAAAATCGGATAGTAATTTAGAAAAACCAGAAAATAAAATGGTGCTTTATACACTATATCAATTACTAAAGCATAAAAATATTTGGACACATATTTCGTAAGTAATTTTTTTGAAAGAAATACGGAAGAATATTTAAACAAAAAGCTTCAAAGTTTTGTACTTTGAAGCTTTTTTTGTGGGTCCTACTGGATTCGAACCAGTGACCCTCTGCTTGTAAGGCAGATGCTCTGAACCAGCTGAGCTAAGAACCCTAAAAGTAACATTAAAAAAATTCTAATCAAGTGGGTCCTACTGGATTCGAACCAGTGACCCTCTGCTTGTAAGGCAGATGCTCTGAACCAACTGAGCTAAGAACCCCAATGATATGAAAAAATTTGACTAAGTGGGTCCTACTGGATTCGAACCAGTGACCCTCTGCTTGTAAGGCAGATGCTCTGAACCAGCTGAGCTAAGAACCCTTAATGCTTAATTGCGGGTGCAAATATAGCACAACTTTTTTAAAATACAAATTTTTAATTACTTTTCTTTTCTAAAGATAGAAATAAATCAATTTTATATTTTTAAATCATATTGATTATTAGGATTTTTTAGCTAGTTACAAACCTCTTTGATTCGTTTTATCGCCTCACGAATTTCTTTTTCGGAAGCAGCGTACGAAATCCGTATGCATTTGTCATCTCCAAAAGCTTCACCTGTAACAGTTGCTACACCCGCCTCTTCCAATAGATAAAGTGAAAAATCAGAGGCAGTATTGATGGTCTTTCCACGTAATGTTTTACCAAAGAAATACGAAATATCAGGGAAAACGTAGAAAGCTCCTTCGGGAACGTTTAGTTTAAATCCTTTCACTTCACTTAGTAAATCCAGAATTAAATCACGACGCTTTTTAAATTCATCAATCATATATTGAATTTTGCTCACGGGGGCTTTTACGGCAGCAATCGTAGCTCGTTGAGCGATGGAATTCGCACCACTGGTAATCTGTCCTTGCATTTTGGTACAGGCTTTGGCAATCCACTCAGGAGCACCGATATACCCAATACGCCACCCCGTCATAGCAAACGCTTTTGAAACACCATTAACGGTGATAGTTCTGCCGTACATTCCATCAATTTCGGCAAAACTTGTATAATTTCCTGTGAAGTTGATATGTTCGTAGATTTCATCGGAAAGGATAAAAATATTTGGATATTTCCGAAGTACTTTTGCTAAGCCCTCTAATTCTTCTCGATTATACACGGAACCACTTGGGTTACAAGGAGAGTTGAACCATACCATTTTTGTTTTTGGAGTGATGGCTGCTTCGAGCTGTTCTGGAGTTATTTTAAAATCATTCTCAATGGTTGTATGAACTTCGACTGGAACGCCCTCTGCAATTTTTACGATATCTTTGTAACTTACCCAATAAGGTGCGGGAAAAATCACTTCATCACCATTATTTATCATTACCAAGGCTACATTTGCCAAACATTGTTTTGCTCCAGTTGAAACACTGATTTGTGAGGGTTTGTAAATTAGATTGTTATCGCGTTTGAATTTCTCACATATAGCTTCTTTTAAATCAGCGTATCCATCTACGGGGGAATATTTACTGAAATTTTGATTAATTGCCTCAATACCAGCTTCTTTAATAAAATCAGGAATGTTGAAATCAGGTTCACCTAAACTTAGCCCGATAATGTCTTTTCCTTGTGATTTCAATTCACGGGTTTTTGCCGCCATAGCTAACGTGGCAGAGGTTTCCATATTGTTAATTCGGTCAGATAAAAATTGTTGCATAATTCAAAATATTAGTCTGTGAGTGGCAAAGTTACGTAAATTTTTAAAGTGTTTGTTTAAAAAACTATCGAAAAATTAATACTTTTGCGATTGATTTTTACAGAAATAATTCCTAAATGTAGAAAATCAGAAAAATTAAAATAATCACTATTTACTTTTCTTTTAAAAATAAAATTAGATGGAGTGTATCAACAAATATTTCAACAATTTAACTGAGAAACAAATTTCGCAATTTGAAAAATTGAAACCTGTGTATGAGCAATGGAATGCTAAAATTAATGTGATTTCCAGAAAAGATGTGGACTCTTTCTATGAACGACACGTTTTGCATTCATTGGCAATTGCAAAAATAGTTTCTTTCCTTGCTGATAGTGAAATACTTGATGTTGGTACAGGAGGCGGTTTTCCTGGTGTTCCTTTAGCAATTTTATTCCCACAAACAAAATTTACTTTGGTGGATTCCATCGGAAAAAAAATAAAAGTAGTAGAGGAAGTTTGCAAAGAGCTTGATATTAAGAATGTTACTGCAATTAATAGTCGTGCGGAACAAATTGACAAAAAATTTGATTTCATCGTAAGTAGGGCTGTGACGCAAATGCCTGAATTCGTGAAGTGGGTGAGAGGGAAAATAAAGAAAAGTTCAAAACACTCGTTAGATAATGGAATTTTGTACTTGAAAGGAGGTGATTTAACTGAAGAATTAGCTTCTTTTAAAAATATACAATTGTATGAAATTTCTAACTTTTTTTCAGAAGAGTTTTTTGAAACTAAAAAGGTGGTTTATCTTAAAAACTAAAATTTTATGAACTAATTATCTGTAAAGGAGCATTATTAGGGCAATTTCAAAAACCATTCAAAAATATTTCTAAGCGAATTAAAGAAGAAGATAAGTTGTTGATAGATAGATTTTTGTTGAAATTCGATTCTCACGAGAGGGAAATCATTAAGCATATGATTTTTGGAAAAAGCAGATAAAGCAACAGAAAACTTTGTAGATTAAGAAAAAAGTATTACTTTTGCCCCTCGAATTTTTAATATATAATAATAAACTTATGAATCATTACGAAACTGTTTTCATTTTGAATCCCGTTTTATCTGAACAACAGATAAAGGAAGCAGTAGAGAAGTTTGAGAATTTTCTTACAACTAGGGGAGCAGAATTTGTGGCAAAAGAGAATTGGGGCTTGAAAAAATTAGCTTACCCTATCCAAAACAAAAAAAGTGGTTTTTATCACTTGTTTGAATTTAAAGTAGCTGGTGAAGTTATTGACGCATTTGAATTGGAATTCAGACGTGACGAGCGTGTTATGCGTTATTTAACAGTGAAATTAGACAAACACGCTATCGCGTGGGCTGAAAAAAGAAGAGTAAAGTTGAACACTAAAAAGGCGTAAGGAAATGTCAATCGAACAACAAGCAAAAGGAAAAAAAGATGGAGAAATTAAATATTTAACTCCACTGAATATAGATACTTCAAAACAAAAAAAATATTGTCGTTTTAAGAAGTCAGGAATTAAGTACATAGATTACAAAGATGCTGATTTCTTGTTGAAATTTGTGAATGAGCAAGGTAAGTTATTACCAAGAAGACTTACAGGTACTTCTTTGAAATATCAACGCAAAGTGGCTGTGGCTGTGAAGAGAGCACGTCACTTAGCTTTAATGCCTTACGTAGCAGATTTATTAAAATAATAAAAAGGAGTAGATACTATGGAAATTATATTAAAACAAGACGTACAAAACTTAGGTTTTAAAGACGATGTTGTAACAGTAAAAAATGGTTACGCTCGTAACTACTTGATACCACAAGGATTTGCAATTTTAGCTACTCCATCGGCTAAAAAAGTGTTGGCTGAGAATTTAAAACAGAGAGCTTACAAAGAACAACATGTAGTTGATGAGGCTAAAAAAGTAGCTAAATCATTAGGTGCTTTAACAATGAAAATCATTGCAAAGGTAGGAGCAGGAGATAAATTATTTGGTTCAATCAATAGTTCTGATTTAGCACAAGAATTGTCAAAAGCAGGGCATAACATTGACAAAAAATTTATCACAATTGCTGGTAATACAATTAAAAGAACAGGGAAATATACAGCTTCTATTCGTTTACACAGAGAAGTTGTTGTTGATTTTCCGTTTGAGGTTGCTGCTGAAATTCAGAAAGTTGAAAAACCAGCTGAGAAACCTGTTGAAAAAGCAGAAGAAAAATCAGAAAACGAATAAAAAGCAATTTTATTTGGTTAATAATAAGAACACCTACAAACTTTTATTTTGTAGGTGTTTTTCTTTTAATCAATTTTGAAAAAAAGTTCTAATTCTTTTAGAGTTTCTTCTGAGGTTTGAATATCCTTAACGATTATTCCTTTGTTTAGAACTACAATTCGGTCTGAAACCTCTACTGTATGTAGCAAGTCGTGACTTGAAATTAAAATTGTAATTTCTTTATTTTCAGTTAGCTCTTTGATTATTTTCTTTAAACGAATTTGAGTAGTTGGGTCTAAATTAGCAAAAGGCTCATCAAGAATAATAACTTTGGGGTTCCCGATGAGAGCAGCAATGATTCCTACTTTTTTTTGATTTCCTTTAGATAAATCTCTCAGATATTTTTGTTTTCCTAAAATTTCATCATTGAAAAAGTCACTATATTTCTGTATGTGATTATTAATGTCTGCTTTGTTTTGTCCACGGAGTTCTCCTATAAAATAAAAATATTCTTCTGCAGTTAAATATCCGATTAGAAAACTTTCATCAATAAAGGCTGAGGTAAAAGTTTTCCAATTTTCGCTAGAATTAACCTGAATTTCATTATTTGTTATGTTTCCTGTTGTGGGTTGAATTAGGTCAAGTAGTAAGCTAAAAAAAGTTGTTTTTCCAGCACCATTATTTCCAACAAGACCAAAACTTTCTCCTTTGTTAATGATTAGATTAGGAATATTGAGTACAGTTGTGCTTCCGTATACTTTGCTAAGATTTTTTACTTCAATCATATTTTATAAGATTTTTGAGTTGATAATTGAAAAAATTGATTTACTGATTTTCTTTAAATCCGTTTATGGTAATGTATTTTCTTGATTTATATTTCTTTACGATAATATTCATAAAATAGTTTCTGAGAATGAAACCCATAATTCCTATTAATGCAATAACTGCAGAAGCAATCATATCATTAAAAAAATAATATGCTATTGACCATAAGATAATAGGAATGAGTAATATAGGCAAAGAAATAATCCATTGTGTTATTCCCATACCCTGATAACTTCCGAAACCACGTTTTTCCAAATCGATACGTTTTTTGTTATAAGCTCCTAAAAAGAGAACAGAAGGAACTCCAATTCCTATATTGTAAATAGCACAAGATGTGTTGATTATAAAGATATGTTTTCCAAAATAGATGTAAGGCGTTGAAATGATAAACAAAACAATAATTGAGAAATAGAACAATACTGCTTTTGAATTTAAGTACTGCCTTAACGGAATGTTTTGAGCCATCAGCATTGGGTAATAAGCACTATCCCAAGCAGGTACAAATTGTCCGAAGTTAATTAAAAATACTCCAGTTGTGAATATTCCAACAAAAACCAAAAAGAAAGGCATATTTTCAAAAGAGGGATTTGGATAGAAAATCAATCCATAAAAAATAAAGATTAGTGATGTCCAAAAAACGGATTTACTTCGTTTGTTACGCCAAATGAGCTTTAAATCAAGTTGTAGAAAAGTTGCTATATTTCCGAATCGTTTTAACCATTGAAAATCAGAAGTTTTTATTTTTTGAGTTTTTCCTCTGAAAGTTGAATTAAGATGTAAATTCTTAGATAAACTATTGAAATTCAGTATGTAAATTCCTATGGTTAATACTATTGGAATAATAACTAAAAAAGGATAGCTCAATAATAAATTGAATGATTGCCCAATGAATTTTGTGATGCTAAATATTTCAAAGTATTCTAAAAGGATAAAAATAACAATGCTTCCTGCATAAGGAAGTAAACCTTTTAGGTTTTCGCCAAATTTTTTAATTAAGATGAAATTTGTAAAGTTCGCTAAAAAAACGAATGAAAACATTGCAACCCACCAACAAAAAATTGTTAAGAAAGAACAATCATTTGAGGTAATTACCCACATTCCAAACGGAACAAAAATTAAAGGTGCAAACAAATTAAAAGGATGTAAAATGGTTTTTAGAAGTAGATAATGAATGATTTTACTTCGGTGTATGTTATTTGTTAGTAATGGTTTAATATCCATAACAGGTAATGATTGAAACATAAAACGGATAATCAATTCCCACAAAAACCAAATGGCAATAAAGTTATTAAAAATATATATTGGTTCTTGTTTTGGGAAGATTTCTTTCAAAATTGGATAAATAGTAATTCCTATAAATAAAGCCATACTTAGGAAGTAAATAGCTATGAAAGCGATAAAAATCTTCAAAGCAAGGCTTCTCCCAAAGGTTGCTGAACGCGTAAAAGCTTTCCATTCAAGGGTTAAAAAATGTTTAAACATAATAATATTCTATTAAAATATGTGAAATGCAAATATAAATAAAAATATGAATGCAAGTTGTTAATGAAAAAATATTTATTTTGTTGTGATTTTATTCAGATTTTCCAATATTATCATTTATATTTGTGGAATAAAAATAAATTAAGTTTTCAAGATGAAAAAAATAGCATTATTTATTGCTTTCGGAACTTTTTTTACGGTTTCGGCGCAAGACAATTTGATTAACGCAGTGGCTGGAAACCAAAGTGAAAAAGCAGGATTTAAGTTTACTCCTGTAATTAATCTCGAAAGAATGGAAGTGAAAGACCAAGGAAGTAGTGGTACTTGTTGGAGCTACGCTGGTGCATCTTTTTTGGAAAGTGAAATGAGCCGTATGGGTAAAAAACCTGTGGATTTGGCTGAGATTTATACTGCCAGAAACACCTACATTGAAAAAGCAAAACAATATGTTCGTTTTCACGGAAATTTAGATTATGGTGATGGAGGTGAGTTGCACGATATTATCAATATGTATGCTAAGTATGGAGCTGTTCCTCAGTACATTTACACAGGATTGAATTACGGAACTACTCGTAATAATTTTTCAGAAATGCAAGCAGCCTTGAAAGGATTTTTGGAAGGATTGGTTAAGCGACCTAATATTAAAAAACTAACTCCCAATTGGGAAAAAGCTTTCACTGCCGCCATTGATGCTTATTTAGGAGAAATTCCTGAAACATTTTTGTTCGGAAATAAAAAATATACACCCCAATCTTTTGCTAAAGAAGTGGTAGGAATTAATCCTAACGATTATGTTGAAATGCTTTCGTACGAACACGAACCAAAGTACAAAAACGTACTGATGGCTGTTCCAGATAACTGGAGTTTTGATCAAGCATATAATGTTGAAATGACTGATTTTGTGAAAGTTATTGATAATGCTCTTAAAAAAGGATTTACAATAGCTTGGGCTTCAGATGTTAGTGAGCGTTATTTCAGTTGGAAGAATGGTGTTGCATTTGTTCCTGAAAAGCATTGGGAAGAAATGACAATGGAGGAACAAAAAACATTGTTTGATAATCCTCCAACAAAGGAAAGAAGCATCACTAAAGAAATGCGTCAGAAAGCGTTTGATAATTATGAAACTACCGATGACCACGCAATGCACATCGTTGGACTTGCTAAAGACCAAAATGGAAGAGAGTATTACATCGTGAAAAATTCGTGGGGAGTAAGTAACGACCATCAAGGGTATTTGTACGTTACCAAAGCATTCGTAACCTACAAAACTACAGCCATAATGCTCCATAAAGATGGAGTCCCTTCAGATATTTTGAAAAATTGGAAAAAATAAGACAACTAAATATGAAAAAAATATTATCATTAATGCTCATTTCATCAATGGGATATTTAACAGCACAAGAAAATCTGACGTACCAAAAACCATCGGAGGAGATTTTGCAGTTAGCTGATTTCGAGAGAGCTCCATCGGTAATGATGAACAACCAACGCACGTGGATGGTTTTTAGTTATCGTTCCACGTATCTTAGTTTAGAAGAATTAAATCAAGAGGAAATCCGCTTAGGAGGACTTAGAATGAATCCTAACGTGAATGCCCCAAGCAATTTAAACTATATTTCTAATCTGAGAATTCAAAAGGTAGGAGCAAAACAGGCTCAACAGATTAAAAATTTACCCGAAAAAGCGAAGATAGCTTACGTGATGTTTTCTCCTAATGAGAAGAAAATATCTTTCACAAATACAACAGAAAAAGGGTTAGAACTTTGGTTGGTTGATTTGGAAACAGCTACCGCTAAGCGTTTAAGTGATACGTTATTGAATGCTAATTTTGGAACTCCTTATGTTTGGTCGCCTGATGCTTCTTTTTTGCTTATTAAAACTTTGGTAGAAAATCGTCCTGCGTTGCAAAGTGAAGCTAAAAGTATCCCTACAGGTCCTATTGTTTCTGTTGGAAGTGGGCAAGTTTCACAAAATAGAACGTATCAAGATTTGCTGAAAAATAAAATTGATGAATTTAATTTTGAGGTTTTAATTACTTCCGAATTAAAAAAAATAGATTTGAATGGAAATCAAACGTCCTTTAAAGAAGCAGGAATGTATCTTTCTGAGAGTTTCTCTCCCGATGGAAAATATTTGCTGATAACGGAGATTAAAAAACCTTTTTCGTACATTGTACCTTATAGTCGTTTTCCAAGAGAATCAAAGGTTTATGATGTTCAAGGAAAAGAAATTGCCAAAGTAAATGATTTGCCGTTAATTGAAAATATGCCAAAAGGTTTTTCATCAACATATCAAGGCAAACGCTCTATGACTTGGTGTACAGATAAGCCACACACATTGTATTTTGTTGAGGCTTTAGATGGAGGAGACCAAAATAAAAAAGCCGATTTTCGTGATGAGTTATTTGTTTGGGAAGCTCCGTTTACGAAATCGCCGACGTCACTGATGAAGATGAAGCAACGTTTTCAAGGAGTTACTTGGGGAGATGAAGAAAACGTTTTGGTTTCTGAGGCTTGGTATGATACTCGCAATAGCAAGATAATTTTATTGAATCCTAAAAATGGCACACAAAAGGTCATTGTTGACCGAAATTATCAAGATGTTTATAACAATCCTGGAGTACCACAAACGATTAAAAATAAATGGGGAAGGTATGTTCTTCAAATTGAAAACGGGAAAACATATTGGTTAGGTGACGGATATACTAAAGAAGGTCAGTTTCCTTTTCTTGATGAATTGGATTTGAAAACGTTGAACAAGAAACGTTTATACACATCCAAAGTAAAAAATCAAAAAGAAAACATTCACGATTTAGATGCTAAGAAAAATTGTTTGCTTATCAGTTTGCAATCTCCAACAGAGTACCCAAATTATTATATTAAAAATTATAAAAACAATAAGCTAACACAACTTACATTTTTCAAAAATCCGTTTGAAGCTCTCAAAGGTGTTCATAAAGAGGTGATTAATTACAAACGTAAAGATGGTGTAGCTCTTAGTGGGACGCTCTATCTTCCTAAAAATTATGACTTTAAGAAGAAAGAAAAATTACCATTACTTATTTGGGCATACCCGAAAGAGTATAAAAGCAAGGATACTGCTGGGCAAAGTACCGCCAATCCTAATGAATTTACATATCCACACTACGGTTCGTTTATTTATTGGGTTACAAAGGGTTATGCGGTTTTAGATGATGCTGCATTTCCGATTGTAGGAGAAGGTACGCAAGAGCCTAACGACACTTTTATTGAGCAATTGGTAGCTAATGGAGAAGCTGCAATTGATGCGGTGGATAAATTAGGATATATAGACCGAAAAAGAGTTGCTGTGGGAGGTCATTCTTACGGAGCATTTATGACGGCTAACTTATTGACTCACTCCGATTTATTTGTTTGTGGAATTGCCAGAAGTGGAGCTTACAATCGTACATTAACCCCTTTCGGTTTTCAGTCCGAACAAAGAAACTATTGGGATTCTCCAGAAATTTACAATACGATGTCTCCGTTTATGAATGCTCACAAAATGAAAAAGCCATTGTTGTTAATACACGGAGCTGCGGACAATAATGCTGGTACTTTTACTTTCCAGACGGAACGTTACTTCCAAGCTCTTAAAAATTTAGGAGCTCCCGTGCGAATGGTGTTGCTTCCGCTTGAAAGTCACGGTTATAGAGCCAAAGAAAGTATTTTACATACCCTTTGGGAACAAGATACATTTTTAGAAGAAAATTTGAAGAACAATAAAAAGTAGTTGTTTTTCATTAGTTTATAAAAAAGACCTTGAGCTATTATCCGTTCAAGGTCTTTTTTATTTCAAAAAAATATTTTTAATGCTTAATCTTACCAAGTAGGATTATCAAATCTTCCGAAAGTTTAAATTTCCAAAGGATTATACCACAAAAAACAAGAATTATCAGCGATTTTAGAACAATATTCCAAATTGGATTGAAAGGGAAATCCCAAAAATAGAAGCTAATTATTGTGATTATTCCAAAGAGAGTGATTTTTAGAGTTTCGTTGTAAAAAGGATTTAATCTGAATTTGCTATATGTAAAAGATAATTTCAAGAAATTGTAAATAGAAAAAGCGCACAAGGTGGCAAAACCAGCTCCATTAATGCCATAAATAGGTATCAACCAGATATTTAAAATAATGGTGCAAAAGGTTAAAAATATACCAAAATACAATATCGTTCTGTAGTAAATGGAGTTAAATAAAATTGCATTGTTGATGCCCACTAACGAATCAAAGAGTTTAACAACGGAGATAAGAATTAGTACAACTATTCCGTTAACGTATTCTTTATCAGGAAGTAATTCGTAAAATTGCTTTGCATTAGAAATTATTAGGATAAAAATAATAACACTTGTTAAATAAATATTTATAGTACTTTTTTTGTACAAGTCATTAAGCTGGATTGTTTCTTTTTGGTTAAGAAGTTTAGCAACTAAGGGACTTACAATCTGATACATAGCTCTGTAAGGGATAGCAATAACCGTTGCGGTAAAAATGGCCACATTGTAAATAGCAATTTGTGAAATAGGCAGATATTGGTTAATCATAAATTTATCGATATCCATCAGCAAACTTGCCACTGACCCCGATAAAATACTAAAAAGGCTATATTTAAGAATTTCATTTCTATTTTCTGGCAGACCGAAATAAAAAGTAGGACGTTTTATACGAAAAGCAGATATCGCCATAAAAATCATTCTCAATAAATATACTCCAAAAACGCTATACATAAATTGCTTGAAATCAATGATTTTGAAATAAAATAATATCAGAAGAAATGTGATACCAACACGCTGAAAAACTTCTTTCAGAAAGTTTCCAAATACGGTTTTGAATTGAACTCTTGCCCACGAATAGCAAATTTCAAAATAAGCCATCGTAATTGAAGTGATGAAAATCAAAACGACATAATCACCCACGATTTCATTCTTTTGAGAAAGCCATCTTACAATTTGTTCATAAGCTAAAATTCCAACAAAACCAAAGGGAACAATAGTTAACAAAGGCAACACAAAAAGCATAAAATTGAATTTGGAAAGCTCTTGAGGTTCTTTGTAAGAAGAGTAAAACCGAATGAAAGTATTATGCACACCAAAAGCTACTAAAGGTGATAGAATAGTTGCTGTGGAAGTGACGTAGCCTACCAGTCCGTATTCTTCTTTTGAAAGAAAGTATACGAACAGAAATAGTGTATTGATGGCTCCGAAAGCAAAGCCAAGATAAGTAATTAGTATATTTTTAACCGATTGCCGAAAAACAATACCCATTTTAAAAAAATTACTTTACAAAAGTAACAAAAAGTAGAATGAAATTGTAAATATATTGATTATAAATATAAAAAGGTCGGGGTATCCGACCTTTTTATATTTACATTTTGTTTAAATCTTAGAAGTAAACATTGAATAACAATGAAGCTACTCCAATTCCGTTTTCGCCTCCGAAACCAAAACCAAAAACGCTTGTTTTGTTTCCAGCTGCATCTTTGCTTGATTGGTGGCCAACACCAACAGCATAAGAGTATTGAGCTCCTAAAGCAACTTTAGGGAAGATGAAGTACTCAGCACCTACAAAACCTTGAGCACCAATAGCAAAACTGAAAGCATCTTTTTGAGGAACTCCAAATCCTAAAAGAGCATCAGCTCCGTAGAACCCTTGCAAACGTGTAGAACCTTTTCTCCACTCTTTTCCGTATCCTACTGCAAGACCGAAAGTTGTTGTAGCATCAACGTCTTTTGGTTTTAAATAGTTGAAAATGAAGTTAGCAGTGTAACGATCAGCAGTGTTATCACTTGTCATTTTTTTACCTAAGAAAGAGTATCCTTCAGCAAATCCAGGAACAGCAAAAGCTGTGTTGTTTTTGCCAAAAGCAGAATTACCAAACTCATTGTTAGTGTTGCTGTTGAAAGCATTTCCAATGAATTTCAAAGCGTTTCCAGCGTTAAAACCGAATGACCAATCACCTTCTTTTGGTAGATATTCTTCACCTTTAGAAGAAACCAACTCTTGTGCACTTACAGCACTAAATGCAAAAACTGCAGCTAATGATAAAATAATCTTTTTCATCTTTGATATAAAATTAAAATTAGTGGGGCAAAACTAAACAAATATTTTTAACAAACAAGAAAAAATGATTTAATTTTATTATGTTAAAATTTTATATTGCTTGTAATCAGTGCTTTATGTTTTATTTGAATGTTTAATTTAACAAATTACATAATGAAAAGCATAAAATTTAGCTCCATTTATCCTAAAATAATCAATCTTTTTTTGAAAAAATTATCATTATATTCTTGTTAATCAATGTTCAAAATATATGATTTAGAAGAAAAGGTGTTTTAGTTTTATTTTTTTATGTAATGTATTTATCTGAAAAATAGATTTTTAATATTTTTTATAAATAATTTTTTAGTACTATGTATTGCATAGTATTGTTTATTGTTATATATTTGCCCTAACAAAATACCTTATATAATATGGAGACAATTAACACAGAAAAAACCAAAACACAGATGCGAAAAGGCATCTTGGAGATGTGTATTCTTTCCATAATCAGCAAAAACAAAGAGGCATATGTTTCGGATATTATTGAGGCTCTGAAATCTGCTGATATGATTGTAGTTGAGGGAACGCTTTACCCGCTTTTAACACGGCTAAAGAATGAAAAATTACTCGACTATAATTGGAAAGAATCCAATTCGGGACCACCCCGAAAATACTATGTGCTGACCGATAATGGTACAACTTTTCTGCAAGAAATCGTGAAATCGTGGCAAGAACTACAAACAATGGTTAATAAAATTATTTAGTTATGGACAAAACACATAATATCAGTTTGGGCGGATTTTCATTTTTGATTGAAGATAAAGCCTATCAAGAACTTTCAAAATATTTGAACGAAGTACGTAAATCACTCGGAAATACTTCTGATACCAACGAAATCATTTATGATGTGGAACAACGAATGGCTGAACTGCTCAAAACTCAAATGAAGGGTAGGGAAGTGATTGTAAGCCAAGATGTTGATTATTTAATAAGTGTTTTAGGGCGACCAGAACAATACGTTGATGAAGAACAAACAACAGAAACCAACTTTTCAAAACAACAGGAAACTACTTTTAAACGTATTAATACGCATATCAGAAGTCGTAAGCTTTATCGTGATATGGAGAGAAAGAAACTTGGAGGTGTACTTTCAGGGCTTTCTTATTATTTGAATTTTGATGTGGCGTGGTTGCGAATTATTTATTTGGTTTTATTATTTTTTGTGCAAACATCGCTTATTTTTAATAAGTTGCATTATTTGAATTTGACCTCTACTTCTACGTTTTTTGGTATCAGTGGATTTTGGATTATGATGTATATTGTTTTTTGGATATTAGTGCCTCCCGCTGAAACTACTGCCGAAAAGTTAGAAATGCAAGGTAAATCTGTAACAATTGATACGCTTTCTGCTTCCAAAATTACAAAAAATGCAAACGGACGACAACTTTACCGAAGCCGAGAAAAAGCAAAATTGGGTGGGGTTTTGAGCGGATTATCAGAATATTATCAATTTGATACCACTTGGATACGAATTCTATTTATTGTTTTGGTACTAGGATTGATACCGCTGATAAGTATATCTTCATTGCTTGTAATTGGATATGCAATTCTGTGGATAGCCATACCCAAAAAGCCTATATTTTTTGATGACGAACCTAACGAACTGGATAAAAACCAAAGTAATAAATCTGAAAGTGAGTTTGAAATGAAAGAAAATGAAACTCATCATACAACGAATCAAGATTTTGAAAATCAGAATTTCGTTGAAAAAAAACAAACACAAAAAACCGGAAATAGAGAAGGTTTTTGGCTGTTTGTACGAGCTGTCATCAAAGGCGTTTTATATGTTATTATTGGTTTTGTGTTGCTCATTTTGTTGTTCAATCTTTTGTCTCTACTCTTGGCGTTGTTTGGGATAGGTATTGCAGGTTGGGGTGTTGGTTTCAGTGTACTTACCTTAACAGATTATCTTTCATTTATTGTAGAAGGAAATTGGCAGCTTTGGATTGCCTATTTTTCAGCAGCATCACTATTTATTTTGCCTATTTTGGTAATTTCGATTTTGTGTCTTAAACTATTTTCTAAAAAAGGTTATCAAGTATCTAAAGCGTGGATTTTACTCAATGTTTTTCTGTTCTTTTTTGGGGTAATGGGAGTAATTACCGTGAGTGTTGATACGTTTAAACATTTTCAAGCCTATGATTCTGTTGAAGAAAGAATTCCTTTTGCCGTATCTGATACTATTTCGTTATCGTATGAAAAACAGCCTCATAGATATTACAAGTATGATATACTAAATTTTGGTAGCCCAATTTTAAAAGATGATAATGAAATCATTGCCAAAGGAGATTTTGTTCGATTCCGCATTGGGGAAACCTCTGAAAAAGAACCTTATATCATTTTGAAGAAATATTCCAGGGGAAGAAACCTTTCTGATGCTCAATCTAAAGCTTCACAAATAAAATACAACTTGAAAATAGAGGAGAATAAAATTGTTTTGCCTGAAAAGTATTCACTTGGCGAAAATCCAAAAATAAGAGACCAACGAATTGAAGTTGTTTTATATCTTCCTCAAGGAAAACATATTACAAGTTCGGATGAAGAACTTTCCGTATTGGAGTTCAGAAGTAATAAATGGATAGACATTAGTAGGGGAGGAGTTGCTAAAATGACTGAAAATGGGCTTGTTAAAATTGAAAATAATTAATTTATAATATTTAAAATAGTATTAAAAATGAAAAAATTAACCATCTTTACCACATTACTATTATTTTGTTCGTTAGTTTTCGGACAAAATACGTTCAGAGGAAAACTTGTCGATGCCACAACCAAACGAGTTATTCCTGATGCAAATATTATTTTGATAGCTCTGCCCGATTCTACATTGGTAAAAGGGGCGATTAGCAACGATGAAGGAATTTTTGAGTTGATAAATACCTCCAAACACGATAATTTAGTACTAAAAATATTGCATTTGGAGTATAAAACTCAAACTATTTCAGTGAAAAATACTGATTTTGGTACAATTTTGTTGCAAAAATCGATAAATGAACTTGGTGAGGTAGTTGTTTCGGTCTCAAAACCTATTATGAAACAGAAAGGAACGGCTGTCGTTACTGATATTTCTACTTCTACACTGAAAGATTTGCCTAAAATGGAGATGCTTTTGAACTTTTTACCTGGGGTATCGACTTCCTATACAGGTGGTGGCTACAATGTGTTTGGCAAAAGCAATCCTATTTTCTATATTAACAAACGAAGGGTGTACAATGCTGAAGAAATTAACCGACTTTCTCCACAAGATATTCAAAGTATTGAGCTGGAAACTCAACCTGGTGCTGAGTACGACAACAATGTGGGAGCTGTCATTCGTATCATCTTGAAGAAAAAACAAGGTGATGGACTTAGCGGAAGTATTTATAACGGCAATGAATTTAAAAAAGGAATTTGGCAATACTTAGGAACAAATCTGAACTATCGTACTGGAAAAACTGATATTTTTGGAAGTATTAATGTAAATTTTCGTCAAGCAGTGCGTAGCGATAATTGGCAAGAACTCATTGTGCAAACACCTACAAATCAATGGAAAGTACGTACTGAAGATATACAGAAAAACAACGGAAAGAATATAAACGCAAAACTTGGTGTAAATCACGAGTTTAACGATAAACATTCCGTTGGGGCAACCGTGTGGACGTACGTAAATCCGTTTGCTGGGCATACATTCACCGACCAACAAACGGAAACTTTCCAAAATGCAACGCTCTTCAGTAAAGGACTTAATCATTACGACCGCTTTAACCAAGATAAAAAAATAGAAGTTAATGCGTACTATGAAGGGCAACTTTCCGACAAAATCAAACTTCATACTGACGTGGATTATTCCATAGCAAATTCTGACCACACTTCAAATATTTTAGAAAAAAATCTATTGGCAAATTCGCAAAAAAATGTGCATACTCATTCTAATTCTCAAGCCAATTGGTTACATACCAAAACTACTTTCACTCAAAAATTGAATAAAGCTACACTGAGCTATGGTGCTGAATTTAGTACACTTACACGCGATGAAAATTACACGGACAATGTGCTAACGACTTCTCTCGTTGAAAATAAAGAACTTCGCTCATCGGGATTTGTTAGTTTTTCGCGACCAATTGGTAAGACGAATATAAAAACAGGAGTTCGTTATGAATATGCTGATTTTGAGTATTTCCAAAACCATACAAAAGACCACGTAAAAAGCCGAACTTACGGGCATTGGTTGCCTAATGTATCGCTTTCTTTTCCTTGGGATAAAACCAGAATGGCAATCAGTTATACCAAAAAAATCCGCCGACCTGCCTTTTACGAATTGAGCGATTATGCGGCTTATGAATCGCCATTTATGTACAATCGAGGTAATCCTGATTTGCGTCCACGCCTTGATGATGAATTTAGTTTGTTGGCAACTTACAAAAGTATCTCAGCTTCAGTTATTTATTCATTTATGAAAGATGCGTACTATGAAGATTATAATTTGTTGGCATCAAATCCGAATGTTGTTGAGCGTACAATGCGTAACTATGATGATTTTCAGATTCTTAAAATGGTACTTTCTGCACAACATAAAATCGGGAAGTGGATGCCTAAGCTGGACGTTACTTTCGGAAAGCAATTCGCTAAAGATGTTTTTTATACTAACAAACCTATTTTTGCTGTTGAAATGATGAATCAATTTATATTATCAGAAAATTGGTTAGGTCTTTTTTATGTAAATTATCAATCAAAAGGAAGTTTGGCTGTTACTTATCGTGAAAAATCTGCGATTTTTTCGGGGATAGCCCTTGCACGTACTTTCTTTAATAAATCATTGCAAGTGTATTTGGTGGCACAAGATATCTTTAATATGTCAAATGCTACTACTGTTGTGCAAAATTCTTATATTACAAACCGCCGTTTTTCTGACGGAAATAATCGAGGAATTAACATAGGTTTACAATACACATTTAATCCAACTCAGAATAAATACAAAGGACAAGGAGTTGATGAAGATGAAAAAGGACGTTTATAAAAAGTAAAAGTAAATTTTAGTATAGAGGGATTTTTAATGAACTGAAAATCCCTCTATGTTTTTATAAGTTATTAACTTTCAAGAGAAAGTCGTGCTTTGGCTGTGGTTTGTTGGTCAGTGAATTGGTTTTCTAAAAATTTATAATATCCTACGATGCCAACCATTGCAGCATTGTCAGTACAATATTGAAATTCAGGAATATATGTTTTCAATCCATATTTTTCTCCCAAAGTGAGTAGTGCGTTGCGTATTCCTGAATTTGCTGAAACTCCTCCACCTATGGCAATTTGTTTGATACCTGTTTGTTTGACAGCTTTTTGTAGTTTTTTCATCAGAATTTCAACAATGGTATACTGTACAGAGGCACAAATATCTGCGAGATTTTCAGCAATGAAGTTTGGATTTTCCTGAGTTTTCTTCTGTATGAAGTACAAAACAGCAGTTTTAAGTCCTGAAAAACTGAAATTTAGCCCTTCGGTTTGTGGCTTCGAAAATGAGAATGCTTTTGGGTTGCCTTCTTTCGCATATTTGTCAATCAGTGGACCACCAGGGTAGGGCAGACCAAGTATTTTCGCGGTTTTATCAAAAGCTTCACCTACAGCATCATCAAGGGTTTCTCCCAGTATTTCCATTGAAAAGAAGTTGTTTACCTTTACAATTTGCGTATGTCCGCCACTTATGGTCATTGCTAAAAAAGGAAATTCTGGCTTTGGATTTCCCTCATCAATAAAATGGGCTAAAATATGTCCCTGCATATGGTTTACTTCAATCAGGGGGACACCTAATCCCATTGCTAACGATTTGGCAAATGAAGTTCCTACAAGTAGTGATCCCATAAGCCCTGGACCTTGAGTGAAAGCTATGGCTGAAATCTTTTCTTTTGGTATACCTACTTTTTTCAGAGCGTTATCTACCACAGGTACAATGTTTTGAAGATGTGCCCGTGACGCTAATTCAGGTACAACGCCGCCATACTGCTTGTGTACTTCCTGATTTGCAACAACATTTGAAAGAACTTTGTCATTTTCAAGAACCGCAGCAGAAGTATCATCACAGGAAGACTCAATGGCTAATATATAAACGTTTGATTTTGTCATTTTGAGTAATTTTTCTGTACAAAAGTATAAAACAATTATCAATTAACAATACATTGCCAGTAACTGACTTTTGAAGTAGTTCGTTATGGTGTTAAAAATGGTATAGAATGTTTGCTTTTATAATTTTTTAATATATTTTTGCATCTCAAAAGAATACTACAACTACGATGAAATTATATAAGTACATACTTAGCGGTATCTACTTTTTTGCTTCTTTGAAGAATATGAAATTTTGGCTTCAAGGAGGTAAAAATATGGAGAAAAAAGATACTGATATCTTTTGTAATTTTCATAAAATCAGTATATTATTATGTATATTAGCACAGCAAAGCACAGCTTATACACTAAATAGTATTACACTCGTCTTTGTTGCAAGACGAATATTGTTAAAAATCAGAAATAACAGCATCTTAGGAGGTTGTTGTTTCTGATTTTTTTTGTTTTTAGATATTTAATTTTTTAAAATTTTTACATAATGAACAAAAATAATCTAATCTCAATGGAGTTTTCTTCTGAAGAAATGAAGAAAATTGATGACGCACTAAATGTAATTATTGAATTGCTTGAAAAGAAAGCGGTTAATTTAACACCTGATGAACGCCGTCAGTATGGAAATGTCGCTGATTATAACAAAATGTTTATCGAAAAGGTAAAAGTGAATATGGAACAAGCTCCTGATACAATCCCAACTACGATTGATAAGGCAGAATTTGACCGTGATTATAGGCTTAGTTCGCAAATGACTGAGCCTTTACGAAAAGTAAATCGTATTTTGGAGATGCTTACAGATACTCGTACTTTGGCAGATACGGACAATTATGTAGTAGGTTTGTTATACTATAAATATATCAAATTCCTTGCTGCTCAGAATATTCCGAGTGCAGTAACCATTCTTGCCGAGCTTCGTAAACACTTTAAAAGAGGAAATAAGGAGCAAACACCACCTCAAGAACCCTCACAGACCACCCCACCAACGGAAAGTTAGGTAATAATATCCCTTTCAAAAGTTAGTTTATCCCTTACTATGGTAAATGTAGCGGTTGAAAGGGATAATTCTGCCAAAATTTTGGTAAAAATACCCCAAAAAGGGACTAGATTTACTAAAATTTTGAATAAACTATCCTTTTCTCTGGCTATATTAGTATTATATACAATTGATATAACAATAAAAAAGAAAAAAGTTAAAAGATATGCTGTGGTTTGGCATATAGTGTTTTTATTTTTGCCACATAATAAAAAAATGTTTAACAATTAAAGTTTTAAGTAATGGAAACAAAAACTGATTTGGAACAAGACAATTTAAAAGGCAGGGTAAAACGTGTAATAGGTTATAAAATTGAAAATTACGACCCAAAGAGCAACTTACCACAAAAAATTAGTTATGAAGATGTTTATAATCCACAAGGAAGAAAAATAGAAAAGATTTTTTATGAGGAAGATGGAAGCATTTCGAGTAAAGAAACTTGCAAATACGATGAACAAGGCAATTTATTAGAAAATAATAGTGATTATTATTATTATAAAGGTGTACATTCTTTTTACTACACTACTTATAAATATAATGAGAAAGGAAAACTAATAGAAGAAATTTGGAATATTAATAGTTCTTCAACGAAATCCATTTGGAAATACAATGAAAAAGAAGAGTTAATAGAATATATTAGGTATGAAGATGAAACAGTGTCAAGAAAAGAAAAACGTATATACAAAGAAGTAGGAGAACGAGGAAATTTAGTAAAAACCATCTGGTATAAATACAAATTTGGAAAGACTTTTAATGTAGAAAGGTACTACAACGAACACGAGAAATTAATAGAAGAAATCAGGTATAATAGAAATGGAAAAATTGACTTCAAAGAAACTCGGAAATATGACGATAAAGGAAATAAAATAGAAGAAATTTGGTATAGGGGCAACAGAAAAATTGGTTTCAAAACAACCTTGAAATATGACGATAAAGGAAACTTGATAGAGGAGGTTAGATATAATAGTAAAGGTATCATTTCTGAGAAAAAAACTTGGAAATATGATGATAAAGGAAATGAAATAGAAAATATTTGGTATAATAAAAATGAAAAAATTGATTTCAAAAAAAACTTGAAATATGACGATAAAGGAAACTTGATAGAGGAGGTTAGATATAATAGTAAAGGAAGCATTTCTAAGAAAGAAACTTGGAAATATGATAATCAAGGAAACTTAATAGAAGAAATCAGGTATAATAGAAATGGAAAAATTGACTTCAAAAAAACTTGGAAATATGACAGTCAAGGAAATAAAATGGAAAGATATGAGGGAAGACAAGATAGAAAAAAATGGCAAGAAGCTTTTAGTAAATTCACATATGAAAACAACAGAACCACAATAGAAAGAGTTAGGTATACTAATGGAAATATTTCGAGTGAAGAAACTTGGAGATATGATGAAAAAGGAAAGCTGATAGAAGTATCTGAAAGGAAAAAACAAAATACAGGAAAATGGAAAGAAGAACTTACTAAATACGAATACGATGACCAAGATAATTGGATACAAGAAATGATTTTCAAACAACAACGTAATAAACAAATAATTAGCAAAAGGATACAAGAAATTGAATATTACCAAGATGAAGAATAATTTATACAATAAGCAAATAATAACCAAAGGGAAATCCTTTTATAAACCAATTAATTATGCCGTTATATAGAGTAACAATCAAGAGGAGTATGACCACCAATGGTATTCGCCTTGAACAAGGAATGAACGTTGATGTAACAACGCCTACCACCACAAACCCCGTTTCGGTAAATGGGGGCGTATTAGTAAAAGAAGCCTTTGCACGTATTTACGGAATTGACCTAAGCCCCATTTGGCTTTCAGCAAAGACAGCAATGGAAGTAGTGAAAATTAATTAAAAGTAGATATATGGAGCATAAAATAGATACATTGGAGTTAGAGATGGCATTTAGTGAGCTTATTAAAGAGCTTGAGTCTATTAAAGAACTAAATGATTTGACAGTTATACACAAGGATAACTCCAAAAAACTGATTGAGGAGTTGCAAAATTTTTATTCTAATGCAAAAAAAAATGAAATAAAAATTCAGCAATTATTCGATAAAAATAGAAACTTTATAGAAAACTTAAATTTGCGATACGAAAATCTATACGAAAAGTTTCATAAAATTAGTGTGGAACAGCAAGAAAGAATGTTTTCTTTTGAGAGGGAACAACAAGGAAAATTTGCAGTATTTAAAAAGGAAAATTTTACTCTAAAAATATTACTTTTCATTATTTTATTATTTCAAGTTATTTTATTAGCTTTTAAATTCATTCCATAATGATTCTACAAGATGTAGCCTATTTAATTTGTACATATTGCATTATTGCAGATGAAGAGATTGATATTAATGAAGTAGAGAATCAAAAGAAAATTTTTTCTCCAAGTGAAGATATTGCTAAAGAACACTCAAAAATTTTATCTGATGCTGCCGATAAGGTATCATTGGAAAAATTGATTGATGAATATAAAAAAGCTAATTTTGAGCAAAAAAAAGACCTTTTTGAAAAACTATTCAAAATGGTATATGCAGATAAATTTTATCATCCCAAAGAAGTAATATTTATAGAAGAACTAATTATAGCATTGAGTTTTCCTAAGGAGCAAATTGTTTCTATACAAGAACAAATAGGATCTTCATTAGATGATAAATATAAGGAAACTCAACAAAATTGGTTAGAAAATATAAAACAAGCTTTTTACGGAGTACTTTATGAAATAAATAGAGATGATAAATATGAAACATCTCTACTACGAGGTAAAAGTTTTGTAAATAGAGTACGTGCTATGGCAAAAAAAGCCAAGGAGGACTTACTATTTACAGAAAATAAACTTTATTTTTTAAATGCTGATATCGCAGGTAACATAACAAAAATCAAAGATGCATTTCAAAAAATTGCTGAAAATAGAAGAAATGATAAAGAATCTGAAGAACTTTATGATTTTGTGAATGATATTAATACCAAGTTAGAGAAAGATATGACTAATATGCTTTTTTCAAACTTGGAGATGATTAACAAAAAGAAGCGAACAGTTGATTATTTTACAATAGCTTTTATGGGAAGAACTAAGGCAGGAAAAAGTACTTTTCATAGAGTAGTTACAGGAGAAGATACAGATGATATAGGTGTAGGTAAGCTTAGAACAACTCGTTACAATCGTGTTTTTAATTGGGAAAACATTCGGATTGTTGATACTCCCGGAATAGGAGCACCAGGCGGGAAGACAGATACAGAAACGGCAAGAAAAATTGTTGATGAGGCAGATTTAATCTGTTATGTGGTTACAAATGATGCAATACAAGAAACAGAGTTCAATTTTCTTTCAGAATTGAAAGAAAAAAATAAACCTATTTTTATTATTCTAAATTGTAAAAATGATCTTGAGCATAAACTCAGATTAAGAAAGTTTCTGGAAAATCCGACTCAATGGAAAGAAGAAACTGGAAACAAAAGCATTAAAGGGCATATTGATAGAATCCACGAAATGATTCAGAAAAATAATTACAATTCAGATTTTATTGAGGTGATACCAATCCAGCTTTTGGCAGCCCAAATGTCAATGAATGCAACAGAAAATAACTTTTCATCCGAAGAAACAAAAAAATTGCATATAGGTTCAAATATTGATGAATACATCACGAAAGTAAAACAAACTATTTTTCGTACTGGGAATTTGAAAAAAAGTCAAAATATAATTGATGGAGCCAATTATTATGTTGCTAAAATTAACAATGATATCAATAATGACATCATTCGGGCAGAGAAGTTGTTGAGAGCTCTGAAGAACAATAAAAAACATTTGAATACTATTATTAATAAGGAAAAGTTAAGCACAAATGAGGAATTAAATAAGTTAGTTCAAAATACACATAATCAAATAAAAGGAGATCTAAAATCTGTTTTTGCTGAAAACCATTTTAATAGTAAAACTATTTCTGATGATTGGAAAAGATTTATGGAAGATAAAAAATATTATACCAACTTAAAACAAGAGGTAGAAAGCAAAATGGTAGAATTCTCTCAAAGGATAAAAGACCGTATAGAAGAAGTCTTTGATGATATTTCTATGATAGTGAGTTATTCTTTCAACTTTAATATAAAAGCAAGAGATACAACAGACTATAAGTTTGCATATAATTTGACAATAAGGGGAATAGGTGTAGCTTTAGGAGCTCTAGCTCTAACAAATATTTGGAATCCAGGAGGGTGGGTGTTGGCAGGTGTTATTGTTTTAGGATTAATTAGTAATCTTTTTGATAGTAAGCAAAAAAGAGAAAAAAAAGCAAAACAAAAGTTAATTGACGGTATTTTACCTTACATTGAGGAAAATCAAAGGAAGACCAAAGATGAAATTGTAAAAGTTTTTACTTCTAATGTACAAGAAGTAGAAAAACAACTTAATATGAAGTTGGATTATCTCATTGAAGGAATTACTGATATCATAGAAGTCCTAAAATCAATACAAACTGCATCTCAAGAAGCATATGTAGAATTAAATAAAATGTTTGTTTATAGAATTTTAGAGCATTTTAACTTAGCAAAGAATGAGGATAATATTTTTTCAAAAGAACAATTTAAAATATTGAGGGATTATAAAAAGGATTTATTAAAAATCCAAACCACAATGTATATAAAGGAAAAACAAAAGCAAGAAATAAAAAAGGTATTACAAACTAGTGTAGAAATGGTAAAAATATAGGTGTATGATGAATAAGAAAATAGAAATAGCTGAACTTAGTAACAGATTACAAGATTTAATTAATAAAACTTATAAAATCTTAGACGACACCAATAGTCAAGAGTTAAAAGAAAGATTGAAAACAGAGATTGCCGAGTTAAATAATAGGACAGATTTAAGGGTTGCTTTCGTGGGGCAATATAGCTCAGGTAAATCAACTATAATTTCAGCAATAACAGGTAATAGGGATATTAAAATTGATGCCAATGTTGCAACTGATAAAGTTTCGGAATATCGTTGGAATAATATAGTTCTGCTTGATACGCCAGGTATACTGGCAGGAAAGGTGGAGCATCACGATGAAGGAACAAAAGAGGCGCTTAAGAAATCAGATTTGATAGTTTATGTTATTACCAGTCAGTTGTTTGATGATATAATATTTGAAAACTTCATAGATTTGGCATACAATCAAGCCCTAAAAGATAAGATGCTTATTGCTGTGAATAAAATGTCAATGGAGAAAGGAGGGTTTGCCGAGTTAGAACAAAACTATACAAGCTCTATAAAATCAATCTTTAAGGAACGAGGGTATGATTTTGATTTTGACATTGTATTTATTGATGCAGCTGATTACATAGAAGGGATAGAGGACAATGATGATGAGTTTGTTGAATTAAGTAATTTCAATAAATTTATTTATACGCTCAATAAGTTTGTTAATAAAAAGGGACTGATAAAAAAACAATTTGATTCTCCCATAAGGCTACTAAAAAGTAGTATTGCAGATGTTGCATTATCTAATTTTGACCCTAACTTACAGATATTGTTGGAACAAGGGGTAAGAAGAATTAAAACGAGTAAAAAAAATATAGAAAGGAAAGTCGATTTGCTTATTTCTGAATTTGAACAAGAAGTTAAAAACAGAGGATATGAACTTTCTGACCATGTGGAAGAATCAGATGAGGAAACTTTTAAAAGAGAACAAGAAGGCTATGAGAGGTTTGTTAGTGAGAAAATAAATGAAGTTTCTGACAAGATTGAAAAACTGATTAAAGAAGAGGAAGAGGAATTGATACGCGAGTTGGAAAATTTTGAGAACAAAGAGGCGGTATTAGAATATCAGAAATCAATAGACGTAAAATTAAATGTTCCCAATCTTAGTATTAGTCAAAAAAATAGTTTAGAAAAACAAAAAAAAATTATTAATTTTTTACAGAAAGGAAGTGGTGAAATTGTCAAACAATCTGTAGGAAATACAGCACTTAATGGACTTAGGGCAACGAGTGGTAGTAATTTGCATAAGGGAGTTTATCAAGTAGGAAAATTCTTTGGTCATAAATTTAAGCCTTGGGGAGCGGTTAAAATGGCTGGGCAAATAGGAAAGTGGGCTAAAGTGGGAGGAGTAGCACTATCCGTTGTAGGTATAGGAATGGATATTTGGCAGAAAAATAAAGAAGATAAACAGCGTAAGGAAATTGATATTGCTAAAAACAAATTTAATAACGAAATAAGGAGTTTCGTTGGTGATATGGTAAAAGAATTAAAGGAAAGGTTGAGTGAATATTTACGGAATAGCTACGATACAAAAATGTCTGAATTAGATAAACAAAAAATAGAAATTATCAATTTAGAAAATGAAAATAAACAATTTTCTGAAGCTATTAGTAAGTTAGATACTGAGTATATAGATTTTATAGAAATTATCAATAAATAGACAAATGAATATTCTCTCCCTTCACCCTGAGCTTTCGCCTTTTATAGGTAAGCACTATCGTAATGCTCCTTGCAAAGTGTTGTTTGTGGGGGAAAGTCATTATTTACCAAGTGCGTATGATAACCGTATTGGGGCAGAGTGGTACTCACAAAGCACAGCAAGTTATGGTTTTACGCCAGAGGCTTTAGCATATTTAAACACGGCACAAATCATCTGTAATGATGTTATTGCCAGTGATTTTAAAAACAAATCGCATAGTATTTATCGTAATATTGGCAATGTGTATGGCGAGGTATTTCGCAGAGGTGATTACCGAAGTGCGTTGGAGTTTGTGGCTTTTAGTAATTATTTTTTACGTCCGGCTGAGGTTTGTGGTGGGAGTATTGTAGTAAATGATTTAGATGCAAAGATTTCCTATCTGCACCTAACGGAATTGTATAAGCAGTTGCAACCCCAATGGATTATTTTTGTGAGTAAAAAGGCTTATGAAACTTTTTGTAATGTCTGTAAAGATACTTCTTTGTTTAACAAATCGGAAGTGCTTCCGCACCCGTCTTGTGCTTGGTGGAATACTCCGAGTGCTTCGTACGGTAATCTCAGTGGTAAAGAAAAATTAAAACAACTTCTCAAAAAAGTTTAATAAAAACAACCCCATTAGTTTCGAACTAATGGGGTTGTTTTTATTCAAAAGATAAAAGATTATTTTTTCTGCCAAATGAGTGGTGTTTCTGGTTTGTCTTCCCCACCGAGCAATTGCAAAGCTTGTTTGTATCCCGCTGGATTTTTTGTTTTTAGATTGATAGGATAACGCACTCTACGATATACATTTTTGATATCCGCTTTTGTGGCATCGGTATAGAAGGGCATAAAAGGTAATAATCCTTCTAAAAACGGATTTTCAAAGAAGGGTAATCCTGTCCTGCGGTAATCGTTGGTAACTTCGAAAGGTTGCCACGGATTCTGAGCTATGTACTTTTGAGTCATAATTTTTGAAAGCACATCATTGTTGGTAGGATGTACCCCTTTTGGATAATTGTAAGTTATGGTTTCCTCAGCTTTTGATGAATGAATTTTACGCTTTAGTTGAGTGCTACTAATTTCAGTAGTATGATCAAACTTAGCTGAAGTTCCTATACGATTGTAACTTTCACTTTGTAAATATTCATCTGCGTAAAGTCCTATTTTATGATATTCAAAACTTGTTTTTACGCCTAATTCATACCATTCTTTTGCGGTTTTGCCTGTTTGCCAACCATAATGGGCAGCTTCAGCAAGAAGGAAATAAGTTTCCCAAGCTCCGAAATATACACGTCTGAGATTTCCACCTCTGTATTGTTTGCTAATAGCAGGTAATCGTCCTAAAGCAATGCGAAAACTTCGGATAACATCACCTTTTCCTGTCAAATCACCACAAGTAAATGAAGAGAAAGTATATTTGGTGCTAATTTTGTTTCCCGAACCACTTGGAACTTCAATTTCTTGATAATTTTTTCCTTCTTGTTCAGCATCTTTGTCTCGTTTTTCGTAGAAATTTACCAAACCATCGTGATGCCCAGGTATGTGATAATTTACCAAAATACGTGGGTCAATTTCAGAAGGAATATAATCGTACAAATATCCAGCAGATTCTATATTTGTTTTGGTAGGAAGTACCTCTGGCATATATAATCCTAAATATTCGTTAGGTGAACGTAAATGATTATTGAGAGCCTCATCGGGCAGTCCGTAAGCTGATGTGCCAGGGTGTTTTGCCATTTCACGAATAGAAATGCCACCTAGTCCAAAACCAATGTTAGTAAGTGTTGAGGTGATTTCCATTCCGATGTAACTCAGTGCAAAAATAGAACCGGCAGGATTTTCTAAGTCAGCAATATCAGATTGAGCTACGGAAGCGTTATCAATATTTTCTGAAATAAATCCGCTAACGTCGCCCACCTCTCGTATGATATTTTCAAAACGAGTTTTGCCTACATCGCCCACATTTGAAAAACGCATTGCACAACGTAAACGCAAGGAGTTAGCATATTTTTTCCACGCTTTGATGTCTCCTGCATAAAAAGCATCGAATGCATCATTTTTGATAGTTGCATTTTCATCAAATTTACTTACAGCTAATTTGAGTTCATCTTCAATATAACTATAAATTTCCTCAACACTATTGTATTCTGCGACCCTGCCTTTGAATCCATTTTTAGCAGGATATGGACCAAACATATCAGCAGCTTCCGAAAATAAGTAAGCACGATACACACGAGCCATTTGGACGTAATTATTCGTTGCAGCAGAAGCATTCACTCCTGAAGCAATACGTTCTTCACCAATTTCAATGGCTTGACTGGCATTGTAAATCCACTGAGCTAATGATCCCCAATAATCAGTCATATAGTTGTTTTGGTCTTGCAATACCTGTGGTCCGTGAATAGGTCGATAGGTGTAACGAGCCCCCCATAACCACGTACGATGAAAAAGAATATCCCGATTCCACCAACTGAGCTGAGCATCAGCAACAGAAGCGTTAAAAAGTCCTTCTACTAAAACTGAGTTTCGGTCAGCAGCATTATGGTCTTTGTTTATATCTTCAAAATCTGAGCAAGATTGCCAGAACAAAGCAATGGATACTATGATTGTTATTTTTGAAATTATTTTTTTCATAACCTTACTATTTGAATTTTAAAGTCCGATAGTGATATTAAAAGTAAATGACCTTGTTGTAGGTGGAGCTCCAAACTCTAAGGCTGTTACGTTTGTTCCTGTTCCTGAAACTGATTCGGGGTCGATTCCAGGTATATCTGTGTGGATAAGCCAAAGATTATTAGCTGTAAAAGAACATTTCAAACTTTGGATGTGCATTCTTTCCAAATGTTTTTTATTGATGTTATATCCTAAAGTTAATGTTCTCAATCGCACAGAGGTAGCATCGTAAATATTAGCTTCGGTAATTCCAATATTATTTTGAGCTAAGGCACCCCAATATCTTTGAGGAGTTACTTCTTTTGTGTTTACATCGTATCCTCCTGAGGCATTTGCAATAACTCCTTCAACAACAAAAGGTTCTCGGGCTCCTCCTGGAGCTGTCTCGGCAGCCATTCCGTAACCTGTAAGTAAGTTTCTGGTCATTGAAAATATTTTTCCACCTACACGAGCATCAACAAGAAAATCAAGATTAAAGCCCTTCCAAGAGAAACTATTACTAACCCCCAGCATAAAATCAGGTTGTTGGTGTCCGAGGTAGTGTAAAGCCACTTGGTCACGTTGTGGAAGTCCTTCACTATTGAGAATCATTTTTCCGTGATGAGGACTATTTACATCATTCACTCTTCGGATTTTTGAACCATAAATAGCTCCGTATTCTTTGTCTTTTTCGGCAAGAACAGTGATTTCATCAACTGTTAGAAGATCATAAGAGTTTACGTCAGTATAAAGGTCAATAATTTTATTTTTGTTTTTGGAGAAATTTACCGAAGTATCCCAATTTAATCCTTTTGGGTTGTTGAGTATTCCTACTCCTAAAGAAACTTCAACTCCTTTATTTTCAATATTTCCAGCATTGATAATTCTAAATTTATATCCACTTGTTTCATCCATTGGTAAGCGTAATAATTGCCGAGTGGAATTGGTTTGATACACAGCAGCATCAAGTTTTAAGCGATTGTTAAAGAAACGCAAATCAATACCAGCCTCGTATGATTTTACCAATTCACTTCTAACGGAACTATCATAGAGTATTTCTTTTGTTGAAATTGTGGGCGTTCCCCAGAAATCTTTACTCACAGAATAGCTGTTATAAAGCATATGTGGCTCTAAATCATTTCCAACTTCAGCATATGAGGCTCTTAATTTGGCAAAAGTAATCCACTCAGGTAGAGATAATAATTCAGAAAAAACGCCTGAAAAGCTAACAGAAGGGTAGAAGTATGAACGATTTTCAACGCTCATCGTTGAAGACCAGTCATTGCGGAAAGTAGCGTCAAGGTAAAGACTATTTTTCCACCCAATTTGAGCAGAGCCATAGAGTGAATTCATTTTTCGTTCAGTAAGAAGCGAATTGACTACTGGTTTTTCCTTACCATTATTTAATGAAAATATGTTTGGAAGAAGTAAATCACCTGAAGAGGCACTCATTTCTGACGTTTGTTGTGACATCAAGTTTCCTCCAAATGTAAGGCTTCCGCTGAGGTCTTTAAGCAAATCATTTTTCTGTGCAATGAACAAAAAGCTAAGGTTTTTCTCGATAAATTCTTTAGAACCTTCGGAATAGAATCCATTTTTTGGGACGGACAGACTTCCTGAATGCTTACGATGGAACATTTTAGTATTGTAGTAATCCATTCCTCCTTTAACTTCTCCTTTTAACCAATTAGTAAACTCGTAACTCAATGAAGCAAAACTTATATAGCGGTTACGAACATCATTATTTCTGTTATATTTTAATGTCCACCAAGGATTATCATCAGGTAGAGTTTGAGTGTCGTACCATACTTGTTTTTCGTTCACTATAGGCGGGTTAAACTCTCGAATATCAAGTGTTTGAGGGAAGATATTAAGAGTTTTGTACACGTTTGATTGGTTCAACCCTTGTATAGGACGATTATTTGCAACAGTATTCACATAATTGATTTTAAAATCAAGTTTCCATCGGTCGCTTTTACCTAAGTTGGTAGAGGTACGCAAAGTTGCTGAAGTTCTGTTAAGTTCAGTTTCAGGTACAATGCTGCTGTTATCCATATAGTTAAGTGATGCATAGACGGATGTCTTTTCAATTTGCTGTTGGAACGTAATTGCTTGTGTGGAAGTGATTCCAGTACGGAAGAAATTCCCAATATTATCGTAGGTATCCAACTTAACTTGTTTATTATCCCAATTAGTTACGATTTGCCCTTCAATTTTAGGTCCCCAATTAAGTGTAGTTTTTGGGTCGTAAATTTCGTCTCTTCCCTGAGCAAAACTATTTTGTAACTTAGGTCTGACAAAAATATCTTCTGTGGCGATGGTGCTTGAAATTGTGATACCTAAGCCTTGTTGTTGTTTGCCTGATTTGGTGGTTATTAGAATAACTCCATTTCCTGCACGTGAACCATAGAGTGCCGCAGCCGAAGCTCCTTTTAGTACAGAAACAGATTCAATGTCTTCAGGATTAATGTCTTGTAGTCCATTTCCCATATCCATTCCTGAGTTACCCCAAATATCAGCAGCTCCACTTGCCTTATTATCTATGGGTACACCATCAATAACTACTAATGGTTGGTTATCCCCCGTGAGGGAATTTTGCCCCCTTAGAATGATTTTAGAAGAACCTGCCATACCTCCTGCACCTTTTACTATCTGTAAACCAGAAACTTTACCCGAAAGAGCGTTGGTAACATTCGCATCACGTGATTCAAGCAATTTTGAACCATCAACCTCTTGTAAAGCATATCCCAAAGCTTTTTCACTTCGTTTAATTCCTAAAGCTGTAACTACAACTTCTCCCAATTGCTGAGTGTCTTCTTTTAGTACAATATTCATTGTTAGTGAATTACTGCTACTTTTGACAACCTTTTCTTGGGTAGAAAAACCGATGTAACTAAACACAAGAACATCGCCCTGCTTTGCCTGAATGGAATACTTACCATCAAAATCAGTTGTTACGCCTTGAGTTGTGTTTTTAATCATAATCCCAACTCCTGACAACGGAATTCCTGCTTCGTCGGTAACAGTACCCATAACTGTACGCGTTTGTGCAAGTAGCGGATGTGTGAAAACTCCCATAACAAGTACAAACATCATTAAAAGCTTTCTTTTCATACTGTTCTAAATTTGGTTAATAATAACAAATAAACTTTGTCGAAAATAAAAAAAATTATGTTAATAGAAAAGAAATTTAACTTTTTTAAAGTTTTATAAATATAACAAATTGCAACTATTTAGTTATATTTAATTTGTAATGTATTTTAAATCAAATGTTTGATTATTCTGTTGTTTAATGAGAATGATTTTTGTTATTTAAAACATTATCATTTTTTTAGCATATTATTTAACAAAAAATTCGGATAAGAAATTTTCTTACCCGAATTTCATCTTTAGAAAGTGAATTGTAATATTTTTTACAGTTTTGTCTTCGCAGGATCGGTGGCTAGAGGAACAAAACGAGCTTTTAGATTAGGCTCTGGCATATCAGCATCGAGTGGGTATATTGGACGTTGAACGTTTTTATAAGGCAAACGCAGTAAATCTTGATCAACGCCTCCTGGTGTAAGAGCCATTACCCAACCTTTACGCATATTGTAAAGCTCAGGAACTAAATAACCAATTTTTACAACTAAAATATCTGTTTCTCTCGGATTTAAACCTAACTCTGTGAAGTATCTTTCAAAATGAAAAGCTTTTCTTTTTTCTGTAACGATTACAGAAATATTTCCGCTTTTAACTACTACAATGGTATTATCTTTTTCATCTTTTTTAATTGCGGTAATTGTACCCGTAATGCGAACAGGTGGTGCGTAGCGACTATCAACTCTTGCTCCAGCTGTAGCATCAATTTTTCCGCCAACACCAATGTTCACAGCTTGTTTTACGAATTCAGCATCAGGAATAGAAGCATAAATAAGATTTTTCCCCTTTTCAGTTTTAAATTCAGGACGTTTTAAAAGTTCAGTTAATGTCCAAGTAACATCACCCGCTCCTCCAGCGGTAGGGTTATCGCCCATATCACTTATAATGAATGGCTTTTCAGTACTAGCTAGTGCTTGAGAGATGCATTCGGGTAGGTAGGCTGTTGGGGCTACAAACTCAAAATCCTCACGGACGTTCCAGAAATGTTGGGCTAAGGTTTCGGCAGCCTTGGCGACGGCTTCTTTGTCATCTCCGTATGTCATAACTACTCCGTGATTACGAGGTTCATCAGCCCAAGGGTAAGACATCCAGATTGAAGCATCTATTACTTTATCACCATCAATAAGATTTGGGATTTGACCATACAAACTCTTAGCAGGTTCAATACGTGTACTTGTCTTTTCGCCTGGTAGTAAGATTGGTACTGGAATCCAAGCCTTATAAGCTGGTTTCCCTTTACCGCTTTCCAGCCTATCGAGAAGATTCGTTAAAGCTCGTTTTTTTGAAATCATAGCATCTTCGTGTGGAGCGAGTCGATAACAGGTTATCATATCGATATTTTGTGCCAATCGAGGAGAAACACTTCCGTGTAGGTCCATACACGATGATACAAGTACATCATTGCCAATTACTTCTCGAATGCGAACTATTAAATCTCCTTCGGGGTCTTCTAATCCTTGTACACTCATTGCTCCGTGGATGTCAAAAAATAAGCCGTCGATAGGGAGAGCTTCTTTGAGCATTTCAAGGGTTTTTGCGACCATTTTTTCGTAAGTTTCACGTTCAACAATACCTCCAGGCATAGCGTGTGAACGCAGAGTAGGTAACCACTTAGCACGTTGTACAACACCTGAATCAGGAACGAAAAAATTATAATATGAGAAAATGCTATCACCAATACGCAAAGGAAAGGCGTCTTCTCGAGAAACTGCTGGAGAAAAAGTACTTGATTCAATGGCAATACCTGCTATAGCAACGCGTGGAAGCTCTTTTTTAGCTTCTTTTTTGTTACAACTCGTAAGAGTTATCAATCCTAAAGATAGGAAAATAAAGGCTATATTTTTCATAGAAAAAAGAAGTTTGGTTTAACATTACAAAGGTAGTTAATTTATGTGAAAAGTAAATATATTTGCTTAATTAATGTAAATTTTTTCGTATAAAAAAATAACTTTTTTGTAATTTATTGATAAATAGGAGTTTATTTTTTTAGAAAGTGATTTTTTCAACGACTATTGCTTGTTGTAACAGTATTAGGAAGAAAATATTGAATTGGAGTTATTTAAACTCAACTTACTAGTTTAGTTTTTACAAGATTTTAAGGTTTTAGCCTTGTTATTCTAGCTCAAATAAAGTTTTTGGTAGTTTCAAAATAGTGGTTCTTTGAAATAAAAAGAGTTCTAAAAGGGAAAGGGGGTAGTTTTTTTAAAGCATACATCTTAAACTTCCTTCAAAATTTAATTTCTTTATTTGTAACTATCTTATTATGAGTAGTTTTGTAGTTTTTTAAGTCATACATCAGGTATATCCAGCCTATAGTTTTTCAAAAAAAACGTAGTAATATTAAAATCTCACCTGTAGAAGCAAAATATGTTAATAGTTTATTTCTATAGGTGAGATTTTTTCATAAATATTTTTTTTCTATTTTTTCTACTCTCCGTAGAACTCTATTTCGTAGATTCTAAAATAAGATTTTTGTCCTCCTCTTGTAAAGCCATGCAGTGTAAGATTTGATAGAGAAACAGCACTTTTAAATGTAATCACATACCAATTATCAGTAGAGCTAAAGGTAGCTGTTCCCATACGTTCACGTCCCACGTTTATAACTATTTTATCAGTAGGAGTAGATGGATCCATTTTGAGACGAATTGTTTTTACTTTTTTGTTTGCCACAAAGTTAAATCTTAGTTCTTCATCTCCACCCCACATAACATTATCATTTGAGAAACTGCCAAAAGTATTTTCATTTCCATCTGACATTTTTTCAAAACCTTCTCTATTACCTACGTTTAAGTAGCTGCCAAAAGGTCCAGAAATACCACTAATTTTCGTGCCAGAAGGAATTTCCATTGAATTAGAGCCTACTAAAAAATCTTTAGGATATACTATTTCTGGATAGAGGCGTATGCTTGTTTTTAAGCCTGTAGGGTATTCCTTGCCATCTGCACCATAAATGACTACTTTAAGAGGTAAAACAGTTCTTCTTGTTATGCTATTGGCATTTTGTAGTTCAAAAGAAATTTCAGCTTCCGTTAAATCTTTGAAAGTTACTTTTTCAATCGTTCCTTCTATGCCTTCGGGTGCAATTATTGCACCTTCGTCACGTACCAAACCTAGCGAAATGTCTTGAGGAATGCCCTTGTCAGACGTGATTGTAAAACTTACATTTGGATTTTGAAAAGAAGCCTCTCCCGTAACAGCGTCTATATTAACAGTTTTATTAATATGAGGATGATTAATTTTTAATGTTATTTCTTTAGGGAAAATCTTTACTACGAAAAATTCGCTACCTTTAAGAATTTTAACACTATCATCACCTATTATTTTTAATGAAAAAGGCAGTATTACCTGTTTATCAAAATCGCTTCTGTTTTGTGTTAAAAGCTCGAAATTAGCGGTTTTACTTCCTGGAGTAACTGTTACCTCAGCTTGTGTAAGAGATACTAAATCCTCTGTTCCTAGTTCATAATCAGGGTATTGTTCTTTAAGAGATTCGTATAATGTAGGGTCATATACTAAAGAGGCTTTCAGCTCTTTCTCAACCTTATTTGTAAAGTTCAAAATAGCACTTACCCTGTTCTCATTAGAAATTGTTAGTGTTGAAAGAGAAAACATAGGAAAGTCCGTCTCTGACTTATGAAAATATACTTGCTGTTCACGTGGATCATATCCAATACGATTACGGATATCGTCCTCAATTATTTTTTTATCAATCTCCCAAGCAGTGCTATTGTTCTTTTCAACTGTAATTTCATCTTTATTACAAGAATTAAAGAAACCCACACACAAAAGAGATAAAACTGTAGTTCTTAAAATATGTGTCTTCATTGTAAATTGTTTTAGGTCGTACGATTTCTTCGTCTGACAATTTTATGATATTTGATATATTCAACCCTTACCAAAGCAACCCTTTTGTGATTAAGTAAAAACTTTACTATACAGATAAGCTCTTTTGATAGGTTGTTGCGAAATCTAAAAGAAAATGTTTCGCTTATCTAACAATTTGAATGATAATAATCCTGCTATATAAGCGAAACATTTTTCTTTCATAAAGATTAATAAGTTTTACTCATTATATCTGTTATTCTACTCCTCGTAGAAGTCAACTTCGTAAATTTCAAACCAAGCAAGCATTCCACCCCTAGTATTTGAGGTAAAATTATTAAAATATAGATGTTTGACTGGTATTGCTTCTCTAAAAGTAATTGTATAAAACTCTCCTTGTTCAGTAAAATCCGCCCAACCTTGTTCTTTTAAATCATACCCATCTTCATCTTGTGCTCCATATATGTAACACCTTGTCATACCGTGGGTGGCTTTCATTTTAAAACGAACAGACTTGATATTTTTTACAGAATTAAAGATGAAAGTAAGATATTGATCAGGTCCTCCTTTGAAATAAGTTGTTTCATTATAATCTCCGTCCAACATTCTTTCATCGTTACCAGTATCTGTATCATCGTAGTAAGAAAAAGCAATGTTTGACTTATCCTTTATCAACTTGCCAAGAGGATGTTCATTATGAGAACCTTGTGAATTTTCCTCATTTTGCACTAACCCTTTTCTTTTCACTCCAATACGAACAGATACTTTGTTATTGTCTAACTCATAAGATTTACCATTACTATCGTATACTAACCACCTCAGAGGCAGTACGTAAGCTCCTAATTCAGGTTTCAACTTACTTATATCTAAATTAAAGTTTAGTGTCTGTTCACTTCCTGAAAAATCAACCTTAGGTAGTGTTCCTTCAATAGCTTTAGGTGCTAATACCTGACCATCAGGTAGATTCACACTATCATCGCGAACCAAACCTATTTTAACACCAGATAACATTCCCTTAGTACTACGAAAAGTAATCCCTACTTCTGCTGAATTAGCCGAAAGAGCACCATCCTTAAGGAATATAGTTTTCTCAAACTCTGTACTCACTGGTTTTAATTGAATTTGTTCAGGGAAAATTTTAACTACAAAATAATCCTTATTAGCAATCCCTTTAATATTTTCATTATTCATTTTTACTGAAAAAGGAATAACAAATTTTTTATCTAACTTATAGTTGTTGTCAATAGTAAGATCAAAAGTTGTAGATTCTGTACCTTTTGCAATTGTTTGAGTTGGTTGGAGAATTTTCACTAACGAGGCGTCTCCTAGTTCGAAACCTGAGTAATCTCCTTTTATCTTCTCATAAAGAGTCGCATCGTGATTAATAGTTACTTGTAAATCTTCTGAAATTTTTCCTCCAATTTTCTCAAAAACAACTTGATATGTGTTCTGACCGGTTAAAGGAATTTCACCCAAAGACAACATTGGTGCGTCAATTTCCGTTTCTTTAAAGCTAACATACTCAAAACGAGGATCGTATCCAATACGATTGCGAATATCGTCATCTATTATCTTTTTGTCAATTCCCCAATTAGTGCTGTTATTTTTTTCAACTACAATGTTGTCTTTACTACAGGAGCTTAGCACTCCTGTAATAAAAACTCCTAATATTATTTTTAAATAAAAACTTTTCATTTCAAATAGTTGTTAAGGTTCAATGACTAATCCTTCTGCAGGAAATTTAACATTCTCTGTCCATTTTACTTCCATTTTTTCAACATCCACATTTTTACCATGTCGACCAAATTTTACAATGTTTTTGTGTTTAGATAAATCTTTAAAACCATTTTTCTTATCAATTGGTAAGTAAACAAGTAATCCTTCACTATCTGAATTTACTGGTAGATAAAGTTTATCTTTAATTTCCGCTTCACTTAGTGCTCTATTCCAAAGTCTTACCTCTCTTATTCTAAAATCACGAGAATCAGCCAATGTTGAGTTTGCAACAGTTATTGTGGCTCCTTCTCCTTTTGATATTCTTAGTCCAGGTCTAGAAAATGTTTTTTTCAGTTCTCCGTTTACATATACTTTCAAGCTATTTGCTTTATAAACATATGATACTTGATACCAAACATTTAATTTTACGTCAAGTTTCACGTGAGTTGCCTCTCCATCTGCATCTAAATCTTTTACTTGAAAATGATCGGGATTTACGCGTGTATACCACCAATTTGACCCTGGTCCTCCTTTAAAATTTATCATTGATTGATTCCAAGAGTGTTGCATACTATTCCAATTTAAAAACATAAATTGTCCCTGAACAGTAAACTCATCTGTTGATTCAATCTCAGGATCTAATTCCACAGCAAAATTATGTCCCTTAACTATTTCTGCTACAGATGTTTTGTATGGTCTGTTAAAAGAAATAATAGCATCTTTATTAGACAGAATCTTTGCACTAGAAGACGAAATACGTAGTGGAATAGCATACCTAGTACTAACAGGATATACGCTATCATCCAAAGGCTTTACTTTTACGCCTATTCTTGAAGAGTAATCCCCGCCCTTTACAGATATACTCAAAGTACCATTATTGGATTTATTGCTAGGATTTCCAATTTCGTATAACTCATATTCAGAAGAGGGTAAGGCTTTATATTCTGTACCATTTTTCTTATTGTATTCAGAAAAGAAATCAATGGCTGATACAGAGATATTTACACTGTTTTCTGCTAATCTGGATAAGCGTACTTCTATAAAAGTTTCACCACTTTCAACAGCGTTAGAAATATTAATCAGTTGATTATCTTTTGTCATGTATACAGCAGTACTATGTTCTCCTGAAACAGTATCTAACTTTTCTTGACATCCAACAGTTCCTAAAAGTAGGATTGCAGTGGATACTTTAAAAAATAAATTTTTCATTTTGCATCAAAATTAAGGTGTTACAATATAAGGTTCCATTTCTTTATAATTTGCATAAGTTGGTCTGGGATCTGCTATTCGGATTGCTTCTCTCGTCCAAGCATAATGTAAATATTTACGAGAAATATTATTTTTTCTCAAATACTCTTTGAATTGCTCATTGTTATCATGAGCTATATCAAAGTCTGTTTGTCCGTGGTAAGCACCTAATCCCCAAACTTTCCCCGCTCTAACATCTTTTGCTTTTTGTTCTAAAACCTTATAGTTACCTGCCTGATAGTTAGCACTGGTTGAGTTATAGTGAGGTCCACCTAACATAGGAGGGTGGCTTCCTGATGTGTTTACACCATTTCTTGTATAATCTTGCATAAAGTGCTTATCAAAGTAAATAGCAAAAGGATTATCAGCTATCAAAAGTGGAATCTGAGAGTTGTGTCCAAATATAGAAGGTACTCCACAAGGAACATCTGCACAAAAGTAATATCTCTTTGTTAGGTAATCAGTAGGTAAAAAAGGTTTAAACTCATCTATAAACTCTTTTTCATTAGGGTGAAATCCTTTAGTTGTAGCATCAAACAATGCTTTCAAGTTAGCTTCTCTCTCTGCTTGAGTTTTCACGTGATGATTTGCTCCCACAGGTCCAAAGTACTTAGCCATTTCCTTTACGAAGTTAGCAATGTTTTCGTAGTTATTATCAGGAATCATCAAAGGAGTTCCTTCTTCACTTACACTTCCGTGATCACCACAAGTTTCCCAATCTACATCATATCCATCTATTCCTAAAGCAATAATATAGCGTGAAAGTTCACGTGCATATATTTGAGGCCATTGGCTATAATTTTCTTTGAAAGGATATTTTTCGCGAAAATAAGTATATCCGTTACTATCCTTATCTCCTTTTTTACCTGGTAAAGCAGTTCCTACGGTTGGTGTTTGCCAACACATAAGTATTTTGCTACCTTTTTTATGAAAAATCTCAAGGTCTTTTTTCATATTTTCGGTAATTTCGTTTGGACGTTTTCCTCCAAGTCCTCCCCAGAAAGAAATACAAGATACTGAGTCAGGTATAGATTGTAGCCAAGTTTTAGCTACCCCTTTTTGAGCAGTCCAAAAATTCCCCGAGAACCAAAAGTAAACCATAGGCTTTTGTCCCACTGCTTCACCTCCATTAAGCCAAGTTTTCTCTTTATACTCTCTGAGTTGAGCCCAATAAACTTCCAAAGCCTTTTTGTTTTCTTCGGTTCTTTCTGCTTCAGCAATCCACTTGAAACCATCTCGTTTTTCTTTTAAGTCACTAAGAGCGACCTCTTCAAATTCAGAAGCCTTTGATTCTGTTTCTGTCCACTCTTTATTGCAAGATGTAAAAGCGATAGAAGCGACAGCTAAAATAGTTATATACTTTTTCATACACATTATTTTTTAGATTTTTTGTCCCACCAAACATTCGTTGCAGCATCATCGTTTCCTCCTAACAAGGCTTTTGCTGCATTCACATTGTCACTATTCAAACGATACTCATTAAGAGGGAAAGGCAAGCGACGCATTCCTCCATCTGTTCCCGATGCGTTAATATCTTTTGCAGATACGTTTGAATTGTTTACAGGCACCTTGAACATGCGAGGATATCCTGTTCTTCTCCATTCAGTCCAAGCTTCTTGACCATCAGGGTATATTGCCAGATATTTTTGAGTAATAATTTGCTCTAACTTTTCTTCTTCTGAATAACTTTTATTCCATTTTTTGTCAACAGTACTTACAGCATCTGCGTTGTAACTATTATTTTTGGAATCTGTATAGTTTGCTGGAGTACCAGATGTAGAGGTGTACAAGTCCACAGGTAATTCATTTTCTTGGAAAGAAAGTGCAATTCCTTTGTTATAAAACTCTTCAGCATCCCCAGAAATAATTCCAAAAAGAGCAGCTTCTGCCAACAAGAATTGTACTTCCGATGCTTTCATCCAGTAAGTAGGAGTACTTTCCTGTATGTTAGGGTTAGAAAAGTCTTTGTAGCGGTTATCTGTAATTTTTGTAATTCCTGAACGTACTGCATAGTAATCTTCTTTGTTACTATCAACTCCTTTTTGGAAATATTTAGCAATACGAGGATCAGAGTACCCTTTCAAATAAGAATAAATGGTAGCTCCCATTTTTACTTCACCATATGTTTTCCATAATAACTCTACAGAGTTGAAGTAAATAAATTTGCCATTTGTTTGCAATTTAGCAATATCCTCTTTTCCTGCCAATAGGCCTCCCTGATTTTCATACGCCTTTTTGATATATTCTTGGGCTAAGGCCGCATCAGCATAACGAACACGCATTGCCAAACGCAACATCAAAGAGTTTCCTAATTTAATCCATTTAGCAGTGTTTCCTTGATAAACAGGGTCGTAATCTGCAATAATTTTCGAACCTCCTGAAGCAAAGTATTCATTCAATGTAGTTACCGCTTCATCTAATTCTTTTAAAAACGAACGATATACATCTTCTTGAGAATCATAAGGAACTGTTAATCTTCCTGCACCAATTTTGCTATAAGGAACTGGTCCAAACATATCTGTAGTTCTATGATATGCCATTATTTTAATGATTTGGGCAACAGAGAAAACACTCTGACTTGCTAAATCTTTCTTATGATATATCAATGACTTATCTTCTGCAATCTCTACATCGTGCATTGCGGCCTTAATCTCCATAAATGGATTAATTATTCTCTCCACCATTGTACTAAATGCATAGTTTGACCATCCATCTATAACATAGTAGTTTGTGTAATTTTTACTGTCATTCCAAGTACTATTTCCTGGAGAAAAATACCCAGACCAGTTGTCACCAGCCAAATTTAAAGCTACTTGATATCTGTTAGGTAAGTCAGTATCTTGCCCTGGACTACGAGTAGGAATTACATTTTGAATGAATCCTGGAAAAAGCCCACCTGAAGCTAATCCATCAAGTGTTTTTTGATGTCCGTCAGGTAGTAATTGATTTGTATTTACTTCTGCAAAATCCTTTGTACAAGAAGAAAGCAGAACCATTGACGATATAGATGATAGTAAAATTGTTCTATATCTATTTATATTTATCATTTTCATCTTCTTTATTTAATTAAAATTGCAATTTAACGCTAAATCCATATGTTTTCATACTTGGGATTTGGAAGAATTCAGTTGCTGCATACGTTCCTGTTCCACTTGTAAGTTGAGGATCGAAAGGAGCTTTATTGTAAATCATCCATAAGTTTGTTCCTGTTAATGAAAACGTTAATCTTTTTATTTTATCATTAAGGATTTTTCCATCTAATGAATAGCTTAAAGAAGCCTCTTGTAAGCGAACGTTTGTTGCATCATAAGTGTAATAACCTAATAAAGCTTCTTCTCCTCCAATACTTTCATAATATTTTTGTGCTGGGTATTTAACTCCATTTACAAGAACTCCCTCATTGTCTCTTGCATCACCAGAAGCTTTAGATACTCCAAAAGCATCTAACATTGGTTGAGTACCAGAAAGAACTACACCACCAAAGTTTCCGTTGAATAAGAAACTAAAGTCGAAGTTTTTGTAAGAAAAAGAGTTTCTCCAACCCATTGAAAAATCAGGAGTTGAGCGTCCTACTTTTATCTCTTGGGTTTTGTCAACTTCGTATTTGCCAGAATTGTTTTCGATTAGTCTTCCGTTAACGTCACGTAATAAAACTCCTGAAACGGTTACATCAGACATACTTCCTCCTTCTTTCAATAAGAATCCTCCTCTTCGTGTTTCTGTGAAATTCATCAACTCTCCAGTGAAAGGGTTTTTGTAATCACGTACTAACTCAATGATTTCATTCACGTTTCTAGTATAGGTAAGTGATGTATTCCAATTGAAATCTTTAACAATGTCTTTATTGAAGTTTACACCTAATTCAACTCCTCTATTTTCAACATTACCAGCTTGTAAGAAGAATTTAGTAAATCCTGAAGAAGCTGATAATTCTTGCTCGAAGAACTGATTATATGTATTAGATTTATAGAGAGTTAAATCAAATCCTAAAGCTCCTCCGAAGAATTTGGCATTCAACCCAGCCTCCAAAGAGCGTGTTCTTTCAGCTTTAAATTCAGGATAAGGATACGTTGAATTTGATTGTAATCCAGCAGCAGTTAACTGATAGGTAATAGTACCAGGAGTAAGACCTGTTCTACTGATAGGAGAACCTACTTCAGTATAAGAAGCACGTGCTTTCAAGTAAGTAATAAATTCAGGAAGTGAAACCATCTCTGAAATTACGCCTGAAAGACCTACTGAAGGATAGAAGAAAGAAGGCTCTACAGAATTTACCAACTGAGAAGACCAGTCATTACGTCCTGTTAATGATAGGTATAACATACCTTTATAGCCTAACTCCGCACTTGCAAAAATAGCAACGTTTTTATTTCTGTCATAAGTTTGCCCTTGACCTGGTTTAGAAGGGTCTAAGTTGTTGGCTGAGAATAAATTAGGAACATACAACAAAGGGCCTCCGATTGAAATTCCGTGGTTGTATCTGTCATTATAACTTGCTCCTAAGTTAGCTGTTAAATTGAAGTTTTCCCCAAAATTTCTGTTCGCATTCAAAATAACATCAGCATAAGTTTGGTCATATTTTAAACTTGAATTAGCATATCGTCCTTTTTCTGAAATAGCCAAAAGAGGAGTAGTACTTGCATATATTTTTTCCTCCAAAGTGTTTTCAGAATTATCAATACGAACGCGTCCAGAAATGTTTAACCAATCCAAAATGTCATATTTCAAACTAGCTGAGAACATATAACGTTTTCTATTAGATAGGAATAGCTCTCTGTTAACAATCCAGTAAGGATTTTCAGCAAAAAGACTTCCTATTTTATCGTTTTCGTCCGTGTAAGGATTTTTGTACTTCTCGTAAATTCCTCTTGATGGATTGTAACGCTCGTAAACTTCAAAATCTCTGTAATCCAAACTTCTAGGCATTAAGTAAAGAGCAAATAGAGGGTTGTAGTACCCACCACCATTTATCATATTACGATCACCTTGTCGGATATAATTCGCACTAATATCTAAATGCAACTTGTCGTTTAAGAAAGAAGAGGTATTTCTAGCACCCACATTGTAACGGTAGTATGCATTGTTAGGGACAATACCTGCTGCATCTGTTTGTGAAAGAGAAACAAAAGTTTGATTTTGTTTATTCCCTGTAGAAAGTGTAAATGAATTATTTATGTTAGTCCCTGTTCTAAAAAACTTCAAGGGGTCGTAACTAGAAGGTGTAGCTAACTTTTCTCCCCAGCTTGATGATGAACCAGAAGCACTTCCATAAGTAGTTTGAAATTCAGGAACAACACCTGTAGTCATAAATTCTACACCACTTGAAAGGTTAACTTCCATTTTACCATCTTTACCTTTTTTAGTGTTGATTAGGATGACACCATTAGCTGCTTCACTACCATAAAGTGCTGCCGCAGAAGGTCCTGTAAGTACGTTAATACTTTCGATATCATCTGGATTAATATCTGAGATACCTTCACCCCCTGTTGGTTTAGCGAATTTTCCATCACCACCTTTTCTTGATTGGAAGTTAAACATCGGCACACCATCAATTACATAAAGCACTCCATTGTTACCATCAAGTGATTTAGAACCTCGCATTACCACTTTGGTAGCACCACCAACACCAGATGCACTCCTTTGAATATTAACCCCAGCAACTTTACCATTCAAACTATTAACAAAGTTTGTTTCCTTAACTTTGGTTAAGTCATCGGATTTTATTTGCTGAACGTTGTAGCTCAAAGCTTTTTCTTGGCGTTTGATACCTAAGGCAGTTACCACGGTACCTTCTAATTCCATAACATCCTCTTGCAGAACAATTTTCAATCCTGATTGTGACTTACTTACTTTGATTGTTTGTTCTTTGAACCCAATGTATGAGAACAATAATTCTGTTTTGTCCTCAGGAACATTAACCTCAAAGTTACCATCAAAATCAGTAGCCACACCAATACTTGTTCCCTTTACTAAAACACTAACTCCTGGTAGAGGAACACCAGAAGCATCAGTTACGACACCGCTAACTTTTTTTGTTTGCTGTTGAACAAGAATGTCTGTTAAAGGAGCCTCAATTTTTTCAGAGGCAGAAACTGTCCAAAATCCTTGTGTGAGTAACGCAAGCAAAATCCATCGCGTACCAGTACGTCCAGATTTTCTTAACAAATTTACCATATCTACGTCTTTAAATTAATAATTTTATTCTTAAAATTTTAAGTTTTTCTTAATTGAATAAGCTTTTATAGTCTTTATTTTTTGTTTCCAAATGTTTTTTCTCGCTTTTTTTATTAAAAACCTAAAATAAGCGGACTACAAATGTACGACATATAAAATCAAAAAACAATTTATTTTTATATATTTTTTTACACATATTTAACGTGTGTTTAGTTATCAATAAGTTAAAGAAAATTTATATTAATGATTACGATTTGTTGCACTTTTCTTTTGTTATATTTTCTTTTGAATGATACAACAACGTGTATGATTTTACAATTTCAGACTTTTCAGTCACTTCATATTCAAGAAATTTTCTAACCATTTTTAAATGTATTTATATTGGGTTGTATTACTTTTGATTTTTTACTCTTAACCAATAGATTTGTAAATACTTATAAAAAAATTTGTCGCTGTTAAAGAATAAATCTAAATTTGCAATCTATAAGATTTAACACTTAAAGAAAAATTTTGATGCTTAGAATCAGAAGATTTGGTAGAATATTATTTCGGTTTGTATGGATTACGCTCCTGATTTTAGGAGTGGTTGCTTTGTTATTAACGTTACCTGTAACTCAAACGTTTATTGCCAAAAAGGTAGTGAATTGGCTCAACACGGACTATGATGTGGACATACAGATAGAGAAGATACATCTGAAAATAAATGGTAAAGTATCTATTAAAGAATTGTTAATCAATGATTTTAGAAAAGATACTTTGATTGCCGCAAAGGAGTTGGAAACGTCAATTTTGAATTTTAAACAACTCACAGAAGGAAATTTGTATTTTGGTAAACTTCAGGCTGATAGGCTGATTTTCAATATGAAAACTCACAAGGGAGATACAATATCAAATTTGGATGTATTTGTTTCCAAATTTGATTCAGATAAGCCCAGTACAGGAGGTTTTGTAATGAAAGCCAAGTCTATTAACTTGACCAATAGTAACTGTTATATTTCTGATGAAAATAAAGAGAATCCTTCTGTTGTAAGAGTTGAAAATATGAATATTAACTTGAAAGATTTCAAGATTTTAGATTCAGAAATATTTTTTGATGTTCAAAAGGCAAACTTCATATATGATAAAAATCTGTATGTTACTAATTTAGAAACAAATTTTGCTTTTACAGATTCACTTATGAGTGTTGAAAATTTAGTTTTTGAAACCGATAAATCATCACTTGAAGGGTATGTAAAGTTATTTCCCACCGAAGAAGGATTTGATGACTTTGAGAATAAGGTTCTTCTTGATGCTAAAATTTCAAAAGCAAGTTTGGAAACCACGGATTTGAATACCTTTTACAATGGGTTTGGGTTGGGTAAGTCATTGAATATAAAAAATTTATCAATAAAAGGTGTTTTAAATGATTTGAAAGTCTCTGAAGGAGAAATTGCTTATCAAAACACAATTGTTGAGGGTAATTTTGCTTTTAAAAATTTACTTGACGACAGAAAAAAAATCATCATAAGAGGAAAAGATGTTTATTTGGAAACCATTTACAATGATTTGGCTACGTTGATGCCTGTGTTGTTGGGGCAAAATATTCCGTCAGAGGTGCAGCGTTTGGAAATGTTTTCTGTTCACGGCGACCTTTTGTACACAACCTCGGCTTTGGAAGCAAATTTGGAATTACGTTCCAACAAAGGAAATGCTTCTGTTGATGGAATGCTCGAAAATTTGGAAGATATAAATAATATGGGATACAAAGGAACCATAGTAACACAAGGGCTTGATTTTGGTGCCTTACTTGCTGATCGTTCTTTTGGAAAATTAACAGCTCATATGACTGTGAAAGGAAGTGGGGTTGATTTGGCTTCTTTGAAAATGCAAGCATACGGAAAAGCAGAAACCTTCCAATTTAATGGGTATGAGTACAATAATATTTCAGTAGATGGAGAGTTTAAAAATAAAGTTTTTAACGGAAGAATTTCAGCCAATGATATAAATCTTAAAATGGATTTTAGTGGTTTGGCAGATTTTTCAAAAAATAATTCGAAGTTTGATTTTCAAGCTAATGTTGATGTAGCAGATTTGTATGCACTCAAGTTTATGGAGTCAGATTCAATTTCTAAACTCAAAGGAAGTATTGTTTTTGATATTCAAGGAAATAACTTAGACGATATTGTTGGAACCATAAGTTTCAAAAATGCACAATATACCAATTCTGCTGATGTGTTTTCGTTTAGTGATTTTGAGGTAACTTCCTCAATTTCAAAGGAAGGAATTAAGAAAATTACCATCAATTCACCTGATATAATCAGTGGTAAATTGGAAGGAAGATTTAAAATGGCAGAAGCTAAAAGAATTCTGCAAAATGCCTTAGGTAGTATTTATACGCATTATAATCCATATAAAATATCTGAAAACCAATATATTGATTTTAATTTTAATATATACAATAAGATAGTTGAGGTGTTTGTTCCTAAAGTTAAAATTGGGAAGAATACAACGCTGAAAGGGAAAATAGTCGCTGATGAAGGAAGTTTTAAAATGCAGCTAAAATCTCCTGATATTAATGCGTATGATTATCAAATTGATAACGTAAACTTGCAAATAGATAATAAAAATCCGCTTTACAATACTTTTTTTGAGGTAGAAAAAGTGGATTTAGGAATGTACACCATAAGTGATTTTAATTTAATTAACGCGACAATTAAGGATACGCTATTTTTCCGTACAGAATTTAAGGGAGGAGACACAGGAAAAGACGTTTACGAACTTAATTTCTATCATACACTTAACAAAAAACAAGAATCTATAATTGGTTTAAAAAAATCCTTATTTAACTTTAAGGAAAGTGCTTGGTTTATCAATCGGGATAATTCCAACAAGCAAAATAAAATTATAATCAATCGTACTGCTGATACTATCAAAATTGATAATTTCAGAATGGCTCACCGCAACCAACATATCAATTTGAGCGGAATAGTGACCAAAAATGATTATAAAAATATTCATATTGTAGCTAATAATGTTTCGTTAGAAAAAGTTACACCCGAAATGAAGGGATTAGATTTGAGGGGAACAATGCACGGACATTTATCATTAGTTCAAAAAGGTAAATTGTTCTATCCATCATCTGATTTGTTTATTCGTTATTTCCGTTTGAATGGATATGATTATGGTGATTTAGAGGCAAGTATCTTCGGAAATGATGATTTATCTTCTTTCGATGTTTCTGCTCATTTTGTCAATGGAAAAACGAGAGGTTTCCAAATGGGAGGCAAAATTAATCTTGACGGAAAAGAAGGAACATTGTTAGATTTGAAAGCTAATTTCCACGATTTTAATTTAGCTCCTTTTAATCCGTTTGCAGAAGGAATTTTATTTGATTTAAGAGGTTGGCTTTCAGGAGGAATTGATATAAAAGGGAAAATTGAAAATCCTAAAATGGACGGAGAGCTTTCAATTCAAAAAGGAGGAATGGGAATCACATATTTAAATTTGAATGCTGATTTTCAGGATAATGCTAAAATAAAAGTTAATAATCAAACTTTTGAACTCAGAAATTGGACTCTTACCGATACGGCTTTCAAAACTCAAGCTTTATTTGATGGTTCGATACGGCACAACAATCTGTCTGATTGGTTTTTTGATTTAACTTTAAAGTCATTAGGGAAGCGATTTTTAGTTTTAAATACGAAATACACCGATGACGCACTTTTCTACGGAACAGGATTTATACAAGGAGAAGCTACAGTTAAAGGAGCTATAGATGAGTTAGTTATATCAGTAGATGCTAAAACGGAGGAAGGAACAGCTTTCAAAATTCCGCTTGCCGATTCAGAAGGGGTAGGAGATGATTCCTTTATAACATTCATTGAAAAAGGAAATAAAAACATTAAGGTAGAACGCACTCTGGAATCGGTTAAAGGATTGGAACTTAAGTTCAATATGGACGTGATGCCTAATGCTGAAGTTGAAATTATTATGGATAAGAAAACAGGTAGTAATCTTGTTGGTCGTGGAGAGGGAACACTTCTTATTGAGATTAATACTAACGGAAAATTCAATATGTGGGGTGACTTTATCACGTATTCAGGGTACTATAATTTTAAGTATGAAAATATTATAGATAAAAGGTTTACGGTTCTTCCTGGTGGTTCTATTTCTTGGAGTGGCGACCCACTAAAGGCGACATTGCGTGATTTGAAAGCGGCTTACACTTTGAATGCCAATCCGTCAGTGTTGTTGGAATCATCACAATATAATCGAAAAATTCCTACACAGGTAGTTATTAAGCTTGAAGGAGAATTGTTGCAACCTGAAACATTATTTGACATTACATTTCCAGATAGCAACCCGAGCTTGGTTTCCGAATTGAATTATCGAATGGCAGACGAAGACCGAAAACGATTACAAGCTTTTTCGTTATTGGCCCAAGGCTCGTTTATGAGTGAGCGAAATACAGATAATCGTTTGGTGGCACATAATCTTTTTGAGACAGCTGCGGGGCTTTTCAATCAATTACTTTCAGATGAAGATAACAAACTAAATTTAGGGGTTTCATACGAGGCTGGAACGATAGATAGTGCTTCGGAAATAAATAATAGCGACCGTTTAGGGTTTACCTTTTCTACACAAATTACAGAATGGGCTTCTGTAAATGCTAAGGTGGGAATTCCTGTTGGGGGTGTAACTCGAACGGCTGTGGCAGGAAATGCAGAGGTTGTACTTCGTTTGACGGAAACAGGAAACCTCACAGCAAAATTCTTCTTCAGAGAGAATGAGTGGCAACAATATTTATTGGACAGAATAGGCTATACTCAAGGTGCAGGTATTACTTATTCAGTTGATTTTAGTACTTTTAAAGAATTGATGCATAAAGTTTTTGGCAAGGGAGGTAAAATTATAGAAGAGCCTTCAACCGAAAATAAATAGAAAAACAAAAAAGCTCAAAAATCATCAGATTTTTGAGCTTTTTTTAATGAGTAATATTCTAAATTACTTGTGTTTAGCGAATAATTCAGCTACTTTTTCCCAATTAATTACATTAAAGAATGCTTGGATATAGTCAGGACGACGATTTTGGTAATTCAGATAATAGGCGTGTTCCCAAACATCTAATCCAAGAATTGGCTTTCCTCCACAACCTGTGTCAGGCATCAAAGGATTATCCTGATTTGGGGTAGAACAAACCTCCAATTTCCCACCTTTGTGTACACAAAGCCAAGCCCATCCCGAACCAAAACGAGTAGCAGCCGCTTTGGCAAATTCTTCTTTAAAAGCATCAAAACTTCCAAATTTTTCGTCAATGGCTTTAGCTAAATCTCCTGTTGGTTTTCCGCCTCCACTAGGGGACATTACTTCCCAAAATAGATTATGATTATAAAAACCACCTCCATTGTTGCGCACGGCTCCGTTACTCATATCCAAATTTTTAAGGATTTCCTCAATGGTTTTTCCTTCCAAATTGGTGCCTGTAATAGCTGTGTTTAAATTAGTTGTATAAGCATTATGATGCTTAGTATGATGGATTTCCATTGTACGAGCATCGATATGAGGCTCTAAAGCATCATAAGCATAAGGTAATTTCGGTAATGTAAATGACATAGTCTTAATTTTTTAGGTTAAAGCACAAATATAAGGAAAAAAATTAAAAATCAAAGTCGAAGTCGTTTAAAGCCTCTAACTTCGAGGTTTCATCTTCCGTTAATTCAGCTTGTAGAGTTTCGGCTGTTGCTTCAGAACCAGTCCCCCAGAGGTCACCCAGTAACTCTGCGATGCTATTTTTTTGATTAGGTTCAAAGTCGGCAAAAGCTCTACGAAGAAATACCGCTGAACGGAGAAATTCATCATCGTCTAATTGCTGTATGTACAAATCGAGTTCTTTCCAAAGTGATATTCTTGAAAGAAGAGCATAACGATTTCTGCCCGAAAGCCCTTCGAACCAACTTGCTCCCAAATCAGCAGGGACTCCAATGGACAGTCTTCGTGAAACTTCCTTTGCACAATCCTCCTCTGAAACTATATTGTGTTCCAATAAGATAGAAAAAGCAACTCCCGAAAGCCGAGTATTTAAATCATCTCTCCAAGCAAGATGTGAAAGTTCTTTTTGCCAAGTTTCAACATCTACTAAATCGTATTGTTGTTGTGAAATGAGCTCCATCGTGTTAATTGCTTGTGCTACATTTTTTGATGCTTTTTCATCACAAGATGAAGCGTCTACTAACAAAAGAGAAGCTCTTAGAAATAATTGTTGCAGTACAGGTTTCAACGGTTCTAAGTCAAATTGCCGAAGGTCGTCATATTGTATTAGTATGGCTAATTCGTGTGCAGCATTTGCAACTTCTGTAAAGCTGTTCGAATCAATGAGTAAATGTTGAAGTGTGCTGAGAGCGTTTTCAAATAAATTTGTAAGATGACACTCACACGCCTGTCGAACAATGGAAGCCACAGTTGAGATATCTTCTGATTCGTTTAGTAGTTCCTTAAGATGAAAAGCTGTTGCAATTTCAATAGTTTCTCCTTTTAAATTGGCCTCAACAATTTGGATTTCCACTTCAGGAGACCATTGTAATGTCCACTTTTCAGCCCAAGTCGCACTATCTTGCGATGTTTTTTGTTTTTCTGCAAAAAGAATTCCCAAAACACTTAAACGATGCAAAAAAATAGAACGATTAAGGTCGATAAAAGCCGCTTCTTTGGTTTTCACTTTCAGATTTTCTCGAAGATCGAGCACCAATTCCTGAGCAACGGCTGATTTATATTGTGTTAGTTTTAGACGTTTTAATTCTTGATTTACATTCTCTTGCACAGGAGTTTGACCAACACCTTCAGGCAAACTTCCGATGGCTGTCCCAATATCAACCCTATTGATGGCTTCTGCAACAGAAAATAATTCTCCTGCTCCAAAACACGTAGTTACAGCATCGTGCAAGTCTTTCAGAACGGGCATTGTACCACCACGCATTGAAGTTAAGGCATTCGCCAAACGAATGGCTTCGATTACACTTGCTGATGAGGCATTATCTCCTTTTTTTCGTAATTCTGAGGCTACTTTAGAAAGATAAATAGCGGACAAATTGCTTAATTCTCCATTTTGCATTGCCTGCCACATTAATTCAAAGTAGTGTGGAGCCTTATTTCCTGCTCCGTATCCCGTTCGGCTACTCAAACGCAAGTAGGAGTAGGGCATAAGGGTAATTTTTGAATTAGCTCGAGGTAGTTTTTTGAGTTCTTCATCGGTCATAGCAGGTAAATTGCTACGGATACCAGCCAAATGATACGCTCCGACAATTACTGCAATTTCTTCAGGTTTGTAATGAATTAGTGCTTTTTGAATTTCTCGTTTCATATAGGATTCCCGAATCATATTGTAGGAAAAATCATAAGGAACCGACTCGTATTCTTTTTCCATGACAAGCTCCCTGATTTGTTCAGATTGATAGTCCAATCCTTGACGAAAAATATCTTCATTTAGGTTGTGTTCAAAATTTCGTTCCCAATAACTTTCATAGTCTGTTTCTTCATATTTTTCAGCAAGTTGGTCGTATAATTTGTTGTGAAAAGAGTAATAATCAGCAGCTTTCTCATCATTTTTTTCGTAAGTACGCTCTTGTTGAAGTTTTAGCATAATTTCCGAAGGCAAATCAATGAAACGAACATCAATTTTTCTTTTTACTCCCCAACAGATTGCTTGATACTCTGGAGAATAACTTGCAAAAGGATATAAAACAGTTTCAATAGGTAGTTCCGTAGTATATCCCAGCATCGCAATAGGAGGCTTTACGTCTTTTTGAGCGATATGTGTAATGAGGGCTGTAGCATCAGAAGGACCTTCAATCAAAATGCATTTTGGTTTGTGTTTTTCCAAAAATTTCAGAAGATGGAAAGAAGCTCCAGGTGATAAATGACGAACTCCAAAAGTATTCATATTGAATTACTTATTATAATTTGTGATTGAAAAATTATCTTGTGAATACAAAATTCTTTAAAAGAAAGTGATTTTTTTATCCATTGATTTCAGTACAATGATTGTAAAGTTCTCGCCACGAAGCTCCTCGTTTTTTCATTACATTTTCGAGATATTCTTTCCAGACGAGTTTGTCTTTATCTTCATCTTTTACGATAGCTCCCTGCAGTCCTGAAGCTAAATCTTCATCTGTTACTGAGCCATTTCCAAAACTTCCTGCAAGAGCCATACTATTGGTGATGAGCGATATGGCTTCTGCTGTGGAAATAACGCCACTTGGAGATTTTAATTTTTGTTTTTCATCAAGAGTCATTCCTTTTCGCAATTCTCTGAAGATAGTAACAATTTTTTCAATGGCTTCATTGGTTGGCAAACTTGCTTTTAACTGATAATTATTAGAAATTTCTGCAACACGTTTTGTAACAATAGATACTTCGGTTTCGAGCGTTGCTGGAGAAGGTAACACAATGATATTGAAACGTCTTTTCAAGGCAGATGACATTTCATTTACGCCTCTGTCACGTGTGTTTGCTGTTGCTATGATAGAAAATCCACGTTGTGCAGAGAGTTCTGTTCCAAGTTCGGGAATTGCAATTGTTTTTTCGGACATAATTGAAATTAAAGCGTCTTGCACCTCTGATGCACATCGCGAAATTTCTTCGAATCGGGCTACGGAACCTGTTTCCATCGCCTTGTAAATAGGACTTTTTATAAGTGCTTCGTTAGAAGGACCATTTGCCAGTAACATTGCATAATTCCACGAATAGCGAATATGCTCCTCACTAGTCCCAGCTGTACCCTGAATTACTTTGTTGGAGTCACCACAGATTGCAGCAGTAAGATTCTCAGAGAGCCACGATTTGGCTGTTCCAGGTTCACCAATAAGCAAAAGGGAGCGGTCAGTAAGTAAGGTAGCAATGGCAATTTCAACCAAGCGATTATGACCAATGTACTTAGGAGTGATGTCTACACCATTTGCTTTTCCTCCGATTATAAATTTTAGTACTGCTTTGGGTGAAAGCTGCCAACCTAAGGGCTTTTCTTCGTTTTTATCTTCTATTTTGAGTGCTTCCAATTCGTGAGCGTATAGCAATTCGGCAGGAAGCCGTAGCACATTTTCTTTCTTATCTGACATATGAATAATTATTTTTTAGTTGATTGATTTAACTTCATCAGGAAAAGGAACTTGTTTCCCAGTTTTCTTATTAATAGGCATTTGTGCATCTACATTTCGTAAATAATCTGAAAGAATTTTTGATAATTCTTTTGTTTTTTCAGGATTTTTGACTGAAATATCATTCTTCTCTCCGATATCAGTAGCTAAATTATAAAGCATTTTCTGTTGTGTGTTATGATAATAGATAAGCTTGTAATCACCCTCACGTACAGCACTTGAAGGAGCAATTGAAAGCTCCATATTGGTATCGAACCATTTGTTAGGCAGATGCCAAAATAAGGGTTTGTTACTAAGAGTTTTAGGTTCTTTTTCAGATAAAATAGGTAACAAACTCTTTCCGTCAATTTTTTGAATTGTTTTGTAATCGTATATTTTTGCGATTTCCAAAATCGTAGGAAAAAGGTCTTCTATAATTACATTTTCGTGAGAAGTTTTGATTCTTATTTCTCCATTCTGTGAAGAAATAATTAAAGGAATTCGTATTCCTCCCTCACGAAGCGTTCCCTTTCCACTGGATAGAGGAGCATTACAACTATTTGGGGGAAGTCCTCTGGCTAGAATATCTAACCCTCCGTTGTCTGAAAGAAAAATAATGATTGTATTTTTATCAAGTTTATTCTTTTCTAAATAATTCATTAAATCGCCGAGACTTTTGTCTACTCCCTCAATTAAAGTTGCATATTGAGCTTCAGTAAGATGCATTTTTTTGTCGAGATATTTCTGCAAAAAACGTTTGTCGCCCATAATAGGTACGTGAACGGCATAATGCGATAAGTGAAGGAAAAAAGGTTTGTCTTTAGGACGTTTGTCCAGAGCCTTTAGAGCTTTTTGAGTGAGGGCTTCTGTTATGAAAATGTCTTTTCCGTAGAATTCTTGAAGTCCTGGAACAGCAAAGTAACTTGATTTATATGGAATATTACCGAAATTGGATTCTCCTTCGTATGATTGCAATCCTCCAGCAGCGTGTCCAGCGATATTCACATCAAATCCGATATTTAGAGGGTCAGCCCCAGGAGTTCCCATTGATGCAAAATGAGCTTTACCAACGTGAATGGTATGATAATTAGCTTGTTGTAAAATTTCAGGAAGTGATGTTGCGTAAAATGTATTTGGGATGTTAGGCTCTGTGGCAAATCCGTTTATATTCCAATTAGGAAATTGTAGGTCTTCGTCCTTTGCGTCAGTGGATTTGTTATATTCTAACGTCCAGTTAGTTACCCGATGACGAGCCATATTGCTTCCCGTTAAAAGGCTAATTCGTGAAGGAGAACAAATAGGCGTAGCGTATGCTTGTGTAAATTTAACTCCTTGATTTGCTAATCGTTCCATATTTGGAGTATGGTATGTATTGTTCAAAGAAGTTTTTTCTTTTGCAAAAGGTACAGAAGTATCTTGCCATCCCATATCATCTACAATAAAAAGAACAATATTTGGAGGTTGTTGTTTGTGCGTAAAATTTTCCTTAGCGGCAGAGCAACCCAAAAGTACAAAGCATAAAAGGAAAAGCCAACGCATAATGAAATCGATTAAAAAGTGTATGTTTGTTTTGCAAAAGTACATTTTTATTTAATTTTGCCTATATAAACTTTTCAGAAATTGAATTTTTTAGCACACATTTATTTATCGGGAAATGACGATTTACTAAAGATAGGAAACTTCATTGCTGATACCATCAGAGGAAAGCAATATTTGGAATACCCAGAAATGATGCAAAAAGGCATTTTACTTCATCGGAAAATTGATACTTTTACAGATGAACATCTCATTTTCAGAAGAAGTAAAAAACGTTTGATTGCTGAGTTTGGGCATTATTCTGGGGTGATTGTTGATATTTTTTACGATTATTTTTTAGCTAAGAATTGGCAAAAATATTCCGAAGAGCCTTTAAATGAGTATGTTCAGGATTTTTATATGTTGTTGCAGCAGCATAAACATTTGCTTAACGAACGTGCTAACTATTTGATTTTTTATATGATAAAGGAAAATTGGTTGGAAAGTTACCAAACTTTGGAAGGGATCGAAAAAATATTCTATCAGATGGATAGACGTACCGACTTCCGTTCCAAAATGCGACTTGCTCCACAATTTTTACAAAATAATGAAACCGATTTTGAACAAGATTTTTTTCAGTTCTTTTCGGATATTTCAAAGGAAATCAATGTTTTATTAACCGATAAGTAAAGAATCTTGAAAAGAAGAAAAAGTCAAATTGGAATTCCAATTTGGCTTTTTTCATTATCTATTTTTGATTTTCAATTTCTTCTGCAATTTCGTTATATACTTCCATTTTTGTTTTCTCGTACAAATTCCTGAATTTCTCGGCGTATTCTTTCGGAAATTGAGTCCAAAAACCAACGTCTTTTATTCTGGAAAAAGCGTAAACGTAAGTATTTTTTGGCACTTTTTCAATAGAATCATAAATCATTTTGAATTTATCTTTAAAATCTTGTTCCATTATGATTTCATACAATGGGACTCGTGCATCGTGTGGCACTTTTGGGAGTACAATTTCAATCAAATCACGCATTTTTTCTTTATCATACTCCATTTTATTAACAATAAAAAGAGCTTGGAGATATGAATAATCCCATTTTTTGATATTTTTAATGTAATTTGAAAAGATTTCTATCCATCTTGGGTCTGTTTTATCTGTGTAAACTTCCAATTCGTTGTAGCCAAAGTTTGCATTATTTGTGAAAAGTCCGTAGAGGTTGCTCATTGAAATGCTCTTTTCAAATTGCGGACTGAATATATCAAAAATCTTTTCTTTTGTATAGAAATTTACAGCCTTACTGAAATAATTATACCAAGCCGAATAATACCAATTCTTTGAAGGTAGATTATTGATATTTCTTTCATAGAAGCTGAGTACTCTGTAAGTATCAAATGTATTAAGAGCTTCAATGATTTTCGAGCGAATTGTGTCATCATAATGATGTAATTTCGCTTTTTTGATAAGCTCTGTGTAAGTTTTATCAGTAAAAATACGCTCAAAGAAGTCATAAACTTCAGGATAATCCTTATTTTTGAATAGTTCCATATCTGTACAGAATCTATCCATTGCATTATCAAGCGCTTTTTTATCGGATTTGTCTATATTTAGTAACTCTTCAAAGTGAATTAACACCAAATTATAAGTTTGTTTGAAGAAAAACGGAATTTTTCCAATAGCAAGAGCTTCTGCCAAAAGTGTTTGATTGGTTTTATTCTTGTTATTGGCGTACAGATTGTATAATTTTTCCAAACTTGAATGCGTACCAATTTTTGCCAATGCACGATAAGCGGCACCTCTGATAGTTTTATTTTTATCGCTTGTCAGATTTGTTATAAATTCCTCATTTTTAGAATCATTACTCAAGATGTTAATCGCTTCTGATTGTAGGTTTGGCAAGTTTTCCTCGAAAATCTTTTCAATTATCATAGCGATTTGGTCATATCCAAAGTGATTTAACAATCGTAGGCGACGTACGTTTTCTGTTTTGTCTTCATATTTGAAACCTTCTACCAAAAAAGGAATAATTGCTTTGCCAACAGACGGAATAATTGTATTTTCGATGTAGTCACATAAATTGGAATATTTATCAGCCAATGCAATATTCAAATAAGGAAACGTGCGTGAATCTTTGAAGATGTTACGTTCAAAAGCATCTGTCAGAATTTCCAAACGACCTGAATTACTTGTGGTTAAAGCCTGAATAACAGGTTTTAATTGTAGGTAAGAGAATTCTGTATTGATTTGTGAAAGAGGAATATTTGGAATTTGCTCTTTTTGTGTTTTATTAGCCTCAATAGTCTGTCCCTGAGTGTATAAGATAGAATACAAAAGTGTTGAAATTTCCATCAATTTTTCTGCCGATTGTTGGCTATCTGTTTGGAGGAGCTGTTCAATATCCTTTGCTAATTTGGTAAACACAGGAGCTTTTTCTCCTAATTTGTTGAGTGTTGGTATGTGCTTTTGCAAACGAGGGTCTGCTTTTGCAAATTTGCTTCCCGCGATGAATAGTCGATTGATTTCCTGTTGTAAATTGTATAATATTTCCATTGTTTCATTTTTTGAGTTTAGTATAACAATCGGATAATTTTATCATTCGTTATTAATGCCATTGGTTGTGCTGAAAGTAGTCCGCTTTGCACATCATTGTTCATCATAATTGTAAGAGCAAAACCTTCTGTATTTGAGGGCAAAATGGCTTTCAGATTTGTTGCTGATGATATTTTTTGATTTTCAATATCTTTGATTGTTAGTTTGTTGCCTATTTTGTCTTCTACAACTAAATTTTCTCCATTCAGATAACATTTGCTTATAGAAATTAATGTTACGGGGTGTTTGTCCATTAACGGATTTTTTATTGTGTTTTTCACTGACTTAATCATATCAGCGTAGTTTTCAGAGGATAACGATACGATAGTTTTAAGGTCTTCGGTTGTTATTTTTCTTTCTGTAACTCCGTCATTTTCCCAGCGAATACGCGGATTTTGATCACCTGGATAAATGTATAAATCTCTGATTTGTAACACATCAAACTGGCTATTATCTTCTTTGATATATTTTGAAGCCTTGTACGGACGATAATTTTTCGTTTTATATATTTTTCCTGTTTTCAAATTTAGCCAAATACCTTCGTCAACGTACTCTCGTCTGGCTTCGTTGTCATAACTATTGAAAGAAAGTTGCACTAACTGAGCATTTTCCTCGTACAATCCGTATTGCATCAATTCCACCAGTTTCCAAACATACCCAATTTGCTCCTCAATGGCAGAGTCCAATTCAGGGTTTCCTTCAGGATTTTCTTTTCGTTTGTTGAGATAATCGGTAGCCTTTTTCAGAAGAGCGAACAAATAATTTATTTGATTTACTACCGATGTATATTCCTCATTAACAATATTTTCTAATTCTAAAAGTAAATCATTGAAAGCCGATTGAATGCCTCCGATATAGTAGTTACCAAGCTCTTTTATTTGAGTTTGTAAGGTGCGGTGTAATTTTGCATCAATTGATGAGAGCCCTGTTTGAACGATATCTTTTAGTATTTTTTGTCCTAATTGAATGCCTGTGAGTTGTGTATCTATCTTCTTTATGATAGAGTTTTTGTTGATTTTCTTTGGTTTTTCGGCTTTTTCTTTGATAGATTCTTTCTCTTGAGCTTTCTTTTCTTGTTTTTTTTCTATTTTTTCTCGTTTTGAAAGAATATCTTCAGGAATTTCAGCAGAAACAAACGCTTTATTATCTGATTCATAGCAATAAAGCAACCCGATGGTGTGTTTGCAAGGAAATTGCCTACTAGGGCAATTACAACGAAATACAGGATTGTTAGCATCAATATAATCTGCTGAACAATAATACGGATTTTTTCCGCTTCCTGCACATTCTCCCCAAATTAGGTTCTTTTCTACTGAAATTTTCAGGTTCGAAAATTTATTCTTTTTTGCCAAATCTCGCCCCTTTTTGGCTGCTTCAGCATTAGGAGCAAGTTCTTCTATTTTTTTCTGTGTAATTTCCATAATTTATGTCGAATTACGATAGTGTTTATTATTTATAAATTTAGTTAGAAATATTGAATTTTATTAAAAATAATTACAATAAATGCTCAGACAATACACGCTCAAGCCTTTGGGTATCTGAGTATGTTCTGAAAAGAATTTTTCCTTCAGGTGAAATCAGTGTGAGTATTGGAAACATTCGTAATCGGTAAACTTCAAGTGCTTTTAAATTTTTTTCATCATCGGTAAAAACCAAATTCCAAGGTTTGTTAAAAGGAGGATCAAGGTATTTTTCTTTCATACCTTCTTCTTTAAAAAAATCAGCTTGCTGTTCTAAAAGTGTTTCTTTTGGTGATGGTGTGATTGAAAGTATGTCTAATTGTTTGGTATATTTTTCATAAATTGCGTCTATTTTGGGGCGTGTGGATATACAAGCCCCACACAGTGGAGCCCAATAGTACATAAGCAGATATTTCCCTTTGTAATCCGAAAGAGAAACTTTTTTCCCAGTTGAGGAAGTTAATGCAAATTTTGGAGCTTGTACACCAGCACTCACTTTTTGTTCTTTTTTTAGAATCTGTGCAAAAAGCTTTCCGTAGTACGAAGATTTTGCTTTGGGATGCAACTGCTGGTAATGTGAATTTCCTTGCTGGTAATTCCAAGAATAACTAACACTTAAATACATAAGTACGGCAAACTCATCATCTTTAACGTTTTTAGCAATGGAATCCATCAAGTTGTGATAGCTAAAATCATTTTGTAATTTGCTGTATTCTTCGTATAACCTATTAGCTGTTTCATCATCATTATTTTTGATTGCCTCTTTTATTTTCTTTAAAACATTATCTTCTTTGTATCCCTTCAAGAAGAAAAGATTAGCTAATCGAGCATACAGAGGACTATCGTAAACACCTCCTTTAATTGAAGAATGAGCTTCTTTTTCCTTTGTTAAGGAAATAGTATCTCCAGGCTTTGCAAAAAAAGAAAAACTATGACTTTCGTTGTCGTTTTTTGATGAAAAAGTCAATCCGTAATATTGCGAGTGCTTTGTAGGAATTGTAAAAGAGAATGTATTTTCTTGATTAGAGATGAGCGTTCTGTGTTCATCTTCTTTTTCGAATTCGGATATTGTAATAGGATAAAGTGACAGAGTATCACCTTTTTGGAGATTTTCAATTTTCCCTTTCAACACAAAAGAATTTTTGTTTTGAGCAAAAGCTCCAAAGCTTAATAAGGTAATGATAATCAGTAAAAAATAATTTTTCATACGTGATATGTTTAATTTAAATTACAGCTTGAAAATAATGGGATATGTAAAAGTCAAAGGTACGTTTTTTCCGTCTTGTTTTGCAGGAATTAACTTAGGGATATAGGAAAAAATCCGACGTGCCTCATATTCAAATACTTTGTGGCGAGTATAGACGTGAAGAATGGTAATGCTTCCGTCTGTGTTGATGCGAAAAGTTACATTTACACGCCCCTGAATTTTTGCTTCAAGAGCTTCTTTAGGATATTTGAAGTAAAATTCAACAGTTTTGTCCAAATTTCTTTTGAAACACTGTACTTCTTCATTCTTTGGGATATTTTTACAAGAAGGAAATAGAACAAAACTATCCAAAGGTCTTGTTTCATCATAAACTTTTTCTTCCTTTTCTTTCGATGCTAAAGCTGACGTTTCCTGAGTGTACAATTCTTGAAATGAGGTAATTAATAAAGCAACAATGTACAAAAAAATTTTCATAAACACATGGTATTAATTATTAAATAAATAACTTTATCGCTTGAGCAAAGTTAATAATTTTTTACAAAATTAATAAAAAAGAAGACCAAAACTTCAGCTAAATAAATTTTCGATGTTACAAATGATAAAAGATAAAAAATCAATTCTGATTTGTAGTTTTTTTACTAATAGACTAATTTTGCTTTTTGAAAAAAGGAAATCTATGACACAAAAAAGTGATTTTTTAAAATATCAGGCTCAAACCTCACCTTCACCGATGTTGCTGGAAGTTTCTCACGCTAGTGGTAGTTACATTTATACTACAGATGGAAAAAAATATCTTGATTTTGTGGCGGGAGTTTCGGCGTGTACACTTGGGCATTGTCACCCTAAAGTAGTAAAAGCTATTCAAAATCAGGTAGAAACCTATATGCACGTGATGGTTTATGGAGAATATGTTCAGAAACCTGCGGTAGATTTTTGTAAGTTATTAGCTGAAAATCTACCTGAAAATCTGGATACTACATATTTAGTGAATTCAGGAACAGAAGCCATTGAAGGTTCGGTGAAATTGGCAAAACGAGCCACTGGACGCACACAAATAATAGCAGCAAAAAATGCTTATCACGGCAATACGCAAGGCTCAATGAGCTTGATGGGATATGAGGAGCGTAAACAGCCCTTTCGTCCGCTTATTCCTGATGTAGATTTTATTGAATTTAATAACGAAGTTGATATCCAGAAAATTACGCATCGTACAGCAGGTGTGGTTTTGGAGAGCATTCAGGGAGGAGCTGGATTTATTGAACCGCAGAACGATTATCTTTTAAAAGTCAAAAAACGATGTGAGGAAGTTGGAGCATTGCTCATCATTGATGAAATTCAGCCTGGATTCGGAAGAACAGGAAAACTATTTGGTTTTCAGAATTATGGTTTTGTGCCAGATATCATTGCAATCGGAAAAGGAATGGCAAGTGGAATGCCTGTGGGAGCTTTTATTTCATCACATAAATTGATGAAATTGCTTTCTCACTCTCCAAAATTAGGACATATCACAACTTTTGGAGGAAATCCTGTAATCGCTGCAGCGTCGTTGGCAACTTTGCAGGAACTTTTATCTACCAATTTGATGGAACAAACATTAGAGAAAGAAAAATTATTCCGAAAGTATCTGCAACATCCACTTATTGAGAGTATTAACGGAAAGGGATTGATGTTAGCTGTTATCGTAAAATCGGCAGAAATTGCTAATCACGTTGTACTTTACTCTCAAGATAAAGGTCTGATTGTGTATTGGTTACTTTTTGAAACACGTGCCGTTCGTCTATCACCACCATTAACTTTAAGTGAAGAAGAAATTAAAGAAGGCTGTGATATTATCATTGAAGCTTTGAATGATTGGCAAAGTAACAACTCATAAATATCTGATTAATAACAAAAAAGATTGAAGTTGATATACAAACTTCAATCTTTTGTTTTTTTTGAGTAATTTTCTATCAAAATTATCTTTCGGTTTTCATCAAGTATTTTTTTGGAGTAATTCCATACTTTTTTTTGAAAGCAGCAATAAAATGACTTGGTGTGCTGTATCCTACTTTTGTGCTTACTTCATTGATATTCAGTTCTTTGCTTTCTAACATTTTTCTAGCAACTTCCATTTTGTAATCAAACAAAAAGGCATAAACAGAGTCGCCATAAATTTGTTTAAAACCTTCTTTCAGTTTCTTGATGTTTAATCCTATTTCATTAGCCAGTTCTTGTAAACTTGGTGGTTCAGCCATTCTATTGATAATTATCTCTTTAGCTCGATGGATTTTTGAAATACTTTCTTCATCAGCCAAAAAAGGACATTGTTCAATATCAGCTTCATTGGAACGATTGAAATAGAGGGCTAACAGCTCATATACCTTGGCTTTTATGTAAAGAGGTTGCAAGTTTTTTTGAAAATTTGCACGTAACATCTGATGCAAAACCACCATCATTGCAGGTGAAATGCTATCTTCATTGTAGTATTTTTTGTCTTTGTTTTCCAAACTCAAAAAATCAATGTATCCAGCTTCATTTGAAAATAAGGAATGGAATTTATGAATTGAAATTAAAAGAGATGCAGTTTGTGATTTTGGAGTCGTGATTTGATGCAAAGGAAGAGCTCTTTGAGGGTTGTAGAGTAACAACATTCGCTCGGTATTTAGTGGTATTTTATAATGTCCTTCGTTGAATAAGAATTGCGATAATCCCTTGACATTGAAGTGTATTTGAATATAATTTTGATTAATGTCTTTTTTTAATTCAAAATTTTCCTGAGTGTCATTTTCCGTTTTGATGAAGATAATATCCTTATCAATGATGAGTACATCTGAGGGACTTTCTGCGGTATTTTTTGAAAATAAAAGCTCTAAATTTTCCATATAAATTTATTTAGATTTATTCTATATTTCATTGTGTGTTTTTTGCGTATTCTTCTGATAATTATGAAGATATGTGCAAATATAAAACAAAAAAATGAAAGACAAACACAAGACGACAAAAAAAGTTCTTTTAGCGTTATTTTTATTTTCCGTATGTCATTATTTTTGCCATTGAAAACGGGAAAAATAGTTATGAATCAGTACAGTGTTTCTAAAAATAAAAGTTTCTATTGCATCGGGTTAAGTTATAAAAAAGCTGACGCTTCAATGCGTGGATTATTTAGCTTATCTGCTGAAAATAAGGAACTTCTATTGGATAAGGCAAAAAACGAAAACATTGAGGAACTTTTGGTTATCTCAACTTGTAATCGTACTGAGTTGTATGGATATGCCGAACATCCTTTCCAATTGATTCAGTTACTTTGTGAGTTTTCGAATGGTTCAGTTGATGATTTCCAAAATGTAGGCTTTGTATTTAAAAACAGAGATGCAGTACAGCATTTGTTTCAGGTAGGAACAGGGTTGGATAGCCAAATATTGGGTGATTTTGAGATTATAGGTCAAATAAAGCAAAGTTTTTCACTTTCAAGAAAGAAAGGATTGGCCAATTCTTTTTTGGAGCGTCTTCTCAATAGCGTGATTAATGCCAGTAAACGAATTAAAAATGAAACAATGCTTTCCTCTGGTGCGGCTTCTGTCTCTTTTGCTGCCGTTCAGTATATTTTAAGGAATGTTCCTGATGTTTCAAATAAGAATATATTGCTTTTTGGAGTGGGTAAAATTGGTAGAAATACGTGTGAGAATCTAATAAAACATACTCATAATAAGCATATTACACTTATAAATAGAACTAAAGAAAAAGCCGAACAATTGGCAGGAAAATTTGATTTGCTTGTAAAAAGTTACGATGATTTAAAGTCCGAAATCGAGAAAACTGATGTACTTGTAGTTGCTACAGGAGCACCACAACCCACTGTTTATAAAGAACTTATTCCCGAAGATAAAGAAATACTTATTTTAGATTTATCCGTTCCTAAAAATGTAAATGAAGATGTCGAGGGAATTTCAGGGGTAACTTTGGTTCATATGGATGCTCTTTCAAAACTTACAGATGAGGCTCTTGAGCGAAGGAAAGAAGCCATACCCGATGCTCTAAATATTATTGAGGAGGTAAAATCTGAGTTTTTCCAATGGCTTGATGGCAGAAAGTTTGCACCAACTATTCAGGCTTTAAAGTCGAAACTGGAAAGTTTAAAATTGGCAGAGTTGGATTTTCAACGCAAAAAAATTCAGAATTTTGATGAGCAACAAGCTGAGATAATTAGTAGTCGTATTATTCAAAAGATAACTACACATTTTGTAAACCATTTAAAAGATTCACAGGCTTCAGAAGAAAGTATTAATTGGATGCAACAAGTGTTTCAATTAGAGGTGGTTGAATAAAAAAATAATAGAATGACAAAAGTAATCCGTATTGGAACTCGTGATAGTGAGCTTGCCCTTTGGCAGGCTCATACTGTTAAAAATAAATTGGAAAATTTAGGATATCAGACGGAAATAATTTCGGTGAAATCTGATGGCGATTTGGTGTTGGATAAGCCCTTGTATGAAATGGGAATTACGGGAATTTTTACCAAAACCTTGGATGTCGCAATGATAACCGGAAAAGTTGATATTGCTGTACATAGTATGAAAGACGTACCAACTTCATTACCAATGGGAATTGTGCAAAAAGCTGTTTTAAAACGTGCTAATGTTCACGATATTTTGGTATATAAAGATAATTTAGATTTTCTGCAAACAGAAGCAATAATTGCCACTGGAAGCCTACGTAGAAAGGCTCAGTGGTTACATAAATTTCCAGAGCATAAAGTAGAAAATTTGAGAGGAAATGTAAATACTCGCCTACAGAAACTACACGAAAATGATTGGAACGGAGCTATTTTTGCCGCGGCAGGATTAGAACGAATTGATAAAAAACCTCAAAATAACATTGTTTTAGATTGGATGATTCCAGCTCCAGCACAGGGGGCTATGGTTGTGGTTGTGAATGAAAAAGATGCTTTTTCTTGTGAAGCAGTTTCTAAATTAAACGACTTGCATACAGATATTTGCACACATATAGAACGAGAATTTTTGAAAACACTCGAAGGAGGATGTACAGCTCCAATTGGTGCATTTGCTCAAATTAAGGAAGGTGAAATCTTGTTTGAGGGAGCCTTATTTTCGTTAGATGGAAGAAAAAAAGTGTATATTTCTGAAAAAACAAATGAGAATAACTTTGAAGAGTTTGGTAAAAAATGTGCTGAAAAAGTTCTTAATTCGGGAGGCAAAGAAATAATGCAGGAACTATCTAATAAAGGTTTGTAATAGTGAAATATATAAAAAAAACTCGCAAAGAAATTGCGAGTTTTTTTATTATAACGAATTGATTATTCTTCCTTAAAGGCTTTTAATTTTTGAATTAATTTTGGAACTACTTCAAAAGCATCTCCAACTATACCGTAATCGGCAGCTTTGAAAAAAGGAGCGTTTTCATCAGTATTGATAACGACTTTTACCTTTGAAGCGTTCACACCTGCTAAATGTTGTATAGCTCCTGAAATTCCGATGGCAATGTACAAATTGGCAGCAATTGGTTTTCCTGTTTGTCCCACGTGTTCTTCGTGAGGTCGCCAATCCATATCAGCAACAGGTTTTGAACAAGCGGTTGCAGCTCCCAGAACTTCAGCTAATTCCTCAATCATTCCCCAGTTTTCAGGTCCTTTTAATCCTCTTCCTCCTGAAACAACAATAGATGCATCATCTAAGGAAACTTTCCCGCTATTTTTTTCAACACCATTTATCGTAATATTGAAATCATTTTCTGTCAATGAAGGAGAAAAATCTTCTACAGAAATAGTTACAGGATTTTCTTTTAGTCCGTAAGCGTTTCCAGCCAAACTAATTACTTTTTTAGCCGTAGTGATTTTTGTCGCTCCAATGGCTTTGTTAGAGAAAATATTACTTCGTACGATAAAATTATCAACATCTTCAGGAAGTGAAATCACATTTGAGATATAACCTGCTTTAAGTGCAACAGCTAAAAAGGGGGCTATTGATTTTGAATTTGAAGAAGAACTCAGCACAATAATTTGGCTATTCTCTTTTTCTGCAACTTGTTTTAAAACAGATGAATAGGCTTTTGAGGAAAAGTGATTTAATTTTTCATCTTTAATGCGTATTACTTTATCCACGCCATAATTTCCTAAAAGAGCTGTATCGTCAGTATTTACCACAACGGCTGTGACAGATGTACTTTGTTTATCAGCAATGGCTTTCGCGTATGAAGCTACCTCAAAGGCAGATTTTTTTAACTTTCCGTTTTCGGAATCGGCATATATTAATATTGACATTTTCTTACTTTTTTAGTTTTTAAATTTTAATATTCTGTAAGTCAATCTGATTGAGGTTATATTACTTTTGCTTCGTTATGCAGAAGATTGATTAACTCATCTAAATTGTCAGGAGAAATCATTTTCACAGGTTGCTTCGCTGGAAGTTTTTCAAAACCAATCGTTTCAGTTTTATTATCAGAATTTTCTGGTTCTAAAATTGTGATTTGCTTAGTTCGGGCAGCCATAAGATTTCTCATATTCGGGATACGCAAATCCTTATCTTGTACTAAACCTTTTTGTCCTGCAATAACAATAGGAAGTTGTGTAGAGATTTTTTCTTTTCCACCATCAATTTCACGTTCAGCAGATACTGAATTTCCATCAATTTCTAAATTGATACATTTGTTAATAAAAGGATAATCCAGAAGTGCTGCAACCATTCCTCCAACCATTCCTCCATTGTAGTCGATAGATTCTTTTCCTGTGATAATCAAGTCATAATTACCTTCTTTGGCAATTTTAGCTATTTGTGAGGCTACAAAAAATCCGTCAGAAGCAACAGTATTGATACGTATAATATCATCAGCACCAAGGGCAAAAGCTTTTCGTAAGGTTGGCTCCGTTTCAGCAGTTCCTACATTGATTAGGGTGATAGATGCTCCGAATTTTTCTTTTAAAATAATGGCTTTGGTAAGTCCGTATTCATCGTTAGGGTTTATGATGAACTGAACACCATTGGAATCAAACTTGCGATTTTCGTCAGTGAAATTTATTTTTGAAGTAGTGTCAGGGACGCTACTTATGCATACTAATATCTTCATAATACTCAAGTAAATTAAATTGAAATACGACAAAGGTCATAAAAAAATAGATATTACACAAGTATTTTCGGTAAGAAAAAGGTTTTCAGACTTGTTTACTCTTGGGATTTTTTGTAGTTGATTTGTGTATTTATTTGCTTTTCGCGTTCTTTGTGAGAAAAATACAGATAATATTTACAAAATCAGTTTGTTTAGTTTCTGAATTTTAAATTCATATATTCTGTATTGTTGGTGTTTTTGTTTAAAAATCAGTTAGTTATGGCTACTAATAAGAATGCACTTATCCGATATAAAACTATTGATGAATGTTTGAGAAATACTGGAAGACGTTGGACTTTGGAGGATTTGATTAATGCCTGTTCTGATGCCCTTTATGAGTATGAAGGTAAAGATGATATGGTGAGCAAACGTACAATTCAGTTGGATATTCAAAATATGAGAAGCGATAAAATGGGATATAATGCTCCTATTGAAGTGTTTGAAAATAAGTATTATAGATATTCCGACCCAGATTATAGCATCAAGAACACTCCAATATCGCAGAATGATATCAAATTGATGGGAGATGCGATACAATTGTTGAAAGAATTTAAAGATTTTTCTTTCTTTAAAGATATGAACGGAATTATTCATCGTTTGGAAGATTCTGTTTTTGGGAAAGACAGCCAAAATTCTACAATAATTCATTTGGATAAGAATGAACTTTTGAAAGGGTTGGAGTACATTGACCCTATTTATAGAGCTATACAACGAAAGAAAGTATTAGAGGTTGATTATAAGTCATTTAAATCTCGGAGAGTAAATGTTTTAGAAGTACACCCACAATTTCTTAAGGAATTTAACAATCGTTGGTTTGTAGTTTGTCACCATAAAACGACATTACTTACATTGGCTTTAGATCGAATAGAAAACTTAAAAGAGATTGATACTAAGTATGTTAGTAGAAATCTCAATCCTGATGAATATTTCAAAGATATTGTGGGAGTGACAGTTTCAGAGGGAAATCCAGTGGAGGAGGTTGTCTTTTTTATAGATAAAGAAAATGCAAACTACGTCAAAACCAAGCCCTTCCACCATTCACAAATTGTTTTAGAAGAGAAGGAAAACGGAACGATATTTAAAATTAAAGTTCGTCATAATTTTGAGTTGGAACGTTTGTTTTTAGGATTCGGAAATTCAATAGAAGTGATTAGCCCTCGTAGATTTCGTCGAAAAATACTTTCTGTTTTGAAAAAAGCAATTGAAAATTATTCTTCTGAAAATCAGTGAATTGTTTTTGTAAACGAAAAATTCCCATACAAAAATAGACTACAATTTCTGTATGAGAATTCTTAAGATTTCTAAAGAAGTTAAATTAAACCTTCTTGTACCAAATTATGCAGATGGATTACACCTATGTATGTATTGTTCTCAGTAACCAATAGTTGGGTGATTTTGTTTGCTTCCATAACATCAAGAGCATCAATAGCTAAGGTGTTCGCTTCAATCGTTTTGGGATTTGCAGTCATAATATCTTTTGCCGTTAGCCCTGTTATGGTATCAGTTTTGCTCAGCATTCTTCGTATATCTCCATCTGTAACCACACCGATGATATCTTGCCCATCAACTACAGCGGTGGCTCCGAGCATTTTTTCTGAAATCTCTACAATTACTTTTTTGATGTCAGTTTCAGGTGAAACTTGTGGTTTTTGGTTATTTGCTACGATGTCTGATACTTTCAAATATAAACGCTTACCTAAAGCTCCGCCAGGGTGATATTTCGCAAAATCACTACTTCCAAATTGCTTCATTTCTAATAGACATATTGCCAGAGCATCTCCTAAAACTAATTGAGCTGTGGTACTTGTGGTAGGAGCTAAGTTGTTTGGACAAGCTTCTTTTTCAACGTGAGCGTACAAAACGCAATCTGCTTGTTGTCCCAAAACTGAATTTTTATTTGATGTGATAGCAATTAACTTATTATTGCCTCTTTTTAGCAGAGGAACGAGTACTTTTATTTCAGGAGTATTTCCACTTTTTGAAATACAAATGACAACATCATCTTTTTGAATGATTCCCAAATCGCCGTGAATGGCATCAGCTGCGTGCATAAAGATGGCAGGAGTACCCGTTGAGTTCATTGTAGCTACAATTTTACTGGCAATAATAGCACTTTTCCCAATTCCAGTGATAACAACTCTTCCTTGTGAATTTAGTATATAATTAACTGATTTTGTAAAATTATCATCTATAAAATCGATTAATTTTAAGATTGCTTTCGATTCTTCCTCAACTGTTTTTTTGGCAATTTCTATGATTTTTTTAGCTTCCATCAATTTTTTTACTTTTTTTATTGTCAATTAAAAAAAATGTTATACTTTTATGTTCGCAAAGTTAGATAAAATATAGATATAATTTAGATGGAAACGGCTAAAAATGATTTACAGAATGCTTTGAAGCACTACTTCGGTTTTGATAGCTTTAAGGGGCATCAACAGGAAATTATACAAAGCGTTATCAAAGGAAAAGATACATTTGTTATTATGCCAACAGGAGGAGGAAAATCGTTATGTTATCAGCTTCCTGCATTGGTTCTGAAAGGCACGGCTATTGTTATATCTCCACTGATTGCACTGATGAAAAATCAGGTAGATGCAATGCGTGGGATTTCATCAACAGATAGTGTTGCACACGTTTTAAATTCATCACTTACCAAAAGCGAGATTCGTGAGGTAATGGATGACATTAGTAATGAAAAAACAAAATTATTATATGTAGCACCTGAATCTTTGATTAAAGATGAATATGCTAACTTTTTGAAAACAATTCCTATATCGTTCGTAGCTGTTGATGAAGCACATTGTATTTCGGAGTGGGGGCACGATTTCCGTCCGGAATATCGTAATATACGAACCATTATCGACCGATTGGGAGAAGATATTCCTGTTGTTGCGTTAACTGCAACAGCCACACCAAAGGTTCAGGAGGATATTCTAAAAAATTTAGGAATGTCCGATGCGAATGTTTTTAAATCTTCATTTAATCGTCCTAATCTATATTATGAAGTACGTCCGAAAACGAAAAATGTAGATGCTGATATCATTCGTTTTGTGAAGCAAAATAGCAAAAAATCTGGGATTATTTATTGTTTAAGTCGAAAAAAAGTAGAGGAACTTGCTCAAACACTGCAAGTTAATGGAATAACAGCAGTTCCATATCACGCAGGTTTGGACGCTAAAACTCGAGCCAAACATCAAGATATGTTTCTTATGGAAGAGGTTGATGTAGTTGTTGCTACGATTGCCTTTGGTATGGGAATTGACAAGCCCGATGTACGATTCGTAATTCATCACGATATTCCAAAAAGTATTGAAAGTTACTATCAGGAAACAGGACGTGCGGGACGTGATGGAGGAGAAGGGCATTGTTTGGCTTTCTACTCTTACAAAGATGTGGAGAAACTGGAGAAATTTATGGTTGGAAAGCCCATTGCTGAGCAAGAAATTGGTCAAGCTTTATTGCAGGATATCGTTGCATATGCTGAAACTTCAAGTTCCCGTCGTAAATTTATACTACATTATTTTGGAGAAGAATTTGATGAAGTAAATGGTGAAGGTGCTGATATGGACGATAATGTCCGACATCCCAAAACTAAAATTGAAGCTAAAGATGATGTTGTTAAGTTGTTGAATGTCATAATATCTACTAAGCAGAAATTTAAAGCAAAAGAGATTGTAAATACGTTGGTAGGAAAAGTAACAGCCCTGATAAAGTCACACAAAATTGATGAACAGCCTTTCTTTGGTATTGGTAAAGAAAAAGACGATTTGTACTGGATGGCATTGCTTCGTCAAGTTATGGTTAATGGGTTGATTCGTAAGGATATAGAAACCTATGGGGTGATGTTTATTACGGATAAAGGACGTAAGTTTCTTGAAAACGTGACATCGTTTATGATGACCGAAGACCACGTTTATGAAGAAGATGTTGAAGATATGAACACTTCAGGGGGAGGTGTTGCCGATGAAGTCCTTTTAGGAATGCTAAAAGATTTACGAAAAAAAGTTGCAAAGAAAAAAGGTGTTCCCCCGTTTGTTGTTTTTCAAGATCCTTCTTTGGAGGATATGGCTTTGAAATATCCTATTACAATTTCGGAACTTACGAATGTTCACGGAGTTGGGGAAGGAAAAGCTAAAAAATACGGAAGTGAATTTATTGAATTGATAGGCAGATATGTAGAGGAAAATGATATTCTTCGTGCTGAAGATTTGATAGTGAAAACAACAGGTTCCAATTCTTCATTGAAATTATATATTATTCAGAATGTAGACAGAAAATTACCTCTACCAGACATTGCCAAAGCCAAAGGTTTGGAAATGGATGAGTTTTTGAAAGAATTGGAACAAATTGTTTATAGCGGTACAAGATTGGATATCAGTTACTATATAGATGAAATTTTTGATGAAGAGCAACAAGAGGAACTCCACGACTATTTTATGGAGGCTGAAACAGACAAAATTTCGGTAGCCTCTAAAGAATTTGATGGAGATTATGAAGATGACGAGCTTCGTATGTATCGTATCAAATTTATCAGTGAAGTGGCTAATTAGTTTATTTTTAGTTGTTTGATGAATTTTGATTGTATTTCTAAAAGAAAATAACAAACTATATTTATAAAAAGGAGTTAAATTTTAAGAAGAAAGATTATTTGTATTTGTGATAACAACCCCTACAAGATAGTATAATTTTTAAAAATTAGCTCAATAAAATAGTGTTAAAAAATAAAAAAAGTTTTTTAATAGTTGTGTAAGTGATATTTTTTTTAGACTTTTGTGGCAACAATGTTAACATATAAATACTAACAAAAAATAAGATTTTATGGAAGAGAAAGAGTTTTTAGACAATGAAGAAATCTTCTCAAAAGTTCTGAGAGCAGGTAGAAGAACTTATTTTTTTGATGTGAGAGCTACACGTGCGAAAGATTATTATCTTACGATAACGGAAAGTAAAAAATTCACTCACGAAGATGGGTCGTTCCATTACAAAAAACATAAAATTTACTTATACAAAGAAGATTTTGAATTGTTTAAGGAAATTTTGAATGAGATGACTAACTATGTTTTCGAAGAAAAGGGAGAGGAAGTTATCTCGGAACGCCATCAAAAAGATTTTAAAAAGACTTTTCATAAAGAAGAAATAGGAGTTGGAGGCTCATTCAAAAACTTCAATTTTGAAGATATAAATTAAAAGTTTTTTGTCTTTTTAATGATTTTTGTAAAGGAGAATTTTTCGCTGAGAGATGTTCTCCTTTACATTGGGTTCATTTTTTGTCGAGGGTGAAATTTTGTAAGCATTTCCCTTAAGTGAGAATTCTCCACGTGAACGTAAATCTCTGTGGTTGTTATGCTTTCGTGACCTAGCATTGTTTGGATAGCACGTAAGTTTGCTCCATTTTCAAGTAAATGTGTCGCAAATGAGTGTCGAAAAGTGTGGGGACTTATCTTCTTTTTCAGGCCTGTATTTTCTGCGACTTGTCTAACAATAGTAAAAATCATTGCTCTTGTTAGTTGTTTTCCTCTTCTGTTTAGAAAAATAAAATCTTCGTGACCTTTAACAACTTTTAGTTTTTTCCGTTGGTGGTTTATGTAATTTTCGATTTGTTTTTGTGTAAATTTTCCAATTGGGATAAGACGTTGTTTATTCCCTTTTCCCATAACTCGAATAAAATCTTCTTCAAAAAACAAGTCAGACAAACGCAATGATATAAGTTCTGATACACGAAGTCCGCAACCATAAAGTGTTTCGATGATAGCTTTATTTCGGTGTCCTTCATCTGTGCTTAAGTCTATTGAAATCAGTAAATTATCAATTTCTTCTAAAGAAAGTGTGTCAGGAAGTTTTAATCCAATTTTTGGACTTTCGATTAGGTTCATCGGGAAATCTTCTCTGCCTTTTTCTGATGTTATAAATTTAAAAAAACTTTTCAAAGCTGAAATAAGACGTGCTTGTGAGCGAGTGTTTAATTCCTTTGAAACTTCGTAGATGAATTGACGTAATGTATCTACCGAAATAGTAATAGGAGTTTCATTTATTCCGTATTTTTCAAGGTAAGATATGAGTTTTTCAATATCCAACCCATATGAAGTAACAGAATTTTTTGACATTCCTCTTTGAAATCGTAAAAAATACTGATATTCAGTTAGGGTAGTACGCCATTTCATAGTTTTTTACAATTTTGAAGTATAAATTTTTATTTTTGAGTTTATTTCGTAGTAAAATTATAGTTTTTCTTTCATTTTTTCTACAACTTTATAAGCTATAGGACAAATTTCCGTGTTTTTTATAGTTAAATTTGCTATTTGATAGATTTTTTTTCGGTCAGTATGTGGATATTCACGACAAGCTTTGGGGCGAACATCATAGATTAAACAATAATTATCTGAAGCCAAAAAAGGACAAGGCATCGACTGAAAGATATAGTCATTTTCTTCATCAATTTTTAAATATTTGGTTATAAAATCTGAAGGTTTTAGTCGTAAGTATTTGGAAATACGTTCAATATCTATATTTGTTAAAAGAGGTCCCGTAGTTTTGCAACAATTGGCACAAGTTAAACAATCTATTTCATTTGTTACTTCATCGTGAATTTCTTGCACTTTATAATCAAGATTTTTTGGAGGCTTCTTTTTCAGTTGAGTAAAGAATCGTTTATTTTCATCTTTCTTTTCTTTGGCAAGTTTTTGTAGTTTGTTAATCTCCATTTTCTTCCATTTTTATCGAAAGTTCAAACCAACGTTCTGTTTTCTCTTCCAAATCACGTATTATTTCCTCCAATTCAGCCGATTTTTTATAAATTTCTTCAGAATTTAAGCTTTCTTCAGAAAATAATGTTTCTAATTGTGTTTTTTTCTCTTCCAATTGAGGAATTTCTTTTTCTAATCTGTTAAATTCTTTTTGTTCGTTGAAAGAAAGTCCTTTTAAGCCATCTTTTCGCCACGTATTTTTGGTAGTTTCTTTCTTTTCAGGAGCTTCTTCTGCAGGAGGTGTACTTTCCTCATACACGCGAAAATCTGTATAATTTCCAGGAAAATCTTCAATCACGCCATTACCTCGAAAAACGAACAAATGATCAACAATTTTATCCATAAAATAACGGTCGTGCGATACAACTAAAAGGCAACCTGGATAATCTAACAAGAAATTTTCTAAAACATTCAGCGTTACAATGTCCAAATCATTGGTAGGCTCATCTAAAATCAGAAAATTGGGATTTTGAATTAAAATAGTGCATAAATACAACCTTTTCAGTTCACCTCCACTCAATTTTTCAACATAATCATATTGTTTTTTACGATCGAACAAGAAACGCTCTAATAATTGGGCTGCTGAAAGTGTTTTCCCTTTGAGCAAGGGAATGTATTCACCGAATTTTTGAATTACTTCTATGACTTTTTCTCCTTCCTTTACTTCAATGCCTGATTGAGTGTAATATCCGAACTTAATTGTATCACCAATAACAATTTTTCCACTATCTGGCTGTATCTTTTGTGTTAAAAGATTTAAAAAAGTCGATTTTCCTGTGCCATTTTTGCCAATGATGCCAATACGTTCGCCACGGATGAAGTTGTAGTCGAACTTATTTAGAATCGTAAGTTCATCAAACTTTTTACTTACATTATGAAACTCTACAATTTTGCTCCCCAATCGTTTCATATTGATTTCCAGTTGAATAACGTGTTCTTTTCTGCGTTTGTGAGCCTGTTCTTTGATTATGTAGAAGTCATCAATACGTGATTTTGATTTGGTAGTTCGAGCTTTGGGTTGCCTTCGCATCCAATCTAATTCTTTAACGTATAAGTTTTTAGCTTTTTCTACACTTGCTTGTTCCTGAGCTAATCGAAGTTCCTTCTTTTCAAGAAAATATGAGTAATTTCCTTTGTAAGTGAAAAGTTCTCCGTTGTCCAATTCTATAATTTCATTACAAACACGTTCCAGAAAATAACGATCGTGAGTTACCAAAAAAAGTGTGATATTTTCTTTAGCAAAAAATTGCTCAAGCCACTCAATCATTTCTAAATCAAGGTGATTGGTTGGCTCGTCTAATATTAATAAATCGGGTTTGCTAATAAGTACATTGGCTAAAGCCAACCGTTTTTTTTGTCCACCTGAAAGGCTTTTTATTTTTAGTTGCAGATTGTCAAGCTTCAGTCGAGAGAGAATTTGCTTGTATTGTGTTTCAAAATCCCAAGCGTTGTACAGCTCCATTTTTTCAAAGGCTTTTTGATAGGCAGTTTCATTTTCAGGATTTTGTAAAGCATTTTCATATTGCTGAATTACTTTCAGAATAGGATTTTCAATTGAAAAAATAGATTGTTCGATGGTTAAATCTTCGTCAAATTCAGGATTTTGCGATAAAAAAGCGATGTGTATGCCATTTCTGGAGACTACTTTTCCGCTGTCAGGTTGGTCTTTACCTGCAATAATATTCAAAAGTGTTGTTTTTCCCGTTCCATTTTTGGCTACAAATGCAATTTTTTGGTCTTTATTGATACCAAACGAAATATTTTGAAATAAAACACGTTCTCCAAATGATTTTGAAATATTTTCTACAGATAATAAATTCATTGATAACAGATTATATTTGATAAAGATACATAACTAAAAGTAAGCAAAGTTTCTAAATACACAGAAAATATTCGGATTATTATTGTTGAAAAATGAAATTTCGAAATATTTTGGTATTCGGATAGCTTTTAAGAGTGTTGGAATAAAGAGAATTATTTTTTTATAAGTCGTTTGTTAATATCTTTAATGAGTTTTGGTCCCTCGTAAATAAATCCTGTGTAAAGTTGAATAAGTGATGCACCTGCCTCAAGCTTTTCTAACGCATCTTCCACAGAATGAATACCTCCAACGCCAATAATAGGAAAAGATTTTCCACTCCTTTCACTTAAAAAGCGGATAACCTCTGTAGAACGTTTTGTTAAAGGTTTGCCACTGAGCCCACCAATTTCATTTTTATCAGGTGATAACAAACCTTCGCGTGAAATGGTTGTATTTGTGGCTATTACACCTGCGATTTTAGTATCTTTAACAATATCAATAATATCTAAAAGTTGTTCATCAGTTAAATCGGGTGCTATTTTTAGTAAAATTGGTTTTTGCTTTTCTTTCTGCAAGTTTAATTTCTGTAAACTATTTAACAGAAGTGTAAGAGGTTCTTTTTCTTGTAAAGTCCTTAAATTAGGAGTGTTAGGAGAGCTCACATTCACCACGAAGTAATCTACATAAGGGAAAAGCTTTTCAAAACATATACTATAATCGTTTGCTGCTTCCTCATTTGGTGTAATTTTATTCTTACCAATATTTCCTCCGATGATTACATTTTTATTTTTTTTAAGTTGCTTAATAGCTTCTTCAACTCCTTGATTATTAAAGCCCATACGGTTGATGATTGCTTTATCCGCTTTGAGTCGGAATAATCGTTTTTTGGGATTTCCAGGCTGTCCCTTTGGGGTAATGGTACCAATTTCAATGAACCCGAAGCCTAAATTGGACAATTCTTTGTATAGTTTTGCTTCTTTGTCCAAACCTGCCGCTAATCCCACAGGATTTTTAAACTTTATTCCAAAAACTTCTCGCTCTAACGAATCGTGCTCAACTTTATATATGGAACGGATAAGAGTCGGGATTCCAGGTATTTTGTGAATAAATTTTAGCCAAGAGAATGTTAAATGATGTGCTTTTTCTGGGTCTAAAGAAAAAAGAATTGGTTGAATAAGCTGTTTGTACATAGTTTCAAAACATATTTTTTCAGATACTCTGCAAAAATAATCACTTTTTTGCAAAATATATTATATAAAAAAAGAGATTTTCATAATTGAAAATCTCTTTCTTGTGGGAAGAGCAGGATTCGAACCTGCGAAGACATAGTCAGCAGATTTACAGTCTGCCCTCGTTGGCCACTTGAGTATCTTCCCAAATGCGGGTGCAAATATACATATATTTTTTTAAAATAAAAGCTTTTTGTGAAAAAAAATATTTATTGATTGAAAGTGAATGGATTAAAAATTATGGAAATAATAATTGTAGTAAATATAATTGTCAATATGATAATTTTATTATGTGTATATTAAAAAAAAGATAATATTTGTTGTTAAGGATAGAATAAAATTAGTACCTTTGCACCCGAAAAAATTTAAAAAACTTTAACATATGGATTGGATAGTAAACCTATTTTCAAACCACGAAAGCGTGGCTTACACAGTGATTATTTACAGTATTGTCATTGCATTAGGAGTAGCTCTGGGAAAGATTCGTTTTTGGGGTATTTCTTTCGGAATTGCTTGTGTTCTTTTCGCAGGAATTGCTGTAGCTCATTTTGGCTTTACGGTAGATGGTCACATTCAGCATTTTGTAAAGGAATTCGGACTTATTTTATTTGTTTATACGATTGGTTTACAGGTAGGACCAGGCTTCTTTGCTTCATTTCAGCAAGGAGGAATTAAGTTGAACAGCTTAGCCGTACTTTCGGTAATTGCCTGTGTTCTTACAGTAATTGGTTTGCATTATGCAACAGGTACAAGAATGGCAGAATTGGTAGGGATTATGTCGGGAGCTGTTACCAACACTCCTGGGTTAGGAGCTGCTCAACAAGCAATTGTTGATGTTTCATTAGAAAGGGGCGTGTCGCAAGAAGCTATTAATGGTATATTATCTAACGTATCTAACGGTTACGCTGTAGCATATCCTTTTGGAGTTCTAGGAATTATTTTAGTGATGATGGTTCTGAAATATGCTTTGAAAGTGAACTTAGACGCAGAAAAGAGATTAAATCAATGGAAAATCAATAAAAATAATTCAACAGTTGATAAGATAGCTGTATATGTTGAAAATCCAATTTTATTCAATAAGCATATTGCTATTATTAAGCAAACTTTAGGAATGGATTTCGTTGTTTCACGTCTGTATCGCGGGGATAACATACTTTTGGTTGATAAGGATACACTCCTTAAAGAAGGTGATATTTTGCTTTTGGTAGGTAATCCGAAAGATTTCGAACGTCTTTCTACTTTGGTAGGGAAGAAAGCTAACTTATCGTTATTTGAGGGTGAGGCAACAAATATCATTTCACGCCGAATGAACGTAACGAACAAACAAGCTTATACAAAAAAATTAGGTGAGATTAATGTTCGTGAAAAGTATGGTGTTACCATCAGTCGTGTGTATCGTGCAGGGATTGAATTTGTTCCAACAAAGGAAACAAAATTGCAATTCGGTGATACTATTACGGTTGTAGGAGATGAGGAACATATCAAATTGATTGAAAAAGTATTTGGAAACTCTAAAAAGCGTTTGCAACATCCGCACATTGCTGAACTTTTCTTCGGAATTGTACTTGGGGTGATTTTAGGTTCTATACCTTTGTACATACCTGGAATGTCTTCACCTGTGAAACTTGGTTTGGCGGGAGGTCCGCTTATCGTTGCGATTTTAATTAGTCGTTACGGAGGTCGTTTTTCAGTTACACACTATGTATCGCATAGTGCTAATCTAATGGTTCGTGAAATTGGTATTGTGCTTTTCTTGGCAAGTGTTGGTTTAGGAGCAGGGCAAGGATTCATTAAAACACTTTCGGAAGGAGATGGAATTCAGTGGATGTTGATGGGTGTTGCCATAACACTTATTCCGCTAATTGTTGTTGCATTAACAGCTCGTTTTTATTTTAAATTGAACTTCCTTGAAATTTGCGGGTTGCTTTCAGGTTCACAAACTGACCCACCTGCTTTGGCTTTTGCTCACGACGTTACAGGGTCAGATGCTCCAGCCGTGACGTATGCAGCTGTTTATCCATTAACGACCTTTATGAGGATTATGGTGGCTCAGTTACTAATTGTTCTCTTTTTATAAGAATTTATCGGAAATAAAATGTTATAATAAAAAACTCAAGATATAATATCTTGAGTTTTTTTGTAAGAGTTATTCATCTAATAATTCAGTAAAACTTCTATTTTCTCTAAACTTTCTTCTAAAGATAAATTATCCATAGTAATAATATAATTTGCTTTTGTGTAGAATATATTTCGCTCAAAGAGGTGTTTTCTGATGAAATCTTCTAAATCTTCATCTTTTAAATCTGAAATTAAAGGGCGATATTCTTTTTCCAAGAGTAAACGTTCTGTTAATGATTTAGGAATATACTTTAAATAAAAGGTGTTTTTAGTTGATTTGGATACTAGGTGCATATTATTTCCAAAGCAAGGCGTTCCACCACCTAAAGCCAAAACAAAATCCTTTTCGGAAAGAAGTAACTCATTCAAATAAAAGGACTCTCTCTTACGGAAGTAAATTTCTCCTTTTGTGTCAAAAATTTCTTTGATAGAAGTGTTTTCTTTCTCTTCAATATATGTGTCTAAATCGATAAATTGGAGATTTTTTCTCTGTGCAAGGGCTTTTCCTAATGTAGATTTTCCACTTCCCATATAACCTAATAAAATTATTTTCATATGTAACTTTTTGTTTATTAGTATTTTTGATAGAAAAATAAAAATATGATGCAAAAATAATTAATTTTTTGTTGCTAAATAAAAAAAAAAGCTATACATTTGCACCCGCATTCAAGAAATGAATGATGACTTGGTAGCTCAGTTGGTAGAGCACAACACTTTTAATGTTGGGGTCCTGGGTTCGAGCCCCAGCCAGGTCACAGGGTTATACAATTTGTTTTTTTATTTTTTAATGACTTGGTAGCTCAGTTGGTAGAGCACAACACTTTTAATGTTGGGGTCCTGGGTTCGAGCCCCAGCCAGGTCACAGAAAAAGTTAAGTTTTTGCTTAACTTTTTTTGTATTAATATGGTTTTGATGCCTACGTGGAGAAATTGGTAGACTCGCCATCTTGAGGGGGTGGTGCTTTCGGGCGTGCTGGTTCGAATCCAGTCGTAGGCACAGAAAATAACCGACTAATAGTAGTCGGTTATTTTTTTGATTATTCAGCCTTAATCATTCTGGTGTTTCCTAACAAATCATTTTTTAGTTCCACTTTTTCAAATCCTTCTTTTATAATTGTATTTTTGGTTTCTTCTGCTAAATACTGGTTGATTTCAAAGAATAATTTTCCTCCTTCATTGAGTGATAATTTTGCCAGTTGAGCGATTTTTTTATAGAAAATCAGAGGCTTTTCATTTGATACGAACAAGGCTAAGTGAGGCTCGTAGTTTAGTACATTGTTACGAACCTCTTTTTTTTCTAATTCTCGTACGTAAGGCGGATTTGAAACAATAATATCATATTTTTCTGGTAGAAAATCGACTTCCAAAATGTTTTTTTTAAGAAAGTGAATGTTTACATTGTTTTCAATTGCATTTTTTTGTGCTATTGCAATAGCCTTTTCTGAGACATCCAAGGCAGTTACTCTGGCGTCGGGTAAAGCTTTAGCAAGGGAAATTGAAATACAGCCACTTCCACACCCAATATCTAAAATACTTATTGGTTTATTGTGAGTTGTTTCAGAAATAATCCAATCGACTAATTCTTCAGTTTCTTGGCGAGGTATCAGCACATTTTCATCAACAAAAAATCGATTTGAAAAAAACTCTGTTTCTCCCAATATATATTGTATAGGTTTTTCGGATTTTAGTTCGTTTACTGCATTTAAAATATTTATTTCCAAAGAGCTATCTAAATCTTTTTCTGAGTAAAGAAGTATGTCTGTCTTGGAAAGATTTCCGTAGAAATTCAACAACATAAAATAAAAAACCTGAATTTCTTCCTTTGGATAAAGAAAATTCAGGTTTTGATATAAATAATTTTTTAAGTCTTTTATTTTCAAAATGTCAGTTTAATTGTAATTTTTGACCTACTTTTATTTCATTACTTGTTTTCTCATTCAAATTATTAAGTTTCATAATTTGCTGAATGGAAACTTGTTGTTCTCTGGCGATTTTGTAAAGTGTATCACCCGATTTTACTATATAATATTTTGTTTTATTCTGATTTTCAGTTGATTTAGGAATTTCTGTAATGTTGGGTTTAGGAGTGCTTGTTACTAGAACTTCTGCTTTTGAAGTTTCTATTGGCGTATTTGTTTTCGGAATACTAGCAACTTTTCCATTAGGATTTAAAACTTGTTGGTCATACTCATATAATTTATGTTTTTTGATGAGCTGAATTAGTTTTTTGGCGTATCCAGGATCTGTTGCGTATCCCGCCTTTTTTAAGCCGTGAGCCCAACCAACGTAATCATCAGGTTCTAAGTCAAATAGAAAAGCATATCGGTTGCGATTTACTAAAAAAGTAGAATGATCTTCAAACGATTCAAAAGCATACTTATATCGACGGAAACATTCCCCTTTTTCATCATCGTCGTGTGTCATCGTTTTACCTTGCCAAGATGAATGGCATTTGATTCCGAAGTGGTTATTGCCGTGTCTTGCCAATTTTCCTTGTCCAGAACCACTTTCCAAAATTGCTTGAGCCAGTGTAATACTCGCCGGAATTTTATAGCGTTGCATTTCCACCATAGCAATTTCTTTATAATCATCGATATATTTTTGCGTTACGGAAGGAGTTACCTGAACAGCAGGAGGGATTTCGTGGTAATATTCTTCTGAATTATGATACTTTTTCGGATTTACGACAGCCGTATTTTTTTTAGGAATTGTATTTGTTGAAGGTCGTTGCCCACGATAGGTTACTCTCTTCGGATTTTTCTTATTTTTATAATATTTTGAAGAACAAGAAGAAAGAACAAATATTGCAAGTAAAAATATGCCGATTTTTTTAATCATAGTTTAATGTTTCTTGATTTTTTTTAGCTCTTTTTTGATTTATCCCTTGAATACCTTGCAAACCACCTGTGTGGATAGCCAATATTTTGGTATTGGGTTTAAAAAAGTTTTTATTTGAAAGTGCAAAAATAGCAAAAATCATTTTACCTGTGTAAATTGGGTCTAATGAAATTCCCGTTTTTTTGTTAAAGTTATTCAAAAAAGATATTAGTTCGTCAGAAACCTTAGCATATCCACCAAAATTATAGTCGTGAATTAGTCGCCAATTGGTTTTGGAGGTATATTGCTTTATCACATCAGAGAGAAACTCGCCTTTCAGAGCAGGGAAACCTAACACTATTTGGTGGGCAAAACTTGAATTGATAAGCCCTGAAATAGTTCCTCCTGTTCCTACAGCCGAACAAATTACGTCAAATTTGCTATCTTGTTCGGTTAAAATTTCTTCACAACCTTTTACAGCAAACTCATTTGTACCACCTTCAGGAACGATGTAGGTATCTGAACCATAATGCTTTTTAAGTTGATGTAAGAATTCATTAGTGTGTTTTAGGCGATAGTTCTCACGAGAAATGAATTGAAAGTCCATTCCGCATTTTTGAGCAAAACTTAATGTTGGATTTTCATCTATTTTTGAGCGTAATTCTTCTCCTCGAATGATGCCAATGGTTTTTAATCCCATTAATTGTCCTGCTGCTGCGGTGGCTGCAATGTGGTTAGAATAAGCCCCTCCAAAGGTTAGTAATTGTGTTTTACCTTCTTTTTGTGCTTGTAGAATGTTGTATTTTAACTTTCTGAGTTTATTTCCTGATACAAAGTGATGGTTTTTGTCTTCTCGTTTGATATGAAGTGAAATTCCATTAGGTAAGGCAATATTTACAAGCTGATTTTCAATATGTAGATTTTTAAATTTAAGAGGCTCCATTGTGATAGAGTTAGGGTTTGTTAATCGCACAAAGGTAGAAAATAATTACAGATTTTTGGTTAGACGACGCTATTTTGTCTGTTAAATTCCACTTCTTACAACTTGAGGTATATCTTCTTCTGTCATTTTGTCAGATTTCTTCCTTTGGCACAATCATTGACTATTAGAAGCACGAAGCCCAAAGCGGAGCATTTCCGCCTAAGGTGATAAATAAATGTTGAATTAAAAATAAATTAAGAATATGAGCAAAATTATTGGAATAGACTTAGGAACAACCAACTCGTGTGTTTCTGTAATGGAAGGTAATGACCCTGTGGTAATTACCAATGCCGAAGGTAAAAGAACCACTCCTTCTGTAGTAGCTTTTGTGGAAGGAGGCGAAATAAAAGTAGGTGATGCTGCCAAACGTCAGGCGGTTACCAACCCAAATAAAACGGTTTACTCAATCAAACGTTTTATGGGGAACAAATTTTCAGAGTCAGATAAAGAGGTAGGTCGCGTACCTTACAAAGTGGTAAAAGGCGATAACGATACGCCACGTGTGGATATCGATGGAAGATTGTACACTCCGCAAGAAATTTCAGCAATGATTCTTCAAAAAATGAAAAAAACTGCCGAAGATTTCTTAGGACAAACGGTAACCGAAGCCGTTATCACCGTTCCTGCATACTTTAATGATGCACAGCGTCAGGCAACCAAAGAAGCAGGAGAGATTGCAGGACTTAAAGTTCGTCGTATCATCAACGAGCCTACCGCTGCTGCTTTGGCTTACGGATTGGACAAAAAGCATAACGACCAAAAAATCGTGGTATTTGACTTCGGTGGTGGTACGCACGACGTATCTATCTTGGAGTTAGGCGATGGCGTATTCGAAGTACTTGCAACTGACGGAGATACACATCTTGGAGGTGACGATGTAGATGAAAAAATCATCAATTGGTTAGCCGAAGAGTTTCAGGCAGAAGAGCAAATGGATTTGCGTAAAGACCCAATGGCGTTGCAACGTCTTAAAGAAGCTGCGGAAAAAGCGAAAATTGAGCTTTCTTCTTCTACACAAACTGAAATCAACTTGCCATACATCACAGCTACGGCAACAGGTCCAAAACACTTGGTACGTACCCTTACTCGTGCAAAATTTGAGCAATTGATTGACGATTTGGTAAAAAGAACCATCGAGCCTTGTCGTACAGCTCTTAAAAATGCAGGACTTTCAACAAGCGATATTGACGAAGTGATTTTAGTAGGAGGTTCTACACGTATCCCTGCGGTGCAAGAAGCGGTAGAAAAATTCTTCGGAAAGAAACCAAACAAGAGTGTTAACCCTGATGAAGTGGTAGCTGTTGGTGCGGCTATTCAAGGGGGAGTTTTGACAGGAGATGTAAAAGATGTATTGCTTTTGGACGTAACTCCACTTTCACTCGGTATCGAAACAATGGGAGGAGTGATGACCAAACTTATCGAGGCCAATACTACCATTCCGACCAAGAAATCACAAGTGTTTTCAACCGCTGCTGACAATCAGCCAAGTGTAGAAATCCACGTGTTGCAAGGAGAACGACCAATGGCAAACGATAACAAAACGATAGGACGTTTCCACTTAGATGGTATTCCACCAGCACCGCGTGGCGTTCCTCAAATCGAAGTAACTTTTGATATCGACGCTAACGGAATTATCAAAGTTTCGGCAACCGATAAAGGAACCGGCAAATCGCACGACATCCGAATTGAAGCCTCATCAGGACTTTCACAAGAGGAAATCGAGAAAATGAAACGCGAAGCCGAAGCCAACGCCGAAGCCGACAAAAAAGCCAAAGAAAAAGCCGATAAAATCAACGAGGCAGACTCAATGATTTTCCAAACTGAAAAACAACTGAAAGAATTTGGCGACAAACTTCCGGCAGATAAGAAATCAGGCATTGAGTCTGCTTTGGAAGAGTTGAAAAAAGCACACCAAAGCCAAGATTTGGGACAAATTCAACCTGCTTTGGACAGAATCAACGAAGCGTGGAAACAAGCCTCCGAAGACCTTTACAAAGCACAACAAGCCCAAAGCGAACCACAACCTAACACAGGCGGTCAGCAACAACAAAACGGCGACAACGTGCAAGATGTAGATTTTGAAGAAGTGAAATAGTCCGTAGCACGGACGGGCATTCACTTTAAAAATGAAGTCACAAATATTTTATATAAAACACGCTCCATACGGAGCGTGTTTTTTTATGGTATAAAGTTATTTTAATTATGGTTCAAGTGATATAACAAAAGTATAATGTTATACAAGTCAAATCACTACTGAAATAGATAAAATAAGATGTTACACGAATTACTTCAGCAGTGAGACAAATAAAATAAAAAGTTTACAGAGGTTTCAAATCATCTAAACTATTAACAGAACCTGATTCTTCATATACTGAATTTACTTTTATTTGAATTATTTTTCTATCTGCTCTAAAACGAATTTCAGTTATAAAACTCAAAGTTTCTAATACTTGTAAATTATCTTTGTCTAAATTATTAGCATATATATTTTTTAATTTTTCATTTTTAGGTAAGTTAATATCTATTATGGAAGCATATATTTTATAATTTTTATCAATTTCTTCTAAATGAAATTTCTCTTTTTCTTCTTCTTTAATATCTTTAAAAGTAAATTTAGGTAAATCTTTTTCTTCTAATATAAAAATTAAATTTCTTAAATCAGTTGAAGGCAAATATATAATTTTGTCTTTATATTTACTTTGCTTAATACTTTGAATAATTTCACATCCTAAATTAAAAGCAATGATACATACATTTTCCTTTTCATCAACAATTTTATTGATTCCTTTAATTAAATCATCTTTACTTAGCAAGTAGCTTTGTGTTCTTGCCATAAGAAAAGCATTAGGAATATATTTTTTTAAATTCCATTGTACTATGCCGTGTGCAAATACACTATCACAATTAACACAAGGAGTATCTCCGTCTGTAAATGATGATTTTGGTGAAAGAGTTTGACTTCCACGTATGAAAGCCTTTACATCTTTATCTGTATTATCAAATCCTTCTTTGTTTCTTATATTTTCATATTGTTTAAATCCATCACCTAATATTTTACTTGATGATTTATAAAATTGCAACTCTTTACTCTTTGAAATTTTTGCATTTTCCTTTTCATTTTGTATAATTGTTTTAATACTTTCTTCTAATTCTATTAAAAAATTATTTATTTCACTTTCTTTTTCAACAAACATTTGTTGCAGATTAAGTCTTCGTAACGCTTCTTCATCTTCTAAAACTTTATTTAAGCAAAATCTGAAATACTCTAAACTTTTTTGCCAATTATATAACTTTTTTAACTCTTGAGGAAGATTAGGTTGTTTAGTAGGATTGTGATAGTGTAATGTTTCAGGAATAGAAAATTGTCTTAAAAATAAAATACAAATATATTTACAAATTTCAAACACTACATATGGTTTATTCCCTAAGTTGTCCAGCTCAGGAAAAGGATATTTTACTAAACCTATAAAGTTACCTAAATGATTATTTTCATTATAAAACCATTCAAACCACTCAAAAATATCAATCATCGAATATGGTAGTAGTTCATATTTTGGTGGTTGAGTTTGTGAAAAAGTAAACATATAATTTAATGCCTCATAATTTTTACTATAAAGCATTAACCCTCCAAAAGCATAATGAAATTCTAAAAATCTGTTTCGTTCTTCCTCTCTTTGTTCGCTAATATCTTTATTTGCATCAATTATTTCACCATTTTCATTCCATTGAGGATTTGGATAAATTTGTCCCAATTCAAAACTAAAGTATTGAGAAGAGTTTTTCCAAAATTCAGCAACAAAATTATAATTATGTCGTATCAAAGTAACATTATACCATAACCACTCATAAGTTTCTTTTGATATTTTTATTTGTTGAAAGTCATTTGGAATAAGAAGACTTCCATTAATAGCACTATGTCTAAGCGGTAATAGATGTTTATGATTTCTTTCTACACATTCATCTACTAAACTACTTACTAAATTATAAAATTCATCATCATATGTAACAGTATTTTTTTTTAAATTATTTCTAAAATTAATAACATATTCAGTATAAAACTTTAGTAGTTTAATTTGTAAATCAACATCTTTTGTGTTAATTGCGTAAATAGCAATATCATTTATTGTCATTAGAGATATTTTTTTTATACTATCTTCCTTTGTTTTTTTATATTTTTCTATTATATGATTTAAAAGATTATCAATATTACCAATATATTTACGTATTTCATTTAACCATTTAAAAAATATAATAATTAGACTGATAGTTAATAATATTGTGATTATTTTCGCTGAATTATTTATTACACAATGATTCCAGCCAAAAAGAGGTTGAAATTTAGTTATATGAAAAAGTAATGATACTAAAGCAGAAATAAGACTTATTTGAAAAATATTTGATTTAAAAAATCTTTTTTTTTGATAATATTCATTATCAAATAAAACTAATAAATATTTAGAGTTATATTTAGCTCCTATTTTAGATATTTGTTCTAAAATAATTGGATAAGCTAAACCGAAGATTGCAACTATTAAGGGCACACATATTGCTATAATATCATTTTCTTTTATATCGTATAAAAAATTACAGTAAATTTCTGAAATATCAATCATTTTTTCCATAAGTAAAAATTCATAATGAACAAAGTGCGAAATTACAAATAAAATTGTGTATAATCTATTTCATCAGTGATTTACCAAAAATAAAATCATACACAACCCATTTCACTCGTGTTTTACTAAAAATACAATTATACATAACCCATTTCATCAGTGATTTACTAAAAATATAATTGTACACAACCCATTTCATTAGTGATTTACCAAAAATACAATTGTACACGGTGTATTTCAGCGATTAGTAAAATAAAAAAATATTTTATATAAAACGCTTTAAGCATAAATTCATTTTGTTTTTTTGAAATGTTAAAATAAATCTAAATCATTGATTATTAAAAACAAATTACATAGCTTTGTAACATCAGTACAAATCTTAAAAACAAAATTAGTTATGTTAAAAATCTTAAAACCTTCCGTTCGCATCACTGAAATGGCAGATACCGCCAAGCAATTGGTGATGCTCTACAAAAGCATTACAAATTTTCTACTTCCCATACAAGTTCTTCATTTGTGGAAAGTGAGCCTTTAAGTTTTTGGTCTTTTTTTAACTTTCCAGATAGAATCATACGTGAAATAGGTCTTCTGAGGTAATTTCGTATAGTACCTGCCACCTGACGAGCTCCATATTTAGGCGTAAATCCTTTGAAAGCCAACATTTTTTTAGCTTGATCTGTAAGTGTTATATCCATTGATTGAGCTTGTAGCAATTTGCGAAATCCTTTAAATTGAATGTCAAAAATTTGCATCAACATTTCTTCTTTGATAGGAGAAAAAGGTACAATTTCGGACAAACGTGCTAAAAATTCAGGACGGAAATAATTTCCCATTATTTCCATCATTTGTATGGTTGTTGGTTGTCTTCCTTCGTTCATCTCCTTGGCAATCCATTCACTTCCCACATTTGAAGTGAAAATAACGATTGCATTTGAAAAATCTCCCTCTTTTCCCAATCGGTCGTGAAGTTTTCCTTCGTCCATTATTTGTAGAAAAATATCATATACAGAAGAATGTGCTTTCTCTATTTCATCAAAAAGGACTACCGAATAAGGCTGTTGACGAATTTTATTAACTAAGAGCCCTCCCTCTTCATATCCTACATAGCCAGGAGGAGCACCATAGAGCAGTGCAGCAGAGTGCTCTTCTTTAAATTCAGACATATCAAAACGTATCATTGCTTTTTCATCATTGAATAACGCTTCAGCTAAGGATTTAGTAAGCTCTGTTTTTCCTGTCCCTGTTGGACCTAAAAAGAAAAATGACCCAATAGGCTGTCCTTGTTTGTTCATTCCGCTTCGGGACTCCAATATGGCATCAACCAATGATTTTATGGCGTGGTTCTGTCCAACAACACGTTTTTGCAATTGGCTTTCCATTTTTAGAAGTCGTTCTTTTTCACCTTCCTGAATTTTTCCTACGGGAATATTCGTTTTGGCAGCTACTACACACGCGAGATGATCTTCGTCAACCTGTTTTATTGGATTTTTTGTAAAATGATGTAATTTATCAACAACTTCGTTTAATAAAGTAAAGACTGCGGAACCAGTAGTGTTTTCATCTATTTTAACTTCTTGATTAATATGTCCTTGTATTATAGGATTCAAATGTGATGAAAAATCTTTCCAAAGTAGCGATACCTTATTTGAAAAGTCTTCTTCCGAAAATTCTAACCGATTTTCCTCTAGTTTACTCAAATTTTCTAGTAGTGAGATATGATCTGAATTAGCTGTTTCATTAGTCATTTTCACGGCAGACATTGTTCTATCTAGCAAATCAATTGCGGAATCGGGCAATCGACGATCTTTTACGTAACGTTTTGCCATTAATACGCATTTTTTCAAAGCTTCCTCACTAACTTCCAATTGATGAAAACCTTTATATTTTTCAAGAACAAATTGTACCATTAATGTAGCATTATCAGTTGTGGGTTCTTCTATTTGCAATACTTCAAATCTACGACTAAAAGCGTGATCGGGCTCAATTAATTTTCGGTATTCGTCAATAGTTGTTACTCCAATAACTGTTAAATTTCCTTTGGAAAGCTCGGGTTTTAAAATATTTGCAGCTCCGGCATTACCTTGTTTAGGATCTAACAAAGTGTGTATTTCATCTATAAATAAAATAACTTTATCCATTTGACGAAGTTCCTTAATGATGTTTTTAAGTCGGTCCTCTATTTCTCCTTTGTAGGTTGCTCCCGCAATTAAAGCTCCATTATCAAGCTCCCAAATGGTTGTTCCAGATAAAAAGGATGGTACTTTTTCATTGATTATATCATATACTAAGCCATCTACCATAGCCGTTTTACCTACACCAGAATCTCCAATAATCATTACATTGGGCTTACTATGTCGTCCTAAAATCTCTAACATTTGTCTATTTTCTTTAGAACGACAAACAATCGGAAATATTTTATTTTCCATCGCCTGAGCTGTTTTATCGATGCAATATTTCAGAAGATTGGTAAGAGGTTTCACAGATGTTTTTTCTATGTCTTGTCCTTCAGCTTGGTGTAGAGAGTGTAGTTGCAAGTTATCTCCCTGCAAGAAAAAATCTAAAATATCTCTTTCTCTAATAGGAAAAGATTTTAATTGATCAGAGGAAAAGCCTACTTCGGGTTTGGCGATAGCCCCTAGTGTACAGATAGGATTTATTTGTAGTAATCCTAACTTCAGTCGTATGTTATCCGCTTCCTCAAAAACTTTATGTATTTTTTTATCCGCTTCTATTTCAGTAATTCCTGAAAATTTCTCACAGTCTTCTATACGGATTTCAGCCCATTCTTCCAAAAATAAAGCATCTTTCCCTAAAGCTGTGACAAAACTTCCTATCCCTACTTCTTTGTGAAGAAGGGCTTTTAGTAAGTGTGCAGGAGTGTAATATTTATTACCGTACTCTCGAGCTATTGACTTAGCTATTTTGATAGCAGATTGAACAGATTCATCTAAATTTAAAAATTCCATTTTGATTTTTGTTTGTGATAGTAATTACCGTTTATTTAGATATATTTTTGTATGTAGATGTTTTGAAGTTTATGGTGTTATGTTAATAAATCTTTGAGCCATTGAAAATGTTTTTTACACAACATCACAATATTCTTCATATAAAATTCATTTTACTTTTTTAGAGCACCTGTGAGCAAATATACAATAAATTTTTAAACTATTTATGTTAAAATGAATTACATTAGTCCAAACGTATGAAATTTTCTAACGCTATTCTTATGAATCTAATAAGTTATTTTTAGGGTTTCGAAGTTTTGTATTTTAATCAGAATCTGTAACTTACTAAAGATTAGAGCAGAAGGAATGGCTGTTTTTAGAGTTTTGATTTTGAGATAGTCCAGAAATAACTATGTAGTTTTAAAAATGCTAATTTTTATTAAATTTTATTGAGATAATTAACTTACATTTGTGATTTAAAAATTTATAGTTTATGGAAAGATTATCTATTTACGAATTGCTCTCCTTTGTAGTTCTGGGAGTCATTATGATTGAGCTAATGAATTTCTCAGCGGAATATGTTTTTGGGAAAGCCCCACTCATTACAGCAGGAAACCTTAGCGATAGTCTGTTGTTTTTTGCCATTGCCCTATTTATAGGATGCCTTATTCATATCATTACATTTCGGTTGATAAAGAGAAAGTGGTACCAAAAATTGGCTTGTACGCCTATGGACAAAATGAAAAACGACGAGTACATCACTGAAATTCTTCCTCATTTAAAAGAGATTTATAGGGCAAATAAAGGAATTTCGGCAACAGAAAATATCAGTAATGGAAGTGTCTTTGATACAGCGTATTATTATTTAGAGGCACAAGGCAAAATATCCCAAGCAAAAAATTTTCAGAGTATTTATTTCTTGTTTCGGAACATTGTAACGCTTTCGCTATTTGTACTTCCCGTGAGTGTTATCTTTTTATTAGCTTCCTTTTTTATGAACGATTGTACGCTGAGTAGCAAAATCATTACAATTGTGATAGGGACTTTGGTTATAGGCGGAATTTCGTCTGTTATAGCCCAATGGTTTCGGGTAAAAATGACAGACAGAATCTTCGGACTTTATTATGCAGAATTAACACATCACAAAAAATAAAAACTAACTATGGAAAATAAAACATCTTTAGGGAATAATATTTATTACAACTCTTTTAAACCACAGGATAAATCTTATTTTGCGGGTTATCTCAATGCAGCAATGGAAAATATGGATAGTGTATTTAGAGAATTGGGAAAAAGATTAAAAGGCAAAGAATACACTTCAGAGAATTTTTTTGATGCTATCTTTAAGGAAAATATTTCATTAGTGGAATACGAAAGGTATGTGAAATTGCTTTCGGATTATTTCCCTATGGTTCGTCTTTTGGATAAAAAAGAAGTTCCTATAAAAGAACGAAAAGAAAATTTTAAAAAGAATTTCAAAGGCATTATAAAAGCCGTAAGGGATTTAAGAAACTTTTATACACATAAGGAACACGGGAAGGTAGAAATTCCAGATGAAATATTTGCTGTATTAGATGAAATGCTGAAAAGCACGGTTTTAACGGTGAAAAAGAAAAAAGTAAAAACCGATAAAACAAAAGAAATTCTGAAGAAAAGCATAGAAAAACAATTGGATATTTTATGCCAAAAGAAATTAAACTATCTAAGAGAAACAGCAGAAAAAATAGAGGAAAAGCGTAGAAACCAAAGAGAAAGAGGAGAGAGAAAATTGGTGCCTCCATTCAAATACAGCGACAAAAGGGATGATTTAATAGCAGCGATTTATAATGATGCTTTTGATTTTTATATCAATAAGAAAAAAGATAGCCTAAAAGAATCGAGCAAAACAAAATACAATACTGAAAGTTATCCTCAGCAAGAAAAAGGTGATTTGGAAATTCCAATTTCAAAAAACGGAGTAGTCTTCCTGCTTTCTTTGTTTCTTACCAAACAAGAAATACACGCATTCAAATCGAAAATAGCAGGATTTAAGGCAACCGTTATCGATGAAGCAACAGTATCTGAAGCAACGGTGAGCCATAGAAAAAACAGCATTTGTTTTATGGCTACGCACGAAATTTTCTCGCATTTGGCTTACAAAAAATTGAAGCGAAAAGTAAGAACGGCTGAAATCAATTATGGTGAGGCAGAAAATGCTGAACAGCTTTCCATTTACGCCAAAGAAACTCTAATGATGCAGATGCTCGATGAATTGAGCAAAGTACCCGATGTGGTCTATCAAAATTTGAGCGAAGATGTACAAAAAACTTTCATCGAAGATTGGAACGAATACCTAAAAGAAAACAATAGCGATGTAGGGACAATGGAAGAAGAGCAGGTAATTCATCCAATGATTCGCAAGCGTTACGAAGATAAATTCAATTATTTTGCCATTCGATTTTTAGATGAGTTTGCTCAGTTCCCTACGCTTCGTTTTCAGGTACATTTAGGGGATTATCTTCACGATTCTCGCCCTAAAGAACATCTGATTTCCGACCGAAGAATAAAAGAAAAAATTACCGTTTTCGGCAGGCTTTCGGAATTGGAACATAAAAAAGCATTGTTTATAAAAAATACCGAAACCAATGAAGATAGAGAACACTATTGGGAAGTTTTTCCTAACCCCAATTATGATTTTCCAAAGGAAAATATTTCCGTTAATGATAAAGATTTTCCTATTGCAGGTAGCATTTTGGATAGAGAGAAACAGCCTACAGCAGGGAAGATAGGGATAAAAGTGAAATTGCTTAACCAAAAATACATTTCAGAAGTAGATAAAGCCGTAAAAGCCAATCAGCTCAAGCAAAGAAAAGCCAACAAGCCGTCTATCCAGAACATTATAGAAGAAATAGTTCCAATCAATGGAAATAATCAAGAAGAAATTATTGTTTTCGGTGGGCAACCCACGGCTTATCTGAGTATGAATGACATTCATTCCATTCTGTATGAGTTTTTCGATAAATGGGAGGAAAAGAAAGAAAAGTTAGAAAAGAAAGGTGAAAAAGAATTAAGAAAGGAAATTGGAAAAGAGTTAGAAGAGAAAATCGTAGGAAAAATTCAAACTCAAATTCAGCAAATCATAGATAAAGATATCAATGCCAAGATATTAAAACCTTATCAAGACGATAATTCTACTGTTATTGATAAAGAGAAATTGATAAAAGATTTGAAGCAAGAGCAAAGCGTTCTACAAAAATTAAAAGACGAACAAACGGTTCGTGAAAAAGAATATAAAGAATGTATTGCTTATCAAGATAAAAATAGGGAGATAAACAAAGTCAGAGATAGAAATCATAAACAATACTTGAGAAATCAACTTAGAAGAAAATACCCTGAAGTTCCTGCACGAAAAGAAGTTCTTTATTATCGAGAAAAAGGAAAAGTAGCGGTTTGGTTGGCGAATGACATCAAACGCTTTATGCCTACCGATTTCAAAAACGAATGGAAAGGGGAACAGCACAGCTTGTTGCAAAAATCATTGGCGTACTATGAACAATGTAAAGAGGAGTTGAGAACTCTTTTGCCTCAAGAAAAAGTATTTAAGCATTTACCTTTTGAGTTGGGGGGACATTTTCAGCAAAAATATTTGTACCAATTTTACACTCGTTATTTAGATAAACGATTGGAGCATATCAGTGGGCTGGTGCAACAAGCCGAAAACTTTAAAAACGAAAATAAAGTCTTCAAAAAGGTAGAAAATGAGTGTTTTAAATTTTTGAAAAAACAAAATTATATTCACAAAGAATTAGATGCTCAGGTTCAGTCCATATTGGGATATCCGATTTTTTTAAAAAGAGGATTTATGAATGAAAAACCTACGATAATTAAAGGAAAAACTTTTAAAGGAAATGAAGCTCTTTTTGCTCATTGGTTTAAGTATTATAAAGAATATCAGAATTTTCAGACATTTTATGATACTGAAAATTATCCGCTTGTAAAGTTGGAAAAAAAACAAGCAGACCGAAAACGAAAAACCAAAATCTACCAACAAAAGAAAAACGATGTGTTTACACTTTTGATGGCGAAACATATTTTCAAATCAGTGTTTAAACAAGATAGCATCGATCGGTTTTCGTTAGAAGACTTGTATCAGTCTCGGGAGGAACGCTTAGAAAATCAGGAGAAAGCCAAGCAAACGGGTGAGCGAAATACCAACTATATTTGGAACAAAACCGTTGATTTAAACTTGTGTGACGGAAAAATTACGGTAGAAAATGTAAAGCTGAAAAATGTGGGTAATTTCATAAAATATGAATACGACCAAAGGGTTCAAGCTTTCTTAACATATGAGGAAAATATAAAATGGCAGGCGTTTCTAATCAAAGAAAGTAAGGAAGAGGAAAATTATCCGTATGTAGTGGAAAGAGAAATAGAACAGTATGAAAAAGTAAGAAGAGAAGAACTGCTGAAGGAAGTCCACCTTATAGAGGAATATATTTTAGAAAAGGTAAAAGATAAGGAAATATTAAAAAAAGGGGATAATCAAAATTTCAAATACTACATTCTCAACGGACTTTTAAAGCAATTTAAAAATGAAAATGTGGATGGTTATAAGGTATTCAACTTAGATACTAAACCTGAAGATGTGGACATTAACCAACTAAAACAAGAAGCAACCGATTTAGAACAAAAAGCCTTTGTTTTAACCTATATTCGTAATAAATTTGCACACAACCAATTGCCTAAAAAAGAATTTTGGGACTATTGCCAAGAAAAATGTGGCAAGATAGCAAAAGGAAAAACCTATGCCGAGTACTTTGCAGAAGTATTTAAAAGGGAAAAAGAAGCACTGATGAAGTAAAATATATGATATTACACTCCTGATTGACAGTTTTATACACTCATTTTTTAGCATTGAGGTTGGAACTGCTCTCATTTTGGAGGGTAATCACAACAAAGCCCCTAAAATCGTGTAAATGTAAATCGTTGGAACTGCTCTCATTTTGGAGGGTAATCACAACACAATAAGCTGATAATAAACATATACAGGTTGTTGGAACTGCTCTCATTTTGGAGGGCAATCACAACACCCAAACCATTGTGTTTCGATAAAAGTTGGTTGGAACTGCTCTCATTTTGGAGGGTAATCACAACGAATATTCTATTAACTAATTCGTTGTTAAAGTTGGAACTGCTCTCATTTTGGAGGGTAATCACAACGAATATTCTATTAACTAATTCGTTGTTAAAGTTGGAACTGCTCTCATTTTGGAGGGTAATCACAACAGAAGCATTTACGATAATTTCTTGAAAAGCGTTGGAACTGCTCTCATTTTGGAGGGTAATCACAACGAACTCGCCACAAAAGTCCTCAAAGCAACCGTTGGAACTGCTCTCATTTTGGAGGGTAATCACAACATAGCGTGTTTCTATGGGTTCATCTGTTCTGTTGGAACTGCTCTCATTTTATTCGTGAGTTTTTATTGTTTTTCAAAAGAACTCATGAATACGAAGTATTTGGAGGGTAATCACAACAAGGGAATGAATATTCATAAATTGCTAATAGTTGGAACTGCTCTCATTTTGGAGGGTAATCACAACTCTGAAATTCTCATAAAAATTGTACTTTTGGTTGGAACTGCTCTCATATTGGAGGGTAATCACAACATTGTATTTAACGCAAAACCTCCCGATGTACTTTATCGGGAGGTCTTTATTTTTCTGTTTTTGTGTGAAAAGTGTTGCAAATTATGTTTTTGGGTTGTATTATTGGGACAACACGTGTGGAAATTAGCAAGAATTTTTTTTGTAATTATTTGATTTTTAGTGTTTTGAGTAAGATGTAACTTGAAGTTTTTAACTCAAAAGTTTAGTTCTGAGCCAATCTGAAAAATTAAAGCCATAAATGTGGGAAAAATATGAAGAATTTGGGGAAGAAATAAGAAATCATTCGATATTTTTGGGTGTAAAAAAGGGTGTAAATCTCGTAACTACTTGATTTATACCCTTTACTGCGGAGAGAGAGGGATTCGAACCCCCGGACCTGTTACAGTCAACGGTTTTCAAGACCGCCGCATTCGACCGCTCTGCCATCTCTCCAATAATGCATCAGTTATTTCACTTATGCGGTTGCAAATGTACAACAATTTCTGACATCTGCAAATTATTTTTTAAAATTTTTATTTCTTTTTTTATGATTCTTATTCAAAAAATTGTAAATCAATGATGTAAAATAATACATTGATGTTTTTTCAAGAATAATCAATTCAATAAAGATGAGAATTATTCGTTTGTATCTGAATAAATCAGGTCATCAAATACAATAAAATTGATTTTCTTATCGTCGTTAATCTGATATTTAATGAGTAATTCTCCCCAGTTTTCACCATCAGAGAAATCACAAATAAGCCACTTATTGTTTAAAACTTTAACTTTGTTTATCTGAAACGAATCATTTTGAGACTTAAACCGAATTAAAGAATGTTGTTTTTTATCTGTGTTTGTTTTCAAAATGGCTGAGGTTACTAACTCCGTCGGATTTTTTATTCCCATTTTTGCAAAATAATCTCGAGCGTAGGTATTATCGTCAAGATTGAAGTACTTTAATTCGCTTTTTTCGATAGTTAATTTTCGGATAGAATCAATCAAAATTTCTTTTTCTTTTAAGGAAAGAGGTTTTTCTAAGTGATTTTCCGATGTTTGTACTTGTTCATTCGTTTTTTTCTGTTTCGTTGTAAGTAAAATCAGGTTCAAAATTGCTGAAAGCACGAATAGTACAATAAAAATATTTTTATTCATTATTGAAAGTTTTTTGTTTATCAAGATTTATGATTTTCAATACGTTGTGATTTCTCAAATAAGAATGCAAAATATGTCTGTTTATCAGTGAATTGGGTAGGGGAGTTATCAAATTTTCTATGATTTCCAATTGTGAAAGCTGATAATTTAGGTTGAAAAAACCATATCCTTTGATATTTCCATCGAGGATAAGAATTATGCTTCTCTCTCCAGTATTTCTTCCCTTATCAACAATAGCAATATTCTGATTTACAAAACCATATTTTTTTAAAACGTTTTTTGCTCTTTCATTATATTGTTCAACAGGTTCAAGTTCCACACAAGCTCCGAAACACTTTCCCACAGTGTAGTTGTAACAATTTTTTCGTGCTTGTGAAAGATTTTGGAATTTAGGACACAATTGAAACTCCTCAGTTATTTGATACAGAAAATTTTGAGCCTGATGTTGTGTTTCAAAAGTGGTAATGAAGTTATCATTGGTTTCAAGCAATTTCGTTGAGAAACAAAGGTAACCCGCTTTGTTAAGATGTGTTGTTAAGATGTAGTTGATATTATCTGTTTTGTACTTATTTCTTCGATTGAATTTTGGGTTGTTTTGCCGAATTTCTTCGATTTCTTTAAGTATTGCAATTAGCTCATTTCCAGTTTCCTCGTATGTTACAGAATACGTGTTTCGTTGTAAAAATTGATTTTTTTTGGTTGCAGAAGTAAATATTTGATTTACTCGTTTTTTTATATTTTTGTGTTTTCCAATGTAAATGATTTTTCCCTCCTTATTGTGCATATAGTACACCCCAATACGTTCAGGTAGTTCGTTTATAATGCGAATATGTCTGGAAGTCATTTCCTGCTGAAAATCATTTCTTAATGAGCTGGTTATGATATTTTTTTTCGAGTCTTTTTCCAGAAGATATTTAAAGAGCTTTATTGTAGCCAAAGCATCTCCCGAAGCTCTATGTTGTTCACTCACAGGAATTCCTAACGAACGAGTCAGCTTTCCCAAACTATAGGATTCTTTTCCTGGAATAATTTGTTGAGAGAGTTCCACCGTGCATAAAGAAGTTCTCGAAAATTCATATCCTAATCGGCGAAATTCGGTTTGCAGTATACGATAATCAAAACTAGCATTGTGGGCTACAATGGTGCAATTCTCTGTGATTTCTACAATTCTTTTGGCAATTTCGTAAAATTTGGGAGCATTTTGTAACATTTTGTTGTTAATTCCTGTAAGTTTTGTAACAAAAGGCTGAATTTCTCTTTCAGGGTTAACTAAGGAAATGAACTGGTCAACCACCTTATGACCATCATAACGATAAATGGCAATTTCTGTAATGCCTTCTTCGTTGTATTTTCCTCCCGTGGTTTCTATGTCCAGAATTGCGTACAAAGATTTGTGAAGATTTCTTGAAATTTAAAAGTTAGTTATTTTAATTACAAAAAGTACGTGCAAATATAGGTAAAAATATTGAAAATGCAGTATTTTGAGGGTTTAGTGGTATTTTTTCATTTTTTAAAGAATTTACTCCATCTTCCATAAAAAATTTTAGATAACAAAAAAGAGCAAGATTTTGTTCTTGCTCTTTGCGTTATTTCTATAGTACGTATTATCTAATTTCTTTAATACGAGCTTTTTTACCAGTAAGTCCTCTGAAGTAATAGATTCTAGCACGTCTAACTTTTCCTCTTTTATTAACTTCAATTTTTTGAAGAGCAGGCATATTGAAAGGGAAGATACGTTCAACCCCAACTGTTCCTGACATTTTACGAATGGTAAAAGTTTCAGTTGCTCCACTTCCTTTGCGTTGAATTACAACTCCTTTAAAAAACTGTGTACGCTTTTTGTCTCCCTCTTTAATTTCATAATACACTGTAATAGTGTCTCCTGTTGAAAATTCAGGAAAATCCTTCTTTGCTACAAAGTTATCCTGTACATACTTTAATAAAGATTCCATAAAAAAATAAAAATATTATTAGTTAACATTGGGCAACATATCACGTCTTTCGCCAGAGGTTACTCCAAATCGGGTGCAAATTTAGATATTATTTTCGGAAAAACAAGTCTTTCTGATTATTTAACTTCTTTAATTTCCATATTTTCGTACTTAACGATGTAAACTCCCTGATTTTCATATCCTCCACCTCTGTAAGGATTTCGCAGATAAGCAAATTTGTTCTCAAGAAAAGAAGTTTCGCCCAATTGATTGTTCGAATCGTTGAAATTGCCCGTAACTCCCAATCTCAGGATAGTGTCCATTGTAATATCAAACCCTCGAATAGCATATTTATTTGGTAAAATTCCATATGTTTTTAAATATCTTTTTGAAAAAGTGTCACCACCATTGGAATATTTGTTGAAAGTAGGAAATGTGAATTGCAGGTCAGATAATTGATTGTTTGACAAACTATTAGAGTCGTAAACACTTCCTTTGTCGGTTGTCATAAGGGTGATTTTGGGAGAAATATTATCCTTTTTGTTTTGCATTATATTATGCAAAACTCTCACCGCATTGGAAACAAAACCAATTTCGTTAGATTGAATAATAGCAATATTTTCACGTGAATAGTCTAACGCATTTGGAATAGAATTCACTGTAATCTCTGTAACTACTTTGGCATGAGGGAAACTTTGTTCCAATTTCTCACGAACAGAAGCATTGTTTGCGTCTGCCAAAATTAAAATATTTGCATTGGCATAATTCTGTGAGATAAATTGTATCATTTTACTTTGTTGAACACTTTCCGTGGGCAAGGTTTGATAAACGTTTGGCTTTAGCTCTATATTTTTGTTAGAAAGTGGAGCCAAAATAGCCACATTGGGGTTTGAAATTGAAGCAGAAATTGCATTGAAAGATTTTGCTGAGAAAGGACCAATAATAACCTGCGATTTTTGGATGTTTTCATTCAAAGCCATTCTTTGTATCTCTTTTTCAGTTTTTTCACTATCAAAAACATTTACACGGAATTTATAGCCCTTTTTTTGCAATGAATCAATGGCAATTAAGGCGCCTGAATAAAAATCTGTAGCAATAGGGGTTACTCTATTATCACTCAAACGTCCTTTCAAGGTAGCCATTTTATCAGCTTCACCAACGATATCAGAAATTCTAAAAGGCAAAATGAAAGAAATTTCCTTTACGTTTTCAGCCGATGAAATGGAAAATATTTTCTGGGTAGAATCTTCAAATAATTGACTTTCCATAGTAAGAATTTCTCCCTGTTTGTATCTTTCAAAATTCGCTTTCGGAATCCAGATTTGAGAATCAGATTTTAACCCATCTTTTAACTCTGGATTAAGTTTGATGATTTCCGCTTCCGAAATTCCAAATTTGCGTTCCAAACTATAAAAACCTTCTGCTTTTTCAACAGAATACAGGACAAGGTCTTGATTGTTAGTGCTTTTTGGAAGAGAAGGAGTGTGTGTTTCCGATGCTGGAACCCAAATCTCTTGTCCTTCACGCAAATTTTCGGCAGTAACTCCAGGATTCATTCGTTCAAGTTCCTCTTGGCTTATGTTGTGATTTTTTGAGATTCTCCAGATTGTTTCTTGAGGCTTTACTACATATTTTTTTTGTCCTTGAATTCCCTTTTGAATCATCTGTGAGGCTTTCTCGAAAATAGGAATGGAAATAGTTTCTCCTTCCAACAATCCTCTGTTGTAAAGGTCGAAATTATAACGTTTTAGGTCATCAATTGAGATATTGTATTTTTGTGACAAACCGAAAAAAGTTTCTTTTGGAGCCACTGTATGTGACTTATATCCCAATGGCTTTTGTGTACTGTAATATTTCACTTTTCCCGATGGAATATAGATAACCATATCTTTCTTCAAGCCGTTTTTTAGCTCAGGATTTTTCTTGATAATGTCAGAAGGTGAAACTCGATACGTTTTTGCAATACTTTCAATATCTTCATTTTCTTTGACATTGTGAGTTTGTTGCTGGGCAAATCCTATACCAAATAAAAAAATAAATCCTAATATCAATAAATTCTTCATAAAGAGCTTATAATTAAATTTTTATGTGTTATTTTTGATTTGAAAAAACAAATAATCCGAACCACAAATATACTAATTAATTGTAAATAGAAGTACTTATCTAAAAAAATAGCATATTTTTAAGTTTTCTGAAGATATAATAAAAAAATAAAAATGAAGGAAAATATTGTTAGTTTTCCTTCATTTTTATTGAAAATTCATTTATTCCCATTCAATTGTTGCTGGTGGTTTCGAGCTGATGTCATAAACTACTCGGTTTACGCCTTTTACTTTGTTTATAATTTCGTTTGAAATTTTCTGTAAGAATTTGTACGGCAAGTCAACCCAGTCAGCAGTCATTCCATCAACACTTTCCACCGCACGTAAGGCTACCACTTTCTCATATGTACGTTCATCACCCATTACACCTACACTATTGATAGGTAGTAAGATAGCTCCAGCTTGCCATACTTTGTCGTACAAACCGTTTTCCTTAAGTCCGTTGATGAAAATTGCATCTACTTCTTGTAAGATACTTACTTTTTCAGGGGTAATATCTCCCAAAATACGAATAGCTAATCCAGGTCCTGGGAAAGGGTGTCTACCCAATAATTCATCATCTATGCCAAGTGCTCTTCCCACACGGCGTACCTCGTCTTTGAAAAGCATACGTAGGGGTTCTACAACTTTAAGTTTCATAAAATCAGGTAATCCACCTACATTATGATGCGATTTGATAGTTGCCGAAGGACCTTTTACAGATAAGGACTCAATTACATCAGGATAAATTGTTCCCTGTCCTAGCCATTTCGCATCTTCTATTTTATGTGCTTCATCATCAAATACTTCTATGAATACACGTCCAATTATTTTTCGTTTTTCTTCTGGGTCAGATTTTCCGGCTAAGGCATTTAAGAAACGCTCAGAGGCATCAACTCCTTTTACGTTCAAGCCCATACCCTCATATTGTTTTAGAACATTCTGGAATTCATTTTTACGAAGTAGTCCATTATTTACAAAAATACAATGCAATTGATTTCCAATTGCTTTGTTTAGCAAAACAGCAGCAACTGTCGAGTCCACCCCCCCTGAAAGCCCCAAAACAACTTTTTCATTACCAACTTGTTCCTTTAAGGATTTTACGGTCATTTCTACGAAATTATCAGAAGTCCAAGTGGGTTTTATTTTTGCAATTTTAATCAAAAAGTTTTCCAAAAGTTTTTTTCCATCAATGGAGTGTGATACTTCGGGGTGAAATTGAATTGCGTAAGTATCTTCGCCTTCAATTCGATAGGAAGCATTTTTTACATCGGCTGTACTTGCTAAGCAAATTCCACCAGTAGGAAGCTCCTTAATTGTGTCGCTATGACTCATCCAAACTTGGCTTCCTTGTGAAATTCCTTCGAAAAGAGGTTCATTCCCTTCAATGAAAGATAAATTTGCTCGTCCGTATTCACGTATTTTTGAGGGAGTTACACTTCCGCCATTGAAGTGTGCCAAATATTGTGCTCCATAGCAAACGGCTAAGAGAGGTTTCTTTCCTCTGATTTGTGATAAATCAGGATGAAGAGCGTCTTCACTTCTTACAGAATAAGGTGAACCCGAAAGAATTACAGCTGAAAATTCGTCTAAATTCTCAGGTAAATGATTAAAAGGGTGGATTTCACAAAAGATGTTAAGTTCTCTTACTCTTCGTGCAATCAATTGTGTATATTGCGAACCAAAATCTAAAATTAAAACACTATTATTCATTGAGTTATAACTTGTCTGTTAAATGTAATTCAGTTAAAATATCGGCAAAAGTATGAATTAATGTTGAATTATGGTAATATCAGACTATTTATTTGTGAGATACTTTCAAGAATGAATGGGATAAATTTTACTTTGAAATAATTTTTGTTTACTTAAAGTGTGTAAAGTTTACACGTTAAAAAATGTTTTATACATTTTTTTACACAGGTGTGTAATTTTTTCGAAAACTTAAAATATTTTATTTTGTTCTGATTATCAGTTTTTTGTGTGTTAATTGTTGAGTTATATCAAAAATGGCACATTATTTTCTATAATGAGAGCGTAACTTTGTTATGATAATGTGAGTTACAACAAAAAATTATAAAACTAAATTATAAATTGCTATAAGAAACATTGTTTAGATGAGATTATTCATTAAAACATAGTTATGAAAAAACAATTACTTTAGGTAAAATCATTTATTAAACTATTCAAAGTCATTAGGACTGAATTTTATGAAAAAAACTTACTTTTTTGAATAGTTAAATGATTAAATGTAAATAACTTTGGAGTTAGTAGTAGTATTTATATGCATTGTGAAAAAGGACTTTTTCGTGAGAAAAAGTCTTTTTCGTTTTAACATACTTTTTGCTTTGAAAGTTGTATATTTGCCTCCAATTAAAAGTCAGAAACTTATAGCAAATTTTTCACACTTAAAAATTTAATGAATATGAATCCTATTCTTTTGGTTGAGGATGATATTACGTTTGCAAAAATGTTAACTCGCTTTTTGGAACGAAATGGATACAAAGTGGAAGAATGTGGCACTTTGGAAGAGGCTAAGAAAAAAATAAGTCCTTTTACAAAAATGGTTTTCACGGATTTGCGTCTTCCTGACGGAGATGGAATTGTTCTGCTCAAAGAAATTAAAGCCTCCTATCCTGAGATTCCCGTGATTGTAATGACAGGATATGCTGAAGTTTCTACCGCTGTTGAAGCTATGAAATTAGGGGCTTTTGACTACATTTCAAAACCTTTTCAACAAGAAGATGTATTAAATGTAATTAAGAATGCAGATAAGTCAAAATCTCCAAAAATAATAACTCCTTCTGTACCGAAAATCAAAGAAGAAAAAGAATTAAAAACTCCTGAAAGAGAAACTTCTTTTGTGAAAGGAGTTAGCCTTGCATCGAAAAAATTAAACGAATTTATCAGTTTGGTTGCTCCCACAGATATGTCAGTTTTGATTACAGGAGAAAGTGGAACAGGAAAAGAGGTTGTTGCAAAGTCAATTCATCTTAAAAGTGAAAGAGCAAACAAGCCTTTTATTGCAGTTGATTGTGGAGCTATCCCTAAAGAAATCGCATCAAGTGAATTTTTCGGACATATAAAAGGTTCATTCACAGGTGCTATTAGTGATAAAAAAGGACATTTTGAGGAAGCCAATGGTGGAACAATTTTCCTTGATGAAGTTGGAAATTTAAGCTATGAAAATCAAATTCAACTATTAAGAGCCTTACAAGAAAGAAGAATAAAACCAATAGGAAGCTCCAAAGAAATTGAAGTAGATATCAGGGTTTTAGCAGCAACAAATGAAGATTTACTCACAGCCGTTGAAAAAGGACAATTCCGTGAAGATTTGTATCACCGATTGAATGAATTTTCCATAAAAGTACCTTCGTTACAAGAGCGTAAGGACGATTTGATGATTTTTGCTTCTCACTTTCTGGAAGTTGCAAATCAAAAATTACGCAAACAAATCTATGGATTTTCTGAAAAAGCAGTGCAAAGAATGCTTTTGTACCCTTGGAATGGAAATTTGCGAGAATTGTCCAATGTGATAAAAAGAGCTACATTACTGGCACAGGGAAATTATATCACAGAAGATGACTTACCAGAAGAAATAGTTTCGGAAACGCATAATGTTATCGCTGAAAAAATATCTTTTTCGACAAAGGACAATGAGAAAGAGTTAATCATAAGTGCATTGAAGGAGTCACAAAATAACAAAACAGAAGCAGCCAAATTGTTAAATATTACTCGTAAGACACTCTATAACAAGCTTAAAGCATACGATATAGATTTATAATGATATAAAATTTAATTCGTGGCATTATTTTTGATAGAGGAGGATTATTATTAATTTGTTTAACTATTTTTTAGAACACTATGATTAAAAAAATTATTGCAATTGCAGCTTTTGTTTTGATAAATGTTAATTTGTTATCTGCTCAAGAAATAAAATGGATGACTTTTAATGAAGCTATTGCAGCTCAGAAAAAGAATCCTAAGAAGATTTTTATGGATGTTTACACAGTTTGGTGCGGACCTTGCCAACAGTTGGAAAAGAAAACCTTTAATAACAAAGATGTAGCAAAGTATATCAACGAGAATTACTATGCAGTTAAATTCAATGGCGAAGGAAATGAAGTAGTAAATTATAAAGGTCAAAAGTTTGAAAATAAAGGATATGACCCCGCTAAAGCTCAACGTAGAAACGCACCTCACCCATTTGCAAGTTATTTGCAAGTTCAGGCGTACCCAACAATGATGTTTTTTGATGAAAAAGGTGAATTTCTTCAGCCTCTTATGGGGTATTTTTCACCAACTCAAATAGAAATGTTCTTGAAGTTGTTTGCTAAAGATGATTTTAAAAACATCAAATCTCAAGAGGATTTCCAAAATTATCAATCCAACTTTAAAGGCACATTTAAAGAATAAATACTTTTTCATAGTTTATTGCAAAAGCCCTTGAACAATTTCGTTTAGGGGCTTTTTTTAAAAATAAAAATCATATACGTTGAAAAAATAGTTTTAATTATCAATATATTGAAATTTTTTTTATCTTTCGCAAAAAAATAGATAGTAGTAGAATATGCCTAAAATATTAATAATTGAAGATGAACCAGCTATCAGAAGAGTACTAAAGAAAATTCTGTTAGATGAGAACAAAGAGTACGAGGTAGAAGAAGCCCCTGATGGAGTAGAAGGTTTGGAAAAAATCAAAAAAGAAGACTTTGACTTAGTTTTGTGCGATATAAAAATGCCAAAATTAGATGGAATGGAGGTACTCACTTCCACAAAGAAAATTAAACCTGAAATTCCGTTTGTAATGATTTCAGGACACGGAGATTTAGAAACTGCCGTCAATACAATGAAGTTAGGAGCATATGATTATATTTCGAAACCGCCAGATTTGAATCGTTTGTTGAATACGGTTCGTAATGCGTTAGATAGAAAAGAGTTAGTTGTTGAAAACAAACGCTTGAAAAAGAAGATAAATAAAAATTATGAAATGATTGGTGAAAGTGATGCTTTGCAACAAATTCGCCAAATTATTGAAAAAGTAGCTCCTACTGAGGCTCGTGTATTGATAACGGGTTCTAACGGGACTGGTAAGGAATTAGTGGCACACGCTTTACACGAAAAAAGTGAGCGTGCGTCTGCTCCAATGGTTGAGGTCAATTGTGCGGCAATTCCTTCTGAATTAATTGAAAGTGAGTTGTTTGGTCACATAAAAGGAGCGTTTACATCAGCTATAAAGGATCGTGCAGGAAAGTTTGAAGCAGCTCATAACGGAACTATTTTTTTAGATGAAATTGGTGATATGAGTTTATCAGCACAGGCTAAAGTGTTGAGGGCTTTGCAAGAAAATAAAATTTCACGTGTTGGAAGTGATAAGGATATCAATGTAGATGTTCGTGTGATTGCTGCTACAAACAAGGATTTGAAAAAAGAAATTTCAGAGGGGCGTTTTCGGGAGGATTTATACCATCGACTTGCTGTTATTTTAATAAAAGTTCCTTCATTGAATGAGAGACGTGATGATATTCCTCTCCTGATAACTCATTTTTCAGAAAAAATCTCTCAAGAACAAGGAATTTCTCCTAAAAAATTCAATAAAAAAGCAATTGAGTTGTTACAAAAACAAGATTGGACGGGAAATATTCGTGAACTTCGAAATGTTGTTGAACGTTTGATAATTCTTGGAGGTAAGGAAATTTCGGAAGATGATGTGAAAAGTTTTGCTGGAAAATAGCCAAAAGTTAGTTTTTCAAAAAGCACAGAATTTTAAAAGTCTTTTAAAATTCTGTGCTTTTTTGATTTATCACTACCAATTATAAATTCGATTGGCATCTAATCTTAGGAAAATAAATAACAAAATCGTAAAAGCCCATAATCCAGAACCACCGTAACTGAAAAATGGAAGAGGAATTCCGATAGTGGGAATCAGACCTATAACCATTCCAACATTCACGCAAAAATGGACAAATAAGATAGAAACTACGCAATAACCATAAATCCTGCTGAAACTTGATTTTTGTCTTTCTGCCAAAAAGATAAGTCGTAAGAGCAAAAATGTGAATAAAGCAATTACAGTTAATGTGCCTACCAATCCCCATTCTTCTCCTAAAGTGGTGAAAATGTAGTCAGTATGTTGTTCAGGAACAAAACTTCCTTTAGTGCGAGTTCCCTCCAAAAATCCTTTTCCAAAGATTCCTCCAGAGGTAATTGCCGATTCTGACATATAAGTATTGTATCCAAAATCTCTCCGCATTTGGCTGATTTTATGTGGGTCTTGTTCCAAACGCAACCATAGACTTAATCTATTTCGATGATGTTGTTTCAGGACATTATCGAAAATAGGTTTCGTTGATAATGAAGTGATTAAGCAAATTAATGATAAAATAAATATATTTTGAAATGGAATTCTGTTGGTATGCTTTTTATGCCAAAATCCGTATAACCAAATTAGTAAAACAGAGGCAATAATAACAAAAATACTTCCAAATTTGAGTGTAGCAACAAAAATTAAAGCAGTGATACTTAGATAAAAAAGCAATGAAGAAGGCATTCCTTCGCGATAAAGAACAAAGACTAATGAGAAGAAAACCAGTAAACTACCAACATCGGGTTGTAGCAAGATTAATATAGCGGGTACAATAAGTATGAGTAAGGCACGAAACAGGTCTTTAACTTGCTTAATATCAGTATGAATATCGCTCAAATATTTAGAAAAAAACAAAGCTGTGGCTACTTTGGCAAATTCGCTTGGCTGAATTGTTACTGAACCTATGGCATACCAGGATTTTGCTCCGTTAGTTTCCTTCCCAAAAACGAACAATCCTGCAAGTATCACAAGACTAGATATGTAAAAAACAATTGAAAAGTTTTCGTAAAATTTTGGGTCGATTGCCAAAATAAATATAATTAGCAAAAAACTAAGCCCTATGAAGAGGAATTGTTTGCCATAGAATTGATTGATGTCAAAAAGAGAAGTAGTATTAATCTCATTATAAGTTGTTGAAAAAATGGCAACCCAACCAATACAAACCAAAAGTAAATAGCACAAAATGGATAACCAATCCAGATTTTTTATAAGGCTTCGCTTCATTATTTGAATTGAAAAATTATATATTGTTTATAATGCAGAAAATTTGATGATTTGAAAAAGTTTAGTTTTCAAACCATCAAATTATTGTTTTAAAAGTTATTATTTATTATCGTTTTCTTCTTAGTAAAAAATATATTGCATAATTCACAATCAGGTTTATCCATCTTGTTTTGGGATTCAAAAAAGAAAAACCTATGTTGGTGAATGTATTTGAAACAATATTTTTTACGGAAAGATTATCCTTAAAATCCGAAACATTGTTCTTCAGATACAATCCATCGATTTGTTTTTTTAGTTTCAGGATTTTAAGGTCGGTTTCAATCTCTTCAAATGATTGATATTTTTTATTCTTCGTAATCATCTTCGTCATCCGATTTAAAATAAGCCTCTGAAAGTCTGTTAAGTAAAGGTTTTTCAATAAGATTTTTCTTAAAAATGAATGCGATAAATGCTACTAAGGAATAAAAAGCTCCCATAGCAAGAAACCCTAACGCAAAACTTTCCAACCAACTCCCGATTGCAAAAGCTGCCGCAAATGATAGGAAAAAAAGTACAAGTAAACTTACCAGACCTATCAAAAAAATATTAATCAAACCATAAGACGACTTCGCTATAAACCTGAAAGCAAATAGCTTATAGTATGATACGTTAGAGTCCAGAGCCTCGCCAGTTCTTGTTGAAATTTCTCTGAAACTTTCTTTGATACTGTTTTTAGACATAATTTATATTTTACTTCTTACAAAGCTCACTGATTGCACAAAAAAATTATGTGAAACTTACTTTCAAAAGTACAATCAGTGAAATGTATGCAAGAATTTTAATTATTTCTGTAATTTAGCGTTTGCTTCTTTTAATGCAGCTAATTTTTTTTCTAAAACAGTAATAACATCTTCAGCTTTGTGGCTTGATTTGGATACTAAGTTCTCAACTTTGTCTTCCAAAGTGCCCTTGAACTCTGAAGATTTTTCTTTCATCTCTTGACTTAAAACGTCGATTTTATATTTCAATTTTGAAGTAGTTTCATCAATAGAATCCTTGATTTTTCTACGAGTATTTTTCCCTTTGTCTGGTGCGAACAAAATTCCAGCTCCAGCCCCGATAGCAACTCCTGTGACTAACGCTAATAAAACATTTCCTGTTTTTGCCATAATTCTGATTTTTTTAGTTTGATAATTTTAATAATAAATGTGAAATTGATAATTAAATCCTTAATTTTTAAGATTTAATATTTTTCTTTAAATCGTTTAGTTTTTTGTCCAAAAGATTGATAACTTCTTCTGTTTTGTATTCTGATTTAGCTAACAAACTTTCGATATTATCTTCTAAAGTACCTTTTATTTCAGAAGATTTTCCTTTCACTTCACGAGCTAACTTGTCCATTTTCTTTTTCAGTTTTGAAGTTTTTTCATCAACTGAATCTTTAATTTTTTGACGAGTATCCTCACCTCTGTTAGGAGCGAATAAAATTCCAGCCCCAGCTCCAATAGCAACTCCTGTTACCAACGCCAATAAAACATTTCCTGTTTTTGCCATAATCTTGATTTTTAATTTAATAATTTAATAATGTTTGAAATTTTAATAAGTCAATCCTTTAGAATTTAGGATTTAACTGTTTTTTTTAAATCGTTTAGTTTTTTGTCCAAAAGTTTAATAACTTCATCTTTTTTGTATTCTGACGTAGCCAACAAGCTTTCGATATTTTCTTCTAAAGAGCCTTTTATTTCAGAAGATTTTCCCTTCACTTCACGAGCCAACTTGTCCATTTTCTTTTTCAATTTTGAAGTTTTTTCATCAACTGAATTTTTAATTTTTTTGCGAGTGTCCTTTCCTTTGTCTGGAGCAAATAAAACTCCAATTCCCGTTCCAATAGCAACTCCTGTTGCTAACGCTAACAAAATGTTTCCTGTTTTTGTCATAATATTACTTATTTTTATGTTTAATAGTTTGATTGTATCCGAATAATTCTTTTTTCATAATGATTTCCGCAACTCCCTCAGGAAGTAACTCTTGCCAACCCGAATCTCCTTTTTCAATCATTGAAAGTATTTCTTTTGAAAATATATTAAGGTGTGTTTCATCATAATCCTTAATATCCACAACTTTTCCGTTAAATTTGAAAAATTTGTACAATTCTTTCATACGTGGGTGAACTTTCAAATTTTCGCTATTTATTATTTCTCCAGTATTCGGGTCTTTCATCGGGAATAGGTAAATCTTTATATCCCGATAGAACAGCTTCCCGAAAGCTTCTAAGATTCCACCACTCAAATGTCGGTAATATTTCTCGTCAAAGATCGCAATTAAGTTGCTCACTCCCATTGCCAATCCCATTCGGGAATTGGTATAATTTGAAAAATATTCAACTACACGATAATATTCTTTAAAATTGGAAATCAGTACCTTTTGTCCCAAAGAGCATAACAATCTGGCTCTGTCCATAAAATCCTGCTCATCAAGTTCGCCTCCAGAAATAAGATTAGAAAGTGTAATTTCAAAGATAACCTCAGTACGTGCTGGATTTACTTTATTCTCACTAAGGAACATTTCTAAGGATTTTTGGTACATATCCATATTCACCTTAGTTACAGGTCTGAAACTACCTCGCAAGGTAAGGATATTTTTCTTGTAAAGTTGTTCCGCTGGGAGAATATTTTTGCCATCAGGACCGAACATCACAGCCTCCGTCATCCCATTTTTAATGAGTTGTAGGCTAATTAACCTATTATCAACATCTTTAAAGTCAGGGCCAGAGAAATTAACCATATCGATTTCAATCAAATCTTTATCGATGTGGTCATATAAATATTTCAATATTTTTTCAGGCTTTGAGGTTTTATAAAAAGCCCCATAAATTAAATTTACACCTAAAATTCCGAGAGTTTCCTGCTGAGCTCGAGCTTCATTCTGATGAAAACGAATGTGGATAATTATTTCATTATATTCACCTTGCGGTTGCGTCTGAAAACGTATCCCAACCCATCCGTGTCCTTTTTTTCGTTTTGAAAAATCAATCGTAGTTACAGTATTGGCGTATGAAAAAAAAACTTTATTAGGGTGATTTTTTCTTGTTAGGCGAGTTTCTATCAACTTGATTTCATAGTCAAGCATCTTCTTTAACCTACTTTCAGTAACGTATCTGCCGTCTTTTTCAATTCCATAGACCGCATCACTTACCTCTTTATCGTAAGCACTCATCGCCTTGGCAATAGTACCAGAGGCTGCACCTGCTCTGAAAAAATGCCGCACGGTCTCTTGACCAGCTCCAATTTCAGCAAAAGTGCCGTATATATTTTCATTTAGATTGATTCTTAAGGCTTTTGCTAAGGTCGAAGGAACATCTTCAATAGGAATATCTCTATCTCCTTGGATAATGACGCTCATAGTGGAATGTTTCGTATTTCGGAAAAAAATTTTTACAAATATAAGCTTTTATTTTTTAAAATCCTAATTTTGCAGAAAAAAAATACTTTGAAAATCACTTTTTTAGGTACAGGAACATCTCAAGGAGTTCCAGTTATAGGGAGTAATCATCCTGTGAGTTTGAGTAAAGATAAGAAAGACAGTAGATTACGTACTTCAGTATTAATTTCGTGGGAAAATACAAATTTGGTTATAGATTGTGGTCCTGATTTTCGTCAGCAAATGCTAACGAACAAGGTTAATCATCTTGAAGCAATTTTGTTTACTCACGAACACGCTGACCACACCGCTGGGATTGATGACATCAGACCTTTCGTATATCAGCAGGGTGATATGCCTATTTATGCGTTGCCTCGCGTAATATCTGAACTCAAAAAACGATTTGAATATATTTTTAGAACAGAAAATCGTTATTTGGGGGCGCCTTCCGTTATTATTAATGAAGTAGAGTGTGAAAGTTTTGACCTTTTCGGAAAGAAAGTTATACCAATTCAGGTGATGCACGGAGAGCTTCCTATACTAGGCTATCGTATTGAAGATATGGCATACATCACTGATGCAAAAACAATCCCAGAAAGTGAGTTCGTTAAACTAAAGAACTTAGATGTATTGGTGCTGAATTGCCTACGTGAGCAAGTCCATCCGACGCATTTGAACCTTGAAGAGGCTCTTGACATTGTAGAAAAAGTAAAGCCGAGGTGTACTTTCTTTACGCACATAAGTCAAACTTTTGGATTTCACGAGGAAGTTTCCAAGAGGCTACCCTCCAATGTTTTTTTGGCATACGACAACTTAGTAATTGATATTCCATAACTTTTGTAGCTGGTTTATCGAATAAAATACATAATTATTTTTTTAAGTAGATTAAACCTTTTAGATGTTTTGACGTCTTAGAGGAATTACAAATAGATTTATACAATACATTATACAGATTTCAAACTATAAAAATCATAATAAAGATGAATAGAATACTATTTTCAATAATTATAGCTGGTTTATTGACAGCGTGTAAGGATTCAAAACAACAAGCACCACAGGGAGTGAAGTCTTATCCTGTAATTACGATAAGCGAGGGTGAAGCAACTTCCTATTTGTCATATCCTACAAATATTGAAGGTAAGGTAAACAGCCCTGTACAAGCAAAAGTTACGGGTTACATCACGCAAGTATTAGTTGATGAAGGGCAATTTGTGACTAAAGGGCAACCTCTTTTCAGGTTGGAGACGCAAACACTCAACCAAACTGCACAAGCTGCCAAAGCCTTAGTAGAAGTAGCTCAGGTGGAGGTAAACAAGCTCCTTCCATTAGTGGAAAAAAACATTGTAAGCCCTGTACAGCTCGAAACAGCTAAGGCAAATCTGCAAAGAGCTAAAGCAGCTTATAGTGAAGTGACATCTAATATGGATTTTGCTATAGTAAAGGCTCCTGTAAGCGGGGTAGTGGGGGCGATACGCTTTCGAGAGGGGGCGTTAGTAACGGCAGGAAATACGATGCTTACCAGCGTTTCTGATGTGAGTGAAGTGTACGCTTATTTTTCTATGAACGAGAAAGAATACATAACCTTTTTGGAGCGTGTGCCTGGAAAAACTACAGCTGATAAGCTCAAAAGTTTTCCGCAGGTGGAGCTGACATTAGCTAACGGAGCTACATACTCCCAAAAGGGTACTATACAAGCCGCTACGGGGCAAATTGATGCTTCTACAGGGAGTATTCGGTTCAGGGCTACATTCCCTAATCCTGATGGGTTATTAACTAATGGCAATAGTGGGACTATACGAATTCCGCAACACTTTAGCGATGCGATTATCATTCCGGAAGTAGCTGCCTTTGAGCAACAAGGAAAAGTATTTGTATATAAAGTTGAAAAGGACACCATAAAGCAATCTGTCGTGAAAGTACGCAACCGAAGTGCTAATGCAATGGTAGTTGAAAGCGGACTAAAAGCAGGAGAAGTTATCGTAGTTCAGGGGATTAATGGGCTTCGTTCAGGAATGGTTATCAAACCAGAAGCTGTACAAATGGATAGCATCATCAAACAGATACAACCTATCTTTTAGAGGATAACTAATACATCACAGAGCTTAATCAGTGTATGATTTTTTATAACTAAAATGAAAGAAATCTATTGAAATTATATCTTTATAATTCTTTTTTAAGTTACGTATCTTTTTTAAAAGTAAATTAACAATGAACATATTTAAAATAATAGGAATTGCGACCACTATGGCACTGCTAACTTCGTGTGCGGCTCGTAAATCGTATGAGAGACCACAGGTGGTAGATAGTAAATTGTTCCGAAGTGAGAACATTTCAGCAGATAGCCTCAGTTCGGCGGTGGTGTCGTGGAAGAACATTTTTACCGACCAAGTGTTGCAGCAACATATTAGCAAGGCTTTGACCAGCAATTTGGATATTAGAGTGGCTATGCAGAATGTAGTTTCAGCACAATCCTATTTAAAACAAAGCAAAAGTGCCTTCTTGCCGTCAATTTCAGCATCAGGAAGCTATACGCATAGCACAGCATCACTCAATGCAAATCCATTGCTAAGGGAAAGAACCTATAACGATTTGTGGGACTTAACAGCCAATGCCTCTTGGGAAGCCGATATATGGGGAAAATTGAATGCACAAGCTAAGGCAAGTTATGCTTCGTACTTGGCTACAACTTCAGCACATCAGGCGGTACAATCCGAAGTAGTGGCTACCTTAGCGACAGCTTATTATCAATTGCTGATGTATGATAAGCAACATAAAATACTTCAGGAAACTATTAAGCTGCGTGAAGCCAGTTTGCAAACTACTCAAGCTCTTAAAGATGCAGGAATTACCACAGAAGTAGCTGTGCAACAAACACAAGCCTTATTATACAATGCACAATCGCAATTAGTTACTATAAAGAATGCTATCTGGGCTTTGGAAAATAGCATAGCTGTGCTACTGGCAGAAAGTCCACAGACTATTGAAAGAACAAGTCTGGAAGAACAGCAGTTTCCTACAGATTTTAAACAAGGATATGCCATCAGTTTACTTGAAAACAGACCCGACGTGAAACGTGCGGAGTACAATTTGATAAATGCCTTTGAGCTAACCAATGTAGCACGTGCAGGATTTTATCCGTCGTTTACCCTTACAGCTCGTGCAGGTATTACAAGTACTGATATTGAGCAATGGTTTTCTGTCAAGTCCATATTCGCAAACTTTATTGCAGGGCTTACGCAACCCATACTCAATCGCCGACAAGTACGCACACAATACGAAGTGAGTGAAGCTAACAGACAAATAGCTTTATTAGGATTTCAAAAAATATTACTTACAGCAGGAAAGGAAGTTTCAGATGCTATGCAGAATTTTACTTCACAAGATGCCTTTATACACCTAAAGCAAAAAGAAATGGAGGCTTACCAGAAGGCAACGGACTATTCAAAAGAATTATTCAATAGTGGAATGGCAAGTTATTTGGAGGTGATAACAGCTGAGGTTAATCGATTGAATGCTGAACTTGCCCTTGCAAATGCTCAGTTTATGCGAATGCAGTACGGAATAGCTCTTTATAAAGCTCTGGGTGGTGGTTGGCGATAGATTTCATAAGTAAATAGATTTGAAATTATAATATCGATATTGCGTAGGAAATGCTAAATAAATTTAGTTAGTGTAGTTAGGTCTTTCTTATAGGTTCAAATTTTTAAAGTTGGTATATTGAGGTCATTTTTACTGGTTTTTTATTTTTTAGTTATTGTATTGAGGTCTTTATGGTAGATGTAAGTTTTTGAAATTATAGTAAAGAGTAATCTATCATAACTCAAAAAATAAAAATTTGTTGTATTGACCTATATCTATCAGCTAAAAATATTTGAAAGTATTGTAAATAGTAATATATATTGATTTTGATTATCAAAAATGAATTGATATAGAAATAATTTATAAATTTTGCTTTTTAGGAAGATATAAACTACATTTGTTTCAGTGAATAATAATTTTAAAAATAGATAGTTATGAGCGTATTAATGGACATTTCGTTGCCGAATCTTGTTAAGTTAAACAATGATGAGTATGCCCAATTTATAAAAGGGGTAGTGAATTTGATAGATGAAAGTGCTTTGGATAAACTGGCTGTAAAGCAAGAGCTATTTGCGTCTATTCAAAAGAATTTGGATTTGCTAACAGAGGCATCTCGCCAAAGTCGTTCAAGCAAAGAGTCTGAAAGTATCAATCGATTGGACAAACAGCGTACCGAGTTGCTATCCTACATAACGTCATCTTTCAGGTTGGCAAGAAAAAGCTCGATGGACTCGCATAAGGAATCAGCTCAGGTGCTTAGCAAGGAGTTTAAAAACTACTCGGGTGTAGCATCATTGCCTACGCGTCAGAAGTCACAAGCTATCGATGCACTGCTTAAAGATTTGGAAAAGGCTGAAATTGCAAAGCATTTGAAGGTTTTGAGCTTATCACACGCGGTCTCTACACTGAAAGAAGTTAATGCAAAATATCAGGAGCTGATAGGAGTGAGGGCAGAAACACAGGCTACAACACCGCTAATCAATGTGAAGAAGGTGCGTAAGGAAACTCATTTGCTTTACAGGGAGTTGGTCAGATATGCTTTCTCCAACAATGTGATTAATCCGTCTGACGAAAGCCAAAGTTTCATCAGGTTGCTTAATAAATTGATGGACGACACGATGAATGCCTATAAACAACGTTTAGGACAGCTTAATGCTAACAAAAATACATCTGCTAAGGAGGAAAATAAACCTGTAATGTAACAGAATGTATTAGTTTTATGATTTATTAGCTTACCGATTTGCATAAAGTTGGTAAGTAGTATTTTTTTGGCTCATTAAAAATAGTACTATCTACTAAATTAAATAGAAAAAAGTTATTGTAAAGTTTGTAATATGAATAGGTTGGCTATTCTTATTCTATAGAAAAATAAAAATTGTTATGCTATGATAATCAAAAACTATTAAAAATAGTTGTGCATTATGATTACATAATGATTTATATATTAGGAATTAAAAAATATGATAAAAAAGTTTATTGACAGACCTGTACTATCAACAGTTATCTCCATCTTGATAGTCATTTTAGGTATTTTAGGGATAATTGCACTACCTGTATCCCAATATCCTGATATTGCACCGGTAACGGTAACAGTTTCGGCAAATTATACTGGTGCAAATGCGGAAACGGTACTAAAATCTGTTGTTATTCCTCTGGAGGAGCAGATAAATGGTGTAGAGAATATGGATTATATCAGCTCTACAGCTAACAATAGTGGTTCTGCGAATATTTCAGTTTACTTTAAGCAAGGAACTGACCCAGATATTGCTGTGGTTAATGTGCAGAATAGGGTTGCACGAGCCAATGCCATATTACCTTCGGAGGTTACGCAATCGGGAGTTATCACTCAAAAACAAAACTCGGGGGCGTTGATGTTCCTAACGTTCTACTCTGAAAATCCTGAGCTTGATGATATCTTCATTCAGAACTATATGAACATTAATGTAGTTCCTGCCATTAAGCGTATCAACGGGGTAGGAGATGCTTCAGTATTCGGAGCGAAGGATTACTCAATGCGGATATGGCTCGACCCTCAGAAACTTTCAGCGTATAAACTAAATCCGTCCGAAGTTATCTCTGCAATTACTAGCCAGAGTAGGGAAGCAGCAGCCGGAACCTTAGGTCAAAATAGTGGAAGCATCTATGAATATACAATTAAGTACAAAGGAAAGTTCAACGAGGTAAGCGAATATGAAAATATAGTCATCAAAGCGATAGATGGTGGTAGGGTACTACGCTTGAAAGATGTTGCAAAGATAGAGTTAGGGGCACTTTCTTATACTGGGTTTGCTAAGAATAACGGAAATCCTGCCGTTTCGATGGGTATTTTCCAGACGCCTGGCTCCAATGCACAGAATATTATCAATGATATTAAGGAATATCTGCAAAATGCACAGCCTACTTTCCCTGAAGGGATAACTTATACTATCAATTACGACACCAATGAGTTCTTGGAAGCCTCCATATCAAAGGTACTTACTACCCTTTTGGAAGCCTTCTTGCTGGTGTTTTTAGTTGTTTATATCTTCTTGCAGGATTTCCGTTCTACGTTAATTCCTGCTATTGCAGTGCCTGTATCTATTGTAGGTACGTTCTTCTTCCTAAATCTGTTTGGTTACTCGATTAATATGCTTACGCTCTTTGCCTTGGTACTGGCTATCGGTATTGTTGTGGACGATGCGATTATCGTTGTAGAGGCTGTTCACGCTAAAATGGAGAATACTGGACGTAAAGCAAGGAATGCAACCATTGAGGCGATGCACGAGATTTCAGGAGCGATTATCTCAGTTACTTTAGTGATGGCAGCGGTGTTCATTCCAGTGACCTTCATAGGAGGAACAACGGGTGTATTCTATAAGCAATTTGGGATTACGCTCATTGTAGCTATTGCAATATCGGCAGTCAATGCCCTTACGCTTAGTCCTGTGTTATGTGCTTTGTTCCTAAAAACACATCAGCATAAAGAATATCAGGATAAATCTTTCGTACAGAAGTTCTTTCATAAGTTCAACATTGCTTTCGATGCAGCTACCAAACGATATGGGCAAACGTTTACTTTCTTTCTACGCCATAAGTGGGTAACTTTAGTATTATTTGCCATAGCTGGAGTAGGGTTTTACACGGCTAATACTAAAATGAAGACTGGTTTTGTACCTACGGAAGATAACGGATTGTTGTTCATAGATGCACAATTGATACCAGGAGCATCAATGGAACGCACAGCAGCTGTAATGAATGAAGCACAGGAGAAGCTACGAAAAATTCCAGGGGTTAGTTCTGTTACAGCTATTACAGGTAGAAGTTTTATTTCAGGGGCAGGAAGTAACTATGGTATGGGCTTTTTGCGATTAAAGCCTTTTGAAGAACGTTTGTCAGACCCTAATCAGTCAATACAAGCTATCACAGCTCAGGCTTTCAGAGCGGTATCGGATATTCCAGAGGCTCGTGTTATCTTTTTCCAACCACCAGCAGTTCCTGGATTTGGTATGAGTTCAGGTTTTTCGATGGTATTGCTTGACAGAGCAGGAGGAGAGATTAAAGATTTGGAGCGAGTATCGCAGGAGTTTATAGGAAAGCTAATGCAACGACCCGAAATACAATATGTACAGACTTCATTCAATGCAAATTACCCACAATATCAAATGACGCTTAATGTAGAACGTGCAGTACAGGCGGGAGTGAATGTAAGTAGTATTCTATCTTCTCTTCAAAGCTATATAGGAGGTGTTTATGCTACTGATTTCACCAAGTACGGAAAGCAATTTCGTGTGATGGTTCAGGCACTTCCTGATGATAGAAAGGATATAAGTAACTTAAATGGGTTGATGGTAAAAACAGCGTCAGGTGAAATGACTCCTATTTCACAATTTGTGAGCTTGGAAAGGACTTTCGGACCTCAGAGCTTAAACCGTTACAATCTTTTTACTGCTGTGAATCTTTCAGGAGCTAATGCCGAAGGATATAGTACAGGTGATGCTCTTCGTGCTGTGGAGGAAGTAGCTGCTGAGAGTCTTGGTGCTAATTACAGCATTGATTACACAGGAATTACAAGGGAAGAGCAAGGTTCTGGCTCACAAACGGCAATCATTTTTGTACTTAGTTTGATATTTACCTATTTCATTCTTTCAGCTCAGTATGAGAGTTATATTCTTCCTTTGGGGGTTATCTTCTCGCTACCCTTTGGAATAATGGGAGCTTATCTGGGACAATGGTTGTTTGGCTTGGAGAATAATATTTATTTCCAGATTTCGCTCATTATGCTAGTTGGACTTTTGGCTAAGAATGCTATCTTGATTATTGAGTTCGCTGAGCAACGCAGACATCATGGCGAAAGCCTGTCGCGTTCGGCTATCAATGCAGCGATGGCACGTTTGCGACCTATTTTGATGACCTCATTTGCTTTCATTGTAGGATTATTACCCTTGGTATTTGCATCAGGCATTGGAGCAGCTGGTAATCGTTCGGTAGCAACAGGGGCGGTGAGTGGTTTGCTTATTGGAACTTTCTTAGGACTGATAGTAATTCCAGTTTTGTTTGTAATCTTCCAGTATTTACAGGAAAGGTTTGTAGGAAGAAAAGTACGATTGTAGTCGTTTCGTATAGCTATTGTTTATTTAAATAGATATAAAGACCTAACTATTATAAATAAAAATCCCAGTAATTAGTGTATTACTGGGATTTTATTAATTTTGGATAGTTGGTTAGAACTTCAATCCAACTCCAACTTGAATTTGTTGTGTTTTAGCTTTTTCCTTTCCAAAGTCGCTAATATCATAGAATCCCCAGACGTAGCGTCCGTAAATGAAAAAAGGCCTTAAGTTAATTTCAGCTCCTGTAACGAAAGAAAAATCAGAGCTTTTGAAAAGTTTTTCTCCATTTTGCCACAAATTATCATTGCTGTTTGTTAAGATACTGAATTGCGGTCCTGCTAACAATGAAATAAATCCATTTTGATTGAATTTTAATAGGATAGGAACATTTAAATAATTAAGTTTCTTTCCTTTATCGAACTTATCATTCCAGATGGAAGTATAAGAATCCTCAAGAGTGGTATTTGTTTGATCGAATAAAATTTCTCCTTGTATTGCCAGTTTATCAAGAAGCCCAACGCTCACGAAACCACCTAATTGATACCCTAATTTGAATTGGTCTTTATAGGCTACACCATCAATTTTACCCAAATTGGCTCCAGCTTTTACACCAATGTTAACTTGTGAAAATGCATTTGCAGAGAAAAGCAAAGCAAAAATGACTGAAAATGTTAAAATTGTTTTTTTCATTTCTGTAAAATTTAAAATTTCCGAAAACGATAGGGCAATAACCATACCAAACTATAAAGCTTGTTATCTGAAAAAGAAAGTCAAAAATATTTATATGTTATAAAATGTAGTTTTTATTTACAAAAAATAAAATTTTAATGTAAAACTTTCATAATATAATATTATCTTGTACTTTTGTATCCCTTTTGTAGAATTAACTTAATAAACAAATAATATATGAACAAACGAGTTTTATGTTTACTTGTGTTACTTGTAGTGAGTTTTCCTCTTTTTGCACAAGTAAAAACCGTAACAGGTACTGTTACAGATGAAGCGGGTAGTCCGTTACCTGGAGTAAGCGTTCTGATACAAGGAACGAAAAAGGGTACATCCACTGATTTTGATGGAAATTATACCTTGCAGGTTAATGAAGGAGGTGTTCTTGAGTTTTCCTATATTGGATTTACAACTCAAACTAAAAAAGTAACAGGAGCTGGTAATTCTTTGAAAATTAATGTGGTAATGAAAGAAGAAGCTCAACAACTTGGAGAGGTTGTGGTTACAGCTTTGGGAATCAAGCGGGAAACTAAAAAACTAGGGTACGCTATGACCGAAATGAAGGGTGAAGAACTCGCTAAGGTTAATACAGTAAATCCTGTATCGGCTTTGCAAGGAGAATCGGCAGGGGTAAGTATTGGAAGCTCTGATGGGGGATTGTTCGGAAATGCAAAAATACAAGTACGTGGTGTTTCTTCATTGAATTCTAACAATAACCAACCTATCTTTGTTATTGACGGTGTGATTTTGGAGAATAATACTTCTGGGGCAAGTGCCGATTGGGAATCAAATGCTAATGATTTTGGTAATATCTTGAAAAATCTAAATCCAGATGATTACAAAAGTGTTTCTGTTTTAAAAGGAGCCGCAGCAACAGCTCTTTATGGTTCACGTGGGATTAATGGAGTGGTCTTGATTGAAACTAAAAATGGTTCGGGAGCAAAAGGACTTGGGGTATCTGTAAAACATTCTTTGGGAGTTGACCACGTGTATGCTACCCCTGAGCTACAAACCGAATACGGGCAAGGAATTATGGCAGGATATATCGACTATGGAAAAACTGATGCTAATGGACGATATTTTCGATTTGATACTGAGCAGTTTTATTACGATGCCAACGGAAATCCATCACGTGTGAATCATCCAAAAGAGGGGTTAGGATACGGACCTAGATTCAATGAAAATACAATGATTGTGGATTATGATGGAAAATTAGTACCTTATCGTCCTTACAAAAATAATCTACTCAAAGCATATAATTTAGGGGTTAGTAATACCACTTCGGTATCCTTAACTGGAGGTAACGAAAAAGGGAATTTTTATCTTTCTGATTCATACAACCAACGCACAGGAGTGCTTCCCAATAATGGATTTTCACGAAATTCACTTTTATTTTCAGGAGCTTATAATCTTGCTACTTGGTTAAAAGCTGAAGCATCAGTCTCTTATACTTCTTCAGAAGGTAAGAATCCACGAAGTGATTTGGCTACTAATTTTTTGACTGGCGTTTGGACTAATGAATACGATGTAGAAAAATATAAACAAAATCAGTATTGGCAAGCAAAACACGGAGGACTTCCAAATTCGAATTATGGTGATGAATATGCGTATGTACCAGGAAATGGTATTTGGTTTGCTTACAACAAAAATAACCAAGTGCGTAATGAAAATGTGGTTCGTCCCATTGTTAAATTATCTGCTGAAATTTTGAAAGGATTGAATGTGCGTTTGGAAGGAAATCTTAATTACTATACCATAAAGCAAGAAAATAAAGAATTGGGTAATGGGTATGCCAATGAGGGGGGCTATTATGCTCTTTACCATTATAGAGATGTAAGTCAAACTGGAAAAATTTCGTTAGATTATACCAAAGATATTACACAAGGTCTTTCTGCTTATGTCGTTGTTGGAGGAGAAATTTGGAATCAGGAAAAGTCTGAAACTCGCGTAAGAACCGATGGAGGATTGGTGGTTCCAGGGCGTTATTATTTGAAAAATTCGAAAAAAACACCTATAGCCGATGCAGGTAGAGTCTTTGGAACAAAGCAGATTAATTCACTCTATTTTTTAACATCATTTTCGTTGAAAGACCAATTATTTTTAGATATAACCGGACGTAATGACTGGTCATCAGCTTTGGTTTATACTGATGGAACAGGTAATTATTCCTACTTTTATCCATCGGTAAGTTCTTCTTGGGTGTTTAGTCAAACTCTTGGGCTTCCGTCTTGGGTTTCTTTTGGGAAACTTCGAGCTTCGTGGGCACAAGTGGGTAGTGATACCGATCCTTATTCTATAAACAAAGGATATTCGCTTGGTTCTTACGAGATGAATGGCGGAAATAATATTTATTTAAATGAAGTTTCAACTACTTTGGTTGATAGAAGCATTAAACCTGAACGTAAGAATTCTTATGAAGTGGGGCTTGATGCACGGTTTTTTAATAATCGATTGGGCTTTGACGTAGCTTATTATGACGAATATATTACCAATCAGATTGGAGATATTCCGCTTCCGAATGCTTCTGGATACAGGAATTTGCTTACCAATATTGGTACTTTACGCAATTATGGTTTTGAACTGAAGGTAGACGCTAAACCAATTCGTACTGATAATTTTGTATGGGATGTTTCCTTTAATTACTGGCGAAACAGAACTCAAGTTACCGATTTACATAAAGATTATGGAGCTTACAAGGTACTGGGAGGAACACCTGCATATGGTAATTTCCGTATAGGTTCAGTGGCTTTTGAAGGAGGAGAGTACGGTGTTTTGATGTCGGACAGTGCTCCTAAAAAATTTCAAGCTAAAGACGCTAACGGAAATAACATTGACGATCCGAGAAACGGAATGCCAGTTTTGAAATGGACTAACAATGGAAGAACGGCTTATTACGAAAGAAGTGGTGAAGTAGAGGAAATTGGGAAAATGCAACCTGATTTTGAGGGGTCTTTAAAAAATACATTCACTTACAAGGGAGTTTCGTTATCTGTGATGTTAGATGCACGTTTTGGTGGGTATATGGCTTCATTCTCAAATAGATATGGTACAGCTAACGGATTTTTAAATACCTCATTAAAAGCTCGTGATGCTCACCACGGAGGAATTACTTGGACGTCACAATACCCTGACACAAAGGGTAAAGTCTTCTCCGATGGTATAATTGTTGATGGGGTCTTTGCTCCTGGAACAAATGTACAAACTCCAGCAGGAACAACTCAAGATGTAGGAGGGTTAACCTACCGAGAAGCAATGGATAAAGGTTACATAGAGCCTTCACACGCAAGTACACACACTTACTTTAAAAATTCGTGGGGACAAGGGGTTGTAAATGATGATTGGTTTCACGAGGTAAATTATGTGGCACTTCGTAACATATCATTAGGGTATACTCTACCAAGTGAAGTGAGTAAGAAGTTGAAAATGAGAAATCTGTATTTAGGGGTAAATTTGCGTAATCTTGGATATTTGTATAATTCTTTGCCTAACAAGTTGAACCCTGAGAGTTTCAGAGGTACAACTAGTACGGAATCTTTTTTTGAGAGAAGTTTTATTCCATATACAGCATCTTATACGTTTAGTGTAGCAATTGATTTTTAAATTTGAACGAAATGAAAAAAATAGTATTATTAATAACAGCTATGTTGGCTGTGGGTTGTAGTCGTGAAGATTTTGCTGATAAAAATACTGATCCATCAACCCTTTCAGAGCCAGATTTGCGTTTTTCAACAGCAAAGGTAATTGAAACAATGTACACCGATGATTATACCATCTGGTTTTATGATAATTTTGATTATATTTTTCCGTGGAGTCAATTGACTACTACTGGTTTGGGTAATGGTTTGAGAATGAATGAAATGGAGAATACGGGTGGGCATAATTTATACGGGGCTTTGTTCCCAAATGCTCGTGATATTCGTGCAAGAATTGATGCGATGCCTAGTGCCGAGAAGGAGAAATATAGAGCCTTACGAGCTATTACTTTTCCAGCTGTAATTCATCCCGCATTAAGTGTAACGGACAAGTATGGTTCTTTGGTGTATTCACAGGCAGCTTTGGCTCCGTACACCACTCCTCCTTTGCTTACCCCTGAGTATGACAATCAAGAACAACTTTTCGATACTTGGTTGAAAGAACTTGACGAGGCTATTGCAGAACTTTCGACAACAAGTGGTCAACTACAGCTTGGAGCTCAGGATGTGGTTTACAATGGTGATTATAAAAAATGGGCTAAATTTTGCAATTTGTTGAAACTGAAAATAGCAGCCCGATTAGTTCACGTAAATACAAGTAAAGCTGTCAAGATAGCCGAAGAGGTTGTAAATTCTCCTGTGGGATATATGAATGAGTTGGCTGATGATTTTGTTTACAGAAGAAGCATTAAATATTATGGTACAGGTAACGGAACACAGCCAGGCTCTGCAGCGGAACCTATAGTTGATTTTATGGTAGCAAATAAAGACCCTCGTCTTCGTTTTATTTTTACTAAAAACCATTTTAATAGTGAGGTGATTGATGCCTTTGCTGAAGCAAAAAAAGAACTCCCACCCCACGTTAAAAAACGCGTAAATTTAAAACCTGACAATAAATTTGATAGCTGGAAGGAACCAGGCGAACCTTGGGTACGTTATGTGGGAGTACCTATTTCTCCTGATAAAACAAATGATGTTGCTTATGATGAATATTTCAAGCAAGGGGAGCGTAACAAGATCAGTTTAGGAGGAGTTGAGAAAACATATGCGTCAACTTCTTCTTACTCAGAAAGAAATACACGTACAGGTTATAATTATTCGTACCCGACCAAGCCGGGAGGACGTGTCATTGAAGTGAAGGATAATTATCCTCCGATTAACATCGTTTTGGGATCATCTGGTGAAACAAATCTATTTTTGGCAGAGTTTAAACTTTTGGGAGCAAATCTTCCTCAATCAGCTCAGGATTATTTCAATCAAGGAGTACGTTTATCGGTTCAACGAATGGATGCTATTGCCAAAAATAATCAATTAGCTTACTATGAGGAAGATCCTGTTTACACTGAGGAGAAGGATAAGAAAGCAGGAAGTATTAAATTAAAAGAAGGAGAAATAGAAAATCTTCTAATGCAACCAGCATATAATGTAACTACTGATGGATTGGAAAAAGTGTATATTCAGCAGTATATCAACTATGCTACAGCTGCTTCAGGAGATATTTGGACAACGGTTCGTCGCTCAGGATATCCTAAAAAGAATAGTGCTTATTTGGCTTGGGGAGAGTTAAAATCTGCTGGAAACGATTTGGTGCTTCCTCGTCGCTTTTTGGTGCGTACGCCAACCGAAGATGACAAAAACTATCAAAACACCAAAAAAGCAATTGATGAGCAAGGATTTACCTCAGGTACAAATGACCCTCAAATTCTCAATACGCAACGTTTGTGGTTCGATAAGCAAAACCCAAATTATGGAGGGAATTAACATAGATTCTAAGTGATTCAAAAGTCAAAGAGGCTGTCCGAGAAAGTATCGGACAGCTTTTTCTTTTCAGAAACATTTTTAAAGCTCAGGATTACACTTGTAAGAATAGATTTTGTTTATTTGGTTCGCTTGGATTATATTTGCACTGATATGAAAAATATGGACTTTGTGTTGGTTTTTTTTAGTAGTTTTGGATAGATTTTTTTGAAGAAAATAAATGAACTGGATTCTTCTGATTGTTGCAGGGTTGTTTGAGGTGGCGTTTACTTTCTGTTTGGGAAAGGCTAAAGTAAGCATCGGAACAGAAACATACTTTTGGTATGGAGGGTTTGTCGTTTGTACCATAATAAGTATGACCTTATTAATGAAAGCCTCACAGCACCTTCCTTTGGGGACAGCTTACGCTGTTTGGACAGGTATTGGAGCAGTAGGAACTGTTTTGGTAGGAATATTTATCTTTAAAGAACCTGCCACTTTTTGGAGGCTATTTTTTATCACAACGCTTATTGGTTCCATTATTGGGTTGAAAGCGGTTTCCAATTAAATTGATGAAATTTTTACATTTGTAACTTAAAATAAAAGACATATAATTATGAAAGTAACCTATTTAGGACACGCTTGTGTCAATGTCGAAATTGAAGGAAAATTTTTCCTTATAGACCCATTTATTTCAGGTAATCCGTTAGCGAAACATATTGATATTAAATCCGTGAAGGCAGATTATATTTTGCTCACACACGCTCATTTAGACCATATTTTAGATGCTGAGGTTATTGCAAAAAATACAGGAGCAAAACTTATTACGAATCCTGAAATAATGGCACATTACAGAGACTTGGGATTAGATGGCTACGAAATGAATATCGGAGGAACGCAACGTCTTGAAAATGGGAAAGTAGAAATTAAAATGACAAAGGCTGAACATTCATCTGCTTTTGCTGACGGAAAGTATGGAGGAAATCCAGCAGGGTTTCTTATAACAAACAAGGGTAGAACAATATACGTGTCAGGAGATACAGCTTTATCTTTAGATATGAAACTTATTCCGTATCAATATAATGTGGACTTAGCAATTCTTCCAATAGGTGATAATTATACAATGGGAGTTAAAGATGCTTTATTAGCTGCAAAATTTGTGGATTCATATCACACATTAGGAGTTCATTATGATACTTTTGATGTTATCAAAATAGATAAAGGGTCTTCTGAAAAAGAGTTTTCAAATTCACATCGTAAGTTACATTTGTTATCCATTGGCGATACAATTGACATTAAATCTCTTAGTTAAAATTATTTCTATAGAAATGGATAGCTATTTTATCCATTTTTTTGTTGTTGAATGAAACAAAAATCGGTAAGTGAGAAATCACTTACCGATAAAAAATTAAACTAAAAAATCGTATAACTAAAAAACCATTAAGCTTTCGCCTCTGGAGCCCAAGAAGAGCATAGCATTTCTGAACTAGCTTTCTGAGGATGAGCACATTTATCAGTTTTAAAACGAACACAAGTTCCGCAGCTGATAGCTTCTTTTGCAGCAACAGTCATATCAAAACTGTCACAAGTGTACTTTGCTTCTACTTTTGTTTTGTGAACGCTACAAATGTTGTCTTTCTCTAAATTTTGGCAGTTTACACAACCGCTTGTTAATCTGATAGCCATAATCGTATATTTTTTTAATTAATAAATTATTTTATTTTTTACACTGCAAAGATAAGGGTAGAAACACTTAGAAACAATTTAAATAGTTGAAAATGAGTTATATGTATTTAGATTAACTCTATTGTGTTGCTATTTGAAATAGGAATAAATTAATAAATTGCCTGTGAAACAAGTCTGTGTAACGTATTTCTATTTTTTTATTTTTATGATTAGATGATTTTAGGAAATTTGTATTTTGAAAATTGAATAAAAAGAGTTTTAAAATAGAAAGCAAAACAGTTTTTGTGCTTTGATTCTTATCTTTATTAGTTTTCAAAATTGATTGAAAACATATCAATCAGTATTACAATTAGTTTTGTCTTCCAATGTTATGTAAGTATTAAATTTTCATTTTTAGGGCAAAAAAAATGTGAATTTGATTTTTTATTTCAAGTTTTATTTGTACTTTTACATCGCCAAATTAAAAAGGGGATTATTTAGAATTAACAATATAATAATTATAAAATCAAAATTATGAGTAAATCAAAAACAATTTCAGTTGAGAATTACGGAATCAAAAATGCAAACGTACGCTACCAACTTTCTGCCGACGAGTTGCACAAAGAAGCTATCGCAAAAGGTGTAGCTGAAGAAGCTAACTCTGGAGCTTTATCTATCAAAACAGGGAAATTTACAGGACGTTCTCCACAAGACCGTTTCATCGTAAAAGACGACATTACAAAAGACCGCGTATGGTGGGGAAAAGTAAATATTCCTTTCGATTCAGCAAAATTTGACGCTCTTTATGATAAAGTAATGGCATATCTTTCTGGAAAAGAATTGTTCGTTCACGACGGATATGTTTGTGCTGACCCTAACTATCGTACAAATGTTCGTACTATTGCTGAACTTCCTTGGAGTGCACAATTCGTTTACAATATGTTCCTTCGTTTGGAAGATAGCGAAGTAGAAAACTTCAAAGAAGAGTGGTTGGTAATCAACGCACCAGGATTCTTGGCTGACCCAGCTGTTGACGGAACTCGTCAATCAAACTTTGCTATTTTGAACTTTACTAGAAAAATCGCTTTAATCGGTGGAACAGGATATCCAGGAGAAATGAAAAAAGGTATTTTCTCTGCACTTAACTTCGTACTTCCTGTATTCAAAAACACAATGCCGATGCACTGTTCTGCAAACGTTGGTAAAGATGGCGATACAGCGATTTTCTTCGGACTTTCAGGAACTGGTAAAACAACGCTTTCAGCTGACCCTAACCGTCACTTAATCGGAGATGACGAGCACGGATGGACACCTGAAAACACAGTGTTTAACTTTGAAGGTGGTTGCTACGCAAAAGTAGTTGATTTGACTCCTGAAAAAGAGCCTGAAATTTTCGCAGCTATCAAAAAAGGAGCTATCCTCGAAAACGTGATTATGCATAACGGAGAGGTTGATTTTGCAGATACTTCAATCACTGAAAATACACGTGTTTCGTATCCAATTCACCACATAGCTAATATTCAACCTGGTTCAATAGGTAAAAATCCTAAAAATATATTCTTCTTAACTTTTGATGCTTACGGAGTATTGCCTCCAATCTCTAAATTGACTCCAGAACAAGCTGCTTATCAGTTCGTTTCAGGATATACTTCAAAAGTTGCAGGAACAGAGGTAGGAATTACTACACCACAAAAAACGTTCTCAGCTTGTTTCGGAGCAGCATTTATGCCACTTCACCCAGCTGAATATGGTAAAATGTTGGCTGAAAAAATCGAGAAATCAGGCGTAAACGTATGGTTAGTAAATACAGGTTACAACGGAAAAATGAAACGTTGCAGCTTGAAAGATACTCGTGCTTTGATTACTGCTGCCCTTACAGGAGCTTTAGACAAAGTTGAGTACAAAGAGTTACCAATTTTCGGATTTGGAGTGCCACAATCTTGCGAAGGTGTTTCTGACCAAGCTATTTTGAATCCTGAAAATACTTGGGACGATAAAGCTCAATTCGCAGCTAAATCAAAAGAATTAGCGGAAGCATTCTTACAAAACTTCAAAGATAAAGGATTTGAAGAAGGAGCTGATGCACAGGTACTTAAAGGAGCACCAAAATTATAATTTAATTAGAGATTAAATTTATTAGGTCATATATTTTGTAAAAGAAGATTATCTATTTTTATAGATAATCTTCTTTTTTATCAATAAATTTTGATTTATTAACATAATTGGGCATAATTTTTGCATTATAAAACATATTAACATTTAAAAACAAATAAAAAATGAAGAAAAAAAATTATTTTGGTTTGCTTTTTATTTTTACAGTACTTTTAGTAGGTTGTAAAGATAATGATGATGTAAAGGAAAGCAACGTTGTTGCTATGCCTAATGCCTCAAGTTTTCAAAATTTGAGAGAGACTGCATTGAATAAATTAACTCAAACAAAAGAATTTGAGGTTGATGGAATGGGTGATATTGAGTTTACATCTGAGAAAGGTGTAAAGGTTCGTATCCCAGAAGGATGCTTGGTAATTAAAGGTAAGCCTGTACAGGGAAAAGTAAAGTTTGATTTTATTGAGTTGTTTGATAAATCTTCATTACTTACTACTAATATTGCTACAATGGGGTGGGATAGTAATGAAAAAGTTGCTAAATTTTTAGTTACAGGTGGAGCGTTTAATTTGAAATTAACTCAAAATGGTCAAGAAATTGAGTTGGTCAATCGTTGTACTTATAATTTGGAGGTGCCTGCAAAATTTACGGGAGGTGCAAAACAAGAAATGATACTTTGGTATGGAAATTTCAATGATAGAGGAGACTTGGTTTGGGAAGAAGCTGTAAATGAGATGTTTCAAGATCCAGAAGCAGGAGAAGGAATTATTGATGGACCTGTAGATGGAATTTCGATTTATAATGATGTATACTACGGAGTTGTGAGTAAGTTTGGTTGGGTCAATTATGATTATTTTTATGGTGATAATCGTGAAAGAACAACTTTAACAATTAAGGTCCCTGCAGAATATGATTATAAAAATTCCTCAGTTTACGTATCATATAAAGATGTACCAGGACTTGCTCGAAGTTTGTATGATGAAACTAAGAAGACTTATGTGGACTCTTTATTACCGATAGGTTTGGATGTTCACGTAATTTTTGCTTCTGAAAGCAACGGAAAATGGGCGTATGCTATAAAGAGTGCAAAGATCACAAAAGACCATCAGGTGGAATTCTTAAAGTCTGAGTTGAAAGAAGCTACACAAGCTGAGTTTGAAGCTGTAATAAAAGCTATTAAATAGTAATAAAAAAGCTCGAAATTCATTTCGAGCTTTTTTTATTGTAAACAAGTAAATTTCTATTCATTTTTATTTCCTCCCAATCCTTTCAAAAAATTGTTTATCTGTTTTTTAGCTTCTTTTTTTACCTCTTCTTTAGCCTTTTCTTTAACTTCTTCTTTCGTTTTGGATATTACACTATCTTTATTACTGATTAATCCATCAACAATTTTACTGGTTTTTCCTGCTGTTGTGGAGTCTGTTTTTGATGAAATTAACGTTTTTAGTGCATCGGTTCCTTTGATTTTCAAATTGTTAATCTGACCTTCTGTTATCTGAGAAACCAAGTTCGTAACAGCTTGTTTCATATCGGTTGATACTTTAGGTGATTTAAAAGTTCCTTCAACAGAGGCAATTACAGGAATATTATTAATTTTTTTCTGGTTTTCAGGTGTCAGTTTTGATAGTAAAGAATTAGCTTCATTTCCAAGCATTTGAGGAGGAACATTGAATGTTAGTTGATAATTCATCGTTTGGTCGAAGCCGTGTGAACCATCTACATTGATAGCTACATCTTTGTATTTCAGAGTGAAAGGTTTGAATTTTACTCTTCCATTTTCAAATTGTAAAGATGTTTTTAAGTCATTCAGATTTAAGTTTGATAAATTCAAACCTGAAAAATGTGAATCTAAAGATGAAAGTAGAGGCGATTCTTCAGTTTTAACTCTGGAATTAATAAGTGAAGCGAATAAACCTCCCGAAATTGTATTCAAATTTGGAGTTAAATCATCGTTTAATTTTCCACTAACATTGATGTCTGTGTTTATAAAACCTTGAACGACATTGGCTATTGGAGCTATTTTTGCCAACATATCAATATTTTTGAAAGCTTCAGGCACATTCAGTTTGTTCATTAATAATTTAACATCAAAATCAGGGATACTTTCTTTCGTTGAAACATTTCCACTTATAGCAATTTTTCCTCCAAAAATATCTGTACTTAAATTTTCTAACGAAACTTTTTCATCTTTGACAATCAATTTTCCACTAACATTTTTCAGTTGTAAATTATCATAAACTACAGTGTTGGCACTAGCAGAAAATGTACAATCCAAGAAAGAAGGAATTTTTAATGTAGCTTTAGAAGAAGTATCCTTAGAATTTTCTGTGGTTTTAGACTCTGATTCTGTGTTTTTTTGTGTAGATGAAGGTTGTAAAAAGTCATTTACAGCTAATTTGTCTGATTTCATAACGAAATTTCCTTCTAAAATTCCTTTTTTAAATAGAAATCCGTAAAGATTATCAAATCTTCCTTTTAAATTGATGTCTGATTCACCTGTTTTTGCTGAAAAATTACTTAATTCAATATGTGAAGGACTGAAATTTAGCCCAGCGTCATTAATATAGAATGGTTTTGCGAATTCTTCCCCATCATACACAAATTGCTGTAAAGAAGCATTTCCTTGACTTTTTATATTCTGGTATTGTTGTTTTTCTACAGAGTTCATATCTAATTGTGCAGAAATATCCATTTTTAATATTCCTGATAATTTTTTATCCAGAGATATAGGGTATGCTTGAGAGAGATTTGCTAAATTTATAACTCCTTTTAAATCAGTATCTATATAGGGATTTTTAATCAGATTAACCACATTTGCTCGTGCAGAAAAATGGTCTTTGTCAATGGTCATCGTGAATTTATTCAGATTAACCTTTGTATCATCCAAAATTCCGGTATCGTTATTTACCTTTAAATCAATATTAATATTTTGTATCGTTTTAGGTAAATTAGGATATTTGAGTGATGCGTTTTGTGAAAACATTTCAATGCCAAAAGTCGGGATTTTCTCTTTTGTGAATTCTCCTTTTACATTCCCATTGACGGTGAAATTTCCTGTAGTTTTCACATTTTCAATACTTTTTGAATATTGCTCTGGAATTAGAGCTAAAAAGTTTTGAAAAGCAGAAGAAGGAGTATTGAAAGTCAGGTCATAACGTTGTCCATTTTCTAGTAATTGTATAAATCCATCAAAAACTAGGTCTAATCGATTAATGACAGCTTTATTTTCTTTGAAAGTATACTTTTGTTGGTTTAAATCAATTCCTAAAATAGCATCTAACGAAACGGGAATTTTATTCATAAAATTGCTTTTATCCATCGAAAAAGAGATATTTGCAGTGGTTTTTGTATCCAAATCCAAAATTTCATTAGAAAAATTTCCTCTCCCTTTATGATTGATTTCATCAAGGGTTAAAAGCATATTTCCATCATCATTTTTAAAAGTAAAATTCATATTTTCGACTGAATAGGATTCTATTTTCAGGTTGAAAGTATTTGGGGCATTGCTTTTACTTGTAGTAGTTTCAGAAGGAATAGCAATATCATAATTTCCCTTTCCTTCTTCATTGAAATGTATCAGAACAGAAGCGTCTTTCAAATCGAACCCAAGAATGTTGTAATTTCCTGAAATTAAGTCAGTAATGCTTACCTTTAAGTTCATTTCTTTGGCGGAAAATAATGTATCTCCTGCAAAAGGTTCTTTGTTGATAATCTGGAAGTTAGTAAGAGCGATAGAAGCTCTTGGAAAGTTTCTGAATAAACTCACAGAAATATCTTCTAAAGAAGCCACCGCATTAATATTTTTATTTACTGAAGCAATTGCTTTTTCTTTGATAGTATCTTTAAAGAGATAAGGAATTGCTATCATTGATAAAATTATGACAATCAGAATTATACTTCCGATTTTGAAAATTTTTTTTGCTGTTTTCATTATAAGGTTTTGTTTCTGGAATTATTTGATTTTTTAGAGAAAGAATACAACGCTATTTGTTTTTTCGGTTTAGAATTCGATATTCTTCATAACAACTGCTGATAGCTTCAAGTATCTGTAAGTCATTGGCTGACAATATGAAATCATTTGAGTAGTTGCACGAACGAATAACATCTTCCAGTTCACTTCGGCTTATTTGGAGTAGCTCTAATAAAGTTTCTCGGTCGTATTTTGTAGCAAGAAGGTCACTTAACTGGTTATCTTCGCGCATTTTTTGTAGTTTTCTCATTTCTCTTCCTTTTGAACCGAACGTTCGATAAAGAAAATCAACAGGATTGAAGATAGATCCAATAACACGATTTATAGCACTTGAGCCTGAACGACTTTCATAGCCAATTTCTAAACCTGAAATACTGTAACGCTTGTTCTCATTTATAGGGATATTTTTTGCGTCAATATCTAAGAAACCTGTTAATTTATAAGGAGTTATAACCACTTCTTCTAATGCGTATGCAAGTTCTGTCATACCAATTTTAGTTCCTGAAAATTTAAGCATATCATTGGTTACCAGTACTTTCATTGATTTATGTCCTAAAAACGAAAAATACAAAGTATCATTTATCGCAGCACGGATTTTAAAATTACCATCGTTGTCAGTAGTTGTTCCTCTAACCTTGTTTAGGTTCAAAATATGTACGTTGGGAATAGGTTTGTTTGTTTGTACGCTGAATACATTTCCTTGAACTTCAGATTCTTGAGCAACTGCAAGATGAACAAATACAATTGTTAGTATGAATAGTATTTTTTTCATATAATGTTTTTTTACTCTGAATTTTAAAATTATTATATAATCAAAGGATAAAGGTATGAAAATAAAACAAATAAATGATAAACTGCTTTGCTTTTTGTTTTTATTTAACAAATTTTATAGAGTATTAAAAAAGAGTGAAGATATCTCTCCACTCCTTAATAATCAAAGCATTATGCAATTATTTTCGTTTTTTTCTTTTATTGAAAGCTTTTTCAAAAGCTTGTGAGGTTTTTTGCTCCCTTTTTCCTTTTGAAGATTGTTTTTCAGAAGAATTACGAGCTTTTTCATTGCGTTTTCTGCCTTTTGAGTCTCTATTTTTTTCTTTCTGACTTTTTCTACCTCGTTCTCTTCCTCTTTCTTGTTTTGATGAAATTTCTACGTTGATAAAGCGACCATCTAATTGAAAATCATTAAATATATTCATCACCAAATCAGTATTTTCTGCTTCAGTATTAAAGAAAGAGAAACTATTTTTTACGTCTACTTTGAAAATATCATCTTTTCCTAAATCAAGAGTTGCTTTTAGGAAATCTTTTAAAGTTTTCCAATCATAACCATCTCTTTCTCCTACGTTTATGAAGAATCGGACTTCATTGTCATTCGAATTAAAGTCTTTTTCTTCTGAGTTATTCAAATCCTTAGAATTTTTATAGTAGTTGAAGAATCGGTTAAATTCCACTGCAACCATTTTTTTAATAAGTTCTTCTCTGTCAACCCCTTGAAGAACATCATTTATTGCAGGTAAATAATCCTCAATAGCTTGATCTACAGTAATATTTTTGATATTATTAGCCAAATGATATAGTTGAATTTCACAGATTTCAATTCCATTTGGTAGTTTTTTCAGTTCAAAAGGTTGCTGAATGATTTTTTCAATGGCTTTTATTTTTTTAACTTCACTTTTAGGAATAATAACCATCGACACGCCCGATTTACCCGCTCTTCCCGTGCGTCCGCTTCTGTGAGTGTATGTTTCGATTTCATCAGGTAGCTGATAATGAATAACGTGAGTTATATCATCAACATCAATTCCTCGTGCCGCTACATCTGTAGCTATTAGCATTTGTATTTGTTTGGCACGGAATGCTTTCATTACTAAATCACGTTGGTTTTGACTCAAATCACCGTGTAGTGCTGCTGCATTATATCCGTCTTCAATCAATTTTTCTGCAACAGATTGTGTATCTTTCTTTGTTCTACAAAAAACAACAGAAAAAATATCAGGATTTGCATCAGCCAATCGTTTTAGGGCTTCATATCTGTGTCGTCCATTTACAACATAGAACTCGTGACGTATACTATTCGAGGCTTGGTTTCTTGCTCCTACTGTAATTTCTAGAGGTTTGTACATAAACTGACGAGCAATTTTGGCTACCTCATTGGGCATTGTAGCTGAGAAAAGCCACGTGTTTTTCGTATCTGGAGTATGTGACAAAATGGAAGTGATATCTTCATAAAAACCCATATTTAGCATTTCATCGGCTTCATCTAAAATGCAAAAGTTTATATTTGAGATGTTTACAAAATTTCTGCGAATCATATCTTGCATACGTCCGGGAGTAGCAACGATAATTTGGGCTCCTTTTTTTACATTACGAGCCTGTTCTTCAATGCTTGCACCACCATAAATAGCAACTACATTTACTTTCGGGATGTATTTTGAATAAAGTTTTAATTCTGATGCTATCTGCAAACATAGTTCACGTGTAGGAGAAAGAATAAGTCCTTGTGTTTCACGATTTTCTGGGTCTATTTTTTGTAAAAGAGGAAAGCCGAATGCGGCGGTTTTTCCTGTTCCTGTTTGTGCCAAAGCAACCATATCAATGTTCTCAGAAAGTAATGAAGGGATTGCTTTTTGTTGTATTTCAGAAGGATTTTCAAAGCCCATATCAGCTACGGCCTTGAGTATAGGTTCACTAAGCCCTAATTGTTTAAATGAATTCATATATAAATTTTACGGGGCAAAGGTAATCAATTAATTGGGAAAAAATCGTTAATTTTTCGTTTTTTATTGTTCTAAATAATTTATTTTTGCAAAAATATCCAACTAAATTTGTATGATTTTTATTATCAAAAAGTTACTTATTTTTCAAAGTATATAAGGTAACGATTTAGCGATGGAAATAATTTCATTGATTCTACTTGTTTTACGTTGTAACTCAATGTAGAAAGGGTACGAACTATTTTACAAATTGGCAAAAAAACTTCTACCTCTTTCAAAAGGTTAATAGTAAGACAATCTCAAGTATCGCCGAACCAAAATGTGAGTATTGAAACGAAAAACATTTATCCTAATTCTTAATATATACACTGTTTACTCTTCATTTTAATGAAATTACTTTGTTCTTAATCGTTAGTTCTTTAGATTCACTCATATTTACGCTTTTTTTTATACAAAGTTCTCCACTTCCGTTTTTCAAGTTCGCGTTTCAGGAGCATCGTAGCGATAACCCTACTGATGGGCGTGTTGTTATTTTCTTGCAAGGCTATTTTGAGTTTTTCTTCCGAGACATCTACCCGATAAAGTATATTAATGAGCTTGTTGAAATCTGTCTGAATCAAAAAATCTACATACGAAACTAAAACTTCAAATTGTTCTCCAAAAGAAATGTTTTTTTCAATACTTACTTCTTTATCTAATTGAGAATAAACTTCTCGAATGGCAAGTTTCTTTTCTTCCAAAGAAGTTATAGAGTCGTTATTTAATTGGTTTTCCATTTTTTATATTGAAAATAAACTTAACTTATCAACTCCCACACGCCAGGCATTCCTCTGGGGTGTCTAGTGAGCAAGCTACTTGTGATTGTCCTGAAAGCATCTGCGTATCTACGGTAAATTTGATGGCATCTACGGCGGCTTTGGTACGGAGGTAGTACATACCCGTTTTCAGTCCGCTTTTCCACGCGTGGAAGTGCATTGAGGTGAGCTTTGCAAAATTCGGCTCTGCCATAAAGAGGTTGAGCGACTGCGACTGACAAATAAAGGCACCTCGCTCCGCCGCCATATCAATAATGGTTTTTTGTTTGATTTCCCAAACGGTTTTGTATAATTCTTTCAGTTCGGTGGGGATTTCAGGAATGTTTTGCACCGAGCCATTTTCGGCGATGAGCTTGTTTTTCATCGTGGGGTTCCACAAGCCCAATTCGATGAGGTCTTTGAGTAAGAATTTATTCACCACCACAAATTCACCCGAAAGCACACGGCGATTATAAATATTACTGGTGTAAGGCTCAAAGCACTCATTGTTGCCCAAAATTTGCGAAGTAGAGGCGGTGGGCATCGGTGCTAAAAGGAGCGAATTGCGTACGCCGTGGGTCATCACTTCGTTGCGAAGTTTTTCCCAATCCCAGCGGTCAGAAGGGGCTATTTGCCATAAATCAAACTGAAATTTTCCTTCCGAAAGAGGCGAACCCGCAAACGAACTGTACGCTCCTTGCTCCTTTGCCAATTCCATAGAGGCTTCCATCGAAGCAAAATAAATGGTCTCAAAAATATCCTTATTGAGCTTTCGTGCTTCTGGGCTTTCAAAGGGCAAACGAAGAAGTAAAAACACATCTGCCAATCCTTGCACACCTAAACCTATCGGACGGTGGCGGTCATTAGAAGTTTTGGTTTCGGGAATGGGATAATAATTTTCGTCAATTATTTTGTTGAGATTTCGCGTAACGATTTTGGTTACTTCATAGAGTTTTTGAAAATCAAAGCCCTTGTCCGAAACATAGCGAGGCAAAGCCAAGGAAGCCAAATTGCACACCGCCACCTCATCGGCGTTGGTGTATTCCATAATTTCGGTGCAGAGGTTGGAGCTTCGTATCGTACCAATGTTCTTTTGGTTTGATTTTTCATTCACGGCATCTTTGTAGCACATATAAGGTGTACCGGTTTCGATTTGAGCTTCGAGAATGGCTGTCCAGAGTTCGCGTGCCTTGATTTGCTTGCGAAATTTTCCTTCGTTTTCGTAAGTGGTATAAAGTTCGTTGAATTTTTCGCCATACACCTCGTACAGCCCTTGTGCTTCGTTGGGGTCAAAGAGCGACCACATTTGGTCGGCTTCTACGCGTTGCATAAAGAGGTCAGGAATCCAAAGGGCAGGAAATAAATCCCTTGCGCGCATCTCCTCCTTACCATGATTTTTACGAATATCAATAAAATCAAAAATATCCGAGTGCCACGGTTCAATATAAACGGCAATAGCACCTTTGCGTTTGCCGCCGCCTTGATCTACATACCGAGCGGTGTCATTGAACACGCGAAGCATCGGAATAATGCCGTTGGAAATTCCGCCTGTACCTTTGATGTAGCTCCCTGTAGAACGAATGTTATGAATGCTCACACCAATACCTCCTGCGGATTGCGAAATCAAAGCACAGCGTTTAAGGGTGTCAAAAATGCCAGCGATGCTGTCTTCGGTCATACTCAGTAGGAAGCACGACGACATTTGCGGTTTGGGCGTACCCGCATTGAAGAGCGTTGGCGTGGCGTGGATAAACCATTTTTCGCTCATCAGGTTGTAAGTTTCGATGGCCGCCTGAATATCCTCTTTGTGAATGCCCAAGGCTACACGCATAAAGAGGTGTTGTGAGCGTTCGGTTACCTTTCCGTTGGTGCGAATGAGGTAGGAACGCTCCAAGGTTTTAAATCCGAAGTAATCAAAATTATAATCGCGGTCGTAGATGAGGCTACTGTCGAGTTCATCGGCGTTTTTACGAATGATCTTATAAATTTCCTCCGAGATGAGAGGTGCGTGGGTTTGGGTTATGGGGTCGGTGTATTCGTAGAGCAATTGAGCGGTTTTTGAAAACGATTTAAGAGTGTTTTTGTGCAAATTGCTCACGGCGATGCGTGCCGCCAAGACCGAAAAATCAGGGTGAATGGTAGTTTGTGCGGCGGCGGTTTCTGCCGCAAGGTTGTCCAGTTCGGTAGTGGTAACATTGTCGTAAATCCCTTGAATGACTTTTTTAGCAATTTCAATTACATCTTTTTCCGAAATTGATAAGCCGTAGATAAGTTTATGGATACGCGCCGTGATTTTATTAAAATGAACGGCTTCTTTTTTTCCGTTTCTCTTTATTACAAACATTTCTTTTTTTATTTGAATTTCATAGCATAAGCAGGAACTAGATTTCCTTTCAATAGTTTTTGGAGTTTGGATTGCATCAGTTTTTTCGCCAAGGGTTTCACTCGGTCAATGTAGAGAATGCCTTCCAAGTGGTCGTATTCGTGGAGAATCACGCGTGCGGTCATTCCGCTAAAAGTTTGGGTGATGGTTTCAAATTGTTCGTTTTGATAGCTCAATTCCACCGACCACGAACGGGCTACTTTTCCTGATAAAAAGGGCAAACTCAAACAGCCTTCTGCTTCTTCCCATTGTTCTTCGGAAAGATTTTTTATTTGCGGATTGATAAACACCCGCCGAATACCTGTATCGTTGGGTTCAAAAAGTTCGGCTCGTTCGTCCTCGTTCATCACATCGTAAAGCACCTTTGAATCGGCAACGAACAACCGCAAAGATTTACCCACTTGTGGTGCTGCCAATCCACAGCCATTGGCTTTTTCCATCGTTTCCCACATATTGTCGATGAGTTCGTTCAAATTGGGAAAATCGGGTGTTACAGCTTCTGCCTTAGTCTTCAGTACATTGTTTCCGTAAGCAAAAATGGGGAGTTTCATTTTTTAATGGTTAATGATTAATTGTTAATTAACAATTACTTAAAAATCTTCATCCAGTGAAAAAGCGTTTTGTTCGCTACTGCTTTGTGCTACGCCTGTTTTTTGATATTCACCCACACGCCGTTCAAAGAAATTGGTTTTTCCTTGCAAAGAAATAAGTTCCATAAAATCAAACGGATTGGTGGCGTTCCATACTTTATTACAGCCCAAAGCAACGAGCAATCTATCGGCAACAAACTCAATGTATTGGCACATCAGTTCGGCATTCATCCCAATGAGTTTCACAGGGAGTGCATCGGTAACAAATTCTTTTTCAATGGCAACGGCATCTACGATGATTTCTCTTACGGTTTCTTCTGAAAGTTTGTTTTGTAGGTGATTGGCATAGAGTAAGCAAGCAAAATCGCAGTGCAAACCTTCGTCCCGACTGATGAGCTCGTTAGAAAAGGTGAGTCCCGGCATCAATCCGCGTTTTTTGAGCCAGAAAATAGAGCAAAAACTTCCTGAAAAGAAGATACCTTCCACGGCAGCAAAAGCGATGAGCCGTTCGGCAAAACTTCCTTTGGTAATCCATCGCAACGCCCATTTTGCTTTTTTGGTAACGCACGGAATGGTTTCGATGGCACGAAGCAAATAGTCTTTTTCGGTAGGGTCTTTTACATAAGTATCGATGAGGAGCGAGTACATTTCGGAATGAATGTTTTCAATCATAATTTGAAATCCGTAGAAACATCGTGCCTCAGGATATTGCACCTCTTGGAGGAAGTTGATAGCAAGGTTTTCATTGACGATGCCATCGCTGGCGGCAAAAAACGCCAACACCCGCGAGATGAAAAATCGTTCGTTATCATTGAGTTTGTTTTGCCAATCGTGGAGGTCGGGTGATAAATCCACTTCTTCTGCCGTCCAGAAACTGGCTTCGGCGTTTTTGTAGAATTGCCAAATATCGTTGTGCTGTATAGGAAAAATGACAAAGCGGTCTTTGTTTTCTATTAAAAGAGGTTCGGTAATCATTTTTTAGCTTCTTTTAATTTCACAGATGCTTGTATATCAATATTTTCCCATACTTTACTTATTCCATCAGCACCTTTATGCAAATCGAAACAAACTGAGTTAAGCACTTCTAAGGCTTTCAAAGCTTCAAATTCTTTTAAATAGATGGAAGATTTGACCTTCAATAAATTATCTTTGAATTGAATTTCTGCTGGAATATTATTTACACTAATCCCATTCATTCTTAGCTTTATAGTCCATTGATGATTTTCAAAAATGAATTTTCCCGATATTTTTCCTGCTTCATTCATCAATCCGAAGAAAAAATTTTTAATTTTTTCATCTCTGGAAAGGTCTCCTGTTGACAACTTTAAGGCATTAATAGAAAACTCGGCATTGTTTAAAAAATTTTCAACGGATTTTCCCTCAGAAAGATTAATTAAATCCACCGATTCAAAAGTTCCTTTTACAGGTAATTTGTCGGTAGTTTTATATGCTGTCCATTCTACTTTTACTGAATTTTCAACGGGTTCAAAAGATGATTTTTCATTTTTACAAGAGTACAACAATGTACCTCCTATACCTAATAATACGATGAATAAATTTTTGATTTTCATTAGCATTTACTTTTTACAAATTCATATATTAATCTTACGGGAACGGCGGTTGCTCCGCTTTGTTTATAGCCTTTTTTGTCTTTGAGAAAAGCTGCTCCTGCAATGTCGAGATGCACCCAAGGGTAATCGGTAAAATGTTCCAAAAATTTAGCTGCTGTACTGACTCCGCCAATTGGTCCGCCAATGTTTTTAAGGTCGGCAATATCAGATTTTATGAGTTCGGCATATTCTTTCCAAAGAGGGAGCTGTACAATGCGTTCATAAACCTCTTCGCCTATGGATTTTAGAGCATCGATACTTTCTTGATGGTTGGAAAGTCCTGCAATACCAAAACTGCCCGTGATTGCTGCCGAAGCTCCTGTGAGCGTAGCCATATCAATCACCAATTCGGGGTTGAATTTTTTCGCATAGCACAGAGCATCGGCGAGTACAAGCCGTCCTTCGGCATCGGTATTTTGGACTTCTACCGTTGTGCCGTCCATTATGGTAATCACATCATCTACCACTAAGGCATTGGAGCTGATTTTATTATCCGTAGCGGGTACAATACCGATGACATAATAAGGTAATTGATTGCCTGCAATGGCACACATCGCTCCTAGAACGGCTGCACCACCTGCCATATCGCATTTCATTGTACTCATTACGCCACCCACTTTGAGTGAGTAACCGCCCGTATCGAACATTACGCCTTTGCCTACCAAAACTAATGGCTGACTATTTACTGCATTTTTCGGTTTGTAGTGCATAATATTAAAAGTGGGTGGTATTTCCGAACCTTTATTTACCCCAAGCAAACCGCCCATTTTCAGGGTTTCGATTTGCTTTTTATGAAGAATTTCCGTTTCAAAACCGAATTTTTCACCTGCTTCTTGTGCCCATTCTGAAAATTTGAGTGCGTCCATATAATTAACAGGTTCATTCACTGCGTTTTTGGTGAGGGAAATGGCTTCGAGAAGTATATTAAGTTCCTTGTATTGCTGTTCTGAAACTGCGGTTTCTGAAATAAATAGCGTGATTTTGCCTTCCCTTTTTTGGGATAGATATTTATCAAAATGATAACTGCTAAGCAACATACCTTCCAAGAGAGCGTATTTTTCTTTTTCGGAAAACATTTCTAGATTTTCGAATACCACTTCTGTAGAGGGAGAGGCAGCGTAAGGCTGTAATGAGCCTATAACATTCGCACCTATTTGTCTTAAATCTTCTAATTCATCTTTAGAAACGGCTACCAGCAGACTTTTTTCTTCTTGCCAAAGACACCAATGTTTATTCTCTTTCTTGTCGAATGATTGACGAATTTCTGATTTTAAATTTTCCTGAATATCAATCTTATGCAAATCTTTTTCGTTACGAATAAATCGGATTATTGCGCCTTTTTCAGATGGTGAATTGTGGGTATATCGTTTGAGTTCTGTATAAAGGTTATTATCGGTCATTTTATTGATTTTTTAATTGTTGGGAGAGTGTTTGTTCTCCTGCTTTCCATCCACAGGCAGTTAATTCTTCCGTTTGGAGAGCATCTAATACACGAAGTACTTCCTCTACATTTCTTCCTACATTCATAGGATAAACGCTTAGCCATTGTATAATTCCTTGTGGGTCAATGATAAAAGTAGCTCGATAAGCAACTTTTTCTTCGCAGTTTAAAATTCCCATTTCTTCGGATAAAGATTTGGAAGTATCAGCAAGCATTGGGATAGAAAGGTCTGCTAATTGGGGATGATTTTGTCTCCACCCTAAATGTACATATTCAGTATCAGTTGAAGCACCAATCAGCAAAGCATTTCTCTCTGCGAATTTTTCGTTGTTTTTGTTGAATTCTACAATTTCTGTTGGGCAGACAAAAGTAAAATCTTTGGGCCACCAAAAAAGCACCATCCACTTTCCTTGCTCCGTTGCATAGTTATTTGTAATTTCAGAAATTTCTATGCCTTGTTTTGTAGAAATAACGGCTTTTTTAGTAAATTCAGGTAATTTGTCCCCAATACTTAGTATTCCTTTTTGAATGAGTTGTAATTGTTCTCTCTGAATCAGTTTTTTAATTGAATTGCACATAATCAAATGTTTTTATATTTTGTAAATTATTTTTTGTTATTTGATTTTTTAAATAAGTTAAGAAAGCATCTGTCTTTGATGTTCTAACATTACTTTTTTGAGTAAAACTAAGGTAATTGAGAATAGATTTTCTTAATTCTTTTTCAATGATTTCCTTTTGATAATCCTTCTGATAGAAATGCAAAAGAAAATGTATTGCTTTTTGCAATATCTCTTCGGCTCTGTTCAAATCCTTAACTTCTTGATAACAATTTGCCAAATTGTAACACGAAATGGTATATACTTGTATGAAAGGCACTTTTAATCGCACACAATCTGGCAAATTGCTATTCAATACTTCTGCTCTATATAAGGCGTTTAGGTAGCCATCTAAAGCAAGTTCGTAATTTCCTTCATCGAAAAATTTATTAGCTTCTTCTGTCAAAAATTTCCAATAATTTTCGATATGATTTACACAAGTATCACTCATATTATTTTAGATTTTGGTTAGCAAAATTCCAATTGACCAATTCCCAGAAGCCTTCTACGAATTTGGGTCTTGCATTTCGGTAATCGATATAGTAAGCGTGTTCCCATACATCAAGGGTGAGAATAGGCGTTTTGTTTTCGGTAAGAGGAGTGTAGGCATCTTTCATTGAGAGGATTTCTAGTTTTCCTTCCTGATTTTGAGCCAGCCAAGCCCAACCAGCACCGAATAATTTTACGGCAGTGGTAGAGAATTGTTCTTTAAAATTTTCAAAATTTCCGAAATCACGGTGGATGAGTTCGGCTATTTTTCCCGTAGGATTTTTTCCGCCATCGGGCGACAGACAATTCCAAAAAAAGGAATGATTCCAATGTTGAGCCGCATTGTTGAAAATAGCTACATTGTTTTGTGCGTGGCTTTTTCGGATGATGTCCACGATGTCTTTTTCTACCCATTCTGTATCTTTTACCAATCCAGCAAGGTTGTTTACATAGGCAGCGTGATGCTTGCCGTAGTGATAGTCAAAAGTTTCCTCCGTAATAATCGGGTTTAGAGCGTTTTTATCATATGGAAGCTCTGGAAGTGTGTGATTGATTTTCATTTTACTTATAATTAAATTAGTTAGTTTATTGGTTTTTAGTTTTTTAATATTATCAGTCTCTTATCTTGTTTAGATTAGCAAAAATAATAATTTAGACTTGTCTAAAAAAATAAATCGATAAATTTTTTGTCTATTTTCATAATGTACTTTTTAATAAATTGTAAATCAAATGTATAAAATGAAGTTTGATATTTTACACGTTATTTATTTTTTGTTTTTTTAGTGAGATACTATTCTATTCTATTTTTTGAGAAAGTGCCATAATTTCTTTACAGAAAGCCACTCCTGGTAAAAATAAAGTCTCTTATAATGTGTATATTACAGCTTTTTGCTTAATTTTGCCGTTTGGTTTTATTTTTTGCAAAAAAACGAAAATGATACAATTTTTACGCTATTTGCTTTTTCCAATTTCCATTTTGTATGGAGCGGTAGTTCGTTTACGTCATTTGTTGTACGATTATGGGATATTTAGTTCTACAACATTCAATGTTCCAATTATCTGTGTAGGAAATTTGAGTGTTGGAGGTACGGGAAAAACTCCAATGATAGAATACTTGATAAAGAATCTTCAATCTTATAAAAGAGTAGGAGTTATCAGTCGTGGTTATAAACGAAAGACAAGAGGCTTTATACTTGCAAATGAAAAATCTACAGTTCTTGATTTGGGTGACGAACCATTTCAATTTTGGAGAAAATATCCTGAAATTATTTTGGCAGTTGATTCTGATAGAGTTAGAGGTGTTGAAAAATTGCTAAAATTGCAAAATCCTCCTGATGTTATTTTGCTTGACGATGCTTTTCAGCATAGGAGGATAAAAGCTCAAAAGAATATTGTATTAACTTCGTATAACAACTTATATTCAGATGATTATCTTTTGCCAACAGGAAATTTGAGAGATGTTGTTTCAAGAGTTAAAAAAGCAGATGTGGTTGTTGTTACTAAATGTCCGACCAATATTTCGGAGGAAAAGCGTAAAGAAATTACAGAAAAATTGAAAAGAAATGTAACACAAAAGGTGGTTTTAACAACAATTTCTTACTCTAAAAAGATATATTCACAAAAAGAAACGATTAATTTGTACGATTTTTTGAAAATGCCTTTTGTGCTTGTTACAGGAATTGCAAATCCTCTTCCGTTAATTCAGTTTTTAGAGGATAATCAGGCTAATTACAAACATTTACAATTTCCTGACCATCATAATTTTACAAATTCAGAAATAGAAAAATTGAAAAGAGAATCACGAATATTAACTACGGAAAAAGATTTTGTTCGTTTGCAAAATCAATTAATTAATATTTATTATCTGCCCATTGAAACTGAGTTTATAAGTAAATCTGAAGAAAGTGTTTTTTTGGAAATATTAAACATTTAGTTTGTTGTTTTATTAGTTTGCCACTAAATATGAATATTATTAAACTTGATACTATAGATTCCACCAATAATTATTTAAAAAAATTAGCAAATTCAGAAGAAAAATTGCCAAATTTTTTAGTTGTCTGGACTCCAAATCAAACTAATGGAGTGGGGCAGTATGGAGCCAAGTGGGTAACTGAATCTTTTAAAAATCTGACTTTTAGTGTTTTATTTTTACATAAGAAATTTGATTTAACACAATATTTCCTACTGAATATGCTCACAGCCATAGCGGTTGCGAAAACTATTGAAGAAATGGCAATTTCAAATGTAAAGATAAAATGGCCTAATGATATTTTGTTAGAGAAACACAAAATAGGTGGAATTTTAATTGAAAATGTGATTAGAGGTACGAATATAGAAAAAAGTATTATAGGAATAGGTTTGAATATTAATCAGACGGATTTTTCTGAATTGCCAAGAGCCTCATCTCTTCAAAAAATCACTAGAAAACAATATGATATAGAGTCTGTTATGAAATCTATTCTTTTCAATTTACAGAAAGAATTCACAAAGTTGGAAGAATCGCAATTTGCAGATATTTATCCAATTTATCAAAAATACCTTTTCCAGTTGAATAAAATTTCTGCTTTTCGTCCGAAAAATGGAAAAGATTTTTCAGGAATCATAAGAGGTGTACTTCCTTCAGGGGAGCTTCTTGTTGAAACAGAAAATGATGAAATCAAACAATTTGCTTTAAAGGAGATACGACTATTGTATTGATTTTTAGTGCTTTGATTTATAAAAGAAAATCGACCTCAGAAAAGAGGTCAATATGAAAAAGAAAATATTGATAATTATTATTTTTCAATCATTTGCTGAAAATCAGTTTCGCTAATCATTGGGATACCTAATTTTTCTGCTTTTTCTTTTTTACTTGGTCCCATATTATCCCCTACAATTACGTAACTAGTTTTAGATGAGATAGATGAACCTACTTTTCCGCCGTTTTGTTCAATCAGATTTTTAATTTCATCACGAGAGAAAATCTGGAAAACTCCTGATACTACAATAGTTAAACCTTTTAGTTTGTCGGTTTGATTTTGTATATTTTCTTCTGAAACTGAAAATTGCAATCCGTGATTTTTTAATTGCTCTATAAGAAGTTGATTCTGTTCATCACTAAAGAAAGAAATAATACTTTCTGCAATCCGATTCCCAATTTCATCTACTTGTGTAAGTTCTTCTAATGTAGCATTTTGTAAGTTATCAATATTTTTATAATGACGGACTAATTTCTTTGCTACGGTTTCCCCTACATAACGTATTCCGAGAGCAAAAAGCACACGTTCAAACGAAATTTCTTTTGATTTTTCAATGCCTTTAACTATGTTTTCAGCACTTTTTTCAGCCATACGTTCCAAAGGTAACAACTGCGGAATAGTGATTTCGTACAAATCTGCATAATTTTTTATAAGTCCTTCTCTAAAAAGCAACTCCACTGTTTCCCCACCTAAACCTTCAATGTCCATTGCTTTTCGGGAAATAAAATGTTGTATTTTTCCCGTAATTTGAGGCGGACAGGCATTGGTATTAGGGCAGTAGTGTTGTGCTTCTCCTTCATTGCGAATTAAATCTGTTCCACACTCTGGACAATTTGATATATAGATAGTTGGGTTGGAATTTTCAGGACGTTTTTCAAGATTTACACCTATAATTTTTGGAATGATCTCACCTCCCTTTTCTACATACACTGAGTCGCCAACACGAACGTCTAATTTCGCAATTTGGTCTGCATTATGCAATGAAGCTCTTTTCACGATGGTTCCAGCCAGTAAAACAGGTTTCAGATTGGCAACGGGTGTAATGGCTCCCGTACGCCCAACCTGATAGGAAATGCTTTCCAATATTGTACTTACTTGTTCAGCTTTGAATTTATAAGCAATTGCCCAACGTGGTGATTTTGAGGTATATCCTAATTCCTCTTGTTGTTGAATATCGTTTACTTTTACTACCACTCCGTCAATTTCATAAGGTAAATCGTGACGATGTTCGTCCCAATAGTTTACAAAATCCATTACCTCTTGTGTAGAATGGCATAATTTGGATTCTTTAGGAACTTTAAATCCCCATTCACGTGCTTTTTGTAGTCCTTCATATTGTGTTGATATTCCAGTATTTCCAATCAAAGAATAGAGTAAACAATCAAGTGGACGTTTAGCCACCTCGGCTGTGTCTTGTAATTTGAGGCTTCCACTGGCAGTATTTCGAGGATTCATATATGGGTCTTCACCTGCATCTACACGCTCTTTATTCATTTGCTCAAATCCTTTTTTAGGTAAGATAATTTCTCCCCGTATGTGAAATTTTTCAGGATAGTTACCTTGTAATTGTAAAGGTACACTTCTGATGGTACGTACATTAGCCGTAATTTCATCTCCCTGAAAACCGTCTCCTCGTGTGGTTGCTTGTATCAACTTTCCATTTTCATAATATAGACTTACCGAAGCCCCATCATATTTTAACTCACAGGTAAAGGCAATTTTATCGGTGCCGATCGCTTTGATAACTCGTTTTTCCCAATCTTCTAAGTCTTCTTTAGAATATGAATTATCAAGCGAATACATCCGAAATTCGTGTGCAATAGTTTTGAAATTTTTGGTAATAGTCCCACCTACACGAACCGTTGGAGAGTTTTCATCATAAAATTCAGGATAAGTTTTCTCTAACTCTTGTAACTCTCTTAGTTTCAGGTCAAATTCATAATCTGAAATAGTCGGATTATCTAAAATATAGTAGTTGTAATTATGTTGATTGAGTTCTGCTCTGAGTTGCTCAATTTTAATTTTTATACTCATAACATTGAATTTATAAATCAAAAAAAGCTATCTTTTTCGATAGCTCTTTTCTAATTTTTTTAAGTTTTACTTTTCGTAAACTCCTTCTTTTTTGAAATGCTTTGCCAACAGATAGTAAACAACTGCACGATGTTTACTTTTGTTTGATTTTCCGTACGTTTCGATTACAGATTCAATGGCATTATCTAATTCTGGACCATCTTTCAAACCAAGTTTTTTGATTAAGAAATTTTGCTTTACACGATCCAATTCAGTTTTGTCTGAACCTGCAACTGTTGATGAATCAGCATTATAGATTGAAGGTCCCAAACCAATCGTTACTTTTTTTAAGAAGTCTAAATCAGGTGTTACACCACATTTCTCCTTTAAATCTTTGGCATACAATTCAATAAGTTCGTCTCTTTTACTCATATTGACTTTTGTTTTAATAATTAAAGCGTAAAGCTAAATCAATTTTTCAAGAAATGAAAATAGTTTAACAAAACTTTATCGTTTTCTAAACGAGGAGTGTTGATTTCTAATAGTTTAGGACGTTCAGAATCATTAAAGAAAGTTTTTAATTCAATTTTTAAAGACTCTAAATCATTTGTTTGAGAATAGCCCCACTGATACATTTTGCATAAATGTTCTGCAGTAAGTTGGTGAGGGGTTTCAAAATATGTTTCAAAATTTTTATCAGATTTGTCTCCTGGCAAAATTCGGAAAATTCCTCCTCCTTGATTGTTAATCAGTATGATACGGAAATTTTTTGGAGTATATCTGTTCCAAAGACCATTACTATCGTAGAAAAAACTTAAGTCTCCAGTAATCAGTAGAGTAGGGGTTTTACTTCCTACTGCGGCACCAATTGCAGTTGATACACTTCCATCAATACCGCTTGTACCTCGATTACAAAAAATTTTCCAAGAAGGATTTAGTTTGAAAAGTTGAGCATAACGAACTGTGGAACTGTTACTTAATTGAACTAATTGGTTATCAGGTATTTTTCTAAATATTTCTTTATATATTTTTAAATCAGAATACGGAATTTCAGAAATATATTCTAAATGTTTTTTATGTATTTCTTCATTGATTGTGAGCCATTTACGTTTGTATTCTGAATCATTTTTTTGTAATTCAGAACTTAAAGAATCAAAAAAGAAATTTATATCTGTTTGGAAATGATTTGTTAAGCAAAAGTAGGAATCATAACCTTTGTATAAATCAATGTGATAGTGATGTTTAGGTTGAAATTTTCGTAAAAATTCCTTTATTTTTTTTGAAACAACCAAACCTCCAAAAGTAAGTAATAATTCTGGACGTAATTCTTCTTTCAGAGTTTTATCTTTTTCTGTGAAAGTCAATAATTTATCAATATAAGGGATAAAATTATCATTATGAAGATTTGAGGTCGTTTCAGTTAAAATCAAAACAGAAGGGTCGTTGGCTAAAAGTTCTATGTGCCTTTTTTCCAGACTATTAGGAGCTAAAACACCAACCAAAACCATTTTTTTTGCCGATTTGTTCCAATTTTTAACAAAATCCGCTTTTTCTTTCGGATTTATATAAGGCTCTAGTTTTTCAATAATTTGATTTTCAAAAGAATATGATTTTTCTGTAGTTAGATACAAAGGTTCTTCGAAAGGTACGTTTATATGAACAGGAGCTTGTTGTTTTATAGCTGTATTTAAAGCCCTATTTAGCTCATATTCATTACTTTTATTATTTGATGTTTTGTCAGATAAATTTGCGTTATAAGCACTATGATTGGCAAAAACATTTTGCTGACGAATGGTTTGTCCATCTCCAATATCAATTTTATCCAAAGGGCGATCAGCAGAAATTACAACTAAAGGAATATCGCTATAAAAAGCCTCACTTACAGCAGGATAGTAATTCAACAGAGCTGAGCCAGAGGTACAGACAACTGCTACAGGACGCTTGATTTGCTGAGCAATTCCCAATGCAAAAAATGCAGCACAACGCTCGTCAACAATGCTGTAACAGGTAAAAAAGAAATCGTTTGAAAACCCGATAGTTAGGGGAGCATTTCTGGAGCCAGGCGATATTACAATATGGTTTATATTTTTCGCTTTACAAGCCAGAATAACCATTTGTGCGAGTTCTATGGCAGGTCGCTTCATAATGAGTTTAATTGTTTAATCTTGAATGGATTCTTGTTCTGTGTTTTTTAAAATATCAGCAGGAATTTTCCTATTTAATTTTCTTGTCTTATCAAAAAATAGAAAATATACACAAGTTATAAACCAACTTAGCCAAAATAAATAAAACCCAGAATGGAAGCTGAATTTCATCATTTTATGATTGGTAGTCGTAAAATCAATATATGTAAGGTATGTTCCTGCTATTCCTATGATAATAAACAGAATACAAATTGAAATTTTAACTTTTGGATTTATTTTTTTTGAAAGTTGTATTATTAAAATTAATACAATTTGTATAGTAAAAAGTAACAAAGCTGTTTTCCACCACGTTTTGAAAATCAAGTATTCACGATACATCGTGCTGATACCAACACGCCCAATAAATGACATTTTTGAAATTAAAACGCTTGAAATAACACTTGATAGAGCTTGGAAAAGTGTCAGGGAGATTAAGTTTTTCATATCTATTTTACAATTTTCCAACCAGAGTTTTCATCATATTTTAGCTTAAATTTACGACTGATAAACATTAATTTTGGATTTGGGTCTTTACCAAAGTGATAAAATGGAGTTTTTTCCTTATCCAATATGGCAGTGCAAATAGCTGTTTTCTCGTTATTTTTTTCTATATTTATTTGCTCTTCATTTAGTTTGTAAATGATTGTTTTTACGATAGAAGTTTTTTTATTGTGACTTACGATGTAGGGTAAGGATGACTTCGTCAGTGTAGGTTCAACTATGTACACACTATCCTTTGAGAACCATTTCTTTCTGACTTTTTCATTGTTAATTTCGACGTATCCATCATCAACTAAGTTTTCAATAGCCTCAATGAGTTCTTTATCTTTCTTAGCTTCAAGACGTTGTTTGTCAGTGCTGAACTTTCCAGTTTCGTATAAAGGTTTTTCTTCTAAATATGCTGAAATGAGATGTTTTACATCGTTAGGGCTTAGTTCTTTATCCGATTTGCACGAAGCAAAAAAGAATACTACCAAAATTATTGAAAAATATGCTTTCATAATGTTTTAAATTAGTTTTAAAATTCTTATAAACAGATAGTTATTGGTTATTTTCCAAACCAGCCTTCTCTATCCAAACTTCGATATTGAATTGCCTCTCCGATGTGATGTTGTTTTACGTTTTCGGATTTTTCTAAATCAGCAATGGTTCGGGCTACTTTCAGAATTCGGTCGTAAGCACGTGCCGAAAGGTTGAGCCGTTGCATTGCATTTTTGAGGAGTTCTAACGAAGCCTCGTCCAATTTACAATATTTTCGGATTTGTTTGGTGTTCATTTGTGCATTGTAATGAATATTAGGATATTCACTAAATCGTTGTGTCTGAACATTTCGTGCTTCAATCACTCGTTGGCGAATAACATTGCTACTTTCAGCTTTTTGCTCACACGAAAGTTTTTCGAAAGGTACAGGATTTACCTCAATATGAATATCAATTCGGTCTAACAAAGGTCCTGAAATTTTGCTTAGATAACGCTGCATTTCGGCAGGTGTTGAGGTAACAGGAGCGTCGGGGTCGTTAAAATAGCCACTTGGACTCGGATTCATACTCGCTACCAACGTAAATGAAGCAGGATATGTAACCGAAAATTTAGCTCTTGAAATGGTTACTTCTCTGTCTTCCAAGGGCTGACGCATCACTTCTAATACAGAACGCTTAAATTCAGGAAGTTCGTCAAGAAAAAGAACGCCATTATGAGCCAACGAAATTTCACCTGGCTGCGGATAAGCACCTCCTCCTACCAAAGCGACATCTGAAATGGTATGATGCGGACTGCGAAATGGGCGATGGCTCATCAATCCACTCTCTTTAATTCGCCCCACTACACTGTGTATCTTGGTGGTTTCCAACGCTTCGTGTAAGGTCATTGGTGGAAGAATACTGGGTAATCGTTTGGCTAACATTGTTTTACCTGAACCAGGAGGACCAATCAAAATGATATTATGCCCACCTGCCGCTGCAATTTCCATACATCGTTTTATGGATTCTTGTCCTTTAACATCTGCAAAGTCAAATTCAGGAAAATCCAAGTTTTTGAAGAATTCTTTTCGTGTGTCGATTTCTGTTTTTTCGAGATTTTTTTCTCCGTTGAAGAAATCAATCACATCTTTAATGTTTTCAACGCCGTAAACTTCCAAATTATCAACTATGGCAGCTTCTTTGGCATTTTGAGCAGGTAGAATGAAGCCTTTGAACCCCTCTTTACGTGCTTGTATGGCAATAGGCAAAGCTCCTTTTATAGGCTGAAGACTTCCGTCCAAAGAAAGCTCACCCATAATGATATATCTCTCTAAATCATCAGCTTGTACTTGTCCGTTAGCGGCTAAAATCCCGATGGCAAAACTCAAATCGTACGCTGAGCCTTCTTTACGCATATCGGCAGGAGCCATATTGATAGTAATCTTTTTTCCAGGAATTTTATAGCCATTGTTTTGTAATGCCGCTCCAATACGATAGCTACTTTCTTTAATGGCACTATCAGGTAACCCCACCAAATGATATCCAACGCCTTTATCAATGTTGACTTCAATGGTGATGGTGGTGGCTTCTACCCCAAAAACAGCACTTCCGTATATCTTTACAAGCATAAACTGAAAAAAATTAAGCACAAAAGTACTCAAAAGAATACATAAAAACAAGTGCTTTTGTAGAAAGACTATTTAATTATTAAGGAGTATTTTCTCTATATTGGGGCTAAATATGCTTTCAAAAGCTGAAATAATTCGTGTGTCTTTGCCAAGTATAAAGGACTTACTAATATTATTTATAAGAAATTTACGTGATAAATCCGTAAAATCAGTAGCGTGAAATTGCTCAATACCTTGAACGGAAGGAGCTTTTTTGAGCCATTCCTCAACGTCTTGCCCTACATCAATTCCAGTAAATTGAATATCAGGAAATAATGCCCTCAATTGTAAAACTCTGTTGAATATTAGACTCGACATTTCGGGCTGATTTACAGACCAGAAATAATATACAGTGGTTTCAGGTTTTACTATTCTAGATAAATTTGTAAGATTTTTCTTGAGGTCAATAACTTCAAAATTAGGAGGCATACTTCCTGTTTGCAAAGCTATTGTACTTTTGAAGAACGATTCCAATTCTGCTTTGTGTATGTTATTCTCATTGTATTTATTGAACTCATCTACATAACATTGACATTCTCCATTGTGCTGAATATTAAATACATATGAGTAAGCGGCATTTCTGTACAAGTTATCTCTCATACTTCCAGAAGGAAAAATACTATCAATTACTTTAATTTTTTTTAGGTGGAAATCTTCCTCTCTATTAACGTCAGTACGTCCAGATTTCAGTCCTAATTTTTTTAAAGCTAAATTATTGATAAACATAACCATATATCCATAGTATGGACGATAATATTCCAAAAAATGATCATTGAAATTTATCTTCCTTCTGTAATCATAGAAATTTTTTGGTAACAGAAAGCCTGTAGCAGGATTTCGATTATCTTTCTGAAATACAAAGGCAAAAGTTTCCATTTCTTTGTATAATGGAAAAGTAGAACTAACCAAAGCAATATTTTTCGCTTTTTCGGAAAGATCTGGATTTTTTTCTATAAATGCATCATACATTCGGATTTTCGCTTTATACACAGAATCCATTTTTTTTCTGTAATCGTCGGGCAGTAATAAGTTAAACTTTTTTAGTGTTAGGTTTTCCTTATCAAAGTCGTTAGTCTGCTGTGATATAAAGCTATTAACTGCCGCACCTTTTCCAGAAAAAGATATTGTTTCGTGAAAATTTAGTGCGTTAGCAGAAATAATTAGGCTATCTTTTGGCTCCAAAAATATATATTGATAGTTGTTATCTACTTCAAAATGATACAACTCCCCCTCACTAAGACTCAAACGTAATGAAAATTTTTTATTTTCGTTGAAAGTCACTGTATCAATAGGATTGTTATTGTGATACAGGATAATTAGTGAGTCTTTTGCGTTAGGGAAAAAGCCTTTTAGGAAAGCATAATCTTGTTGTTTAGTATTCTTGCAAGAAATTAAAAAAGAGGGGAGTAGTAGTAAAAGTAGTAGCCTATTCATCATTTAATCATCTCATCAATTAAGGTGCAAAATTAGGTAAAAGGGAAATATATGGTTGTTATGGAAAAGTTAAAATTAAAACTCTGATAAAAGATTGTGAAAATTTATCTTTTATCAGAGTTTTTTAACACTTTATGTGTATTATCTGTAGTTTTTTATAAGATTCTTTACTAATAATATGATGTTAGGCATTGCTTTGTTTGCTGCATTTAGCACTTCTTCGTGAGAAACGTTTGGTGAAATTTCAGGGCCTCCTAAATCTGTGATTACAGAAATGGCACAAACGTCCATATTTTGATGTCTGGCAACAATTGTTTCAGGAACAGTACTCATTCCCACAGCATCTCCTCCTAAAATTCGAACCATTCCGTACTCAGCAGGAGTTTCAAACGAAGGTCCTTGTAAACCTACATATACACCTTTTTGAACCTTTATATTGTTGTTTTTTGCGATTTCTTCTAGTTGAGCAATCATTTCGTGATTGTAAGGTTTGCTCATATCAGGAAATCGAACTCCAAATTGATCTAAATTTTTGCCTCGTAGGGGGTGTTCTGGAAATAAATTAATGTGGTCACGAATAATCATAATATCTCCAATTGAGAAGTTTGGATTTACTCCTCCAGAAGCATTCGAAAGTATTAATCGCTTAATACCTAACTTGTGGAATACACGAATGGGGAAAGTAACTTCCTGCATAGAATATCCCTCATAATAATGTACCCGACCAGCCATCATCAAAACATAACGATTTTCTATCTTTCCATAAATTAGCTTTCCAGTGTGTCCTGAAACTGTCGATTTTGGGAAATTTGGAATGTTTGAATATTTTATTTCTGAAATAACCTCCACTTCATCTTGCAGTTTGCTAAGTCCTGAGCCTAAGATAACTGCAAACTCAGGAGTGTGTTCCGAAATGTAAGATTGTATGATACGTGCGGTTTCATTTATTTTTTCGTTGATTTCCATAATCTGTCTTTTTATATGATTCTATTCGCAAAGATAAGTAAAAATAAAGATTTATACAAATAACAAGTTCGATAAAAAATAGTATCTTTGCATATAATGTTTTTACAACTTAAAACGTCTTAAAAAGAAACATCTAATGAAAAATCTTAGAATAATTTTTATGGGAACTCCCGATTTTGCATTGGAAATCTTAAAACAATTAGTTGAAAATGAGTACAATGTTGTTGGAGTTGTTACCATACCTGATAAACTTGTCGGTAGAGGACAAAAATTACAATCTTCACCAGTTAAAATATATGCTGAAAAAAAACAACTTCCTGTATTTCAGCCAACAAACTTGAAAAATGAAGAGTTTGTTAATTCGTTGAAAGAATTAAAACCTGATTTGCAAATTGTGGTTGCTTTTCGTATGCTTCCCAAAGTGGTCTGGCAGTTACCTAAATACGGAACGTTTAACCTACACGCTTCATTATTACCTAATTATAGAGGTTCTGCTCCTATTAATTGGGCAATTATTAATGGAGAAAAAAAGACAGGGGTTACAACATTTTTTATAGATGAGAAGATAGATACAGGAGCGATTATTTTACAGTCAGAAATGGTGATTTCGGATAGAGAAACAGCAGGAACTCTGCACGATAAACTAATGGTGCAAGGAGCATCGTTGGTATTACAAACAGTTGATGAGATAGAAAAAGGAACTTACAAAGTTATGCAACAACCTATGAATGAGTTTTTTGCAGAAGCTCCAAAAATTTATAAAGAAACTTGCAGAGTGAATTGGCAAGAGGAAGGCATCAACATTGAGAGGTTAATACGAGGAATGAGTCCTTATCCAACCGCTTGGACAATTTTGCCTCACAAAGGAGAAGAAATGAATATAAAGATATATGATGCTGTTTTTCAGGAAGAAAATCATTCTTTTCCTAATGGGAAAATAAAAGTGCAAAATAAACAAATATATGTAGCGGTAAAAGATGGTTTTGTAAATTTGTTAGAATTGCAAATTCCTGGTAAAAAACGTATGAAAGCTAACGACTTATTAAATGGATTTTCGTTTGAGGAAGAAGCGAAATTCATTTGAGAATAAATTAGGTATAAATCAAAATTAGTTTTGAAATGAAATATATTCTTTTGTATTTAATGTTTTGTATTTCGGTTTGTTATGGTCAAAAATCTCTTCAAGAAGGATTAAAAAGTATTGACAGACAAACAGCAGAAGCACACATCAATTTTTTGGCAGATGATGCTTTGGAAGGGCGTGAATCAGGATTTCAGGGCGGACGTATAGCTCGAAACTATATCGTTTCGCAGTTAAGACAAATAGGGGTAGAACCATTTTTCTCTGACGGATATTTACAACATTTTTCTGCTTACAGAGCTGATAGTCAGTCAAAAGAATCGAAAAGATACACTGTGGTTGATTCTGTTATTAATCATTTGAAAAACACTACACATTATCGCTTGGAAATGGCAAATGTTTTGGGAATGATTAAAGGTAAAAAAGCAGATGAATACGTTATCGTAGGGGCTCATTATGACCATTTGGGAATGGATAAATATCTTGAAGGAGACCAAATATATAATGGTGCAGATGATAATGCTTCGGGTGTTTCAGCTGTATTACAGTTGGCAAAAGCATTTAAAAAGTCTGGAGAACAGCCTTTGCGAACAATCATATTTGCTTTTTGGGACGGAGAAGAAAGAGGATTGCTTGGTTCTAAGTATTTTACGGATAATTGTTCCTTCCGAAATCAGATTAAAGCATATTTGAACTATGATATGATAGGGAGAAATAATCGTCCAGAACAACCTAATTATTTCGTGTATTTTTACACGGCTTCTCATCCCATTTTTGGAGATTGGCTTAAATCAGACATTCAAAAGTACAAAATTGATTTACAGCCAGATTACAGAGCTTGGGATAATCCTATAGGAGGAAGTGATAATGCTTCGTTTGCAATTCACAAAATTCCAATTGTATGGTTTCATACCGATGGACATCCTGATTATCACAAACCTACAGATCATTCCGATAAACTTAATTGGGAAAAAATTGTGGAAATTACAAAAGCTTCATATTTGATTTTTTCAAGATTAGCTAACGATAAGTATTAATACATTGTGCGTATGATTAATAGTGCTAAAGCTATTATATAAAAAATTAATCATATATTTAGAAAATTAACTCTTTTTTAACGCTTATTTCTTCTTTTATTTTTTATCTTCGTAGCAGGAAAATCCAAATGTAGGGGAGTAGAAAATTTGATTGTGTAATTAAAATAATTGAAGTAATGTGTGTTGAGTTTATGGATTACCTCTCCATCGAGAAAAAATATTCAAAACATACAATAGAGGCTTATAAAAACGATCTTAGAGCTTTTGAAAAGTTTGTAAAGAATGTTTATGACGAGAGAGAAAAGGAATGTAGTTTGGGAAGTGCTTCCTATGATGATGTTAGAAGTTGGATTATTGAGCTTTCAAATCAATCAATTTCTTTTAGAAGTATCAATCGGAAGTTATCGGCTTTGAAGGCTTATTATTCATTTTTGAAAAAGACAAATCAAATTGAAGTTAGTCCGTTTGAAAAAGGGATAATGCCTTTGAAAATAGAAAAAAAAGTAAAACTTCCTTTTTCTGAAAAAGAAATAGAAAGGGCGTTGTCTTGTTTTTCTAATAAGAGTGATTTTGAGCAAGTTAGGGATAGAACCATCATAGAGGTGCTTTATGCAACAGGAATGAGACGCTCAGAGTTGATTTCACTAAAAGTTAATGATTTGGATTTCAGTCAGAAACAAATTAAAGTTCTCGGAAAACGCAACAAAGAAAGATTGATACCGATGCTTCCTCAGGTTGAAGAAATTCTAAAAATGTATCTTGAAATGAGAGAGGAAGTGGTTAATGAAAATAGCGAGGATTTTTTATTTTTAGCCAAAAATGGTAAAAAAATGTACCCAACATTTGTTTATCGGATAATTAATTCGTACTTTAGTGCGGTGACTACAAAGCAAGATGTTAGTCCACATATGTTAAGACATTCATTTGCAAGTCATTTGTTAGATAATGGGGCGGATTTGAATACAGTTAAGGAATTGTTGGGGCATTCAAGTTTGGCTGCGACTCAGGTTTATACCAACACGAGTTTAGCTGAACTTAAAAAACAATACAAAAAGGCACATCCTAGAGCAAATGACTAATAAATGTGAAAAATAAAGTAGATTGTTAAACCTTTTAAAAAAGTTTAGTTTATGAAAGTTTATGTACACCCAGTAGGTTTTACGGTAGATCAAAAATTAGTTGATTTTATTCAGAAAAAAATGGATAAATTGGATCATTTTTATGATAAAATAATAGAAGCAGATGTTCATTTAAAATTGGAAAATACAAGTTCAAAAGAAAATAAGATTGTGGAAATAAAGGTACACGTTCCAGGAGAGAGTTTGGTAGTTAAAAAGCAATTCAAAACATTTGAAGAAGGAATTGATAGCTCAATAACTCCACTGGAGAGGATGTTATTAAAGCATAAAGAAAAACGTTAAAAAATAGTTAAAGTGATTTTCTTGAGTTAAAAAAATGTATATTTGCCCCAACGAATAATTAAAGTAATTTAGAAATAGTATGAAAAAACACATTTTTGCTCTGGCTTCGCTAATTTTTGTTGGAGCTCAAGCTCAGGAAAATTACAACAAATGGTTGGTTGATTTAAACGGAGGAATAAATAAGCCAATAGCTCCTTTTTCAGCTCAGTATTCAACATCAACACCAAGTTTGTGGGGAGCAAACGCAGGAGTTCGTTATATGTTTAACAATAAATTCGGACTTCGTTTAGGAGGAGGATATGATTCTTTCGAGGAAGGTGATAAAAGTAATAAGTTTGAATCAAGTTTCTGGAATGTAAACTTGCAGGGAGTTGCTAATGTAGGTCGAGTTCTATCTTTTGAGGAGTGGACAAGTGATTTAGGTTTACTTGCTCACGCTGGGGTAGGGTACGGGCAACTTAATAGTAAGGCTCTTCCAAGTGCTGATCAGGTAGCGTTTATCGTAGCAGGTTTAACACCTCAGTTGCGAATTTCTAACAGAGTAACTTTGTTAGCGGATGCTTCAATTTTCTTTAATGCTAGACAACAGAGAACATTCGATACTTTCTCTGAATCAGACAGAAGGGGTATTCAAGGAGTTAATGTTGCGGCTACAATTGGTTTGCAAATCGCTTTAGGAAAACACGGAAAACACGCTGATTGGCATCACGAAGGAAGCAAATTTGAAAAAATTGAAGAACGTTTAGCTTCGTTGGAGGGAGATGTTTCAGGATTGCAACAAGAAGTTGCTAACAAGCAAAACAAAATGAATGATGCAAACGGAAATGGTGTTCCTGATGAAGTTGAGAGTTATGTAAACGATAATTATGCAACTAAAGAAAGCGTGAAGTCTTTGATTGAAGACGGCGGTGATATGGCGGCAGACTTAATCAGAAAAGGTTATATCAGCACATATTTTGATTTCAATTCATCAAAACCACAAATATCTTCAACTTGGGCAGTTGATTTTGTTGCTAAGTTCTTGAAATCTAATTCTGGTGCAAATATCAATATCGTAGGATTTGCAGATGAACTTGGTGGAACTAACTACAATCAATCTCTTTCTAACAAAAGAGCAGAGGCTGTTAAGAAGTTGTTGATTGATGCAGGTGTTGACGCTTCTAGAATATCTACAGAAGGAAGAGGAGAAGATACATCTGTAAATAAAACCTCTCCAAGAGCACGTCAAATCGCACGTAGAGCAACGTTTGAGTTGAAATAAATAAAAACATAGCCATATATGTTACTTTTTAAAATCCTAAGGAATAATTTTCTTAGGATTTTTGCTTCATAAATATTTGATAGTTTTATTGAAAATAGATTATAAAAAGTTTTAAAATTATTTTTTCTATGAACAAACCAACCTTACTTATTTTATTGTTACTGAGCTGTTTTACATTAGGGATAAAAGCTCAAAATCAGGACGTTTCTGTCGTATTTGATAAACCAGCAGATTATTTCACAGAGAGTCTACCTATAGGAAATGGACGGCTGGGAGCTATGATTTTTGGTAGAACTGACATTGAGAAAATTGTGTTGAATGAAATTTCACTTTGGTCAGGAGGTGCTCAAGAAGGTGATAATCCTCAGGCACATTCTTACTTGAAGGAAATTCAAGATTTACTCTTAAAAGGTAAAAATCTGGAAGCTCAACAAATATTACAAAAACATTTTGTTGCTAAAGGAAAAGGAACTTGCTTTGGCAAAGGAGCAAACTGTCACTATGGTTGTTATCAAATTTTAGGAGAGCTTAAAATTGATTGGAAATCAGAAGTTCCTACAACAAATTACAAACGTGTCCTTGATGTAGAAAAAGCAATTGCCAGAACTTCTTTTGAGCGGGAAGGCAATAAAATTCAGCAAGAGGCTTTCGCTGATTTTGTTAATGATTTAGTGTGGATTAAATTTTCAGCAACAGAGCCTTTGGATTTGGATATTTCTCTTTTTAGAAAGGAAAATGCTTCCATTTATTACAAAGATGATAAGATAGTTATGAAAGGGGTGCTTCCTAATGAGGAAGAAAAAGGAATGGAATTTGGAACCATTGTTGAGGTGTATGCTGACGGAATTTTACAGACAAAAACTTCACATATAGGAGTTGTGGCTGCTAAAGAAATTGTTTTAAGAATAAGCGCCTCAACTAATTATAATAATGAAGAAGGTAAACTCGTCAATGAAGATATTTTGGCTAAAACAAAAGGATATCTTGATAAATCAACAAGAAATTTTAATGAATCTTTGATAGAAAGCCAAAAAGAATATCAAAAAATATTCAATCGCAATCGTTGGATAATGCCTAATAATGCGAATTTAGAAGGACTGACTACTTTACAACGTTTGGAAAGATTTCATAAAGGGGAAAAAGATGCTTTACTACCTGTTTTGTATTACAATTTTGGTAGATATTTATTAATTTCTTCGTCTCGAAAAGGATTGTTACCTGCTAATCTACAAGGTTTGTGGGCAGAAGAATACCAAACTCCTTGGAATGGAGATTATCATCTGAATATCAATGTGCAAATGAATTATTGGTTAGCAGAATCCACAAATTTATCTGATTTAACTGAACCATTACATCGCTTTACAAAAAATTTGATTCCTAATGGAGAGAAGACGGCAAGGGCGTATTATAATGCTAATGGGTGGGTAGCTCACGTGGTTAGCAATCCTTGGTTTTTTACTTCTCCTGGTGAGGGAGCAAGTTGGGGATCAACTCTTACGGGAGGAGCTTGGCTTTGCGAACATATCTGGGAACATTACAAGTTTACGCAAGATATTGATTTTTTGAAAGAATATTATCCTGTTTTGAAAGGAGCAGCACAATTTTTTGAAAATATTCTAATTAAAGATACTAAAACGGGATATTGGGTGACGGCTCCCTCGAATTCTCCTGAAAATGCCTACATATTACCTGAAATGCAAGATGGTAAAAAGCAGACAGGCTTTACCTGTATGGGACCAACTATAGATATGCAAATTATTAGAGAGTTGTTTTCCAATGTGTTGAAGTCATCCAAGATATTAAATGTTGATAAAGACAAACATAAATCTTGGATTGATATTATACAAAATACAGCTCCCAATACTATTGGTAAAAATGGAGATTTGAATGAATGGCTTGATGATTGGGATGATGCAGAACCTACACATCGTCACGTTTCACATTTATACGGGTTGTATCCTTATGATGAAATTACACCTTGGGATACGCCAGAACTTGCCCAAGCAGCACAAAAAACGTTACAAATGCGAGGAGATGGGGGAACCGGTTGGTCAAGAGCTTGGAAAATCAACTTTTGGGCAAGATTGCAAGATGGTAACCACGCTCTTATGCTGATAAGACAATTACTAAAACCAGTTAGCCCTGAGGTAAATAGTGGTCAACTTGGTGGAACATATCCGAATTTATTCTGTGCACATCCGCCATTCCAAATAGATGGTAATTTTGGAGGAGTTGCTGGAATTGCCGAAATGTTATTACAAAGTCACGGAAAAAATAATACAATCCGTTTTTTACCAGCATTACCTACACATCCTGATTGGAAAGATGGAGAAATGAAAGGAATGAAAGCTCGTAATGGATTTGAAGTGAGTTTCTTATGGAAAAATCATTCTCTAACACAAGCAGAAATAATTTCCTTAAATGGACATAAGTGTAAAGTATTTCTTCCTGCAGGAAAGAGTATTTATCGTGCTGGGAAATGTGTTGTTAAAAAACAAAAGAAAGATAGAGAAGTTGAGTTTAGGACAATAAAAGGGGCTAAATACATAGTTAAATAGATATTGCTATTTCAGAAAAAAGCTGTACCTTTGGGGATCATTTACAAGCAATATAGATTATGAGTATTGAAAATGCTACAATGGAGAAAAATGTTTTTCCTCCGAAAGGCAAACCAAAATGGATTCGTGTAAAATTACCAACTGGGAAGAAATATACAGAGCTTAGAAATGTAGTTGATAAATATAATCTCCATACAATTTGTACCTCGGGAAGTTGTCCAAATATGGGCGAATGTTGGGGAGAGGGTACGGCTACGTTTATGATTTTAGGGAATATTTGTACGCGTTCCTGTGGATTTTGTGGAGTGAAAACAGGACGTCCTGAGGGTTTGGATTGGGAAGAACCTGAAAAAGTGGCTCGTTCCATCAAACTTATGAACATCAAACACGCTGTGATAACTTCGGTTGATCGTGATGATTTGAAAGATATGGGAAGCATAATATGGGCTGAAACGGTGAGTGCTATTCGCAGAATGAATCCCGAAACTACCTTAGAGACGCTTATTCCTGATTTTCAAGGGATAGAAAGGCATTTAGATCGTATCCTGAAAGTTTCTCCAGAAGTAATTTCACATAATATGGAAACTGTTCGTCGCTTGACAAGAGAAGTCCGTATTCAAGCAAAGTATGACCGAAGTTTAGGAGTTTTGAAATATTTGAAAGAAAATGGTGCAAAACGCACAAAGTCAGGGATAATGCTCGGACTTGGTGAAACGGAGGAAGAAGTTATAGAAACACTTCACGATTTGAAAGCGGTAAACTTAGATGTGCTTACTATTGGTCAGTATTTACAACCATCTAAAAGACATTTACCTGTTAAGCAGTTTGTTACGCCAGAACAATTTGCCAAATATAAAGAAATAGGGGAGTCGTTAGGTTTCCGACACGTTGAAAGTGGTGCTTTGGTTCGTTCATCTTACAGAGCTCATAAACATATTTTATAAAATAAAAAAAAGAGACGTAAAATCTACATATTTACGTCTCTTTTTCTTATAAATCTCTTCTTTTTATCAAATAATATGAAAAATAAATAAAAATAATAATCCAAACAGAAGTAATCATAATATCTGTTAAGTTGACACCATATTCTGCGTTTAACTCCACACCAACCTGATTTGCTGCTGTTCTAACTCCTGACATTCTAGTAAAAGGCTCTTTAATGAGGCTACCCATAGACTTTAACGGAAGCAAACGAACAAGAAAATTTAATTTACCATCATTATACGAAGAAATACCAGAAATGATGGTTTCTACAATACTCCAAAGCACCAAAAAACCTAAAGAAAATGCAGATTTTTTCGTTAATACTGCAAAAAATAGACAAATACTAAAGAAACCAACTAATTTCAGAAAATAAGCAGGAAGAAATTCCATTTGTGAGAAAATAATTCCCATTTCATCAAAACTTGAATATATAAGTCCTAAAATCATCGAAATAATAAAAACCATAATGGTTGAAACTAAAGCGAATAGGACTGTAGTAAGAAATTTTGAAAGAACAAATTCTTTTTTGCTTAATCCATCTATGAGGTTTTGTTTCAGTGTTTTATTGCTATATTCATTGGCAATCATCGACACGATAACAATCGCCAAAAATAATTTGAAGTAATCGGCAACATATGTGTTGAAATGCCAGATATATGGAAAGTCAAAAATTCCTTGCTTTGCCAGATGAAATTCAAAACCACCGAAATCAATTTTCACCATCGAAAACAAAAAAAGAAACATTAGTAACCCAAAATAGGAAAACATTAAAAATCGGCTACTTTTGTTATTCCAGATTTTAATAAGTTCAATTTGTAATAATCGTAACATAATGTTTAATTTAGGTTGTTGGTTAACTTTAAGAATTGATTTTCAAGGCTTTCTTTTTTTCTGACTAAATGTGAAAGTAGAAAACCTCTGTCAAAAAGTAATTTGTTTAATTCTGCAGTACTTAAATCAGTATTCGGAAAAACTTTAACAATGTCATTTTCTAAAATAACTTTACTGAAATTAGGATTATTTCTTAAAAAAAGAAGTAATTCTTCATTATTTTGAGAAGATAATTCAATAAAACCATTATTATTTATGATTTCATCAACACGTCCATTATAGAGCATTTTTCCTTGTCGCAAAACAATTACGTGAGAGCATACTTTCTCAACTTCGTCCAACAAATGTGAAGCCAGAAGTACAGTAACACCTTGTGATGCAATATATTGTATTAGCTCTCTGATTTTATGTATTCCCTGTGGGTCGAGACCATTGGTGGGTTCGTCCAGAATTAGTATTTCGGGGTCGTTAAGCAAAGCAGAAGCTATTGCCAAACGTTGTTTCATTCCTAATGAAAAAGCTCTGAATTTACGATCTTTATATTCCCATAAGCCTACAAGTTTTAATTTATTGTCAATTTTGTCAGTAGAAATTTCTTTGATTTTACAAACCAATTTCAAATTTTCGTAAGCTGACATATATGGGTAGAAATTTGGACGTTCAATAATTGCACCTATTCTTTTGAGTGCCTGTTGATTAGATACATTTCCGCTGAACCATTGGTAAGTTCCAGAAGTTACGTTCACAACATTGAGAATCATACCTAAAGTAGTTGATTTTCCGCTCCCGTTTGGTCCTAGTAGCCCATAAACATTACCTTTTTCAATTCTGAACGAAATATTATCGACCGCTCTGAATCCTCCAAAATTCTTTGATAAATTACTTACTTCTAAAATTGTTTCCATATTTATAGTTGATAAAGAAAGGATTTGAAAAATTCAAAGTTAAAGTAACTTATTTTAATTACCTTAACTTTGAATTATGTTGATAATGAATTTACTCTGCTGAACTTACAATCGCTTCTTTATTGATTTTCTTAACCAAACCTTGTAATACTTTTCCTGGACCAACTTCTATAAATTCTGAAGCTCCATCTTGAATCATTTGTTGTACACTTTGTGTCCATTTCACTGGAGCCGTAAGCTGGTTGATTAAATTTCTCTTAATTTCATCAGGATTATTAACTGCCGTTGTGGTAACATTCTGATATATAGGGCATATAGGCTTGTTGAAATATGTGTTTTCAATAGCTTTTGCCAATTCTTCTTCCGCTGGTTTCATCAAAACGGAATGAAAAGCACCGCCCACAGGTAAGATTAAGGCTCGTTTGGCTCCAGCATTTTTCATCGCTTCACAAGCTTTTTCAACAGCACTAAGTTCCCCAGAAATTACCAACTGACCTGGGCAATTGTAGTTTGCAGGAGTGACAATTCCATCAATTTTTTTGCAAATATCTTCAACAATAGTATCTTCCAAACCTAAAACTGCAGCCATTGTTCCTGGCTGTAATTCACAGGCTTTTTGCATAGCCATTGCCCTTTTGTAAACCAATTGAAGCCCGTCTTCAAAAGAAAGCGTTTGATTGGCAACTAATGCTGAAAATTCGCCTAATGAATGCCCCGCAACCATTTTTGGTTGAAAGGATTTTCCCAAAACTTTACTCAAAATCACTGAGTGAAGGAAAATAGCAGGTTGTGTAACTTTTGTTTGTTTTAAATCCTCATCAGTGCCATTGAACATAATTTCTGTGATGGAGAATCCTAAAATCTGATTTGCCTGTTCGAATAAATCTTTTGCCTTATTTGAATTTTCGAACAAATTGCGTCCCATTCCTACAAATTGTGCTCCCTGACCAGGAAAAATATATGCTTTCATAATTCAGTTAAATTTTAATTTTTACAAACCTATTTTAAAAATTTATGAAATACAAATTTTGTGTGAAATAATTTTTAAAAAATATTTTTTTGAGTTTTTTTTAGTATAAAATAATTATTAAAATAATAAAACGAAAAAAGCCATCGTATCGTATTACGATGGCTTTTTTATTTTGAATAGAAGAATGTTATTTTCCTTCTATAGTAGCGATACTTACTCTGTTCCATTCAGGTTCTGAGAACATATCGCCAATTCCGTTTCCTTGAGCTACGATGCGATTAGCATCAATTTTGTAACGAGCAATAAGAACTTTTTTAACAGATTCTGCACGAGCGTTAGCCAATGCTATGTTTTTCTCTTCATTTCCTTCTGGAGAAGCAAATCCTTTGATAACTACACGGCTATTAGGATACTTTTTAAGATAAGTTGCAATACGCTCAACATTAGGTAATTGAGAAGCGTCAACTGTTGATTTTCCTACTCCAAAAGTAACAACAGACTCCAAAGTTTGTTTTGTTTTTGTAACTGTTTGTACTTCAGGTTTTTGGTTTTTAGCCTCTTCCAATTCTCTTTCAAGTTGAGAGATACGTTGTTGAGCACTGCTTATTTCACTTTCTTTGTTACTTACTTGATTTTGCAAACTGCTGATATTGTTGTTTAATTGATCAATTTCAGCTTGGTTTCTGCCTTCAATCGTAGTCAAGTGATGAGCACCATTACTTCCTTTAAAACGATATACAATCCCTACATTAACTTGTGATAAAGAGCTATTGATATTAAGGCTATTAGCAGCATCAGAGCTTGGTGTATCTATTAAATAAAGAATAGAAGGGGTTAATTTAACAGCCCAAGCTTTGTTAGCTCCAAAATTGTACACAAAGTTAGCTCCAAATTTGGTTGTCATAGAATTGAAGTTGTTATTGTCTCCTTTAATAAAATGGTGCATCCATCCTGGTCCTGCAAAAGCTTCAATTTCAAATTTACGAGGTTCCCCTTTGTAACCAGCGAAGAGATTGTTCAAGTTAAGTGCCCCAATAACAGCTACGTTTGTGTGTTCAATAACAAGAGGGTTTCTTCCGTGCCAGTTTCCGTTTAGGTAAGCATTTGCATCAAAACCCAATCGGAATACAGGAGAGATTTGTTTGCTTAATTCAGCCCCAAAATTGAAACGTACATCTTCAATCAAATCATAACCTTTAGTAGGTAAATACCCACCTACATTTGTTCCTATTTGCCAATTGTCAAAAAATTTACTTTGGCTAAGTCCTTTTTCTTGTGCAGAAGCAATGAAAGCAACTCCGATTGCCATTGCAGATAAAATAATTTTTTTCATAAATAAATTATTACAATTAAATATTTTTGCAAATATACAAAAAAATAATTACGAAAAAAGAAAAATAAGAATAATTTATTCAAAAAGGGTTTCAGATTGAACTTTTACCTGATTTCTTACTTAATTTTTCAAAAATAAAATCTTACTTTTTTTGCTCGTATCTGTAAATAATTTCGTACCTTTGACCTCGTTTTAAGACAAGATAAATACAACCAAAAAAAATAAAGATGAGTACAACTATCCAAAAAAATGGACAATCTATTCAGCATCAACCAGCGGGATTGTTCGAAGACACACGTTTTGAAAAAATCCATAATGTTATCTTTTCTGATTCGGTGGAAGCATCTATTGCTGTTGCTCACGAAATAGCAGATTTGATTAGAAGTAAACAAGCAGAAGGAAAAACGTGCGTGTTAGGGTTGGCTACAGGGTCGTCTCCTATTAGAGTATATGATGAGTTAGTACGTTTACACAAGGAGGAAGGACTTAGCTTCAAAAATGTGATTACTTTTAACTTAGACGAATATTATCCTATGAAAAAGGATGACGTACAAAGTTATTGGTATTTTATGCACGAACATTTATTTAACCATATTGATATTCCAAAGGAAAATATTAATATTCCAGACGGAATGGTTCCGAGAGAAGAGTTGGTGGAATATTGTTTGAATTACGATAAAAAAATCAAGGAGTGTGGGGGAATAGACTTCCAACTTTTAGGAATTGGTAGAACTGGACATATAGGCTTCAATGAGCCAGGTTCACACCGAAATTCTGGAACTCGTATTATCACCTTAGATCATATCACACGAGCTGATGCCTCAGGAGCTTTCCACGGAATAGCGAACGTTCCAGAACAGGCTATTACGATGGGAGTAAGAACGGTTATGAAAGCTCGAAGAATTGTGTTACTAGCTTGGGGAAGTAATAAGGCTAGTATTGTAAAACGAGCTATTGAAGGAGAAATCTCCTCTGAAGTTCCTGCGACGTACTTGCAAGAACACGATAGTGCTACATTTGTAATGGACACAGAGGCTTCTGCACAACTTACACGTATCAAAACTCCTTGGTTAGTAACAGATTGTGAGTGGGATGAAGATTTAAAAGCCAAAGCTATTGTTTGGCTATGTGAGCATCTTGGAAAAACAATTTTGAAACTTACCGATAAGGATTATAACGAAAATGGTATGTCAAAATTGTTAGCTGAATCAGGACCTGCTTACGATTTGAACATTGCAATGTTTAACAGATTGCAGCACACAATTACAGGATGGCCAGGAGGAAAACCAAATGCAGATGATTCGCATCGTCCAGAACGTGAATATCCTCATAAAAAACGTGTTATTATTTTCAGTCCACACCCTGATGATGATGTGATTTCAATGGGAGGAACTTTTGACCGACTTGTATCACAAGGTCACGAAGTACATATTGCTTATCAAACTTCAGGAAATATTGCTGTTTCTGACCACGAAGCTCTGAAATTTGCAGAAGTATTCAAAGATGTGGTAAAAGAAAATGGAGGAGATGTGAAAGTTGTTCAAGAAATAATAGATGCACTTAATAACAAAAAATCTAACGAGACAGATACTTTGCCTGTGCGTATGTTGAAAGGAAATATTCGTCGTCACGAATCGTTGGCAGCGACACGTTACGAAGGAGTTCCTGATAATCAAGTTCACTTCCTAAATATGCCTTTCTATGAAACAGGGGCAATCAAAAAAAGTCCTTTAGGAGAAGCTGATATTCAGATTATTATGGATTTGATTGAAAAAGTGAAACCACATCAGATTTATGCAGCTGGTGATCTTGCAGACCCACACGGAACGCATAAAGTTTGTTTAGATGCTATCTTTGAAGCGTTAAAACGAATGAAATCAAAAGATTATATGAAGGATTGTTGGCTTTGGTTATATCGTGGAGCTTGGCACGAGTGGGATATTCACGAAATTGAAATGGCTGTACCTATGAGTCCTGCACAGGTATTGAAAAAACGCCAGGCTATTTTCTTCCACCAATCTCAAAAAGATGGAGTTATGTTCCAAGGAGATGATTTGCGTGAATTCTGGCAACGAGCAGAAGCACGAAACAGCGAAACAGCTAAGCGATACAGAGATTTAGGTATGGCAGATTATGCTGCAATTGAAGCTTTTAAAAGATGGATTTTCTAATCTATCGTGAATAATAAATATACAAAAAGAAAAGTTGAGAAATATTTCTCAACTTTTCTTTTTTAATTACTTTGAATAATTAATCTTTTGGAAATCACATTAAAACGCCACAAAAGCCAAACAGCAGCAACAGTAAGTCCTACAAGAAGTCCTATCCAAATTCCCATTGTTCCTAACTCAGTTTTAAGCCCTAAAAAGTAGGAAATAGGAAAACTTACAACCCAATAAGCAATGAAAGTGATGTACATTGGTGCTTTCACATCTTGAACACCTCTTAAAGCTCCCAAAGCGGTAACTTGTAGTCCGTCAGATATTTGAAAAATAGCCGCAATGAGTAATAACTGAGCAGCTTCAGCAATGACTAAAATATTACTATCTAATTTACTAAAATCATTCATATCCAAATATAAAGAAGGTAGCCAAAATCTGAAAATTGCTAACAAAATCGCAAAGAAAGATTGTGTGAAAAGTACTAATAGAAAAACAGATAGTCCAATTCGTCTTAAATTCAGATAATTTCTTGTACCTAATTGATTTCCTACCCGAATCATCGCTGTTACTCCCAGTCCGTTTGCAACCATAAATGTCATCGTAGCTAAGTTTAGAGCTATTTGATTAGCAGACAGATGATTTTCTCCTAAAATTCCACTCATCCAGATGGCAGTAGTGAAAATTCCTACTTCAAAAATCATTTGTAACCCTGATGGAATCCCCAAAGCAGTTATTTTTTTGAATTTTGACATTTCAAAAATACGCCAATTGAAATGCATAACCATATCTTGAGTCTGGCTTAAGTTTTTTAACATCCACCATAAAAGAAAGGGCATTGCAAAACGAGAAACTAAAGTGCCAACTCCTGCTCCAATAATTCCCAATTTTGGAAATCCGAAACTTCCGTATATAAATAAATAATTGAGAACCACGTTGATGACATTTCCTATTAGAGTTACATACATTGATTGTTTTGTAAGGGATAAACCATCGGCAAATTGCTTCAAAGCTACATAAAATCCCAAAGGAATTAGTGAAAAGGCAATCAAATTTGTATAAGGAATGGCGAGTTTTATCACATTTTCGGGTTGCCCTGTTAAGTACATTAGTGGTTTTGCAAATAGTAATAACAAAAAAAGAATCAGTGATAAAATAACATTTAGGACTATTCCGTGTTTTAAATAAGCTTTTGCTTCTTTGTTATTTTTTTCTCCATCGGCTTTCGCTATCAGAGGAGTAAGTGCAGTAGAAAAGCCTATTGCGAATGACATTGCTATGAAAACAGCACTATTTCCCAATGCCACAGCAGCAAGTTCTGTAACGCCTACTTTCCCTACCATAATGTTGTCAATAAATCCGACAAAGGCGTGACCTAACATTCCAAAAATGACTGGATAAGCAATTTTGAAGTTACTTTTGAATTCTGTTGTATAGTTTGAAAGTTTTTTTAAAACCACAGCTGAAATAGTTTAGGGGACAAAGATAAATTATTTTTTAAGGATTAAAAAAGCCAAAGATTTTTACGTCTTTGGCTTTCATATGTATATTGTATTTTAAAGCGTTACGCACAATCGTCAACAGCTTTTTTGAGTTGATTTAATGCCTTTTCAATTACACTTCTAGGACAAGCCAAATTAATACGCATAAAACCTTGTCCTTCTTTTCCATACATAGCACCATCATTCAGAGCGAGAAAAGCCTTTTCTGTACATAAGTTAACAATACTTTCGTGACATAAGTTCAATGCTCGGAAATCTAAAAATACCAAATAGGAAGCCTCAGGAACAATTGTTTTAATCTTAGAAATGTTTTTCTGTATATAATCTACAAGAAAGTTAATATTTCCTTGTATGTAGGCCAATAATTGCTTTAGCCATTCTTCTCCTTCAGTATATGCTGCTATAACTGTCTGAAAAGCAAATACATTTCCATCTCCAAGCATATTTCCTTCCACGTAACTTTGAAACTTTTTACGTAGTTCGGGATTTTCGATGACTGCATATGAGGTTGAAAAACCAGCTAAATTAAAGGCTTTACTTGGAGAACCAAACATAATTGTATTCATTCGTGCTTCTTCACTTACATTAGCAAAAGGAATATGCTTGTGTGGGGGAAGTGTTAGGTCGGCGTGGATTTCATCAGAAACAATTATGACATTGTTTTTATGGCAGATATGTGCTACTCTTTCAAGTTCTTCCCGTGTCCAAACACGTCCTCCAGGGTTGTGTGGGTGACAGAATAAGAATAATTTACAACCTTTGATATTCTCTTCTAATTTATCAAAATTGATTTGATATTTTTCATCAACAAGTTCAAGAGGACTATTTACTATAACTCGATCATTGTTTTCAATTACGAGAGAAAAAGGTTGATAAACAGGTTGTTGTATTAAAACCTTATCTCCTTTATTGGTAAAAGCTTGAACCGCCATAGCTAAAGCAGGAACCACCCCAGGTGAAAAGGAAATCATTTCGGGTGTAATTTCCCAATCAAAACGACGTTTTTGCCAATTTACAATGGAGTCATACCAAGCTTTTGGCTTTGCTGTGTATCCGAAGATTTCACATTCCATACGTTTTTTCAAGGCATCAATGATGAAAGGAGGCGTTTTGAAATCCATATCGGCAATCCACATAGGGAGTAAGTCGGTTCTTCCCCAACGGGATTCAAGGGCTTCTAATTTGAGAGCATCACTCTTACTACGGTCATTAATTTGATCAAAATTGTATATCATAAAATATAATAAAGCTATTGATTGTCGTAAATAATTTCCAAAGGTACAAAAATAAAGCTACGAAACAATACTTTTTTGAAAATAATTTAATTTTAAGATTTCTGTGATTTTTCGTATCTTTGTGCCTACAAAAATAGAAAATAATGAAGCTAAAAGTAGGAGTTTTAGGTGCAGGGCATTTAGGAAAAATTCATTTGCGTTTGCTAAAACAATCAGAAAAATATGAGTTAATGGGATTTTATGATTCCGATCAGGAGAATGCAAAAAAAGTAAGTCAAGAATTTGGTTATCAGAGTTTTGATTCCATAGAAGAACTCGTTTCAGTTTGTGATGTGGTTGATGTTGTTACTCCAACTTTAAATCATTTTGATTGTGCCGAAAAAATTATTTCAGAAGGAAAGCATATTTTCATAGAAAAGCCCATAGCCAATACAATTGAAGAGGCTGAGAAGATTATCACTTTGGCTAAAAAATACAATGTAAAAGGACAAGTGGGGCACGTGGAACGTTTCAATCCTGCATTTCTTGCTGTGAGAGAGACGATTACCAACCCAATGTTCATTGAGGCTCATCGACTGGCAGAATTTAATCCAAGGGGAACAGATGTTCCTGTAGTATTGGACTTAATGATTCACGATATAGACGTGATTTTGAGTGTAGTAAAATCAAAAGTGAAACATATTTCTGCAAGTGGAGCTTTGGTTATCAGTCAGTCGCCTGATATTGCCAATGCACGGATTGAATTTGAAAATGGTTGTGTGGCAAACTTAACAGCAAGTAGAATTTCGTTGAAAAATATGAGGAAATCACGATTTTTCCAAAAAGATGCTTATATTTCAGTTGATTTCTTAGATAAAAAAGTGGAAGTAGTTCGAATGAAAGATGCTCCTGAAAACCCAGGTGATTTTGATATGATTTTGCAAAATGCAGAAGGTCAAAAAAAACAAATTTACTTTGAAAATCCTGAAATAAGTGCAAATAATGCAATTTTAGACGAGTTGGAGCAGTTCGCAGATGCTATAATTAACAATACCACACCTATTGTTACACTGGAACAAGGTACAGAAGCGTTACGAATTGCTAAACAAATTACAGAAAAATTATAAGAGTACAAAAAAAATAAAAAGGCTATCTTTTTAGATAGCCTTTTTTGTTTTATAAGTTTTTGTTTATTAGTTCTTTAATTGAAGGATTAGAAGGTCTTGGAGCATCCGCGTTGATGATATTTCCATTTTTGTCAATCAAAATAAAACGTGGAATAGATTTAATTCCATACGCATCAGAAAAAGCTCTTTCTGCTTCAGATTCAGCATACAACTGAATTCCAGAAAGTTTTTGAGATGTTTGGTAATCAATCCATTTTTGTTTGTTTTGGTCGATTGAAATACTAACAAAAGCAACATCTTTACCGTGGTATTCTTTTTCAAGCTCTTGAAGAGCAGGAATTTCGTTCAAACAAGGAACACACCAAGTAGCCCAAACATCAATATAAACTACTTTTCCTTTTAGAGCTTCAAGAGAAGTTTTTCCTCCTGCAAAATTTTCAAAGCTAAAAGAAGGAGAAGGTTTTCCAGGAGCAATATTTTGGAAAAGAGAAATTCTTGCTTCAGCATCTTTTACTAAATCTTCTTTTTTTGCAAAATCTTTAATAACGTTCAAGATTTTTTCATTAAGTTCAGGAGAATTTCCTGCTGATAGTCCTTGTGATAAAAGTTCAGAAAGGTGACTTTTAATGTTTTCGGATTTCAAACCACGAACATAATCAACCATATTACTCCAATTTGGGTTTTCTAAACCAAGTTTTGAGTAGAAATTATCTGTTAACAATCTTGAATATGCAGAATAAAGTTCAAAATCTTCAGCATTGTCATAATCTACCTTTGCAACTTCTTGTTCAAATTCAGCAGGATTTGTTACTTTATTTCCTGTCAAATTTTCGTGAATTCGAGAATAAACAGATTTTAAGTGCAAATCAAAATATTCGATAGATTTTTTTTCTGTTGAAACAAAATTATTTGATAATCCTTTTTGATTATTTAATAGGTTGGAATACTTCTCTTTAACTTCAGCCAAAGAAGGCTTAAATTCTTCAGCATTTTTAGAGAACAATTTTGAAAATTCTGTCTGAATTTCCTCATCAAGTTTTGCTTTTTCCCGCAAGTAAACGCTCGCAATGGTATCCTTTCCTGAAAGTTTAACATTGGCTGGCATTTGCGAAAGGTCAACTTCGATGTTTAGTCTGTCACCTTGCTCCAGATATAAAGGAACATAAAATCCAGCATCATTGAAAATTGTGTAATAGTTTGATTTGCTGAGAGTATCAGTAAAACTGCCATCAGGATTAACTTTTAAATCCTTTTCAATACTTCCTCCCATTAAGTGAAAATTACCTCCATTATGGTTTTTGATTTTCCCAGAGATAATGATGTTACTTTCTTTTTTTTCACAGGCAACAAAACTTATTGCTGCAAGTGATAGAATAAATAATTTCTTCATAAAAACGATATATTGTATCTAAATTTCAGGCGAAGATACAACAATTTTTTGTTATAATATGGAAAGAGTTACGGATTTTATAAAAATAATTTATTAACAAATTGTTTATAAGAGATTGAAGATAATTAGGTTTTCAGTTCATTTCTTAATAAAAAGGTACCAATTGCACAATTTAAGCATTGTTTGGTTTGGCAATAATTTTTGTATTGCTGTAGTATAACTTGAGTGTCAAAAGCTGATTCTGAGATTTTTCCTAACTTTTCGAATTTCTCAATAATAACATTTTTTTCTGGAGTAATACCTTGTAAACTTTTTGCTAATATTGGAGTAATATCTTTATTTAATGATTTGTAATATAGGTACTTAATAGGAATGATTGTATTTATCCAAATTAGCTCTATTAGTGAGTTAGAAATCTTCTTCTTAGTTTTTGGAGAAGTTTTGCCAAAAGTGTAATGATTTTCCCAAAACTCGGAAGTGGTAATCGAGAAAATCTCTCGTAAATCTTTTATTTCTTGAATTTCAATGATTTTTGAGAATAAATTTTCTGTTTTTTCGTATAATTGTGCTAGTTGTGAAAGTCTGATGGTAGGAAATCCTTGAGGTCTTAATCTTGAGAAATGTACGTTTGTTACTAAAGAATTTAAGTTGTATTTATTTTTTAGATATTGATATTCTTTGTGTAAACTTTTGTAATAAAAATCTTCATAATTTTCTGATAATAAGTTAGCTTGACCAAAAAATAATGCTTCCAAATGTAGAGAAATATTTCTTTCCTTTCGAATGATTGAAAAATCAATTGTTTTTCCCATTTCAAGAAAAATTTCTCCATTTACAGTTCCTCCAAAATTTTTCAGAAGCATCAAAAAAAGTACTTTTTCCCAATCCGATTTGGTTTGTTTAAGGAGACTTTCAACATAATCCGATTTTTGCTTTAGACGTTCTTTAAACAGAAAATTGTTCCAAGAGGAAGAAACCATATTTTCCGCCTTTGAATAATATTTTTCACAACTAATGAAGTTATGTTTCGAAAGTAGAAGTTTTTTATAAGAATTCAGAATTTTTGTATCAACTTGATTTTTAAGTTCTAAAGTTGGAATGATCTGTTGATTGTTGTTAAAGACTTCCACATCGTGTTCCCAAACCACGTGTAAAATTACATTGTTGTAGGCTTTATTTTGTTCGTGACGATGAGCATACCAATGTGATGATTTTAAGTGTATTTCTACATTTCCAGCCCATAATTGTTCTCCAATTTTTAGCTGTGCATTGAAAAAATCAGGACCCGAAAGAAGATTATGTTCACCAATTGATTGAATAAATAGGGTTTCTCCTGAGGTAAGAATAGAATTTTGCTGGATTTTTCTGTATTTCCAAAGATATTGCAAGAAATCTTCTTTCATAAAAAACGCTAATTCAGGTCTTTTTCGATTATACTGATGAGTTCTTCATCAGTTTTAAAACTAACAAAATTACCATTTTTGATATATGAGATTTTTCCAGTTTCTTCCGAAACCACGATAGCACTTGCGTCCGTTTTTTCCGAAATTGAAGTTGCTGCCCGATGTCGTAATCCATAATGTTTGGGAAGCCTGTTTTCTCCAGCAACGGGCAAAATTACACGTGTTGCCACGATGTAATTGCCACTAATTACAATTGCACCATCGTGTAAAGGGCTGTTTTTGAAGAAAATACTCTCAATGATAGGTTCTGAAACTTGTATGTTAACATCATCACCAGTTTCCTTTACAAAATTTAGTGGAACGTTTCTTTCCAGTACAATTAACGCTCCTGTGTTTGTGGAACCCAATTTTTTACAAACGGAAATTAGTTTCCTTACATCTAAATTTGATTTATTCTTAGCGGCTTTTAAGGATTGGAAAACTTTAAAGAATTTATTTCGGGCTGCGATGTTTGTAGAACCAATAGTAAGTAAAAATTTTCGTATTTCTTCTTGAAAAACAACAATCAGAGCAAAGACTCCCACGCCAATAAACTGTCCTAAAATACTACTAAGTAGCTGCATTTGTAAGGCTTCGGTAATCTTCCAAATGAGATAAATAATTACAATTCCCATAAAAATATTAACAGCAACCGTACCACGAGCCAATTTGTAAACGTAGTAAAGCAACAATGCAACCAGAAGAATATCAATTACATCTACTATAGTAAAATTTAGGATATCAAATATTTTCAAAGGATTTATTTTTAATGATGATTATATTTTTGAAAAAGATGCCCTCATCTTGAATTTTCTGTAAAAATACAATAAAATTTTGAAAAGAAATATCTCCGCTCAACGAAATGGTATCAGGGAAATTCATTTTTTTATTTTTGATATTTTCCGAAAAATCTTTTAAATCTTTTTCTTTCAGTATGTTATTTGTGTTTTGTTTTTCTTCTGATAATGAAAAATTTGTTTTGGTGAATTCAAGAAATTTCAGTTTTTTATCTCCCATATCAGCCACTGAGAAAAAATTTCGGGAATTAGGATTTTTATGAATGTTAGGAGCATCTTTTTTTTCTTGTAACTCAACGATGTTTTTTCCTGCTTCAATAAGAGATAAACGCCTGTCAATATTGAAAACCCAATGCGTTGAGGTGATTAAATTATTTTTGTTCAAATCCGCTTTTTGTGTGGCTTCATCAAAAAAGATGTAAATTACAGAATAATCGTTGATTTCTGTCATAAGATTGCATTGATTAACTTGTGGTAGCCAAACATCTCGTTTGTTGCAAGAAATCAGTAGCAATACAAATATGGTAAGAGCAATTTTTTTCATTTGTTAAAGGTTTTGTTAAAAATCTTGATGCATTCTTTGGCTTCCGTTACATCGTGTACTCGCAAAATGTTAGCTCCTTTCATTAAGGAAATTGTATTTACGATTGAAGTTGCGTTGAGTGCTTTATCTTGATTAATTTCCAGAAGGTTATATAACATTGATTTACGAGAAATCCCAACTAAAATAGGAAGTTCCAAAGCATTAAATAAATTTAATTTCTGGAGTATCTCATAATTTTGGTCTAAAGTCTTTGAAAAACCAAATCCTGGGTCAATAATGATGTCATTAATTCCAAAACCTTGAGTTTTAGCTTTGATTTTAGAAAAATAATAAATCATTTCAGTAATGATATTTGTGTAGTTCGTATGATTTTGCATCGTTTGAGGCGTTCCAATCATATGCATCGCTATGTAAGGCACTTGGAATTCTGCTATAATTTCAAACATTTGATTATCAAGATTTCCTCCGGAAATATCATTTATAATACAAGCTCCCTCAAGTAAAGATTGCCGAGCTACTTCACTACGAAACGTATCGACAGAAAGCCTGATTTTCGGAAAAGTTTTAGTAATTGATTTCACAATGGGAATTACCCGTGTTAGTTCCTCTTCAACTGATACTTCCTTTGCATTGGGACGTGAGCTATATCCCCCAATATCAATAAAATCAGCTCCTTGTGATAGCATTTCTTCCACCCGATTTAATACATCGGTTTGAGTAACCCGACTGTTTTGAAAAAAAGAATCAGGAGTTATGTTAAGAATTCCCATCACTTTGGGAGTTTTTAGTGAAACTAATTCTCCATTACAATTAATGTACATTTCTGTAAAAATCAAAAAAATTAACAATCTGCAATATTCACAGCTACAGCCAAGCCTCCTTCTGAGGTTTCTTTGTATTTGGAATTCATATCTTTAGCTGTTTCCCACATAGTGTTTATTACTTTATCAAGAGGCACTTTTGCATTTTTTGGGTCGGTTTCAATTGCCAATTCAGCGGCATTGATGGCTTTGATGGCTCCCATTGCATTTCGCTCAATACAAGGAACTTGCACCAATCCGCCAATAGGGTCGCAGGTAAGTCCTAAATGATGTTCCATAGCGATTTCGGCAGCGATAAGAACTTGCTCGGGCGAACCTCCCATAAGCTCACATAGCCCTGCTGCAGCCATTGCTGAAGACACACCAATTTCAGCTTGACATCCTCCCATTGCAGCAGAAATTGTAGCCCCTTTTTTGAACAAGCTTCCAATTTCACCAGCAACCAGTAAAAATCGTTTTATATCTTCCTGTGTAGCATTATGGTTTTCAATAACTAAATAATACAAAAGCACAGCAGGAATTACACCTGCACTTCCGTTAGTTGGTGCTGTAACTACACGTCCTAATGAAGCATTTACTTCATTGACAGCCAGCGAAAAGCAGTTTACCCATTTTAGAATCTCACGGAATTTGATTTCTGTTTTTTTGATGGAAATTAGCCAACTTTCGGGATTGTTATACGTAACTACACCGATTAAGTTTTTGTGAATATCGTAAGCTCGTCGTCGAACGTTTAGCCCTCCTGGAAGCACCCCTTCGGTATGGCAACCAATATATGTGCATTCGAGCATTGTATGCCAAATACGGAGCAATTCACTATCAATTTCTTCCTCTGAACGTAATGATTTTTCGTTCTCATAGACGATTTCGGATATTTTTTTACCTTCTTTATGGCAATAATTCAGTAATTCTGTTGCTTTCTCGATTGGAAAAGGGAATTTTTTTGTTTGTGGAGATGTTTTTGGAAGTGTTTTTTCATCTTCTTTGACAATAAATCCTCCTCCAATAGAATAAAAAGTAGAATTATATTCAAAATTATCTCCCCAAGCTGTAAAAGTAATGCCATTGGCGTGGAAGGATAAGAAATTTCGATTAAAAACAATATCTTCTGTTGGGTTGAATTTTATAATAAACTCGTTGCCTAAACAAATTTCTTGATTTTTGTTTATAGCCGTTATAATTACGTCCAAGCTTTCAATAGGAACGTACTCAGGGTCAGCACCACTAAGCCCAAACATTACTGCTAAATCCGTTGCGTGTCCTTTTCCTGTTAGGGAAAGGGAACCATACAAATCGACACGTACTTTTTGGGTTTTAGCAAGTAATCCCTCAGATTTTAGCTCTTTAAGAAAGGCTTCAGCAGCTCTCCAAGGACCTAATGTATGTGAACTTGAAGGGCCTACACCTATTTTTAACATATCAAAAACGCTGATACATTCCATACAAATTAAAGTTTATTACGAAGAGGCAAATATAACGCTAAAATTGAAAAATGAAAAGCAAAAGAACATCAAATATTTTTATCTATTTTAAAACCAATAACCTACGTTGAAGAACCAAATGGCTTTATTAATTTCAGGAGAATAGGTACATTTTAACTCAATAGGTCCCAAAATGCTATCAACACTATAACCAATTCCGTAGCCAGAAAAATCAGGGTAGGATTTCCAGTTTAAACTATCGAAAAGATTATTGTCAACCTTGGCAAAATTTGCGTGAAGTAGTATGTGATGTTGTTTGAAGTGATTGATGTCGAGTGTAATATCAGCTTTTAAGTAATTTTTTTCACCGAAACTTAAAAAATCATATCCGTAAAAAGGAATGTAATTACTGAAAGCATTTTTGTTATATCCTCCAAAAAAGAAATCTAAAGAATAAACATTCGTTCCTCCAAGAGTGAAGCCCCCTCCAAAATCCAAACGTGTTGATATCTTTGGAAATAGAGGAATTGCAAAACCTAATTCTGCCTTTCCCATAGAAAATTGATTGAAATTCTTATAGGCAGTTCCTAAAAGATAAAGATTGAAAACAGAATTAAAATAAACACCTTTTGTGGGGAAAAAAGCATTGTTATATGAATCATATTTCAGATAAGCATACGTACTTCCAAAGTGTGAATTTTCACGATAAGAAGGGTTATTTTTTGCCTCCGAATGAAATATATTTTCAGTATCAATTTTGACTTTTCGGTGTTCTAATCCTAGTCCAAAAACAAATCCGTTGCCTAAAAGCGTCTGAAAATAAAGCTGATTAATCCAATCAATTGCATCAACATTTAGCTTATTAATGTTTGAAACTTCAATATCATAATTAGCTATTAATCTGGGATTTATTTTTCTATTGAATTGACTAAGCCTTGACCGAATTCCATAACTGATGTAAAAACCTTTATCTACAAAATAATCAAATTGATAGCGGAAATTGTCTCCTAAAACTACATCTAACGACAGAAAATCATCGGTTTGCAGAGCGTAATGCTTTGTGTAGTTGAACAAAAAGCCCGTTTTGAATAAATTGTCGTAATGCAATCCAAATTTCAAAAAGGTTCGTTCGGGATTTTCTTTTATAACAAAATCAATATGTTCGCCTTCGTATGTATGTCGAATTTGGTGACTGATAGAATGAAAATTTCGAGTTGCCATTAAGTTGGATATTCCATCTTCAAGTTCTTTGAAAGATATTTTCCTGTCAAGTTCCTTAAGGTGTAATTTTCCTCTCAAATAACTTCGTGAATAATGTTTATTTCCGTGAAAATGAATATCTTTTAAGTAAAAAGAATCTATTTTTTCAACTTTTTCTCTTGTGTAGTTTTCTTTTTTCTGAAGTGAAGCTATTTTTTTTAGTCTTTCCAGAAATTGTCTTCCAGCAACTTCTCCATTTTTGATGATTGTATTTCCTTTATCAAAAGAAACAACATTGAATCCCAGTATGTTCGGTTTTATGTAGATGTCCGTTTTTTGTGATTTTTCGGTCATATCATTTACCATTGGGAAAGAACTAATTTGTGATAATATTCCAAAGACAGAAGCCAATTCTTCTTTCGTATAAAGAGGACTTTGTACATCAACTCCTATGATTATGTCCATTCCTTTTGCTTTAACTTCTTCAATGGGATAATTGTTTACAATACCGCCATCTGTTAGGAAGTTTCCATCAATTTCTACCAAGTCAAATAACGAAGGAAAGGCACCACTTGCCATAATGGCTTTGGGTAGAAAACCGCCTTCCAATTGCATTGCTTTTCCCGTTTCTATGTTTGTAGCCACACACAGAAAGGGAATAGGTAGCTTTGAAAAATCGTGAATATCGCTCACTGGATACAATAGTTTAACGAATTCATTGTATAAATTTTGCCCTTTTGAAACAGAACGAGGAAATCCTAATTTGAAATTATTGAAAGGAAGAGCAACAGCGTATCTGTCGTGTAAGTATCTCTCGTGTAAGGATTTTGCTCGGCGAGAAGTTTGGTCTTGTAGTAGTTTTTTGAAATCCAACTGCTGAAATATGGAATCTAATTCTTGTGCTGAATATCCAGCAGAGTACATTGCTCCAACAATAGCTCCCATACTCGTCCCTCCAATGTAATCGATACGCACACCCGCTTCTTCCAAAACTTTCAGAACACCAATGTGAGCCAAACCTTTAGCACCACCACCACTTAGAACAAGCCCAACTTTTAAGTCCTTTTCGGGTTTAACATCTTGTGATAAAGCAAAATTCCAAATGAAAAAAAGTAATATAAACAGAAGCTTTCTCATTTTTTAAAGATTTGTGCGAATGTACAAAAAAATAGATGCAAAAACAAAATTTTTCAATTTGTATTTTCTCTTCTTAATCCGAAAAAATTTAACTTTTTTTTTTGAAGAAAATAGTTAACTTTGCCTCGTGTGTGTCGTGATACCACTATTTTTATGTATGAAATTGACAATCAATAGAATAATAGCTTAAAATGAACGTTGTATTTATTGAAAAGATAAGCATATCTGACACTGTGTTTAAGGTAGATTACTCATTTAATTATTTTCATTCAGATTTGGTTGAAAAAGAGCGAAGTCGAATCCAAATTAAGGGTTTGTCTCCTTTGCGTATTTAATGTTTTTTCAAGGTTTGCTTCAAGGAATAAATTTCCTTAACAAAAGTTATTGAAAAACAATTATTTATTTTATTCTTCAAATTACATACTAAACTAATGAAAAACAAATACATAGACTTAATTGACCAAACTTATTATTTTCCACAAGAAGAATTCAGATTAGAAGGAGATGAGCTTCGCTTTCACGATATTGATTTGATGGAACTTGTTCGCCAGTATGGTGCACCACTCAAATTTATGTATCTTCCCAGAATTTCTGAAAATATCCAACGAGCAAAACGCTGGTTTGAAAAAGCTATCAAAAAACACAGATACAAAGGGAATTACAATTATTGTTATTGTACTAAAAGCTCTCATTTCAAGCACGTTATGGTTGAAGCGTTGAAAAATGATATTCATTTGGAAACTTCATCGGCTTTTGATATAGATATTATCAATAATTTGATAAAAGAAGGACGAATTACAAAAGATAATTATATCATTTGCAATGGTTTCAAACGTAATGGTTATATTGATGGCATTGCAGATTTGGTAAATCGTGGGTTTGATAAGTGTATGCCAATTATTGATAACTACGAGGAAATCAATCTTTTTGATAAGAAAATTGAAGGACAATATAACATAGGTATTCGTATTGCATCGGAAGAAGACCCGCGTTCGGAGTTTTACACCAGCCGATTGGGAATTGGTTATAAAAACATCGTTCCTTTCTATAATAGAGAAATTAAAGATAATAAAAAGGTAACTCTCAAAATGTTACACTTTTTTATCAATACAGGAATAAAAGATAATGCCTACTATTGGAACGAACTTTTGAAGTGTTTGAAAGTGTATATTCAGCTTAAAAAAGTTGCACCTGAATTAGATAGCCTTAACATAGGAGGAGGTTTTCCGATAAAGAGTTCATTGGCGTTTGAATACGATTATGCCTATATGGTTGATGAAATTATCCGCCAAATAAAAATTGCTTGTGAGCAAGAAAAAGTGCCTGTACCTAACATTTTTACAGAATTTGGAAGTTTTACAGTAGGAGAAGCAGGTGGTGCTATTTATGAAATTATGTACCAAAAGCAACAAAACGACCGAGAAAAATGGAATATGATCAACTCATCTTTCATTACTACTTTACCTGATTCTTGGGCTATTAACAAGAGATTTGTTTTACTTCCTATAAATCGCTGGTATGATGAGTATGAGCGAGTATTGCTTGGTGGACTGACCTGTGATGGCGATGATTATTATAATAGTGAGCAGAATATGAACGCTATTTACTTGCCTAAATATAATAAGAACAAGCCTTTGTATATTGGTTTCTTCAATACAGGAGCTTATCAGGATACTATTGGAGGCGTGGGAGGATTGCAACACTGCCTAATTCCGCAACCAAAAATTATTTTGATTGATAAAGATGAAGAAGGAAAAATAAATACGCATCTGTTTATGGAACAGCAAAAAGTAGAAGAAATGCTGAAAATATTAGGATACCAATAAAAGTACATAAAATAAAAAAGTGGAAGATTATTCTTCCACTTTTTTATTTTTAAATGTATTTTAGCCACTAAAAATTTGTAGTAATATTAAGTGTCAGCCCAGCTGCTTCTGGTACGATACGACAGATTCCACCCACGCACAAAATGCCACCGCGTTGTCTTCCGTAGCTTAAAGCTACACGAGTGGTTTTGTAAGAGAACGAAGTACCAACATTGTAATAATGGATTCTCTTGTCCTTTTCGTCGTTGCCATAATTGTACAAATCACTTACGAAAAACGACCATCGTGCATTAGGAATATATTCTAATGTGTTGCCTATCCAATTTTTCAAATCTTCATTAGCCCATTGATGTTGCATTTCTAACCGAACGGATTGTGTGTCAGATAAAAAATACATTCCTTCCGCAGAAATCGTATGTGCTTTTACAATGTATGGCTTTTGAATAATAGGTAAACTATTATAATATTGATTCAAATACGAAAAAACAGTCGTAAAGTTATCTGTAAATGATTTTCGATATTCTACGGCAATGTCGTGATAGTATTTCTCTCCCATACCAATAAGCGGAGTATTCAGTTCTATTTCTTCTATTTCGACACCATATTTGTCCTTACGAGTAGTTGTTTTTATATCGTTTTTAAGTCCCGCCCAATACGAACCATTTATAGCAAAACTTGCTCCTGTTGCTCCACCCAAGAAAGACCCTGCTTCGGCTTCATAAAATAGGTCGAATTGTCCTCCAATTTCTCCTTGTTTTTTGGGAAAACCATCATAAACAATCTGTGGTTGAGCCTGATACACATATATGTTTTGTAAACTATGTTCGTACTGCTTAGTCAGGGCTGGTATGTAGTTGATTACACCATAATTGTAGATGTTATCAGCGATATTTCGTTGTGAGAAAAATCTGAAATTCTCCAAACGACGAAGGTTTATATTAAAAGCTATGTTATCATTATTGTTATATCCCATATTGATTAACAAGGCATTACCTGGTCGATTGACTTTAGGAAAAAATTGATCCTGCTCAAAATGGATATCTTTGGTTTTGTACAAGTATTCTCCACTGAAATTGAATTTTTCTCCGCTGTAATCGGTTCGAAAACCAAAAACAGAAGTGTTTTTTTTGGATTGAGGCTGTTCTTTAGTAATATCCTCATTTCGCATCGTCAATGAACCTCCAATTTTGAGCGTATAATCTTCTTTTTTAAGTAGTTGACTAATATCTAATTCGGCATCGCTTCCTAAAACAAATCCTTTGGAAAAGTCAAATCCCATACCGATACGCTGTCTTCCCCCGAGAACTTTCAACTGAAAAATGTCTTGTAAGTTCCATTTGATTCGTCCGCCAAAAAGAGCGTTATTGATTCCCAAAGCACGGTCTTCCCACAAACGAAGAGCCAAACCACTGCCAAATTGCTCATAAAAATGCCCAGCTGTAATGTCGATACCTTTTTGCGTATTGTTATAACGGGCGAAAGCTGTACCGATATGATAATCTTTCAGTTGCGGATTGTATTGCAATAATGCTTTTGGTGCGTATGACTCGCCCTGTATCCCAAATTCAAAATTTTTGACACGATAGTCAATTTTCAGATAATTATTAGAACGGAATCGATGTTTGGCTTCCTCAGTATCTAATTTTATTTTGTTGTCATCAATGTAATATTGTGAGTTCGATTCAAAACCGACACGAAGTTGCGAAAAACCTACTACCGAAATCAAACAAACTCCTGAAGTTAGTAAAAATTTACGCATAGTTTATTTGGATAAAGATTGTAGTTTCTTGTAGATTTCAGTCTCAATACCAGGGGTATAGCCCGAGTGTACATACACTACTTTGCCTTTGTGCAAGATAAGTGTGTAAGGAATGTTGGCAACGTTTAAGGCTCTTTTCAGTTCGTGGTTATCGTCCATAAGAATGGTGTATTGCCAACCTGCTCCTTTTACTTGCGATTTTACTCGGTTTTTGGTTTTTGCATCGTCTGTGGAAACGGCGATTAGTTCCGTACCGAACTCATCTTGCCATTGTTTGTAGTGTTTACTAAATGTTTTTAGTTCTTTGATACACGGAGCACACCACGTAGCCCAAAAACTAACAATGATAGGATTTTCTTTAGAGTTGTAATCAGAAAGGTTTACTGCTTTGCCTTGTAAATCTTTCAGTTGTACGTTGGGCAGTGACGCCTGTGCGAAACAAAAAGTGCTAAAAAGCACGACTGTGAGTGTAGTTAAAAATTTCATTATTTATAATTATTGTAAAAAAGGTTTGTTATTTTGAAAAAGTTGTGCAAAGATAAAAGTAAAAATTGAAAAAGGTTACATTTTTTATATTTTTTTAACTACCTTTGCCCCGCATTTAAATATTATATACGATGAAGAAAATTTTTACATTTAGCTTGATTGCCATTTTGGCATCTTTTTTTGTGATTTCTTGTAGTAAATCTGATGATTCTTTGGGTAAGACAGAAAGAAAAGGAGAATCTACTGAGCAAACTCGTGAAACAGGAGGGGGGAATCAAGGAGATAATAGCTCAGATTCAAACCCAAATAATCCTCCTACTGATAATGATAATTCTCAGTCTAACCAAAGTGATAAGCCCTTTGTTTATAAAGTGTTAGTAGAAGATCTCACAGGAACGTGGTGTGGATATTGTCCCGCTGTAACACGAGCCCTTCAAAAAGCTAAAGATGCAGATACACCACTTAAAGAAAAATTTGTTGTAGTTGCCATTCATAATGGAAACGGACGGTATGAACCTATGGCAATTACTGAAAGTAGAGCTTTGATGAGTCTTTTTGGGACTTTACCTAAAAATATTAGATTTGAGGGAGGATTTCCTTGGTTTAGAATGAATCGTGACCAACAACTTTACAGAAGTAATGCTTCAACACATATTTTTGAACGTTTGGAAAAGACGCCAACATCTTCCATTGGGATAAAAATCTCTTCTCAGTTAGGTGATGATGGTGGAAACATATCTGTAAGTTTTAAGACTACAGAAAAACTTGAAGGACTAAAGTATCATATTTTTGTTACTCAGGATAATCTTATTTATGGACAATCTGATTACGACAAAGGGTATGACCGAAGTTTTAAACACGATGAAGTATTGAGAGCCGTATACGGAGAAGTGGCAGGAAATGAGTTAGGTACGTTAACGAAAGCTCAAGAAGTAACTAAAGAAAATCAGCAAGTTAACTATACACTACTTCAAAATGGTACAATAGATAAGGTAAAAGTAGTCGTTTTTGTTACTAATGAGGAGGGAGCAGTGCTAAACGTTCAAGAAGCTAAGGCAAACCAAACGAAAGATTACGAATATGTAAAGTAATAAGTTACTTGAACTGATATGTAAGCACAATTTAAAATAAGTTTTGGTATTATATCTTTAATGTTGAAACTTATTTTTCAACTATCTTTGCACCGCGTTTAAATATTATATACAATGAAGAAAATTTTTACATTTAGCTTGATTGCCGTTTTGGCGTCTTTTTTTGTGATTTCTTGTAGTAAATCCGATGATTCTTTAGGTGATACAGAAAGAAGAGGAGAATCTACTGAGCAAACTCCTGAAACAGGAGGTAATCAAGATGATAATGACTCGGGTTCAAACCCCAATAACCCTCCTACTGACAATGATAATTCCCAGTCTAACCAAAGTGATAAGTCCTTTGTTTATAAAGTGTTAGTAGAAGATTTCACAGGAACGTGGTGTGGATACTGCCCAACTGTAACACGAGCACTTCAAAGAGCCAAGAATGCAGATACACCTCTCAAAGAAAGATTTGTTGTAGTTGCTATTCACAATGGAAACAGAAAAGAACCTATGGAGATTATCGAAAGTTATAGATTGATAAATCACTTTAAAAGATTGCCTAATCTTAGCTTTACAGGATTTCCGTGGCTCATATTCAACCGAAACCAAGAAATCCGTGCATTCAACGCACCAACACGTATTTTTGAGCGTTTGGAAAAAACACCAATGTCTCCTATTGGGATAAAAATTTCTTCTCAGTTAAATACTACTGGTGGAAATGTATCAGTAAGTTTCAAAACTACGGAAAACCTTGAGGGACTAAAATATCATATTTTTGTTACACAAGATGATCTCATATATAGTCAATCAGATTATGAACAGGGAGGGTACAATCATAATTTTAAACACGATGAAGTATTGAGAGCTGTGTATGGAAAAACAGCAGGAAATGAGTTAGGTACGTTAACGAAAGGTCAAGAAGTAACTAAGGAAAATCAGCAGGTTAGCTATAAATTGCTTCAACATACTGATTTAGATAAGGTAAAAGTAGTCGTTTTTGTTACCAATGCGGCAGGAGCGGTGGTAAACGTTCAAGAAGCTAAGGCAAACCAAACAAAAGATTACGAATATGTAAAGTAATAAGTTACTTAAACTAACATATAAGCAAAATTCAAAATAAGTTTCAGTATTAAAAAGATAATACTGAAACTTATTTTTTTATTTCTAAAATAAAACCCAAAAGAATAGTTTTTTTGCTTCTAAAGTTGTACATTTGCCTGAACGTAAAATAATTGAAGATATGAAAAAATCACATTACTTTAAGCTATTTACTGTGTTGACAGTAATTATTACGATGTTCGCTTGTACCAAAGAGGGTAATAATTCGGAAGGAACCTATTATTTCAGAGCGAAAATAAACGGAAACAAAACAGAAGCAATCTTGCATCACGCAGCCATTGGTGAAGTGAACGGAAAAGCAGTTTTGTTTTTGTATGGCAGATGGGGAGAAAAACTCGTTCAAGGAATAGACATCAAGCATTTTGATTTTCCGAAAGCCTTAGGAGATTATACCATTGATAATGAAGCTAAAACGATAACAGCGACATATCAAACTAAGGAGGAATTATTCAATGCTTCAAAAGGGAAATTCTCTATTGAAAGTGTTACAGACAAAACCATCAAAGGAACGTTTGAATTTACCTCAGATGGGACAACTATCACAGAAGGAACGTTTTATCTGCCTTTACTTAATGTGGGTTCGGTGAATACACCAGATGTAGATGTTGAGGTGCAAAGAATTCTTTCTGAAATAAAATCTGAAACAATCCAGCGACTTAAAGAAGGAGGAATGGCTATTCACGAAGGAAATAATCCGCCAAATATTGAGGGAATCTATTTGTCTTCACCTCATATTTTGATGCAACCTTACCCTGGGGATAGCCACCCGAAAGGGCATATCTGGCCTGACTATCGTTACCGAATTTCAATCCAGAAAAACGGACACGCTATTTTGGATTACAAAGCATCTGATGCTAATGGTAGCGGTATAGGCGTTTACATTACCGGAAATGGTAATAAGTTCACGCTTTATGCTCGTGTTTTTGGTCAAGAAAAAGGAGTTAGAAAGTCTGATATTACCGTAATTTCGGGTGAAGTTACTCCTGAGGGGATTAAAAACTTCACTTCTTCCTATGTACTTACGTGGAAGCAGGGCGATACTTCCAACACCATATTAATGCCTGTGGGAGCTCATCGAGTAAGTGGTGATAAAGACGGATTGGCTCAGAAAGTAGATACATATTAAAGAAATTAAGCATCTTTATTCCTAATTTCTATATTCTTGAAATAACATAGATGAAGGAAAAGCATAAAACCGACTATTTTTAAGTCGGTTTTTTTCGTTATTGGTGTCACTCTAGTAGAATTATTCCCCCTTTTAAGGGGGTGGGGGATATTATATGCGAGATTACCTAAATTCTGAAACGTTTTATTGCCACTCCGAGCGGAGTCGAGGAGAAATTATAAAGAATTCTATTTCACTCAGCCTGACAAATGGTTTTCTGCTTTGGTTTTACATTGTACCTTTTGGGAATACTAAAATTCTGTAACAGAAGAATGTCACTCCGAGTGGAGTTGAGGAGTAGGGAATAAAGTCTTCGACTTTGCTTAGCCTGACAGATGCTTTTCTATTTCGGTTTTGTATTGTACCTTCTGGGAGTAATAAAAGTAATTATAAGGAAATAATTTCTACGGATGTTAAATAAAATAAAAATAACTTCTTTTCTTTTGAAAATCAGAAAATAATAACTACCTTGCCCTACGTAACAATCCTAAAAATAATGAGTATGATAAAGGCAACTTACCTTAAAGAATTACGGCAAAAGGAGTATACACAAGTATTGCTTAATATCTGCACTTTTGCCAAGCAAGAAGATTTAGAAGCATTGGAGCTAAAAGCTATTTTTGAAGCGTTTGAACAAAAAGTGAAAGCACTTGATAGTTCTTCCAGTAAGGAAACTACAAAAGAGCAAACCAAAACGGTAGAAGAAGCTGATTTTGTAAGAGATAAGACTTTTACAGCATTAACTGCCGTGATACGTGCCTATCTTCTTTCTCCCGATGAGGCTCAGGCAGGGAGAGCCAGAAAACTTATTGATGAGATTGAAAAATATGGCAAAAAGATTACCAGACAATCGCATAAGGCTGAGACTACTTCCATTCGGAATATTATTAATGACATCAATCAGTCTGAAAATCTGAAGGCAACCATTGCTGAATTGCACTTAGATACTTGGCTTACACTTTTGGGCAAACAAAATGAGGAGTTCGAGAAAATTTATAACGCTCGTACCAAGCAAAAATCGGAAGAGGAAACAGGTAAATCCAAAGTAGCCAGAATCGAAGCACAAGAAAGTTTTGAGTATTTTGCTAAAGCGATTAACTCCTATGCTTTCGTTCGTGGTGAGGCTCTTTATAAAAATCTTGCTGATAAAATCAATACCGAAATAGCACAGGCTTTGAGTAACATTCGCAAAAGAAGAAAAAAAGATTCTAAGGAAGAATAATAGTTTTGGTGTTCAATAACTTATTAAATCCGTATTGTTTATGAAGAAATGGAGTATAGTACTAAGTATGATAACATTGCTTATAGGTTGTTCTGCTAAGGACAATAGTACTAAAAGTATGATGCAAGGCGTTTGGGTGTTGGAAAGCTGTTCTGATGCGCAGGAACCTAACATAATTTTATCAGATTGTCAACGAAAAACATTTTATCAGTTTGGTGATGATTTTGTTTTTCATTCACTTTCCTTTGAAGAAGAAGGAAAGTGTCAAACGATTGTAAGTAAAAACAGCTCGTACAGGGTGGATGGTAATCAGGTTTATATTAATGATGATGAGAATTTATCAATTTTGGTAGAAGGAGATAAACTTACAACTCATACAACAACCAAAAGAAGCTTTGACCCCGTAGTAACCGTGTACAGAAAAATGAAATAAGATACAAGTAACTTACAAAGGTGAGCAAAAAGTAAATAGTTTTTGGTATCTTTTTGTATGAAACAAATGTAGTGTTATATATAAAAAAGTGTATCTTTGTCCCAATATTTAATAGTAAAAATAGAAAAGAAATGAGTAAAGGACCTATTTCACAATTTATAGAAAAGAATTTCTTGCATTTCAACGCTGCAGCATTGGTAGATGCGGCAAAGGGCTATGAAACGCATCTTTTGGAAGGCGGAAAAATGTTGGTTTCTCTTGCCGGAGCGATGAGTACTGCCGAGCTGGGGATTTCACTGGCAGAGATGATTCGTCAGGGGAAAGTGGATATTATTTCTTGTACAGGGGCAAACCTTGAGGAAGATGTGATGAACCTTGTGGCACATTCGCATTACAAACGTGTACCAAATTACCGTGACCTTACGCCTCAGGACGAGTGGGAACTTCTTGAAAATCATTACAATCGAGTAACGGACACCTGTATTCCTGAAGAGGAGGCTTTCCGCCGTTTGCAAAAGCATTTGGAAGAGGTTTGGCATAAAGCAGAAAAGAATGGAGAACGTTATTTTCCACACGAGTTTTTATACCAAGTGGTAAACTCAGGCGTATTGGAACAATATTACGAAATTGACCCGAAAAACTCTTGGATTGTAGCTGCTGCTGAACGTAACTTACCTATTGTTTGCCCAGGTTGGGAAGATTCGACTACAGGAAATATTTTTGCGTCGAATGTTATTAAAGGCAACTTGAAGGCTTCGACAGTGAAATCAGGTATTGAGTATATGGTGTACTTAACAGAGTGGTACAGAGCTAACTCTGGAGGAAAAGGTGTAGGCTTCTTCCAAATTGGTGGAGGTATTGCAGGAGATTTCCCTATCTGCGTCGTGCCGATGATGTACCAAGATTTGGAATGGACTGATGTACCTTTCTGGGCGTATTTCTGTCAAATCTCTGATTCAACAACCAGTTATGGTTCCTATTCAGGTGCCGTTCCGAATGAAAAAATCACGTGGGGAAAATTAGATATTGACACTCCTAAGTTCATCGTTGAATCCGATGCAACAATTGTTGCTCCACTAATTTTTGCATATATTTTAGGGCAGTAAGTTATTATTCTTTCATAATAAATTCAATTTTCGAGAAAAAGGTTTTCCTTCAAAAAAGGAGAGCCTTTTCTTGTTATGGGGAAGGGATAAAAGTAGGAACTTTTGTTCGGAAGATGTTTTGAAATCTTAAATATTTTTATTTTATTTGTTGTTCAAAAGATGATGTAATGAGAACTATTTTCTTGCTTTTTGTAATTCTATTTATTTCTTGTCAACGAACAGAAAACCAATCTTCTGAAATCATTCCTGACGAAAAATTAACTGATTTTGTTAATCCGTTTATCGGAACAGATGGTCCAGGCAATACTTACCCTGGTGCTACACTTCCTTTCGGAATGGTACAGCTTAGCCCCGATATTGGTATACCTGGTTGGGATAGGATTGCGGGTTATTTCTATCAAGATAACATTATTACGGGATTTTCACACACACACCTTTCAGGGACTGGTGCTGGTGATTTGTACGATATTTTAGTGATGCCGACTAATAGCCGTTTTAGTGAACGTATTGAGGAAAATTCACGTAAGCCTTTTTCAAAGTTCAGTCACGATAAGGAAGCCGCCACAGCAGGATATTACACAGTGGATTTACTCAGTTATGGGATTAAGGCGGAACTTACAAGTACGGAACGCGTTGGTATTCATCGTTACACGTTTCCGAAAGATGAGCAAACGAAAATTAATGTTGATTTGGGGTTTGCAATGAATTGGGACGCTACTACAGATACGCATATCAACATAGTGAATAATACAACCATCGAAGGGTATCGCAAATCCACTGGTTGGGCAAAAGACCAACGGATTTATTTTGTGATGCAGTTTTCTAAGCCTTTTTCGGGTTATTTTCTTTTTAATGATGAGAAGGAAACAACCAATCCTACAACAGGAAAGAATACGCGAGTAGAGCTTTTATACAATACGCAGCAGAATGAGCAAATAATCGTGAAAACAGCTCTTTCCACCGCCAATATAGAAGGAGCTTATGCTTCAATGAAAGCAGAGACAAGTGATTTTGATTTTGACAAATACCGCAAACAAGCCAATGATGCTTGGGAAAAAGAGTTGCAAAAGGTGCGAATCGTGTCCGATGACCGAAATAAAAAAACAATCTTCTACACGATGCTGTATCAGTCAATGTTATGTCCAACCCTTTTGAGTGACCCTAATGGGAATTACAAAGGAGCAGATAATCAGGTAGGAAAAGCAGAAGGTTTTAAACGTTACGATACTTTTTCATTGTGGGATACATTTCGTGCTACACATCCACTTTTTACTATTACCCAGCCTGAACGCACTAACGATTTCATTCAGTCGCTTTTAGCTCATTACAAAGAAACGGGGAGGCTTCCTGTGTGGTCTATGCAAGGTAACGAAACGAATATGATGATAGGGTATCACGCTGTTCCTGTGGTGGTTGATGCGTATTTTAAAGGCTTCCCGATGGATTCAGAATTGGCATACAAGGCTTGTAAGGAGAGTGCAATGGTAGATGAGCGTCAGATAGATTTATATAAGAAATTAGGCTATGTTCCCACCGATGGGCATCACGAAAACTGGTCGGTGTCCAAAACAGTGGAGTATGCCTATGGGGATTGGTGCATTGCGATGTTTGCTAAGGCTTTGGGGAAAACTTCTGATTATGAGTATTTTTTGCAACGTTCTAAAAATTGGGAAAATCATTACGATAAAAAATCAACTTTTCTTCGTCCGAAAGATAGTAATGGAGAGTTCGTAAGTCCTTTTATTCCAAAGGAATATACACCTTATTTTTGCGAGAGTAATGCGTGGCACTATTTCTGGTTTGTTCCGCAAAATATTCCTCAGTTGGTTAGCGTAGTAGGAGGGGAGGAGCGTTTTGAACAGAAATTAGACTCAATGTTCAGTTATTATCCTCTTCCTGAGGACAAACTTCCCATTTTCAGCACAGGAATGATAGGGCAGTACGCACACGGAAATGAGCCAAGTCATCACGTTGGATTTTTGTATAATTATGTGTCGAAACCCTCAAAAACTCAAGAGATTGTACAGCAAATTCTGAAAACTCAATACCAAAACCAACCTGATGGACATTGCGGGAATGAGGACTGCGGACAGATGTCGGCTTGGTTTGTGTTTTCTTCCTTAGGATTTTATCCTGTGAACCCTGCACAAGGCGTATATATGTTTGGAAATCCGTATTTTAAACAGGTTCAAATTCAATTAGCAGAAGGCAAGAAGTTTGAAATTAAAACCGAAAATTTTTCTGATAAAAACAAGTACATAAAGGCAATATACCTCAACGGGAAACCTTATAAAAAACTCTATATCAGTCATAAAGATATTATCAAAGGCGGTACACTAACGTTTGAAATGAGTGATGTGCCTAATGATGAGGTTTTAGGAGGATATGAACTGCCTGAGGTTGATAAGGTTTATTGATGTGTATTTGAGAAAACGTTTCTGTATTCATTTAAAAATGATTATCTTTGCCCACAAAATTAAGAATTTATGAGTGCTATTGTAGCTATTGTAGGACGTCCTAACGTTGGAAAATCAACTTTTTTTAATCGACTTATTAAACGCCGTGAGGCGATTGTTGATGCTGTTAGTGGAGTAACTCGCGATCGTCATTATGGAAAAACGGATTGGAACGGAGTTGAATTTTCGGTTATTGATACGGGAGGATATGTGGTAGGAAGTGATGATATTTTTGAAAAGGAGATAGATAATCAGGTTAATTTGGCTATTGAAGAAGCAGATGCCATAATTTTTATGGTAAATGTGGAAGATGGAGTAACGGGTATGGACCAAACTGTAGCTGATTTGCTCCGACGTTCTAAAAAACCAATATTTCTTGCTGTAAATAAGGTAGATAGCAACAATCGTATTGCTGACGCACAGGAGTTTTACGCTTTTGGATTCGATAATCTTTACACACTTTCAAGCATTAATGGAAGCGGAAGTGGTGAACTTTTAGATGATTTGGTAAAAGTATTGCCGGAACGTGAAAGTAAGCAAGAGGAAGAGCTTCCTCGTTTTGCGGTGGTGGGGCGTCCTAATGCAGGAAAGTCTTCGTTCATAAATGCGTTGATAGGAGAAGACCGATATATCGTGACCGACATTGCGGGGACAACCCGTGATGCGATTGATACCAAGTACAATCGTTTTGGGTTTGAATTCAACTTGGTTGATACAGCTGGAATTCGCAGAAAATCAAAGGTTAAGGAAGATTTAGAATTTTATTCCGTGATGCGTTCTATCAGAGCTATTGAAAATTCAGACGTTTGTATTTTAATGATTGACGCAACTCGTGGCTTTGAAGGACAAGATAGCAACATATTTTGGCTTGCTGAAAGAAACAGAAAAGGAATTATAATTTTAGTAAATAAATGGGACTTGGTAGAAAAGGGGAATAACACTACTAAAGAATATGAAGCTTTGATTCGCAAGGAAATAGCTCCGTTTACTGATGTTCCGATTATATTCGTATCAGCACTTAATAAACAACGTATTTACAAGGCGATAGAGACGGCTGTTGAGGTTTACAAAAATCGCTCAAAACGTGTTCCAACACATAAACTTAATGAAGTGATGTTGCCTATTATAGAGAACTATCCGCCACCTGCCATTAAAGGTAAATATATTAAAATCAAGTATTGTATGCAATTACCTACACTGATGCCTCAGTTTGTATTTTTTGCAAATCTGCCTCAATACGTTAAAGATCCGTATAAACGATTTATAGAGAATAAATTACGAGAACATTTTGATTTTACTGGGGTTCCAATAGATGTGTATTTCAGGCAAAAATAGATAATAAAAAAACAGGGAATTGATTTTCAATTCCCTGTTTTTTTGTTTTTAGGCTTCACAACTGCTACAATTTACAAAATTCATTATCATTTCTTTTGCAACAGATTGACTACGTTGATAGTATAGCGTTTTTACTCCCAATTTCCAAGCTTCAATCATCACTTTATTGACGTCTTTGATAGGCATTATTGACGGAATGTTTAGGTTTAAACTTTGTGTTTGGTCGATATAGGCTTGACGTTGTGCAGCTTGTGTTACAATTTCCATTGGTGAAATTTCTTTGAATGTTTTGAATACATTTTTTTCTTCCTGTGTAAGTTCTGTTAGGTGCTGTACTGAGCCGTCATTTAGTCGTATGCTTCGCCAGGTATCCTCGTTATTTATGCCTTTTTCTTCTAATAATTGTGTTAGATATTTATTCTTACGCATAAAGTTTCCTTTAGCCAAACCAACTTTGTAATAGTTACTTGAATAAGGCTCAATTCCTGGTGAAACTTGCCCTAAAATAGCTGAGCTTGAGGTGGTTGGTGCGATAGCCATTGTGGTTGTATTTCGGCGTCCGTATCCTTTTAAAAGCTCAGGTTCACCATAAATGTGTGCCAGTTCTTGAGTGGCTTTGTCGGCTTCTTCACGAATATGTTTAAAGGCTCTTGCGTTGAATTGTGTAGCTTCGAAACTTTCAAACGGAATCATATTCTTCTGTAAATAAGAATGATATCCCAAAACTCCTAAGCCCAAAGCTCTGTGACGAATAGCAAAATTACGAGCCGATTGCAAATAGTAATTATCTTTAGTTTTTTCAATGAATTCGGAAAGCACAGCATCTAAGAAGAAAATAGCTAGTTTTACAGCTTTTGTATCTTTCCATTCGTCAAATAATTCCAAATTCATTGATGACAAACAACAAATAAATGATTCATCAGCTCCTGATGGAAGCATAATTTCACTACACAAGTTACTTGAACGAATCAACATATTTTTGTCTTTATAAACTTTAGGACGATTGCGATTTACGTTATCTGTAAAGAAAATATAAGGTAATCCTTTTTGTTGGCGACTTTCAAGAACTCTCGCCCAAAGTTTGCGTTTTTCAAGGTCACCATCAATCATTTCTTGCATCCAATAGTCAGGAACGCATAAGCCAAAGAAAAGGTTTTGTATGGGGAATCCTACATCTTTTATTTGAAGAAATTCCTCAGCATCAGGGTGGTCGATATCCAAATAGGCTGCAAATGCACCACGACGCACACCTCCTTGCGAAACCACGTCCATAGCCGAATCAAACAATTTCATAAAACTTACAGCTCCACTTGATTTTCCGTTGTCAGTAACCGCCGAGCCACGACTGCGAAGTTCTCCAAAATATCCTGAAGTTCCTCCACCAATTTTTGTTTGCATAATGACCTCGCCGAGTTTGTGAGTAATCCCCTCGATGCTATCTGGTACGTGGACATTAAAACAAGATATGGGTAAGCCACGCTCAGTTCCCATATTCGCCCAAATAGGTGATGAAAAGCTAATCCAACCTTTAGTAATCATTTCCTTGAAAGCGGGTTGTAGCTCTGGTTTGTAAAGTCTACGAGCGGCTGCACAAGTAATGCGGTCAATTGCACCTTCCACAGTTTCTCCCTTTAATAAATAACCACGATTGAGGATTTGTTCCGATTCATCGTTGAGCCACCATATATTCGTTTCTTCATTCATATTGATTTGTTCTTTAGTGTTAATTGATTTTTTATATTTTTTCTTGTTTTCTATTTTTATTAGTTATCTAAAGATATTATTTTTCTATTGCGTCTAATTCTTTTTTTAAGAAAGGTTTAAGTGATTCAAATTCAAAAATGAATCCTGTTTGTTTTGCTTTTTCATTAGAAACTCGACTTCCCTCAAGTAAAAGGACCGAAGCATCTCCAAAAAACCACTTTATTAAAAAAGCGGGTATATTGGGTAAATATATTTTCTTGTTGATGCATTCTGCCAAAAGATATGTCATTTCTCGGTTTGTAACACTTTCTGATGCAACAACATTGTACGTTCCTCCGAGTGAATTTTCGATGGAGTGTTTTATAAATCGGCAAACATCATTTATAGCTACCCAAGGAATATATTGTTTGCCACTTCCCAGAACTGCCCCAAAACCTAAAGATATCGGCTTTAACATTTTAGGTAAAGCTCCTTCTTTTGCGCTAAGGATTACTCCAAAGCGTAACTTGGTTACTTGTGTTGCTACATCATAGAATGCATCTGCCGCCTGTTCCCATTGCAGACAAACATTGCTTAAAAAATCATTTCCGTAAGAGGCTTCTTCTGTGTAGATATTACTTGTGGTTTTTGTTCCGTAGTATCCTACTGCCGAAGCACTTATGAAAGACTTTAGTTTGATGTTCTCCGCTTTTAACTTCTTTAAAAGAAATTCAGCTGATTGAATTCTACTATCTACTATTTTTTGGCGTTGCGTCGCCGTCCACCGCCCCTCAGCGATAGAAACTCCTGCCAAATGTACTATATGTTTCACTCCAACCAAACTCTTCACATCTAAGTATTGTTTGTCAATATCCCATTGGTAATCATTTGGTTTTTGCACTTTTCGTGTTAGGAAACGTATTTCATATTCTGATTTTAACAGAGTTGCTAATTGTTTGGAAAGCATTCCGTTAGCTCCTGTAATAAGGACAATATCTTTTTCCAAATTATCTTACAATTTATTGTTTGTGAAAAATGAAAATCAATACAAACTCCGACAAAGATAAAACCATACAAGTTAATTTTGGTACTATGAGTGAATAACTTTTCAACAAGGTTTTAACAATTTTCGAAAGCATTCGTAGAATCAATCTTTTACAAAAAAATAAAGTGAGTGATTTTTTGTCACTCACTTTTTATTACTAAAATGATATTAAATTTGTCTATGAAATTACACCTATTTGGTAATGATTCCTATTTCTGCAAAAGAAGCTCTGTTTGAATTATCAGTAACGGCAGTTGAACTTAGTCTGATAAATTTCGCTTTTTTAGTATCAAAATGAATTCTTTGCTCAATAGGATTATTTTTTATATTTCCAAATTCACCCTCAGAGGCTTTTATCCATTTTTTTCCATCAAGGCTAACCTCAAATACATAATGGCTAATGGTTCCTGAAGCCCATCTGTCTTGTGCTGGTAAGTAGGTAAATCCTTTGAGGTCAAGTGTTTCTCCTAAGTCAATTGTCACAGACTGATTTACGCCCTCTTGAGGAGTTGAAAAAGAAGTTTTTGGGTCTTCATCGATGATACTTGTTGTTTTTGATAAATCTCCTGAACTTATAGCTGTTACATTCCATAGTTTCTTTGAAACATCCACTTGATGTGTTGAAATATCACTAAATTTATTTCTTATTCTATCAAAAGCAATGGTTTTCAGTGTTGTAGGCTCATCCAAAAAGAATGGTTTTTCATATTTTAAAGAGTTTTCCGTAGGATTTGTTCCATCCAAAGTATAGAAAATTTCTGTATTTTTTTCTGGTGCAGATAATGAAATGTCACCGTCTTTAGAGCGTTTGAATTTAGGTGCAACCAATAGGTTAGGAGCATTGTAAATTCCAATATTTGAAATGATAGGAATATCTTTTGAATCGATGATCGTAAAACGAATCTTGGAGGTGGTAACAGGCTCAAAACGTAGAATGCGTTTATAACCAATAGTAGTTTGTTTGTCAATTGTATTCCATTGTCCGTCAGCTTGATATTCAAGTTTAAACTCTTTAACTCTTTGTCCTAAAGGGATATACTCTTGAACTAAAAATCGGTTGAATGTTATTGGCTCATCGAAAGAGAATTCTAACATAGCAGTTTTGATGCCCTCATCGGTTGTCCAATATGTACTATTATTATCATCAGCCACATTTTCTACTTCAAAAAGGGATTGTTTTTCTCGTACGTTTGATGCTTTAATATTTGCTTTAGATATCAGATTGTTGCTGAAATCGGCATCAATTACATATTTCAATTCCATTAGGCGTTTTATATCATTTTCGTGAACTAATCCTCTGGTATCAACTGGTAAATTTAGCAATAAAGATGCATTTCTACCCACAGAATTATAGTAGATAGCCACAACTTCTTCTAACGACCTTACTTGATGGTCTTCGCGTTTGTGGTAATACCATCCTGGACGAATTGAAACATCAGCTTCTGCAGGAATCCATTTATCTCCATCTTCGTCTCCTTTTTGTAAATGTTCACGTTTGGAGTGTCCAGCCCAAGTGTTGTTATTATTAAAAGAAGCCCAGTTGGTTTCTGTTCCGTAGCCATATTCGTTTCCAATCCATCGAACATCAGGCCCTCCATCTCCAAAAATAACAGCATTCGGTTGTAACTCTCTGACAATTTGATTTACTTTATCCCATTGATAATACGTTTTAGAGTCAATCTTACGTTCTTCATTTGCTCCGCCATAATAGCCTGTACCTCCGTTAGCTCCATCAAACCAAACTTCAAAGATTTCTCCGTAGTTGGTAAGTAATTCACGAAGTTGGTTGTGGAAATAAGTAACGTATTCTTCTTTCCCGTATTCTGCGTGATGTCTGTCCCAAGGCGATAAATATACACCAAATTTCAATCCAGCTTTTTTACAAGCTTCAGAAAGTTCTTTTAGTAAATCTCCTTTTCCATTTTTCCAAGGAGAATTTTTTACAGAATGTTCTGTGTAGGCAGAAGGCCATAAACAGAATCCGTCGTGGTGTTTCGCTGTGATGATAATTCCTTTCATTCCAGCACTTTTAGCAACTCTAACCCATTGATTTACATCTAAATTTGTTGGGTTAAATTTTTCAGGTTTTTCATCTCCCAAGCCCCATTCCATATCAGTGAAAGTATTCATATTGAAATGAATAAAAGCATAATATTCCAATTGATGCCAATCTAACTGACGCTGTGAAGGAATTGCTCCAACCGCTTTGGGTTCCTTAATGGTTTTACAGGAAAACAATAAACCTGTAATTGCTAAAAAGATTAATGTTCGTGTAGTTTTCATTGTATTTAAAAAATTAATTGCACACTATTTTTCTTATAAATATTTGATTATGTTTCCAATTTTGTTAGATTATACTTTCTGAGTTTTGTAGGTCTTTAGCCGAATTTGTATTTTCAGAGTTATTTTTTTGAATTGTATCAGATTGTAAATTAATTTTTTGCATTTGATTTTCTAAATCACTATCATAAAAATTATTAATTCTTAAAATAATCTCATTGAAGGTATTTTGTATATTTCTGATACTTTTTTGAACATCTTGTTTTTGAAAATTAGGATTATTTTTTACGTTGTCAGCAAGTTCTTTTACTTGAGTTTCAAATAATCTGAAACGAGCTTTTACCGCAGGAACGTTAATTTTTTCAGGAAAGGCATCTTCCGCAAGAAGCTGTTTTAATTCTTCTTCGATTTGCATAAGCCAGAAAAATACAGTGTAGTATGAACTTTCCACAGACGATTGCTCTTTGATAATTTTGTCGGAGTATTCTCCAATTTTTGAGAAATATTTTGTTGGAATTTGAAGTGTTGGTCGATAGAATAAAATATTATCACCATTTTTTGAATCTTCTTCAAAGGATAGCTTGATGCTGTGTGTACCTTCATTTTTTGGTGTAAAAGTAAGTTGAAGTTCTTTCCAATCATCATCAAGTTGCTTGATTTTCTTTTCGTTATATTTTTCAGAGTAAAAAGAGTCCAACACAAAAATTTCCTTAATTAGAGTTTCCTCTTTTTCAGAAAAGCTTAAGGTTAGTGTATTGTAATTAAAATTTTTTGCAAAAACAGAAAATGTATATGGAATGTTTTTAACCAGAAATTTGTTCCATTGTATGAAAGAAAGTTCTTTATCCTTTTTCTTTTCAAAACGAAAAATAGTGTCTTTCAGGTTGTTATGAGTACGCCAATCTCTTTCAACTGTGGCATTTTCGTGAATGGTTTTTACGTTAACAGGGAATAAACGATTGTAAACTAATAAAGAATCTGGATTTGAATTGATAAGGTTTTCTGTGTTTTTGATTTTTGAAGGAGCCATACTAACAATCACTTGCATCAATGACTGGAAAGCTTTCCAACTTCTAATTTCAGTTTGAGCGTTTACTGAGATATTTGATACATCAAATTCTTCAAAATCAATGGATTTTGTTTTATATTCTTTCTGAAGTTCGTTTGTGTTTTTGTTATTTTTACAGGAAAATAAGGTGGTTAGCAGTAGTATTATTAATAGTTGATATGCCATATCTACATTTTTAAAGCCCAAAGATAAGATTTTAAAAAGAGAAAACAAAATAGATTTGTATAGTTATGAATATGAGATACAAAAAATATAGCCAAGTTATTCAATAACTTGGCTACAATAATAAATCTAAAAACCTAAATGACTATTTAGCTAACTTGTTCAAATGTTTTGCTAAACTACTTTTTAAATTTGATGCTTTATTGCTATGAATGATATTTTTCTTAGCTAACTTGTCTATCATTGAAACAACTTTAGGGAATAGCTCTTTTGCTTCATCTAAATTCTCTAAAGCACGTAATTTTCTAACAGCGTTACGAGCTGTTTTGTGTTGATAACGATTGCGTAGACGAGCAGCTTCGTTTCTTCTAATTCTCTTTAATGCTGATTTATGGTTTGCCATTGTTTGATACTTTCTTTATTTTAGTTGAGATATATGAATTTATATCTAAAAATTTGTAGTCCGTAGGGGAATCGAACCCCTGTTACCAGGATGAAAACCTGGCGTCCTAACCCCTAGACGAACGGACCTTAAAAAAACAAAACTATTATTCTATGTTACGAAAATTTGTAGTCCGTAGGGGAATCGAACCCCTGTTACCAGGATGAAAACCTGGCGTCCTAACCCCTAGACGAACGGACCATTTTTCTCAGAACTTACAATGTGACCCTTGCCTCATTGCGGTTGCAAATGTACAACAATTTTTTATTCCTGCAATAGTTGAAGTGAAAAAAAATATTTTTTTTAAAATTTTGGTTTTTAATTTTCTGATAATTAATGTTTTAATTTTCTTCTCAGAATGAATTATTTTTTTTAAAATATCACTAAAGTAAAAAAAAATCTTTAAGAAACAGTTTTACGAGAAACAATTGTAAGATTATTCTTTTGATTTTTTCTTCATTATGTGTTATAAAATACTTTTAAGAAATGGAAAGTGATATTGATAAATTTAAATCTATTTGCTTTATAATGTTAAATTTTTTCTTAAAATATTGCTTATTAATGTGTTTTTTCTTATGTTTGTCCCTGAATTTTTAATTTTTGATTAATATATAGATTTAGATGAAGCAAACAAAATTATTTAAGGATTTTTTTAATAGTGAAAAAGCAGGTGGAGTAGTACTTATTATTTGTACAATAGTTTCCTTACTTGTTGCAAATAGTTCTTTTGGGGATGAATATCTTGGGTTTTGGCATACTTCTTTTCAAGGACACAGCATAGCTCATTGGGTAAATGATGGATTGATGGCGATTTTCTTTTTACTTATTGGTTTGGAATTAGAAAGAGAAGTATATAAAGGTGAATTATCGAATATTAAAGATGCTCTGTTGCCTATTTTTGGAGCATTGGGAGGAATTTTGTTACCTGCAGGGATTTATCTTTTGTTCAATTTTGGTACGGAAACACAATCAGGAGCAGGAATTCCTATGGCAACGGACATTGCATTTGCACTGGGAATTTTAGCTTTACTTGGTAGTAGAGTCCCAGTTTCATTGAAGGTCTTTTTAACTGCATTAGCTGTAATTGATGATTTGGGTGCGATTATCATCATCGCTATATTTTATACTAAGGAATTGTTCTTGTCAAACCTTTTTATAGCATTGGGTATTTTTGCTTTTTTGTTGGTTTTGAATAGATTAAAAGTTAGAAATTTGATTCCATATATTATAGGTGGCGTTGTTATGTGGTATTTTATGTTACATTCGGGGGTTCACGCTACTATAACGGGTGTGTTACTTGCTTTTGCAATTCCTTTTGGAGATGGAGATGAAAAATCGACGTCGTATTTGTTACAACACTTTTTGCATAAGCCTGTTGCGTTTGTTATTCTACCAATTTTTGCTTTGGCTAACACAGCAATTTTATTCAATGGAAATATTTCAGAGACTTTAACAGAGAATTATAGTTTAGGAATATTACTCGGTTTGGTGTTGGGGAAACCTTTAGGGATATTTCTGTTAACCTATTTGGCTGTAACTTTCGGATTTTGTAAATTGCCTTCCGAATTAAATTGGAAATCTATATTTGGTGTGGGACTTTTGGGAGGAATTGGTTTTACAATGTCTATTTTTATAACGTTGTTGGCTTTTGATAATGAGTTGATTATAAATAATGCAAAACTAATCATCTTAATATCTTCATTATTGGCCGGTACTCTTGGTTTTGTTACTTTAAAATTTTCATTGAAGGCAAAAAACACCATAGAAGAATAGAGTTTTTATTGCGAACAAATTAAACACAATGATATATAAATTCACCAAGGAGATTTCATACTTAATTTCTTTGGTGAATTTTTTATTAGAATATGGAAGAAAACAAATATCAAATTCGTAAGGCTACATTCGCTGATTTTCAGGAAATCTGGAAAATTATTTTGTATGCTAAAGAAGTTCGTAAGCAAGAAGGAAGTCGGCAATGGCAAGACGGTTACCCAAATGAAAACACAATACAAAATGATATTGAAAAAGGGTACGGAAACGTGATTGTATCTGAAGGAAAATTGTTGGGATATTTTGCTTTAATTTTTGATAAAGAACCTGCTTATGAGTCAATTGAAGGAAAATGGAAAACACAAGGAGATTACGTTGTTGTCCACAGAATGGCTGTAGCTAAAGATATTAAAGGCAAAGGTATGGGGAAAAAAATCCTTCAGAAAGTAGAAGAAATGAGCATTGAAAACAATGTGTTTAGTGTGCGTATTGACACCAATTTTGATAATATTCCTATGCTTAAGATAATCGAAAAATTAGGTTATGAATATTGCGGTGAGGTCTATTTTAGAGGTGCTGCTCGTAAGGCTTTTGAAAAGAGATTAACACCTAATAAAAATTGTTACTTTACTGAATAATCAATTTATATTAATGTTTGATAAACAAAAAATCCTCATTATATTTGCGGATATAATTAACCTTTTTTAGATGAAATTAATTAACTATTTGCATCAGGAAATAAAATTGGCAAAACCTCTTTTGGAGAATGTTGATAAAATATTTGATTATCAAGAAGTTAAAAAAGGAACAGTTCTTTTTAAGGAAGGAAGTAAGTCACAACAAGTTTTCTTTTTTGAGAAGGGACTTGCACGAATGTTTTATCAGAAAGATGGCAAGGATATCACACATTTCTTTTTTTCGGAAGATATGTTTTGCCTTTCAACACAAAATATTTTTCTGCAAGAAAGACATTTTCAAAATATAGAAATACTGGAAGATAGTATTCTTAGAGTGGCTAACTTTGAAGTTATAGAGAATTACTTAGAAATAATTCCTCAGATTAATAGATTGATTTTCAAAGAATTTAGTAATTATATACAAATGTTGAATCATAAAATCTATGGTTTGCAATTTCAAACGGCAGAAGAGCGTTATTTGCACTTACTCACTCAGCACCCCAAAATTTTACAACGAGTTTCACTCGGGCATATTGCCTCTTATTTGGGAATTACACAGCAAACATTGAGTGTAATCCGTAGAGAAACAGCTAAAAATAAGTAATTTACAGAGATGTTGTTATAGTTTTATAATGTTTTTTAATAAATATTAAAAGTTTTAAACTGAACTCAAATTATTTTTGCCTCCGAATTTTCAAAAACATTTTTATGAAATATTCTTTCACAATTATTATTGGTCTATTGGCGTTTAATGTTTCTGCTCAAAGTCTCTCTTTTTCAGAGGCTTTGGATAAAATGTATGGCGGAAATCAAAAGTTAAAAGGTATTGAAAAGCAACAAGAAGCGTCGGTTTTTGAGCAAAAATCGTACAGAGGCTTATATTTCCCTCAAGTGGGGCTTACTGCCAGTTATTTACATATGAGTGACGCTTTGTATTTGGATATGAACGGAACTCGTGATAAGATAGTACAAAGCATTTCTAGTTTACCCCCATCACCGATTTTAGGGCAATTATTGGCTCCTATAATGCCTCATTTTCAGAAAGATTGGAATTATAAATTCCAAGAACCTGATATTTTCAAATTTACGGCTGACCTTAAATGGGTGTTATACGCAGGGGGAAAGATTCGTGCTGCAAACAAAGTAGGTTTTTTCAAGGCTGAAATTGCTAATGAGGAATTAGAAAAAACAGAAAACGCTCTCATTTCAGAATTGGCTGAACGCTATTTTCAAACCCAATTAGCACAATCTGCAATTGAGGTGCGTCAGAAAGCTTTAGAATCTGCTAAATCTCATTATGCTAATGCTCAGAAACTTGAAGCAAACGGAATGATTGCTCCAATCGAAACAATGCAAGCAGAAAGAGCAGTTACTGATGCTGAGAGAGAACTTCTGGCATCACAGAAAGATTTTGAACTTGCCCAAACAGCTCTTTGGGGAGTGATAGGAGGAGAGCAAGGAGCAGTTTTTACAAAACTTTCAACTGAGTTGTTCGAGGTAGGTGTACTTAAACCATTGGAGTTTTACCAACAACAAGCAAAGGAAAATTATCCAGCTATAGTTCAAGCTCGATTGAAAAAGCAAATGGCCGAGCAAAATACTAAGGTACAACAATCAGCATTTTTGCCAGATGTAGCTGTGGTGGGAAAAAAATATATTTGGGAAAAGAATTTACCTATTACTGAGCCTAATAATTGGTATGTAGGAGTTGGACTTCAATGGAATTTGTTTAATGGTTTTCAAGATAAAAATCGCATATCTCAAGCAAAATCTATTCAAGAAAGTGCTGAACTTCTAACGGCTCAAGCAGAAAAAGATATTCAAACTTTGGTTAAAAAATATTATACCGAAATACAAAAACAACAAGAACAATTACAAAGTTTAGAAAAAAGTATACGTTTTGCCGAAGAATTGGTTCGTGTACGTCAGAAATCTTTTACAGAAGGATTTAGTAATTCTACCGATGTAGCAGACGCAAATCTTTACTTAGCAGCAATCAAAATAAAACGCTATCAAGCGATGTTCGAAATGGATAAGACACTCGCACAATTGCTGGAAACTTGTGGTTTGAGTAAGGAATTCGTAAATTATGTAAAGTAATAAAAAATATTTAATATTGTTTCTATACAAAAAATTAAGATAATGAAAAGAGGAAATATAACAGGAATTATCAGTACAATAATCATTTTTCTACTTGTTATTGGAGTTTCTATTTGGATTTTTAGTAGTTCTGAACCAGTTTATTTACAGGGACAAGTAGAAGCTAAACAGATAAACGTAGCTCCTAAAGTACCAGGACGAGTGAAGACAATTTACAAGAAAGAAGGTGATTTGGTAGAAGCTGGCGATTTACTTTTGGAACTTGAAAGTACAGAACTTGATGCTAAACTTTCACAGGCTCAAGCTGCTCGATTAGCCGCTCAGGCTCAGTCTAATAAGGCACAGAAAGGAGCAAGAGCAGAACAGATACAAGGTGCTTATAACGTTTGGCAACAAGCTCAGGCAGCGGCTGATTTGGCTGAAAAAACATACCAAAGAGTAAGCAATCTTTATGAAGATAAGGTACTTCCTGCACAAAAAAAGGACGAGGCTTATACACAAATGATTGCTTTGCAAAAACAAGCACAAGCAGCTCAATCTCAGTATGAAATGGCAAAAAATGGAACTCGTTCTGAGGATAAAGAAGCCGCTCAGGCTTTGGTAGCTCAGGCTCAGGGTGTAATTACTGAGGTAGAAGCTTATAAAGAAGGTGCAAAAGTATTCGCTCCATCACGTGCTGAAATCCAAACAATTATACCTAATGAAGGTGAAATAGTAAATGCAGGTTATCCTGTTATGAATCTCATCGACCCTACAGATAAATGGGTGGTTTTCAATATTCGAGAGGATAAAATGAATCAATTTAAAATGGGAGCAAAGTTTAAAGCAATTGTTCCAGCACTAAATAATGAAACTATTGAATTGGAAGTGAAACACATAGCTCTACAAGCTGATTTTGCTACTTGGACGGCAACAAAAAGTAAAGGCGATTTCGACCGAAAAACATTTGCTATCAAGGCCTATCCAATTCGTGATGTGAAGGATTTACGTGCAGGGATGTCGGTTTTGGTTGCTGAGTAATTTGTGAGGAAAGAATTCCTTACTTCAATGATTTTCCAGTTATGAAGCATTTTTTATTTATTTTCTACAGCGAGTGGAAGAATCTTCTTTTTGCACCCAAACGGCTATTTTATGTATTAGTTTTGCCTTTGTTGCTTTTTACTCTTCTTAGTTTACTTTTCAAAAGTGAGGTACCGAGAGATTTGCCAATGGCTTACATAGATAGAGACCAAACTCAGCTTTCTTCAAAGTTAGTGGCTATGCTTGATGCCACTCCTTCTATTGAGATGGCGGTTCCTGTAACAGATGAATCGGAAGCAAAAAAACTTATCCAACAACAGAAAGTTTTTGGTTTTATAGAAATGCCTTCAGATTTTCATAAGAAAATTTTACAAGGGAATTTTCAAGAAGTCGTTTGTTATACCAATGGACAGTTTATAATGGCTTCAGGACTGATATCCAGAGATTTTCAGACAACTCTTGGTACTTTTTCGGCGGGTGTTACTATGCAAAAGAAAACTCAAAAAGGAATGCAAACTCAAAAGGCTCTCGCAGAAGCCCAGCCTATATTGATAGATGAACATGTGTTGTACAATCCTTTTACGAATAATGCTTTTTATTTGCTTACAGCCCTCCTTCCGATGATGTTACAAATGGTTGTGATGATGGTAACTGTGTATGTTCTCGGTATAGAATTTCGATATCAACAAGGAAAATATTGGCTTGAACAAAGTGGAGGAAATCCTGCTATAGCATTGATAGGTAAATTATTACCCTACACAATTACTCTGTTTTTTGTAGCTTGTTGGATGAATTTTCTGTTGTTCAAACTTGTGGGAGCTCCTTTGCAAACAAGTATGTTTTCGGTAACTTTGATGACTTGTCTTTTGGTAATAGTTTATCAAATAATCGGAATTACGATTGCTTCTGTTATCCCAGATTTTCGTACAGCACTTACCATTGGAAGCGGATTTACAGCTATTGCCTTTTCTTTTTCAGTTTATACATTTCCTGTGGAAGGATTACCCGCTTCAATGCAGTATTTAGCCAACGTGTTTCCGTTTACGCACTTTTTGGAATATTATGTAAACAGAGCAGTTAAGGGAACACCTTTCTTATTTACTTGGAAACCAATAGTATCGTTGAGTCTTTTTGTGTTGTTATTTGTGTGGGGATACGGAAAATTTGTAAAAATGATTAAAAAAGGAGGATATGAAAAAGCTTAATGACTATTCACAGGCATTTATGAAAACGTTTTTCTGGGAATGGAAATACATTTTCAGAGACAAAGCGGTGTTCTCATCTTTCATTTTAGTCGCTGTTTTGGTTTCTTTTTTGTATACATATTTGTATTCAAGAGAAACTTTACAAGAATTACCTATAGGAATAGTAGATGAAGACAATACAGCCAGTAGTAGGCAATTTTTACGTATGTTAGATGCTACAAGTCAAGTAGTTATTACTGGTTCGTATGCAAACTTGCAAGAAGCTGAACAAGAATTTAAAAAACAGCATATTAGAGGTATTGTAATTGTACCAAAAGATTTTAATAAAGATTTGCAACGAGGAGAGCAACCTGTAGTTTCGGTTTTCACAGATGCTTCATACTTATTGTACTACAAACAAGTATTGACTGCAACAAAAATGAGTGCCACTTATATGAATGTAGGGGTACAACTTAAAAAAACAGCATCACAAGGAAAACTTCCTTCACAAGCCAAAGATGATGCTCTTGCAGTAGGGGGCAAGGTGGTTAGTTTGTATAATCCTTCATTAGGATATGCTACATTTTTGATTCCTGCGGTTTTGGTAATTATTTTCCAAACGACAATCCTAACCGCAATAGGAATTTTAGGTGGGACAATGCGTGAAGAAAGAAAATTTCACAAACTTTATGCAAATTCGGAAGGATTTATCGGTTCCTTATTTATAGTAATGGGAAAGGCAACCGCATATCTGATTATTGGATTAATAATTCTTCTGATGATGTTAGGTATTGTGATGCCAATCTTTGGAATCCCAATGCGTGGTAATTTCCTTTCTGTGGTAGCGTATATGATACCTTTTCTGTTGGCTGTGGTGTTTTTAGGCATTTCTTTGGTTAATTTTTTCAAAAGAAGAGAAGATGCCATATTATTGGTAATGTACACTTCCATACCTTCTATACTTTTAATTGGTATTGCGTGGCCTCCACAAGCGATGCCTCAGTGGTTGGAGAAATTTAGTTATCTTATTCCCACCACATTAGGAGCAAAAGGCTTTGTGTCATTAACTCAAATGGGGGCAACTTTGCCGACAATACAAAATTTTTGGTTTGGAATGTGGGCATTATGTATTCTTTATTTAGTACTTGCGGTTTTCTCTATCAGAAAAATGATAAAAGAATAAAGAATTTTATTATTTTTGCCTAGTATTTTTACTATCACAGAAAAAAGAAAATGAAAAAGAAATTATTATCAATAAGCCTTCTTGTTGCTCTGATTTTTTCAGGTTGCAATAATACCAAAACGAAAACCAATGCGTCTGATGAAAATTCAGAGACTAATGCAGAAATCACTGAATTTGTGCCACTTCCTGAAGAAACTATCATTACCAATTCCGAAGATGATATTCAGGTTTACACCGTTAAAATTGGCAATGACCCCGAAAAAAGCCATTTAACAGCTTCATTTCCAGTTACAGCGTATGAGTTTGTAAATCAAAGTGAGAAAGCTTTTACTGAAACTCTTGTAAACGAATTTAAACAAACTTTCAAGGAAGACCGAAATAAGGAATCTGTATCCAGTTTGGATTTTAATCAACACTTTGAAGTTAAATATCATTCAGCAGATTTTCTTATATTTCTTCACGAGAGAAATGTTTCTTACGGAAATACTTACGATGATTCTTTCATTGTTTCGGCTTTCGATTTGAAAAATAAAAAGAAACTTCAACCTAAAGATTTTTTCAAAAATGAAGCAAGTTTTGAACAATTTGCACAAGAAATGAAAAATATAGGTCGCGATTTGCTGAAAAAACGCATACAAGAATCTTCAAGTTATGCCAATGATGAGGAGCGAAATGAAGTGTTGCAATCGTTGGAAGAAGCTCTGACAGAAGGAACACTTCCTAACGAAAAAAACTACGACGGATTGTTCTTTGATGAGAAAGGCGATTGGTATGTTCTTTTCGATAAATATCAGATTGCCAGTGGCTCAATGGGAGATTTCACAATACAAGTTCCGAAAGATATCATTGAAAAGTATGTTAGCGACACTTTCTTGCAAATTTTCAAAAAAGAAGAAAGTAGCACTCAAATTTCTGATATAAATATTTCTAAACCAACATATTCAGAAGTAGATTGCTCGAAAGTTCCGTGTGTGGCACTTACTTTTGATGACGGACCTTCGGTGTATACCTCACAGCTTTTGGACGCTTTAAAGGAGGAAGATGTAAAGGCTACTTTTTTCGTATTAGGGAAGTCGGCATCGGTTCAAAAACAGACACTTAAGCGTATGGCAGAAGAGGGGCATAACATCGGTAATCATTCGTATGACCACAAAGATTTTCGTAAAATTTCAGACGAGGAAGCATTACGACAAATCAATCTTACCGATGAGATTGTGTCAGGAATCACGGGTGAAAAACCACGATATTTCCGATTTCCGTATGGGGCTCATACTAAGGAAAATTTGGCAATGGTGGGCAGACCTGTAATTATGTGGAATGTTGACCCTCTCGACTGGAAATACCGTGAGGCAAGTCGTGTAGCTGAAGCTATGTCAAAAACTTCACCGCAAGGGATTATTTTAGCTCACGACATTCATAAAAGTACGGTACAGGCAATTCCACAAGTAATTAAAAATTTAAAATCGCAAGGCTATCATATTGTGTCACTTGATGATTTATTCCGCCAGAAAGAATTGAAAAACGGACAAACCTATTCCAGCGGAAGATAGTATTATCAGAAGAAAAATACTCCAAAAAGTTTGAGTAATATGAAAAAAATTATACCTTTGCGTTCTGATACAAATACAAGAATATAGTGAGTTTTATTGATGTAAATAATGTTTGGTGGAGCAGTCACAATCTTATGAGGAGGAAGTGTGATTGATTTTTTGTGTCTATATAAAATTTAACAAAATATAAAAGTCATGAGGATACTTCCTGATGGCTTTTTTTACATTTATTATTTAAGAAAAAAATATTAAATTTAAGATATGGAGAATAATCATTTTGAAAATCAGGGAATTATTAAGGTGTCGCCATTAGCTGAAATGCTGAATTATCAAGGTCATTATGGAGAATATGGAGGGACTTATGTACCACCATCATTGGAAAGTAAATTGAAAGAACTCAGTGATTTTTTTGATAAAATCACTAAATCGGTTGATTTCCAAGAAGAATTTGTTGAAATATTAAAAGATTTTGTAGGCAGACCATCTTCTCTTTATTTGGCTAAGAACTTAAGCAAATATGTTGGAGCTAAAATTTATCTCAAACGTGAAGATTTAAATCATACAGGTTCGCACAAAATCAACAATGCGATTGGGCAAATTCTGGTAGCTCAAAAAATGGGAGTTAAAGAGATTATTGCAGAAACAGGAGCGGGGCAACACGGAGTGGCAACAGCTACAGTATGTGCTTTTTTGGGGCTGAAATGTAAGATTTTTATGGGAGCAGTAGATATAAAACGTCAAGCTCTAAATGTACGTCGTATGCAGAATTTAGGAGCAGAGGTAATAGCTTGTACATCAGGAAATCAGACGTTGAAAGATGCTGTTGATGAGGCTCTGAAATATTACATTGAGAATCCAGAAAGCTATTATTTACTTGGCTCACACGTAGGACCTCACCCTTATCCTAAAATGGTAGGATATTTTCAGAGTGTGATTGGAAATGAGGCTAAACAACAAATTCTTCAAAAGGAAGGTCGTTTACCAGATAGTATAATTGCTTGTTTGGGAGGAGGATCTAATGCAATAGGCTTATTTTCAGCTTTTTTAGAAGATAAGGAAGTTAAGATTTATGGAGCAGAAGGTGGAGGGGAAGATACTCCGCATAACACAGCAGCAACACTTAACTATGGAAAACCAATTGTTTTTCAGGGGTCGTATTCTTATTGCTTAGTTGATAATAATGAAACTCCAATTGCTTCAAAATCAATTGCTGCAGGATTGGATTATCCTGGTATTAGTCCGCAACACGCTTACTTAAAAGACACAAAAAGAGTAGAATATCATTCTGTCACTGATAAAGAAGCCATTGAAGCCTACAAACTTTTATCTCGTTTGGAAGGGATTACACCAGCTATTGAGTCTTCTCACGCTGTGGCGTTGGCAATGAAATTAATGAAAGATACAAATCAATTAGTGATTGTAAATCTTTCAGGTAGAGGAGATAAAGATTTAGAGCGTGATGTGTAATATACCATTACATATTAAACAAAAAAGGAATCGAAATTTTCGATTCCTTTTTTATTTGGAGTTATTTATTTATGTCCGAATGGACATTCCATTTTTTTATGAGCTACAGGACCTAAGTTTAGTGCTGGATGTTCGTATTTCAATACTTCTTCCATTGTAAGACCAAGTGCATCAGCTACTCCTTTTGCGTAAGCTGGGTCAGCGTGATAGCAATTGCGGATGTGTCTTATTTGAATGAATTTTTGAGCAGGGCCGATGGCTCTTGCCGTATTTTCAAATAAGGCTTTTTTCTGTTCTTCATTCATCAATTGGAATAATTTACGTGGTTGTGTGAAATAATCATCGTCATCTTCACGAAAATCGTAATTGTACGCATCTCCATCAATTCTCAATGCAGGTTCTTGGAACTCTTTTTGCTCTTGCCACACACCAAAGCTATTCGGCTCGTAATGTTTTGTAGAACCATAATTTCCGTCTACTCGCATAGCCCCATCTCTGTGATATCCGTGTACAGGACATTTAGGAGCGTTTACTGGAATTTGGTTATGATTTACTCCCAAACGATAGCGATGTGAGTCTCCATAAGAGAACAAGCGACCTTGTAACATTCTATCAGGAGAGAAACCAATTCCAGGAACCACATTGGCAGGGCTGAAAGCAGATTGCTCTACTTCGGCAAAGTAATTTTCAGGGTTTCTGTTAAGTTCAAACTCTCCAACAGGGATTAAAGGGAAATCTTTCTTGTACCAAACTTTGGTCAAATCGAACGGATTATAGTCCAAATTACGAGCTTGTTCTTCGGTCATAATTTGCACGAACATTTTCCATTTCGGGAAGTTTCCATTTTCGATGGCTTCGTACAAATCTTTTTGATGTGACTCTCTGTCCATTCCCACTAATTTAGCAGCTTCTTCATCGGTTAGATTTTCGATGCCTTGTTGTGAAATTAAGTGGAATTTCACCCAATGACGCACACCTTCTTTGTTGATGAAAGAAAATGTGTGGCTACCAAATCCGTGCATTGTTCTGTATGATTTTGGAATACCACGGTCACTCATCACGATAGTTACTTGGTGAAGAGCCTCAGGAAGAAGTGTCCAAAAATCCCAGTTATTGTCAGCAGAACGCATATTGGTACGTGGGTCACGTTTTACGGCGTGATTTAAGTCAGGGAATTTCAAAGGGTCACGGAAGAAGAATACAGGTGTGTTATTCCCTACCAAATCCCAGTTTCCTTGGTCAGTGTAGAATTTCATTGCAAAACCACGGATATCACGCTCAGCATCAGCTGCTCCACGCTCTCCAGCAACGGTAGAAAAACGTACGAACATTGGCGTTTCTTTCCCAATTTCAGCAAAAATAGATGCTTTTGTGTACTTGGTAATGTCGTGAGTTACTCTAAAAGTTCCGTAAGCTCCTGAACCTTTGGCGTGCATTACACGCTCAGGAATTACTTGGCGGTCAAAATGAGCCAATTTTTCTAAAAACCAGATGTCTTGCAAAAGAGCTGGTCCTCTTTTACCCGCAGTCATTGTGTCTTGATTGTTCGCTACGGGAGCTCCTGTTGATGTTGTCAGTTTGTTGTTGTTCATTTTATTCTCTATTTGTTTTTATGATGCAAAGATAGTGTTATATTATGAATGAAAAGTATTTTATTTGAGTGTTATTTTTTATATTAAAATAGATTTTTCTTATATAAATAAAATATATTTATAGTTTTTTATGATAGTTTCTGATTTTCAAATAAATATAAAATCAATCATAGTTGTTAAAATTGAAAATAATTGGAGAATTCTTTTTAAAAAGTTACTTTTGTATTGAATTTATAAAATTAGTCTCTAAAGGATAAATTTTTTTAATTATTGAGAAAATAAACTAAAACAGGTGAAGCTAAAGGAAGAACAAATAACCGAGTGGATTGAAAAGTATTCAGAACCATTACTCAATAGGGCTTTATATTTGGTTTCGGATAAAGAAGATGCTGCAGATATTGTGCAAGAGGTTTTTGTTGTGGCATATACTACTTTTGATTCTTTTCAGGGTAAAAGCAGTCCGCTTACTTGGTTACATAGTATTCTTCGTAATAAAATAGCAGATTTTTACCGGAACAAGTATAAAAATCCTGTGAATACGAGTCTTTCTGAATTTTTTGATGAAGATGGAATGTGGACAGACCAAAGCGTTTTAAACTTTTGGCAGGAAATTCCTGAAAATACTTCGGAAAGTGAATATTTTTCACAATCTCTGGATGATTGTATTGAAAAATTACCGCCACGTTGGAAAATTCTTGTAAAACTTTATTATCTGGAGGAGAAAAAGGCAGAAGCAGTTTGTCAGGAAATGGAAATTTCAACGACTAATCTTTGGAAAATATTGCAACGAAGCCGTTTGCAGCTCAGAAAATGTTTAGAAATAAATTGGTTTGGAAATGTTTAGTAGCATCATACATTATTTAATATTGCCTTGTAGTGAAATTTCATTACTCATTGAGAAGAAAATGGCGGGACGACTTTCTTTTCTTGAGAAAATACGCCTTTCGTTACATTTGAGAGTTTGTCGCTTATGTAAAATGTATCACAAAAAAGTGATGTTTTTGGATAAATCACTTCAAAATACGGAAATTAATTCAAAAAAAACTTCTTTTCATAATTCTGAAATACAGTTGTTTAAAGATAAAATGAAAGAAAATTTAAAAAAATAGTTCTTTTTTTGTCAGGTTTTTGAAAAGTTTACGACTATGGTAATGTACGATTAATCATACATTCTTATAAATTGTAACTTTTTAATAATTTAATCAGATGGAAAAACAAACTTCAAATTGTCTGTTGTCAGATGAAAAAATCTATAAAGTAGGTTATTATGTATCTCTTTTCGGAACGGCCTTATTATTGCTTTGGATAGGAATTTTTAAATTTACAACGGCTGAAGCCAATGCAGTAAAGCCTTTGATTGAAAATCATTTTCTAACATTTTGGGTATACAATTTGATGAGTGTACAAACAGTTTCAAATATTGTTGGTGCCATTGAAATTATGTTGGCTTTACTACTTTTATTTAGCCCATTTTTTCCAAAATTGGGGAGATACGCCGCTTATGGAATGATAGTAACATTTTTAGTGACAATTAGTTATTTGTTCACAACTCCGAATATGTGGCGAAAAGTAGAGTGGATGCCCGTTACGGATTTTTTTATACTTAAAGACGTTGTTTTATTGGGATTTAGCTTGATGCTAGTTAAAGAAACAAATAAAAATAATTAAATAAATGAATATCAATATGAGAAATATAACTACTTTTATGGCGGTAATGCCTTTAATGATTTTACTTACAAGTCAATGTAAAACCTCAAAAGATTCGATGAAAGTACAACAAAGTATGAAAATAGAAACAATGAATGATAAAAAGAATATGAAAGAAATTTATTTTGCAGGAGGCTGTTTCTGGGGAACAGAGCACTTCTTTAAGCAAATTCGTGGTGTGGCTGCCACTCAGGTAGGATATGCAAATGGAAATACGCAAAAACCAAGTTACGAAGAAGTTTACACAGATAAAACAGGGTTCACTGAAACGGTAAAAGTTATTTATGACCCTAAACAAGTTGATTTACAGCTGCTTTTGGATTTGTTTTATGAAACTATTGACCCTACAAGTTTAAATAAACAAGGGAATGATATTGGAACACGCTATCGCACAGGAATTTATACTATTGATGATTCAGATAGAGAGATGATTACCAAATCTCTTAATGAGTTGGCTTCCAAGTACAATCAGCCAATTGTGGTGGAAAATCTACCATTGAAAAACTTTTATGATGCGGAGGAATATCATCAGAATTATTTGGATAAAAATCCTGGAGGGTATTGTCACATCAATCCTAAATTATTCCAAATGGCAAAAGAAGCTAATCCGATGGAAAAATCAAACCCAATGCAATACGAAAAACCGAATGACGAAGTTTTGAAAGAAAAACTTACTGAAATTCAGTATAATGTAACTCAGAAAAACGCTACTGAACGTCCTTTTCACAATGAATACTGGAATGAATTTCGTGAAGGAATTTATGTAGATATTACTACAGGTGAGCCACTTTTTATTTCAACAGATAAATTCGATGCTGGATGTGGTTGGCCAAGTTTCTCAAAACCGATTGATAAAAAACTTATTGCCGAAAAAATGGATAAATCACACGGAATGACTCGAATAGAGGTACGAAGCAAAACAGGTGATGCTCATTTGGGACACGTTTTTACTGACGGACCTTCTGATAAAGGCGGATTGCGTTACTGTATCAATAGTGCTTCTTTGCGTTTTATTCCAAAAGATGAAATGAAAAAAGAGGGTTATGGCGATTATTTGGATTTGTTGAAATAATTATTGGAGAGAAACAAACGAAAAAGGACGGAAATTTATGAATTTCCGTCCTTTTTTATTTTTAGAATGTTTCTAATCTCTTAAACTTGCCCCTAATTTTTCTTCAAATTTTCGAAGCAAATTCTGCATAGATTTATCAATCTGCTTGTCTGTCAGGGTTTTATTAATATCCTGAAGAGTAAAGCTCACAGCATAGCTTTTTTTGCCTTCCGGTAGTTTGTCCCCTTGATACACATCAAATAAGCTAATATCCTTCAGAATAGATTTTTCTGTTTCGAAAGCAATTTTATAAATATCATTAAATGAAATATTTTCGTCAAGTAATAATGCCAAATCACGTCTTACCTTCGGAAATTTAGAGATTTCCTGATATATAATTTTATGATTTTTAACACTTTCCAGAATCACGTTCCAATAAATATTTGCAAAAAGAACTTCTTGTTTGATGCCAAAATCTTTCAGAATTTTATTCTTAATTACTCCAATCGTTCCTAAAAGAGTTTCTCCAAAGAACCACCGGAATCCTTCTTGTATAAAAGAATTATCTTCATTTAGAGGTTTTATCGAGATATTTTTTAGTCCTAAACGCTCAAAGATGGCTTCAATAGTTCCTTTTAGGAAAAAGAAATCTGTTTTTTGTGAAGAAATATTCCAGTTTTCATTGTTCTGATTACCAGTTGAATACATAATTAGATGCTTATCTTCATTGTATTTTCCATTTTCAAGATGATAACTTTTACCAAATTCAAAAAGTTTTAAATCTGAGTTTTTGCGATTAATGTTGTATTCAATCACTTCCAATGCCGAGAACAACAAATTTTTACGCATAAAACTCAAGTCATTACTCAATGGATTGAGAATTTTTACTGCTTGTGTTGCATCTTGCTCGTAATCTGTGATAACTTTCTCAGAAACAAGACTATTCGTCATAATCTCGAAGAATCCCTGTCCAATAAGTTGATTTGCAATCGTATTTTGCAAATTGTGGTCATCATATTTTGATGAATGTGACATTGAAGCGTTGGTTTTTTCTGAAAAACTGATGTTGTTGTAACCATAAACACGCAAGATTTCTTCAATAACATCAGCTTCTCTCTGAACATCAACACGATATGTAGGAACCAGAAGTCCTAAACCTCTTTCGGTAATTGAGTTTACTTTAATATCCAACGAATGCAGGATGTTTTTAATAGTTTCAGTAGGAATAACTTGTCCTACAAGTTTGTTAACTTTATCAAAGGCTAAGAAAACTTGAAAATCCTCGTGTTTTTTAGGATATAAATCAACAATATCAGAAGAAATTACTCCTCCAGCAATATTTTCTATCAAGATTGCTGCATACATCAACGCATATTTTACGTCATTGATATTAATTCCTCTTTCAAAACGGAAAGAAGCGTCCGTGTTGATTCCGTGTCGTTTAGCTGTTTTTCGTACAGATACAGGATTAAAGTAAGCACTTTCCAAGAAAATAGTTCTTGTACTGGTGGTTACTCCTGAATTTATTCCTCCAAGAACTCCCGCTATGCACAAAGGTTTTTCAGTATCGCAAATTACGATATCCTCTGCGTCAAGAGTGCGTTCTACTCCGTCCAACGTTGTAAGCTTTGTTCCAGCTTCCGCTGTTTTGACAATAATCTTTTTACCTACAATGTGATTTACATCAAAGGCGTGAAGAGGTTGACCGAGTCCGTGAAGTACGTAATTTGTAATGTCGACAATGTTGTTTTTTGGAGTTAATCCAATAGCTTTGAGCTTATTCTGTAACCATTTTGGAGATTCAGCAACTTTCACATTACTAATAGCAACTCCAGCATATCGAGGTACTAAATCTTTGTTTTTAACTTCGATGTCAATTTTGGATAATCTGTTATCCACGTGGAATTTAGTTACAGAAGGAGTGATTAGTTCCAAGTGAGTTCCGCGTTGCATTAAACCAGCACGTAAATCACGAGCTACACCATAATGGCTCATTGCATCTGCTCGGTTTGGAGTTAATCCTATTTCAAAAATCTCATCACTTTCAACCTCAAAGATTTCACTACAAGGTGTTCCAGGTTCATATTTTTCATCTAAAATGAGAATTCCCTCGTGTCCTTCGCCCAATCCAAGTTCATCTTCGGCACAAATCATTCCAAAACTCTCCTCTCCTCGAATTTTTCCTTTTTTGATTTCGAAAGAATTACCTTCTTTGTCAAATAGTTTAGTTCCTATGGTAGCAACAGGTACTTTTTGCCCTTTTGCAACATTGGGAGCACCACAAACTATCTGTAAAATAGTTCCTTGCCCAACATCAACTTTGGTGATTTTCAATCGGTCAGCATTCGGGTGTTGTTCGCATTCCAGTACGTGTCCTACAACAACTCCTTTCAATCCTCCTTTGATACTTTCAAAAGTTTCAATTCCTTCAACCTCAAGCCCTAAGTCGGTTAACAAAACACCAACTTGTTCTGAAGGCAAGTCAATTTTTATAAATTTTTTAATCCAATTGTATGAAATTTTCATAGTGAATTTTAAGTAAATCTAAATAATTTTCAAAGTCGCAAAGTTACAATTTTCTTTTGAAAGAAGATACTTTATTTTCTAAAAGTTTTGAGCTGTATTTCCGCTCAATATTCAGAGTGTATTTACAAACAAAATAATATGTACGTGAGTTAAAAATCTCCGTAATTTACTTGAAAGCAAGGCAGTCCAAGCTCTTTTCTCCACATATCTACTACCTGATTTCTGTCATCTAAAAGAAATTCCACAAAATATTTTCCTTGAATTTCATTTTCAAAAATTTCTCGTTTTATAATGCTGTCCTTGCGAAAATCATTAGCGTTTCGCATTATAAGTAAATCATAATCAATATTATATTTTTGTAGAAAACGAATTGTAGGTTCACGATAAACATTTTCTCTTCCTGAAAGTAAAATTATTTTATAGCCTTCATTCTTAGCCATTTCCAGCACCTTCGCAACAGGTTTGTTTAGCAAATCATTCTCACAAGTGGAGGCATTGTAAGGGTCACGACCATTCAGAATTGATAGAGTGCCATCCAAGTCACAAATTACAGCTTTTGGCAGATTTTCATTTTGTGTAACATACTTGTTTTCAGTTTCTTTTAGTCTTCTCGGAATTGGTTGAAAGTCAAATTTTTCTTTTGTAAAACGCAATTGATTAACATATTTTTCAATGGCTCTTTTCGGAATAAATTTCCCAATTTCTGCATTTCGTTTATCGCAACGTGACACAAGTTCTTCAGTTGGTAAGTCAAATACTTTGAATTGAATATCAGCGTATTCTGTGTATGTTTCTATCATATCTTCAATGGTTCGCAATCCACAATTCGTAGCGTCAATTATTACATTGGTTTTACTTTTCAAAAGTGCAATTGTGGAGGCCTCTACCATTTTTGAAATACGTTCTTCGTAGAAAGAATTCATTTTTGTGTCTCCAAATTGCATCATTCGAAAATCATCACGATTTACACGCACCCAATTCTCTTCGGTACGCAAAAAGTATTTGGCAAAAGTAGATTTTCCTGAACCTGGAGCTCCCACTAGTATGAGTAATTTTGGGAATGTATGTTTGTTAATATTTTGTCTTGTCATAGTCTGCTATCTAATTGTTTTTCAATTTCTTCTCCTAAAATTCTATCAAGAATCAAATTTTTAAAATAATAATTTTCTTCATCAATTTCTTTGTAAGGTGTTTTAATCATTTTTTGATTAATAGCCCAATCATTGATGGAACATTTTAATTTTGATTTTATATTTCTTTTTGCAATATATTCTTGTAATCTATCTTGAAAATCAACTCCATACACAAGTGTTAAGTAATTGTTATTACGAACTTTAAAGGCTGGAGGCATTCCAGATAGAAAAGCCGTTCGAGGTTTTATCATTACGCCTTCTTCATTGTTTTGGTTTATTTCGTTTACCCAATGCTGAATTTCTGGGAATTTTTGCTCAAAATCTTCTTGATTTTCAAAAGTATAATGTAAAAAATCATCATCATTTATTTGTTTGAAGCTTAAATTATCATTTACAAAAGTTTCTGAACCATCGGAATGAATTTCTTTTAAGATATTAAAAGGTTTGAAATATATTTCGCTGTCTTTTCCAAATACATCTAATTGGTTTTTAAAAAGTTGAATGTTTTTTCGGTAATTCTCCAGATGTAAAAATTTGAATTTTTTTACCGCTTCATACTGGCGGATAACGTGCATCGGATACTTTTCTTTTAACTCCTTTTGGGACAATGTTTTAGCGTCTTCAGTAAACGAAATAAATTCAGTAGTTTGTTTTATTTTATTCAATTTTTCGTATAAATCCGATTCTTCCAAATAATCGCAATGAGTTCGGTGAGAAATGTAGTATCCTGAAAATTCATTGTTAATCAGTCCTTTACCTAAAACAGACCAAGGCATTAATTCCGATTGAATGATACGAATTTCTACACTTTCCCACGAAAATCGAGCGTGAAGTTCCTTTAAGGCATTCAGCCATTTTTCTTTATCCAAATGATTGATTTGAAATCCATTTCGGCTTACTAAGTAGCTTTTTTCCAGATTTTTATGTAGATAAATGTCGCAATACGAACCCATATATTTTTTCTGAATTACAATCTCCGAAACTCCTGCTTTCAAAAACCATAAAATTCCTTCATATAAACTTTCTATTTCATTTCTTTCCAAGGATTTAGGAGCTGGAGAAATAGTGGGAGAAAAAGCGTTTATTTTGTTTTTACAGAACCAATCAATTCTTTTTTTGATAATATTTTTATCTTCCATTGCTAGTTAATTTTTTCGTTATTATTCTCAATTACAACTGCTTGAGTCGGACAAATTCCGTTTATTTTATCACCAATATCATAAAAAGTATATTGGCAGTTTTTGTTTTCCAAGCATTTTTTTACAAAATTCTCAAATTCAGATTTATTCCATTCAAAATGATGGTCAGAGTGTCGCATATTTTCCTCATTTTCAAAATAATGAACGTTAAATTCACTATTTGGAGTGGTTATAATCAACTTATTGAAATTAAATGACAAACATTGTTTTACCAAACATTCAGCTTCTTGAGGTGTGTTGTGCTCAATAACTTCTGTTAGTAAAATATTTACAGGTTTATCATATTTAAAATCAGATGGATTGTTGATGAAAAATAAATTGTCTGCATTGTATTTTTCTTTAAAATTTTCAGCAATTTTTTGCACTTCAGGGTCTGTGTCCATTGCAAAATAAGGGTGATTGTAGTCGTAACTTTTTCGCATAAATCGGCGGTAATACTTTAGCTCTCCACAACCAACGTCTAAAATAGGAAAATCAAATCCAAACTGATTTACAGCAAAATCCATACGGCTTCCGTGTGTGTCTGCGAACTGAAATTCAATTTCGATATTTTGTTTGTGAAAGTAGTTCTCAAAAACAGCTTTTATTTCGGCAAACTGACGTTCACTCTTTACCGCTTTCTTAATAAACAAATAGAATACGAAATAAGGAACGTTATCAATATTTGTTAAAATACGAGCATATTTTTGTGCAAAAGAATCATCAATGTACGTGAATTCTCCATATTCATTGGTAATATGAACAATTACAGCTATGAAATTCAATAAATTAAAAGCTTCAAAAACATTTTTTCCTTGTATGAAAAGAGAAACATTATTCCCTGTCAGAGGAGTAACTTTCACGTTTTTGAAGTATTTTTGCATCAAAAAATTTCCCTGTTTGTACCAAGAAGAATTGATATACATATTTTTAACTTCAATGGTACATTCCTCTGTATCAACTTCTTGTTTGTTTTGATTCAGCCATTTGATGGTTTGTTTGTAATAAATTTCTCTCTCTTGTAACAAATCTTTAAAGAGTTCGTTACAAATATGTAAAATCACAAGAGGCGAACAGTAGCTCTGAAAATCAATTTGATTGCTTTCTTCTGGCAAATAGCTATATCGTGTATCTTGGAAAATAACATCATAACGATTTGAATTTAAGATATTTCCTATGATTTGTCCATTACGCAATGATTTGGCATAAATTCCAAAATCAGTTTGTGGATTTTTGTTTAGAATGTCTAACAATTTCGGATTTTGTGATTGAATTTGTATAATCATTTTTTTATTATTTTAATTTTGAAAAGAAAAATTCATTATTCTCATTAAGTTTGATGGTGCAAAATAAATGTATGTATGCGCAATCTTTTTGCGTAGGTAAAATGATTTTATTTTTTAGTAATTTTTTTGATGAATAATTAAGTAAATGTTGCGTTTTTAGGTGATTTAGAGGCAAAATCAAATGATCTTCTTTTGTGTTTTATTTTGATAATCATAATTTTATAAAAATATTTCGTTTTTATTTTGAATAAGTTGAAAAAATAAAAATAGTTTTTTTATATTTGTCAATCAGGATTATAAATTAATTACAAATGAATTTACACGAATATCAAGGAAAAGAAATACTTTCAAGTTTTGGCGTACGTGTGCAACGTGGAATTGTAGCCCAAACTCCAAAAGAAGCGGTGGAAGCAGCAAAACAACTAACAGCTGAGACGGGAACGGAGTGGTACGTGGTTAAAGCTCAAATTCACGCAGGTGGACGCGGGAAAGGTGGTGGAGTTAAATTAGCTAAAGGGTTACAAGATGTTGAGCCGTTGGCTAGTCAAATCATCGGGATGAATTTGATTACTCCGCAAACACCACCAGAAGGCAAGAAAGTACACCAAGTGCTTATTGCTGAAGATGTTTACTACCCAGGAGAAAGTAAGCCTGAGGAGTTTTATATGTCCGTTTTGTTAGATCGTTCCAAGGGGAAAAATATGATTATGTACTCAACTGAAGGCGGAATGGATATTGAAACAGTTGCTGAAGAAACTCCTCATTTGATATTTACTGAGGAAATTGACCCAGCAGTAGGATTGTTGCCTTTCCAAGCTCGTCAGATAGCTTTTAATTTGGGGCTTTCGGGCGATGCTCACAAAGAAATGGTAAAATTTGTAACAGCATTGTATAAGGCGTATGTTTCTTCTGATTCAAGTCTTTTTGAAATAAATCCAGTTTTAAAAACCTCTGATAATAAGATTTTAGCAGTAGATGCTAAAGTTACCCTTGATGATAACTCACTTTATCGCCATAAAGAGTATGCTGAATTGCGTGATTTGCGTGAGGAAAATCCGATTGAGGTAGAGGCTAAAGCTGTCGGTTTGAATTATGTTGCCCTTGACGGAAACGTTGGTTGTATGGTAAATGGTGCGGGACTTGCGATGGCTACAATGGATTTGATTAAACAAGCAGGAGGTTCACCAGCAAACTTTTTAGATGTGGGAGGAACTGCTGATGCCAAACGGGTGGAAACTGCTTTTCGAATTATCTTAAAAGACCCAAATGTAAAGGCTATTTTGGTTAATATCTTTGGAGGAATTGTACGTTGTGACCGTGTGGCTCAAGGAATTGTAGATGCTTACAAAAATATGGGAGGAGAAATTAAGGTTCCTATTATTGTGCGTTTACAAGGGACTAATGCTGAGATAGCTAAGGAAATTATTGATAATTCAGGTTTAGCGGTACATTCAGCAATTTTATTTCAAGAAGCGGCTGATAAAGTAAAAGATGTACTAAAATAGAAGATTTTTTACTAAAATAAATTCAAGGATAGAGTTCATTCTCTATCCTTTTATTTTTTGTTTTCAAAATTAATAAAAAGATTAACTTTTAGGAGTTTATTTGTTAACAAATAATAGAATTCTGAAATTCATAATTTTTGATTTATTTAATTGAGAATCAATTTTTTTGAATATTTTCGTTTCTTTGAATTTATCTATATGAAGTGAAACAAAATAGTTAAATAAAAAATATTGTTGAAAAAATAAATATGATTTTTCCATAAAACTTTTATATTTGCACTTTGTCGTTATTGTATGCGTAGGTATTTATATTACATAGCAATTCTTTTAGGAATACAAACGGTAACAGCCCAAACGCACGAAATAGGCGTTTTTTTGGGTGGTAGCAATCCTATTAGTGATGTGGGAAGAACACATTATGTGTTTCCTAACAAGTTGGCTTTTGGAGCTTTATATAAGTGGAATTTTCACGATAAAATGGCTATGCGTTTGCAAGTAAGCACAACTAATTTGACAGGAAAGGATAAACAATCCGACGTTGCGGGAAAAGTAAATAGAGATTTTTCTTTTTCTAATAAAATTGTTGAAGCAAGTTTGGGAGCAGAGTATAACTTCTTCAAATTCAATATGCACAAGCCTCTTGATAAACCTATAACACCTTATTTGTTTACAGGTATTTCCTATATTGAACATGATGATTTGTACTTTGAAAGTTTGCTGTTAAGTCCGCAAGAGGCAAAAAAAACATCGAAAATATATAGTACTTGGGCGTTACCTGTTATACTTGGTGTAAAAGCAAAGGTAGGAATCTATTTTGTAGTGGCAGTTGAAGTAGGGACACGTTTTACTTTTACAAATAATTTGGACGGAAGTTCTCCTAAATATGGTGCGTCATTTGGTAATGTTGCAACTAAGGATTTTTATACATTTTCAGGAGTTACATTAACGTATACATTTGGAAGAAAACCTTGTTATTGCGATTAGGATTAAAAGAATATGGAAGAGATAATAAATTATCCTAAGCATCTTGCTATCATTATGGACGGCAATGGTCGTTGGGCAAAGAAGCAGGGAATGATGCGAATTTTTGGTCACGAAAGTGCAATGAAAGCAGTAAGGGAAACGGTAGAATATTGTGTAGAAAATCACATATCATATCTTACTTTATATGCTTTTTCTACAGAAAACTGGAATCGTCCTGCCATTGAAGTAAATGCTTTGATGGAACTTTTGATTAAATTTTTAAAAAAAGAATCGAAATCATTAAATGAAAATAATATTCGATTAAAAACCATTGGGAGGTTAGACCATTTTCCTAAAAAAGCGAAAGAAACCTTATTAGAAACTATTGATAAATTAAAAGATAATACAGGGGTAACGCTCACCCTGGCTTTAGGTTATGGAGCTCGGGAGGAATTGTCTACAGCTGTAAAAAACATAGCTGAAGCTGTAAAAAATGGACTTATTTCAACAGAAAATATAAACGAGTCTGTAATTAATTCGTACCTTTACACCTCCGATTTGCCAGATGTTGATTTGCTTATCAGAACCAGCGGAGAGTATCGCATTAGTAATTTTTTGTTATGGCAGATTGCATATTCAGAATTGTATTTTACAGATGTGTTATGGCCTGATTTCAACAAAAATCACTTGAACGAGGCAATATTAAACTACCAAAAAAGAGAGAGAAGATTTGGAAAAACAAGTGAACAACTTAGATAAACGTATGTCATTGAAGAAGTATTTATTTATAGCATTGTCTGCAATAGTAGGATTTGTAAATGCTCAAGAGGAAGAGAGATTATCAATAGAGAATGGAAAGAAATATATTATTGGAGGAATTGAGGTAACAGGTTCAAAGCGTTACAATGCACAAACTATTCTTACAACTTCAGGTTTGAGAGTAGGTGATGAAATCATTATTCCTGGTGAAAAATTTAGTGCTATAATTCACAAATTATGGGGTTATAAGTTGTTCAGCGATGTGAATATTTATATCCAGAAAATTGAAGGAGATAAAGCCTTTTTGGAACTTGCCATCAAAGAAATCCCATCGCTTATTGAAGCAAAAGTAACAGGAATTCGAGAGAAAAAAGCTGAAGAAATTATAAAAAATGCTAACTTAAAAAAAGGAACTAAGGTAAACGAGAGTTTCATTGCGGATACTAAAAACTATATCATTAACAAATATCGAAAAGATGGATATTTGAATACTAAGGTAACTGTTGATACTAAGGTAGATACTACAGATGCTAACGGAGTAAATATGTTGGTTCATATTGATAGAGGAAATAAAGTAAAAGTAGATAAAATTACTTTTGAAGGCAATGAAAAATTTTCTGATGTTAAGCTCCGTAAAAAGCTCAAAAACACAAAGCAACGTACTTTTGGTCGTTTTTGGAAACGTTCTAAGTATGTAGCGAAGGATTACGAAGAGGATTTGATTTCGTTAGTTGATTTTTACAAAGAGAATGGCTATCGTGATGCCCGAGTTGTAAGTGATACTTTAACCTATGATTCTGAGGGTAATGTGAATTTGAATATTGCTTTAGAGGAAGGACGTAGATATTATTTTGGAGATATTCGTTTTTTAGGAAATTCGGTATATAATGATCGTGTTTTACATCAAATTTTGGGGATTAAAAAAGGAGATGTGTATAATGGTGTTCACCTAAAAAAACGTCTGCAAGACCCAACAAAGCCTGATTCAGAAGATGTTTATAACTTGTATCAGAACAATGGATATTTATTCGCACAAGTTATTCCTGTGGAAACTTCTGTGGTAAATGATACAATTAATTTTGAGGTTCGAATCTCTGAAGGAAAACCAGCATATTTTAATAATGTCACGGTTGTAGGTAATCAGCGTACAAATGACCACGTGATTTTCCGTGAGTTACGAACTCGTCCAGGATATTTGTATAACAAAGAAGCTCTAGTACGTACTATCCGTGAGTTAGGTCAATTACAATTGTTTGATGCTCAGAATATTATTCCTGATTTAAAAAATGCAGACCCTAATGCAGGAACAGTTGATGTTGAGTATAATCTTACGGAAACAGGTTCTAGCCAGATACAATTACAAGGTGGTTATGGTGGAGGTTCTTTCATTGGTACATTGGCATTAGTTTTCAATAACTTTTCAATAAGAAATATTTTTAACAAGAAAGCCTATGCTACAATGCCAATTCCGATGGGTGACGGACAGAATTTATCTCTCAACGTTCAAGCAAGTAGATATTACAGAACGTATGGGTTTTCATTTATGGAGCCTTGGTTTGGAGGAAAGCAACCTGTACAATTTTCAATTTCGTTCAATCGTACAGAACAATTTGGATACAATTATTACACCTATGATGTAGACAGAAGTAAAAGGGTTTTCATCACAGGGGCTAGTGTAGGTCTTGCAAAACGCCTCAGAGTGCCAGATGATTATTTTCAGATTTCACACGCGTTGAGTTATCAGCATTATGACTTGAGAAACTACTCATTAGGGCTATTCACTTTTAATGAAGGAGAATCAAATTCCTTAGCCTATACGATTGCTTTATCAAGAAATTCAAGTGGACCAAATCCTATTTTCCCAATGTCTGGTAGCAACTTCTCAATTAGTGCGAAAGTGACACCTCCGTATTCATTGTTTAATAATGTGGATTACAAAGCTCTATCTGCCGAAAGCTCTCAAGCGGAAGCAAACAGAGATGCAGCAAAAATGGCTGAAATTGACCAAAAACGTTTTCATTGGTTGGAGTTTTATAAAATAAAGCTTAATGGAACTTGGTATACAAATATTTATGATAAGTTGGTATTAAAATTTGGAGCTGATTTTGGTTATTTAGGTGCTTATAATAAAGATAGAGGTGTTGTGCCTTTTGAAAGATTTTTTATGGGAGGTGATGGTTTGGGATATTATTCAATGGACGGACGAGATAACATTCAAATGCGTGGATACACGAATTATTCTCTTTCATCACCCGATGGAGAAAACGTTTTCAATAAATTTTCATTAGAATTGCGTTATCCAATAACTCTGAAACCAATGGCTTCAATCTACGGATTAGCTTTTGCTGAAGGAGGAGGAACTTACACAGGCTTTTCAAACTTTAATCCATTCCAAATCAAAAGGTCAGCAGGATTAGGATTACGATTGTTTATGCCTCAATTTGGTATGTTGGGTATTGATTTTGGTTACGGATTTGATAAGCCGTTAAATTCAAATACGAAAGGTGGTTGGCAAACACATTTCATTTTTGGACAACAATTCTAAAATTTGGCACGATATTTTCTATGTAGTAGGTAGAGAGGAATTAATAAAAGTTTTTAGCTATGATAAAATTGAGACATATCTTGCTTTTGGGCTTATTCTTGACTACAAACCTTATGTTCTCTCAAAAAGGAGTTAAGATTGGTTATGTAGATATGGATTTTATTTTGTCAAACTTGGAGGAATACAAGGTTGCTAATGAACAATTTGCTCTGCAAGTGAATGGTTGGCAACTTGAGATAGAAAAACGTCAAAAGCAAATTCAAGAAGAGAAAGACAAGTTGGAAGCTGAAAAATCATTGCTAACGGCTGAACTGATAAAAGATAAGCAACAAGAAATAAATTTGCTCGAATATAATTTGAATGCTTACAAAGAACAAAAGTTTGGAGCTAAAGATGGAGAATATATCACTCAAAAATTTATGTTAGCCAAACCAATTCAAGACCAAGTGTTTAATATTGTTCAAGAAATAGGGAAGCTTAGGAAATATGATATGATTTTTGAAAAAAGTGAAGTTTCAATGCTTTATTCTAATAATCAGCATAATTTAACAAACGTTGTACTTCGAATTTTGAGAAGAAAAGACAATGCAGAGGATAGAAATAAAGAAATAGGCGAACTTTTAAAAGAAAGTTATGATTTTGAATTTGTTGATGAACGAACAAAAAAACGCAAAGAATTAGAGCAAGAACGAGAAAGAAAAAAAACTGAATACGAAAAGGAAAAACAAAAACGTATAGAAGAAACACAACGCAAACGAGCAGAACAACAGGCTCAAAGAGAGAAAGAGAAGGCTGAACGTTTACAAAAACAACAAGAAGCAAAAGAGAAAAAAAATAAATAGAGTACTAACATTAATAATTTATAAACACAAGTAAGATGATGAAAAACTTTAAAACAATTATGATTGCATTGGCTCTTGTTTTAGGAGCAACATCAATGGCTACTGCACAAAACAAAATAGCCCATATTGATACACAAAAGCTTTTAGAAGAAATGCCTGAAAGAAAATCGGCTGAAGCTCAGTTGAAAAAACTACAGCAAACATATGAGGCTGATTTCCAAGCGTCAATTAAAGAACTTCAAACAAAAGCTCAAGCGTATCAAAATGAAGTAACGGCTTTAACAGATGCTCAATTAAAAGCCAGAGAGGCAGAGTTTCTTAAAAAATCAGAAGAAATTCAAACAATGGAAAATAATTTGCGTCAGGCTCAACAAACAGCTTCAATGACAATTCAAAAGAAACAACAAGAACTAATTGAGCCAATTTTGAAAAAAGTGAGAGCTGCTGTTGAGAAAGTTGCTGCTGCACAAGGAATTCAATACGTGTTGGACTCAAGTAATGGTTCAGGAGTGATTGTAGCTAAAGGAACTGATTTGTACAGTGCGGTAAAAAAAGAATTAGGATTTTAATTGTCCATAATACATAAATAATTTTAGTTAAAAGTGTTCGTGGTTTGCGAACACTTTTTTATTTTTGTGCTATGATTAATAAAGAAAAACCAATAGGATTGTTTGATTCAGGGGTAGGAGGAACCACGATTTGGAAAGAAATAGTAAAACTACTACCTTACGAAAATACACTATTTCTGGCAGATAATAAAAATGCTCCTTACGGAGGAAAAACGAAAGAAGAAATAATCTTTCTGTGTGAAAAAAATACAGAATTTCTGTTAGAAAATGAAGTTAAAATTATTGTAGTTGCTTGTAATACAGGAACAACGAATGCAATATCGCATTTACGTACCAAATATAAAGAAATTCCTTTTATAGGAATAGAACCAGCTATTAAACCAGCAGGTTTACAGAGTGTTACTAAAAAAGTTGGCGTTTTAGCAACTAAAGGGACACTTTCAAGTGAACTATTTATGAAAACAAGTAATAATCTGATTAAAAATGAAGGAATTCAGATTGTTGAAAGAGTAGGAGAGGGATTAGTAAGCCTGATTGAAAGCGGAAAAATTGAAAGCCCTGAAATGTTTGAATTGCTAAAAGAATACCTATTGCCTATGGTAGAAGAAAATATAGACTACTTGGTACTTGGTTGTACACATTATCCTTATTTATTGCCTCAAATTCAAAAAATTATTCCTGAAAATATAAAGGTAATAGATTCGGGGTACGCTGTTGCAAAACAGACAAAAAATGTACTCTCACAAAACAATTTGCTAAATGATTTCCAAAACAAACCCCATCACATTTGGTTAAGTAATGGGGATTTATCTATTTTACAGCAATTTGCACCAGATATAGACAACTTAAAACTTCAAAAGATTTAAAAGTCAATCTGTCCGACGTCTCCGTCACTTGATTGTTCATCTTTCTTGCAATCAACGGGGATTACCATATTCTGAGGAGAAGGAAAAGCATCTTTTGATACACTTAACTCTTTATCTTCATAGCATTTTTTCATATAATATCCCCAAATGGGCAATGCCATTGTTGCTCCTTGTCCGTAGGCAGTGCCTTTAAAATGCACGGCTCTATCTTCACCTCCTACCCAAACTCCAGTAACTAAATTAGGAACCATTCCCATAAACCAGCCATCACTATTATTTTGGGTTGTTCCTGTTTTTCCTGCAATCGGATTTGTAAAGGCATACGGATATCCTGTCATCACGTTTTTGTATAGACTATTATAAGAATCAGCTCCTTTGGTTCTTAATCTAGCTCCTGAGCCATATTGTGTAACTCCTTCCATCAGGTTTACAACAGCTCTTGCCACATCAGCACTTACAACATCGTGGGTTTCAGGAGTATTTTCAAATAGTACAGTTCCGTTTTTATCTTCAATACGAGTAACCAAAATAGGTTTTACATATACGCCTTCGTTGGCAAACGTGCCATAAGCCCCTACCATTTCATAAACTGTTACATCGGAAGTTCCTAAAGCAATTGAAGGCATTTCAGGAATTTCAGAGGTAATTCCTAAGTTTCTGACCATATTTATTACTGGAACAGGCCCCACCTTATCCATCAAATTAACCGTAATAGAGTTTACTGAATTTGCTAGAGCGTATTTTAAAGTCATTAGTTTGCCAGAGAATTTCCCGTTGGAATTTTTAGGACACCAAGCAGTTACGTTTTGGTATTTTCCTTCTTCTATACAAGTCTGAATATCAGGTAATTCATAACAAGGTGAATAGTGCAGTTGGTCAATTGCAGTTGCATAGACGAATGGTTTGAAAGTAGAACCCGTCTGACGTGCTCCTTGTATAACTTGGTCATACTGAAAATGTTTGTAATTAATTCCTCCCACCCAAGCCTTGATATGTCCTGTTTGTGGTTCCATTGACATCATTCCTGTACGCAAAAAGGCTTTATAGTAAAGAATAGAATCTTTAGGAGTCATAATTGTATCTTTTTCGCCTGTCCAAGAAAAGATTCTCATTTCTGTTTTTTTATCGAAGGATTCTTTGATTTCATTTTCGGAATATCCCAAAGATTTCATTTTTCTCCAGCGTTCGGAGTTTTTCATTGCTCTAGCTATCAATGTATTGAATTCATCTTTGGAAATATCCAAAAAAGGATAAGTTTTATTTTTGGTAGGATTATTTTCTGCATCAAAGGCTTTTTGAAGTCGCATCATATGTTCTTTTACAGCCATTTCTGCATAAGTTTGCATTTTTGAGTCTATGGTCGTATAAACTTTCAGTCCATCTAAATACAGATTGTGTTTTGAGCCATCTGGCTTAGGATTTTTTTCAATCCAATCTCTCATATACGAGCGTAAATACTCACGGAAATAGGTCGCAATTCCTTCGTTATGGCTTTCGGGCGTGAAATTAATTTTTAAAGGAATTTCTTGTAAAGAGTCTCTAACTTTATTGGTGATGTAGTTATTTTTAGCCATTTGGGAAAGTACTACATTTCTTCGGTTGGTAACTCCTTTTGGATTTCGCACTGGATTGTAAAGAGAAGAATTTTTAAACATTCCTACCAACACAGCACTCTCTTCAATCAATAAATCTTGTGGTTCTTTATCAAAGAAAATACGTGATGCAGAACGGATTCCATCTGCTTGATAACCAAAATCATATATATTGAAATACATCGTTAAGATTTCCTCTTTCGTGTATTGAGTTTCCAAACGTGTGGAAATTACCCATTCTTTAATTTTTTGGGTATAGCGCTCTAATCCACGGGCTTTGGTTCCGTGAAATAATTGTTTTGCAAGTTGTTGTGTTATTGTTGAGGCACCTCCTTTACTTCCCATAAAAACAATGGCACGTAAGGTTCCTCGAGCATCAATTCCTGAATGTTCATAAAAACGCTCGTCTTCGGTGGCTACCAACGCATCTACCAAGTGTTTTGGTAAATCTTTGTATTTGACTGGAGTTCGATTATCATCTAAATAAAATTTACCTAATGTTTTTCCGTCTGAACTTACAATTTCCGTAGCTAAATTAGTTTCAGGGTTTTCAAGTCTTTTAAAATCAGGCATTTCTCCTAGAAAACCCCAAGAAGCAAACATAAATAGGAGCAAAACGAATACTATACCTCCAGCAAATATTCGCCAAAACCATTTTGCAAAAAAGTTCTTATTTTTTTTTGTACTATTTGTATTTTTTGCCATAAACTTGTGATTATCAATTTTTTGTTTTTTGTTAATTTATTTGGCTGTTTCTATTCGTAAACCTACCTCTGTAATTCCATCAAGAAGTTCAATTCCTTCATTTTCACCTATTTTTCGCATTGCTTGTTCTATCTTTATAGTGTATTTTCCTTTTTGAGGGAATTTAAAATTTTCCTTATACCATAACTTACTTTCTTTAACAGCAGAAAATCCATAACCAAGCCATTCTCCTTCAGGAGTTGCCATTTCGTATTGTAAAGTATCTACAATAGCTTCATTATTAGGTTGTTCTAATTTTGTGATAATAAATAAATTACTGAATTGGTATTTTTCATCATTTCGAATCATTACAAACAGATTTTTTTTGGTAATTGTATCCATTTGTTCAAGTTGAAACAAAATAGGCTTCGTTTTATCCCAACCACTGGGAATAGAAACATATTGACTATATTCAACATTGTCATTGCAACTTGTTAGTAAAATAAATGCAAAAAATACTTTTAATAATCTCATTTTCAGAATTAATTATTTTTAAGAAATGTCAAAAAAACAATATTACTTTTCTTTGTTTGTATTGTTTCTGTTATTAGGTTTCTTTTTGGTATTCGTTTTTTTTGGCTCATTTGTGTTTTTCAAATTGTTTTGAGAATTCTCCTTCTGAGGATTTACTTGTTTTTGTTCCTTTACACTTTTAGGAAGGTTGTTTTGATTTTCTTTTTTTTGTTGATTGGAATTCTTTGTTTGTTTTTGATTTTTTGGATTGCTATTTTTCTGTTCTTTTGAGCTTTTTTTACCTTTTTTTCGTTTGTTGACTTTGTCAAATCGGGTAATATCCTCCTCAATCATTTCTTTGTTATTATCATTGCCCAAAGTAGCCGACATACCAACACCATCACTCACGATAGCATAATTATCCAAAGAGACTGCTTTTTGTTCTTTTTCATTTAAAGCAATAATTTCCTTAACGTTATCAACCGAAATTTTATACCAATTTATAGGATCATCATCATAGGTAAACCACATAAATCGTTTGAAAATATCTATTTTTTGGCAACTGGCTTTTCCTTTTTCGGTCAGAAGTTTCACTTCCGTTTTTGGAAAATCTTGTAAAGCATCAAGGTAAGTGTCTAACTCAAAGTTGATACAACATTTTAGTTTTCCGCACTGACCAGCTAATTTTTGAGGATTCAGTGACAATTGCTGGTAACGAGCTGCCGCTGTGGTCACAGTTCTAAAATCAGTTAGCCAAGTGGAACAACAAAGTTCTCTTCCGCATGAACCAATTCCTCCCAAACGTGCCGCTTCCTGACGAAATCCAATTTGTCGCATTTCTATTCGAACGGAAAAAACCCGAGCCATATCTTTAATCAGTTGGCGAAAATCAACACGTCCTTCTGCGGTATAGTAGAACGTTGCTTTGGAGCCGTCTCCTTGAAATTCAACATCTGATATTTTCATTTCTAACCCTAAAGCAATTGCTAATTCTCTTGATTGTTTCTGAACGGCTTCTTCCTTGTTTCGAGCTTCTTGCCAAATATCTATATCTTTTTGATTTGCTTTGCGATATATTTTCGGAACATTATCACTTTCCCAATCAATCCGATGTTTTTTCATTTGCAAACGAACCAATTCTCCCGTTAGTGTAATAACACCTATGTCGTGTCCAGAATTGGTTTCGGTAGCAACAACATCACCTATTTGCAAAGGAATGTTTTCGCTATTTCTGAAATATTCTTTTCGGCTGTTTTTAAAACGTACCTCTACGCAATCAAATTGTTTTTGTCCACCTGGTACCTGTGTATTGGAGAGCCAATCAAAAACGGCTAATTTTCCACTTCCACAGCCGCCTGTTCCGCAACCACCTGTTCCACAGCTTCCTTTTTTATTTTTTGTTGTGCAATTATTGCAACTCATATTTTGTAATCGTATATTTTTTAAAGAGGAAAAATAGATTTATTCCTCTTAGTTTCGTTAAGTTAGTTTATTAGTCTATTATTCCAAATTAAGGAACTTAAAACTGCAAAAGTACATTTTTTATTTTACTTATGATAACAGATGATGTGTTTTTTACATAGCCTTTTCCCAAGTAAGCACAAAAATTGAGCTTATTTTAGTCCGAAAACTAATTATTTTTTGTAAAAATGAATGTTAAAACTTAATTAAGAATTATTTTAAATAGAAAATTGTTGTATCTTTGTCCGAAATTAAAAGTGGTATCTATATGAAAAAAGTATTTTTAGTAGCTCTTGTAGGGGCTTTCGTTGTATCGTGTGGTAATACAGAAACTAAGAAAAATGACACAAGTTCTTCGATGGAAGTAACTCATAATCACGATCATTCAATGCAGGAGGCAAAATCTGTTGCGAAAGAACAAAAAACTGAAGATGGTGCAATTGTGTTGGAAAGTACTGACCAAATGACTTTCAATACAAATGAAATTAAAGTGAAAGCAGGTGAAAAGGTAACTCTAACTCTTAAACACGTAGGAAAAATGCCTGTGGAAGTTATGGGGCACAATTTTGTGTTATTGAAACAAGGAACTGACCTTGCTGCCTTTGCTGGAAAAGCAATGAACGCCAAAGATACGGACTATGTACCCGCTGGAAGTGATGAGGTTATCGCTCATACCAAAATGATTGGTGGCGGAGAGTCAACAACAATTACATTTGATGCTCCAGAAAAAGGGACTTATGATTTTATGTGTTCATTCCCTGGGCATTATGCAATTATGAAAGGTAAATTTATTGTTGAATAAATAAAAATAACAATTTATTATCTACGTTAGGCTACCCGCTTTTTGGGTGGCCTTTTTGTTTTAAATTAATTTTTCGTACTTTTGCAAGGCTTAATGTATGAAATTTTTCAATGAAAAAGATAAATAATAAAGATGTAAAACTATGAAAATTAGGATTTTCTATCTAAAAAGAAATAAAAAATACAATTATACACCTCGTTATTATGAGGGTAAAAATTTGGGAAATCCGTATGAGTTTGATTCACGTATTCGGAAAGACCGAGAAACGCAAACAAATCATTTCACTGTAGAGTGGCAAGATATCCGAAAAGAGAGTCGTAATCGCAAAAACAGAGAAATTAACAAAACTTTTTTGGTAGTTTTGGCTATATTGATTTTTCTGGCTCTCTATCTTCTTGATTTTGACTTATCAATTTTTAAAAAGTAACAGAAAAAAGTATTTTTATTCAAAGGTTTGAGATATTTTTAGGCTTTTGATTTCCGTATATGACAGATATAATTCGCTTATTACCAGACCACGTAGCTAATCAAATTGCAGCAGGAGAAGTAATTCAGCGTCCTGCTTCGGCTGTGAAGGAATTACTTGAAAATGCTATTGATGCTAAAGCAACAGAAATAAAACTTATCATTAAAGATGCAGGAAAAACATTAGTACAAGTTATTGATAATGGGATTGGTATGAGTGTTACAGATGCTCGTTTAGCTTTTGAGCGTCACGCTACTTCTAAAATCCAAAAAGCTGAAGATTTATTTCATTTACAAACAAAGGGCTTCAGAGGTGAAGCATTAGCCTCAATTGCGGCAATTGCTCACGTTGAATTAATTACAAAACGCCCATCTGATGAATTGGGTACAGAGCTTCGTATTGAAGGAAGCAAAGTTACTTATCAGGAACCTTGTGTTACTGCCAATGGGACGTCCATAGCGATGAAGAATTTATTTTTTAACATTCCTGCTCGTCGCAATTTTCTAAAATCAGATTCTGTGGAACTTCGACATATATTAGATGAGTTTCACAGAGTGGCATTAGCACATCCAAATATTCATTTTTATCTTTATAACAATGGAAATGAATTATTTAATTTGCCTGTTGCGAATTTCAGGCAACGGATAGTACATATATTTGGTGTAAAAACAAATGAAAAATTAGTTCCCGTTGAGGAAGAAACTCCTATTCTGAAAATCAGTGGATTTATTGTAAAACCTGAATATATCACAAAAAGTAAGTCATTACAATTTCTGATGGTCAATCATCGTTTTGTGAAAAGTAGATATTTAAATCACGCAATTACAATAGCTTATGAAGGATTGATTAACAGCCAACAACAGCCAGATTATTTCATTCAGCTTGAGGTTGACCCTTCTTCTATTGATATTAACATTCATCCGACAAAAACGGAAGTTAAATTTGAAGATGAGCATAGTATTTATGCTCTTTTGAAATCGGCAGTAAAACATAGTTTGGGACAATTTAATATTGCTCCAACACTTGATTTTAACAGAGATGCATCTTTTGATATCCCATACAATTACAAGGATAAAGAGCCTATTTTTCCGAAAATAGAAATAGACCCCGATTTTAATCCTTTCAAAGATGAAATAAAATCAAAGAATTCATACTCAAATAATTATTCATATCATTCTAAAAAGCAACCTGCTTGGGAGAGTTTGTATTCAGAAATAGATTCTGGTTTAAATAATTTTGAACCTCAAGTGATTGAAAGTAAGTTGTTTGATGCGGAACCTCAATTTTTACAAACAGGAAAAAAAACGATATCCTTAGGGAATAAATATCTCGTGACAACGTTGGGGGGAGAGTTAGTTGTGGTTAATATTCATCGGGCTCACCAACGTGTTCTATATGAGGAATTTATAAAGACGTTGCAATCAAGTAATACAGCAAGTCAGCAGTTGATGTTTCCTATTGAACTTTTCTTCTCAAAACCTGAAATTGAAATTATTTTAAATTTGAAACAATTTTTTGAGGATATAGGATTTATAATTGATATTGAATCAGATAGAGTAATTCTAACAGGGATTCCGCTTCATATTTCGGATAGCCAAATACCAGAGGTTTTTTCGGAAATTGTACATCAACATACTGAGAATGTGTATGGAGCAGAAAATTCTCAGAAAGAGACTTTTGCAAAGAGCATTTCTAAAAATTTAGCCGTAAAAACAGGGCAAACCTTAACAGAAGAAGAGCAAGAAACTTTACTGAATAATTTGTTTGCTTGTCAAGAAAGTTTAATTTCGCCCTTTGGAAAACGAATTTATACCAAATTTTCATTAACCGATATTGACAAATATTTTTAATTTTAAAAATTTATGGAACGTATAACGCAGACAGTTAAGCACTTAATAATAATAAATGCTATTTTCTTTTTCGTCGTACAATACAACCTCATACCGAGTTTAAATCTGAAGGAAATAACCCCAATTTATTTTTTTGAAAATCCAGAATTTCATTGGTGGCAGTTTATTTCTCATATGTTTATGCACGGAGATTTAATGCATTTATTTTTCAATATGTATGCACTTTGGGCTTTTGGGAGTCCGCTGGAACATATTTGGGGGCGAAATAAGTTTTTGTTTTTCTACCTTTCGTGCGGAATTGGGGCGGCGTTAATACATTCTGGTGTAAATTATTATTATTTTCAACAGGGACTTCAGGCTTTGGAAGAAAGTGGATTTTCTACTGAAATGATAAAGAGTGTTTTAGCAGAAGGTAAGTACAATACGGCTTGGGAGCTCGTCATTCCCAAAAGTACTTTTGATGATATGATGTCAGCATATTTTACACCAGCCGTTGGAGCTTCAGGGGCAATTTATGGTATTTTGGCAGCATTTGCAATGATGTTCCCTGATGCTAAGCTGATGCTTTTCTTCATTCCTTATCCTATAAAAGCAAAATATTTCATTCCAATTATAGTTGGTTTGGACTTGTTCTCAGGAGTTACAGGTTTCTCTGTTTTTGGAGGAAATATTGCTCATTTTGCCCACGTGGGAGGAGCTTTAATGGGCTTTTTGATGATGTGGTACTGGAGAAAAAAATCATTCGACCAGAATCGTTGGGATAGAAGATAAACAAAATTTAAGTAAGTAGAAAATAAAAGTAAGGTATTGATAAACAACTATATGCCTTTTAACTTTTGTTTGTAAAATTAAAGATAAATCAGTTTTATGCAATTTTTTTCAGAAGAAGAAAATTATTCTGTTTCAAAATTTGAGTCAATGTTACAAAAAAATCATATTTTGTTTTTTGATGTTGACGAATTTGAAGAGATTATCGAATATTATTTAGAATTAGGAAAAATGAGTAAAGCCAAACACGCATTGCAAATTGGCTTAAATCAGCATCCTTCGGCTATATCACTGAAACTCTTACAAGTAGAGGTAATGATTTTTGAAGATGAATTGCAACAAGCCTCCGTAATTCTTGATGAGTTAGAAATGATAGAGCCTTCAAATTCAGAAGTTTATGTGCAGAAAGCAAACTTATATTCCAAATTAAATCAGCACGAAAAAGCAATTGATTTACTAAAATATGCTCTTCCGTTGGCCGATGATTTGGTAGATGTTTATTCCCTCATCGCGATGGAGTATCTTTTTATCGAAAATTATCAGGAAGCAAAAAAATACTTCAAAAAATGCTTGTCAGAAGATATTGAAGACTATATGTCGTTGCAACAATTGCTTTTCTGTTATGATATTTTAGAAGAGAATGATGAAGCGATTGCTTTTTTAAATGCTTATTTGGATAAAAATCCGTATTGTGAAGTAGCGTGGCACTATTTGGGTAAGCAACATTTGGTAAAAGAGGAATTGAATGAAGCTCTGAGATGTTTTGATTTTGCCATAATTAGTGATGATACTTTCACAGGAGCTTATTTTGAAAAAGCGAAAGTGTTGGAAAAACTTGAAAATTATCAAAAAGCTATTGAAAATTATAAGATTACTCTTACTTTAGATGATGCTTCCCCTTTGGTATATTTGCATATAGGGCGTTGTTTTGAGAAAATGAATGATGATGTTACAGCCGAACAATATTATTTTAAAGCTGTTCACGAAGACCCTCAATTAAGTAAATCTTGGCTTACATTGGCTGAGTTTTACTACCTGAGAGGAAATCATTCCAAAGCCCTGAATTATATAAACAAAGTATTACTTCTTGAGGATAATAATCCATACTATTGGCGTCGTTGTGCTGAAATCAATTTCTGCCTACAAGATTATGAACGAGCAGAGTATGCTTTTAGTCAGGCAGTTGAGTTTGGTGATTATTCATTAAACACATTAATAAACTGGACAGATTTGTTGTTGTTGAATGAGGATTATGTTAAGGCTCTGTCTGTAGCTTCAGATGCAATGCGTATTTTCCCTGATGAAATAACTATGTTTTATCGTGTTTCGATTGCTTTTGCTGGAGTTGGAAATATATCAGAATCAGAACATTATTTGAAAATTGCCTTTGAGAAAGGAAGAGAATGGATTGCTTTTTTTGATAAAAAATTTCCAGCATTTTTTAGTTTAGACTTTGTGAAAGAAATAATGAAGAAAAACTAAGAATGCGATATTTTATAGAATTTTCATACAACGGAAAAAATTATCACGGTTGGCAAAATCAGCCTCATTCTGTTAGTGTTCAGGAAGTTATGGAGAAATGCCTCACTACACTTTTACGAACAAAAATAGAAATTGTAGGAGCAGGAAGAACTGATAGTGGTGTACACGCTTTGCAAATGTTTGCTCATTTTGATACTGAAAAAACTATTGATAATCAGTTAGTTTATAAGTTGAATTCTTTTCTACCTAAAGATATTGCTGTCCACCAAATTCATAAGGTGAGAGATGACGCTCACGCTCGATTTGATGCAATAAAAAGGACTTATGAATATCATATTTCGACTTATAAAGATGTATTTCGTTATGAGTCAAGTATGTATATAAATCTTCCGTTAGATGTGCAAAAAATGCAGGAAGCTGCGAATATTCTTTTTAAATATACTGATTTTCAAAGTTTTTCAAAATCAAATACAGATGTAAGAACTTATAATTGTAAGATTTATCAGGCTCTTTGGAGGCAAGAAGGGGAATTGTTAATCTTCACAATTTCAGCAGACCGATTCTTACGCAATATGGTACGTGCCATTGTGGGAACATTAATTGATGTGGGTTTGAATAAAATATCAGTTGTTGATTTTCAGAATATTATAGAAAGTAAAAATCGTTCTAAGGCAGGAGCTTCTGTACCAGCTTGTGGACTTTTCTTAAAAAAAGTAGAATATTCGGAAGATATTTTCGTGAAAAATGATTAGCTACCAAAAATCTTCATAGCTTCGTTGTAACTACTTTCAAACGCTAAAAGATTTAGTTGAGTTGGAATTTTTTCTTTCTGAAAGTAAGAAATCAGTTTTTCTGTAGGCATATTTCCTACGAGTTCATCTTTTGCCATTGGGCAGCCTCCGTAGCCACGTATAGCTCCATCAAAACGCAAACACCCTGATTTATAAGCACTATTTACTTTTTCAAACCAATTATGGGTAGAAGTGTGAAAATGGGCACCAAACTCAACATTTGGATATTTGGAAATCAAGTGTGAAAATAGGTTCGTTATCACATTGCCTGTGGCAGTTCCTACAGTATCAGAAAGCGAAATTATCTGAATATCCTTTTTGATAAGTTTTTCAACCCATTGCTCTACAATTTCTTCATTCCAAGGGTCGCCATACGGATTGCCAAATCCCATAGAAAGATAAACGACTAATTCTTTTCCGTGTTTATCTGTTTGATTTTTAATATAATCCAAAGTGATGAGACTTTCGGCTATGGTTTTATGAGTATTACGCATCTGGAAGTTTTCAGAAATGGAGAAAGGATATCCCAGATAGTCAATTTGTTGAAAGGATAAAGCATCGTCAGCACCTCGTTGGTTGGCAATAATGGCAAGTAACTTGCTTTTGGTTTTGCTCAAGTCCAAACTTTCAAGAACTTGCGGTGTATCTGCCATTTGTGGTATGGCTTTGGGCGACACAAAACTTCCAAAATCAATAGTGTCAAATCCCACATTCAGAAGCGATTGTATGTAATTCACTTTATCTTTCGTAGGAATAAAACTTTTGAATCCTTGCATTGCATCGCGGGGACATTCAATGATTTTTATGCTATTTTCCTGAGGATTTTTCATTAATTTTGATTAGATTTTCGATAAAATCATCTGTAATATCATTCATAGAGTGAATTAACAAATCGGACTTTGAAAGGTCTTGATTTCCTGAGTTTGGGTTTTTAAATCCGATGCAATTCATTCCTGCACTTTTGGCAGCTTGTACTCCATTTTTACTATCTTCCAGCACCCAAAAATTCTTAGAATCAGCTTGATACCATTGGGCTACTTTTGTAAAAATTTCAGGAAAAGGTTTGCTGAATTTCACATCGTCACCACTCATAATCACATCAAAAAAATGACTGATATGTATTTTTTTTGTGAAATAATCAATCAATTTTCGTGATGAAGAGGAAGCCAAAGCCAGTGAAAATCCGTGATTTTTGAGTTTCTGTATAACATTTTTAACTCCTTCAACTTCTGTAACTTCAATTTCTTCAAAACGCTCATAAAAGTAGGTTCGATGAAATTGTAATAACTCTTCAGCCGACTTTGAGAGAAGAGCGTCTTTCTTTATTTTTTCCCACATAGGAATTGCTGACATTCCCGTCAGTGTCTCTTCGATATAGCTTTTTGGAAATTGAATTTCAAGTTGTTGGAAAACTTCATAAATGATTTGACAATGCATCGGTTCACTATCTACCAATACGCCGTCCATATCAAAAATAAAATATTTTGGAGTCATTATGATTGTAATATTTTGAAGTCAAAAGTAGTATTTTATTTGAAATAAACAAATGCAATATTTGAAAAAAAAAATCATATTCTTCGGTTTTGTTCTGTTGAGAAATTGTTAAATTTGCACCCATTTTTGAAGTGTTATGACACGAAAATTTTCACCATATTCTTTAGTGATTTTATCATTTATTGTACTGATATTTGTCGGAACTATTTTACTGACAATGCCGTTTTCTTATACAGAAAATAACGAGGTGGATTTCTTCGATGCTTTGTTTACGGCGACTTCAGCTGTTACTGTTACGGGGTTGGTAGTCAATGATGTAAGTTCTGTTTTTACAATCTATGGTAAAATAATACTGATGGTCTTAATCCAAATGGGGGGATTGGGATTACTTACTTTTTCATCTGCAATTATATTATTGATATCCAAAAAAATAGGATTTCATACCAAAAAAATAGTCGCTGAAGGATTAAATCACGTAGCCAAGTTCGACATATATTCACACATCAAAAAAGTGGTGTTTGTGGTGTTTGTCATTGAGGCTGTTGGAGCATTGTTTCTTTTTGGGCAATTCATTACCGAGTACGATTTTTTTACAGCTGGGTTTTATGCCGTTTTTCATTCAGTTTCAGCCTTTTGCAATGCTGGTTTCGGGTTGCTTCCTAATAATTTAGAAAATTATGTTTTTAATCCTTTTGTAAATTTTGTTATTGCCTTTTTGATTATATTTGGTGGCTTGGGCTTTGCGGCTATCATTGAAATATACGAATTTATACGAGGTAAAAGAAGAAATATAAGTATCAATACAAAATTTTCATCATTAATAACTATTATTCTTCTGATTTTAGGAACATTACTATTTTTCGTGTTGGAATATAGCAATGAAACCACACTTGCTAACAAGAATATTTTTGAGAAATTATTGATAAGTTTTTTTCACTCAACATCTTTGCGTACAGCGGGGTTTAACACAATTCCTCTGGCAGGAATCGGAGGGGCAACAGTACTTTTTTGTGCTATATTTATGTTCATTGGAGCTTCACCAGGTTCAACAGGAAGTGGGGTAAAAACGACGACTATCGGAATTTTATTCTTAGGAATTAAAGCGGCGTTACTTAACAGAGAATATATTGAATTTTCAAAACGAAGAATTTCTTGGAGAGCGTTGAATAAAGCATCGGCATTAACCATTATAGCGATGTTCTACATACTTACAATGATTATTATTATGGCAGAGTTGGAGCCAGATAAAGATATTTTAAAAGTAGCTTTTGAATTGATGTCTGCTTTTGGAACGGTTGGACTTTCAATGGGAGTTACTCCTCATTTGACGATAGCTTCAAAGGTAATTATCATATTCACAATGTTTTTGGGTAGGGTAGGACCTTTAACCATTGTTTTGGCTTTATCCAGAGACAGCCGTAAAGGAAAATACAAATATCCGAAGGAAAATATTTTAATAGGTTAGTTATGAAGAATTATTTAGTTATTGGGTTAGGAGAATTTGGTAAATCCGTAGCCAAAACACTTTACAAAAATAAAGCTACGGTACTTGCTGTTGATATGTCCGAAGAATTAATCAGACAGGCATTAGACGAAAGAATTATAGATGATGCAATCATTTTGGACGCAACAGACGAAATAGCACTCAAAAATGTTGTTAAAGATGATTTCAAAACGGCTTTTGTCAGTGTGGGAGATAATATTCAGGCAAGTATTTTGATTACGCTGTATTTGAAAGAGTTAGGGGTCAAAAATATTATTTGTAAGGCCGTAAATCACACTCAAGGAAGGGTATTGGAGAAAATCGGGGCAACGCAGGTAGTTTTCCCAGAGGAATCAATGGGAGAGAAAATTGCTCTTACTGTGTTGAGACCTACTGTAATTGAATATTTTAAATTTTCTGAGGATTATTTTATTTACGAAATCAAGATTCCTAATAACTATGTAGGTAAAACCCTGAAAGACCTCAATTTAAGACGAAAATACGATGTAAATATCTTAGCTGTAAAGCATTCCGACGGAAAAATGAACGTGACACCTAATCCAGAAACGAAACTCAATCAAGAAGATTTACTAATTATTTTGGCAAAAGAAAATGTAATAGACGAAATTCTTTAAGAAAAAATTAATCGATTAATAGAGTCCATTTCGTATTATTTCCAAACTTCCAAAACTTATCATAACCCAAAGAATTACAGCAAAAAGCAAAGGTCTTAGCCCAATAGTGCGTAGCTTTTCACGGGTTAATGTGGCACCGATAAGGAAGAGTGTTAAATGCAGTATTGATTTGGAAACCAATGTGATTTCCTTATTCACACTATTGAAAATAGGAAAGTAAGTATTAACAACAATCGCCAAAACAAAAGCAATTATAAACCAAGGAATTTTAATTTTGGAATTATTGCTTTTAAACAAAAACATCGTTAGGAAACACAACGGAATAATCCACAAAGCTCTGGCTAACTTTACTATGGTTGCAATTTTCAGGGCTTCATCGCCAAACTTTCCTGCCGCTCCCACAACCGAACTTGTATCGTGAATTCCTATCGCACACCATAACCCAAACTCTTGCTGTGAAAGGTTTAGCCATTGCCCGATAATTGGATATATAAGTAATGCTAATGAGTTTAAAGTGAATATAATAGCCAATGCTATAGAAACATCTCTACCTTTAGGATTTACAATAGGAGTTACGGCAGCAATGGCACTTCCTCCGCAAATGGCAGTCCCAACAGACAACAAAAACGAAAGTATGTTTCCTAATTTCAATAATTTCCCTAAAAAATATCCCCCAACTAAAACAAATAGAATGCTACCAATGGTAAGCAAAAATCCAGAGCTACCAGCCTGTAACGCTTCATCTAACCTCAATCCGAATCCTAAGCCAATAACTGCAATTTTCAGTAGAAGATGGATATACTTATTGAGTTGATTCTGAAAACTATTTTTAAAGAATAACGCCCAAAAGAAACCTAAAAGCAAAGCCACAGGTGATGATATCCAAGGCATTAAACACAGACAACAAAAAAAGATAAAAAATACATTATGTAACTTGATGTTGTTAATTTGCATTTTTAGTTTTTACGTTTTTTAAAAGAAAATATCCAAAAGTACATAATCGAACTTGTTTCACAGCTTTACATTTCTCAATCGTAAGGCATTGACTATTACGCTTACTGAACTGAAACTCATTGCTAAAGCTCCTAACATTGGCGAAAGTAAAATTCCGAAGAAAGGAAACAAAATTCCTGCTGCAATAGGAATTCCGATGGTGTTGTAAATCATCGCGAAAAATAAATTCTGCTTAATGTTTTTCACTACATAATGGCTTAGTTTCTTAACCTTTACAATGCCGTTAAGGTCGCCCTTCACTAATGTTATTTTGGCACTTTCTATGGCTACATCGGTGCCTGTTCCCATTGCGATACCCACATTGGCTTGTGCAAGGGCAGGAGCATCATTGATACCATCACCTGCCATCGCTACGATTTTCCCCTGTTGCTGTAATTTTTCTATTTCGTTTTGCTTATCTTGGGGCAACATTGATGCTTTGTAGTTTTTTAAACCAATTTCATCAGCTATAGCCTTTGCGGTGAAAGGATTATCGCCTGTTAGCATTATAATCTCTATTCCCAACGTTTGCAGATTTTTCAAAGCACTTATTGTAGTGGGTTTTATGGGGTCAGAAATGACTACAGCCGCAATAATTTCCTTATTCTCAACTAAAAAAGAGAGTGTTTTTCCTTTCTGTTGCTCTTGCTTTACTTGTTTGTTTATTGAAATGGGAAGCAAAACACCTGCATCTGCAAGGAGTTTGTCATTTCCAAAGTAATATTTGTTCTGCCCTAAAGTCCCCGAAACTCCTTTGCCTGAAATGGCTTTGAAATGTGTTATTTCGAGGCTGGTTATGTTGTTCTGTTGAGCGTAATCATTGGTAGCTTTGGCAAGTGGGTGTTCACTATTTTTGTTTAAGGAATAAATGATGGTTAGTAACTCCTTCTCGGTGTGATTTCCAAAGGGAATTATCTTCTCTAAGTTGGGTTTCCCCTCAGTTATGGTACCTGTTTTATCAATAACGAGTGTATCAACAGCATTCATACGCTCCAAAGCCTCCGCATTTTTGATAAGAATTCCGTTTTGTGCCCCCCTGCCGATGCCTACCATCACTGACATAGGTGTTGCTAAGCCCAAAGCACACGGACAAGCGATAATCAGTACAGCAATGGCATTCACCAGAGCATAAGTGTAAGCATTTTCCTTCCCAAAGATAATCCAGAGGACGAATGTCAGCATCGAGATGATAATTACAATGGGTACGAAGTATGATGAAATCGTATCAGCAAGTTTTTGAATGGGAGCTTGGCTTCGACTGGCTTTCTGAACCATATCAATAATCTGAGAAAGCAATGTTTCTGCTCCTACCTTTTTGGTTTGCATTATGAAACTGGTTGTGCCATTGATAGTTCCTGCCGAAATGGGGTCTCCTATCTGTTTTTCAACAGGAATAGGCTCTCCTGTAATCATACTTTCATCAATGATTGCTGTGCCTTGCGTGATTATTCCATCAACAGGGATTTTATCACCTGGTTTTACCCTCAAAAAGTCATCTTTAACAACTTCACTGATAGAAACTTCTTTTTCTTGACCATTACTAATTTTGATGGCTGTATTAGGAGCTAAACTCAGCAACATTTTGATGGCATTTTGCGTTTTTCCGTGTGCTGAAGCCTCCAATAATTGTCCGAGCATTACCAAAGTGAGAATGACGGTAGTAGCTTCAAAATAAACGTGTACCTCTGCGTGATGTGTTTTAAACTGAGCAGGAAACCAATTAGGGAAAAGCATTCCTATTACGCTGAAAATCCACGCTATTCCGGCTCCAATTCCAATAAGGGTAAACATATTGAAGTTCAGAGACTTCAAACTTTTCCACGCCCTTACAAAAAATATGTTACAGAAGTAAAACACAACAGGCAAAGAAAGTATGCATTGTACCCAATTCCAGTATTTTTGTTCCATTAAGCGATACAAAATGTTGTTAGGAATCATTTCGCTCATTGCAATAATGAAAATGGGAATGGTAAAAGCCACCGAACCCCAGAATTTATACCGAAGTTCCTTCAATTTTTTGTTTTCTGAAGAATTTTCATCAGAAGAAAAGGCTGAAACTTCCTCCACTAAATCCATTCCACAGATAGGACAATCTCCCATCTTGTCATAGGTTTTGTCGCCCTCGCATTGCATTGGACAATAGAATGTTACATTGCTTTTAGATATGTTTTCGGTCGTTTTTGAAGTATTTTCGATTGTTTGTTCAAAAGTTTTATGCAAGGAATAATGAGTCCCTTCTAAACTTCGGCTTAATTTGGCAAATGAAATGGGTTTTGACAGACGCACAACAACTTTTTTTCCCTTTGCATCGACTGAAATTTTCTCCACGCCATCTATTTCTTGCAACGCTTCACGAACCGTATTTTCACAACCCGAGCAACTCATTCCTTTTACGAAGTATGTATATGTTTGTGCATCAGTCAAATTAGTGTGAATGCTGTAATTTGTATTCTCCAACGCTTTTTCGAGTAAGGAAAAAGGAATTTCCTCATCAGATTCTATTTGAGCTTGTTGCGAATCCAAATCTATTTTTACTGAATGAATATTATTAAGGTTTGAAAGGGCTTTTTCAACACTTCCTATGCAGCCATAGCAACTCATTCCTTTAATATAATATGTCTGTTTCATAGTGTTTTACGATTGATTAGGTATTGTTAGTGACTTTTTATGAAAGAATTTCTTGCAAAATTATAAAAAAAATAAAACAATAAAGGTCATATTCCATCTGTAATTACTATTTTATACCTTTTCCAGGCTCTGAACTATTCTTTTGATTATCAGTAGAATGATTTTTATAGTATGAAATATCTTATAAATATTTATAGATATTATTTTTGTAAAATATATGATTTTAAGTAAGATATAAAATATTTTTTTGAAATTCAATATAGTTTATAAATTATTTCTGAAAATATTTATGATAATAACTGATATTGAATAACTATTTGGGATAGTCTTTTTAATCATAATTACCACCTCAAAGGTCATAATTACCACCTCGAAGGTCATAATTACCACCTCGAAGGTCATAATTACCACCTCGAAGGTCATAATTACTACCTCAAAGGTCATAATTACCACCTCAAAGGTCATAATTATCATCTCAGAGGTTATAATTATCATCTCAGAGGTTATAATTATCATCTCAAAGGTCATAATTAGTATCTCAGAGATTATCTGAACCATCTCAAAGGTCATCTGAACCACCTCAGAGGTCATATTTATCAACTTAAAAACTCATTAGAGGGTGATTATAATTAAGAAAAAGAAAGAAAATATGGTAGGGAAGAGGCATTAAAAAATCCGTTGTGTAAAATGGATTTACAAAACGGATACAAGGCTATTTGTGATGACTTTTTTAATTGTTTTTTCTCCCAAAGTCAGCAGGAATTTCGCCCCACGCTCTGGTTTGCCACTTTAGGATATGATTTGGAAAAGTGTTTTCGTGTAACCAAATTTCGGCACGTTCAATCAGTTCAAAAATTTTATGGTTTTTGTCGTTTTTCGTGATATTAGTTTTGCATTTTTTTTGTCTTATCCAGTTGATAGCAATCTGGCTATCAGAGTATATGGGTGTAGTTTGATTGTGTTTTTTGAGTAAAGCCAAAGCGTGAACAATTGCCAGAAACTCGCCTATATTGTTTGTACCTCCTTGCATTGGTGAAATCCTGAAAAGTTCCTTTTGGGTTTGTGTATCAACACCTCGATATTCCATTACACCAGGGTTTCCACTACAAGCAGCATCTACGGCAACGGAAGGAATTTTCGGACTTCCGATTTGTTTTAATTCATTTTCAGATAGTTCTGATTTAAAAAACGTTTTACCTTTGTAATTATCAAAACTTTCAGAAAAAGCCTTTTGAGCCAGTTCTAGAGAGGGAAAAGCCTTATATTTAGCATCTTGGAAACCCTCCACAGCCTTTTTGCACTGCTCCCACGAGGTGAAAATACCTGTTTGATGTCCGTTCCAAACTACGTAAAATTTCTTTTTAGCCATTCTTATTGAAGTTGGGCAAAGATAACTATTTTAACCAAAAGATAGAATTTCTCCTTAAAGGAAGATTTCTTCAAAAAATGCATATTATTGTTAATTTTGATGATTTAGATGATAGAATAAATGATATTTTTGAAATTTTAGCTATTTATGATTGGTTATTTATCTGTTTTTTTGGATAAAAATAGTTTTGGGCTTTTTATTTTTTTCAAAATCCCTATCTTTGTCCGCCAGAATATAATTCGTTGAATATTAATTAAAACAGAAAATATAGTAAAAATCAGTATGATAAAAAAAATTACAAACCATAAAATATTCAAACTTTTCAAACTAACATCACTGGAGTTTTTGGAGGATAATTGTCTGAAACTAAGTGCATCTTTGTCCTACTCCACGATTTTCGCATTGCCTTCGTTAGCGATTTTAATCATCTCATCGGTAGGATTGTTTTACGATGCCAATCAAGTTTCGTCCGAATTTTTCCATCAACTTGCTGATTTAGTGGGAGAAAAATCGGCTTTGCAAATTCAATCCGTTATCGACAACATACAAATTGACGATTCAGGAAGGATAGTCCAATGGATAAGCATCGCCACACTTATTTTTACGGCTTCGGCGGTATTTGCTGAAATTCAGAGTTCTATAAACTATATTTGGGAACTGAAAGCCAAACCTCAAAAGGGAATTTTACGCATTATCATCAACCGATTGCTTTCCTTTGCGATGATTGGAGCTTTGGGTTTTGTGCTGTTAGTCAGTTTGTTAATAAACACATTTATTGATATTTTATTCAAACAATTATCACGAATGTTTTCGGAGAATTCAGTTTATCTTGCTCAGATTTTTAATATTGCAATTGTTTTTTCGATAGTTACAATTATATTTAGCTTCATTTTCAAGACCTTACCTGACGGGAAGTTAAAATGGAAGGATACGCTCATTGGGGCAGGATTTACTTCTATTTTGTTTATGTTGGGTAAATTTGTAATCGGGAATTATTTGGTAAACACTGCTAAATTAGATGTTTACGGAGCGGCAGGTTCTGTTTTGGTTTTGTTGGTATGGGTTTATTACTCGGCAATCATACTTTATTTCGGAGCAGTTTTTACCAAAAATTATTCGGAAATGTATGGAACTCCCATAGAGCCAAGCAGTTACTCTGTTCGTGTCATCATAGAGGAAAGGGAAGTAGATTATCCGAAACAGCCTTCGGAAATTGCTGAAAAACACGAAGATATGTCCAATAAAAGAAAGAAAATTGACCAAAAAGCAAGTTGATTTTCTTAATTGAAAAATGTATGAGTTGAAGTCATACATTTTTCATTTGTTAATCATTTGTCTATTTATTCAAATATCCTTTCAACGCCTCTACATACTCCTCAAAGGCTTCTAAGCCTTGGGAGGTAAGAGTGAGTTCCGTGTTGGGGTAATTATCTTTAAATGATTTAGTTATGCTGATGTATCCCGCTTTTTCAAGTTTACCTATTTGCACACTGATGTTTCCCGAAGTAGCTTGAGTCACTTCTTTTATGCGATTGAAATCTGCCTTTTCTTCTGAAACCAAAAGCGACATAATCGCCAACCGCAACTGCGAATGTAAAAGAGGATTTAAATTTTTAAACATTTTTGTTCCTTTTTTTATAGTCCGAATGCAACTGAATTCCTGGAATTAAAAACAACAAAGCTGCTAAAACTACGGTTATCAAAATGGTGTAATATCCATAATTGATAAACAAAGTACTGTAAACCAATATAAAAGAGATAAGCGAAGTGCTTATCCAAAGTCGGTTTTTCAGCTGTAATGCCGTTGCCAGAGAAGCCATTGCAAAAGGTAGGTATATCAGTACAATAATCCACTTGGAAGATTGTGTAAATCCGCCCACCATTGCACCTATTCCCGCTACGAGCCAAATCCAGTCCATCCAGTCGGTGCTTTTGCCTTGTTTTTCGGCTTTTATGCCTTTTCGCATTTTGGCAACAAAGGTAAAAATAAATCCCAAAGGCATCAAAATAAGCCACACTAGTCCCGATTTATTGAAATGAAAATCAAATTGATACATCAGGAAATGTATAGTTCCTGCTAACATAATGAGTACACCCCAAAAGATGAAGAAAAATCCATTTTGTTCGTACTTTTGTTTGCGTTTATTGATAATCTCTTGAATGATTTTCAGGCTATCATTGGGTTGTAATTGTTCCATTTTTATTGAATTTTAAATAGGTTACAAATATAATTTAATTTATTTTATAAATCAAAACCGCACCATCATTCCGAAATAGAAAATCCGTTTTTGAAGGTGGTTGTAATGTAAATTTGTGTAATCCGAATTGTAATACACTGAAGCAGAATTGTTCAAATTCAACAGATTATTGACAGAGATAAAAGCGATAATTGCCGTTTTTCCTACGAAAAAAAGTTTGTTTACTGAAAAATCCAAACGCTTATAACGAGGTGTTTCACCAGAATACCAATCACCGAAAATAGGTTGAAAATCATTGGCTTGTGGATTAAAAACCGCTGATTTCACGGGGGTAAAACGATTACTCGGACGCGTACTGAAAACCAATGAAGCCGTAAACCACTTCGGATTTTTGTATGTTAATTGTGACTTGATAAAGTATTTTAAGTTTAAAGGTGTATTATATTTTTGATTTCCAATGATATACTTCTGATTTAGAAAAATATTCGACACTGAAAACGAAAATCGATGATTCAATTTAACCTCCGTAGAAGCCTCACTTCCAAAGGTTTGTGTTTTATCAAATTGTTCGTAATGATTGGCTACAACATCGCCTCTATCTGCTTTTAAATATACAGCTACTGAAACATTAAACTTTTGATTTTCATAGAGATAATCTAAAGCAATTTGATGACTGCTCAAGACATTGAAATTCCGAATAATATAATTGGGTGTGGTATAGCTGTGGTATTTTCCTGCACTGAAAATCAATCGATGCTCGTTAGTTGGCGTGTAATTGACTGAAAATTGGTAACTTGTGAAACTTTTGGTATTTTTATGAAGAAATGTATTTTTTCGCAAAGCCGATGAAAAATTCCATTGATTGTTAGGCGAATAATTGGCATATACATAAGGTTCTACATAGAAAAAATCAGTTGTTTTTTGATTAGTAAAAGTCGGGCTCTCAGGCTTTAAACTGAAATAAAATTGAGGTAAAACTTCATTGTAATGATAGCGAAATACCGAAGCATCTACGCCATATTGCATACTAAACGCTCTCGAAAACTGAGTTTTAAAGCCCAAACCATTGAAAATCTGTAAGTTTTTAATTTTGGAATCAATGTTTCCAAATTTGAATTCCGAGTGGGAAAAATCTACCATCGAAGCCCAACGAATTTTCGTTTTCTGCGTAAAATAATCCAAATTATTCACCGAAAAAAAGCGTTTTTTGGACGCTTCAACATCGCCTGAAAAATTCAAAGAACGATTCAAAACCGAATATTTTTCATCAATAAAATAATTAAATGTATTGAAAGACAAGTTTTTATTAATTTTCAGATGTGTGTTTGCTCCCAAATCAAAAGTGGAAAAATGATGTAGTTGGTCTAAACTTTTTTTGTTCAATCTGATAATAGCATCGCTAAACTGACAATTGGCGTAAATTTGCGTAAAATTGTTTTCACCGAGTTTCTGATTTCTCATCAGTCCAATATTGGAAAGTGCCAAAGAAATTTGTGTAAATTCGCTAATAGGTTGGGTTTTAGTTTCTATTTCTACCAATCCCGCACTTGAATTACCAAAATTCAAAGGTGGGTTACTCGAATAAACATATTGTTTATCAATAAGTTCAGTATTGAAAAGTGAAAAATTTCCCAAGCCATCATTCCGACTGAAACGCACGGGATTTAACACAGGCGAACCGTTGAGATAAACCCTTGACCTATCGGGACTTCCACCTCTAAGCGAGGGGTTAGCACTCTCATCTGTATTAGTGGAAGCGGGAAGTGTGGTAATGGCTTTGAGCGGGTCGGCGTTGGCAGCAGGATTGAAATAAATATCTAATGAATTGAGTTTGTTCACCGCAAATTTTTCAGAAATTGGGTCTTTTTTCACGATAACTACTTCTTCTAATTGGTTGATTTGGAGACTGTCTTGTTGAGCTTGTACAAAACTGAAAACAAGTAAATTAAGTAATAAAAATAGTGTTTTCATAAGGTAAGGTATAAATGATGTTCATTTTTTACTTTTCAGAAAACTTTTCGTGAAATTTTGTCTCTAACTCATTCGATTTTTCTTTTTGATTATCAGAAGAATACCTTTTTAAAAGGCTTTGATAAGCTTCCTTCTTTCCCCAAGTAGGCAAATGTTCGGAATTTTGGTTCGGTTCAGGGAGTGAAATGGCTTTCAAAAGTGAAGTTTCTGCCTTTTTACCTCCGCCATATTGTTTGGGAATATGCGTATCGTAATTGCCCTCCACATAGTGCAAACGCGGATTTTCCTTTTGCAAACGAAAGCCTTTTTGTAGATTTTCAAGAATTTCGGCATCAATTTGCATCGCTTTCATCTGATTTTTCATAAAAATAAACGATAAACTCAAATTGTTGGCTAATAGGGCATAATCTTCGGCGTTTTTATTTTTCTTATCTTGTAGAATATCAATACTTTTTTGGTTGTATTCACTCGCTTTTTCTTTGTTATCTGTTTTCAAATAGAAAATGGTTTGATAGAGATGCAAGTAAGATTTCCAATACAAATTCCATTGGTTATTTTCCTTATTTTCAGAAAGTTGCTTTTCTAATTTTTCTAACGGAAGCCCGTTTTTGGTGGCAAAAGCCTCGTTCAAAGCACTTTCAATTTTCTGTTGAATTCCGTTAAGGGTAAATAGATTTTCTACTGCTTGAATTTCAGTAGTTTTTGAATTTTGAGCTTGTGTATTGATTGCAAGAAATGAGCAAACCACAGCAAAAACGATGTTTTTAAAATTTCTGTTCATTATATTTGTTATTTGTAAATTAGTTTATGTTATAAATTAAATATCTAAAAAAAACACTTCCTTTCCTTTGTTAGTGCAAATATAAATTAGTTTATTTTATAAACCAAATGTTTTTTAAAAAAATCAGACAATTGCTATAATCATCTGATTTTTAGTTTTTTTATTGAAACAATAAATGTGTTGATATTGAATATTTTATAAAACAAAATATCTCTTAAAATAAGGCAGCTCCTACGAAAACACCCACACTGCCGTGGTATTTTTTTGCAGGACCATACCAATCCAAATTGGTTCCTAGTCCGAAATTAATATCCTTATAAATAACGCCTAATCTTGCCATTATATAACTTCTAGCGTGGTATTCAAAATCGGTAGTCTGTACATAAACCCCTTGTAAACGACTGTAATAACGCCAGTTGTCATTGATTTTAGGTCGGTATTCTACCAATGAGAAAGTTTCAAAAGTTCCGTTTTTGGTCAAATCTATACGAGGGTTCACTACAAACAACAAATCAGGCTTGGCATAAGAATAGATAATCCCCGCTGAAGGACGAAATCCGCCTGGAGGAGTTGCTTGAAATCCTGCAATCACATCCACTCCTTTTACCACCTGATAAGACACATTAGCCTGAATCATATAGTCTTTGATGGGTTTATTATCCCATTCACCGAGTATATTGGTTACTCCGAAGAAACCTAATTTTGGTACGCTTTGTAGCTTTTTTATAGTGGTCATCTGAAAGGCAACGCCTCTGTTGCTCACCAAAAATTCCGTAGATACGGGTGGATTTTTAACAGGTTTTGGTTGCTCTTGTGCAGAAATGCCAGACACTGAAAATAAAATTGATAAAAATGTGATTTTTTTAATGCTGTTTTTTAAATTCATAGTGATTATATTTGATGATGTTAGTGACTATTTTTTTGAAAGAGTTTTTATGATTTTTTATATGATATATTATGGAAAAGAAATTTATAAATCAAAAACAGAATTCCTTTTAGTGTAAAATAAGTCCTTGATACGTAGTAAAAAAGCTAATAAAAGATATACTCCAAACCAAGCTCCAAGTGTAGCAAAAGTTCCATAAATGAAGAAGATACGGACATCTTTGGCTCGTATTCCCAGTTTCTCGGATAAACGAGAAGAAACAGCAAAGCCATACTTTTCGAGAAAAAAACGAAAATTAGAAAGATATTGCTTCATAAGAAAAGAGTTTCAATTATAGAATAATAATGTAAAGATTAAAAGGTATTTACACGTTTTTAGAGTGAAAATAAATGTAAAAAAATCTTTATAAAATAAAAGTAGAATTAAAAAATTACTGTTTTAATAACTCGAAACTTATGTTGATTTTAGCTTCAATAGCGATAGTTCCAACAGCTAAAGTTTCTTTTGGAGTTCCACTTTCTTTTCTTAGAGCCATAAATTCAGCATTACGAGGAATACTAAAGTTTGATGATAATTCACTAATAGAAAGTGCTTTTCCAATATTTTGGTCTAAACTTACTGCATAAAAAAGTGCTTTTTGTCGTGCGTCTTCCACAGCTAATAGCCTAGCTTCACGCAAAAAATGTTCTTTATTTTTTACATCAAAAGAAATATTATCTATCTGATTTACACCCGCTTCAAAGATAGATTCCATTAAAGATTCGTATTTATTGATATCTTCCAGCTTTATGTTAATACCTTGCGATATACAATATTTATAGGTTTTTGTATTAAAATCATAATATTTTTCTAATGAAATGTGGCTGGTTTGGAAGTTTTCCAAAGGTAGTTCATTGGTAAGAATTTGAATAACTTTTGCAATGGCTTCTCCATTTTTTTGCTTCAAATATTTTACATCATTGCCTTCATTTTTAATGCTTAGTGAAATATTAACAATATCAGGAGTCGCATAAGTAATGCCTTCGCCCATTACGTTTACCATTGGGACAGATTGTGCTGAAATCATAGTGGATACTAGTAAAAATAATAATAAATAAGGTTTCATAATATAATTATTCTAAATCGTTTTGTACTAAAATAAGGCTTATCGTTCAATTTTCTTGCGAAAAACAAACAGCAATGCAATAGGAACTAACATTCCCATAATTAATAAAGGTTCTCTGTTAATTAACGATGGTTGGTAAGCAAGAGCGTAAATAAGTCCTCCTACTGCCCCTCCAAAGTGTGCCGAATGACCTATATTATCCGTGCGTGACTTCATTCCATAAATTGAATATAACAAATAACCAATCCCAAAAATATATGCAGGCATCGGGATTACAAAAACAATAATCATCATTTGTGGATTAAACAAAATCGAAGCGTACAAAATTCCCGTAACAGCTCCACTTGCTCCAACTGCAGTATAATAGGGTTCGTTTCTGTGGAAGAACAACGCAAACAAACTTCCTAAAACTAAGGAAAATATGTAAACGAGTACAAAATGCGTAATTCCTGCGTAGGCAATGACAACATCGGCAAAGAAAAACAATGTTATCATATTAAAGATAAGATGTTGCCAATCAGCGTGAAGAAAACCACTGGTTATCATTCGCATATACTCTCCACGTTGAACTTCACGAATGCCAAATTTATATTTGTTAAAAAAAGAATAATCTTTGAAACCTTGCATTGAAAACAATACGTTGGCAATAATTATAGCAAGAGTTGCTAAACTTAAATTTCCCATATACCAATTTTTTTCGGACAAATATAAGTATATTTGCAGAAATTTTTGATATAGATGGATTTATTCGTATATATAATAGCATATCCGATTATTTGGATACTTTCAAAATTACCTTTTAAATTGTTGTATGTTGTATCGGATTTTGCTTATCTTATAGTGTATAAATTGTTTAAATTCAGGGTGAAAGTTGTTCGGAAGAATTTGAACACTGCTTTTCCTTTTAAAACCCAAACCGAATTATTGAGTATAGAGAAAAAATTCTACAAACATTTTTGCGATATATTCCTTGAGATGATAAAATCTTACGGAATGACCGAAAGAGAAATGAAACAACGAATGACCTATACCAATCTGGAAATATTCAAAAATAGAGATATCCAAAACCGGAGTGTTATTCTAATGTGCGGACATTATGCAAGTTACGAATGGCTACTTTCACTGGCGTACTATTTAGAACATAAACCTTACGCACTTTACACGCCTCTGAGTAACAAATATTTTGACCGACTTGTTCAAAAAGTACGAATGAAACATAAAAGTTTTCTCCTTTCACGTTACAGAGCAAGTGTTGAAATGAAAAAACATAAGGACAATGGACTGATTTGTTGCTATGGTTTCGCAGCTGACCAAGTGCCTAACAACGCTAAAAGTTATCGCCGACCTTTTTTAGGACTTCGCGTCCCTGTATTTACAGGAGCAGAACGAATGGGCAAACAGCTCAATACCGTGATTTTGTTTGCAAATATTCAAAAAATAAAGCGAGGATATTATCAAACTACTTTCGAAATATTATCGGAAAATCCTACTCAAGTTCCCGATTATCAAATAACTGATATGTTTTTTGAGCGATTGAATAGGCAAATCTATAAACAACCAGAATATTATCTCTGGACGCATAATCGTTTTAAAAGAATGTGAAAAATTTTTAGCAGAAATATATTTCAAGTTGTATGTTTTTACTCTTTTGTGAGATTATATAACACAAAAGAGTATTTTTTTGCTCGAATATATGTGATAATTGAGTAAAACAATGATGTTTTGCGTTGTTGTATCGTTGCAATTATGTAAAACGTGATTGTTTTGCACTATTGTATGGTTACAATTATATAAAACATACTTGTTTTGTGCTGTTGTATAGCTACAATTTCATAAAACACGATTGTTTTAAGTTATTGTATCGTTATAACTATTTGAAATAAGATTATTTCGTATTTTTTTAAATAAGAAATAAAGTTCAACCAGAATGGTTTTATATGTTTTCTATGATTTATTTAGAATTTATATCTCTTTTAAAAAAATGTTCCCACAAAAAGTACATATACACAGATTAATTTTACATAACCCTCTGTAAAAAATGTACTATTTGTGGGATTTGAAACTAAGATATTCCTTTCATCAGACAGAAACTGATACGAAAAAGCTGTATGTATGGTTTACATCTTGGTTACTATTTCTTGCTTTATTTTTTATTCTTATTTTTTTGAAATTTTAAACACAAGTGATTGCAATGGAGCAATATCCACACGCATTTTTCCTTGTCCGTTGACAACTTGTAGGGTTGTTTTTTGGTTTTCGTAAAGGACATCGGTTGTGGTGTACGCCCCGTCGTTTAAAAACCAACTTCCGACTACAAACTGAGGAATTTGCAAATCAAATCCAAATGCGTCCGTATCACTAAAATTCACAACAATAATCCACTGGTTTTCTTCATCACCTCGTACAAAAGCATACACTTTATCATTGTAGAATTCGGTATGTTTTCGGTTATGTTCGTGTATGTCAGCATAAAATCCGTCTACGTCCAAATTAAGCAAACGTTTGTAGAAATCACGAAGTTGTTTCTCATTTTCAGAAAGTTGTCCTCCGTCAAATTGCTTATTATTTACCCAACGTTGGTGTGCGGGAACGCCCACATAATCGAAAATGGAAGTACGTGACGGACTACCAAAACCGCCTCGTTCTGCTCCTTTTTCGCCCACTTCTTGTCCAAAATATATCATTATAGGTGCATCACTAATGAGAGATGAAACCACCATAGCGGGTTTTGCTTTTTCAGCATATCCAGCAAATTCAGGCGAGGCGATACGCTGCTCGTCGTGATTTTCTAAAAAGTGAAGCATATTTTCTGAAATATCCGATAACTCCTTCTGTATGGGAGCAATAGCATCGGTGGTGCGTCCGTGTGAGATAATCCCTCGAAGTGTGTCGTACAATTGTACTTTATCGTATAAATAGTCCATTTTTCCTTTACGGATATAATCGCGGTAGGCTTTTGGGTTGTAGATTTCTGCCAACAAAAAAGCATCAGGATTTTTCATTTTGATGTTGGAATTCAGATAACTCCAAAATTCTACGGGAACCATCTCTGCCATATCAAAACGGAATCCATCTACTCCTAAATCAAGCCAAAAAAGTGCAATATCTTTGAATTTTATCCATGTATTGGGCAGATTTTTTCCTTCCCAAAAAGAAAAATGTGCTTTGTAATCCTTGTCGTTGAAATCTTCCGAAAGTTCGGGAAAATCTTTTGTGCCATCGGGACGGATACCAAAATTAAGTTTTACGGTTTCGTACCAATCATTGAAGTCAGGTTTTGATTTGCGTGAGCCATTGCCTGTCCATTTAGCAGGAAATTCGTGAAATTTTTGCTTTTCAGTGAAAGATTCGCCACCCAAAGGCAAATAACCTTCGGCATAATTAGGTACTTCAAAGGCTTCACCAGGGTTGTAGTAAAAGTTATTGTTCACATCGTATTGTACAGAAGTGTTGTCTTCTTCCCCAAAACCTTTGATACCGTTTGGTTTTGAGATACTTTCGTACTTACGAGCCACGTGATTGGGAACAATATCGATGATTACTTTGAGTCCGTTTTTGTGGGTGCGTTCAATCAGGGCTTTGAATTCCTCCAAGCGATTTTCGGGATTGTCAGCCAAATCAGGATTTACGTTGTAGTAATCTTTCACGGCATAGGGCGAACCAGCACGTCCTTTTACCACTTCGGGAGAGTCGTCAGACACCCCAATAGACCTGTAATCACCCACCAAAGCGTGATGAGGAACGCCTGTAAACCAGATGTGTGTGGCTCCTAAATCCTTAATTTCTTGCAGAGCTTTGTCGGTAAAATCCGAAAATTTACCCACACCATTTTCTTCTTTTGTTCCCCAAGGTTTGTTGTTTGTATTGGTATTACCAAAAAGACGCGTAAATACCTGATAGACTACTTTTTTGTTTTTTTCTTTCATTTGTTTGCTGGGTTGTTCCTCCTTATTTTTACAAGCGGCTGCAAAAAAAAGAAAAATTAAGGAAGAAAACAGTAATGTTGAAATATTTTTTTTCATAGAAAATTAATTTTTTATGATTAAATAGAGTAAATTTTTGAGATTGTATGATTATTTTTCTTTTCTGGCTTCATTTAGTAAAATGGCGGTTGCGGTTGCAACATTTAGGCTTTCAGTTTGTTGTACTTGTCCAAAACGTGGAATTGTAATTTTTTTGGTCGCAAGTTTGAATATTTCCTCAGAAATTCCGTTAGCTTCATTACCCATTATTAGGATAAAATCTTCCTGAAAAACGGTTTGGTGTACATTTTCACCATTCATTGCTGTTGCGTAAATTGGTAATGCTATGTTACTTAAAAAGTTTTGTAAATCAGTGTAATGTATTTTTATCCGACTTAATGAACCCATCGAAGCTTGTACAACTTTTGGATTGTAACAATCGGTTGTTTGTTCACTACAAACTAATTGTTGAACACCAAACCAATCGCAAAGTCGAATAATAGTTCCTAAATTTCCAGGATCACGAATATCGTCCAGAGCTAATATAAGTCCTTTATGCTGAATGGGTTGCTTTTCTGGGATTTTAAAAATGGCAATGCCTTCATCAGGGTTTTTAAGTGAGCTTATTTTTTTTAGTTCTTCTTTTGTGGTAATAGTTGTTTTGCTTTTAGGTAATTTGTCGGAAAAATATTCTGTGACAAAAATTTGTTCAACATTAAAGTTTGAATGCAGAAACTCAAGAATTGATTTTTTGCCTTCGACGATAAACATTTGATGCTGAAAACGATATTTTTTTTGTTGTAACTTCTGAATAAGTTTAATTTGATTTTTGCTAACCATAAAAAATATGTATTTTTGAGCCCTAAAAACAAAAGTTTGTGAGATTATTTGTGCCTAAAATATTACTTTTTGTGTTGATATCTATTTTGTTATCAGCCTGTAACGCAGTGAAAAGAGTTCCTGAAAATTCGTATTTGCTTCAAGAAAATACCATCTACGTAAATGATAAGAAAACAGAAGACGCAAAGATAAATAATTTTATTTTACAAAAGCCAAATTCAGCCTTGTTTGGGTTGCCTTTAGGTTTGTATATATACAACGCAGCAAAGCCAAATCCTGAGGAAGACTTTCAAGATTGGCTTGATGAACACCCGAAGTGGAATAATACTTTAGAGAGAATATTATCACAAAAACAAGTTGAACGACTAAAAAAATCTTTCTTTGTTTCAGGAATACATCGACAATTGAAAAATATTGGTGATGCTCCTGTTATTTTAGATGACTCAAAAACAAAATCAAGTGTAAACTATTTAAAATCATATCATAATAGCATCGGATATTTTAATTCTGTTGTAAAAGATAGTGTGATTTATAATCCTAAAAACAAGAAAAAAAGAGCTATAGTTTCTTATCACATTAACACAGGGGAACGTTATTATTTAGATACTCTGAAAACTTCTATAGCTTCATCAGAAATTGATTCGGTGTATAATTTGCACTTGCAAAAAAGTTTTCTGAAGTCAGGAAATCCGTATCAATTGAGTGATTTTAATAAAGAACGTACGCGATTAGGCTCATTGTTCCGAAACAATGGATTTTATACATTCCAACAAAGTTCGATAAATTTTGAAATAGAGCGTGATACAATTCAGGAAAATAAAGACCAAAAACTTGATGTAACAACTGTTATCGATGATTTGATTGAACGCGATGGAGATATTATCACTAAAAAAACGTATAAAGTTCATCGCCTTAATAATATCCGAATTTTTACTGATTATGATTATACAATGGATTCAAAATCTTTGGATTCAGTTTCTTATAAAGATATAACCATATTTTATAAAGACAAATTAAAGTACAGACCTCGTATCCTGAAAATGGCTTCAGCGTTGGAGAAAGGAGCTATTTATTCAGATGAGAATAGAGGGCTTACATATAAGCAAATCAATAATTTACGTATTTTCAAATATCCTAATATTGAATTCAAATATGCTGAAAATGATACACTTCAAAAAAGTTTAGATGCGAATATATACTTAGCTCCGTTGGATAAATTTTCACTTCGGCTTACTAATGAAATAAAACGTTCTGAAATCGAGCAAATTGGTATTACGTTAGGGACTTCATTTGCAACTAGGAATGCCTTCAGAAGAAGTGAAATATTGGAGCTGAATTTGCAAGGAACTTTTGCTTCACAAAGGAATTCAGATGACAAGAGGTTTTTCAATATGTCAGAAATTAGTGGAGATATTCGGTTAGTTTTTCCTGAAATAGTGTTTCTTTTCAACACGTCTAAAATCATTCCTTATTCGATGACTCCTCAAACAATGTTGCAAATGGGAACAAGCTATCAAACGAATATTGGTTTGGACAAGCAAAATGTAACGGGAGTATTGCGATATTCTTGGAATCCGAGGAATGACAAGAGTGTGCTTGATTTGTTAAACGTTCAGTATGTGCATAATCTGAATCCAGGTAATTTTTTCAATATCTATAGGTCTACATACGACCGATTGAATACGATAGCTAAAAAATATACACTTGACCCATCTTACTGGGATAGTGAAGGAAATTTGATTGTGGAGAGAGGTACTTCAGGATTTTTTAATGATATAATTAATCAAAAAGTAACTCTTAATGAGGAAGATATAACGCCCATTTTGAGTATAGGGCAGAGACAAGAAAGGCTTACACGTAATGATTTCATTCTTTCAACAAGTTTTACCTATATATTCAATAATAATTCGCAATTTTTTCAGAGAGATTTTTCACAATTTCGTGTGAAATTAGAAAGTGCTGGTAGTCTGCTGAATTTATTTTCGAGCTTGTATGGAGTTGTAAAAGAAGGTAATAACCCAAGAAAATTTTTAGGAGTTGAGTATGCTCAGTTTATAAAAACAGAAATTGATTACATCAAGCATTGGCCTATAGGGGAGCAAAGTTCTTTGGCTTTTCGTAGTTTTCTGGGGGTTGCCATTCCGTATGGAAATTCAAAAAATGTTCCGTTTTCACAAAGTTATTTTGCAGGAGGTTCGAGTGATAATCGCGGTTGGAGGGCTTATAGTTTAGGACCAGGAAGTAGTGAATCTATTTTGGATTATAACGAAGCTAATATGAAACTCACACTAAATTTGGAATATCGTTTTCCTATAGCAGGAGCATTTAAAGGAGCTATCTTTACCGATGCTGGTAATATTTGGAACGTTCTTGATGATGTTTCATTTGATTCATATAAATTCAAGAATTTTTCTTCATTGAAAGATATAGGAATAAGTTCAGGTCTGGGACTTCGGTATGATTTTGGTTTTTTTGTTTTTCGATTAGATGTTGCTAACAGAATATACAATCCTGCAAATTCGATGAAGAATCGTTGGTTTACAGATGTTTCTCTGAAAAATCTGGTTTATAATATAGGTATTAATTATCCTTTCTAATAAGTTTTTTAAATAGAAGTTCTAAATTGCAGAATGTATATAATTCGTAATAGATAAGGCTTAAAAAGAGTAATATTTAATGCTCTTTTAAATTATTTTTCTATTTTTGTTGCGGAAAAACCAAAAATATCACTTTCACTACGAAAAGAAAAATATTTTTTCATTTTCTATGATATTTATTTTCAATAATTTAAAGAAATAAAGGTGAAATTTACAGCTTTACAAATAGCAAATATACTACACGGAGAAGTAGAAGGAAATCCTGATGTAGAGGTGTACAAACTCTCAAAAATCGAAGAAGGTGAGGAGGGAAGCATTACTTTTTTAGCAAATCCGAAGTATAAAAACTACATATATACTACAAAAGCTTCTGTAGCAATAGTTAATAAAACTTTTGAGGCGGAAAGTGAACTTTCAGTTACTCTAGTAAAAGTAGATGATGCGTATTCGGCTTTCTCAAAATTATTAGAATATTATAATCAGATAAAGTTGAATAAGAAAGGAATTGAAGACCCTACATTTATTTCAAAATCAGCACGAATAGGGCAAGATGTGTATGTTGGTGCTTTTTCCTATATCGGGGAAAATGTGGTTATTGGTAACAATGTGAAAATCTATCCAAATACCTATGTTGGTGATAACGTCACCATTGGTGATAATACCACTTTATTTGCAGGTTGTAAAATATATTCCGAAACAATTATAGGCAAATATTGTACATTACACGCTGGGGTTATATTAGGGGCTGATGGATTTGGTTTTGCTCCAGTTCAGGAAGGATTCTATAATAAAGTTCCACAAATCGGGAATGTTATCATTGAAGATTACGTTGATATAGGTGCAGGAAGTACCATTGACCGAGCCACTTTAGGTTCAACAATTATTCGTAAAGGTGTAAAATTAGACAATCAAATACAAATAGCTCACAATGTAGAAGTTGGGAGGAATACAGTGATTGCAGCTCAGACCGGAGTTGCAGGTTCTACCAAAATAGGAGAGAGTTGTATGATTGGAGGTCAGGTGGGAATTGTAGGGCATTTGAATATAGGAAATCGAGTGAAGATTCAAGCACAATCGGGTGTTATCAGAAATGTAGAGGACGATGAAGTACTACAAGGTGCACCAGCAATAGGATATTCTGATTATAATAAATCGTATGTGATTTTCAAAAAATTACCTACATTGATGAAGCGATTTTTAGATATTGAAAAAAAATATTTGGAAGATAAATAAATTTTTATGGTAAAGCAAAATACTTTAGCAAACCAAATTAGTTTAGAAGGAGTAGGTCTGCACACGGGTCAGAATGTGAAAATGACATTAAAACCAGCTCCAGTAAATCACGGATATACTTTTGTTCGAGTGGATTTGGAGGGAGCTCCCGTGATTGAGGCAGATGTTAATTATGTAATAAACACCGAAAGAGGTACCGTTCTGGAGAAAAAAGGTGTCAAAATACAAACTTGTGAACACGTTTTGGCAGCCCTTGTGGGAATGGATTTGGATAATGTTATAATTGAACTAAATGCGTCAGAACCACCGATTATGGATGGCTCGGCAAGGTATTTTGTAGAGGCTATATCAGAGGTAGGAATTCAAGAACAAGACGCTCCGCGTGAGGAGTACGTTGTAAAGGAAGTGATTTCATACGTGAATGAAGAAACAGGAAGTGAAATTACTCTAATTCCTTCTGATGAATACCAAGTAACTACGATGGTTGATTTTGGTACTAAAATTTTAGGTACACAAAATGCCTATTTGAATAAGCTTTCTGAGTTTAAAGATGATATTGCTAATTCACGAACATTCAGTTTTTTACACGAATTAGAAATGCTTCTTGACCACGGGCTGATTAAAGGAGGAGATTTGAATAATGCTATCGTTTATGTAGATAAAGAAATCTCGGAAGAGACGATGGAAAAGTTGAAAAAAATCTTCAATAAAGAGGATATTTCTGTGAAGCCAAACGGGATTTTAGATAATTTGAATTTGCATTATTCCAATGAGGCTGCCCGACATAAGCTCCTTGATGTAATTGGAGATTTGGCTTTGGTCGGTACACGTATAAGAGGAAAGGTAATTGCTACAAAACCAGGTCATTTTACTAATACACAGTTTGCTAAAAAATTGTCGAAAATTATTAAAAATGAACGTAGAAATAACGTCCCTTCAATTGATGTAAATCAACCTCCGTTGCTGAATGTCAATGATATAATGAAGCTCTTGCCACATCGTCCGCCATTTTTATTAGTGGATAAAATTTTTGAGCTTTCGGACAAACACGTTATTGGCTTGAAAAATATAACAATGAATGAGCCTTTCTTTGTAGGACATTTTCCTGGGGCTCCCGTGATGCCTGGTGTTCTGCAAATTGAAGCAATGGCTCAAGCAGGAGGTGTATTGATTTTGAGTACAGTACCTGATCCTGAAAATTATTTAACATATTTTATGAAGATAGATAATGTTAAGTTCAAAGTTCAAGTAATGCCTGGTGATACACTTATTTTTAAGTTAGAACTCTTGACTCCTATTAGAAGAGGTATTTGTCATATGCAAGGGTACGCCTATGTAAATGGGAAATTGGCAACTGAAGCCGAGTTGATGGCCCAAATTGTAAAAATTAAATAATTCGGAAAAGCGATGAATCAACCTTTGGCTTATGTACACCCTGGTGCGAAAATAGCTCAGAATGTGGTTATAGAACCCTTTTCAACCATCCATAATAATGTTGAAATTGGTGAGGGTACTTGGATAGGCCCTAATGTTACGATTATGGAAGGAGCAAGAATTGGCAAGAATTGTTCAATCTTTCCTGGAGCAGTAATCTCTGCAATTCCTCAAGATAAAAAATTCCAAAATGAGGAAACTATTACCATTATTGGAGATGGAACAACTATCCGAGAGTGTGTTACAATCAACAGAGGGACGATTGATAAAATGAAAACTGTGGTGGGAGAAAATTGCTGGATAATGGCTTATAGTCATATTGCTCACGATTGTATTGTAGGGAATCATTGTATATTTTCGAATAATACAACTTTAGCAGGACATACTACAGTTGGAGATTTTGTGGTTTTAGCAGGGATGGTTGCAGTTCAACAGTTTACCACTATTGGTAGCCACGCATTTGTGACAGGAGGTTCTTTGGTTCGCAAAGATGTGCCTCCTTACGTAAAGGCGGCTCGTGAGCCGCTTTCATACGTGGGAATAAATTCTGTTGGTTTACGAAGAAGAGGTTTTACACCGGAAAAAATCAGAGAGATACAAAACATTTACAGAATTATTTTCCAAAAAGATTTTAATATCACACAAGCTCTTTCCATAGTAGAAGCAGAAATGGAGGCTACTCCTGAGAGAGATGAAATTCTTGATTTTATTCGTAATTCTTCTCGAGGTGTGATGAAAGGTTATACAGGAGGAAGTATGTAGCAGTATCGTACTTTCTTATTTTATGATGAAGTTTTTAATATTCTTGAAAAATAAAAGTTTAAATTAATTATATAGATGGCAACAACAGCAGATATTAGAAAAGGATTATGTATCCGTTTTAATCACGACATTTACAAAATAATCGAATTTTTGCACGTCAAACCAGGAAAAGGACCCGCTTTCGTTCGTACCAAATTAAAAAGTGTTACAACAGGAAAAACCCTTGATAATACATTTTCTGCAGGACATAAAATTGATGATGTGCGTGTAGAAACTCGCTCTTTTCAATATTTATACGAGGAGGGAGACGATTTTGTTTTTATGAATACTGAGGATTACAACCAAGTAAATATCCGCAAAGATATGTTGGAAAATCCTGAATTATTAAAAGAAGGAGAAATAGTAATGATTATTTTTAATGCAGAAGATGAATCACCTCTTTCTGTGGAAATGCCTGCCAGTGTGATACTTACCGTTACACACGTTGAGCCGGGAGTGAAAGGAAATACAGCAACTAATGCTACAAAACCTGCTACTGTGGAAACAGGGGCAATTGTAAATGTTCCGTTGTTTATTAATGAGGGAGACCGCATTAAGGTAGAAACAGAAAAAGGAACGTATGTAGAACGTATGAAAGATTAATTATCTTTTCAATAAATATAAAAATCCGAATTTCATTAATGAAATTCGGATTTTTACTTTCTTATCAACCATTACAGTATTTCTCAATAGCTACTTTACATTCTTTTTGAAAAAGGTTTTCTAAATCATCAATTTTTAGACGTAGTTCCAGAATATCACTTTTTTCTGAAATATTGTTCAAAAAACTTAATATTTCCACTTCTCTTTTGGCATTTATCTGTCCGAACATACTTAACATTTTGTGAGCAATAGCTCGGATATGTTCATATTCTCTAATATTTGCAAAACGTTTTAAGTCTGAAATGTTTTTTATAGAGTCATTTATAAAGTTTTCGTAAAGAGCGATTATACCTTCTTTATCATCACCCATAAATTGTTCCAAAACTTCGGGACGATACTTTGTAGAATCAACAGTTAAAGGAGGTGTGAAGTCTACTTCGTTTACTTCTATTTTTGGGAAAAATGAGTTCAATTTTTCGTAAAATTTTTGAGGTGTGAAAGGTTTGGGTAATATTCCTGAAAAGCCGTTTTGAGTATAGAAACTCTCAGGGACATCTTTTCTTCCAGTGATGGCTAACACAGGAATTGGATTATCTTTATATTTCTCATTGAATAACGTAACAAAGTGAAAACCATTCATTTCAGGAAGCTGAATATCTGTAATGACCATATCAAAACTGAGGGTGTTCATCTTGGAGAGAGCTTCTTTTCCGTTACTGAAAGGAATTACTTCTATATTCTTTTGTTGTAATAATTCCTGAATAAGTCCCAAAATGGTCACATCATCATCAATGGCTAGAATTTTAATTTCGTTAGGTTTTTTGTCAGAAATCCATTTTTGTGAAATATTCTTTTGATTTTCAACAACCTTTTCAGATACAAAACGAAAAGTGAATGTGCTTCCTACATTTTCCTCACTCTCAAGAGTTATTTTTCCTTTAAGTAAATGAGCCAATTTTTGTGAAATATGTAGTCCCAATCCTGAGCCTCCATAACGTTTTGAGACATCTGTATTAGCTTGTGTAAATTCATCAAAAATATGTGCTTGTTGCTCTTTTTTTACACCAATTCCAGAGTCAGTAACAGAAATTATGATTTCAGAAGCCTTATCCGTGAAAGGTTTTGCCTCAGCTTTAATGCGAATTTCTCCTTTTTCAGTGAATTTAAAAGCATTGGAAATCAGATTGTAAAGTATTTGTCTGATACGATATGAATCATTTGTAAATTTGCTATTACGAATTGTATCGGAAATTTCGATGGAAAGGGTAATAGGCTTTGATTTGAATATAGATTTCACATTATCAGATACTTCCTTGATGGTGTCAGCTATGTTTATAGGAACTTTTTGTATAGTAATTTTTCCAGCCTCTAATTTTGAATAATCTAACAATTCATCGACCAATTTTTGAATATATTCTGAAGAATATTTAATATGTGATAGATAATTCTTACTTTTTTCTGTAATATCTTGCTTACTAAGCAATTCCGAATAACCTATGATGGAACTTAGCGGTGTTCTTAAGTCGTGGCTAACCATCGATACGAGTTGTTCTCTACTTTTTAACAAACGATTGGTTTTCAAGTTTGCTGTTTCTAATTCTTGTCGGTATGTTTGAATTTTCCAAAAGTCTCTAATTATGATAAAGGAGAGCAAAACCGTCACTATAATAGCAAAAATATAAGATGAAATTAGAAAAGATTTACTTTTTTTGAAAATAATTTGGCGTTCGTAGTTAATTTCCTGTGAGCTTTTCAGGATATCTTCTTCAAAATCGGAAAGTAAATCACTGATTTTCTCTGACATACGGTTGTCATTGTGCCAAAGAGTTTGAATCTTTTCATTTTGCTTATATTTAGATTTTTGAGTTTCTTTATAGACTTTAGTCAACAATTTCAAGGTCTCCATAACAGTTTCATCAAATTTTGACTGATTCCGAGTAGGAGGGATTTTGATGTCCTTATATCGTTTTAAGATGGAGGATATATCGGGCTGTGTATCCGTTGAATCTATCTTAGGACCTATTCGCTCTTGGTTTGTTGCTATGTTGTCATTCAACAAGAAATGCCCCAATGAAGGTTCCAAACTCGAAAGTTTTTTAATAGCATTACGAATGGTAATTGATGAAATATCACTACGTTGAATAACTTTTAGTTCCTGAAGATTTTTACTTTTTAATTGCAGTAACATCTGCACAGTATCAAGCATTTGTAAATGTTTTTCCGAAGTGATATGTTCCCTGAATTTAATAATGCTATCCTCCAGAATATGATTCTTTTTAAGAAACGATTGAAGAGCTTGTTCGTCGTCAGTACGGATTGCGATTTTTCCAGCACTCTCCGTTTCATTCATAAGAGTTAGTATCCTACCAATTTTCAGAATTTTATCTCTGTTGGATTCATTTATATTTTCTGAAGCGGTTAGCTTCTGGATTTCTTTGTAAGTAACAACAGCAACTGTCGCAGATGTTAAGGTTAATAGAAGGTACCCTAAAATTATTTTTAGTGTTATTTTTGGAGATTTCATAGTTTTTCTAAGCTAAAAATTTAACTCTGACAGCAAAAATAACATTTTTTTATGATTTAAAATACTATTTTGTGAATTTAAGAATTAAATTGAATTTTGTTTGGAAAAACATTTTTTTTTTTATAAAATTGCAGTCGCATAAATAGAATAGTTTTGTTTTTATAAATGATTGATTTCAAATAAGTTATCTTTAATACAACTACACAAATATGGGTTTTTTTGACTTCTTAACAGAAGAAATAGCAATAGATTTAGGAACTGCAAACACATTAATTATTCATAATGATAAGGTGGTGGTCGATAGCCCGTCAATTGTAGCTCAGGACCGAACTTCGCACAAAATTATAGCAGTAGGTAAGGAAGCTCGTTTGATGCAAGGTAAGACACACCCTAATATTAAAACAATCCGACCATTGAAAGATGGAGTAATTGCTGATTTTGATGCTTCCGAGCAGATGATTAGTATGCTTATCAGGAGTGTACCCGCATTGAAAAGACGCTTTTTTTCTCCTTCGTTGCGTATGGTGGTTTGTATTCCATCGGGAATTACAGAGGTGGAAACACGTGCGGTACGCGAATCGTGTGAGCGTGTAAATGGTAAGGACATTTACCTTGTTCACGAACCAATGGCTGCAGCTATTGGGATTGGTTTGGATATTATGCAACCAAAAGGAAATATGATTATTGATATTGGAGGAGGAACCACAGAAATTGCTGTAATTGCCTTAGGGGGAATTGTTTGTGATAAGTCCGTGAAAATTGCAGGTGATATCTTCAACTCTGATATTGTTCATTATATGCGTACTCAACACAACTTGTATGTTGGAGAAAGTACTGCTGAAAATATTAAAATAACCATTGGTGCAGCAACAGAAGATTTAGACCTTCCGCCAGATGATATTATGGTACAAGGGCGTGATTTGTTAACGGGTAAACCCAAACAAGTACAAGTTTCGTATCGCGAAATGGTAAAAGCATTGGATAAGTCCATCTTACGAATTGAGGATTCTATTATGGAAACTCTATCACAAACGCCTCCTGAGTTAGCGGCAGATATTTACAATACAGGTATTTATATGGCTGGTGGTGGGGCTATGTTGCGAGGTTTGGATAAGCGAATTTCTCTAAAAACTGATTTGCCAGTTTATGTAGCGGAAGACCCATTACGTGCAGTAGTTCGCGGAACTGGAATTACCCTGAAAAACATAGATAAATTCAGAAGTATATTACTTAAGTAATGATTTATAATTTTGAAATTGTAAGGTGTAGGATACTAAAAACTTGCACCTTACAATTTGTCTTTTAAAAATATGTAATTTAAAGTTTATGCAACAAATCATTTTGTTTTTTATTCGTAAAAGAAACTTTTTTGTGTTTTTGTTGCTTTTTTCTTTTTCTATCTTTCTGACTATTAAAGATAATTACTATCCACAAAGTAAGTATATTAACTCTGCTAATATAGTTTCTGGAAATTTATATAATTTTTCAAGTTATTGGGCTCAGTATTTTGACTTGAGAGGACAAAATAATATTCTTAGTGAAGAAAATAAACAACTTCGTAGCCAAATATTTGCATTAGAAAATCAGCTCAAACAAAGGATTGCAACTGATAGTATATCATTTTTTGATACAAGCCAATATGAAGTTCGTAGGGCTAATGTTATAAAAAATAGTTTCTTACGAAAGAAAAATTATCTGACAATTGATAAGGGAGAAAAAGAAGGAGTAAAGCAAGATATGGGAGTTATTTCTCCTAATGGAATTGTGGGAATTGTTGAGAACACATCGGGTGAATTTGCTACTGTTCAAAGTGTTTTGAATATAAAATCTTCTTTGAATGCAATGGTAAAACGAACAGGTCATTTTGGTTCATTGAAATGGAATGGGCAAGAGTTAAATATTGTTCAACTTGTGGATATTCCTAACATAGCTCCCATTCAAAAAGGTGATACTATAGTCACGGGAGGAATGTCGAGCATTTTTCCTAAAGGAATTCCTGTTGGGCAAATTATGAATATTACTAAAAGTCAAATGGATAATTCTTTTGTAGTTGATATTAAATTATTTACGGATATGTCCAACGTGGATTTTATCTATATAATTGAAAACAAAGACAAAGAAGAGATTAGTAATTTAGAAAGTCAAAATCCTAATGAATAATCTTTTTATCAAAAATATTTTTCTGTTTATTGTACTAGTATTGTTGCAAGTACTTGTGTTTAGCAATATTGGCTATTTAGGGTATGCAAATCCGATGGTGTATTTACTTTTTGTAATTATTTATCCATACAGAGAGTTCAAGATACCATTTTTATTTGCAGCTTTTTTAATAGGTTTAAGTATTGATATTTTTTCGAATACAGGAGGAATTCACGCAGCAAGTACAGTTTTTGTAGCCTATATTCGTTCAGTAATATTGAGATTCGTGTTTGGTAATAACTTTGATTTTCAGGAAATAAAGCTTTTGCAATATCCTCCTGCAAAGGTATTTTCTTATACAACAATTATGGTTGTATTGCATCATACGTTATTTTATTTTCTCGAAATATTTAACTTCAATCATTTGTTCACAACCTTTGTAAAAATAGGAGTTTCTTCTGCTTTTACTATAGTTGTATGTTTGCTATTCGTCTACATATTTAGAAGCCAAAAGAAATGAGAAAGTATTTGTTATTTATCATAATTATCTTAACATCAATTATTTTCGTAATTCGTTTAGTTTATCTTCAAGTTGTGGAATTTAATGAGAATTCACGTCCTGACGAAGATGTTGCTGTTGAGGTTGTTTACGACTATCCAGAAAGAGGTTATATTTACGATAGAAATGGGCAACTTCTGGTGTCAAACCAACCAGCCTACGATGTGATGGTAGTTCCTAATGATGTTAAACAATTGGATACGTTGGAGTTATGTGGATTATTGGCAATTTCAAAAGAAGATTTTAAAGAACGTTTACAGAAAGCAAAAAAATATTCTTATCGAAAACCATCTGTTTTGGTAAACCAACTTTCAAAAGATGATTATGCAGTTTTGCAAGAAAAGTTACGTAAATTTGATGGTTTTTACATTCAAAGACGCTCATTACGTCATTATTTAACGCGTAATGCAGGAAATGTTTTAGGATACATAAGCGAAGTAAATGAGTGGGAATTAAAAGAAAATTTATATTATATAGCAGGGGAATTAGTTGGACGTCAGGGAGTTGAAAAACAATATGAATCTTTTTTAAGAGGAGAAAAAGGAGTACGTTATTTTCAGAAGGATAGACACAATCGTCAGATAAGTAGCTATAAAGAAGGAATGTTAGACACGCTTCCTGTTATGGGACAGTCTCTACAACTTACATTAGATATTGGTTTACAGGCATATGGAGAAGAGTTAATGCAAAATAAACGAGGTGGTATTGTAGCGATTGAACCTAAAACAGGAGAAATATTGGCATTGGTTTCTGCTCCTACTTTCGATCCTAATTTGTTGGTAGGAAGGCAACGTTCTAAAAATTATACAACTCTTTATCAAGACTCTATTGCTAAACCTTTGTATGATAGGGCTTTACTTGCAGAATATCCGCCAGGTTCTCCTTTCAAAGTAATCAATGCTTTGATAGCCTTACAGGAGAATGTAATATCTCCTTCAACCTCTTTTGGTTGTGGGGGAGGGTATCGGTATGGAAATCGAATAATGCGATGCCATTGTGGGCGTTCGAGCAATGATTTGCTACACGGAATTGCTCACTCTTGTAATTCTTATTTTGCAAATTCTTACAGACGTAGTATCGAAAAGTATGGAAAACCTTCTGTAGGAATGGATGCGTGGAGTAAACACGTCAAAAGTTTTGGTTTGGGAAGCTTCTTGGGAAGTGATTTTCCTACAGGACGACCAGGCAAAATTCCGAATACGGCACTGTATGACAGGCAATATGGACAAGGTCGTTGGGCAGCGACATACAATATTTCAAATGCAATAGGACAAGGAGAAATATTGACCACTCCAATACAACTTGCTAATGTAATGGCAATTATAGCTAATAGGGGGCATTTTTATACACCTCATATCGTAAAGAAGGTAAATGATGAAGTAACTCCATTTAAAGAATTTACAACACTTAAACGTACAACTATAGATAAGCAACATTTTGAACCTATAATTCAGGGAATGAACACAGCTTATAATTCAGGTACTGCACGTGGAACGAGAATAGAGGGAATTGATATTGGTGCGAAAACAGGAACCGCTGAAAATTTTATACGAATTAACGGAAAACGTATGCAGTTGACAGACCACTCTATTTTTGTGGCGTTTGCGCCAATTGATGATCCTAAGATAGCTATTGCTGTATTTGTAGAGAATGGATACTATGGAGCAAGAGTTGCAGGACCAATTGCCTCACTGATGATAGAAAGATATATAAAAGGAGAGGTATATCGTTGTGATTTAGAAAAGCGAATGCTTGAAAAAAGCTTAGAGGAAGAGTATGCAAAACCATATAGTGGGCAACCTTTCCGTATAAATCAATAAAATTTCAGGTAAGTTGTAATTTTGATATGGTATTTTTAGTGTAAAAAATATCCAAAATTAAAAATACTTGATTTTTCTGAATTTTATAATCTGTTAATAATCAGTATCTAATATATATAGTGTCCAAATATATGGCACACTATTTTGAAAAATAGTTTTGTGATATTGTATTTTTAAGTATATTTGTCACTATCTATTTCTTAATATTGCAGAAGAGTAAAAAAATGTCTTCTTTTTTTAAGAAAATTTTAAAAATAAAAACATAGATAAAATAATATGAAATTTATTGTATCAAGTTCGTACTTATTAAAAAAATTACAAGTAATAGGAGGAGTTATTAATAGTAGCAATACGATGCCTATTCTTGATAACTTTTTGTTTGAATTGTCTCCTAATGTACTAACTATCTCAGCATCAGATTTAGAGACAACAGTTAAAGGAGCGTTGGAAGTGGAGTCAGATTCAGAAGGAAGCATTGCTGTACCTGCGAAATTGTTGGTCGAAATATTGAAAACTTTCGCTGAACAACCGCTAACGTTTGTAGCAAAGGATAATAACACAATAGAAATCAGCTCAACACACGGAAAATATTCATTGGCATATTTGAATGGAGAGGAATTTCCAAAGCCTGTTACCTTATCTGAAGCCAACAAAGTAACTTTGCTTGGAGATGTTTTGGCTACTGCGATTCAAAAAACAATTTTTGCTGTTGGGAATGATGATTTACGTCCTACAATGAGCGGAATTTTCTTTGAATTTAATGAAGAAGGGCTAACTTTTGTGGCTACAGATGCTCATAAGTTAGTGAAATACCAAAGAACAGATATCAAAGCCACAGAAACTTCAGAGTTCATTATGCCTAAAAAACCTTTGAATTTATTGAAAGGAATTTTAGCAGGAAGTGAAACGGAGGTTATCGTTGAATATAACGAAAGTAATGCCAAATTCTCTTTCGATGGAATGGAGTTTATATGTCGTCTGATTGATGGGAAATATCCAAACTACGATGCAGTAATTCCTAAGGAAAATCCTAATAAGTTGGTTGTGAATCGTTCACAATTTTTAAATTCAGCAAGACGTGTTTCTATATTTTCGAATAAAACGACACATCAGGTTCGTCTAAAAGTAGCAGGCTCTGATTTACAAGTTTCTGCAGAAGATATCGATCACAGCAATAAGGCAGATGAGCGTTTGGTTTGTAACTACCAAGGAGATGATATGGAAATTGGGTTCAATTCTCGTTTTTTGATTGAAATGTTGAATAATTTGGATTCAGATGAAGTAATGCTTGAAATGTCTATGCCAAATAGGGCAGGTATATTAACTCCGCTTGATGGGTTAGACCCAGGTGAGAAAGTGTTAATGTTAGCGATGCCTATAATGTTGAATAATAATTAGTTGAAAAAATAAAAAAGGGAATAAATTTTTAATTTATTCCCTTTTTTATTTTCTCATTCAATTTCAGCACTCAGGTCAGCATCTAATAAGGCAAGACACATAGGTTTTAGTTTTTCATAACTTCCTGACTTTACATCACATTTACCTTTAAAATGAACAATGATGGCACATTGTTCTGCTTGGTCGTAAGTATGTTTGCAAACATTGACCAAAGTTTCGATAACGTGGTCAAAAGTATTCACATCATCGTTGTACAAGATAAGATGGTATCCATCATCCAAGAGTTCTTCTGTAGAAATTTCGATTTGTATTTTTTCTTGGTGATTGAAAATCATAGTTTTTAGGATTTTAATTTTTTCTAAATTTTAAAGCAACCCACTGATTACGTTCTAATTTCTCCACAAGTTTTAGATCATTTTCGTTGCATTTATTCGTAATTACAGGTATATCAGATTCGTAAAATCCACTCAATAATAACGTTCCTTCAGAAGGTAAAGTTTTTGCATATTGTGGAATATCCGAAAGCAAAATATTTCGATTAATATTGGCTATAACAACATCAAAATTTTCATTATCAAGAAGTGAAGCATCGCCTAATTTTACCGAGATATTTTTGCAATAGTTCCTTTCTATATTTTCAACAGAATTTTGAACACACCAATCATCAACATCAATAGCAGTTACGGATTTAGCACCCCGTTTTTCTGCCATAATAGCCAAAACGCTTGTTCCGCACCCCATATCTAATACTTTTTTTTCTTGCAAATCTATGTTTAATAGAAATTGCAACATCATATATGTAGTTTCGTGATGGCCTGTGCCAAAACTCATTTTTGGTTCTATGATAATATCATAAGTTGTATTAGGAACTTCGTGAAACGGAGCTCTGATTGTGCAAATATCATCAACAACAATGGGACTGAAATTTCTCTCCCACTCTTCATTCCAATTGATTTGTTCTATGGTTTTGAAAGTATATGAAATTTTGAATTCAGCAGATTGTAAGATATAAACATCGTCCAAGATATTTTTGTGCCATAAATTTTCTTGAATATAAGCCAATATTCCATTTTCAGAATCCACAAAACTCTCAAAACCAAGCTCTGCTAATTCAGCAACCAGAATTTCAGAAGCAACTCCAAGAGGTTCAATTGTAAAATTGTATTCTATATAATTATACATTTTTTTGTTTTTTACTCCATTTTCTTTTTGCGAAGCTCAAAGTTTTTACCTAAATATACTTTTCTAACCATTTCATCTTCAGCAAGTTCTTCGGGTGTTCCTGCCTTTAAAATTCCTCCTTCAAACATCAGGTAAGTTCTGTCCGTAATGGAAAGAGTTTCCTCCACGCGGTGGTCAGTAATTAAAATTCCAATATTTTTGCTTTTTAATTGAAAGACAATAGATTGAATGTCTTCAACAGCAATAGGGTCAACACCAGCAAAGGGTTCATCAAGTAGAATGAATTTAGGATTTGTAGCCAAAGCACGAGCAATTTCGGTACGTCTACGCTCTCCTCCTGAAAGTAAATCTCCTCGATTTTTTCGTATATGTCCTAAACTGAATTCATCAATAAGTTCATCAACTCTCCTTTGTTGTTCTTTTTTAGATAGTTTGGTAAGTTGCAACACACTTTTGATATTGTCCTCAATGCTTAGCTTTCTGAAAACGGAAGCCTCTTGTGCCAAATATCCAATCCCGTATTGTGCTCGTTTGTACATAGGGAAGTTAGTAATATTCTCTTTATCAAGATAAATTGTGCCTCCATCGGGTTTTATTAAACCAACAATCATATAAAAAGAAGTTGTTTTCCCAGCTCCATTTGGTCCTAAAAGCCCTACAATTTCTCCTTGATTTACTTCCAAAGAGACGCCCTTAACAACTTTTCTTCCTTTGTATATTTTAATGATGTCGTTTGCAATTAGCTTCATTTTCAGATTAATTAGAAAACCAAAAATTACATATAAAAATGATTTCTGGCAGAATTTTTTCTGGATTTTATTTAAAACTCAAATCGATAAGGCATTTCGTCTAATTCAGTTTCTAAGTCTACCCAATCGTGAACTTCTGTTACGAGGCTATAAACCATTTTTTCGGTCAATATTTTTCCTTCATATATGTCTGAAATTGTTTGTTCTGACATATCTTCTCTTAGGAAAGTTTCATCTCCAAAGAAGTCAATTGCCCAATTTTTGTATTCTTCTGGTTTGGTAGTAATTTGGTCAAATTTATGAATAAATTCATCAACTTCAAAATTTTCTTCACAATTCCAAGTTTCGCCGTCCAAAGACCAAATCACAAACGGAATATCAGCATCTGAAAAATTCTTACGATAATAAGGAAGGAAAATTTTTGGAATTCTTTTTTCAAATGACTTATTGTCAGAATCTCCATTTCCTTCTGAGGCTGTTGATGGAACAATCAAACAAGCTTTATCAGCAAAATAAAATGAGAGTGAAGCACCATCTTCATCTTCAAATCCAAGTCCCCACTGAGCTTCAGTTCCATCGTATTCTTCTTGATTGCTTTTGTAGTAAGTGTGGTATGTTTCAAATTCATAACCACAAATAATCCAGTCTATTACAGCTTTGCCTTTGCAAATCTGTTTCAACGTTTTCACGTTGGGTAGTTGTTGTAGGTAGGCTTTACAATCCATTGAACCTTGTTGTATTATAAATTAATTTTTTTTGATTTTTCGTCTTTTTTTAGTACGTATTTTGATATGAAAATACTTATTTCATATAAGATTAGAATAGGGATAGTTACAATAATCTGGCTGGTTACGTCTGGAGGGGTAATGATAGCTGATATGATTAAAATAACTACAATGGCGTGTCTGCGATATTTTCGCATAAATGGAGGCGTTACCAATCCTAATTTTGTTAAAAAATAAACAATTATTGGAAGCTCAAAAACTAATCCACAAGCTATTACCGACGAACGTACTATGGAAATATACGAGCTTAAATCAATTTGGTTTTGAACCTCGTCACTTACAGAATATGAACCTAAAAAGTTAATTGAAAGGGGTGCTATTAGGTAGTATCCAAATAAAATTCCAGAGAAAAACAAAACTGAAGCAATAATAATAAAGCCACTCGCTAGTTTTCGTTCGTTTTCGTATAAGCCGGGACTTATAAACTTCCAAAGTTCATAAAGAATGTAGGGGAAAGAAACGATAACTCCAGTCCAAATAGAAGTCCAAATATGAGCTGAAAATTGCCCGGCCATAGTTCTGTTTTGCAGTGTGAAAGGCAATTCCTGAGCACAAAAAACACTTTCATAATCAAAAAGTTGCCCAAGTTTACAGAACATTTGATATGTGAAAAAATCTCCCTGTTTTGGTCCAAAAATGATTGCAAAAATGTAATCTTTGTAGATGAAAGCAAGAACAGCGACTATCAAAACAGCCATTGTTGAGCGAATTAAATGCCAACGAAGCTCCTCCAAATGGTCTAAAAAAGACATTTCATCTTTTTGATTTGTCATATTTTTTAAGCTGAAAACTTTCTATTTTAATGGTTGAAATACTCTGCAAATATACATTTTGTTTTCAATTTTCAACATTTTTGAAAAGAATTTTTTATGTTGGGAAAAATATATTGGCTATAAAGAAAAATAGAATTGCTTTTTTTATCTCTATATTGTTGCTTCCCAGTGAGTTTTGAACAGACGGAGTTCGTCCCAAGTGTATTTTCCATTGAGTTTTTCAAATATATTTCCGAGTGAATGATTTTCTTCTTCGTTAAAAATTTCAGTAAGTTCCTGTATTGTTGTTTCTGATAAAATTTCTGAAGCCATAATTTTCTGTTGTTCAACGAGTTTTATCAGATGGCGATAAATAGTTGCTTCAGTTAGCATTCTTTTTTCAGCAATAGATTTTACGCAATGAGTAGTATTCCAGAGTTGTAATGTGATGTTGTAAGTAGAGATTTTTTCCGTTTGATTTTTTATATCTTTTTTATTGATATTTTCCGATACAAAAAGCTGTTTGTTTTTTAAATGTTGCTCAACTTTTAGAAGTAATTCCGTTCGCATATTCTTAAATTTTTCGGAATTAATATTCTGATTTTCAAAATCTTTTCCTTCTTTGTGTAATTTAATTAATTGTTCTGTTTTTAAAAGATTTCTAATGATTTTTGAAGTGATGTCATCTAAATCAGATAATTCATCTTTGAATTGTTTAACTTTCTTTAAAATTTCAATTTCACCATAAATGCAAAGAATTTCGTACCAAATTTCTTTCAATTGTGGCATAAAATAGGAATATGCTTTTTCAAAACGTTCACAGATGAATGAAAATTCATAATCTGAAATGAAAATATTTTTGAGCTGCAATACAAATTTTTCGGCGATTCCTGTTAATGTAATAACTTGCGATAATTTTTCATTTGCCCAGTTTTTGTATGTGCTTTTTTTACCAACTTCACCAGTATAACTTAATTTGTGTAAGTTCCATTGATACAATAAGTTATCCCATTGAAAGCATTCCAAAATTAACTTTTCCAAGAATTGTTTTTTCCCATTTTTACAAGCATTAAGTATTTCATTTTCAGAAGCTTTATTTTTAGTATATTGTCTTACGGTTTCATTGCCGTCAATTCCGTGTTCGCTGATAGGAGAAAGCAAAATCAATCCATCTAAAGAACGCAAACGAGAAAAAGCCACATACGCTTGACCTGAAGCAAAAACGTTATCCAAATCCAAAGCTGCTTTTTCAAAGGTAAGTCCTTGACTTTTATGAACTGTAATCGCCCACGCTAACCTGAGTGGATATTGTGTAAAAGTTCCTAATCGTTCTTCTTCAATGTCTTTGGTTTCTTCATTTACACGATAACGGATATTTTCCCATTCATAACGTTCCACATTTATCATTTTTCCGCCATCTAATTGTATTTCAATTTCATTCTCGGAAAGAGAAGCGATAGTCCCCATTTTTCCGTTGAAAAAAAGTTTCTCAGGAGATAAATCGTTTTTGATAAACGTAACTCTGGCACCTTCTTTCAAATGTATTTGTTTTTCAATAGGATACATATTTTCAGGAAAATCACCAACAATGATAGCTTCATAGGTAAATTCTTTCGTTTTTAGTTTGCTTATTTTTTCATCGTTGATGGCATCTGCTTTTGCATTGTGTGTTGTTAGTGTTATAAAATCGTTTTCTGGTTTGAAGTTAGGTTTTACGTATTGTTGCAAAAATTGTATGTCTTTCTGATTTAATTTGTTATCTCTTAAATTATTGAGAATAGATATGAAATGCTTATCCGATTGGCGATATATTTTTTCTAATTCAATGTAAAGCAATGGATTCTGTGAAATCACTTTCGATTGGAAGAAAAACATTCCTTCGTAGTACATTTTCAAAATTTCCCACTCATCATTTTTCACAACGGGAGGAAGCTGAAGTAAATCTCCTATAAATAATACTTGCACACCTCCGAAAGGGACTTTGTTTTTGCGAATGGTTTGTAGCATAAAGTCTATCGCATCTAAAACATCAGCACGTAGCATACTTACTTCATCAATCACCAGAAGCTCCATACTTTCAATAATTTGACGCTTATTTTTATGCATCTTAAAGTGATTTCGTAAGGAAGTTCTGTTTTCGAATCGAGTATTGTTATTTATGAGAGGAGTAGAAGATGAAGTTGGTAGAAATGAAGCAAAAGGCAATTGAAACATCGAATGGATTGTAACGCCTCCTGCATTGAGTGCAGCGATACCTGTCGGTGCCACGACAATCGTATTTTTATGGCTTGTTTCAATAATTTTACGCAATAACGTGGTTTTTCCTGTTCCTGCTTTTCCTGTTAAAAAAATATTTTGGTATGTTTCGTTTACCAATGTAAGTATTTGCTTTTCCATAAAAAAATCGCTGACGAGCAAAAGTAATAAATTATTCTGAAAATTAAATTTTTACAAAAAGAAAGAAGTTGCCTTTTGAGCAACTTCTTGAAATATGTATGTTTTTCTTTCTTTACCAGAAGATAGCGTACAACGCCACTAAAAGTATGATAATCACATAGGAAGCAATATTAAATGTTGAATCTGTTTTGAAAGTGTTTTTGTCAATGATGATAGCTTTTTCACTAACAGCACCTTTATTTTCAAAGTGGCTAACCACAGCAATAATTAACATTGAAACAATCCAAGTAATCATCATTTGATGCATCCAAGGAAGTGTAACGAACAAGCTACTTAAAGCTGAATCTGCCATCCAACCGTTAGGTCCTATTTTGAAATAGAAGGCAATCAATGTAGAAAGAAGTATTCCCCAAATAGCTCCTTTGTTTGTAGCTCGTTTATAGAACAATCCCATCATAAAAACAGCCAAAATACCTGGACTAACAAGTCCTGTATATTCCTGAATGTATTGGAACATTTGATTAATTCCTCCTAAGGCAGGTGCTACAACCAAAGCAATTACTAGTGCAATTGCTGCTGAAATACGACCTACGCTAACCAGTTGTTTTTGAGAAGCATTTGGATTAATATTTTGTTTGTAAATATCCATTGTGAAAATTGTAGCCGTGGAATTTAACATCGAAGCTAATGAAGAAACAATTGCGGCTGCCAAAGCGGCAACTACCAATCCTTTTAACCCTGTTGGGATAAATGTTTTGATAAGCCAAGGGTAAGCATTGTCATTCATTACAGCTCCATCTACTCCTGTAAAGGCTTCTTTTACCCCATCAATAGTCGCCGTTCCTGTTCCACTTTGATACATAACATACGCCACAATTCCTGGTATTACCACCAAAACGGGTACAATCATTTTTAAGAAAGCCGCAAAGACAATCCCTTTTTGTGATTCTTTTAAAGATTTTGCAGCTAAAGTACGTTGGATAATATATTGATTAAATCCCCAGTAGTACAAGTTTGCAACCCAAAGTCCACCAACTAGTACAGCAATACCAGGTAAGTTCATATATTCGGGGTGCGATTCGTTTAAAATCATTTTAAAATGGTCAGGAGCAACATCGAAAATATGCTGTAAACCAGTTATTACTCCACCCTGAGGTGTCACATTGTCAAGTGCAATGTAAGCAGTAATCAATCCGCCAACAACAAGTAATGCCACTTGGATTACATCTGTCCAAGCAACCGCCGACAGCCCTCCCCAAAGAGAATATGCCGCTGCAAAAAGTGCTAAACCAATCATTGCGTAAAAAGGGTCAACTCCTAAAACTACTTGCAAGGCTTTTCCTCCTAAAAATAAGACACTTGTAAGATTAACAAAAATAAACAAAGCCACCCAGAAGACAGCAAGAATTGATTTTAGATTAGCACTATATCGTTTTTCGATAAACTCAGGAATGGTGTACAATCCCTTTTCAATGAATATAGGTAAGAAGTACTTTCCTACGATAATTAATGTAAGAGCTGCCATCCATTCGTAAGATGCAATTGCTAAACCTAACGCAAACCCCGAACCGGACATTCCTATAAATTGTTCCGCGGATATGTTTGCAGCAATTAGTGAAGCACCAATTGCCCACCAAGGAAGAGATTTACTCGCCAAGAAATAATCTTCTGCAGTTTTCCCTGAATTCTTTTTATTGCGTGACACAAAAAGCCCTACACCGAGAATGACTGCTGCGTACAAGGCAAAAATCACATAATCTAACGTTGTAAATGAATTCATATATTAAAATTTTAGTATGTTTTTATTTTTTCGGGTGCTAATTTAAGAAATTTTTATTTACGATGTAGCATCTGCCCTGAAAGATTTAAATGTGTTAAAGGTTAAATGCGATTGTATTTGCTAAAATTGTCATATAATCACCTCTATACTCGGGTTAATTTCCAACAAATCAGCGATAAATGCGGTTCTATCTTTTGGAGAAATCAGAAAGCAGTCATATTTATTGTAAAAAACTCCGATACGCTCAAGTGATGCTCCCAGTCCAAGTTCTGCTATAAAGCCTACTTTTTCTATTTTTCGGATACTTTTAATAGCTATTTTTTTCTTGAAAAAGAAACCTCCTTTTAAAGTCAGGAATTCTTGGTCAATACTATATCGAATGCCCCAAATACAATTTCCAAATACTAAAGCCAAAAGCAAAAGTATTGTTGCTACAATTATTCTATCTCCAAAAGAAGTAAGCTCATATAACAAGAATATAAGCGGAAAGAATGTAATTACGATAACAATTCCAAAAAGGAATTTATCTACTTTGGATTTATATACTTTTTTCATTTGTAAAAAAATAAAAGCCAAATGAAAAAATGATTTCACTTGGCTTTCTGATGATTATAATTCACGAGTTCCCTCGCCGATGCTCACGTCATACACCGATGGGGCGTACCCAATTTTTTCTGTGTAGCGTTCGGTAATGTGTTTTTTGTAGGCTTCTACACGGTCGTTTTTAACCAGTGCAATGGCACAACCTCCGAAACCAGCTCCAGTCATACGAACGCCCGTAACGCCATCAAAATTGATACTTTCCAAATAGATGGTATCCAGTTCTTTGCCTGTAACTTCATAATCTTCCATTAGGGATTTGTGCGAGGCAGACATCAACTCTCCGAAACGCTTCACGTCACCTGATTTTAGGGCTTTTTCGCTTTCTTTCACGCGTAAATTCTCATAAATTACGTGTTTAACTCGTTTTTGCATCTCTTCGGTAAGTTCGTTTTTGTGAGCCTCGAAGTACTCAGCAGGGATAGAACAAAGGTCTTTGAAATCGGCATTTTTGTTGAAGATTTCCAACGCTGCTTCGCAAGTAGCACGACGCTCATTGTATTTGGAATCTGCCAGTTTTCTTTCTTTGTTGGTGTTGATAATCAGTAGGGTATCATCTTTTAAGCTGAAAGGCGTATAGGTATAATCCAACGTTTGGCAATCCAAAATGATGGCGTGTTCCTTTTTCCCCATTCCGATAGCGAATTGGTCCATAATACCACAATTTACCCCCACAAATTCGTTTTCTACATTTTGTGAAATTTTCACCAGTTCAATTTGGTCTTTTCCTAATCCGAAAAGAGAGTTCAAAGCAAAGGAAGTTACAAGTTCGATAGAAGCCGAAGAGGAAAGTCCGCCGCCGTTAGGAATATTTCCGTAGAAGAGAAATTCCATTCCACTGAATTTCGCACCTTCACGTGTAAAATAGTCAATACAACCCAGCGGATAATTTATCCAAAGACTTCCATTTTTGGTATATCCTTCGTGATTGATGGTTACCTGATGTGTTGATTCTGGAAAGTTTAAACTCTTGAAAGTAAATGTGTTGTCGTTTGTTTTGCGAACTGCCAAATACGTTCCATTCTCAAGAGCACAAGGCATCACCAGTCCGCCGTTGTAGTCGATGTGTTCGCCAATCAAATTGACACGAGCCGGAGCAAAGAAAACCTTGTCACAAGGTTGCCCATAGCTTTTCTGAAATTCTTCTTGTATATATTTTTTCATTTTTTGAAATATTTTTTCTTTTGTTTTATGTTTGTTTTTAAGTTGAGATATTGGATTGTATTTCAAAGATGCTTATTTCTTGATTTTTGATTTTACTTCCAATAACTCATAAGATACTTCATAGGGAGTAGCTTTAGTTGTCTTTTTTACTTTTAGAATATATTCATTTCCTGCTTCAAAATTAAAATTTTTAATTTCTTTCAGAATCAAAATAGTGTTTGTTTTTGTATTTGTGCAGTAAAGAGCATCATAAACCTTTGGAGCACCATCATTTTGCAGATCGTAAGGGAGTGTTGGAGAAAATTTAACCAACTCGTTTCCTACTTTTAATTCCAACTCTTGCTCAGTATCTTGGGTAATGACTTTTTCTTTTTTGATTTGTTTCAATAGCACATATTTGATAGGAGATACATCGGCAATTACGTGTTTTCGTATCCAGATTTTTTTGGCTTCGTATATGTATTGGTAGCCTCTTTCAAAATTAACAGATTCTATTCCGTCTATGTGTGTATGGAAAACGTCTTGTTTTTTATTATTGTCACTATCCGAAAAGACAATGTTTTCCGTCCAAGTAGTGGATAATACGTGATGTCCGTACACAGTTTCTGGATAAATTGTAAATTCTACAACCTTTTCTATGTCTTCGTCACCTTCTCTATTAATAGTTTTTGAGCAACCAATTGCACAAAAGCTTAAAAGCAAAACGATTAGTAAATTTGTTGTTTTCATTTTATTTGAATTTTATATGTTATCCTTAAAATATTTTTCTAAAAAATGAAACTTCTTAGGTAAATGCTCAAAGCTTCAAAACGTGTGTTTTCTCCAATCGGGAAAACCCCGAAGTCCTAAAACGTGTGTTTTCTCCAATCGGGAAAACCCCGAAGTCCTAAAACGTGTGCTTTCTTCATTCGGGAAACCCCCGAAGCCTTAAAACGTTTGTTTTCTTCATTCGGGAAACCCCCGAAGCCTTAGAACGTTTGTTTTCTTCAATCGGGAAACCCCCGAAGCCTTAAAACGTGTGTTTTCTTCTATCGGGAAAATCCCGAACCTTCACAACGCGTGTTTTCTTATTTCGAATAAATGTCCGAAAGGCAAAAACTTTCATTTTTAATTCTGAAAATTTATGCTATTTCAATGAACTTAAAAATAGTAAAATGTTTGTATTCCTCCTGCGGATTTAACTGCGTGGATTGAAACTGCGGATAGTTCAACGCATCGGCAAAACCTTGGCATTCAAAGCATATTCCTGCATTCTGCCCAGTAGCTTTTCTGTTTTTGGGGTGTAGTTCAGGCACATAATATCCGCCATAGATGTGGAGTACGGGGTGATTGGTACGCACGTCCATACGAATACCACTTTCGTTGCAAATGAGCGACCCAACGGTTTCTTCTTCCGAAACCTGACGCGGAAAGGCATTGTCAATATCGGGATGTACAAGGGTAGGCTTACGATAATCCCATTGTGTGCCTTCCACCAAGCGTAATTCACCCGTTGGAGAATAATCAGGATTTAGCGGAGAAACTCTGTCGCCATTAATCTGTAAATGATGATTTAAAATATTGCTGGAATCGGTGTTCAGGTTAAAATAAGCGTGTTGGGTTAGGTTCAGGATAGTAGGTTTGTTGGTAGTTCCGTAATAATCCACTCGGAGTTCGTTTTCATCAGTAAGTGAGTAGGTTACTTCTGCGGTAACTTCGCCTGGGAAGCCTTCTTCGCCATCGGCAGAAATGTATCGGAAAGTTATAGACGGAATTGGTTCATCTTGTACCGAAACGACTTCCCAAACTTTGCTGTCAAAACCTTCAAAACCACCGTGTAGTTGTGCTTGGTTGTGGTTTACGCTTAGTTGGATTGTCTGTCCGTTGAGGGTTGTTTTTCCATTTTTGATGCGTCCAGCATTTCTCCCGATGATTGCTCCAAAATACGGATATTCTTTGCGATAATCTGCACTTAGGTATTCTTCCAACGTGTCAAATCCGAGAACGGTTTGTATGTGTTTCCCGTCTTTTGGGAATTTAATGGAAGTGATGATACCGCCAAAGTTGGTTACTGATACTTCCATTGTGTTTTTATTGGTTAAGGTAAAGAGTGTTACCTGTTTATCGTGGTGTTTTCCAAAAGGTTTTTGTGTAATATTTTTCATTTTCAAAAATTTTGACGAATGTACGAAAATTTTGACAGAGTACAATGTTTTTCTGTTCAGAAATGACCAAAAACAGAAAATATTTTTTCTCTTCTGATGAAAACTGCTATCTTTGCAAAAAAAGTTTTAATGATGAAATCAGAGCAAGAATTGGCTGAATTTTACGAACGTTTGAAAAAAGAATTGGAGGAAACAACTTCTTTCCCAACCTCGTATTTGTACAAGTTTATCGTACCAACCGACGCCCAAAAAATAGAAACGCTTAATTCTGTTTTTGAGAAAACAGATGCTGAAATAAAAACTCGTCCTTCTTCGAATGGAAAATATACAGGAGTTTCTGTGACTATTCTTTTGCAAAATCCAGACGAGGTAATCCATTACTACAAGGAAGCAGGAAAAATAGAAGGAATTGTTTCCTTGTAAAGATTTGATAATTACTGAAACACAATGCTGAATAATCAGAAGAAAATGGAAAATCAAGATACACAAAATATGTTCGAAAATATGGGGTTGGAATACAACACAGAACGAACGCCTTTGATAATTCCTGAATATGGAAGGCATATACAAAAAATGATTGAGAAAGCCATAACGATTGAGGATAGGGAAAAACGTAATAACACGGCAAAAAGCATCATAGCTGTAATGGGAAATATGTTTCCTCATTTACGAGATGTTCCTGATTTTCAGCATAAACTATGGGATCAGTTATTCATTATGTCAAAGTTTCAGTTAGATGTAGATTCTCCTTTTGAAAAACCAACTTCTGACGTATTGATTAAACATCCTGATACTCTTCAGTATCCGCAAAATCATCCAAAATACAGATTTTATGGCAATAACATAAAGAAAATGATTGAGGTTTGCGTTCGTTGGGAAGAAGGGCAGCTAAAAGAAGCATTAAAATATGCAATCGCTAATCATATGAAAAAGAGCTATTTGATTTGGAATAAAGAAGCTGTTGAAGATGAAGTAGTTTTTCAGCATTTGTATGAATTAAGCGATGGTAAAATTGACCTAACTGAAACAAAAGAATTTCTGACAAATAGTAATGAACTCATCAAAACCAAGCAAAACTTAACGAAAAGAAATTCAACTCAAACCAAAAAAAATAAAAAAACTAAAAGCAGTTAATTATGGGTGTATTTAAAATAGAAGGAGGACACACGCTGAAAGGCGAAATAACTCCGCAGGGAGCTAAAAACGAGGCACTTCAGGTGTTGTGTGCGGTTTTGCTTACAAACGAAAAAGTAACAATACATAATATTCCTAATATATTAGACGTTAATAAGTTAATTTCATTGCTTGAGAACTTGGGAGTGAAAATACAAAAATTGGGCAAGGGTTCGTATAGTTTTCAAGCAGATGAGGTGAATTTAGAATATTTGAAATCAGAGGCTTTTCAGTCTGAAGGACAGGGGTTACGAGGCTCAATTATGGTTGTGGGACCTCTGCTTACACGTTTTGGAGTAGGTTACATTCCTCGACCAGGCGGAGATAAAATTGGTCGTCGTCGGTTGGATACACATTTTGAGGGATTTATAAAATTGGGTGCAAATTTCAACTATGATAAAGAAAACCAGACATATAGCGTAACTTCAAATCGACTAAAAGGAGCGGATATGTTGCTCGATGAGGCATCAGTAACTGGAACATCAAATATTATTATGGCTGCGGTTTTGGCAGAAGGAACAACAACCATTTACAATGCTGCCTGTGAGCCTTACGTACAGCAATTGTGCCGAATGTTGAACATAATGGGTGCTGATATTCAAGGAATAGGCTCTAATTTTTTGACAATTAACGGAGTAGAAAAGCTTTCAGGTTGCACACATACGCTTTTACCCGATATGATTGAAATTGGTAGTTGGATTGGATTGGCAGCGATGACTCAAAGTGAGATAACTATAAAAAATGTAGGCTGGGAACATCTTGGGCTGATACCTAATGTTTTTCAGAAATTAGGAATTACCCTCGAACGCCGCGGAGATGATATTTATATTCCTGCTCATACTCAAGGATATGAGGTTCAGAATTACATAGATGGTTCCATTTTGACTGTTTCCGATGCTCCTTGGCCAGGCTTTACTCCTGATTTGCTGAGTATTATATTGGTGATGGCTACACAGGCACGTGGAGAGGTATTAATTCATCAAAAGATGTTTGAAAGCCGTCTGTTTTTCATTGATAAACTGATAGATATGGGAGCTAAAATCATTTTATGTGACCCACATCGAGCTACGGTAATTGGTAATGACTTTAAATCTCCGTTGAAAGCTACTTTGATGACTTCTCCTGATATTAGGGCAGGAATTGCTCTGTTGATTGCAGCTCTTTCAGCTAAAGGGACTTCAACCATCTATAATATAGAACAAATTGACAGAGGTTACGAAAACATTGACGAGCGTTTAAGGGCTTTAGGAGCAAAAATAATACGAGTAAATTAACAGAAAATCAAAAATTTATATATAAATAAAAAATCAAAATGCTAATCATAGGAATTACGGGAGGAACAGGATGTGGAAAAACAACCGTTGTAAATCAGATAGTTAAAGAGTTGTCGGGAAAAGAAGTAACAGTAGTTTCGCAAGATTCATACTATCGGGATATGAGTCACTTACCTTATTCTGAAAGAGTTAAAGTTAACTTCGACCATCCAAGTTCTATCGATTTTGATTTACTAAAACAACATTTGATTGCTCTTAAAGAAGGAAAATCAGTAGAAAGCCCCGTGTATTCATTTGTGGAACACAACCGAACAGGCGAAACTATTTTGATAAATCCTACGAAAGTAATTATTGTTGAAGGAATTTTGATTTTTTCACACGCAGATATTCGTAGCCTATTTGATATCAAAATTTATGTTCACGCTGATTCTGATGAGCGATTGATTAGACGTATTAAGAGGGATACTACCGAAAGAGGCAGAGATGTGGAAGAGGTTTTGAATCGTTATCAAACTACTTTAAAACCAATGCATTTGCAATTTATTGAACCCACAAAAGAATATGCCGATATTATTATTCCTAACAATAAAAGAAATAATGTAGCTATTGGTATTATAAGAACCATTGTTCACAATCGAATTTCTCAAACTGTTTCCTGATGAAATCTATTTTTCGATACATCGCACTTTTGAAAGGGTATAAGCTATACGCTTTTATACTCGTTTTTTTCTTTGTATGGATGGCTTTCTTCGATGCAAATTCTTTATTGACACACAGGGAATTAAATAAAGAAATTAAAAAATTGAACAAACAAAAACAGTTTTTGGAAAAGGAAATAGAAAAGGATAAAAAAAGTTTGAAAATCCTCAATACTGATGAAGGTAAGGAAAAAATGGGAAGAGAGGCATATTATTTAAAACACGATAATGAGGAAATCTTTATAATAGAATACGATACAATAGATTGAAAATTAAAGTTATATGAACTTCGGAATTGTTATTCCAGCCCATAATGAAGGAGATTTCATAGAAAAAACGTTGGAATCTCTTTTTAAACAAACAAAAGCACCTTCACAAATCATTGTAGTTGACGATTGTTCCACTGACTTAACACCTCAAATTTTAGAAAAAATTAAACTAAAAAATCCTTCCTTAGTAATTCTTCGCAGAGAAGAGGGAGCTACGCATTTGCCTGGGAGTAAGGTAGTTCGGGCGTTTAATTCAGGTTTGCCTTTTCTGAAAGATGATATAGATGTAATTTGTAAGTTTGATGCGGATTTGGTTTTTTCTCCTGATTATCTTGATATTTTAGAAAAGCATTTTACTGAAAATCAGAAAATAGGAATGTGTGGAGGTTTCTGTTATGTAGAAGAGAATGGTGATTGGGTTTTGGAAAGTTTGACGGACAAAGATCATTTGCGAGGTGCGGTGAAAGCTTATCGGAAAGCCTGTTTTTCAGATATTGGGGGACTAAAAACTGCAATGGGCTGGGATACAGTTGATGAACTTTTAGCTCGTTTTTATGGTTGGGAAGTGAAAACCGATGAAGTATTGAAAGTCAAACATTTACGTCCTACAGGAGCTGGTTACAATTTAAATGCTCGTTTTCTGCAAGGAAGTGTTTTTTATCGTTTGCGTTATGGTTTTTTGCTTTCTGTTTTGGCCTCGGCAAAGTTGGCTTTCAAAAAGAAAAAATGGAGTTTATTTAAGGATTATTTGCGAGGATATTTTAAAGCAAAACGTGAAAAACAAGAATTTTTGGTAACTCCTGAACAAGGAAAATGGATTAGACATTACCGATGGAATAAAATTCTCACAAAGATTTTTTGAATACACTAAATTTTTATAGCTTTTGGCAATAAACTTTCGTCTTTTTTAATGTATCAAATTGTTATCTTTGCGGTAAAATAGATTTTTTTAATGAATCCTACAAATAGAATATATTTTGATAATGCTTCAACAACACAACTATTTACTGATGTAATAGAAGTTTTAAATCAAACATTTTCAGAATTTTACGGAAATCCATCATCAACACATAGCTTTGGACGTTCTGCAAAATCATTGATTGAAAGTGCAAGAAAAACTATCGCCAAAGAATTAAAAGTTCAAGCATCTGAAATCATTTTTACATCGGGTGGAACAGAAGCTAATAATTTGGTTTTGAGAGCTTGTGTACGTGATTTAGGAGTTCAAACCATTATAACGTCTCCTATAGAACATCATTCGGTGTTACATACTGTACAATTACTAAAATTAGAATATAATATTGATGTTCATTATGTCCATTTAACTGGAGAAGGTGATGTTGATTTGAACCATTTGGAAGAACTTTTACAACAAACAAAACAACAGAAAGGTTTGGTCAGTTTAATGCACGTTAATAATGAAATAGGAAATATTCTTCCTGTGGAAAAAGTTGCTGAACTTTGCAAGTTGTATGGAGTTTATTTTCATTCGGATATGGTGCAGTCTGTTGGGCATTTTCGGTTGAATTTGAATGAACTTTCAGTGGATTTTGTAACGGCTTCGGCTCACAAATTTCACGGGATTAAAGGAGTAGGATTTGCTTATATCCGAAAGGGAATTGACTTAAACGGACTTATATTTGGTGGAGAGCAGGAGCGAGGTATGCGTGGAGGTACCGAACCTTTGCATAATATCGTGGCAATGGAAAAGGCTTTTTCGCTATCTTATAAAAATCTGGAAGATACTATTTTATATCTATCTGAATTGAAGAAATATTTTATCAAAAGGATAAAAGAAGTATTTCCTGATGCATTATTTAACGGAACGTCTGCCGATTTAAGAAAAAGTACACATACTATTATAAATGTGGGATTTCCTTCTTTAAAACAGAAGAACGAAACACTTTTGTTTTATCTGGATTTAAAAGGAATAGCTTGTTCAAAAGGGAGTGCCTGTCAAAGCGGAAGCACGCAAAACTCACACGTTCTGACCTCTTTTCTTCCAGAAGAACACCTGAAGATACCTTCACTTAGGTTTTCATTTTCTCAATTTAATACAAAACAAGAGATAGATAGTTTTGTGACTATATTAGGCACATTATAGTTTAACTTAGAAGAAATAAAAAAACCGATGACTTATTGTCATCGGTTTTTTACTTGTAAATATAAAAATCAAACTATTTTTTACCAACTTTGTGCCCCGCCATACCATAATATAGTATAAATACAAAACAAGGTAGACAAAGCCAATAAGCGTTTTGCATTCCGTAACTATCTTTTAGCCACCCGAAAATAAGCGGAAGCACAGCACCCCCAGCAATCGCCATAGTTAAAAGAGAAGCTCCTGTTTTGGTGAATTTACCCAATCCGTCCATAGCCAAAGGCCAGATGGCAGGCCACATTAGTGAGCAACCCAAAGCCATAAATGAAATAAAGTAGATTGAGTACTCAGCTGGAGCGAGTCCAACAGCTATTGTACCAAAAATAGCCAACAAAGAGCAAATTTTAAGTGCCGCAGACTGGGAAATATATTTCGGAATAAATAAAGCACCACAAATGTAACCAATAATCATTCCGATAGAAGGAATAAAAGCCGCCACTTTAGCGATTTCAATTCCAAATAATGAAGCCACCTTAACTCCGCTTTCTTCAATATCTTTTGCATAATCTACCATAGTTGCTAAAGAAATGGTTTCAACTCCCACATAGAAGAATAAAGCTAAAACTCCTAAAAGCAAATATGGAAAATCAAGGATTGAGTTCTTTCCACTACCTTCGCTAAGGTTACTTTCAGTAGAGTCTTCATCCTCTCCAGCTGCTTTTACCTCAGGAAGCGGAGCCATTAGTGAAACAACTCCTAAAAGCAAAAATACTCCAACAATAATGTAAAAAGGTAATTGCAAGTCAGCTGGAGTTACGTTTTCAATACTTTTTCCAATAATAAAAGCCAAGAAAAGTGGTGCAATAGGCCAAGCCAATTTATTACAAATTCCCATTATACTGATGCGTTTCGCAGCACTTTCAATAGGTCCTAAAATTGTTGTATACGGATTTACTGAAGCTTGTAGATAAGCATTGGCAGCACCACTAACAAAAGAGGCTAACAAAAAGATATAAAAGTTAGTTGCTGTAGCAAAAATTCCAAAAGCAATGGCAAAGAGTAAAAATGAAAAAGCCATTGTTTTTTTATACCCGATTTTTTTTATCAGCATCGAAGCAGGATATCCAAAAATTAAAAATGGAATAAAAGTAGCAGCTAAAAGCATATAACTTCCTGCAGATGAAATATCTAAAGTTCCTTTTAAAACAGGAATCAGATATGAATTAATCCCCAGAGCAAACCCAATGGAGAAAAACATCAGCCCGATGAACGCCAACGGAACTAAAAAACTTTTTGAAGATTCGTTTGTTTGCATATTAAATTATTTTAATTGGTTATGAACAATGTTTAAAAATTCAGCTGACTAAATTAATACTTTTTTATTGATGGAAAAAGTAATTCAGTATAAAAATGTATTTATAAAATAAGAATTTATTTCTAAGTTATTTATAATAAGTTGTTTGTGACTTTTATGAATTATGTTTTCTATTTTGAAAGAAGAAAAATTAGAATATAATTTAATAAGATGCTTAACTCCTTAATTGTGATGTAATTACTAAACTCTAGTGTGTACTCATATTAAAAAAGTGAAAAAAGTGGGGTTATTTCAAAAAAAAATTGTAATTTTACCTCGCAAAAAAAATAATGTATATATTAAATGTCAGAAAAAAAGATTAAGAAAATAGCAGTTTTAACCTCTGGTGGTGATGCTCCGGGAATGAATGCTGCCATCCGTGCAGTAGTTCGTACGTGTGCGTATCACAATGTTGCCGTTTTGGGGGTGTATCGTGGTTATCAAGGAATGATTGAAGAAGATTTTGTAGAATTGAATGCTCGTAGCGTTCGTGATACCATCAATAAAGGAGGAACTTTCTTGAAATCAGCACGTTCTAAGGATTTCCGAACAAAAGAAGGTCGCCAAAAAGCTTACGAAAATCTTAAAAAACACAACGTAGATGCCTTAGTAGTCATCGGTGGAGATGGTTCATTTACAGGGGCTTTGCTTTTCAATGAAGAGCATAATTTTCCAGTGATGGGAATTCCTGGAACTATTGATAACGATATTTATGGAACAAGCCATACCTTGGGTTACGATACCGCACTTAACACAGCGGTGGAAGCTATTGACAAAATCCGCGACACAGCAAGTTCTCACAACCGAATGTTCTTTATTGAGGTTATGGGGCGTGACGCTGGATTTATCGCACTAAATACGGGTATTGGTGGTGGTGCTGAACGAATTTTAATTCCAGAGGAAGATACACCTATTGAAGAACTTCTGCAAGATATTGAAGAAGGACACGCTAAAGGAAAAACTTCTAACATCATCGTGGTTGCTGAAGGAGATAAAACGGGTAAAAATATTTTTGAATTAAAAGAATATGTTGAGAAAAAACACCCAGAGTACGACATTCGTGTGGCCATTTTAGGACATATGCAACGTGGTGGAGCTCCTTCTTGTTATGACCGTGTTCTTGCCAGTCGTATGGGAGTGAAAGCGGTAGAAACGCTTTTGGAAGGAAAATCGAACTATATGGTAGGAATCAACAATGATGTAATTGACTTGACTCCGCTCGAAAAAGCCATCAAAGGTGGAAGCAAGTTGGATATGGAACTTGTTCGTGTAGCAGAGATTATGAGTATTTAGTTTCTCGTAATTCAGAAGATTGTTTTTATGCAGAAATATCACACATTTAACGTAGATAATTAGGCAATAATTTTATTAGGATGTAAAAATGGTAGAGTTAGTTACAAAACAAGAATGGTTAGACAATTGGCAAATAAATCGCCGATTAACTCGCAAGGTAATTGAGGCTTTTCCTGAGAAGGAATTGTTTGAATTTTCCGTTGGTGGAATGCGTCCGTTTTCAAAAATAGTTGATGAATTGATCTATCTTGGTGTTATTGCTCTTAGACAATTTTCTGAAAATGAAATAATTACTTTTGAAAATCACGATAATTATGCCGGAAAAACCAAAGCCGAGATTCTGTCAAATTGGGATAAACTTACCGAACAAATTAATACATTTTTTGCCAATACTTCTTTGGAGCGTTTTCGTGAAGAGTTTAACGTGTTTGGAATGTTTAACTATCCGATTATTCATAATTTAGATTACCTTTTGCAAAACGAAATTCATCACAGAGGTCAAGGATATGTTTACTTGCGAGCATTGGGCATTGAACCGCCAACATTTTATAGTGAATTTTAATAAAAACAATAGAATTTAATAAGGATTTTCAAAATTGAAAAAAATATAAAGATTGTAACATAAAAAGCTAATTGCTAAAAATAATTTAATAACAAATAAAAGAGATAATTATGTCAACATTAAAAATTGGAATCAACGGATTCGGACGTATCGGGCGTCTTGTGTTTAGAGCGGTTTACGAAAGACCAAATGTAGAAATCGTAGGGATTAACGACCTTCAAGACGTAGAATACATCGCTTATCTTTTAAAATATGATTCAGTTCACGGAACTTTCAAAGGAAACGTAGAAGTAAAAGACGGAAACTTGGTAGTTGATGGAAAAGTGGTTCGTATCACTGCTGAAAAAGACCCAGCAAACTTAAAATGGAATGAAGTTGGAGCTACTGTAGTTGCTGAATGTACAGGTATTTTTACTACATTGGAAAAAGCTCAAGCTCACATTAATGCAGGTGCTAAAAAAGTAGTTATTTCTGCTCCATCTGCTGATGCTCCAATGTTCGTAATGGGAGTTAACCACAAATCAGTAAAACCAACTGACAACATCGTTTCTAACGCTTCTTGTACAACAAACTGTTTGGCTCCTATCGCCAAAGTTATCAACGATGCTTTCGGAATTGAAGAGGCTTTGATGACAACAGTTCACGCTACAACAGCTACACAATTAACTGTTGATGGTCCTTCTAAAAAAGACTGGAGAGGTGGTCGATCAGCACTTATCAACATCATCCCTTCATCAACAGGAGCTGCTAAAGCGGTAGGAAAAGTTATTCCTGAGTTGAACGGAAAATTAACAGGTATGGCGTTCCGCGTTCCAACAGCTGACGTTTCAGTAGTGGATTTAACAGTTCGTACTAAAAAACCAACTTCATTAGCTGAAATTAATGCTGCTATGAAAAAAGCTTCAGAAGGTGAATTGAAAGGAATCTTAGGATATACTGACGAATTAGTTGTTTCTCAGGACTTTGTAGGCTGCAAAAAAACATCTATCTATGATGAAAAAGCAGGTATTGCATTGAGCGACACTTTCTTCAAAGTAGTTTCTTGGTACGATAACGAAGCTGGATACTCTAACAAATTGGTTGATTTGGCAGAGCACGTAGCTTCTTTATAATAAAAAATAAGGCTGTTCGTTTTTTTCGGATAGCCTTTTTTAAGTGTTTAACTTAATTACATTAAGATTATGATTTTAATTGTTGATAGTGGAGCTACTAAAGCGGATTGGACAGCTTTGGACAATAACGGAGAGAAACTATTTGTTACACAGACCTTAGGATTAAATCCTGAAGTAATTGATGAAGAGGTTTTTGTAGAACGTGTTACCACTAATAAGGAACTTGCTGAAAATAAAAATACTGTTTCGGAGATTTATTTCTATGGGGCTGGTTGCGGTACTGAACGTATGTGGACTTTTGTAGAGCGTACTCTAAAATCTATTTTCAGAAATGCAAAAATAGACGTGAAAGAAGACACCTTTGCTGCGGTTTATGCTACCACTAATCCTTCCGATAAAGCTATCGTTTGTATTTTAGGAACTGGTGCTAACTGTTCTTATTGGAATGGTGAAAAGCTAATTCAAGCGGTTGATTCTCTGGGATATATAATGATGGATGAATCCAGTGGAAATTTCTACGGGAAAAAATTAATCAATGATTATTTCTTCAAAAAAATGCCAAAAGATTTGGCTGAAAAATTTGAGAAGGAATATGATTTGAATTCTGATGTTATTAAAAATCATTTATACAAATTACCTAACCCAAATAGTTATTTAGCTACTTTCGCAAGATTCGCCGTAGAGAACAAGGAGCATAAATATTGTCGTCAGATTATAGAAAACGGAATACAACTATTTGTTGACCACTGGATTACACAATACGAAGCCAGATATGAAGTGCCAATCAATTTTGTAGGAAGTATCGCTTTCTATTTACAAGATATTCTGAAAGAGGTTCTTACAAAAAATAATTTGAAGTTAGGAACAGTTTTACGTAAGCCAATTGATGGATTAGTTGCGTTCCACGTTAAGAATAGATAATATCATAAAAGTCAGGATTTTTTCAAAAATGATATAAAAACACCTGATTTTAAAAATTTTGAATAAAAAATAAGGAATTATATTTGTTTATGTTCCTTATTTTTTATTTTTGCAACATAATGAGTATGAAAATATTATATACGCCTTACGGAATATGCCATTTAAGTGTGGTTCCTGTTCGCTTAGAGCCTTTTGAAGGTGCTGAGATGATAACCCAATTGCTTTTTGGTGAATTGTTACAAGTGATTGAAACGCAAGAAAACTGGAGTTTTGTTCGAATAATTTTTGATGGAACAGAAGGGTGGGTTTTGAATAATCAGTTTACAGAAATATCTGATAAAGAATATCGTAAAGTTCTCAAAAAGAAAGACAAATACGCACATCGTTTGGTAACTAAATTGCGGTTAAAAAACGCAGAGAATTCATTTTTGTATGTTCCTAAGGGAGCCACTTTTTCATACAACTATTTGTTAAATGCTTCACAATCAACACAGAAATCCTCTGGTGATGGTGTTATCTCAACAGCATTTGAATATTTGAATGTTCCTTATCTTTTGGGAGGAAGAACGCCTTTTGGTATTGATGCATCGGGTTTTGTTCAAATGGTTTATAAACTAAACGGAATCAATTTGTTACGAACTCCAGAAAAGCAATCCAAGCAAGGGGAATTAGTGGGGTTTATCGAAGAAACAATTCCTGGTGATTTAGCTTTCTTTGATGATGAAGAAGGAAATATCACGCACGTTGGAATTCTGTTGGGGGATAATCAAATCATACATTCTTATGGGAAAGTTCGTGCTGATAAATTAGACCATATAGGAATTTTTAATTCTGAAATTAGAAATTATACACATAAATTACGTTTGATGCGTAGAATACTTTAAAATATTTACCAAAATGATAAAAATATATCATAATCCGAGATGTTCAAAATCTCGTTGCGGTTTAGATTTACTTAAGGAATCAGAAAAAGAATATGAAATTGTGGATTATATGAAAAATCCGCCGAAAAAAGAGGAAATAGTTGAGATTTTAGCAAAACTAAAAATTTCTCCATTGGAACTAGTTCGGAAAAATGAATCAATTTGGAAAGAAAATTTTAAAGATAAAACGTTAACCGATGAGGAAATTATTCAATTAATGGCAGATTATCCTCAACTTATTGAGAGACCAATAGTTATTGTTGGAGATAAAGCTGTTATTGGAAGACCAACAGAAAAAATAAATGAGTTGTTAAGTATTTTTTAAGATATCTGTTTGGAATTTTCATTATTTTTTATAGGTTTGCACAAACGTATAAACATTTAAATAATGAAAAGAAATTTTTTATTGGCTGTAGCTGTGATTTTTGGAACAGCGGTTTACGGACAAGCGTATGTTTCAGTAAGTGGTGGCTACGGATTTGAAGCTCACAAAAAAAAGATTGGAGAACAAGTAGCACTAACGGGAGTTGCATCGGATTTAGAAGGAAGTTTTGGTGTTGGGTTTCAAACACAATTAAGAGGAGGATACTTCTTCAATAAAAGATTGGGTGCAGAATTGGCAGTTGGTTATTTGCATGGAAAATCAACCACAACTTCAAAAACTCCTGTTTCTGAGTCAATTTCTAAGTCAAATGTGTTCGGAGCATCATTGTCTGCTGTGTTCAATGTCACTGAAAATATTTATTTACGTGCAGGAGGAGTTACCAAAGTGGGAGGCTCATCAAAGATTAATACAGATATAGATTTGACTTCATTTTCTATGCCAGCAAAGGCTGCAGTGACTTCAAAAACAAGTGGAAAAATGCCTTTTGGGTTTATTGGCGGATTGGGTTATAAATTCAAATTAACTGAGAAACTTTCTTTCTTTGTTGAAGGTGAGTATATTAACATAAATGTTGCCCCAGATAAGTTGAAATTGGATAATTTTAACGGGACATTCGGAGGGAAAAACGTTTCATCAAAAGAATTTTTAGGGAATGTGAATACTACAATAGAAAGATTATCAGGTTCTCCTTCTCCTGAGCATAAGGCACTTGTGGAGAAAGCTAAACCTTTAGTAACCAAGCTTTCTACGTTATTGCAAGAAGATGAAGTTTCAGTAGCAAATCAAGATAAGTCACCTTATTCTTCATTAGGATTCAATTTTGGTTTGATCTTTCATTTCTAAGATTTTGAAAATAACATATCAAAAAGAGGTTTTTTTAAAAAGAACCTCTTTTTTTGATTTTTACGGGTGAGTAATGTATATTTGTAGCTGTATTTCAAAATAAAATAACTTACAGATGAAAATAGCTTTACTTGGGTACGGGAAAATGGGAAAAACCATAGAGAAATTAGCTTTAGAACGTGGTCACGAGATAGTTCTAAAAATAGATGATTCAAAAACCTCTTATGATATTTCTGTTGCTGATGTTGCAATTGAATTTAGTACTCCTGATAGTGCTTTTGGTAATATTGTGAGTTGTGTTCAAAAGCAAGTTCCTCTGGTTGTCGGAACTACGGGGTGGTTAAAGAATTATGATAAGGCAGTGGAGATTTGTAAGGAATATCGGGGAGCATTTTTGTATGCTTCCAATTTTAGTATAGGGGTAAATGTGTTTTTTGCTTTAAACAAGAAATTAGCAAAATTGATGGCTCCCTTGAAAAATTATGATGTTTCAATAGAAGAAATCCATCATACACAGAAATTAGATGCTCCAAGTGGTACAGCAATTACCTTAGCTGAAGGAATTATTCAAAATTCTGATAAAACAGCTTGGAAATTAGGACAGGCAGGAACAACTGAAATATCCATTGAAGCTAAACGTATTGAAAACGTGCCAGGTACGCATATCATAACTTATGAGAGTCAGGTAGATACCATTGAGATTAAGCATACGGCTCACAGCCGTGAAGGGTTTGCTTTGGGTGCCATTTTGGCGGCTGAATGGATTTTGGGCAAAGAGGGTGTATTTTCAATGACAGATGTTTTGGGAATAGATTAATTTTAGTTGATTATAAATGATTGATAATGAATTGTAAAATTATTTTTTCAGATATAGATGGAACACTTTTGAATGGGGAACGAACTCTTTCGGAGACAACTATTTCGGAAGTTAAAAAAGTAAAAGATAAAATACCTTTTGTTTTGGTTTCTTCACGTATGCCTAAGCAAATGAGTTATTTGCAAAAAATGTTAGATACGCTTCATCTTCCAGTTATTGCATATAACGGAGCGTTGGTTTTAGACCAAGAAAAAGTATTACATTCAACAGAAATAAATCTCGAACTAATTGAAAAAATAATATCATATAATGAAGAGAGGTTTGATGGCAAAATTCATATAAGTTTGTATCACAATGATTTGTGGTTTGTTCCGGAATATGACTTCTGGGCGATGCGTGAGGAAAACAATACAAAAGCAAAACCAGATGTCCTTTCCAATAGAGAAGTGCTTGTGGAATGGAGAAAACAAAATATTGGAGCTCATAAATTAATGCTTATGGGGGACCAACGCCTGATTGAACAAATGTTTGCCTATTTGAATGATAATTTTTCTGAAAAATTGCATATCTACCGAGCTAAGGATACGTATATCGAGGTTGCAGACATAAAAGTTTCAAAATTAACAGGAATTAATGTACTTCTGAACCAAAAATACAACTATACCTTGAAAGAAGCAATGGCTTTTGGTGATAATTACAATGATATGGAGATGATTCAAGGTGTTGGTTATGGAATTGCAGTTGCAAATGCTCGTGAGGAAGTGAAAAAGGTAGCTTACGGACTTACATTTCACCATAAAGAAGATGGTGTAGCAAAGTATTTATTCTCTTTCTTCAAAGATATTTTATAACTAATTTTGAATTTAAAAATAAAATTCGCACAAAATGTCTGTTCGATTTGTTGTAATACGCGAAAATATAAGAATTGCTATTGAGTCTATCAAGAGTCAGTTGTTGCGTACTATTCTGACAATCTTGATTATAGCAATTGGTATTACTGCTTTGGTAGGAATTTTGAGTGTGATTACAGCTTTGAGAAATACCCTTGAAGGAAATTTTTCACAGATGGGAGCAAACACATTTTCAATTTCAAGATACGAATTTGAACAACGGGCTCAAGGTAGTGGTGCCAAAGAGAAAATAAATCCGTTAATTACTTACCAAGATGCACTGATGTTCAAAAAAGAATTGGACAATCCGTTTGCTAAAACAAGTATTTCTATTTTCTCTGCTTCGGGAGTGGAAGTGAAGTATGAAAACCAAAAAACTGACCCTTTGGTCAATATACTTGGAGTTGATGAAAATTATGTAACTAATTCAGGATTAGAACTTGAAGCAGGAAGAGACCTTACTACTTTGGATATTGAAAATAATGCCAATGTTTGCATCATTGGTGCTGATTTTCAGAAAACTCTTTTGAAAGATATCAATCCTATTGGAAAAGTAATTTCAGTTCGTGGGCATAAGTTTACTATCGTTGGCGTTTTGAAATCAAAAGGTTCAACCTTTGGTAATTATGAAGATTTGCAAATACTTCTACCATTGGGGATTGCACGTTCCTCTTTTACAACTCAAGTGCCTAATTATCAGATAAAAGTGCGGGTAAGTGACCAACAGAAAATAGACGCAGTTATGGATGATGCTATTTTGGTAATGCGTAATATCCGAAGCCTTAGACCTTTAGATGAGAATAATTTTGGAGTGGAACGCAGTGATGATTTACTACATCGTATTGCGAATATTACTGGTGGAATTGCTATTGCAGGTTTTGTAATTGGGTTGATAACTATTTTGGGTTCATCAATTGCATTGCTTAACATTATGTTAGTCTCTGTAACAGAACGCACTAAGGAAATTGGAATACGAAAAGCCTTAGGTGCTCACAGAAAGGCAATTACGATGCAATTTTTTACCGAAACAATAATAATTGCTCAATTAGGAGCTGTTTCTGGCATTGTTTTAGGAATAAGCTTGGGATATTTTATATCAAAAATGGCTAAATTTGAGTTTACAATTCCTTGGATGGTAATTTTTGTAGCCATTTTAATAGCTCTTGTAGTTTCTATAATTTCTGGTTTGTATCCAGCTATAAAAGCCTCAAAATTAGACCCTGTTGAAGCCTTACGCTATGAATGATTCAATCCTTATTTTCGACGGAGATTGTATGTTCTGCAATCGAATGGCTTATTTTTTAGCAAAAGCAGACAAAAAAGATTACTTCAAATTTGTATCCAGCATTTCAGAAAAAGGAAAACAAATTATAGAGGAGAATAACTTGCAAGAAATGGTTGATAAAACAGTGATTGTGAGAGTGGAAGAGAAATTCTATTTTAAATCACAAGCGGTATATCATTTTCTGAAAATAAGTAAAACATTTCCTGTTTTTCGTTTTTTGATTTGGATATTTCCTACATTTCTGACAGATTTCTTTTATGATATCATTGCCAGAAATCGAAAAGAAATTATCAAAAGTAAGTGTCCAGTTCCAAAACCTGAAATTAGAAGGAAGTTTTTATAAATGATTGTAAAGAAATAATGTTTAGAATAAAAAAACTCAGAAGATAGAAATTCGTTTTCAAATCTTCTGAGTTTTTCATTTATTTTATTAGAAAAGAGTTATTTTTTTTCTGGTAGTCGTTCATACAAACAACAGTGATGCAAATTCTCGTATGTTTTATTATCTGCACGTTCCTCCCCAGCATCGTGACCTATTTTAGCGATAGCTTTTTGAACATCTTTTACTGAACATTTGCGTTCATCAATAACCACTTGAATATTCCCGCTTTCCACGTTCCAAATGGCACTTTTTACGCCCTTAATAGAATAAGCAGCCTTTTCGATACGTTTTTTACACATTTCGCAATTTCCTCCAACGGCAAATTCAGCTTTTTTATTTTTGTTAGGTTTTTCTTGAGCGGCAATTAGTCCAACAGAACAAAATAGTACCATTAAAATTAAAAACTTTTTCATTTTATTTGGTGTTTATGTTAATTATTTTTCCAATTTCTTATTTTAAAACGTAATCCAGCGTAGTACATTTGCCCAAAAGTAGGAGCATATAGCATTGTACTGTCAAAATATGTACCAAAAGGGTTATTGGCAGACAAGATTCCGTTTTCTTGCTTATAATTTCCTATGTTTTCTCCTCCAACATATATTTCAAATTGATGAGAAAAAGCTCTTGTTATTTGAAAATTCATTGTAGCGAATGATGGTGCATACTCGCTCAAACGATATTGCTCTGGATTGTTTTTGGTTGAAGGAAGTCGTTGTTTTCCAAGCCAATTAAATGTAAAGTCAAACTTCCAAAGAGCGTGATTTCTTTCGATAGTTTCGTATGCTACGTTCGCAAAAAATCGATGTTTGGGTGTTAATGTTTTCTCCAATTTTCCTGTTGTAAACTGCGTTTGAACATCATAGTATTTGTAGGCAGTTTTTAAATCCAAACCTCTGAGAGGAGAAATACTAAATTCAGCTTGAAAAGAATTGGCAAAACTTTCTCCTTGCAAATCATAAAATAGAACTTGTTGTGCAGAATTATCTAAGTCTATAACTGATTGATTTTCAAAATGAGTTCTGTAAATATCAAGGCTAACTTCTACATTTTTATTAAATATTTTGAATGATTGCAAAAAGCTTCCTCCGTAATTCCACGCTATTTCAGGATTCAAACCATATAATTTTCCGCCATTTCCAAGTATTGAAATTTCTCGATTTGAAGCAAAAAACTGTTGATTTTCAGCAAAAATATTAGCAGCTCGTTTTCCTCTTCCTGCAGAAGCTCTAACAACTGCATTTTTCCAAGGATTGTAGCGTAAATGCAAACGTGGAGTTATGAAATTCCCCAAATTATTGTGAGTATCAGCACGAATACCAGCTACCAAACTAAAATTATCTAAATTGTCATATGTATATTCAAAAAAAGCACCGATAGATTTATCTATACGCGAAAAATCGGCTTTCAAATTGCTTGATACCAATTCATTAAAGTCATCGTAAACAAAATTAATTCCTGTAGCGAATTTATTTTTTGTATTGGTAATAATCGAATTATAGATTAGATTCGAGTAAAAGCTTTTTTGATGTATATCATACTGATTCAGACCAAAATATGAGTTCTGTTTGTGCCAATGAAAAGCATTTTGTAATCCAATACTTTTGTGAGGCTCGTCGGGAAAAGCATAACCAACCTTATTTGCAATACCAATTCTTTCGGAATTTATTTCACTTCCCCAAGCATTTTTAGAAAGCTTATCCGTTGCAGGATTAAATTTCATTTCTCCTGCTTGTCGGTTATCTTTCATATAATTTAAGTTCAGAAATCCAACCCAACCCTTCTCATTATCAATAAATTGCCAACGATTTAGTAAGTTTATTTGATTACCTTTTGGGTGGTCTATAAATCCATCTTTATTATGGTCACTTTTTGTATTCAAAACATTTCCGTGAGCAAAAAATGTAGAACTCAGTTTGTCAGAAAATTTTTGATTTAAATGAGCGTTAATCTCCATACGACTATCCTGCGAACCAAATACATTAAGGAAAAAAGGAATATCCGTGGCAGGTTTTAAAATTTCGTAATTAATTTGTCCTGAGATACTTTCATATCCATTTATAACACTTCCTGCACCTTTGGTAATTTGGATACTTTCAATCCACGTACCAGGGACAAACATCATTCCGTAGGCTTGTGAAGCACCCCGAATTGTTGGGATATTTTCCTCAGCCATCAGGATATACGGACTTGTGAGTCCTAACATCTTGATTTGCTTATTTCCTGTAACTGCGTCAGAAAAATTTACATCAATTGACGGATTTGTAGAAAAACTTTCCGAAAGATTGCAACAAGCAGCTTTTAGTAGTTCTTTGCTACTCATTATCTGTAGATTAGCTACCTGATATTTTGACCGAACTGTGGCTGCCCGATTGTGTGAAACTACAACCTCTTCCAAATTGTTCTCTGGTTGTAGTTGAACCACCAAATCTGATTGAGAATTTACATTTATAGTCTGTGATTTGAATCCTATGTGGCTGAAAACAAGAGAGTTTGATTGTTCTGTGTTTTTTATGGTAAAATTACCATTTTCATCAGTAGAAACTCCAATAGAAGTTCCTTTCCAGTGAACATTCGCACCCAAAAGAGGTTCTTTGTTTTCATCGATAACTTTTCCACTTGTATATTTTTGAGAGAAAAGTAGAAAAGGGAATAAGAATATTCCAATTATAAAAAAGTATTTATTCATTTATTGTCAGTATTTTATGTTATAATTTTTACGTAAAATGTTTAAGACATTCTAAGTTAGAATATCTAAAAAATGGTTACTAAAAATTAATTATGCATAAAATATAAACTGACAAAATAATTCGTACAGAGGAGGAGCATTTAAATCAACATAAAAAGCAGGAACATTTCTGTTTGATTTTAAAATGCTTATATTCTTGAAATTGTACGAATTTTCAGGTAAGGCAAAGGTGAAAAAACTTAACTGAAATGTTTTAGAGGAAAGCGTATCATCCGATTTAGAAGATTCAAAGGTTTGATTGTCACAACAATTAGAGTGTTCATCGTTCGATTCGCAACAACCTCCAACTAAATCGCAATAATCGTTTTCTTGCTCTGAAATGATTTCGTAAGTAAATGAAATAGAAGCTAATTCGTCTTTACAATAATGGAAAGACAATGCCCATCCTGAATTTGAAAACAAGATGAGAATTATCAGTAATATGTGTGTAAATTTTCGAATCATTGGGGCAAAAGTAATGATTTATTTGTTATAAAACTGTTAAAAATATAAATTTAATTGTGTCTTTGATGTAAGTAGTTGTCAATTAGATATTTTTTGATTATTTTACTGAAACTTTCTTGTATTTTTGTATATTGCTTTTTACTTTTGTGTTTTTAATAGAAATTTATGGCACCACTATCCACTATCTCAAAGTTTTTGCCACAAGAGGAACGATTGGCAATATCTAATAGGCAAATATCGCTAAAAATAGGTTTGCCCAAGGAAAGTACATTTCAGGAAAAGCGTATCTGTCTGGCTCCTGACGATGTTGCTGTTTTGGTGGCAAACGGGCATCAAATTTTGGTTGAATCGGGTGCGGGTGAAAATGCTAATTTTTCTGACAGAGATTATAGTGAGGCTGGAGCAGAAATTATATATGATACGGAACAAGTATTTTCTTGTCCCATAGTGTTAAAAGTTGAGCCACCAACAAAAACGGAAATAAATTATCTCCGTCCGAAATCAGTTTTGATTTCAGCTTTGCAGATAAAAACTCAAACAAAAGAATATTTTGAGGCTTTGTCCAAAAAACAAATTACAGCTTTAGCTTTTGAATATATTCAAGATGAAGAAGGTAATTTCCCAGTACTTCAGTCTGTTAGTGAAATTGTAGGAACTGCTTCAGTATTAATAGCTTCAGAGTTGATAGCCAATGTTTCGAATGGAGGAGGAGGTTTTCTCTTCGGGAATATTACAGGGGTGCCTCCCATCGAGGTTGTTTTTTTAGGAGCAAACGACATAACCAAATCAGCTGTTAAATCAGCAATAGGTTTGGGAGCAAAAGTAAAAATGTTCGATAGTTCCTTAGCAAATTTGCGAGAATTGAAGCAATCGTTAAACGACTCGATTTTTACATCTACTTTGCAACCTAAAATCTTAAAAAAAGCCTTGATGCGTTGTAATGTTTTGATTGGAGCAATGCGAGGTGAGAGCCGTTCTCCCATTGTGGTTAGTGAAGATATGGTTCAGTTGATGAAAAAAGGTTCAGTAATAGTGGATGCCAGTATAGATACGGGAGGATGTATTGAAACAAGCCGAATAACCACTTTGGCAAATCCTACTTTTGTGAAACATAACGTGGTACATTATTGCGTTCCAAACATTGCTTCACGTTACGCTCGAACTTCGTCATTTACTCTGAGCAATATTTTAATGCCTTTTATATTGAAAGTAGGAGAGGAGGGAGGAATTGAGAATATTTTACACGCAGACAAAGGCTTAAGAAACGGATTGTATTTCTATCACGGAATTCTGACGGATAGTACTGTTTCTGAGTGGTTTGGATTACCTTACAAACCCATTAATTTATTATTTATTTAAAAACCAATCAATAAGAAGTTTTTTATCGGTTGGAAATGTTAAAAGGAGTTGAAATGTCAATATTAAAAAGAATTGGATATTATTCTATTGGGCTTTCTATCGGGATTGTAATTGTTGCTTTTTTCTTCAAAAAGAAAGAAACAGAGACTTTTTGTTATTTTCCTAATTGCAGAGTTTTGAAAGATTTACGTTCCAAAACAATGGAAATTTCTCCCGAAATTATCGCTACCAAAGAGGAATTAACCAAAATTTTTACAGATGGTAATGTGCTTTTTAGCAAAAGTGATGTGAAGGCAGAGCCGTGTAAAGTTTATGTTGTTGAAGGAGATTTAAAGGGGAAAAAAGTAGAGGTGATTGTTGAGAATTGTAAAGAAAAAGTTTTTGTTAAAAGGATAGAAATCCAATAATTTCTTTTTTTGAAAATATGAAAAATCCTCTTGAAATACTCAAAAAATATTGGGGATATGACTCCTTTCGATATCCTCAAGATGCTATAATCCAGTCTGTTTTGCAAGGGAATGACGTTTTAGCTCTAATGCCAACAGGAGGAGGTAAGTCCATTGCTTTTCAGGTACCAGCTTTGGTAAAGGAAGGAATTTGCATTGTTGTTTCTCCTCTGATAGCATTGATGACAGACCAAGTTGAAAACTTGAAAAGTAAAGGTATTAAAGCCCTATCAATTGCTGGTGGAATCTCATATGAGGACTTGGAAAGATTGCTAAATAACGCTATTTGTGGTGATTATAAATTTCTGTATTTATCTCCCGAACGTTTGCAACAAGAGGTTGTTCAGAATTTCATTAAATCAATGAATGTTAATTTAATAGCGATTGATGAGGCTCATTGTGTTTCCCATTGGGGAAAAGATTTCCGTCCCGCTTATCTGAAATGTAAATGGTTGAAAGAACAGTTTCCTAAAGTTCCATTATTGGCTTTAACTGCTTCCGCAACACTGAAGGTGCATAACGATATTCTTCAGCAATTAACCATTGAAAAAGCAACAATTATTTCCACTTCTTTAAAGCGTCCTAATATTGCCTATATGACTTTCAAAACTGATAGTAAATGGCAACGATTAGAGCAGATTCTGAAGAAAAATAAAGGAACTTCGATTGTTTATGTTCGTAGCAGAAATGGAACAATCCGAATGGCAGAATATTTGCAAGAACGAGGTATTTCAGCAACTTTTTTTCACGGAGGACTATCTTCCGAAGAAAAGAACAAAAAATTGAGTATGTGGCTACTAAATGATATTCAAGTGATGGTTGCCACAAATGCCTTTGGTATGGGAATTGATAAGCCCGATGTTCGAACGGTTATTCATTGGGAAATTCCAACAACTATTGAAGATTACTTTCAGGAAGCAGGAAGAGCTGGACGTGATGGAGAGAAGTCATATGCTGTTTTACTCTATAATAATTCAGATTTGCAAAGTACTAAAAATCAACTTGCAGAACAAATCGTTGATGTTTCGTATTTGAAATTCTTGTATGCTAAATTAAATGCCTATTTTCAGATTGCTTACGGAGAAGGAGAAGAAATTTCCTTCCGATTTCAATTTTCCGACTTTTGTAAGCGATACAATTTACAATTTCAAAAAACATATAATGGATTATCTTTACTTGACAGATTATCAGTTATTTCATTGAGTCAAAATTTTCATCATAAGATTACATTGCGTTTTCTTCCTTCAAGTGTAGAGGTAATTAACTATTTGAAAAATCAGACAAAATTAAAGGATATCGTTTTCTACTTATTGAGAAACTTTCCTGGAATTTACGAACAAACCATTCCTATAAAAATTGAAAGAATAGCCCAAAAAACAGGAATGGAAATCTCAAAAATTATAGCTCAATTTGAAAAATTACAAAAAGACGGGATAATAGAATACACTAACGAAAACACTGATGCTGAAATAATTTTTAAAGTTCCACGCGATGACGATAGAACTATTAACGCAGTTGCTAAAAATTTGAAAGAATATAATGCGAATAAGACTGATATGCAAGAAGCTATGTTCCGTTATATCGAAAATTCAGATGAATGTAAAAGTATTCAGCTGTTAAGGTATTTTGGTGAAAAGGAAATGAATCCTTGCGGTATTTGTTCTGTTTGTATTTCTAAAAAACAGAAAATAAAAATAAATAGTGAGGAATTAAGACAAAGGATTTTGGATTTATTAAAGGGGCAAAGTTTGTCTTCCAATGAGTTGCTTTTACATTTAGATTTTGAAGAAAAAGATATTTTGGAAGAGTTGTACAATTTATTGGAGATGAATAAAGTGTATATTAACCAATACAATCAATATGTTTTGTTAAAATAATATATTTTAAAAATAAAAAAGCAACCTTATTTAGGTTGCTTTTTTGAGCGGGAGACGAGGTTCGAACTCGCGACATTCAGCTTGGAAGGCTGACGCTCTACCAACTGAGCTACTCCCGCCTATCCTTTGTTTTACGAGTGCAAATATAATGCAATTCATATTAAAGTTCCAAATATTTTTTTACTTTTTTTTGATAAAATTTTATGTTAAAATGTAAGTGATTTATATTTAGTGTTTTATGTTAATAAAAAATTAAACAATTTCTGCAACAACGAAAGTACTTCCTCCTACAAAAATGAAATCTTCTGGTTTCGCATTTTTCTTTGCTGCTTCCAATGCGTTTTTTACCGAGTCGTAAGCTTTTCCTTTAATACCTTTTTTAGTGGCAATTTCGTATAAAATTTGCACATCTAACCCACGCGGAATATTCGGTTTACAGAAATAATATGTTGCATTTTTAGGAAACATATCAAGTGCGGAGTTCACGTCTTTGTCTTTTGCAAAACCTAAAACGATATGGAGTTTTTCAAAGGATTGTTGAGAAATTTGCTCAATAACGTATGATAATCCAGCCTCATTGTGTCCTGTATCGCAAACTATTTTAGGTCTTTCGGAAAGAGTTTGCCAACGCCCCCTTAGCCCCGTATTTTTTACCACATTAAGTAGCCCAGTTTCGATGTCATTATCAGAGATTTCCCAAAAATTATTTCTCAAAAAATCTAAAACGGCAATAACTCCTTTTATATTTTTTTCTTGATAAATTCCTTGTAAATCAGTTTTTAAAACAGTTGAAATATAGGAAGCAAAAATAATAGGAGCATTTTCTTCTTTGGCTTTTTTGATAAAAATAGGGGCAGTTAATTCATTATATTCACTAATAACTATAGGTGTATTTTTTTTTATAATTCCTGCTTTTTCGGTAGCTATTTCTGGTAAAGTATTTCCTAAAATATCCATATGGTCTTTCGATATGTTCGTGATTAAGGATATCTCAGGATTTATAATATTTGTAGAATCAAATCTACCGCCTAACCCAACTTCAATAACGGCAATATCTACTTGTTGTTTTGCAAAATAATCGAAAGCCAACCCAACTGTCATCTCAAAAAAAGACAAGTGATTTTCTTCAAAGAAAGATTTGTGTTTTTCTATGAATGTAATTACATCACTTTCAGGTATTTCGATGCCATTTATTTTGATACGTTCTCTGAAATCCTTAAGGTGAGGTGATGTGTACAAGCCCACTTTATATCCTGCTTGTTGTAAAACTGAAGCTAACATATGGCTTGATGAGCCTTTTCCGTTGGTACCAGCGATATGTAGTGATTTGAATTTCTTTTCAGGGTGATCTAGTATGGCGGTAAGTGCTTGAATGTTATCCAATTTATGGTTTAATGCTTTCCCGCCTTGGTTTTGAAACATAGGCAAACGATTAAACATCCACGAGAGTGTTTCTTGATAGTTCAATTTCATTCAGTTAATAAGTTGATATAAGAAAAGATAATTTAAGAAAACCTATTTTGAAATTCTTAAATTATCTTCATTTTTTTTAATAGCTTCACGTTGCGTAAATTATTCTCCTAATTTAAAGTTAATTACAATAAATCCGATTTGTCGTGAAGGAGCCTTTGAATCAGCATTCCATTTGTGCTTGAAGGCTGTTTTTCGGGCTGCTTCTAACAGACAAGCTTCTCTGCTTGTAGAGCCTCTCACACCAGGAGTAGCCTTTACCACATTTCCATTTTGGTCAACTTCAATTTGAACGACTATTGTTCCTGATTCATTACAGTCTTGCAGAACTTTTCCTTCAGCTTCTATGCTTCGTCCTTTAAGTCCCCAGCCTTTGCCTCCTGTTCCTGAACCTCCAGAACCGTAATAACTACTTGCGTAAGGGTCTCCATCAGGGCTACCTTTGTAACCAACAACATTGTCATCGCCTTGTCCTCCAGAGGAGTTTCCGTTTGCATTAGCAGCTCCTAAAATACTTGATAAAGCATCAGTTGCTTCTTTTGATGGCTTGGGCTCTTCTTTTGGCTTTTCAGTCGTTTGCTTATTAGGAGTTTTTTCTGATTTTTCCTTTTTGGGAGTTTCCTTCTGTTTTTCTTTCTTTTTTGGTTCGTTAGGAACAGCAATTTCTTCTTCATTGTCCTGAGCCAAAAGATTTTCTTTGACACTTTCAGAAGTACTTTCCTCTGGTTTTGACGTTTCCTCAGAACGTGATGGTTGTGGTTTTGAAGCACTTGGAGGAGGAGACTTTTCGCCCATTCCCTGTACATCAACACCAAAAACGACATCAACACCGCTTTCAGGAGGAGGGTCAAGATATTTCATTCCCGCAAAAAATAGCAAAATCACGATAAGCCCCATTATAGTGGTAGTGATAGCTAATGATTTACGTTTATGTTCTGTGTCAATTAAACTCATATCATTTTATTTTGGACGAACAGCCAAAATTACTTTATATTGGTTTTGATTTGCGATATCCATCACAGCAACAGCTTTCTCAATGGGAACGCTTTCTTCTACCCTTAAAATGATGGTAGGCTTTTCAACACCTTGCAATGCTACTCTAAGTTCTTGTTCTAAACTCTCAATAGCAATTTGTTTTTTATCAATAAAGTAATTTAAGTCTTTGTTTATGCTTACAGAAACATTCTGTGTATTAGTCGATTTACCCTTAGCTTTTGGTAAGAGCAAGTCTAATGCGTTCGGACTATTTGCCGTAATCATAAAGAATACAAGCAACAAGAACACTATGTCAGTCATTGACGACATACTGAATTCAGGACTGACTTTATTTCTACCTCTTATTTTCATTTTGATACTTGGCTTTAGAGGTTGTTTTTATACGGGTTCATTCAATAAATCCAAAAATTCAACTGCATTAGCCTCCATTTGGTGAACGATTTTATCAGTACGAACGACTAAGTGGTTGTAACCGATGTAAGCGATGATACCAACAATTAATCCAGCCACAGTTGTTGCCATTGCGGTATAGATACCATTGGCTAAAGCTCCCATTTCTGCCTGTCCTCCAGCAGTAGCCATCTCGTGGAACGACATAATCATACCAACAACCGTGCCTAAAAATCCAATCATAGGTCCAGCACCTGCAATAGTAGCCAAAATCGCTGTATTTTTTTCCAACTTGTAAACTTCCAACGTTCCTGCATTTTCGATTGCTTTATTGATGTCTTCCAGAGGTTTACCAATTCGGGAAATACCTTTTTCAATCAGACGAGCCACAGGTGTATTCGATTGCATACAAAACATTCTCGCTGCATCTAATTTACCCGCCGAAATACCATCACGGATTTTCATCATAAAATTCTTATCAACTTTAGAAGCTGATTTTATGGCAAATAATCTCTCAAAATAAATAAATAAGGCCACAGCTAACATAATGAATAACACAGCAATGATAACTGTACTCGCCGCTCCTCCGTTGAGGATCATATCCATAACCGAAAGTGTTTTTTCTTCAACAAGTGCTGTTTCACTTGCGACACTCGCCAACTCACCAGATGTTTGTAATACCAACATAATAATTTTTCGTTTTTCTTTTAAATCTGGCAAAATTAATAATTAATTCTTATTATGCATACTTTTTGTTGTTTTTTTACATTTTGATTGATTCGTTTTAAGATATATTTTTGAATTAACCCACTGAAAAGGATTTAACTAAGGTAATTTTTTATTCTTCATCTTCGTTATGAAAAATTTATTTTTTTCGATTTTCTGTAAAAATAGTTATCTTTGTCGTCTTAAAATTTAGGTATGCATCATTTACGACATATTCGAAAATATTTTTATAAGTATCGTTTTCATCTGGTATTGGGAATTTTTATCACAATTATAGCCAGAGTTTTTTCGTTATTTATGCCAGAATATGTACAAAATTCTATTTCTGCGATTGAACAATACACAAAATCTCCACAGGAAAATATAAATATCACAGAATTACTGTTGAAATACGCCTTGATTATCATTGGAACTACAATTGTTTCTGCAATAATGACTTTTTTTATGCGACAATTGATAATTAATGTTTCAAGATATATAGAATATGACCTAAAAAATGAAATTTTTGTAAAATACGAGCAACTTTCACTTTCTTTTTATAAAAAAAATCGTACTGGCGATTTGATGAATAGAATTAGTGAAGATGTTAGTAAAGTTCGGATGTACGCTGGTCCTGCAATTATGTACAGCGTTCAAACGATAACGCTTTTTTTGTGCGTAATTCCGCTAATGTTTTACACGTCTGTAGAGTTGACGCTTTACACATTAATTCCTCTCCCTATTTTGTCAGCGTTGATTTATGTGATGAGTAGAAAAATCAATAGAGAGACACTGGTTGTACAACAATTTTTATCCAATTTGTCCACTTTTTCTCAAGAAACATTTTCAGGCATAGGAGTTATTAAAGCCTATAATGATGAATCTCTGATTAACAGTCAATTATCTGTTTTAGCAGAAGAGGGAAGACAAAAAAATATCAAATTAGCAAAAGTACAGGCAATTTTTTTCCCGACAATGATTTTGATGATAGGTTTAAGTCTAATTTTTGTGATTTTTATGGGAGGAAGGCTTTATTATCTGGGTGAAATTACTTCGATTGGGGTTATCGTAAAATTTAGTATTTATGTGATGATGCTCACTTGGCCTGTGGCAACGGTGGGTTGGGTAAGTTCTATTGTGCAACAAGCTGAAGCCTCTCAAAAACGGATTAATGAGTTTTTGGCAGAAGTTCCTGATATTCAAAATACAAATCCAAATCCAGAGACAATTAAAGGAAATATTCGTTTTGAAAATGTAAGTTTTACCTATCAAGATACAGGTATTCAGGCTCTTAAAGATATTTCTTTCAATATTAAAAAAGGAGAAACAATAGCTATTATCGGTAAAACAGGAAGTGGAAAAACCACAATTATTGATTTGATTTCCAGAATGTATGATGCTTCAAAAGGGCAAATTTTCATTGATGAAAAACCTATTCAAAGTATGAATTTACCGAGTCTTCGCAAGGCTATTTCAGTAGTTCCACAAGAATCTTTTTTATTTTCGGATACGATAAAAAATAATCTTTTATTTGGAAACAAAAACGCAACACATCAGCAAATCGTTGAGGCAACAGAAAAAGCAGTTGTACATCATAATATAATGGATTTTACACATCAGTATGAATCCGTTTTGGGAGAACGTGGTGTGTCGTTAAGTGGTGGGCAAAAGCAACGTATATCTATTGCTCGAGCTTTACTTAAAGAGGCCGAAATTTATTTGCTGGATGATAGCCTTTCGGCTGTGGATACGGATACTGAGGAAAAAATACTTTACAATTTGGGTGAAATTTTTAGGGAGAAAACCGTAATTATCGTAAGTCATCGAGTTTCAATAACCAAAAATGCGGATCGTATTTTAATGTTAAATCAGGGAGAATTAGTAGAAGAAGGAACACACGAAGAACTTTTTGATAAAAATGGCTATTACAGAGCATTTTACGATTCACAAGTAGAAACATAAAAAATTGTGTAAGAATAGAAATAATTATTGTATCTTTGTGCTGAATTGAGATGTAATTAATAATTAAAAAAATATAAAAATATGTACAAAATTGTATTGTTGCGTCACGGATTAAGTGAGTGGAATAAGTTGAATTTGTTCACAGGTTGGGAAGATGTTGATTTAACAGAACAAGGAATCGAAGAAGCTCGTGAGGCAGGTAGAATTCTTAAAAAAGAAGGTTTTAAATTTGATGTAGCTTTTACTTCTGTATTGAAAAGAGCCATTAAGACATTAAATTACGCTTTAGATGAGATGGGAGATTTATGGGTACCTACTAACAAAAGTTGGCGTTTGAATGAAAAAAGCTATGGAGCTTTACAAGGTTTAAACAAAGCTGAAACCGCAGAAAAATATGGGGAAGATCAGGTACTTTTATGGAGACGTTCTTACGATGTAAAACCACCACTTATTGAAGAGACAGATAAGAGACACCCTTCACACGACCGCCGTTATAATAATTTAAAAGCGGAAGAAAAAACAGGAGGTGAAAGCTTGAAAGATACGTATGACAGAATGTTGCCTTTCTGGTTTAGTGATATCGCTCCTGCCATCAAGGAAGGAAAAAGTGTGATTATTGCAGCCCACGGAAATAGTTTGCGTTCATTAGTTCAGTATTTAGATGGGCTTAGCGAGGCTGAAATCTTGAAATTGAATATCCCAACAGGTGTGCCTTTGGTTTATGAATTAGACGCTGACTTAAAACCAATTAAGAGTTATTATTTAGGTGATCAAGAAGCCATTGCAGCAGCAATCAATAGTGTTGCTAATCAAGGTAAATCAAAATAGTAGATTAAAAAATATATTTAAAAATCCGTCTGAAAGTTTCAGTTTTCAGACGGATTTTTTATTTTTAAGTGAATGATATAAAGTGGTCGTAGGTTATGATAATGATTAAAATAAAGACCTCTACACCCTCAAAGTCAAAGATAAAGCTAAAGTCCAGTTAATAAGCACTTTGGTCACTTATGTGCTTATAACTTTTGGTTGGGTGCAGAGCGAAGATTCCAAAAAGGGTGACCAAGTAATGAATAAATATCCACCTTATATCATTCTAAATCAAGTAAATAAAAGTCTGTTATAGGTCAACTATCTTTTCTTACCTGAACCTTGATTATTTTTTAATAAATCTTGAATTTCAGTTTTATATAAATTTGGAATAACAATCCTAAAACTTGCAATTTCTTCTTTTATTTTTATAAGTTCAGCTGTTTCGCTCACTACCAACTGATTGATTTTTTCTTGTCGTGCTTGTGAAACTCGTAAAAATTCCCTTTCGTAATTGACTTTTGATTGATTTTCGAATTCGCGAAATTTTGCTTTATAGAAATTAACTTCGCTTTCAAATTCACGATGTTGTGCCAATAATTTTTCTTGCAAAATTTGCAATTCTTCTATCTCATGCAAAGGTACATTTATAATTTTGAACACTTTTTCACCTATCTGCCTGAGTGAAATAAGTTCTTTTTTAGTGATCTCCTCACGTAAAGCATCAAAATTGTGAATGAATTTTCCAATATGTGCTGCTTTTGCCTCACAGGAGTTGTATTTTATGACTTTTTCAAGAGGTAAAGTTTTTAAAAAATCTTCAATAGTAACGTTTTTTAATTTATCCAGAGCTTCAAAGTCAATTTTTTCTACTTTTCCTCTACTTTCTGGCGAATTTGTAATATTTTTTGTGAAATTTCATTGACACGATTATCTTTTTCTTTGATAGCACTTCTTAAATAAGCAGAAATGGCATATAAGGTTCCGATTTTTTCTAACTTCTCATCAATATTTTCTACTTTTTTGAAATTATCCAATTTTTCTCCTTTTAATGAGGAAGTATGTGTGGCTATGTTTGTAACCAAATTTTGAATTGGTTTCAAATGCTCCTTGATACGCTAACAAACGTAATTGGCTTCGTAAGAGGTAAGTCCTGAAGTATTAAAATATAGACTTTTTGTCAGTAATGAGTTCGTAATTTGAATATTAAAAAAACGAAGATAATGATTCTTTAATCTAGTGTTGAAAATCTACAAAAAAAAACTACGTAACAAGATGTAGATCATTTTATTACGTAGTTCTATAAAAAATAATATTGACAGAAGTTATTCTACAATTGTCATTTCATCAACAATATGTTTTGCTCCTGAAAATTTGTCGATTACCCAAAGTACATAACGGATATCTACATTGATTGTACGTTGCAGTTTTGAATCGAAAATAACGTCTCCTGCCATTGCTTCGATGTTTCCATCAAAAGCCAATCCGATTAGTTCACCCTTACCATTCATTACAGGCGAACCAGAATTTCCACCGGTGATGTCGTTGTCTGTTAGGAAATTAACGTGCATTGTCCCATCTTTATCTAAATAGCGTCCGAAATCTTTTGCTTCATACATTTCAATCATACGTTTTGGCATATCAAATTCAGGGTCGTTGGGTTTGTATTTGGCAACCATTGATTTGAATGTTGTATAATTATTGATGGAAGCATCGGCATTACGTTTATCGGCAGGAAGGGCACGAACTGTTCCGTAAGTCAAACGAAGTGTGGAGTTTGCATCAGGATACAATGTTTTCCCAATTTTAGAAACTCGCATTCCTTTCACAAACTTGCGGAAAGCTTTTTCATAAGAATCTTGTAAAGCGATTTGCTCTTCTGACTTATGATTGTATTTATTTACAATAGCAAATGAAAGCTGTACTAACAAATCATTTTTAAGAACTTCTGGGTTAGGATTTTCTAAAAAGGTTTTGAAATTTTCTTCTGAACCAAATACACTTGTTTCAAAGGCTTTATTAGCAAATTTTTTGAAATCACCCTGATAATCAGTTTGTATTTGTTGTATTTCGGAAGGAATATTTTTTGCTTTGGTTGCGTATAATTTTAATCCGTCAGCCAAAATAGCTTTTTCGGTAGCGATGTGTTTTTCTTTGTAAATTTGCAGAACATTTTGCATACGGCTAACCAATTGTTTCTTTTGCTCATCAGGCATTTGTTCGTAATTTTGAAAAGCACGTGCTACTGCCTGTGGAAGTGCAACAAAATCCGTAGCCCGAATAAGTGAAACCAAATAGTTATTATCAGCTGATTGAACGTTTGTTTTCTCAAAATAATTAGCCATTGTTTTCAGTACATCGCCATATTCAGCTCTGTTTTTCTTTTTATTTGCCCATTTAGCAAATTTTTTCTCGTAACTACGTTTTGTATCAGCAGTTTTGTGAGCTTTTAAAGCCTCAATCATTCCTTGACGATTTTTCCAGTAATTAGCGATTTGTGCGTATTTTGAAGCATACATCAATCGAACGGCATCATCAGCATTCATAAAAGGTTTCATAGCGTCCATTGCTGTTTTTGAGCCTTTTACCCAAGCTGGGTATGCATACGTTACGTTTTGGTCAACCCAGAAAGAAGGCACCCAGCGATTTGTACGTCCAGGATAGCCCAAAATCATTGCGAAATCCTTTTCTTGAACTCCTTTTAGGCTTACTTCTAGGTGTTTTTTGGCTTTCATAGGGACATTTTCAGCAGAATACTCGGCTGCATTTCCGTTTTTGTCAGTGTAAACACGGAAAAGTGAAAAATCCCCTGTTTGTCGAGGCCATTCCCAGTTATCGGTATCCCCTCCAAATTTTCCAATACTTTCAGGTGGAGTTCCTACAAGGCGAACATCTTTAAAGTCTTGATAAACAAAATAATAAAATTCATTTCCTTGGAAGAATGAACGAACAGAAACTACATATTTTCCTCCTTCATCATTTTCTTTTTGAATTTTAGCCATTTCACGATTCAATGCTGCTTCACGCTCTTTTTCAGTCATTTTATCGTTAACCACAGAGAGCATTCGTTGAGTAACATTATCCATACGGACAAAGAAACGAACAAAAAGTGATTGTGGTTTTATTTCATCTTGATATGTTTTAGCCCAGAATCCATCACGCAAGTAATTATTTTCGGGTGAAGATACTTCCGCAATTTGCCCGTATCCGCAGTGGTGATTGGTTAGTACCAACCCATCTTTGGAAATAATACTTGCTGTACAACCTCCGTCAAATTGTACGATGGCATCTTTTAAGCTATTATTGTTAATACTATAAATTTCTTGGGCAGTAAGCTGTAAGCCCATTTTTTGCATATCACGCTGATTTAAGCGTTCTATGAACATCAGAAACCACATTCCTTCATCGGCACGAGCTATTGGTGTTAAAAGCAAAGTAGCGATGAATGCTAAACATATTTTTTTCATCATAAAATAAATTAAATTTTTTGAGGCTAAAAGTAAATAATAAATATATTTAAAAATATTATTTAGTGTTTTTTAACATTTTCGAGCGTCATTTTTTCTCTTTTCCATAGAAAATTCTGTTTGCGCATCTGAATTATAAAATATTAAAATTTTGATGTATTTGGAAAGAGAATCATTTTTTAGCTCTTAACATTTCACGTTTTCCAGGAGGACCTTGTAATTTTTCAACCTCAAAACCACAATGTTTCATCGCTCTTTGTACGCTTCCTTTTGAAGAATAGGTAACTAAATATCCATTTTTTTTCAAGGCGTTGTACATTTTTTCAAAAATAGAAATTTCCCAAAGTTCAGGTTGAACCCTTGCTCCAAAAGCATCGAAGTAAATAAGGTCAAACCGCTCAAAATCATCAATTTGTTCAAAAAAGTGATTTCTTTTCTTAATTACAAAGTTTTCTGAAAGTGGAAATTCTTTTTCCCATTCCGATTGGTGAATTTTTTCAAAAATAGAATGTAGTGTATTATTATTCAGTAGGTTGCAATAGTTCATTTGTTGGACTTCCTCCCAAGAAAGTGGATAACCTTCCACAGTTTCATAATGAATTTTCAACCCCAGTTTTGAATGTTCTGAATAAGTCACTAAAGTATTTAATCCTGTTCCAAAGCCAATTTCAAGAATAGAAATAGATTGATTTCCAAATAAATAAAGTCCATTTTTTATGAATACGTGTAAGGCTTCCTGAATAGCTCCGTGTTTGGAATGGAAACTTTCATTCCACTTAGGAATATGTAAAGTAGTTGAACCATCGGAGGTTACGATAATTTTTCGTTCCATTTTTTAGTTTTTAAAACCTATTTTTGAAGGTTCAGAATTTTCCTTAAATTCCTTGATATTAATGTTTGTCAATTCTGCTAAAGAATAAGGTTTATTTACAGTGATTTGTTTATCAGTTGATTGTAAATATTTGTTTGCTTTTTCAATGGTGAGCTCTTTAAATTTGTATTCGGCAATAAGCCTTCCTTTTCGTAAAAGGGCTGGGTCAATTTTTGAAATATCGGAGTTGAAAGTGCAAATTAATTGACACTCAAGTACATCGGAAAGCATACCATCTGCAATATTTAAGATAGAAGAAACTACATCTGTATTGCTATTGAAAGCAGTTCGCTCAGCAATGTAATTTTCGCAATCCTCTAAAACTAAAATGGAGTTTTTGTTTCCAATCAGTAGCCCAATAAAAGCGGGATCGGTAAGTGAGCCAATCATTGTTGTAGGAACGAAAATAAATTTTTTATTCGGAATTTGACTTGTTAACCATTTGATATAGTTTGTTTTACCAGAACCTGCAATTCCGTGAAAAAGAACTACTCCTTTCGTGTCGTTTGTCAAAACATTTTTAACTCGATTGTGGATTTCCAAAAAATCATCATTGTACATTGTCTCAAAATCAATACGATATGGTTTTATAGTGTGAGTTTTGATTTCAAGTCCAACTTGAGTTTTTAATAAAATTGATACTTTCGAATCTTTAGAAACATATTTTTCTATATATTCCGAAAAAAGGGCAGTTAAATTTTCTTTCGTTTTGGGATTTGTATTTTCGTAATATACGTAATTTACTTTAAAAAGTCCCTCCTCAAATATTTGATTATCATATTCATTAGATAGGTTTTTATCTGTTAGAATAAAAACTTCCAGTTCTGGATGAAAAAAGCATTCTTCCGATTCAAAAAGTTCATTTTGTTTTGATGCATAATCAACTGTATAGTAATCAGTGCATTTTACAAAATGTTTTAGCTTTTCTTTCTGAATTACTAAATCCTCTCCACTTAGATAAATTCTACTCATCAAATCGTCCAGCAAACACTGATATGGGTTGCTGTAAGTCAGCATTTTAAATTTATCCACAACCTGAATGTTGTCATCTCCATCAGTTTGTAGTAGATTAATAGGGCGATAATATTTAGAGTCTTGTATCTTCATAAATAGTTTTTTTTAAGTATTTTTCAAACAGAGAAAAAGTTCGTTTTTATCAAAAAATTTTGGCAAAGGTATGAAATGTAGTCAGAAGTTAAAAAATAAAATTTCAAATTTGATTGTAGAATTTAAAATAACAAAAGCGAAACGTAATTATAATTTGAAGTACGTTTCGCTTTAAAATCAAATATATGAGCTTACACTATCCTTTTAATAATTTTTCTTGAACTTCGTGGTTCATTACCTGATAGCCCCACAAATGCCTACTGAATTTAGATTTTCCTTGCGTGATGGAACGCAGTGAGGTGGAATATCCGTACATCTCGGAAATGGGTACTAAAGCCTTGATTTGCTGGTATTGTCGGATGTTGTCAATTCCTGTAATGACAGCTCTTCGGCTTTGTAAATCGGTCATTACATCGCCCATCGCAACAGCATCACAAAGCACTTCCAATTCGTAAAAGGGTTCCATAATTTTGGGTGAAGCATTTTTGAAGGCTTCCGAAAAACCAGCTGAAGCTGCCAACTGAAAGGCAATATCATTGGAATCTACAGGGTGCATTTTTCCGTCGAAAACGCTTACACGAACGTTTTGGCAATACGAACCTGTGAGAGGTCCTTCTTCCATTTTTGCCATAATTCCTTTTTTGATAGCTCCAATAAAGCGTGTGTCGATGCTTCCGCCAACAATGCACCATAAGAAATGCAAATATCCGCCCCAAGGTAGTTCGATGAGTTCTTCTTTTCTGATATTCAAATCGGTAGGTAAAGGGGAATTTTCATCATAAGGTTCAACACGAAGATGCACTTCGGCAAATTGCCCCGCTCCACCTGATTGTTTTTTATGACGATATTGGGCTTCAGCGGTTTTTGAAATCGTTTCACGATACGGAATTTTCGGACGAATAAGCTCCATATCAATATTATACAGCGATTTGATACGTTGTTTCACCACATCAAAATGCATTTGTCCTTGTCCGTGAATGATGGTTTGTTTCAGCTCAGGAGAATATTGCAAGGTAAAGGTTGGGTCTTCCTCCTGAATGATATGTAAAGCGTTGGTTAGTTTTTCAAAATCCGATTTTGAAGGAGGCACCACAGCCATACGGATTTTCATTTGTGGGAATTTGATTTTGCGTATTTGTACGTCTTCGTGTCCTTCCGCATTGAGTGTGTTGTTGGTATGTGAATTTTTTAGTTTTATAGTAACTCCTAAGTCACCAGCGACCAATTGCTCAACGGATTCTCTGTTTTTTCCATTTACGACGAAGATTTTGTTGATGCGTTCGTCTTCGCCATTCATCTGATTTTTAAGGGTTTCTCCGCTTTTCAGTTTTCCGCTATATACTTTAAAATAACTGAGTTCTCCAATTTGTGATTCGTTCAGTGTTTTATAGATGAAAATACTTGTGGGTAATGAGGCATTCGGAGCGAGAGTTTTTCCGTTTTGAAGCTCTTTATCAGGTTGTTGCAAGGGGGAAGGACAGATGTCACGAATGAAACCCATAATACGTCCCGTTCCTTTATTTTCCTTTGCCGAAGCACAAAAAACAGGGAAGAAATTTTGTTTTCCCATAGCCAATTGAAGTCCTTTGGTAAGTTCTTCTTCCGATAGTGTTCCTTGTTCAAAGTAGCGTTCCATTAGTCCTTCTTCTTCCTCAGCAGCTATTTCAACAAGCTGATTGTGAATTTGTTTTGCTCGTTCAAGTACCTCTTCAGGAATAGCTTCTTTTTTAGGTTTTCCTCCGTTGGAATCGAAGGTATACATTACCATACGCAATGCATCAACGATATGATTAAATCCGTTTTCTAATTGATATGGAAACTGAATTTCGACTACTTTATTTCCAAAAGTATTTTTGATTTCCTGAAGTGATTTTTCAAAGTCTGCTTTTTCGTGATCCATTTGGTTGATAACGAAAAGAGTAGGGGTTTTAAACTCTTCGATGTAATCTTTGTGGAGTTCGTTTTGAACCTCAATGCCTTCCTTAGCGTTGATAACCACTACGGCGGTATCGGCGACTTTCAGCCCTGAGATAGCTTCACCGATAAAATCATCAAAACCAGGGGTGTCAATAAAATTGATTTTGACATTTCCCCATAACACGTGCATCAACGAACTGAAAATACTGTGTTTTTTTTCTCGTTCCATTTCGTGAAAATCGGAAATTGTATTTCCCTCTTCAATGCTTCCGATGCGTGTAGTAGCTCCTGATTCAAACAGCATTGTTTCTACCAAAGAAGTTTTTCCGCTTCCGGCGTGTCCTAAAAGAACCGCATTCCGAATATTGTTGGTATTATAATCCATAATGAATAATTTTGGGTGTTAAAAATACCCTATAAAAGTATAAAAAAATGAAATACAAAGCAAAGTAATTTTGCATTTTTTGTTTTTAGAAACTAAAATAATATAATTTATTTCATATTTCAATTTTTATACTATTGTTAATCATATTTTTATATAAATAAAAACAGATTGTCTGAAAAGACAATCTGTTTTCGATTTTATTCTTATTTTTACTATTTCTTTCTTGTTCTCCAAGTGATTCCTTCAATTGATTTTTTATTTGGAATCAATAAGCTCAAAGTAAATGCAACAATGATGTTAGAAACCATTCCTATAAGTCCGTAAAGTAGGAATGAAAAATCTGTGTGAGATTTTACTAAATATAGGACAATCACGCCAGAAATCAACCCAATGAAAGCAGGAGTAGCACCCACGCGAGGGAAAAATATTCCTAAAATGAATAAAGCACCTAATCCGCTAGTTAGTAGACCTAAAAAAGTATTAAATTGATCCCAAAGTGAAGCTATATTCCAAGTAGCTAATACAATAGCCATTCCTGTTCCTAATAAACCAATGATAACTCCTGACCATCTAGCTACAATCATTTGTTGCTTGAATGAAGTATTTTTAAATAGAGATTTGTAAAAGTCAGAAGTAATTACTGCTGAAACTGAATTGATGTTTGATGAAAGTGTACTCATCGCTGCAGCAAAAATGGAAGCTATTAGTAATCCTGACAATCCTACAGGCATCTGTGAAACAAGGAATTGAGGAAAAATAGAATCAATATTAGGGTCAGTAATGGACATTTGTTCAGGATTCGATTTGTAAAATGCAAATAGCCCTGTTCCAAGAAGGAAAAACAAAATGCTCACAGGAACACTCACAATTCCGTTTAACCAAATACTTTTTGCCGTTGCTTTTTCGTTTACGGTCGACATATATCTTTGCACTACTGATTGGTCACTGGTATATGATATTAAAGTATTGGCAAGTCCTCCAAAAACTACAACCCAAAATACAGGTTGTGAGAAATCGAATCGGAAATCAAATGTATCAAATTTGTTGAAAGATTTCGTTGTCTCCCAAAATTCACCAATACCACCTTCAATCCCTGTAATCATTACTACAAGAGCAGCAATAGCACCTCCAACTAAAATAAATCCTTGAATTACGTCGCCCCAAACCACAGCTTCCATTCCACCACTTGTTGAGTAAATTATGGTTACAAGGCTCATTATCAATATAGCATAGTAAATATTAAATCCCGTAACTATATTTAAAGCTAATGAAGGCAAGAAGAGTACAATTGCGATACGGCTTATCATAAAGAGAGTAAAAAAAGCCGATGCCACCCAGCGAATTGGGCGATTAAAACGGATTTCTAAATATTGGTAAGCTGTGTCTAATTTAAAACGCAAGAAAAATGGTAGAAAAAAGTGAATAATTATGGGTACAGCCAAAATAATTGTCATATTGAACATCAACATACGCCAATCAGTAGCATAAGTTTTGGCGGGAATTGAGATAAACGTAATGGCACTGAGCATTGTAGCAAAAATACTTACTCCTACTGCCCACCACGGAATGCGTCCGCCTCCTTTAAAATAATCTTCGGTATTGTTATTGTTTTTCATAAAGAAAAACCCAAGTCCTAACATTCCTATGAAATATAGCCCCAATACAGCATAATTTAACCAACCAAAACTTTTACCCTTTGAAAATGATAATTTGGTAATCAAAGAAGAACGAATACCTGGTTTTTGTTCTCCTCCTGCGATATAAATATGTTGATTTTGAGTGTCATAAAAGATTGACGATACAGCTACAGCGTTGTTTGCATTGCCTAAAGTAAACCACTCATCGGTAATTGTATTGTAAACCAAAATTTCTTTTTCAAATCCTTGATGGTTTTGCCATAGTTTGTTACGAAGTTCAATATCATTATCGTTTATAGCTTTTTCTATCTGATTGAAAATAAATCCAGTATCTCCTCCAAATAGTAAAATACTTGATGCCCCTACTTTGGTACCTGTAGAAACTGCCAGAGGTAAACTTCCTTTCGAGTTTTGAATGTTTTTCTTTTTAATCCATTGATTTCTTGAAGGTTTGAATTGATAAACTTCGTCGTAAAAATCAGTAATGTTAGAATTATTACGACTTCTTCCTCCAAAAGTAAAAATTGAAATTTCTTCTCCATCTTGTTGGGCAACAGCCACTGCTCCCGACACGTGTTTGGGATAATTGGGTAATTTTTGCCAACCTTTTTTAGGATTGTTGATGTCTAATTTTATGAATTGATTCGATGACGTACCGTTAGTTGTCTGTCCACCAACAATATATATGTGGTTTTCTATGAGAGTTGCCGCCGCACTTTTTACGGCTATTGGTAAATCTGGAAAGTTTGTGATTTTTATTTTTTTGTTTTCGTAAGAAATTAAAAAGTTTTTTGATGAAACGTCATCAGGTGTTTGTCCTCCAATGCAGAGAAGTCCTTCAGGGAGAGAAATATAAGTCCCTTCGGCGATGGCTTCAGGCAAATCATCTCCTTGGTGAACTAATGATAATTTACCATCAGTTGAGGATTCAAAAATAAAAATAGTTTTGGAAAATTCTTTTTTGCCTCCCTGCCAAGGTTTTTCGTTAGGAAAATATGAGCCACCTGCTAGTATAAAAAATTGCTTGTGTTTGCCGAAATAAGTTCCTGCTAATCCTTCTTGAAATTGTTTTGTTTGAAGTGAATTACTATTCCAAACTACGGATTGTTCAAGCTGGTTAATAGTTTTCCTTTCCTGAGCTTTTGAAGAAAAGATTGCCCCAAAGAAAAAAAGAATTGAAAAAACGACCGAATAATAATTTTTTATCATAACGAAAATATTGGTCTTACAAAGGTATATTTTTTTAATTCTAAAATCAAAAAAAAGGAGGTATATTTCGGTAGAGGAGCAAAAATTTCATTCTAATGGAACTTTTTTATATTTTTGCACCCCAAATTCTTTTTGTCCGTATTTAAAATGATACAAATTGGTGAAACTATAATCTCAGAAGATATTATTGAGAATGATTTTGTTTGTAACTTAAATGCTTGTACAGGAGCTTGTTGCATTGAGGGAGATGCAGGTGCTCCCATTGAAGAATCAGAGCTTAGCATATTGGAGAAAATTTATGATAAAGTAGCTCCATATCTTACCACTAAAGGGTTACAATCTATTGAAAAACAAGGGGTTTGTATTAAGGGAGAAGACGGAGAATGGGAAACTCCACTTATTGATGGGGGAGAGTGTGCTTACGTAATCCGAAATGAGAAAGGATGGGCTTTGTGTGCCATTGAACAAGCCTATAACGATGGTAAAATTGATTGGAAGAAACCGATTTCTTGTCATTTGTATCCCATTCGTTTACAGGAATATACTTCTTTTACAGCTGTAAATTACAATCGTTGGCAAATTTGTGACGATGCTTGTAGTTTGGGAAAAGAACTCCAAGTTCCGGTTTATAAGTTTGTGAAAGAGGCACTTATCAGAAAGTTTGGAGAACAATGGTACAAAGAGCTTGAGCTAATTGCAGAACATTTGAAGACTGAACCCAGAAAAAATAAAAGAAAATAAGAATATATTACTAACTGAGATAAAGGTCAATCAATCCTTCGGGAGTTTTTACTATAATTTTTTTATTTTCTCTGTCCACTTTCTCAAGAAATTCATCATTCATTGGTATAAGAATTTCTTTGTCATTGTTTTTTACTTCGAATAAAGCTTGTGAGGTGCTGTCGTTTACGCCAGTAATTGTTCCCACATACCCGTATTCAATGTCTTCCATTGTAAATCCGATAACTTCGTGATAATAAAATTTATTTCCGCTTAATTTTGGGAGAAAAGAGAGCGGTAAATAAAGTTTATGTTTTAATAAAGCATCTGCGTCCGATTCATTTTCAACATCTTCAAATTTAATTCGCAGTAAGTCGGACTTATGTAGGGAGCATTTTTCAACAAAAAAAGGAACCAGATTATTGCCAAGGGCAATAAAAACTGATTCCAAATTTTCGTACAATTCGGGGTCATCAGAGTCTAATTTTACCAAAACTTCCCCTTTAAAACTGAATTTTGATACAATTGTTCCTACATAAAAACAATCTTTCAAAGTCATAATTATGCTTCAGTTTCGTTGTTTTCTTCACTTGTAGTTGCTTCAGCAACTTCGTTTTCAGCCTCCGCAGCTTTAGCAATAGCAGCATTTTTGCGTTTCTCATTAGCCTCTTTTTCAGCAGCTAAAGCGTTTGCTTTCGCAGAAGCTTTGTCTTTTGCTAATTTTTCTTCTTTTGAAGAGATTTTCCCAGCTTTTTCTTCTAACCAAGCATTGAATTTTGCTTCAGCTTGTTCCATAGTTAAAGCTCCTTTAGCAACACCGCCCAAAAGGTGATATTTCAATAGAACACCTTTGTAAGAAAGAATTCTACGAGCTGTTTCTGTAGGCTGAGCCCCATTTTTTAACCATTTCACCGCTGCATCAATGTTTAACTCAATCTGAGCAGGATTTGAAATTGGGTTGTAAGTTCCTATTTTCTCAAGGAATTTACCATCTCTTTTTGCACGAGAATCAGCTGCAACCACCCAATAGAATGGTTTACCTTTTTTTCCGTGTCTTTGTAATCTGATTTTTACTGGCATAAGTATTTAATTTGTGAGGTTCACGACCTCGTTATTAATTCAGGGTGCAAATATATATCTATTTTTTGAAATAGAAGCAGAATTGAAAGATTTTTTTAAAAATGTAATTATCTAAAAATCAAAATGAAGATATTTTACCTGTAATGGAATAAGTATTTTTTATAGTATTCTTTGTAAAAATTATGAATCTGCTAAGTTTTTAAGGGAATATTTATTTCTATCAAAAGTATTTTTATAAGTTTATTATTTAGAATTATTAATAAATACGTAACTTTGCGGACGTTTTTAAAACTTAAATTTTGTTTTATGGAAGATATGATTTTATATAATCGATTGCAATTTGCTTTTACGATTACTTTTCATTATTTATTTCCACAATTAACGATGGGACTTTCCTTAATGATTGTTTACTTTAAGTGGAAATTCCTAAGAACCAATGATGTGTCTTATAATGATGCGGCAAAATTCTGGATGAAAATTTTTGCGTTGAATTTTGCAATGGGGGTGGTTACAGGTATCCCAATGGAATTTCAGTTTGGAACGAATTGGGCGAAATTCTCTGAACTTACAGGTGGAATTATTGGGCAAACATTGGCTATGGAAGGAATGTTCTCTTTCTTTTTGGAATCTTCCTTTTTGGGAATGTTTCTTTTTGGAGAGAAATTATTGGGACACAGACTTCATTTTCTTGCAGGATTTTTGGTCTTTTTAGGGTCTTGGGCGAGTGGATTTCTCATAATCGCTACGCATTCTTGGATGCAACATCCAGTAGGTTATGAAATTCTTGCTAACGGAAAATTCGTTTTGAATAATTTTTCTGCTTTATTTGATAATCCTTGGTTATGGCCTTCATATTTGCATAATCAGGCGGGGTCGCTCGTTACCAGTTCTTTTTTTGTGACAGCAGTAGGTGCTTTTTATCTGTTGAATAACAAACATAGCAAATACGGCAAACTATTTGTTAAAAACGGAGTTATTTTTGGAGTTATTTCAGCCGTTTTAGTAGCTTTCCCAACGGGAGATTTGGCTGCTAAAAATGTGGCAAAGTATCAGCCTGTTACTTTTGCTGGAATGGAAGGTATCTTTGAAACTGAGAAAGCAGGTGCGGAAATTATACTTATAGGGCAGCCTGATATGCAAAATAAGAAAATTGATAACAAAATAGCTGTTCCTAACGTACTTAGCTTTTTAACTCACCACCGTTGGGATGCAGAAATTAAAGGATTGAATGATTTTGACCCGTCACTTCACCCAACAAACGTTCCTGGTTTATATTATGCGTATCATATTATGGTTGGTTTAGGAACTATTTTCATAGGAATAATGGCTTTTGCAGCTTTTTTACTTTGGAAGAAACGACTTTTCTATACAAGATGGCTACTTTGGGTTCTGATGATGTTACTTCCGTTTCCATATATCGCCAACACGGCTGGTTGGTATACTGCTGAGCTTGGCAGACAGCCTTGGCTTGTTTATAATTTGATGCGAACAGTAGATGGAGTATCTCCTACGGTTTCTTCTGGAAATACGCTATTTACGTTTCTCGGATTTGTAGGTCTTTATCTGCTTTTGGGCTTACTTTTCATTCTTTTGGTATTTAAAATTGTTAATAAAGGACCTGAAACAAAAATTCAGTTAAATCACTAAGAAATATGGAGTTATTTTGGTATATTGTTTTGATGTTTATGTTGGGAATGTATGTTATTCTTGACGGATATGACTTTGGTGCAGGAATTGTACATTTATTCTTTACTAAAACAGAAGAAGAAAAAAAAGCTGTAACGAAAGCGATTGGTCCTTTTTGGGACGCTAATGAAGTTTGGTTAATTGCAGGGGGAGGAGTGTTATTTTTTGCTTTTCCAACTTTGTATGCTTCATCATTTAGTGGATTTTATTTGCCTTTAATGATGGTTTTATGGTTGCTGATTTTCAGAGCTGTAGGTTTGGAGCTTCGTGGACAATTTCACAATCCGTTATGGGAAGGATTTTGGGATAAGGCTTTTGGAATTGCGAGTTTGTTGTTAGCTCTTTTCTTTGGGGCAGCGTTAGGAAATGTTGTTCGTGGGGTAAATTTAGGAATGGTTGAAAATGGAATTTCTACTCAAGAGCCTCATTATTTTTTCCTTCCGTTGTGGAATCCAACTTTTGATCCTATTGCTCATCAGCAAGGTGTAATTGATTGGTTTACATTGCTTATGGGAGTTTTAGCTGTGGTAACTTTAACTATACACGGAGCTAACTGGGTGATTTTAAAAACTTCCTCTCCTCTTAATCAGCGTTTGCGAACTATTATTTTCAAGCTGAATTTTGCTTTGGTATTTTTAGTAATTTTGTCAATAATATTATGGCAATATGTTCGTCCTGTTCCTTTTCATAACTTTAAAGAGCATTTATGGCTGTGGATTTTTCCTATAATTGCTGCTGTGGGATTATTAGGTCAGTTTCGTATTCGGAATTTTAAAAAGGATAGCACTGGTTTTGTATTTTCAACATTGTTTATTTTTGGAAGTTTTGCTACCAGTGTAGCGTCATTATTCCCGAATTTATTACCTTCTACTAATAATGTTAATCCTTCTTTAACTATCTATAATACAGCAGCAAACGATTATGGTTTGAATGTAGGATTAAATTGGTTTATTATTGCTGCTGTATTGGTAGTTGCTTATTTTGTTATTCAATTTAGGGTTTTTAGGGGGAAATTGGATAATATTGATTATGGTGAACATTGATAAAAGTGGTTTATAAAATGAAAAAACAGCTGATAAATTCTAAAAATTTATCAGCTGTTTTTTCGTAATTGAAAAATATTAATTTTTATTTTAATCCTCTAGCTTTCAGTAATGATTCAATAGAAGGTTCTTTTCCTCGAAAATCCAAATACATTTTTTCGTAATCCAACGTATTACCACGAGAAAGAATCATATCTCTGAAACGCTGACCATTAGCTCTGGTAAGTCCGCCATTTTCTTCAAACCATTTGTAAGCATCGTGATGTAACATTTCTGTCCATTGGTATGAATAGTATCCAGCTCCATATCCTCCTCCAAAAATGTGAGCAAAATATGATGAGCGATAGCGAGGAGGAACTTCATTTAATAGCAATCCTGTTTTTTTCAAAGCTTCCTTTTCAAAGGTAGTTACATCTTCGATTTTGGTATCAGCAGAAATAGTGTGCCATTGCAAATCCAAATTTGCAGCAGCTAAAACTTCTGTAAATGAATATCCTTGGTTAAAGGTACTTGCATTTTTTATTTTTTGAACTAAAGATTGAGGAATAGCTTCTTTAGTTTGATAGTGAAATGCATAATTACTTAAAACTTCGGGGTGTAAAGCCCAGTTTTCGTGAAATTGTGATGGTAATTCAACAAAATCACGAGCTACAGATGTTCCAGAGAGTGAAGCATATTGCTGATCAGCAAAAAATCCGTGCAAAGCGTGACCAAATTCGTGATAAAGTGTAGTTAATTCATCAAAAGATAGTAGGGCAGGAGCTCCATTAGCGGGTTTTGGATAGTTACAAACATTATAAATTACAGGTTTTTTGCCTAATAACTTAGATTGCTCGACGAAATTACCCATCCAAGCACCTCCTCGTTTACTTTCACGAGCGAAAAAGTCACCATAGAATAGTCCTAATTTGGTTCCATCTTCTTCAAACAATTCATAAACAACAACATCAGGGTGATATACAGGAATATCTTTTCTTTCTTTAAAAGTAATTCCGTATAGCTTTGTAGCGGCGTAGAAAACACCATTTTCTAAAGCATTTTTCAGCTCAAAATAAGGTTTTATTTCATTTTCATCTAAGTCATATTTTGCTTTTCGAACCTGTTCAGCATAAAAATTCCAATCGTATGGAGTAAGTTTGAAATCGCTCCCTGTAGCCTTAATTTGTGCTTGAATTTCTTTAGCTTCATCTTTGGCTTTTCCAACAGAAGCGGGAACTAAATCCTTGAAAAACTGATAGATATTTTCAGGAGTCTTAACCATTGTTTGTTGTAATGACCACTCTGCATAGTTTTTAAATCCTAGTAAACTTGCTTTTTTAGCACGAAGTAAAGCAATTTTTTTAATCACTTCATTTGTGTTGTGTTTTCCGCCATCGGTTCTGTTCCAGGCAGATTCAAAAATCTGTTTGCGAGTCTCTCTATTTTTCAAGTCTACAAGTAGTGGTTGTTGTGTGGTATTGAAAGTAGGAACTTTCCATTTTCCCTCTGTTTCAAGTCCTTTTAGGGCTTCCTCACTCAAACCTTCGAGAGAATTTTTGTCCGTAAATACTTGGGCAGAAGCCAAATTTCCTTCCAATAATATTTGATTAAATTCGGTTTGCAATGATGCTAACTCTGAATTGTAACCTTTTAAAGTTTCCTTGTCAGTGGAAGATAAATTTGCACCTGAAATTATGAAATTTTCATAATAATGCTCCAATAATTTTTTAGACTCAGCATCTAAGTTTAAATTTTCACGTTTTTCGTAAAGTTCTTTTATTCTTTTAAAAAGATTGTCATTCAGATAAATAGCGTCAGAATGTGCTGCAAATTTGGGTGATAATTCCTTCTGAATGTTTTTAATAGTATCGTTGGTGTGTGCTGAAGATAAAGCTCCAAAAACTCGTCTTGCTCGGCTAAATTCTTCACCACTTTTTTCCAAAGCTACTATTGTGTTTTCGAACGTAGGAGCTTCTTTGTTTTCGGCGATGGCTTTAACGCGTTCTGTTTGTAATTCCATTCCTTTTAACAATGCAGGACGGAAGTGTTCATCTTTGATTTTCGAGAAATCAGGAGCAAAATACTCCAATGTACTTTCAATTAGTAATGGATTTTCTTCCATAGTGTCATTTTTAACTGATTGATTTTCACTACAACTAACTAAGGCTAAGACTAAAGCTGTTGAGGTTAAAAAATTAGAATACTTCATAGACATAAAAAATTTATGTTAAAATTAATCGCTAAAGGTATGAGTTTATTTTCGAAAAAGCAAAAAATGAAGTGTTTTTTAAATCAGTAGTGAGAAATGACGTTTGAAAAATTGTTGTGTTTGGTTAGTTCACAAACTACAAATGGTAAAAAGTTTTATATCTTTGCGAAAATATATTTTTTGATGATGAACACACCTTTAGCAGAGCGTATGCGTCCGCAGGATTTGGCTTCATATGTGGGACAAGAACATTTGATAGGCGAAAATGGTTCTTTACGGAAACAAATTGAAACTGGTTTGCTTCCCTCTCTCATATTTTGGGGACCTCCAGGAACGGGAAAAACAACACTCGCTAACATCATAGCTCAGCAAAGTAATCGTTCTTTTTTTACGTTAAGTGCCATTAATTCAGGTATTAAGGAAGTTCGCGAGGTAATAGAACAATCTAAAGGAGCTGGAGGTTTGTTTTCTGCTAAAAATCCAATCGTTTTTATTGATGAAATTCATCGTTTTAATAAAACTCAACAAGATTCGTTGTTACAAGCTGTTGAAAAAGGGTGGATTACGCTTATCGGTGCTACGACAGAAAATCCGAGTTTTGAAGTAATACCTGCCTTACTTTCACGTTGCCAAGTGTATGTCCTCAATGCTTTTGAGCGAAATGATTTGGAAAAATTATTGAGAAATGCCATTGAAAGGGACTCAATTTTGAAAACTAAAAACATAATACTTACTGAAACAGAAGCTCTTTTGCAACTTTCTGGAGGAGATGGAAGAAAATTACTCAATACTTTTGAATTAATTATAAATTCTTCATCAGAAGATGAAATTATTGAAATAACAAATGCCAAAGTATTTCAAATTGTTCAAAAAAATACGGTTTTATATGATAAAACAGGAGAACAGCATTACGATATTGTTTCAGCTTTCATCAAATCAATTCGTGGAAGTGACCCAAACGGAGCTGTTTATTGGCTTGCTCGAATGATTGAAGGAGGTGAAGATGTGAAGTTTATAGCACGGCGTATGCTTATTTTAGCTTCAGAAGATATTGGAAATGCAAACCCGACGGCACTTATTTTGGCAAACAATGCTTTTCAGGCAGTTACAACGATTGGTTATCCTGAGGCGAGGATAATTCTCAGTCAATGTGCTACTTACTTGGCTTCTTCCCCCAAAAGTAATGCATCATATATGGCGATCAATAAGGCACAACAAAAGGTAAAGCAAACGGGTGATTTATCCGTTCCAATTCACTTACGTAATGCTCCAACCAAACTTATGAAAGAGCTGAATTACGGAAAAGATTACAAATATTCGCACGATTATGAAAATAATTTTGCTTTTCAGGATTTTTTACCAGAAGAGTTACAAGGAGAAAAATTTTATGAGCCAGGGGATAACCCACGTGAGAATGCAATACGCACGTACTTAAAAAATTTGTGGAAAGAAAGATATAATTATTGATTTTTAATATTTTATTGTTCCTTTTGTTTTGAAATTTTGTTTTGCAGTGATAAGATTTCTTCATATTCTGCGAAACGATGTTCTCGAACAGGACGAATGTAAGGTTCTGTGTTAAAGTAGAGTAATAAACACGGACTTATGTTTTTGTATTTTTCAACAAATTCATATTTTATCAGCTCACCATTTTTTATTCTTTGTTTTATTTTGTTGTGGTAAGGATACATATTAATCCATTTTTTTTGATTCTTGCCAAAAGCGTTCCATTTCCTCCAAAGTCATATCTTTCAATGATTTACCTTGTTGTAGGGCTTTATTTTCTAAAAACTGAAAACGTTTGATGAATTTTTTATTTGTTTTTTCCAAAGCATCTTCTGGGTTAATTTTCAGGAATCGAGCATAATTAATTAAACTGAAAAGCACATCACCAAATTCTTTTTCAATGTTTTCCTTGTTTTTGTTTTCAATTTCATAATGAAGTTCATTGATTTCTTCTTTTATTTTATCAAAGACACCTTCTTTTGAATCCCAATCGAAGCCTACTCCAGCTGCTTTATCCTGAATTCGAGAAGCTTTTACCAAAGCAGGTAAACTTTTCGGAACTCCTTCTAAAACACTTTTTTTACCTTCTTTCAATTTGATTTTTTCCCAATTTCTCTTTACATCTTCCTCATTTTCAACTTTAACATCACCATAGATATGCGGATGACGCTCAATGAGTTTTTCGCATACTGAATTAGCTACATCTGCAATATCAAAATCGTTGGTCTCACTACCAATTTTTGAATAAAAAACAATATGAAGAAGTAAATCACCTAATTCTTTCTTAATTTCTTGTAAATTGTTGTCCAAAATAGCATCACCTAACTCATAAGTTTCTTCAATAGTTAAGTGACGAAGTGATTGCAGGGTTTGTTTTTTATCCCAAGGACATTTTTCTCTTAAATCGTCCATTATGTCAAGCAAACGCTCAAATGCTTGTAATTGTTCTTTGCGAGAATTCATCAGAAAATAAATTGAAAAATTATTGTTAGAAAAAGTTGGTTGCTATCAATATTTGTTATATGAAAAATGGAAATTTGAAAAAACGCATATGCTACTCAATTTTTTCAAATTTCCATATAAAATTATTGTATTGTTGGTTTATTTTATGCTGTTGAAAAGAGCTTCCATTTTTTCTTTTTCTTCCTCAGCAAGTGCTAAATCTACCAGAATGCGTCCGCTGTGTTCATCGGTTATGATTTTCTTACGAGCAGCAATTTCCATTTGTACTTGTGGTGGTATAGTAAAAAATGAACCACCTGAAGCTCCACGCTCTACGGGAACTACTGCCAAACGGTTAACTACACTACTGCGAATTCTGCGATAAGCAGTTAGTAGTCTTTCTTCAATTTGCTCGGCGTATTCTTCAGCTTTTTGTCTTAAGAAAGCTTCTTCTTTTTCAGTTTCAGCTAAAATGGAATCCAATTCTTCTTTTTTGTGCTTAAGATGAGCTTCTCGTTGAGCTTTTTTCTCTTCAACTTGTTTGATGGCTTCCTTTTTTTGGTCTGCCTGAGCTTTACCTTCTTTGATTCGTTTTTCAGCTAATTGAATTTCAAGTTCTTGAAACTCAATTTCTTTTGTAATGGAATTATATTCTCGATTGTTACGTACGTTTTTTTGTTGTGTATTGTACTTTTTAATCAAGATTTTAGCTTCTTCTATAACATTTTTTTTCTCAGCAATTCCAGACTGCAAATGTTCTAATTCTTCTTTGAATTTAGACAAACGATTTTTAAGTCCTTCAACTTCATCTTCAAGGTCTGAAACTTCTAATGGAAGTTCGCCTCGAACATTTTGTAATTCATCAATTTGTGAGTCGATAAGTTGCAAATCATACAACATTCTCAACTTTTCTTCTACTGTAATTTCAGCTTTCTTTGTCATATTTACTGGTAATACTTGATAGGATTTGTGTTTACGTCGGATAAAACGACGGCAAAGTTAGGAAAATTTTTTGTAAGATAATCAAATAAAAGCATTTTTGTGAATTGTTCGCTTTCAAAATGACCAATATCGGTGAGTAAAATCTGGTTTTCAGCTTTGAAAAAATCGTGATATTTAAAATCAGCACTAACGAAAGCATCGGCTTTGGCAGCTTTGGCTTTGTCAATGGCGAAAGCTCCACTTCCTCCCAAAACAGCAACTTTTTTTATTTTTTTACCAGTTAGAGCCGAATGCCGAATGCAATCAGTTTGCATTTTATTCTTTAGATAATTAAGAAAATCTTGTTCGTCCATTGGATTTTCAAGTTCTCCAATCATTCCCATTCCGATATGTTGATGAGTATTTTCCAGAACATAAATTTCATAGGCAATCTCTTCATAAGGGTGATTTTCTTTCAAAGCTTTTAATATTTTATTTTCAAGATGTTTGGGAAAGATAACATTTATTTGTGTTTCATTTTCAGTGTGTAAGAGATTTTTCTCACCAATGGTTGGATTGGAATTATCATTTCCTTTGAACGTTCCATATCCTTCCAAATTGAAACTACAATTGCTGTAATTACCAATTTCCCCAGCTCCTGATTCAAATAATGCTTTTCGTAACATTTCGGAGTGTTTGTGGGGAACGTAAGTAACAAGCTTGTGAATAGTGTGTTTTTGAGGAATTAGGATAGCTCTATTTTTAAGTTTCAAAGCATCACATATCGCTGAGTTGACACCTAAAAACATATTGTCCAAAGCAGTATGCATACTATAAATAGCAATATCATTTTTGATAGCTTTCATCACTACACGTTCCACATAGTTTTGACCTGTAAGACTTTTTAATCCACTGAAAATAATTGGGTGAAAGCTAACAATAAGGTTGCATTTTTTTTCAATAGCTTCATCAGCAACACTTTCAAGAGTATCAAGCGTTATCAAAACTTTGTTTACACTCATTTCAGGATTACCTACAAGTAAGCCTACATTGTCAAAACCCTCCGCGTATGATAACGGGCTGAGTTGTTCTATCTTCTGAGTAATGTCTTTTACTTTCATAGAATAGATAAATTACTTAATGTTTCGGTTCATTTTGATAGATAGATAAATCCAAAAAATATTGATTCAGAAGTTTTTTGATTTTCTTGCTATACATCTTAGTTTTAGTAAAAAAAGCTACCCTTTATTTGAGTAGCTTTTTTCCCTTTAAAAACAATTATTACTATGAATGTGATTCTTCTTTTTTAGATTTTCTATCCAAAGTATCATAAAGCATTGGGGCGGCAATGAATATAGATGAATATGTTCCTACAACTACACCTACAATCATTGCGAACATAAAGCCTCTTAACGTTTCTCCACCAAAAATAAATATGGTTACTAACACAGCCAATGTGGTAAGCGAAGTATTCAAAGTACGACTTAATGTACTATTCAACGCCGTATTAATTTTTTCTTTTGTCCAATTAGGTTCGTTCATATATTCACGAATGCGGTCATAAATAATTACTGTATCGTTCAATGAGTACCCTACGACCGTTAAAATAGCAGCTATGAAAGCTTGGTCAATCTCCATATTGAAAGGCATAAAGCTGTAAGTTAGAGAGAAAACTCCTAGTACTAAAATAACATCGTGAGCAGAAGGCACCACTGTTCCCAAAGAAAATTGCCATCTTCTAAAGCGGATTAAAATGTAGAAAGCAATCACAACCAAAGCTCCAAGCACAGACCAAACAGCGTTACTTTTGATATCTTCAGCAATTGTGGGACCTACCTTCATTGATTGTACGATTCCTAAAGTACTCTCTGCAGAAGCTCCTACAAAGTCTTCATATGAGTACCCTTGTGGTAAGAACTTCTGTAATCCTTTGTATAGTAATTCTTGAATTTCATTGTCCACAGCAGTGCTTTCTTCTTCTACCTTGTACTTAGTAGCGATTTTGATTTGGTTTGCAGAACCAAAGGTTTTCACTTCGGCATTTCCGATGAGTGGCTGTAATTCTTTAGATATTTCAGCTGGAACCACAGGGTGTTCAAAACGAATTTGGTATGTTCTACCTCCTACAAAATCAATCCCTTGGTTTAATCCTTTAGTAGATAGTGAGATGATACTAACTAATATAGCAACAGCCGAAATAATATAGCCAACTTTACGCTTTTTAATGAAATCAATATTGACATTTTTGAGAATATTCTTAGTAAGATTTGTAGAAAACGTCAAATTGTGTTTTTTCTCAACACTATAGTCTATTAGTAAACGTGTTATGAAAATAGCTGTAAACAAAGTAGTTGCGATACCAATAAGCAAAGTAGTTGCAAAGCCTTGGATAGGTCCGCTACCAAAAGCTAACAAAATAAGAGCTGTCAGCCCAGTTGTTATGTTGGCATCTAAGATTGATGAAAGGGCATTTCCAAAACCATCAGAAACTGCTTGTGAAACACCTTTACCTTTATCTAATTCTTCTTTAATACGCTCAAATATAAGTACGTTAGCATCAATTGCCATACCGATAGTAAGCACAATACCTGCAATACCAGGCAAGGTAAGTACAGCATTGATACTTGCTAGTACACCAAATACCAATAATATATTGAAAACCAATGCTATATCAGCATAAATTCCTGCTCTTCCGTAGTAGAAAATCATCCAAGCAAAAATGATGATAGCAGCAATCAAAAATGAATTCATACCACTATCAATAGCTTCTTGTCCAAGTGATGGTCCAACTACCTCTGACTGAACAATATCAGCTCCTGCTGGTAATTTACCCGCTCTTAGTACGTTAGCTAAGTCAATAGCTTCATTTAGTGTGAAAGTTCCTGTGATTTCTGAACGTCCACCAGTAATGGCTCCATTTGTTACGCCTGGTGCAGAGTACACGATATCATCTAAAACGATAGCGATGTTTCCTTGCTCTTTGAACGCTTTATCAGTAAGGCTTTCCCAAATTCTAGCTCCTTTTCCGTCCATTTGCATCGAAACAGCAGGTTGATTTCTCACATCGTACGTTTGAGCTGCATCTGTGATTACATTTCCTGTCAGTGCTGCTACATTATCACGATTAGATTTTAAAGCATACATTTCCACCAAATCTGAATCTTTGGAAGGTTTGCCCCAAACGAATTTAGCAAACTGAAGATTTGCTGGTAACAATCGTTTTGCATCAGCAGATTTTAAGTAGTTATTAACTTTTGCAGTATCTTTTAAACTTACAGCAAAAAGAACTGGAGAACCCTCATAAGTCGGTACAGGCTTAAATAAATCAAACAAAGGGTTAATCTGTTTTGCTTGGTCTATTGAGTCTTTTTTAATGTCTGTAAGAAGTGAATCAATTGTATTTGATTCACTTACAGATTCCTGAGGTTTTATTGTAGATTTTAAGGTTTCATTTACAGCACTTATGTAAGGAAGAACATCTATGTTTTTAAAAGTTTCCCAAAATTCTAACTGAGCTGTACTTTGTAAAAGTGATTTGATACGTGTAACATCTTTAGCTCCAGGTAATTCAATTAAGATACGTCCTGAAGCACCCAAACGTTGAATGTTAGGTTGTGAAACACCAAACTTGTCAATACGTTTACGCAATACCTCAAAGGCTGATGTTACAGACTCATCAACTTTTCTTTTGATGATAGGACGAACTTCACTATCAGACATTTGGAAGTTGATTTCCTCACTTAATGTTTTATTGGCAAAAACATCAGGAGAAGCCAATTTACCTCCATTTTTTTCGTACGATTCAAAAAACAAATCCAAATATGTACGATCTGTTTTTCGTAATAATTCGTCAGCTTCAGCTAATGATTTGTTGAAAATGGGGTCTTTCGTATTGTTAGCAAGACCTTTCAATATGTCTTTTACAGAAATTTGTAGGATTACGTTAATCCCTCCCTTTAAGTCCAAACCTCTGTTTAACTCCTTGTCTTTCACCTGTGCATAGGTGTACTTGGTAATTCCGATGTTGTACACATTTTGCCCCAACATAGAGTCTAAGTACTGAGATTCAACTCTTTCTCGTTTCGAAACGTAATTACTCTCTGCGTTCGACACTTTTGCCTCAGCGAATGCCTTAGCTTTGTTCTCCACCCTATTTGCGATGTACGTAAATGAAAGCTGAAAGATGCTTACAAGTCCGAATAAGAGTGCAAATAGTTTAATAAGTCCCTTGTTTTGCATTTTTTTAAATTAATTACTTATTCTTTTTTTCTTCAATCGGCAAATATATACAATTTAAGTAATATATAACACTTTATAGTTGTTAAAATTTTAAGTTTTTTTACTTTAGAAATATTTAAAAAATTAACATTGACATTTTAGGTAATTTCTTGTTCAGAAGAACTACTTTTTCACAATATTTGTTCTTTGGTAATAAACTCGAATGATTATAGTTACTAAGAGAAATAATAAAAGGGGATAAATAATGCTTTTTACTTTCCAAGACTTCTGACTTTCAGCAACTTTTTCTCTATCCAGAAAGGCTAATTGTACCTTTTTATTTCGTAGTACAAGAAAATTTGTGTCATCTAATAGATAGTTAATGACATTTTGTAGGAATGCTTTGTTATCGTAAAATTTATTGGTCCATTTGTCAAAACCTAATTCCAAAGGATTATTGTCACTGATGTCATTTTTGATAATATCGCCATCAGAAACTACAATCATTTTGGTAGGTTTACTAATTTCAGTATTGGTTTTCAAATCAATAGGTCGGATTCTATTTTTATAAACAGAAGTGAATTCTCCCTCCAGAAGAACAGCTGTAGGGATATTACCTGTTTTATAAGCATTTTTATCTAACTTATTTACATCAATTTTCAGACTTACTTCTCTTGGAGTACCATCAGCTTTTGAAAAAGGAGAGCTTGAAAGAAGAATAGTTTTTTTAATTCCGTTTTTTAGTGTGTCAATACTATTAGCAAATTGCAATCTCGTAGCATCTAAGTGGTTGTTAATTAGGTGATTATTTTTTGATAAAATCATAGGATTATACACCCAAGGAATAGGCATATAACGAGTTTGACTTCCTTCTCCAGTCGCAATTACGATTTGTGATGAGTATAAATCATTGATAATATTGAAGTTAATTCGAAAACCATACTGAAAGAATAAATCTGTAAGATTCAGATTTACAGGCATTGCCATTGCTGTACCTGACGGATTGTACAAATCGTTAATATCAATTTTTACATTGTCGATGAGCCACAATAGACGTCCACCTTTCATCACAAATTGGTCAATTACCTGTTTTTGAGGGTCAGAAAAAGGTTCAGTAGGTTTAGCAACTATCAGTAAATCAAATTCATTGAGGTCTTTTAATGTTTTTTCCGCATTTGTGTTAACAGAATCTAAAGTAAAAGGAGCAATGCGATAATACCCTTGTACAGATTTCAGAAAATCAGCTATATATATATCTTCGAGAGTTCCATTGCTTTTTAACATTGCAATTTTTTTTCTCTTTTTCAAAGTCAACTTATGAAGCGCATCTGTTAAGCTATATTCCAATCTTTGTACCGAATTTTGAACGCGTTCTTGGTCATTTGCACCTAATTTGTTTACGAAAAGAGCTACTTTTTCTGATTTCTCTCCATTATTTACTATTGCCCAAGGGAAAATATACTCAATAGATGATTTTCCAGCTTCATTTTGTGATATTTGTAAGGGATTTAGTCCAAAATTAATTAATTCTTGTAAGGTTTGTTCTGTATTTTCTTCATTTTCCAGAGGATTGACAAAATTGAAGTGAATATTGTTGTTAAAAGCTGAATATTCTTCCAGAAGTTGCAACGTTTCCGTTTGTAATTTTTTAAATTCTGTTGGAATGTTTCCTTTTAGAAGAACATCAATAACTATAGGACTATGAATTTTTAGCAATATTTTTTGCGTTGTTTCAGAAAGGGTATAACGTTTGTCCTTGGTTAAATCCCAACGATTATGCCATTTACTGGCCAAGAAATTGACCAAAAGTAACATCAAAAAAGCTATAATTGCTTTGAAACCAATTTTATTTAGAAGTACTTTCATAGCTTATAACTTTTTAAAGATAAGGTTGTTATATATAAGAAAAAAGCAATTACAGAAATGAAATAAATGATATTTCTGCTGTCAATCACACCACGACTTATAGCATCAAAATGCGATTGAAATCCGATTTTTGAGAGGTTTTCAGGAAAAATTAGCTCTACAATTTGGTCTAATCCGAAAAAGAAAAAAAAGCACAAAAAAGCAGCCAATACAAATGAAATAATTTGGTTGTTACTTACCGATGAAGTCCATAGCCCTACAGCTGAAAATGAGGCAATAAGAAGAAAAAGGGCAATGTAAGAGCCAATAGTACCAGTAATATCCAGATTTCCAACAGGGTTGCCTAAGGTCCATACCATATATACATATATGACAGAGGGAACAAGCGTGATGAACAGCAAAAATAGAACTCCTAAGTACTTTCCGAGTACAATTTCCAAAGTGCTTACGGGTTTTGTAAATAAAAGTGTTAGCATTCCGTTGCGTTTTTCTTCAGAAATGGTTCGCATTGTTAAGGCAGGGACTAAAAATACAAAAATCCACGATGAAATTTTGAAAAATGGAAGTAAATCAGCAAAATTACTATTGAAAATATTATATTCCGTTTTCAGAATCCATAAAAATAATCCGTTTAGAACGACAAATAGCCCAATGATAGTAAAACCGATGGGTGAAGTGAAAAAATAACGTATTTCTTTTTTGAATAATGCGTACATTCAATCAAATTTTTTAAAATAAAGTTCTATAATTGCGATTGAGGTTTGAAATTCAGAATTCTACTTACAAAATCTTAAATTTCAAACCTCAAACAAAAAAATAAAAATAAGTTATTTCAATTTAGTATAGTTTATTTTCAATTGCAAGCGTTTATCTTTATCAATACTTGAACTATTTCCGTAAATTACAGTACTCAAAGGAGTTGAAAGTGAATTCATAGGAATAAATTTATTTTCATTGGATGAGTTCAAATATTTTGCAGAAAAACTATTTTTAACATTTGAAGCCACGGCAATTCCCAATGGAACATTTTCTGCCTTGTTCTTTATAATATTTAAAATATGATTTGTTATACGAAGCTGATAGTAAACACCCTTTCCATTTTTCTTTTGCAATTTCCCTAAATGAACCGTTTGAGCATCGTTTGATGAAGGCAAACTTGCTGTTGGGTCGTGCAGATAATCAGCTAAAATAGCTCCAGTTTTGGCATTATAGATAAAAATTCGCTCCGGTTCTTTGTTATAGGTAACCGATTCATCTACATATAAAAACAAACTCGCATCTGTGATTAGAACATCTTTTTTGCGAATTTCTGCCAATTCAGTTTCTGTAAATAGTTTGAATTCAGCAGTTCTTCCTTGTGAACCGCTGAGAAATACTCGTGATACATCATTAGGATTTGAATCCAAATTAATAGCTTCTTGCGAATTATTAAAAAGATTTACTGTAATTCCGTTTACATTCATCTCATAACGATTGGTATTCTTTTTATCCTTTTTATCCTTGTCTGAAGATGATTTGTAAGTATAAACCAATTCAATTTTTGCATTTGCCATATTCAAAAGCATCATTAAGTCTGCTGAAAGATTATCAACGGAGATAGCTATCCCTCTGAAATAGTTTTTAAAAACATTCTGGTTAGAAAGTTCATTACTACCTTCTTTATTCAATATTTTTTGCTGAAAGAAGTCTGGTTTTAAATCAATTCGTATTCCTGGAGCTAACACATCTCCCACGTTATCAGTTTCTTTATCATTTGAATTGCCTAACTTATTTCGTATGATGGCTTTTCTGCTAATGGTGTAGCTTTTGTTTTCCTTTATCAAAGAAACTCCCAAATGATTATTAACATTCAGGTCAGAATAATAAACTTGATTTTTTAAATTTTCATCAATATCTCTCAAAAAATAAGTAAGTTCTTTTACGTCTACTTGGAAAGACGCTTTTGAATCTCCATAGATGGAGTCTAACACATATTCAGCATCTTTGGTGTACGAGAAGTTTTTTGAAAAACTATTAGGATTGAAAAAAGGTATATATAGGTACACTTCAGTAACGGTTTCTTCCTCTTGTGATTTATTTTTAATTTCAGTAGCCTGAGAATTAGCACCAAAGGTGGGATTTTCACTTGGTAAAGTTACTTGAGCGATGATACTTGCTTTTTTTGTTCCAAATGGTTCTTGAGTGTATTGTCCTAAAAGATATCCTCCAAGTCCGTTGGCTTGGGTCGCTTTCTCCTTAACATTATTTATAGAAACTGTAGCAGTATAAACGCCTGTATCGTAATTAGGATTTCCTAATAAATCGCTTTCAATCTCCTTGAATGAATCATCAGTACAACTACAAAAGATAATTGATAATCCTGTGATTGCTAATGTTTTGAAAAACATTGTTTTGTTCATATTTTCTATTTGTCTTATTTTTTTAAAATTCGTAAATAAAAATCTCTGTAGGATTCTTGAAAAGTTTCCTGATCACTATTGTAAAGGATAGGTTTTTTAAGTCCTTTAAGGAATGCACTAAAGTCCTCCGACATTTCATCTCCTACAATGATCACCCCGTCAGAGTTTTTCGCAGCTATTTTCATTAAATTAAAATAATTCGGCTCTTTTAGTGCATCGGAGGCTCTGGAACTAATACCATCAAAATTCACTTTACTAATTAATGTTGAGTCCAAATTGCCTTCAAAATCCTTATTGAATACTGAAGTAATTATCTTACTTTCCTGAAAAATAGGCTCATCTTTGTAATAAGTCCTCAAATATAGTGGTAATAATGATGCTAACCAGCCGTGAATATGAATGATGTCAGGAAGCCAATTAAGTTTTTTAACAGTTTCTACTACACCTTTTGCGAAAAAAATGCAACGCTCATCATTATCAGGGAATAACTCTCCATTTTCATCTGAAAAAGTAGCTTTCCTTTTAAAATATTCATCATTGTCAATGAAATAAACCTGAATACGCTCCTTGGGTATAGACGCAACCTTGATAATCAAGGGTACATCAATGTCATTGATAACAATATTCATTCCTGAGAGTCGAATTACTTCGTGAAGTTGGTGTCTTCTCTCATTGATATTTCCGAAGCGTGGCATAAAAATTCGTATCTGTCCACCATTGCTATTAACCATTCTTGGAGTTTCAAAAGACATTTTTGAAATCTCATTTTCAGGAGAATAAGGCATTACTTCAGAAGACACAAAAAGCACTTTTTTATCTTTCATAAAAAGTAAATAGTTTTTTGTTAGCTTTGAAAGCTACAAAAGTACAAAAAAATATACAGAAATCCATAAAAAATATATAAGTTTGCACGATAATTATTTAAAGAATGGAAATTTATACGCAACAAGAGAAACTAAGAAACACAATTTCAACATATAAAAAATCAGTAAAAAGTATTGGTTTTGTTCCCACAATGGGAGCTTTACACGAAGGGCATTTATCATTGATTTACAAATCTTTGTCAGAAAATGATGTGACTGTAGTGAGCATTTTTGTAAATCCAACGCAGTTCAATAATACTGAGGATTTGGATAAGTATCCACGAACGCTTGAGGCAGATGTGGAGAAGATAAAAAAAGTTAGTGAAGAAGTTATTCTTTATGCTCCCAGTGTGGAAGATGTTTATGACAAAGACGTAGTTTCCGAAAAATTTAATTTTGAGGGACTTGACAAAGTAATGGAAGGTAAATTTCGTCCTGGGCATTTCGATGGGGTAGGCACCGTTGTAAAGAAACTTTTCCAGATTGTTACTCCTAATAAAGCTTATTTTGGAGAGAAAGATTACCAACAATTCCTTATTATCAAGAAGATGGTTGCTCAAACAAAATTACCTGTTGACGTAATTGGTTGTCCGATTGTTCGAGATGAAAGAGGCTTGGCTTTGAGTTCTAGAAATCAAAGGCTTAGTGAAGATAGGAGAGAAGAAGCTGCCTATATTTATCAGGTACTTCAAGAAGTTAGAAATCAGTTTAGTACAAAGAATCCTATTGAGATTGAGAAGTGGGTAAAACAGCAATTTGAAACAAAAAAAGATTTCGAATTAGAGTATTTTAGCATAGCAGAAGCAGATACATTGATTGAGATTATTGAAAAAGAATCTGGTAAAAAATATAGGTCTTTTGTTGTTGTATACGTTGATGGAATTCGCTTGATAGATAATTTGGAAATGTAGAAGTGAGTAAAATAAGCTAAAGGTATTTTTTTTCTATTTTATTTTGAAAAAAAGCAGATTTTTTGCACCTTTGCAAATATTTCTGATAACTCACTTATTTTTTATGTAAAATATTAAAAATCAGATATTATAAAAGATTATATCATACTAAAATATAAAGGCAAATGAAAAAAATTGGTAAAGATGTGTACCTGAAATGGTATGAGGATATGCTTTTTTGGAGAAAGTTTGAAGATAAACTTGCAGCAGTTTATATTCAACAAAAAGTGAGAGGATTTTTACACTTGTACAATGGGCAGGAAGCTATTGTTGCAGGTTGTATGCACGTTATTGATCCTAAAAAAGATAAAATGATAACCTCTTACCGCAATCACGTTCACCCTATTGCTTTAGGGGTTGACCCTAAGAAAGTTATGGCTGAGTTGTACGGAAAAGCTACAGGAACTTCACAAGGATTGGGTGGGTCGATGCACATCTTCTCAAAGGAACATAATTTTTATGGAGGTCACGGTATCGTTGGAGGTCAAATTCCGTTAGGAGCTGGTTTGGCTTTCGCTGATAAATATTTTGACAGGAAGGCAGTTACGCTAACATTTATGGGAGATGGTGCTGTTCGTCAGGGGGCTTTCCACGAAACACTCAATTTAGCAATGCTTTGGAAGCTACCTGTTGTGTTCATTATCGAAAATAACCATTATGCAATGGGAACTTCGGTGGAAAGAACTGCAAATCACGTAGACATCTGGAAACTTGGTTTGGGTTACGAAATGCCTTGTGGACCTGTCGACGGAATGAATCCTGTAAAAGTTGCTGAGGCAGTTTATGAAGCAGTGGAGAGAGCAAGACGTGGTGACGGACCTACCCTTCTGGATATCAGAACGTATCGTTATCGTGGGCATTCAATGTCTGATGCTCAGCATTATCGTACCAAAGAGGAAGTAGAGGAGTACAAGAAAATCGACCCAATTACTCAAGTACTTGATGTGATAAAAGCTAAGAAATATGCTTCTGAGGCTGAAATTGAGGCTATTGATGAGCGAGTTAAGAAACTTGTTGCTGAGTGTGAAAAATTCGCAGAGGAATCTCCATTCCCAGCCAAAAATGTGATGTACGATACTGTGTATGAACAAGAAAATTATCCTTTTTTATCTCATAAATTATAATAAAAAATGGCAGAAATAATCAATATGCCACGATTGAGCGACACAATGGAAGAAGGAGTTGTTGCAAAGTGGTTAAAAAAAGTAGGTGATAAAATAAGTGAAGGTGATATTTTGGCAGAAATTGAGACTGATAAAGCTACAATGGAGTTTGAATCATTTTATTCAGGCACATTGTTATACATCGGTCTTCAAGAAGGCGAAACAGCTCCTGTAGATTCTCTTTTAGCAATTGTAGGTAAAGAAGGGGAAGATATTTCGGCATTGATAAGTGGGGGAGCTACTTCTCAAGTTGCTTCTCAACCTGAAGAAGCACCAAAATCTGAAGCACCTGTAGCAGAAGTAACTATACCTTCGGGAGTGGAAGTGGTGACTATGCCACGATTAAGTGATACTATGACTGAGGGAACAGTAGCTACTTGGCTAAAAAAGGTAGGTGATAAAGTAAGCGAGGGTGATATTCTGGCAGAAATTGAGACTGACAAAGCTACAATGGAGTTTGAGTCGTTCTATTCAGGTACATTACTATACATAGGTATAAAAGAAGGTGAGTCAGCCGAAGTGGATTCTCTTTTAGCTATTATTGGTCCTGCTGGGACAGACGTGAGTGCTATCGTGGCTGGTGGAGGAAAAGTTTCAGCTCCCGCACCTAAACAGGAAGAAAAAACTGAACAGAAAAAAGAAGTGACTTCAGCTTCTGTGTCTAATTCTAATATAGCTGCTAGTAGTGAACGTATTTTTGCTTCTCCATTGGCTAAAAAAATAGCACAGGAAAAAGGTATTAATCTTTCGCAAGTGAAAGGTTCTGGAGAAAATGGACGTATTACCAAAAAAGATGTTGAAGGATTTACACCATCTGCAGTGGTATCTTCAGCACAAAGTGCTACTGCACCAGTAGCTACTACCTTTGCCCCTGTAGGACAGGAAGCAGTAGAAGAGGTTAAAAACTCTCAAATGCGTAAAACGATTGCTAAACGCCTTTCTGAATCGAAATTCACGGCACCTCATTATTATCTGACTATAGAAATTGATATGGAAAATGCGATGGCTTCACGTGTGCAAATTAACAACATACCTGATACCAAAGTTTCATTCAACGATATGGTTGTGAAGGCGTGTGCAATGGCACTCAAAAAACATCCTCAGGTGAATACTTCTTGGAAGAATGATGTTACCGTTTACAACAAACACGTACACATTGGTGTAGCGGTTGCTGTAGATGAAGGATTGGTGGTTCCAGTGCTTAAATTTGCTGACCAATTGAGCCTTACTCAAATAGGTGGACAAGTGAAAGATTTGGCAGGTAAAGCAAGAAATAAAAAGTTGACTCCAGCTGAAATGGAAGGAAGTACATTTACTGTTTCTAACTTAGGAATGTTTGGTATTGAGTCGTTTACGTCAATTATCAATCAACCTAATTCAGCGATTTTGTCAGTTGGAGCTATTGTTGAAAAACCAGTTGTTAAAGAAGGACAAATTGTGGTAGGACATACAATGAAAGTTACCTTGGCGTGTGACCATCGTACAGTTGATGGTGCTACGGGAGCCCAATTCCTGCAAACGCTTAAAACGTACATTGAAAATCCTGTTACAATGCTAGCGTAGAAATTTTTAGGGTTTTTATAATATTACGTTGAAAATGCAAATCTGAATATTTAGATTTGCATTTTCTATTTTTGGAATATTAGGAAAAATAGAAAAAAAGCCATTCTTTTGCACAAAAATTTAGGAAACGAGTTAAAATTTGAGTTATGAGAAAAATTTGTTTGTTTTTTCTATTGTTGATAACATCAACGCTGTATTCTCAGCAACTTGATGATGTGAATACTGACCGTCCCGACCAAAGTGAAGGAGTCTACACACTTCCGAAAAATAAATTTCAGTTGGAAGATGGCTTTACGTTTTCTGATGAAAATACTTCTAATAATTTGATGTTGCGTTATGGGGTTTTTAACGGAACAGAAATTCGATTGTCTTCTGATATTGAGAAAAATAAATCGGAAAATATTCAGGTAGATAATTTAGTTTTGAGTTTCAAACAACGCATTTTGCAAGAAAAGGGAAGTTTACCTGCAATTACTCTGGTTGGTTACTTGGCATACAAAAATCCTCTGAAACAATGGCAAACAGATGTTTATTTAGCTTTTGAAAATAATATTTCTGAAAAGTTTGTTCTTTGCTACAATGTGGGAACATCGAATTCTTTTAAAGAATTGAATGTTACAACCCAATTTGGTTATTCTATTAATAAGGATTTGTATACATTTTTAGAATATTTTGCTGTTTTCGGAAATCAGTTTCCTGTACATAATTTTGATACAGGATTGTTGTATTGTATAACTTCTGATTTTCAGATTGATGTATCTTTTGGTCGTTCTATTTTCAATGAAAATTCAAATTGGTTTGTAAGCACTGGATTCGCATATCGATTTTTTTAATATAAGCCATTTGTAATACGTATTACTTTTTTTATTATCTTTGCCCTCTCAAATAGATTATTTGTAATGAATTTATTATCATATCATTATACTTCTGTTTTTCACGAAAATGTGAAAAAATTTGGGCATAAGAAGGCTTTAATAGGTAAAGTTGAACAAAATTGGGAAGGGATTACTTGGAATGAGTTAGGAGATGTAACCAATTTACTTTCAAAATCATTATTACATTTTGGACTTCAACCACAAGAAACTATTGGCATTTTTTCTCAAAATATGCCTCAGTGGACAATTACAGACTTTGGTAGCTTACAAATCAGAGTGATACCCGTTCCTATTTATGCTACAAATACATCAGAACAAGCTCTCTATGTGTTGAATCACGCAGAGGTAAAGATATTATTTGTAGGTGATACCGAACAATATGAAAAAGCTCTTCAAATAGCTGAAAAATGTCCTTCTTTACAAAAAATAGTTGTTTTTAAAGAAGATGTTGAGCTGAAAGAGGATAAATATTCCATTAAATGGAATGATTTTTTAGTGTACGGAAAAACGGATATCTATAATGAAGAACTTCAAAAAAGGATAGCAGATAAAAGGTTAGATGATTTATTTACAATAATATATACTTCAGGAACAACAGGTGAACCTAAAGGTGTGATGTTGGATTATGAAAATTTAGCCTACCAATTAATTGGACACGATATAAGGCTTGAAATTTCGGATAAAGATGAATCATTGGCGTTTTTGCCTTTATCACACGTTTTTGAAAGGGCTTGGACGTACTATTCGTTATATAAAGGTGCTACGGTTTATTATTTAGAGAACCCCAATAATATTAAAAGTGCGTTGGAGGAAGTAAAACCAACTGTAATGTGTGCTGTACCAAGATTTTATGAGAAAATATTTGCAACCGTTCACGACAAAGTGGATAGTTCTTCTTTCGCTAAGAAGATGATATTTGCTTTTGCTATAAAAACAGGAAGAAAGGTATTGAAAATCAATCAAGAAGGTAAGAAGATTTCTTGGTGGTTAAAAAAAGCACACAATATCTCAGATAAGTTAGTGTATTCTAAATTAAAGCAATCATTAGGCGGACGCATTCGTTTTATGCCTTGTGGTGGAGCTAATTTAGAGCCAAGTATAGGACGTTTTTTCCATTCGATAGGGGTAAATGTAAAATTAGGATACGGAATGACCGAAACACTTGCTACGGTGTCTTGTTGGGATAATGTAGATTTTGAAGTTCAGTCAGTTGGATCGATAATGCCAAATGCTGAAGTCAAAATTGGAGCAGATAACGAAATTTTGGTTAAAGGGGGTATGGTGATGAAAGGGTATTATAAAAATCCTGAGGAAACCAAAAAAGTATTTACGGAAGATGGCTTCTTGAAAACGGGTGATGCAGGTAATTTAGATGCTCAGAATAATGTGTATATTACGGACAGAATCAAGGAGTTAATGAAAACTTCTAACGGAAAATATATTGCACCACAACATATTGAAGGAAAGGTAGGAAAATATAATCTTATAAATCAGATTGCAGTAATTGCAGATGGAAAAAAATTTGTTTCGGCTTTGATTGTGCCTAATTTTGAGATGCTTACACAGGCTCTTCAGGAGTTGAATATCAAGTACAAATCAACAACGGAACTTTTGAAAAATAGCCAAGTAATTGATTATATTACCAAGCAATTACAGAAGTTTCAAAATGATTTGCCTGATTATGAGAAAATTAAAAAATTCACGTTGCTTCCTGATGCTTTCTCAATTGAGCGAAATGAAATTACACCAACATTAAAGCTCAAACGCAAGGTTATCTACGCAAATTATAGTAAGGAAATAGAAGCAATGTACAAGTAGAAAAGTAAGGACAGAATTATCGCTGTCCTTTTTTTATTTTCTGTATATTGTTACTGGTGGAGTTCAGAAAAAATCTTTCTTTGAATGGAAAATGCTGTGATGAGATATAGATAAAACTGTTTTTATTGATGAAGAATCATTAAATGAATTTTGTAAAAAGTAAGATTAGAATAAGAAACTGAATAAACCGCAATAAAATTCCTATTACCAAATTTTATTGTTATATTTGTGGCAATAGAGTCTAATTTTTTAAACTTAAAACATATGGAAACAACTAGAGGAGGAGAGTTCTTAGTAAAAGAAACCCTATGTGAAAACATTTTTACACCTGAGGATTTTTCGCAAGAGCAAATCTTGATGAAAGACACGGTTAAGGAGTTTGTGGATAAAGAAATTTATCCGAATAAGCCTCGTTTTGAGCAAAAAGACTATGCCTATACCATAGAAATGATGAAGAAAACTGGGGAAATGGGATTGTTAGGAATCGCTATCCCAGAGGAATATGGTGGGCTTGGAATGGGATTTGTTACTACGTCGGTTGTATGTGATTATATTTCGGGAGCGACAGGCTCATTTGCTACGGCTTTTGGGGCACATACAGGGATTGGAACAATGCCAATCTTGCTTTACGGAACGGAAGAACAAAAGCAAAAATATCTACCAAAATTAGCAACAGGTGAAGCTTTTGGAGCGTATTGCCTAACGGAGCCAGAAGCAGGTTCTGATGCCAATGCTGGAAAAACAAAAGCAGAGCTATCTCCTGATGGAAAGTTTTATATACTCAACGGACAAAAAATGTGGATTTCAAATGCTGGGTTTGCTACGATTTTAACAGTATTTGCCCGTATAAATGACGACAAAAACATAACCGCATTTGTCGTGGAATATGATCCTTCTAATCCTAATGGGATAACTTTAGGTGAGGAGGAACACAAATTGGGGATACACGCTTCTTCTACCCGACAAATATTTTTTAACAATACAAAAGTCCCTGTTGAAAATATGCTTTCGGAGAGAAATAACGGGTTTAAAATAGCACTCAATGTATTAAACATAGGTAGAATAAAATTGTCGGTGGCTACTTTAGACGCTCAACGTCGCATACTTGAAAATTCTGTAAATTATGCAAAAGAGCGTATTCAGTTTGGGATACGTATTGCCGAATTTGGAGCAATTAAAGAGAAAATAGCAGAAATAGCAAGTAGCTTGTATGCAGGTGAGGCAGCCGTGTACAGAACACTTAAAGAAATTGAGAATCGAATAGAAATCAGAAAATCTGAAGGGAATGCTGAAAATGAAGCTGAACTTAAGAGTATTGAAGAATATGCGATTGAGTGTTCTATTCTAAAAGTAGTTCTTTCAGAAAATATTCAGCGAAGTAGTGATGAAGGAATTCAAATTTTTGGAGGAATGGGATATTCAGCTGAGATGCCTATGGAAAGTGCTTGGCGTGATGCTCGTATCACGCGAATTTATGAAGGTACTAATGAAATTAATCGAATGCTTTCAGTGGGAATGCTCATTAAAAAAGCTATGAAAGGTCACGTGGATTTGCTCACTCCAGCAATGGCAATCAAAAATGAATTGATGGGAATTCCTTCCTTTGAAATTCCTGATTTTTCGGAAGTAATGTCGGAGGAAAAAGAATTGATTGCTCGGTTGAAAAAAGTTTTTCTGATGGTTTCAGGTTTTGCCATTCAGAAGTATGGAACTGACTTAGAAAAACATCAGTTATTATTGATGGTGGCTTCCGATATTATGATGGAAATTTATATGGCCGAATCGGTTGTATTACGAGCAGAAAAAAATGCAAAACGTTTCGGAGAAGAAAATCAGAAAGTGCAAATAGCGATGGCCAAACTTTGTTTGTATCAATCTGTTGAAAAAATAATTACTCGAGCTAAGGAAGGAATAATTTCTTTCAGTGAAGCAGATGAGCAACGAATGTTATTGATGGGCTTGAAACGATTTACAAAGTATTATAATTATCCGAAAATTATTGATTTAAAAGAGTTTATAGCAGAAGAAATTTGTAAGGAATAAAAAATATTCCTGAATGATTGATATAGAAAACTCTATTGAAACATACTTTTTCATAAGGTTTTGATGGAGTTTTTCTTTTTGTTTTTTCAAAGGATTTATTCGATTCTTGCAAATTATTTTGTTTTTAGAACTTCTTAATGGCAAAATTCTGATTTTAAGAATAATTTAATTTTCAAATACCAATTAAATTACTATTTTTGCCCACCAAAAGTTAGTAGTATGGCTAAAAACGTAGTAATTGTAGAGTCGCCTGCGAAGGCAAAAACCATTGAAAAATTTTTAGGGAAAGATTTTAAAGTAGTATCAAGTTACGGACATATTGTTGATTTACCCTCCAAGGAATTGGGTGTAGATATCGAGAATGGCTTCAAGCCTAAATACTTGGTTTCCAGTGATAAAAAAGCAGTTGTTAAGGAGCTTAAAACACTTACTCAAAAAGCTGAAACGGTTTGGTTAGCAAGTGATGAGGACCGTGAGGGAGAAGCTATTTCTTGGCACTTATCAGAAACGTTGAAATTAAAACCTGAAAATACAAAACGCATTGTTTTTAACTCTATTACAAAGTCTGCAATTGAAAAAGCCATTCAAAATCCGAGAGGAATTGACTACAACTTGGTAAATGCTCAACAAGCACGTCGCGTATTGGATAGGCTTGTCGGATATGAAATTTCGCCAGTGCTATGGAAAAAGGTTAAAAGCGGACTTTCAGCAGGACGAGTTCAATCAGTTTCTGTGAGATTAATCGTTGAAAGAGAACGCGAAATACAAGATTTTAAAACGAATTTTTCTTATAAAATAACAGCAGAGTTCGCTAATTCCGAAGGGAAAACATTTAAGGCAACCTTGCCAAAATCATTTGATACATTAAAGGAAGCAAAGCAATTTTTGGAAAAAAATTTGGGTGCAAACTTTACAATAGCTTCTTTAGAAACAAAACCCGCGAAAAAATCTCCTGCACCTCCTTTTACTACTTCAACACTGCAGCAAGAAGCTTCTCGAAAATTATACTTCTCGGTAAGTAAAACAATGATGATTGCACAGCGTTTGTACGAGTCAGGTTTTATAACCTATATGCGTACCGACAGCACTAATCTATCACAAGAAGCAATAAATACTGCCAAAAACGCCATAGTTAGCATATACGGAAACCAATATAGTCAGGTTCGCAATTTTGCCACCAAAGCAAAAGGAGCCCAAGAAGCACACGAAGCCATTCGTCCTACGGATATGACACGTACTTCCATTTCTGCAGAGAGCGACCAAGCTCGTTTGTATGAACTCATCTGGAAACGCACAATTGCTTCACAAATGGCGGACGCTCAACTTGAGCGAACTAATGTAAAAATTCAAGCAGATAAACATACTGAACTTTTTACAGCTAACGGAGAGATGATTCGCTTTGACGGATTTTTAAAAGTATATCTCGAAGGTAGCGATGACGAGGAAGAAGAACAAGAAGGTATGTTGCCAACATTAAAAAAAGGAGAATCTATCAGCAATAATAATATCATTGCTACACAGAGGTTTACTCGTCCTCCAGCTCGTTACACAGAGGCTTCTTTAGTGAAGAAACTCGAAGAATTGGGTATCGGGCGTCCTTCAACCTATGCTCCTACAATTTCAACAATCCAAAACAGAGGCTATGTAGAACGTAGCTCTTTGGAAGGAGAGGAAAGAAAATACGAGCAACTTGTACTTGCCAAAGAAACCATACAACAAAAAACACTTACAGAAAAAGTGGGTGCTGATAAGGGCAAATTAATTCCTACTGATATAGGAATTGTTGTAAATGACTTTCTGGTTACAAATTTTGAGAATATTATGGACTACAACTTTACTGCAAAAGTAGAGGGTAGCTTTGATAATATAGCCGAAGGCACTGAAGACTGGACACAGATGTTGCAACATTTTTATACGCACTTCCACCCAGTTGTGGAGAATGTAGAAAAAAATGCAGCGAGAGAAACAGGCGAACGTATTTTAGGAACTGACCCAAAATCAGGACGACCGTTGAGTGTTCGCTTAGGACGCTTCGGAGCGATGGCTCAAATAGGAACAAATGAAGATGATGAAAAACCACTCTTTGCAAGTCTTCATTCGGGAATGTCTATCGAAACAATTACTTTCGAAGAAGCCTTAAAACTCTTTGAACTCCCCAGAAAATTAGGCATTATCGACGGAAAAGAGGTTGATGTGAATGTAGGAAGGTTCGGACCTTATGTGCGTTATGGAGATACTTTTATTTCTTTGGACAAAGGGGAAGATGTGTTTGGTGTAACACTGCAACGAGCCGAAGAACTTATTTCACAAAAGAAAAAAGCTGACGCCCCTATCGCATTATATCAGGGTATGGAAGTTACCAAAGGAACAGGAAGATTTGGTCCTTTTATTAAATGGAATAATATTTTTATCAATGTAAGTAAAAAATATGACTTCGATAACCTTTCAAAACAAGATATAGAAGAACTCATTGAGAATAAATTACAAAAAGAATCGGAGAAAGTGGTAAAAGAATGGGAAGATGGTTCTATCCGATTGGAAAAAGCACGTTGGGGACGCTATAATCTCATTAAAGGAAAAGTGAAAATCGAATTACCAAAAGAAACCGATGTTGAAACTTTCACTTTAGAACAAGCTACAGCCCTGATTGCTGAGAAAACTCCGAAAACAAAAACAGCTTCAAAAGTTGCAAAAACCAAAAAGACAACCACAAAAGCGAAGAAAAAATAATGATACGAAAACTTTGGTAAAAAAATGATTTGCCAAAGTTTTTTTTATGAAATAACACCAATAACACTATTCCAATTAAAAATATGAAAAAGCAAGATAAATTCACATACACGGAGGCATATTTCAGAGAAAACAGATATATAAAATATCTGTTGATAGCAAAACTCACGCATTTCTCTTACCTTACCATTTGGAGAGACTTGGAGTACGACTTTCTCAACTTAAATTTTCCTTCGTACGAAGAAGCTAAGGAATTTGCCGAAGACATAAGTTTTTTAGCAGGAAAAGAAATACCCGTTAGCCATATTCTTTCTTCGGCAAATGAAATTTCAAACCGAATCATCGATTACACCAATCAGGCACAAGAAATTAAAGAAGAAATAGTCGCAAATTTTCATATTCCTCACTTTACGGTCGAAGATTTTCTCTTTTTACTAACTTTTGAGTCAAGTTTGTACAGATTTTTAAGAACTTGGGGAATGCATATCGTGAAAATATACGAAACAGTAGCTCAATACACTTTGGGCAACATATCCAAACAAGAATGCGAGGAGAAAATAGAAGAATTGCGTCAGAATGAGTTTCGAGAAATGCCCAAACAATCATTGAGGGACGCAATCGGCTTATTGACGCAATTATTTTGGATGGTTTACAGAAGATACCTCAGGAAAAGACAAATGGCTAAAGAAATGGGCTTCGATTAAAAGTAAACTAACCTCAAAACATTTTTGCCAAGTAGTCGTAATGTTCTCCTTCGGCAACCAATTCGCATTCTAAGCCTACCGAGTGTGCAACGTTCTGCAAAGTGTTGTAGTCCACGTAAAGCCACGCAAAAGGCTCTTCTTTCTCATTTTTGTACTTAACCAAATAATCAACCTCGCCGTAGTAATCAAAATGGAGTGGTACGTCGTATGTTCCGTCCTCATTCTCATCGAACATATAAATAATATCGGACGAATCGGTCAAAATTTGTCCGTTTGGGGCTAACAGACTTTTAATTTTAGCTAAAAAAGTTCCCATTTGCTTTAATCGTCCGCACATTCCAGCTCCATTCATTAGTAGCAAAATAGTATCAAATTTCCCCTCGAACTCCATAACATTGGCAACTGAAACGTTCTTTAAACCTCTGAGTTTACAAGCCTCGACAGCCTTTGGTGAAATGTCGATAGAATGAACTTCCAAATTTCGTTCGTTTTGCAAATACAATCCGTGGCTACCAGCTCCACAGCCCACTTCTAAAACTTTTCCTCTCGCCAAACGCAATGCTTTTTGCTCCAATGGTGGCATTTCTTTAAACGAACGGAATAAATAGGGCAGGGGCAAAATGTCTTCTTCCGAAATAGTAGTTTCTGTTTTAATATCTTCCGTATAATTGCCTTGTTGATAATCTAAGATAGCTTGTCCGAATAAATCTTTCATTAATAAATTATTTTTTAGTAGATATACAATTAAATAAATGTATTTATAAGATGTACAATTTGTTGTATTGTTATTTTGAAATCAAAAAATTTTTTTGAGGCTGGATTATCTGCAATCTTGTCTGAAAAACTTTTTTTGATGTTGGATTGTTTGCAATCTTTTTTAAAAAACTTTTTTAGCGTTGGATTGTTCGCAATCTTGTCTTAAAAACTTTTTTTGACGTTGGATTGTTTGCAATCTTTTTTGAAAAACTTTTTTTGATGCTAGATTGTCTGCATCTTTCTTAAAAAACTTTTTTTGACGTTAGATTGTCTACAATCTTCTTTAAAAAACTTTTTTTGATACTGGATTGTTTGCAATCTTTTTTGAAAAACTTTTTTTGACATTAGATTATCTATAATCTTATCTTAAAAAGAATTTTTGATTATGTATTTTTGTTGATATTGCAATATATTTTTGGAAGCGTATTGCATACACTATCATTTTGCTTCTCAAGATGTATGCAGTACGCCCCGATGTACGATATGCTTTCAAAAAACATTTTTGAAGGCGTATTGTACAGATTCTTTTTTCCGAAAGAAAGTAGGAGAATTATTTAACCAACTTCTCAATTTCTTCAATCATTTTATGGCTTTCGATGGTTCGTGCGATGATGGTTCCGTTAGCATCAATTAAGATGTATGTAGGCAACCAACGCAAAGTATAGGTTTGAGCTGCTTCTGATTTCCAAGCATTTTCCACAAATCCGTGTTCCCACGAAAGTCCGTCGGCGATGGCTTTCTGCCAATTTTTTTTGTTGCGGTCGAGCGAGATACTCAGTATTGTAAAGTTTTTGGAATTGTATGTTTTGTAAATTTCTTTCAGAGAAGGTATTTCTTTGAGACAATCAGGACACCAAGTAGCCCAAAAATCGATGAGAACATTTTTTCCTTTTAAATCACTCAGTTTAAAAGTTTTTCCCTCAGAATTTTCCATAATAACATCAGGAGCAGGATTTCCTGGCTGAAGTTTTTCGAGCTTATTGATAGCAGTATCAAGTTCTTCGATGTATGTATTTTTAAGTAACTCCGGAGCGATTTGTTTTCTAAGCGAAACGAGCTGCGGATAGTCGTACATATAAGCATTTCGCCCTAAAAAGTAGGCAATCACAGGCGAATTATTGTCTGTTTTGAGAATACTATCTAAGTTTAAGGCTCTTTTTTCGTTCAGGTCGTTGTATTTTTTGAAAAGTTGCGTGTTTTTATCTCCTTTTATGATTTCAATTTCCCAATTTTGGTTCAAATGCAATGTTATATTTGTGTTTTCAAGGAAGAAGTTGGCCCTTTTTCCCACGTTATTGAGTCGCAAAGAGTAGACGAGGGGCTCAGAAATATTTCCTTCAAATTTAAAATTTCCGTTGTTAATATCAACAGAATCGACAGCGGTGTATTCTCTGTTTTTGAATTCCAAGAGATAAACCTTGCCTTTCGTTTGCCCATCAACGCTCCCTTGAATTGTGTAGGATTGTTCTTTTTTTGTTTGTTGTTGCTCACAAGAAGTTAGCGTGAGTAGCAGTCCCAACACGGATAAAACATATGTATGCTTCATAAGAAAATAGAATTTAGTTTCCAAAGGTAAGAATTTTTTTTGTATGAAAAAATTATTACTTTTGTCCGCAAAATTATGTCATAACAAATGGAAAGCCAAATTGTCACTTTTTTGTTGTATTGTATTCCTTCAGCGATTGTTGGTGTAATTGCATATTATTTCTTCTATTTACACATCAAAAACGAAGAAAAACGTCGTTTATTTTTGTTGCAAAAGGAAAATCAGAAGCTTTCACTTCCGCTTCGTTTACAGGCGTATGAGCGAATGGCTCTGTTTTTGGAACGCATCAGTCCGCAGCAATTACTACTTCGCATTCCTTCTCGTAACTTGCCTAAAAAAGAATATGAAGCCCTTTTGGTAAATTCTATTGATGAGGAGTTTGAGCATAACTTATCGCAACAAATTTATATGAGTGAAAATTTGTGGAATGTTATCCGAACCGCAAAAATGGCAACCATTCAAGTAATACGTAAAGCCACATACGATGAGCAACTTGCTGATTCCAAAGCGATGACCGAATTTATTTTTAAAGAGTTTATAAACAAACCATCGCCTTCGTCAAGTGCTTTGAGCCATTTAAAGGAGGAAGTTCGTGAGTTTTTACGTTAAATTTTGACATTTCAAAGAAGAATACCTTGCTGAATTATCGCAGACAAATAGTTTTACTTATAGGATTATTAATCGCAACCACTTGCTTTTGGTATGCGGAGCTATTTGCTATCCGAAAGATGGATTATCGTAGTTTTCATACCTATTCAATATTGGATACTTTGCGGCGTTCCAGAAATTCAGCCAAAGATACTATCAAAAAACAAAATATAAAACCTCAAACCGATTCTCTTCTGCAAAAAGCCGATTCACTCAGGAAGGATTCTTTGCAAAAACCTAAAGGGGCTTTGGAAGATATTGTTAAGTACAAAGCCAAAGATAGTATCGTATTCAACAAGGTGAAAAGTGAAATCATTCTGTACAATGAAACACAAGTGCAATATACTGATATTGATATATCTGCAGGAATTGAGCTTATCAAATTTGATATAGGAGAGGTTTACGCAGGACGATTGAAGGATTCTGTTGGAGAATATACGCAACATCCTGTGTTTAAGCAAGGAGATGATGTAATAGAACCCGATTCAATTCGTTTTAATTACAAAACGCAAAGGGCGATTATCCGAAATGCTTACACAAAGCAAGATGAAAATAACATAAAGGGTGAAATCATTAAAAAAGAAAATGATTCTACCTATTTTATGAAGAATGCTATCATTACAACGGCAGAAGACTTAGATGACCCAGATTATTATATTCTACTTCGGAAGGCTAAGTTTGTACCACAAAAGAAAATAGTTGCGGGGTTTAGTAATATGTACATTGTTGATGTACCGACTCCTATAGCCATTCCTTTTGCATACTATCCGATGGTTTCAGGGAGGTCTTCAGGGCTTATTTTTCCTACTTTTGGAGAAGCAAACAATCGTGGATATTTTGTACAAAACGGAGGATATTATTTTGTTATCAGTGACCATTTGGATTTAGCACTCACAGGAGATTACTTTACAAACGGAAGTTATGGTTTTAGAGCACAATCCGCATATAACAAACGGTACAAGTTTTCTGGTAATTTCAGCTTGAACTATGAAAATCAGATTTATAGTATCAAAGGACTTCCTGATTACAGCGGAACCACTCTGTACAATATTCAATGGACACACTCAAAAGATGCAAAGTCAAATCCTAACTCAAGTTTTTCTGCATCTGTGAATTTGGGAAGTAGTCGGTATTACCAAAATTCATACAATCAAATTAATTCACCCAATGTTTTGAACAATACATTATCCTCATCAATTTCGTATTCAAAAACGTTTCCTGCGTATCCTTCTGTAAATCTTTCTGTTACAGCATCACATTCGCAAAATACGAACACACAAAGCATTGAAATGACTTTACCAGCATTACGTGCCAATATGGAGCGTATCTATCCTTTTGTTAAACAAGGTCAATCAAAAAGAGGACTTCTAAAAAGTCTTAATTTTCAATATAGTATGCAGGCAGATAATCGGTTTTCAACAACTGATAGTTTGTTCTTTTCAAAAAAAATGTTCAATGACGCCAAAAACGGAGTACGACATTCAATTCCCGTCAGTACTACGACAAAATTGTTCAAGTACGTAACTTTAGGTTTGAATTCATCATTGAACGAAACTTGGCAATTTAAAACAATCCGTAAAAACGATTTTAACAGCAATATAGGTGCATCAAAAATTGACACACTTAATGGTTTTGACCGCTTTCTTACTTATAATTTGGGAGCGAGTTTGGGAACAACAGTTTACGGAACTTTTCGATTTAAGAAAGATGCTAAAATACAGGCTATTAGGCACGTAATGCGACCATCAGTTAGTTATGGTTACACACCTGCTTTCGACCAATATTATGAGGATTATATTTCAGATGCCTTTGGAAATAAATCGCAATATACTCGCTTTGAAGGGGGAATTTATGGAGTGCCAGGGCTAAATAAATCACAATCCATTAGCTTTTCATTGAGTAATACTTTGGAAGCAAAAGTAAAGCAAAAAGATAGCACAGAAACAGAGCCTAAGAAAATTATGTTACTTAATAGTTTGAATTTCAGTTCAAGTTATAATGTAATAACAAAACAATTTAGTCCTGTATCGGTAACAGGGGGAACTTCACTTTTTGAAGGAAAATTGCCTATAAACTTTGGAATGACATTAAATCCGTATGCAATTGATGAGAATGGAAGGCAAATGGAGAAATTCAATATTAATAATGGGGGAAGTCTTTTCCGCTTAACAAATGCAAACCTTTCCACAAGTTATACTTTTTCAAATAGAGATAAAAACAAAACAAAAAATAATGACAATAGAGCTTCGGGAGGACGTGCAGACGATTTGTTTGGGTCATCAAGACCTATAAATGATATGCAAGACAAAGACGAAGAAACAGAGGAACAAGAAGACAAAAATGAAAAGAAAAGCGCTTTCTACAATGCATCCATTCCTTGGGACGTGAATTTGGCGTACTCTTTGACCTATAGCAATGTGGCTCGTGAATCAAAAATATCGAATAACTCTATTATGTTTTCGAGTAATGTGGAGCTTTCGCCAAAATGGCAAGTGGGTATTTCAAGCGGATACGACTTTATAAATAAAGGAATTACTTATACACAATTGCGATTTGAAAGGGATTTGAATAGCTTCAGAATGAGTTTTCATTTTACCCCTATTGGATATAGAAATTCTTGGTACTTTTTCATAGGTATAAAATCTTCAATGCTCTCTGATTTGAAGTGGGATAAGAGCAAAGAACCAGACAGAAGATTACGTTAGTATTTTTGTAAATATGCTAAATGGAGAGCTTTTTGTAAATAGTTTTTTGTCATTATTTTAATTTATAGGTGTTTTTTATGAAAACTTTTAATTTTTATTTGTGTTTTTTATTGAATAAATAATTACCTTTGCACCTGCAAATGAAAATATCTACTAAATAACAAATATAATTTTATGAAAAAGTTTTTTGCATATGCAGCTATTGTACTGATGGTTATGATAACTGCTACAAATTGTTCAAAAAAAGATGAGGTTACTTATGATGACCTTAAGTTAAGTATCCAAAATGTTTCAGTTAGAGTTGGAGAAAGTGCTTCTTTTAAAATCGATGCTGGTAGTGGGGAGTATGAAGTTATGAGTTCTGATAATAATGTAGTTACTGTTTCTATCTCTAATTCAAATGTAACTCTTAAGGGAATTGCTGCGGGAGAGGCTACAGTTACTGTTTTGGACAAAAAGACTAATCAACGTTCAAGTGTGAAAGTTTCGATAAGTAGGGAGTTACTTAATTTGGAACTTGATGCTAAAGAAGTTAGTTTGCTTGTAGGACAGCAGGGAGTTGTTAATATTTCTTCAGGAAATGGAAAGTATGAAGTCGTTGTGACTGACCAAAGCATCGCGACAGCAACGCTATCTCAAACTACAGTTACTATTTCTGGGTTAGCAGTAGGAACTACAACAACCACAATAAAAGATGTTGAGAGTGGTAAAGAAGCGTCAATTGCTGTAACAATAGCTAAGAAGGAAAGTATAACTCTTTCAGTCAGTAATGTTGTAGTGAAAGCTTTCACAGTTGTGGAGGTTGAGCAATCCAAAGAAAATGGAACTTTACTGGATAATAAAGCTAAAGTTGAAATTGTTTCAGGAGGTGGAAATTACTCAGTAGTCACGAGTAATGACAAAGTTGCTACAGCAACTATTTCAGGTAATGAGTTGGTTGTTACAGGACTTAGTTCGGGAGTAGCTACAATTACAATTTCTAACGAAGTTAATGAGGCTGCTGTTTTGGAGGTAAAAGTTTACAATTTGATAGTTACACCAAATGGGTTAAATTTAAAACCTAATACGACTGCGGAAGTTCTAATAACAGAAGGTAGTGGGGAATATGAGATATTGAATAATAATGCTTCAGTAGAGGTAACTCGATCAGAAAATAAGTTGACTGTTAAAGGAGTGCAGGTAACAGAAAATGCAGAAATAATAGTTAAGGATAAAATATCTGGAAAAGAAGTTTCTTTGGAGGTTCGTGTTACAGCTTCAGTGGTGGTTCCAACAGATAAAGATGTTGTTTTTGTGGAAGGGGGGACTTTTGTTATGGGAAGCAGTAGAACAAAAGATGAAAAATTTCCAGACAAAAAAACTAGCCCATATTCAGATTTGGATGAAGTGCCTATGCATAGAGTTACTTTAAGCAGTTTTAAAATAAGTAAGTATGAGATTACAAATGCTCAATATGCTAAATTTTTGAGTGAAAAAGGTAACGAAAGTCAAGGAGGCTTCCGATGGTACAACGGAACAGATATAATTAGTAAAGCGGGTAAATACGAAGTATTAGAAGGAAGGGAGAATTATCCGGTTACATTTGTGAGTTGGTATGGAGCTAAGGCTTATGCCGAGTGGGCTGGTGGTAGTTTACCTACTGAGGCACAATGGGAGTATGCTGCACTTGGTGGAAAACAAAGTAAAGGATATTTATATGCAGGAAGTGATGATGTAAACGAGGTGGCTTTTCATATTAAAAATTCAAAAGGTATACACCCTGTTGGATTGAAAAAACCAAATGAGCTAGGTATCTATGATATGAGTGGAAATGTTTGGGAGTGGACTGCAGATAGATATGCTCCTTACAAAGCTGATGATCAAACTGACCCTAAACCTGTTACAGAATCAACAGACAAAAGGTTCATTCGTCGTGGAGCAAGTGTTTATTGTAAACCAACATATTGCCGTTCAGCAAATAGAGGAGCTAATGACTCTTACCAGAATAATATAGGTTTCCGTGTAGTATTCAAAAATTAAGAAATAATGAAGATTTAAATAAAAAACATCCCAATCGGGATGTTTTTTGTTTATCTAGTTTATTTTTGGTTGAGAGTTTTTTAAAGGTTACATAAAAGTTGAAAATAGATAGTTTGATTGTAACAAAAAACCTTTTTTATCTTCTTTTATAAATATAAAGTATTATATTTGTACCGAATTTTAATAAAACTAACTAACAATAATTTAACAGATATGTCAAACGACATCCGCATTCGAAAGGGGTTGGACATACATTTGGAAGGGGAGGCTGAGAAGATAACTCAACAACTTCCTCTGGCTAAAATGTATGGTCTTAAGCCCTCTGATTTTCATTCTGTTGTGCCGAAGCTTATCGCAAAGGAAGGCACAGAGGTTAAAGCCGGAGAAGCCGTTTTTCACGACAAAAAAGACGAGCGGGTGCTTTTCCCTTCTCCAGTAAGTGGAAAAATCGCTGAGATTGTTCGTGGAGAACGTCGTAAGATTTTAGAAATCAAAATCTTACCCGATACAGAGCAAGTGTTTAAAGACTTTGGAAGCAAAGACCCTGCAAAAATGTCAGCAGAACAAATCAAGGATTTCTTGCTTTCAACAGGGGCTTGGACTTTCATCAAACAACGTCCGTACGACATCATTGCAGGGGCAGACACAACTCCAAAAGCAATTTTTGTTTCGGCTTGTAAAACCAATCCTCTTGCACCCGATTACGACTATGTTCTAAAAGGTAAAGAAAAGCAATTACAAACAGCACTGACGGCTTTGGCAAAATTGACTACAGGAAAGGTTCACGTTTCTGTATTCAAAAACAGCTCTTTATCGCCTTTCAGAAATCTGAAAGACATTGTTCTTCACAATGTTTCAGGTCCGCACCCTGCTGGAAATGTCAGTACACAAATTGCTAAAATTGACCCAATTAACAAAGGGGAAGTGGTATGGGTGGTTACTCCACAAGATTTGGTCGTGATGGGCGAACTTTTCCTTACCGGAAAATTGAATCTTACCCGAACATTGGCACTTACAGGAGCTTGTGTTGAAAAACCGCAATACGTTTCGGTAATCGCTGGTGCTCAGGTTGATAGTGTAGTTTCTGGAAATCTCAAAAAAGAAAAATCACGCGTTATCAGTGGTGACGTATTGACAGGTAAAAAGGTGTCAGAAGACGGATTTTTAGGATACTACGATGACCAAGTTACGGCAATTCCAGAAGGTGATGATTATGAGTTTTTTGGTTGGAACAAACCTGTCTTCAATAAAATTTCAACAACTCGTGCAATGACTTTTTCTTGGCTAAATCCTAAGAAAAAGTATAATTTGAACACCAATACCAATGGCGAACATCGTGCATTTGTAATGACAGGAATGTACGAAGAGGTATTTCCGTTGGATATCTATCCGATGCAACTTTTGAAAGCGTGTTTGTACAAAGATTTAGATGAGTTGGAAAACTTGGGTGCGTATGAAGTTGCTCCTGAGGATTTTGCACTTACTGAATTTGTTTGTGTTTCAAAACAACCCCATCAGAAGATTATCCGTGAAGGTTTGGATTTAATGATGCAGGAGTTGGGTTGATTCTAAAAAATTAATTCTATATCATAATTGAGTGTTATGCCCCGACCGCAATCGAAAATAGAGCTTGAAAAATTAGCTGAGGATAATTATCGGAAATTATGTTTGTTTGTTGAAGGATTATCCGAAGCTCAAAAGAATGAGGAATTTCCTCAGGGGACTATGAATCGAAATATCCGAGATGTTATCGGGCATTTATATCATTGGCATCTACTTTTTTTAACTTGGTATAAGGTAGGAATGAAAGGCGAAAAGCCCAAAATTCCGAAAGAGGGTTATACCTTTGCCGATACGCCACGTCTGAATCGGGATATTTGGGAAGAGTGCCAAGGTGTATCGTTGGAAAAAATGCTAAAACTTTTTGAAAGTACGCATCAGGCTGTTTTTAAAATTATTAAAGATCATACTGATGAGGAGCTTTTTACCAAGAAATATTACAAATGGACGGGAACATCATCGCTTGGTTCATACTTAGTTTCGTCGACATCAAGCCATTATGATTGGGGGTTAAAACTGATTCGTAAATCAATAAAAAGTAAATAATTATAACTTATTCATAAGAAAATGAGTTTAAAAAGTAAATTACATACGTTAAAAGAAAAGTATAAAGGAACGAAGTTTGAAACGACTTTCAATGCTTTGCACACATTCCTTTATTTGCCTAATGAAACGACCCACGGAGGTACGCACATTAAGGCTGCTGACGACCTAAAACGTACGATGAATACCGTGATTATGGCACTAATTCCGTGTTTGATTTTCGGTATTTTTAACGCAGGTTATCAGCATTATGCTGCTACGGGAGAGTTTGCTCACGCAGCAGGATTGTCATTTTTCAGTCCTGATTTTTGGACTTGGAAAAATTTCTCATTGGGGGCAATGAAAGTGCTTCCGCTTGTGGTGGTTTCCTATGTCGTTGGTTTGGGAATTGAATTTATATTCGCAACACTTCGCGGACACGAAGTAGAGGAAGGATATTTGGTAACAGGAATGCTTGTTCCGCTTATCGTTCCGGTAGATTTACCACTTTGGATGCTTGCCGTTGCGGTTGCTTTTGGGGTGATTATCGGAAAAGAAGTTTTCGGAGGAACAGGAATGAACATCTTGAATCCGGCTTTGACTATCCGTGCCTTCTTATTCTTCGCTTATCCAACTTCGATGAGTGGGGACAAAATTTGGGTACACGGAGCTACTGAAAGAGCAGGTGAAATCGCCAAAGGAGCGAATTTAGACGCTATTTCAGGAGAAACTATTCTTGGACATTTGGCTCAACAACATAACATTGTAGATAAATTTTCTGTATCGGATATGTTCTTCGGATTCACGCCGGGCTCTATCGGTGAGACATCAACTTTATTGATTATTTTGGCAGGATTGTTCTTAATCTTCACTAAAATAGGAAGTTGGAGAATAATGTTGAGTATGGTTCTTGGAGGTTTGGCAATGGGATACATTTTCAATGCTTTTGCACCTGCAATGGAAGGAACTAAATTCTTCACTTTGTGGAGTTTACCGGCTTGGCAACACTTACTTGTTGGAGGTTTTGCTTTCGGTACGGTGTTTATGGCAACTGACCCTGTTACAGCATCACAAACCAACACAGGAAAATACATCTACGGATTTTTGGCAGGTTTCATCTCGATAATGATTCGTTGCTTCAATCCTGCTTATCCTGAGGGAGTTATGTTGGCAATTTTGTTGATGAACGTGTTTGCTCCAACGATCGACCATTACGTGGTTCAGGCAAATGTGGCAAGAAGAAAAAAACGTCTAAAAGCTAAAACTGCATAGATATGTCAAATAGAACTGAAAGTAATTCATATACAGTGATTTTTGCCATCATAATGGTAATTATCGTAGGAGCGTTGCTTGCGGGAGTTTCTTCGGCGTTGAGCGATAGAATCAGCGAGAACAGAAAGTTCGAAAAGCAACAAAACGTACTTTACGCAATGGGCGTAAACCGCAATCAGAATACGAATTTGGGTGAAGGAGATGTAACTTTTGTTCCGACAAACGAGGTTACTGCCGAGTTTAAAAAATACATCAAAGGGCAATATTTCATCAAAGGAAATCAAGCTATTGAAGCCGATTTGATTGAAGACCCAAAATGGACAGCTGAGAAGGGATTACCTCTTTTCGTTGGAGAGAAAGATAGCAAAACATTCTACATCATTCCTGTTTTTGGAAAAGGTCTTTGGGACGCTATTTGGGGATATGTGGCTGTAGATAAAGATCTTATCGTTCAAGGAGTTTTCTTTGACCACAAAGGGGAAACTGCTGGTTTGGGGTCAAACATCAAAGAACGTTTCTTTATGGACGATTTCATCGGAGAGCATTTGTTGGACGCTTCGGGTAACTTCCAAAGTGTAGAGGGTTCAAAATCAAACGGAGACCCTGAAAACAAACGCAAAGAAGACGGAAAAGTAGATGCCATTGCCGGTGCAACCCTTACCGTAAACGGAGTAAATGAGATGGTAAAAACAGGCGTTGGTGCTTATGTTGATTATATTAAAAACTTAAAAAACTAATATTATGGGACTATCAAAAAAAGACGTAAAATTGGTTACAGACCCGCTATGGGATAACAACCCAATTACCGTACAAGTACTGGGGATTTGTTCCGCATTGGCGATTACGGCACAGCTTAAAGCAGCTATCGTTATGGGATTGTCCGTAATATTTGTACTTAGTGTGGGGAACGTAGTAATTTCTTTGATTAGAAATGTTATTCCTGGTAAAATTCGTATTATCGTGCAATTGTTGGTGGTTGCGGCGTTGGTAATCATCGTTGACCAAGTGCTAAAAGCCTTTTCGTATGAATTGAGTAAGCAACTATCTGTATTCGTGGGGCTTATCATTACAAACTGTATCATTATGGGACGCTTCGAGGCTTTTGCTTTGGGAAATACCCCTTGGAAATCGTTCTTAGATGGTATCGGAAATGCAGGTGGATATGCGTTGGCTCTTGTCATCGTGGCTTTCTTCCGTGAGCTTTTAGGTTCGGGAACGCTTCTTGGATTTCAAGTATTGGGCGACCCTATTAAAAAGACAGGTTTGTATGCATTAGGATACGAAAATAACGGATTTATGTTATTAGCTCCGATGGCACTTATCACTTACGGAATTGTGATTTGGATTCAGCGTACACGTAACAAATCCTTAATTGAGGAATAATTAGTAACTAAATAAAAATTAGAAAATGGAATATATAGAACTGATTTTTAAGTCGATATTCGTAGATAATATGGTATTCGCTACCTTTTTGGGTATGTGTTCGTACCTTGCGGTATCTAAGAAAGTATCTACAGCGGTTGGTTTGGGAGCAGCGGTTATTTTCGTATTGGCTGTAACTGTTCCGATGAACTGGCTACTAAACGAATATCTGCTCAAAGAAGGAGCTTTGGCTTGGTTGGGCGAGGAGTATGCAAGTTATGATTTAAGTTTCTTGACCTACATTTTGTTCATCGCAACGGTGGCTACGATGGTTCAGTTAGTAGAAATCATTGTTGAGAAATTTGCTCCTGCTTTGTACAATTCATTGGGGATTTTCTTACCACTTATCGCTGTAAACTGTGCAATTTTGGGAGGTTCACTCTTTATGCAATCGCGTGAAATACCTACCATTGGTTTGGCGGCTACTTACGGATTGGCATCAGGGATTGGCTGGTTTTTGGCAATTGTTGCCATTGCTGCCATTCGTGAGAAAATCCGTTATTCGAACGTGCCACCTGCACTTCGCGGATTGGGAATTACCTTTATCATTACGGGGCTTATGGCTATCGGCTTTATGAGTTTCGGAGGAATGCTTACAGGTGGAGAGAAAAAATCTGACGAGGACAAAAAGGCAGTTATCGAGCAAAAAGTTGATAAAACTGAAAAATTAGCCAATAACACAAAAGAAATTAAGTAATGGTATTATCAAGTAGTATATTTGTAACAGTAGCAGTAACGGTTATCGCTTTACTGGTGATAACATTGCTTTTGGTGGCACTTTTGTTGGTCGTAAAACAGAAGTTAGCTCCATCAGGACCTGTAAAAATCAAGATTAATGGCGAGAAAGTAATTGAAGTACCTTCGGGAGGGTCGTTGCTTTCTACATTAGGAAATCAGAAAATATTTTTGCCTTCAGCTTGTGGGGGTGGAGGGTCTTGTATCCAATGCGAATGCCACGTGCTTTCAGGTGGTGGAGAGGCTCTTCCAACAGAAACGCCTCACTTTACCAAAAAAGAACTAAAAGAAGGAGCTCGTTTGGCTTGTCAGGTGAAGGTAAAACAGGATATGGAAATTTCAATTCCTGAGGAAATCTTTGGTATCAAAAAATGGGAAGCTGTCGTGGTTCGTAACTATAACGTAGCTTCATTTATCAAAGAATTTGTGGTGGAAATTCCTGAGGATATGGACTACAAACCAGGAGGATACATTCAGATTGAAATTCCACCTTGTGAGATTAAGTATTCTGATATTGACATCACTGCCCACCCTGCTGAACACCCAGGAGAACCTGAAAAATTCAAAATGGAATGGGACAAATTCAACCTTTGGCCTTTGGTAATGAAAAATGGCGAAACCGTAGAACGTGCTTACTCAATGGCTTCGTATCCTGCTGAAGGACGTGAAATTATGTTGAACGTTCGTATTGCGACTCCGCCTTGGGACAGAGCTAAAAACGGTTGGATGAACGTAAATCCAGGGGTGGCTTCTTCGTACATTTTCTCTCGTAAGAAAGGTGATAAAGTGGTTATTTCGGGTCCTTACGGGGAATTCTTTATCAACGAATCGAATGCCGAAATGTTGTATGTAGGAGGTGGAGCAGGTATGGCGCCGATGCGTTCGCACTTGTATCACTTATTCAAAACATTGAAAACAGGACGTAAGGTAACTTACTGGTACGGAGGACGTTCTAAACGAGAGTTGTTCTACTTGGAGCATTTCTGGGAATTAGAGCGTGAGTTTCCGAACTTTAAGTTCTTCATCGTGTTGTCTGAGCCACTTCCAGAGGATAATTGGAAAGTTAAGAAAGACATTAACGATACCGAAGGAGACGGATTTACAGGATTTGTTCACAATGCGGTTATTGAGCAATATTTGAGCAAACACGATGCACCAGAAGACATCGAATTGTATTTCTGTGGACCTCCAATGATGAACAAAGCGGTACAAAAGATGGGACAAGACTTCGGTCTTCCTGATGAAAACATCCGCTTCGACGACTTTGGTGGATAATGAAACGTAAGAAGTATTAGAGATTTTAAATAGAAAATCCTTTCTCCGTTAATTGAGAAAGGATTTTTTATTTTTAAATGTTTTAAAAGTAACTTTTATATATTCTAGAAATGAACTATTATTTATTAATCAATTTTATGTTTAGAAGAATGTAGAAATAAAAAGCCCCGCAGATAGGCGAGGCACTAGATGTTTTCACAACGGAATAATCCTTATTGTAAATTGCTTTCTGCCACAAAGGTAGCAAAAAAATAATTGAATATCAAAAATAATTAACTTTTTATTTGTATTTTTATACCCATTAATTTTTAAACTATTAACTATGAAACATATAATCGGTCTCGATTTGGGGACAAACTCTATCGGTTGGGCAGTTGTAAAAGAAGCTGAAAATGATAATGAACAATCAGAAATTGTAGATGTTGGTGTTCGGGTTAATCCGCTAACAACCGATGAAAAAACAAATTTCGAGAAAGGTAAACCCATTTCTACCAATGCCGACAGAACCCTCAAACGAGGTGCCAGACGCAACCTGCAACGCTATAAGCTCCGTAGAAAAGAATTGATTAAAATTTTGAAAGAACATCAGTTGATTTCTGATGATACAATTTTGTCAGAAAACGGTAAAGGAACCACCTACCAAACATTAAAATTACGAGCAAAATCGTCTAAAGAAAAAATATCATTAGAAGAGTTGGCACGTGTTTTTTTAACCATCAATAAAAAAAGAGGTTATAAAAGCAGTCGAAAGACTAAAAATGAAGACGAAGGGCAATTGATAGACGGAATGGAAATTGCCAAAAGACTTTATGAAGAAAATCTTACTACGGGACAATTGTCTTTACAACTTTTGAAAGAAGGCAAAAAATCATTGCCTGACTATTATCGTTCTGATTTAGAGCTTGAATTGGATAAAGTTTGGAACTTTCAAAAGCAGTTTCATTCGGATATTTTGACCGATGAATTTTACACTCAACTTAAAGGCAAAGGACAAAGGGCAACCAGTGCTTTGTTTTTGGAAAAATACCAAATATATACCGTTGAAAATAAAGGAAATAGAGAAGAGAAAAATTTACAAGCCTATCAGTGGAGGGTAGATGCACTCTCAAAGGAATTGACAAGGGAAGAATTGGCTTTTGTCATCACCGAAATCAATAACAATTTGAATAATTCCAGTGGTTATTTGGGGGCAATTTCAGACCGAAGTAAGGAACTTTACTTCAACAATGAAACCGTAGGCGAGTATCTTTGGAAACAAATTGCAGCAAATCCGCATACTTCGTTGAAAAATCAGGTGTTTTATCGCCAAGATTATTTGGATGAATTTGAACGAATTTGGAATACCCAAGCTCAATTTTATCCACAAATTTTGACCGAGTCCCTAAAAAAAGAACTTCGAGATGTGGTGATTTTCTACCAAAGAAAATTAAAATCTCAAAAATCATTGGTGAGTTTCTGTGAGTTCGAAAATAAGAAAATAGAGATTAAAAATGAAGATGGAACGACTACTAAAAAAGTAATCGGTCTTAAAGTAGCTCCCAAATCATCGCCTCTGTTTCAAGAGTTTAAAATTTGGCAGAATTTAAATAATGTTTTGATTCGTAAAAAAGGAAGTAAAACGGAAAAGATATCTGAAAATCAACAAATTACTATTTTTGAACAGGAAAAAACAATTTTAGAATTGGATTTGGAGGCAAAACAAGCATTATTTAATGAATTAAATCTCAAAGGGAATCTCAAAGCGGATTATTGTTTGGAAATTTTAGGCTATTCTCCGAAAGAATGGGAGATGAATTATTCTGTTTTGGAGGGCAATAGAACAAATAAAGCATTGTATGAGGCATATTTGAAAATTATTGATTTAGAAGGATATGATGCAAAAAATTACCTCAAAGTAAAATCGAATAAAGATGAGGTAGAACTCAATGATTTAAAAGTTCCTGCATCGGAAATCAAGGAAATGGTTCAAGCAATTTTTAAAGAAGCAGGTATCAACACGGATATTCTGCATTTCGATGCTGAATTAGACGGTAAAGATTTTGAAAATCAAGGAAGTTATAAATTGTGGCATTTGCTGTATTCTTATGAAGGCGATGATTCTAAAAGTGGTAACGAATTACTTTATAAATTGTTAGAAACAAAATTCGGTCTTAAAAAAGAGTATGCTCAAATTTTAGCAAATATTTCATTGTCAGATGATTATGGTAATCTTTCTACCAAAGCGATGCGAAAAATTCATCCATATATTAAGGAGAATAAATTCAGTACCGCCTGTGAATTAGCAGGTTATCGTCATTCTAAACATTCATTGACCAAAGAAGAAAATGAAAAGCGTGTGCTGAAAGATGGTTTGGAAGTGTTGAAAAAGAATAGTTTGCGTCAGCCGGTAGTAGAAAAAATTTTAAATCAGATGATTAACTTGGTCAATGCTCTTTTAAAAAAATATCGAACCGAAAACCCTAACTTTAAATTCGATGAAATTCGTATAGAATTGGCTCGTGAACTGAAAAAAAATGCGGAAGAAAGAGCCAATATGACGGCAAACATAAACAAAGCTAAAACCGAACACGAGAAAATTGATAAAATTTTGAAGAGTGAGTTTGGTTTACCAAATCCAACCCGAAATGATATTATTCGTTACCGCTTGTACGAGGAATTAAAAGCGAATGGGTACAAGGATTTATACACAAACAGATACATTTCAAGCGAAAAGCTATTTAGCAAAGAGATTGATATAGAACACATCATACCTAAGTCAAGAGTGTTTGATGATAGTTTTTCAAATAAAACCATCGTGTATAGAACGGATAATTTAGATAAAGGAGAGCAAACAGCTTATGATTATATCGAAAGTAAATTTGGTGCGGAGAAATTGAAGGAGTATATGACTCGTGTGAAAGATTTGTATCAAAAAAAGATTATTTCCAAAGCAAAACACCAAAAATTATTGAAAAAAGAAAGTGAAATTGGTGATGGTTTTGTTGAAAGAGATTTGAGAGAAACTCAATATATTGCTAAAAAAGCCAAAGAAATACTTTTGCAAATCACTCACAATGTGCTTTCTACCTCAGGAGGTATTACAGACAGATTGAGAAAAGATTGGGGTTTGGTCAATGTGATGAAAGAACTCAACTTGCCGAAATACAGAGCTTTGGGACTTACCAAAATGGAAGACCGCAAATATGGTCAGCAAGTGGAAGTTATCACCGATTGGACTAAACGAAATGACCTCCGCCATCACGCAATGGATGCTCTTACGGTTGCTTTTACCAAGCACAATCATATTCAATACCTTAATTATCTAAATGCTCGTAAAAATGAAAAACATAAGGAGCATAACAACATTATGGCGATACAACAATTGGAAACCATAAAAGTAACCGATGAAAATGGTAATGAAAAACGAATTTTTAAAGCTCCAATGCCTAATTTCCGTCAGGTAGCTAAAACCTTTTTAGAAAATGTTTTAATTTCTCATAAGGCTAAAAATAAGGTAGTTACCAAAAACAAGAATAAAATTTCCGGAAGTAACAAAGTTCAGGAAGTTTTAACTCCTCGCGGACAATTGCATAAAGAAACAATTTATGGAAAATACCAGTATTATGTACAAAAAGAGGAAAAAATCGGAGGTAAATTTGATTTGGAGACTATAGAAAAAGTAGCCAATCCACTGTATCAATCCTTGTTGAAAAAGAGATTAGAAGAAAATGGCGGCGATCCGAAAAAGGCTTTTACAGGTAAAAATTCATTGGCGAAAAATCCTATTTATTTAGAAGAAGCCCAAACAGAACAACTGCCTGAAAAAGTGAAATTGGTATGGTTAGAAAATAGTTTTTCCATTCGAAAAGACATTACTCCTGAAAACTTTAAAGATGAAAAGTTAATCGACAAAATATTAGACGAAGGGGTAAAAAGAATTTTGAAGGAGCGATTAAAATCTTTTGAAAATGATGCTAAAAAAGCCTTTTCAGATTTAGACAAAAATCCGATATGGCTCAATAAAGAAAAGGGAATTGCGATAAAGCGTGTAACCATAAGCGGTGTAGCAAATGCCGAGCCTTTGCATACGAAAAAAGACCATTTAGGAAAAGAAATTTTGGATAAAGAAGGTAAGCCTATTCCTGTGGACTTTATCAGTACGGGCAGCAATCATCATGTGGCGGTTTACCGTGATGATAAGGGAAATTTACAAGAAAAAGTAGTATCGGTTTTCGAAGCCGTAGTAAGAGCTAATCAAGGATTACCCATTATAGAAAAAACATACAATCAGCATTTGGGTTGGGAATTTTTATTCACAATGAAACAGAATGAAATGTTTGTTTTCCCGAATGAGGTAACAGGTTTTAATCCTAACTATATTGATTTATTGGATCCTAAAAACAAGAAAATAATAAGCCCAAATTTATTTAGGGTGCAAACTATATCTGTTGTGAAATATGGTAATGCGATAGTTCGTGATTTTAAATTCAGACATCATCTAGAAACGACAGTAGAAGATAAAAAAGAGTTGCAAGGAAAAACTTACCAACAAATTAAAAGTTTGTCACCTTTGAATGATATCATAAAGGTTAGGATTAATCATTTAGGGGATATTGTTAGTGTAGGAGAATATTAATTAAAAACGATGAAATTATGCTTTACCGCTCTATTTACATTGGCAATCCAGCATATTTGAAGTTGAAAGACCAACAGATGGAAATCGTTTGTCCTGAAACCAAAGCAGAGAAAGGGAGCGTTCCGGTAGAAGATTTGGGTTTGTTGATGCTCGATCACTTTCAGATTACCATTTCCCATCAGCTGATACAGTGGCTGATGGGGAATAATGTGGTGATTATCAGTTGCGATACCCATCATCTCCCACACGGACAAATGCTACCGCTCCACGGAAATGCGATTCATTCCCAACGCATAAAAGATCAGATAGAAGCCAGCGAACCGCTCAAAAAACAGCTGTGGAAACAAACCATAGAATGCAAAATAGCCAATCAAGCCGCTGTTTTGGAACGACTCGGAACTTACTCCAGTCCGATGTATGAGTATCTCAACCAAGTGAAATCGGGCGACACCAGCAATATGGAAGGCATCGCTGCACAGCACTACTGGAAATACCTTATCCATCCCGATTTTTTACGCGAACGCTATGGCGATTCTCCCAATCAGTTCTTCAATTTTGGTTATTCCGTATTGAGAAGTATCGTGGCAAGAGCCATTGTAGAAACAGGTTTATTGCCCATTTTGGGGATTTTTCACAAAAACAAATACAATGCTTACTGCTTGGCAGATGACCTAATGGAACCTTACCGTCCTTTTGTGGATTTATTGGTCATCCGATGGTTGGAAAAGAATCCTGAAGCCGAAGAACTGACCAAAGAAGCGAAAGCCTATTTTTTACAAATCGCTACCAAAGATGTGAAAATAGACGAGCAGGTGCGTCCGCTATTGGTTGCGGTAAAATCTACCGTTTCCTCTCTGTACAAATGCTATACGGGTGAAAAAAGACAAATTTCTTATCCTAAAATGTTATGAATTCCGAACGATTTAACGCTTATAGAATTATGTGGGTAATGGTTTTATACGATTTGCCAACCGAGACCAAGGCAATGCAAAAAGCAGCGAATCTTTTCCGAAAACGCTTGGAAGACGACGGATTTTCTTTATTTCAGTTTTCTATCTATTTGAGGCACTGTCCGAGTAGAGAAAATGCTGAAGTGCATAAAAAACGAGTAAAAATGATGCTTCCCAAATACGGGAAAGTAGCCGTAATGACGATTACAGATAAACAGTTTGGTGATATGGAAATATTTCATTCTAAAGTACGCGAAGATCCGCCACCTACTTACCAGCAGCTCGAGTTATTTTAGAAATAGAATGAAAAAAATGGATTTACTCAGCCCGATTTATTCTTTTTTTGCTCAATTTTTTATTTCTAAAAACAAAAATAATCCTCTGTCTGTTAGAGGATTATTTTTTGAGGTTGTAACTAATCACAAAGTTACGGAAAATTGAAAGCAATTTACAACGAATTGAAAAATCATAATTCATCATACTCAGTTGTAACTAATCACAAAGTTACGGAAAATTGAAAGCAATTTACAACCCATAACTAAAAGAAGCAAAACACGTAATTGTTGTAACTAATCACAAAGTTACGGAAAATTGAAAGCAATTTACAACAATGCTTCTAACGAGAGTAATCCCTTACTGGTTGTAACTAATCACAAAGTTACGGAAAATTGAAAGCAATTTACAACGTCTAAAGAACCGAAACCGAATTTCTCTTTGTTGTAACTAATCACAAAGTTACGGAAAATTGAAAGCAATTTACAACGTCTAAAGAACCGAAACCGAATTTCTCTTTGTTGTAACTAATCACAAAGTTACGGAAAATTGAAAGCAATTTACAACGCATAATCTACCCTATCCCTTTCAATAGCGGTTGTAACTAATCACAAAGTTACGGAAAATTGAAAGCAATTTACAACGATATTCAGCCAATGCTCCACAATTCGCAAGTTGTAACTAATCACAAAGTTACGGAAAATTGAAAGCAATTTACAACCGGTGAAGTACAAGTAAACACGGGTATACTTGTTGTAACTAATCACAAAGTTACGGAAAATTGAAAGCAATTTACAACACGTGCAGTTTAGATATACCGATGCAGTTTGTTGTAACTAATCACAAAGTTACGGAAAATTGAAAGCAATTTACAACAATGAAAGATTATACCCTTCAAGATATGGAGTTGTAACTAATCACAAAGTTACGGAAAATTGAAAGCAATTTACAACCCTACAAAGTTAGAGATGTAGCAACAACAAGTTGTAACTAATCACAAAGTTACGGAAAATTGAAAGCAATTTACAACGAGGGTGCTGAGGGTAACACTGGAGCGTACGTTGTAACTAATCACAAAGTTACGGAAAATTGAAAGCAATTTACAACAGGGGAATGTTGAAAATGTCAATATAATAAGTTGTAACTAATCACAAAGTTACGGAAAATTGAAAGCAATTTACAACCCTACAAAGTTAGAGATGTAGCAACAACAAGTTGTAACTAATCACAAAGTTACGGAAAATTGAAAGCAATTTACAACGAGGGTGCTGAGGGTAACACTGGAGCGTACGTTGTAACTAATCACAAAGTTACGGAAAATTGAAAGCAATTTACAACCCTACAAAGTTAGAGATGTAGCAACAACAAGTTGTAACTAATCACAAAGTTACGGAAAATTGAAAGCAATTTACAACGAGGGTGCTGAGGGTAACACTGGAGCGTACGTTGTAACTAATCACAAAGTTACGGAAAATTGAAAGCAATTTACAACCAGTTGTTAGGACTATGAAGCCTCGACCTTGTTGTAACTAATCACAAAGTTACGGAAAATTGAAAGCAATTTACAACATACTTTAATTATGTGTTTGAGAAAAAATTGTTGTAACTAATCACAAAGTTACGGAAAATTGAAAGCAATTTACAACCTTCAAACTACCGCAGGAAATAGAATTACAGTTGTAACTAATCACAAAGTTACGGAAAATTGAAAGCAATTTACAACCAGTTGTTAGGACTATGAAGCCTCGACCTTGTTGTAACTAATCACAAAGTTACGGAAAATTGAAAGCAATTTACAACCTAATTTCTTACCAGTTGGCATTGCTCCGTGTTGTAACTAATCACAAAGTTACGGAAAATTGAAAGCAATTTACAACATACTTTAATTATGTGTTTGAGAAAAAATTGTTGTAACTAATCACAAAGTTACGGAAAATTGAAAGCAATTTACAACATAATATTGCCCAATACCAAAATGCATTATGTTGTAACTAATCACAAAGTTACGGAAAATCGAAAGCAATTTACAACCTGAACGTATTTTGTATCTGCTGACCATTTATAATAAGTACTCCTTTTGTGGTAATGGTATTTTGTGAAAGGACAGAAAAAACGAGTTAATGAATATCCTTTTTTTGTCAAGAAGTTTTTGACGTTCTTTATTGAATTTTCTGTGGTTACGAACTTCAAATTTTATAATTATGTAAGTAATCCACAACACAACAGCCCCTACGATAATGTACCAATATTGAAATAGATACCATACAATACCTGTGAGCAGGGCAACAAAAACAACAATTACGCCCCAAACAAAACTTCCTAAACTATTAGAATTTTTCATAACTCAACTTTTTACATTATAAACTTACTATCTTTTTTATATAGAACCCAACGATAACCTTAGGAAATCAGTTTTTCAGTTGTAACCAGCCACAAAGTTACCAAAATTTGAAAGCTTATCACAACTATTTTTGTGAAATTATAAATACTTCATATCTTCGCATTGCTTTCGATGAAAATAATAATAGGATAAGAATGTACTCAGCAACTAAGGCAATTGTAATTTCAGTTTTGAAGTATGGAGATAATAGTTTGATAGTTAAATGTTTTACTGAGCAATTTGGTGTTCGCTTTTATCTATTGCAAGGAGTTTTATCTTCAAAAAAAACTACCTTGAAACCAGCTCTTTTTCAGTCTTTTATGCAGTTGGAGTTGGTAGTAAGTAACAGAAATACAGGTACTTTGGAACGTATTAAGGAAGCCAAAGTTGCTAAAATATATCAGTCCGCACATACAGATATTTATAAAAGTTCTGTCGTAATGTTTTTATCCGAAATTTGTTCCTTTGTTTGTGTGAATGAATATGCCGAACCCGAGTTATACCAGTTTTTGGAAGAAAAGCTTTCTTTTTTAGATGAAAATGAATTTTTTCCAAATTTTCATTTGAAATTTTTAATTGATTTAACTCGATTTTTAGGATTTTATCCAGATATTTCCAATGAAGATAATTCATTCTTCAGTTTAGAGGAAGGAATTTTTAGTAATTCTGATGAAACAAAACATTCGATTTCAGGCAAGGAACTTATCTTTTTTAAAGATATTATTTCTTCAGAATATTCTGATTTGCATAAAGTTAAATCTTCAAAGAATGAAAGAAATATTCTTCTAAGCCATATTTTAAAATATTATCAGTGGCATTTTCCAGGCTTCAGAAAACCGAAATCTTTAGAGGTTTTACAAGTTTTATTCTGACTTCAATTTTTTGAAAGGTTCTTCCTTTTTGTGGATAAATTTAAAAGTTCCATTATTAAAAATAGCTTAAAATTTTATATAGTTCATTTTTTAATCTTAACTTTGCCAATTGAGAGGTGAAATTTTAAAATATTGATTTCTCAATAACTTTTAATGGTTTTATAATTTTCCTTTTTACAGATCTTTAGACACAAACTTAATTATGAATATATTAATCAAATCTGCGCAAATTTTAGATAAACGAAGTACTTTTCATAAAACTACTAAAGATATTTTAATTTCTAATGGAATTATTGTAAAAATTTCAGAAGCTATATCAACCGAAAATGTGGATAAAGTAATTGAAAATGTGTACGTTTCACAAGGTTGGGCGGATAGTAGTGTTTGTTTTGGAGAGCCAGGATTTGAAGAAAGAGAAACTCTGGAAAATGGAATGAAAACAGCTGAGAAAAGTGGTTTTACACACGTGCTAGTCAATCCATTAACCAATCCAGTGACAGACACAAAAGCTTCTGTTTTGTACATCAAAAATCAAACGAAAGGCTTTGTGGCAACAACACACCCTATTGGAGCTTTAACAGAACAGAGCAAAGGGGAGGCTTTAGCTGAATTATTTGATATGAAAAGTGGGGGAGCAGTGGCTTTTGGTGATTACAAAAAAGCTATAGCAAACAATAATTTACTAAAAATAGCATTGCAATATGTTCAAAATTTTGGAGGAATAGTGATTTCTTTTCCAAATGATTCAAAAATAATGGGAAAAGGTGTTGTTAATGAACATATTTCTGCAACTAAATTAGGATTAAAAGGAATTCCTGCGTTGGCTGAAGAACTTTGTGTGACTCGTGATTTGGCGGTACTGGAATACACAGGTGGAAAGCTACACATTCCTACTATCTCAACGGCGAAGTCTGTGGAGCTGATTCGCGAGGCTAAGAATAAAGGACTTGATGTAACTTGCAGTGTAGCAATTCATAATATTCATTTTACAGATGAAGTTTTAGAAGGATTTGACACCAACTTTAAGGTATTACCGCCATTGCGTGATAAAGAAAATGTTGAAGCTTTGCGTGAAGCTTTAAAAGATGGAACTATTGATTTTGTAACATCTGACCATAATCCGTTAGATATTGAGTTGAAATTCAAGGAATTTGATTATGCATCGTTTGGTATAATTGGTTTAGAAAGTGCTTTTGGAATTGTAAATCAGTATGTTGATTTGGAAACGGCGGTGGAATTGCTTACTTCGGCTCGTTATCGATTTGGAATAAAAACAGAACCTATATCTGAAAATATTGAAGCAGATTTGACATTATTCACTCCAGAAGGAAGCTACATTTTTGAAAAAGAAAATATTCTATCAACTTCAAAAAATTCAGCTTTTTTGGGAGAGACGTTGAAAGGAAAAGTTATAGGCGTTATAGCTAATAACCAATTTGTTATAAATGATTAATTTTTAGAATACAGAAAATTAATGATTTGTAAATCAAGAAAATAATTAAAATAGAAAACTAAAATATGGAAACAAACAATTCTTTACCCTTAAAGTATATTATGCGTGAGCCTTTAGTAAAAATCAAGCGTCCCCCTGTTATTTTTATGCTTCACGGTTATGGAAGTAACGAAGAGGATTTATTTTCTTTTGCAGAAGAATTGCCAAAAGAATATACAATTATTTCATTAAGAGCTCCTTACAGGCTTCCTGAATTTGGATATGCTTGGTATTCAATAAATTTTGATGAAGAGCAAGGAAAGTGGAGCAATAATGAACAGGCTGTAAAGTCACGTGATTTAGTGGTCAATTTTATTGATGAAGCTTGTAAATTATTTAATTTAGATACAAAGAATATCACTTTGTTAGGGTTTAGCCAAGGAAGCATTCTCAGTATGGCTCTTGCTATTTCGTATCCTCGTAAAATTCGCAATGTGATAGCTTTAAGTGGATATTTGAATTTGGAAATTTTAAAAGAAGGTTATGCCAATGAAAATCATTCTGCTTTACACTTTTATGTTTCACACGGCACCAGCGATCAGGTAATTCCAATTGAGTGGGCAAGAAAAACACCTGAGTTTTTAGAAAACTTAGGAATTGAGTATGTGTATGAGGAATTCCCTGTAGGACACGGAGTTGCTCCACAAAATTTTTATTCTTTTAGAAATTGGCTTTCAGGTGATTAACTAAAAATTTGATGAAGTATTCAGTGTAAAATCCTTAAATTATGCGAGGTGTAATAAAATCAAAATACGATATTTTAAAACAACAGGCGTACGTTATTATTTATGGTACCAATACGCCTTTGGGTAAGCTTTTTGATATTGTTTTGTTGATACTTATCTTCCTCAGTGTGATTATGGTAATGTTAGAAACTGTGAAGGATATTGATCATCAAGCTCACGGAACTTTAGTGTTTTTGGAATGGTTTATCACGGTTTTTTTTACACTTGAATACATCTTGCGAATTATTTCCAATAGAAAACCTTTGCAGTACATATTCAGTTTTTATGGAATAATTGATTTGATTTCTATTTTGCCTATGTACTTATCATTTTTTATCCCTGGTTCGAAAGCCCTTTCTGTGGTTCGAGCCTTACGTTTGTTGCGTGTTTTCCGTATTTTGGAACTTGCAAATTTTATGAATCAGGGAGAAGAACTGAAAATGGCATTGCGAACCAGTCGAACCAAAATAATGGTTTTTATTTATTTTGTTTTAGTAATATGTATTCTTTTGGGTTCATTGATGTATGTTATAGAAAGTGAGGAAAGTGGATTTACCAGTATTCCTCGTAGTATTTATTGGTGTATAGTAACTTTAACCACAGTAGGTTACGGAGATATTGCTCCAGCAACAACACTCGGGCAAATGGTAGCTTCCTTTGTAATGGTTTTGGGATATGGCATAATTGCCGTTCCAACAGGAATTGTTACAGCGGAATATTCACGAGTAAAAACAAAAAAAATTGGTATAAAAGAAGACGAGGAATACCAAAAAGAGCAAGATATAGATGCGATTATATGTCCGAATTGTAGCAACAAAAATCATCAACAAGGAGCTAAATTTTGTTGCAAATGTGGGGTATTGCTAGGAAGAGAAAAAGATGATGAAAGAATGTGATAATTTGTTGATAACCATTGTCGGACCCACTGCTATTGGTAAAACATCTTTAGCAATAGAATTAGCAAAACAATTTGATACAGAGATTATTTCGTGTGATTCTCGTCAGTTTTTTAAAGAAATGAAAATTGGTACAGCTGTTCCAGAATTGACTGAATTGGACGCTGTAAAACATCATTTCATTCAACATAAAAGTATTTTCGAGCCTTATTCTGTAGGAGATTTTGAGCGTGATGCTATCAGACTTCTTGATGAACTCTTTGAAAATAAGAGAGTTGTGATAATGGTGGGAGGAAGTGGGCTTTATGCCGATGCAGTTATAAAAGGACTTGATGAATTTCCTGAGGTTCCAGAGGAAGTCCGAGAGGAATTAAAACAGAAATATCTTCAAAATGGAATAGAATTTTTGCAACAAAAATTAAAAAAATTAGATTTTGAGCAATATTCCCGAATGGACACACAAAATCCGCAACGATTAATTCGGGCTTTGGAAGTCTGTTTGGTAAGTGGGAAACCATACTCTTCTTTTCTGAATAAAAAACAAGTAATAAGAAATTTTTCAAATATAGAAATTGGGCTTACTGCTGATAGGAATATTGTTTATCAGCGAATTAATATGCGAGTTGAACAAATGTTGGAGAAAGGCTTACTCCGTGAAGTTCAACAACTAATTCCTTATAAAAATTTAAATGCTTTACAAACAGTTGGTTATAAAGAGCTATTCGATTTTTTTGAAGGAAAATATTCGTTGGATTTTGCAATAGAGGAAATCAAGAAAAATACTCGGCGTTTTGCCAAACGACAATATACTTGGTTTGGTAAAAATCAAAATATTAAATGGTTTGATTATCAGTGTGATGTGTTGGACGTTTTAAAGGAAATAAACTTTTACAAAGGAAATTAGATTTAATATTATTTATCTATTCATACTTCAAAATTATTAAAGTTTTATTAAAAATTGCAATTTTGTTTTTTTTATATTTGTTTTCTAATTACATTTGTCCCGAAGATTAAATTAAAATAATTTTAAAACAAAAAATCAAGTAGTTATGGGATTTTTAAAAGAATTTAAAGAATTTGCAGTAAGAGGAAATGTTATTGACTTGGCTGTCGGTGTTATCATCGGAGGAGCTTTTGGTGCAATCGTTAATTCATTGGTATCAGATGTGATTACACCATTGTTACTAACTCCAGCTTTGGAAGCCGCAGGAGCAAATAAATTAGAAGAACTCGTTTGGAATGGAGTATCTTATGGTAAGTTTTTAGCAGCTGTTATTAACTTTATTTTCATTGCTTTCATATTGTTTGTGATGATTAAAGGAATTAATAAAATGAAGAAAAAAGAGGAAGCAGCTCCGGCAGCTCCAGCAGGACCTACACAAGAGGAATTACTTGCAGAAATCAGAGATTTATTGAAAAAATAATAGAGTTTGGCATATACCGCAACTTTTGTTTAAGGCTATCTTTTTTTAAGATAGCCTTAATTTTTTGTCTTTCTGTTTTTATTGTTTTATATTTGTGGCGACACTGCTAATTTTTTTTATATGGTATATGTAGACTACTATAAAGTTTTGGGAGTTGAAAGAACAGCAACTTCTGAAGAAATAAAAAAGGCGTATAGAAAACTAGCCAGAAAATTTCACCCAGATATGAATCCTGGTGATAAAGTTTCAGAACAAAAATTTAAAGAAATTAACGAAGCTAACGAGGTTCTCAGCAATCCAGAAAGTCGGGCAAAGTACGACAAATATGGGGAGAATTGGAAACACGGAGAAGAGTACGAAAGTGCGAAACGTCATTATTCAAGAACTGGTTTTGACGAATCGGATTATGAAAATGCATCTGATTATTCCGACTTCTTCAGAGATATGTTTGGAGGGGCAGGTTTCGGAGAAAGTTCCTATAGCCGTGCTTCGGGTAAATTTAAAGGGCAAGATGTTTATGCTGAAATGTCGCTTTCTTTCAGGGAGGCAGCGAAAAAACAACAAAAGATGTTTTCTGTCAACGGGAGAAATATTCGTATAACCATACCAGCTGGGGTTTACGATGGTCAGCAAATAAAGTTGAAAGGTTATGGTAGTAAGGGATTCAATGGAGGACCTAGTGGAGATTTGTACATAACATTTAATATTCAGCCTGATACTCAATTTGAACGTGTAAATAATGATTTGAAAACCAAAGTTTTGATAGATTTGTATACCGCAATATTAGGCGGAGAAATTGAGGTGGAAACTTTGGAAGGAAAAGTAAAACTAAAAGTACAACCCGAAACTCAGAATGGAGCAACTGTGCGTTTGAAAGGAAAAGGTTATCCTATTTATAAGAAAGAAGGAGAGTTTGGAGATTTGTTTATCACATATGAAGTTCAGCTACCTAAAAACTTGACAGATAAGCAAAAAGATTTATTTGAACAACTTAAAAATTCGTAAATTATGGAAGGGAGAATTTCAAGAGAAGAAATTATTAGGATATACAACATTGAAGTTACTTTTTTCGATGAATTGGAAGCTTGTGGATTAATTCAAACTGAAATGATTGATGAGGTTATTTATCTAAACTATGAACAATTGCCTAATTTTGAACGATTTACTAATTGGTATTACGATTTGGAAGTGAATATGCCAGGTCTGGAAATTATAAACAGATTATTAAATCAAATTCAGTCATTACAACAAGAAAATAGAAAATTATTAAATAGATAGAATATTTCTTACCTTTGCTAAAAAATTAATTTCATATGGAGAAAAAGCAAATTATTCAAAAAAGTTTGTTGAATAGCATATCTTACACCACTTATCGGAATATGATTGATAAGATGGTAGAAGAGGGCAAAACCAGTGGTCCAGAACAAACGCAAGCACTCATCGACTACACAGCACTTAATGAGAAACGCTATAAAAGATTGGATAAAACTATAAAAATATCAGAAGAAAAGGCTGATTTTTTTAAGAATTATTCAAAAAGTGTTACTTTTCTTATAATTACAGAAACTTGGTGTGGAGATGCCGCTCAGATAGTTCCTGTTATTAACAAAATAGCAGAATTGAATCCTAAAATTACGGTAAAATTAGTTTTCAGAGATGAAAATGAGGAACTTATGAATTTATTTCTCACTAATGGAGGAAAAGCAATTCCAATTGTTGTAATTTTAGATTTGGAGGATAATGTGTTAGCTTCGTGGGGTTCCCGTCCGTCAATTGCTACTAAAATGGTAGAAGATTACAAAGCTGAACACGGAAAATTATCTACAGAATTTAAAGAAGAATTACAAAAATGGTACAACCAAGATAAAGGAAACAATATAATTGATGATTTTATTAAAATATTGAGTGAGAAATAATTAATTTTTTCGAAAAAGTTATTTGTAACTAACAGAATTAATAATTAACTCGGCGGTACGGTCACTAGCACCTGAACCTCCGAGTTTTTTTCGTAATTCACTATAATCTTTCAGCATTCTCTCTCTGTTATTTTTATCCAAAATTTTATTCAATTCAATTTTTAAATTAGCTTTATTGAATTCATTTTGAATTAGTTCTGTAACAACTGGCTTATCCATTATTAGATTTACTAATGATATGTATTTCAGATTAATAATGCGTTTAGCGATTTGATAAGATAGCCAATTTCCTTTGTAACAAACCACTTCAGGAACGTTAAAAAGAGCAGTTTCCAACGTTGCCGTGCCACTGGTTACTATTGCGGCGGTTGATATAGATAGTAATTCATAGGTTTTTCCACTTACAAAACGGACATTTTCCTTATCAAGGAATTGTTTGTAAATTGATAATTCCTGAGAAGGTGCTCCAGCTATTACAAACTGATATTTATTATAACTTTCTGTAATAGAAGTCATAATGGAAAGCATTTTTGAAATTTCTTGTTTTCGACTACCTGGTAAAAGAGCGATGACAGGGCGACTGTCTAATCCATTTTCTTGCTTGAAAGTGATTTCATCTACCTTTTCATATTGTGTGATAGCATCGAGCAAGGGGTGCCCCACAAAATGCACAGGAAACTGATGTTTCTTTTCGTAAAAATCCTTTTCAAAAGGTAAAATAACGTACATATTATCAATATCATGTTTTATTGCTTTGATGCGATTTTCTTTCCAAGCCCAAATTTGTGGTGAAATATAGTAGTCTGTTTGGATTTTCTGCTGTTTAGCCCACTTTGCAATTCGCATATTAAAACCAGGATAATCAATGAAAATTAATACATCTGGTTGATAGTCAGTAATGTCTTTTTTGCAGAAATGAATATTGTTCAAAATGGTTTTTAGATTGGTAACAACTTCCCAAAACCCCATAAAGGCCAAATCACGATAGTGTTTAACAATCTTTCCGCCGACTTGTTGCATTTTGTCACCACCCCAGAAACGAAACTCTGCTTTTGGGTCTTTTTTTATGATGGATTTCATCAAACTGGCTCCGTGTAAATCACCAGAAGCTTCACCTGCAATAATGTAATATTTCATTTGTTTTTGGGAAAAGTTTATTTTTTCTTTTTCAATTTGTTAAATAAACGACTAATTCGTTCAAATTGGAAAATAGGCTTATCTGTTGCCACGCGTGAAGTTAGGTAAAATCCTAAAGGTAACATAGCCAAAGTAGAAATCCACGGGGCAAGTACAGGGCTTATGGTATTGTTTTCTGCAATATTCTTGATGAACATACCGATAAAATGATATGACAGAAAGAGAAACATTGCCACAACCAAAGGCAAACCAATTCCTCCTTTACGAATCAAAGCACCCAAAGGAGCTGCCACAAAAAATAGTACAAAACAAGCTACAGTAAGAGCAAATTTATCATTAAGAATAATAATGTGCAGATTCATAAGCTTGTAACGATATTCCACTTCGCTTTGTCGAAATTCGAGGTTATCAAACTGACTTTTATTGTTACTAATAGCAACATCCCATACTTGAATTTTTTTGTAATCATCAAGGAGATTAGTTAAATCATCAATTGATTTTACATCAAGTTTTTCTTTGTTTTCAGAGTTTTTGTTTTCTGCTGTTGTACTCAGATTTAAAATTCCAGTACGGCGGAACATACTATTTCCTTGATCAGTTAAATTTTGTTTGAAGTCTGTTTTTAAAGAATCAATCGCATAGTTTAACTGACCTACATTCATCATTTTATAGGTTGTTATATCTGATTTTTCGTTAAAATCTACATTATTCAGATGAGAAAGGTCAAGGTTGATAATATATTTTTTGAAGTGAACTTTAGCAAACGGAAATCTTTCTTGTTGTGCATAATTTCTTGCTTTGATATCCTCATAATAGGTACCATCTTCAAGAATTAATTGAAGAAAATCATTATTGTTTCCGCTTTTTAATTCTCCTTTTTCTGCATTGATAACCACTCTGTTAACTTTATCTGGAGTCTTTTTATGTATGATAACTTTTTCAAGGAATTCGTCATTCTCGCCGTGTTTATTGTTAACTTTTATGCTTATATCATCACCAATATTTGAGAAAATTCCTTCGGGAATAGCCATAGCAGGTTTTACTTTGGCAATGTTTCTTCGTAATGTGTACGCTTCTCGATAAGCCACAGGAATAACGTTATTTACCAAGAAAAAAGTAATCCCACTTAAAATTACCATCAGAATGATTAAAGGACGCATTATCCTCATCAATGAAATTCCAGAGGCCTTCATTGCTGCAAACTCGTAATGCTCAGCAAAAGCACCGAAGGTCATTATCGAGGAAACAACAACGGCCAACGGCAAAATAATGGGAATCAATTGTGGAATGAAAAGCAGTAAGAACTTACCAATCACCCATAATTCCAAACCACGCCCGGCAAGTTCATCAATGTAGGTCCAGATAGTTTGGAAAATAAAAATAAGAATTAAAATGGAAAGAGTTCCCAAAAAATTTTTTAGGAACTGCATCAATATATATCTATCTAAAATTTTCAAAGTTTGCGTTTTACAATTCTCAAATTCGATATTTATTCAATGTTTTACTGAAAAGCACTTTCAATTTGAATTTTCAGAAAGCCAAGAATTCTACAATTCTGAAATATAATACCCTTCCTTTTTATATTTTTCTTTGTCAAATTTGAAAAGATTAGCAGGAACAGGCTGATTGGTTTTAAAACTTGTTACGGTAATGGTTGTTTTTGTTCCATTTTTTCCAATTTCAATCAGGTTATAGATGTGTTTTGTTTGTACATCAATTCCTAATAAGATTTGTTTTATTTCAGAATTTGTTTTTTGAGGTTTTAACTCAATGTATTGAATTTTTCTTCCACGTACATTTTGCTCAATATCCCATTTGTAATTATATCCTTTTTTATAAAAAGTCAGCATTTTTGAAGGCGTGATAGCAGCATCATCTTCATTAGATGTTGTTTCTATAACAACTTCTTCATTTTCAGGAACTATTGTGTACGTTTTGTTTCCGTCATATATTCTTGTGGAGCCCAAATAGTTTAAAACATATTTGTTTTTGGCCAAAGTGACATTTCCCTTTGTTTCTTGACTAATGTTTTCAGCCATATTGTCCAAATTATACTTAAAATCAATGTAAATATTTTCGTAACTTGTGATTTTGCTATAAACTTCGTCTAACATTTTTTTGGCTCTATCGCTATTTTGTCCGTTTGCAAAAAATCCACATAATGCGATAAATACTAAAAATATTTTTTTCATTTCAATTTATTTTTTTGATGTTGTATTTGTTATATCAATAATTGTTCCAAAAAACTTAATTTATTAATTTACAATTAAAAAGACTACATTCCTTCCAAAAGTCTGTCTAAGGATGTGATATCTTGTATTAAAACTTGTCTTGCTTTACTTCCTTCAAACGGACCTACAATTCCTGCGTGTTCTAATTGGTCAATGAGTCGTCCTGCACGATTGTATCCCAGTTTTAATTTACGTTGCAGAAGTGAAGCAGAACCTTGTTGTGCATTGATGATGATCTCGGCTGCTTCCCTAAAGAGTGGGTCTCTGTCTGATGGATCAAAATCTAAATCAGAAACTTCGCTCTCGCCTCCAACATATTCAGGCAATAAATAAGCATCTGCATACGCTTTCTGAGCTCCAATATATTCCGTTATATGATTTATTTCAGGAGTATCAACAAAGGCACATTGAATACGAATAGGCTCGTTACCTTGTGTGTAAAGCATATCACCTCTACCTATAAGTTGTTCTGCACCAGAACCATCTAAAATAGTTTTAGAATCAATTTTTGAGGTTACACGAAAAGCAATCCTTGCGGGGAAGTTTGCCTTGATAATACCCGTAATAACGTTTACGGACGGACGTTGAGTAGCTATAATTAAGTGAATACCAATGGCTCGGGCTAATTGGGCTAAACGGGCAATGGGTAGTTCAACTTCTTTTCCAGCAGTCATAATAAGGTCAGCAAATTCATCGACAACCAGTACAATGTATGGCAAGAAACGATGCCCTTCATTCGGGTTTAATTGTCGAGCTTTGAATTTGGCATTGTATTCTTTGATATTACGAACCATTGCATTTTTCAGAAGTTCATATCGGTTATCCATTTCGATACAAAGAGAATTCAACGTATTGACTACTTTTTTATTGTCAGTAATTATAGCATCTTCACTATCGGGTAATTTTGCTAAAAAATGACGTTCGATTTTGTTGAAAAGTGTAAGTTCTACTTTTTTAGGGTCAACAAGTACAAACTTTACTTCGGCTGGGTGTTTTTTATAGAGTAATGATGTAAGTACCACGTTCAAACCAACTGATTTTCCTTGTCCAGTAGCACCAGCCATCAAAAGGTGTGGCATTTTGGTTAAATCGGCAACAAAAGTTTCATTACTGATTGTTTTTCCGAAAGCCACAGGAAGCTCCATCTCAGCGTGTTGAAACTTTGGAGAAGTAATCATCGAACGCATAAAAACCGTCGTAGGTTTTTTGTTAGGAACTTCAATACCAATAGTTCCCTTTCCTGGAATGGGAGCAATGATACGAATTCCTAATGCAGCTAATGAAAGAGCGATATCATCTTCCAAATTTTTGATTTTTGAAATACGGATACCTGCAGCGGGAACAATTTCATAAAGCGTAACGGTAGGACCAATGGTAGCTTTTATTTGTGAAATTTCAATTTTATAATCCTTAAGTGTTTGAACGATAGTGTTTTTATTCTCCTCTAATTCTTCTTGATTGATGATGATTCCGTTATCTTTTGGCTCAATTAATAATTCAATTGAAGGGAATTTATATTCACTTAAGTCCAAACGAGGGTCATATTCTCCATAATTTTCTACTAATTTTTGAGCTAACAATTCTGGATCAATTTCCTCTGTTTTTGGTTTTTCTACCTCAAAATCAGGTTCTTTTATATTTGTGATGAAGAAATCATTTTCAATTTCAAGCTCTTGTGGTTTTTCATTTTCGATATTATCAAGAAAAGGAATTTCCTTTTTATGAGTGAAAACATCTAATTTTTCAGCTTCTTTTTCTTTTGTGAGAATACTATTTTTATTGATTTCGTTATCTTCTTTATTATCAGTATTTTTGATTGAATTTTCTACATCGTGTGTTATTTTATCTCTTTTAAATTTTGAAAATATATCAGAAAAAATAGCACTAACTTTTTCTGGTGTAAGGTTAGCTTTGAAAACAATGTATAAAGTTAAAAATAATAGTAGAAGTAATATCGTGCCAAAACGTCCCAAATAATCTTGAAGAAAATGATTGATTTCAAATCCTGAAACACCTCCAAGAATACTTGCTTTTCCTGAAAAGAAACCTAAAAACGTAGCGATAAAAATAGTCCATAGAGCTCCCCAAAACCATCGGTTCAGCATAGGGATTTTTAAGTTGAAAGTGATTTTTAGTCCTGAAAGAAACAGTAAACTTATAGGAATAAGCGTAGCCAGACCAAAACCTTTATAGATGAAAATATACCCTAAATAAGCACCTATTTTGCTGGTAAGATTGTTTGCTTTCTCCTGCCGATTGCCAACTTCAGACCAAATACTCTGGTCGGTTTGCCAAGTAAAAAAATAGGACACAAATGTGATGATTAAGAAAAGGGAAATACCGATCAGAACAATTCCAAAAATTAATTTTCGTTGTTTTGATTTATCAGACTGATTTTTAGGTTTTTTATCCGTTTGCTTTTGCTTTTTTTGTCCCATTTATATGAAATTGAAAATAGAAATGAAAAAATTGAGAATGAATTTTCTTTCACCCTCAATTTATTGATTTTAAAATATTGTATTATTTCAGTTTTGCTAATGCAGCCTCATAGTCAGGTTCGTTAGCTGTTTCACTTACTTGTTCAGTATAAGTAACATTTCCTTCTTCATCTAAAACGATTATGGAGCGAGAAAGTAGGCCTTTTAAAGGTCCGTCAATAATTGTAACACCATAATTATTTCCAAAATCTCCTCTGAAATCAGAAAGCATTACTAAGTTATCAATACCTTCTGCACCACAAAAGCGGTTTAATGCAAAAGGCAAATCCTTTGAAATACAAAGTATTTTTACATTTTTTAGGTTACTTAGTTCTTTGTGGAATCTGCGAACAGAGGCAGCACAAACTCCCGTGTCGATGCTTGGAAAAATATTCAAAACAACTCTTTCTCCTTTAAAATTGTTTAAAGAGACTTCTGCTAATTCTGTTGAAACAGCTGTAAAATTAGGTGATACATTACCTACCTTTGGTAGCTCTCCTTCCGTATGGATAGTGTCACCTTTTAATGTGATTGTTGCCATAAAATTTTGAGTTCTAAAAATTAATGAATACGGGCAAAGGTAATATAAAAAAATGGAAAAGCGAAGAGCAAAAATAAAAAAGTCCGTAGCTTAGAATATTTGTAAAAAACTACGGACAAAAAACACTGTTTATATTTCAATTAATTAAGCTTGTCAAATCCTTTTCCGTAAACGCCCATCACAGTCGCTTTGGTTACAAAAGCTTCAGGGTCAATGCTTCCTACTAATCGAAAAATGGAAGTAGCTTCGGTTCGTCGTGCAATTACAATTACCACTTTCTGAGGCGTTTGAGAATACCAACCAAGACCATCAATTACTGTGCAACCACGTTTTATTTCCGTGTTAATGTGGGTGGCAATTTCGTCATAATGTTTTGAGAAAATGAATAACTGAACCGATTGACGAGCTCCATTTATAACAATTTCAACCATTTGCCACATCAAAGGCAAGAGAATTAATCCATAAATAGTTCTTTCTAAAGTTTCTTTATCACCATCTAAAATGAAATATGATGATACAACTATCAGAACATCAACGATTAATAAAATACGAGCAAGACTAATGCGATAATACTTTGTTACTAAAGCACCTATGATGTCGGTTCCTCCCGTACTTCCATTTACCGAGAAGACCAATCCCAGACCTGTACCGCAAAAAAGTCCTCCTACAATTGCAGAAAGAAATCCATCTCTAACTGGTGGGTTTTCAGAGAAATATGGTTGTAAGTAAGATTCCCCGAAACTCAGCATCAGTGATAATAAACCTATTCCCAATAGTGTTCGAATAACGTATTGGCGGTTCACAGCACGGAAAGCGATTGCTAATAAAACGATATTTACCACCAAACTTGTTTTCCATATTTCAATGTCAGTTACATATTTAACAATAATGGAAACTCCTGAAAGTCCGCCAGTTACAATTCTGTTTGGAAGGATAAATCCAGTTAATCCAATAGTAAAAAGGGCTAATCCTAAAATGATTGTTAAATAATCCTTGATGTAAAAAGACTTCAGGTATTTAATACTACGACTTTTATTTTTTTCCATACTTTTCCGAGATGTATTCATTTGTTATTTTTTGGTGCAAAAATATCAATATATTTCAATTGTAAAGCGTTTTTGTGGTCTTTTTTTTTCATATTCTCAAAATCAACTTAGAGTTTGTTTTTTTGTTTTATTTTTCTACTTTTGCACCAGAAAAATAATACTGATAATCAAAACCATATTTTCATAGTTCTTAAGTTTATGTTAACACGAAGACATATCAGAGTGAAGGTGATGCAGTCCATTTATGCAATGACACAAAGTCAAAGTCAGAGCTTGGACAAAGAATTAAAATTTTTACAAAATAGCACAAGCGATACATTCAAACTTTACTTGTTAACCTTTTCTCTTCTGAAAGAGCTTCACAATATGGCTGTTACGCAATTCGAAGTTGCACAGAAGAAATATTTAGCAACAACACAAGATAAGAATCTGAATAAAAAAATAGTTGATAATCAGGTTTTTAATCTCATTTCAAAAAATGAAATGTTGCAAGATGCAATTAACAACGCTCAAATGAATTGCTGGGATTTGGATAGCGAGTATGTTAAAATTATTTATAAAAAAATTATAGATAGTGATATATACAAAAGATATGCATCTGAAAAGAAATCTGATTTTGACATAGATAAGGATTTTGTTGTTGATATTTTTAAGGGAATAATCGCTCCTGACGATAAGATTTACGATTATATAGAAGGATTTAACTTAACTTGGATAGATGATTTTTCAATAGTTAATACATTTATTTTAAAATTATTGAAGAATTTGAGATCAGATAGTAACGAAAAGTACTTTGTGCCAAAACTTTTCAAAAATGATGATGATAAACTATTTGCAACTGACCTTCTGAAAAAGGTAACATTAAATGACGAAAAGTTACAAAGCTACGTAAACGAAAAAACACTTAATTGGGATAAAGATCGTATAGCTGTGTTAGATAATATAATCATAAAAATGGCTATTTGTGAGTTTTTGAAATTCCCAACAATTCCTGTAAAAGTAACTCTAAATGAGTATCTTGAGATAGCCAAGGAGTATTCAACAGAAAAAAGTAGTATTTTTATTAATGGAATTCTTGATAATTTATCTAAGGAATTTCAAGAAAAGAAAGAACTTAATAAAATAGGTAGAGGACTACTCTAAAAAATTTCAAAAAAATAGATATAAAAATAATTTTAAATTAATAACAACAATGGCAATACTTAATCAATTCGGACCGATTATATTGATGTTTGCGGTAATTTATTTTCTTATGATTCGTCCGCAGATGAAACGACAAAAGCAAGAAAAAAACTTCGTTCAAGAAATGAAAAAAGGAGATAATGTAATAACTAAGAGTGGTATGCACGGACGTATAGTTGAGCTTACAGATGATAGTTGCGTTATAGAAACTCTTGCTGGTAAAATAAAATTTGAGCGTTCTGCTATTTCTATGGAAATGTCAAGAAAATTGAATGCACCTAAAGAGGTAAAAAAGTAATTGGATAGAAAATTTTAATTATAATTTTGAAAGAAATCCGTGAGTGTTTTGTCATTTCACGGATTTTAAGTTTTTATTTGATAGTGTTTTAAGAAGTTATAAAATCGTATAACTATGGCAATTCATAATGAATTTGGTAAAGAAGCCGAACAAATTGCGGCAAATTTTTTGGTAGAGAACGGGCATCAAATTTTGGAACGTAATTTTATATTCGGACACGCCGAAATTGATATCATTTCGCAAAAAGGCAATATCTTGCATATAACTGAAGTAAAAGCCCGAACTTCAACAGCTTATGGAGAGCCAGAAAGTTTTGTTAACAAACAAAAAATTGACCTGATAGTAAGGGCTGCAAATCATTATGTTGAAAAAAAAGATTTGAACTTAGAAGTTCAGTTTGATATTATTTCAATTGTTAAAAATAGTTTTGAATTTACTATCAATTACATAGAAGATGCTTTTTATTCTTTTTGAAAGTTAAAGAAAATAAAAAAATAAAATTATTGTTACAAAATTATTTTTTATTGTACTTTTGTAACAAAAATAATCTTTTTAGAAAATAATCTGATGAAAACAGTATCGTCTGCCGTTGAAAATTATATTAAATCAAAGCCCTTTTTGCAAACAGCACTCTCACAGGGGATTATAAATTTGACTTCTCTTGCACGTATCATTCGTAAAGAAATTCAAAATGATACAACAAACCGAGAGGTGCGTAATGGAGCAATTGTAATGGCTTTGAAACGTTTGTCTACCGATATGGAGTTTCGTTCAACTCATCGTATTGTCAAGGTTTTGAAAAATATCGGAGAGATTATAGTTCGTTCTAATTTAACGGATTATACTTTTCTGGTGTCCGAAACAATTTTAAATAGCCAAGCTGAACTACTGAAAAAAATTCAAAATTCTAAGGATATCTTTTATACAACATCAAGAGGAGTAAATGAAACCAGTTTGATTGTTAGTAACTCCATAGAGGCAACTGTTGAAGAAGTTTTCAGGAATGAAAAGTGTCTGCATAAATTCACAAATTTGGGTTCAATAAGTGTAAAGCTTCCTGAGGAAAATGTCTCTGTACCAGGTATTTATTATTTTATATTTCAGAGATTGGCTTGGGAGGGGGTTTCAATGAATGAAGTGATTTCCACTGCGAATGAGTTTACTATTATTGTTCCTGAATATCAAGTAGATGTAGCATTCAAAGTAATTAAGGATTTGAAATCATTGTAATTAAACTGAAGATTGTAAAGATAATTACTAACCACTAAGATACAAATTATGGTAAGAGTTCGATTTGCTCCAAGCCCAACAGGAGCATTACATATAGGCGGAGTGCGTACCGCTTTATTCAACTATTTATTCGCTAAAAAACACGGAGGGGAGTTTTTACTTCGTATAGAAGATACTGACCAAAATCGGTATGTGGAAGGTGCTGAAAAATACATCATTGATTCACTAAATTGGTGTGGAATTCCGTATGATGAAGGTGTTGGAAAAGAGGGAAAACACGCTCCGTATCGCCAAAGTGAACGTAAAGAAATCTACAAAAAATATGCCGATGAACTTCTTGAAAAAGGTTGGGCATACTATGCGTTTGATACAGCAGAGGAGCTTGATGATTACAGAAAAAAGTATGAAGCAGAAGATAAAACATTCATTTATAATTGGAGTAATCGACAGCAATTAAAAAATTCGTTAGCCCTCACCAAAGAGGAAGTTCAGAAGCGAATCGAAAGGGGAGAGGAGTTCGTAATTCGATTTAAAATGCCCCACGATGAAGTGTTGAAAATGAATGACTTGATTCGTGGTGAAGTAACTGTTGATACCAAAACGTTAGATGATAAGGTTTTATTCAAAAGTGATGGAATGCCAACGTATCACTTAGCCAATATTGTTGATGATCACTTGATGGAAATCTCACACGTAATTCGCGGTGAAGAATGGTTGCCATCAATGCCGTTGCACGTTTTGTTATATCGTGCTTTTGGATGGGAAGCTCCACAGTTTGCACATTTGCCATTGATTTTGAAGCCTGTAGGAAATGGAAAGTTGAGTAAACGTGACGGAATAAAATTAGGCTTTCCCGTTTTTCCAATGGATTGGCAGGAAGAGAATGGAATGCTAAAGGGATTTAGAGGAGAAGGATATTTTCCAGAAGCTTTGGTTAACTTTTTAGCACTTTTAGGTTGGAATCCTGGTAATGATGAAGAAATTTTTTCATTGCAACAACTTACTGAATTATTTGATTTAGAGCGGGTTCATAAAGCAGGTGCGAGATTTAATATCGAAAAAGCTCAGTGGTTTAATCATCAATATTTGCAGAAAAAATCAAATATTGAGTTAGCTTGTGAATTTGAAAAAATTCTTTCTGAAAAGAATATTTCAAGATCAATCGAAATAATAGAAAAAGTAGTTGCATTAATTAAAGAAAGGGCAACTTTTGTTTCTGATTTTTGGGAATTAGGGAATTATTTTTTCCAAAAACCCGAAAAATATGATGAAAAGGCCTTGAAAAAACAATGGAAAGAGGATACAAATGTAATTCTTTCCGAAGTAGCTGAAATCATAAATCATACAACGGACTTTTCTTCTTCAGTTTTAGAAGAAAATGTCAAAAAATACATCTCTGAAAAGGGTTACGGATTTGGACAGGTGATGCCTCCACTTCGTTTAGCTTTGGTGGGTGAGATGAAAGGTGTACACATATTTGATATTATGGAAGTTATTGGCAAGGAAGAAACCCTCAGTCGATTATCAGCCATTTTGAAAGAAAACAAATAATTAAAACGTTAAATTTGATGATACTTTTGAATTTTATCTGGAATCCAGATGAGGCTTTATTTACAATTCCTGTTGTTAACATAAGTCTACGTTATTATAGCTTGATGTTTGTTGTGGCTTTTGGTTTGGGTTGGTATTTGATGAAGAAAATTTATCTCAATGAAGGGAAAACGTTACAACAGCTAGATACACTATTCATTTACACGGCTTTAGCTACACTGATAGGAGCTCGTCTTGGGCATTGTTTCTTTTACGATTGGGATTATTTTAAGCATCATCTCTTAGAGATATTTTTGCCTGTTCGGTTTGAGCCTGAATTTCAACTTACTGGGTTTTCAGGTTTGGCGAGTCACGGAGCTGCAGTGGGAATTATTATTGCGATGATTTTGTATGTCAGAAAATACAAAGACATCTCCCTTTCGTGGATTTTGGATAGGGTAGTGATTCCTATTTCTATCGGGGGAATGTTTGTGCGATTTGGAAACTTCTTCAATTCTGAAATTAACGGAAAAATAGTGAACGAAAGTTTTCCTTTAGGAGTAAAATTTGTTCAAGGAGGAGCGATTTCTTCTCGTGAGGCAATGAAGATCACAGGAACGAATACGCCTAATGAGGCTTATGATTTAATTGCTTCCGATCCTCGTTTTTCTGAAGTGTTGGCAAGTATTCCATATCAACATCCAGCTCAGTTGTATGAGGCGTTTGGTTATTTTATATTGTTCTGGATTTTATGGTATTTTTATTGGAAAACCGACAAAAAACAGCAACCTTATTTCATTTTTGGTTTGTTTTTAGTTATTCTTTGGGGTATTCGTTTTGCAGTAGAATTTGTAAAGGAAAGCCAAGGTGGGTTTGAAAGTACTTTAGGATTATTTTCAACGGGGCAATGGTTAAGTTTACCTTTTATAATTGCTGGATTTTATTTATTGTTCAAGAAAAGTAAAGCATAAAAAATATGAATTTTTTTAGAAAATATTTTGTACATTTTGCGTTAGGATTTGTGGGACTTGCAATATTGGTGTACGCTCTATCAGGGCTTCTTTCTTCTGAGGAAAAGAAGATTACATTTCAAGAAAATGAGATTAAAGCTCCTGAAATTGAGTTTACTAAGGAAGCTGAATTGTCAATTTTTAAAGATGGCAATTTACTCAAGAAAATAGACGTAGAGTTTGCCAACACACCTGAAGAAACAAGTTTGGGGCTAATGTATCGTAAGGGAATGGACGAAACTCAAGGAATGTTTTTTATTTTTCCTGAAGAGGAAATGCGTTCATTTTATATGAAAAATACCCAGTTTTCGTTGGATATCATTTATTTGGATAAAGATAAAAAGGTTGTTAGCATCGCCAAAAGAGCTAAACCTTATGACGAAACTTCGCTCCCATCGGAAGGACCTGCGATGTACGTTTTAGAAATAAACGGAGGATTATCGGATAAATGGGGAATTGAAAAAGGAGATATAGTTCAAATTAATGAATAAGAATTTGTTGCACAATATCAATGGAAGAAGAAAAAGTAATATTGGTAGATGAACAAAATAATCCTATTGGCTTGATGCCTAAGCTGGAAGCACATGAAAAAGCGTTACTTCATCGGGCTTTTTCTGTTTTTATAATGAACCAAAAAGGAGAAGTAATGTTACAACAAAGAGCCTTGCATAAATATCATTCTCCTGGTTTGTGGACAAATACTTGTTGTAGCCATCAGCGTGAAAATGAAACGAATGTGGAAGCAGGAAAACGACGTTTGCAAGAAGAAATGGGATTTATAACTGAGCTGACAGATGTTATTTCTTTCATTTATAAAGCCCCTTTTGACAATGGACTTACAGAGCACGAATATGACCACGTTTTGCTTGGATATTATGAAGAAAACCCAAACATAAACCCAGAAGAGGTCGCTGATTGGAAATGGGAGCTACCAGAAAATATCAAGAAAGATATTGAACAAAATCCGCAAAAATACACCGAATGGTTTAAAATTATTTTTGAAAAATTCTATGATTATTTGTTCAGTAAGGAAATAGAAAATTAAAAATTAGGGAACTTAATCTCAGAACTTTTTTAGGAGATTAAGTTTTTGTTTTTTTGCATAAAACGTTTTACTTTTGCAGTATGAATCATTTTGTAGTATCCGCAAGAAAATATCGTCCGCAGTCATTTCGTGATGTAGTTGGGCAACAAGCAATTACCAATACCCTTATGAATGCCATTGAGAACAATCATTTGGCTCAGGCACTCCTCTTTACAGGACCTCGTGGTGTAGGGAAGACTACTTGTGCTAGGATTTTGGCAAAGAAAATTAACGAGCAAACTTCGGAGATACAAGATGATAATGACTTCGCTTTCAATGTATTTGAATTAGATGCCGCTTCTAACAATAGTGTGGACGATATCCGCAGACTTATCGACCAAGTGAGGATTCCGCCTCAGGTAGGAAAATACAAAGTGTACATTATTGATGAGGTACATATGCTTTCAACGGCAGCCTTTAATGCTTTTCTAAAAACGTTAGAAGAACCCCCAAAACACGCAATTTTTATTCTGGCAACAACTGAAAAGCATAAAATTATTCCAACAATTCTATCAAGATGTCAGATATTTGATTTCAAGAGAATTACAGTAAATGATGCCCGTGAATATTTAAAGTATATTGCTCAAGAACAAGGTATTGAAGCAGAAGATGAAGCACTTCAAATTATTGCTCAAAAGGCAGACGGAGCGATGCGTGATGCTCTTTCTATCTTTGATAGAGTAGTTAGTTTCTCAGGGAATAAAATTACGCGTCAGGCTACTTCTGAGATATTGAATGTACTTGATTATGAGACGTATTTTACTATTACAGACCTTATTTTAGAAAATAAACTTCCTGAGTTATTAAAATCTTTTAATGATATTATTTCACAAGGATTTGATGGTCATCATTTTATATCTGGTTTGGCAAGTCATTTCAGAGATTTGATGGTTTGTAAAAATCCTACCACGATTTCACTTATGGAAGTAAGTGAGGAGACTCAAAAAAAGTATCTGCAACAAACTCAAAAGGCTTCTGTACCTTTTTTGATGGAAGCCATCACCATTGCTAACGATTGTGATTTGAAGTATAGAACCAGTAAAAATCCGCGATTATTGGTTGAAATTGCATTGATGCAACTTGCTTCTCTGACCTTTGAAGGTGATAAAAAAAAAATGATGGACGCTTCATAATTCCAGCATACATATTTAATAATCAACCATATTTGAAGGAAGAAAAACGCCCTGACTTGCCTACTAGCGAGGACAAATTAAATGCACAAACAGCAACTTCCAGAATTCAGGATAATATTCCAAAAATAACAAAACAAGAACGAAATCAGGTAGTTTCAAGTTTTTCAATACGTAGTATTCAATTAAAAACTGAAGTAAAGAAGAATTTGAAGGAGGATATTATCGACCCAGATTCTTTGCCACGAGAGGAGTTTTCCGAAGCCGATTTTTTTCGTTTTTGGAATGCTTACATTGAAAGTTTATTAGCAAAAGGAGAACGAATTCAGGCTTCCTATTTTCAGATGAGTGTTCCCGAACTTAAAGATAAAGTTATTCATTTAGAGGTTTCTAATAGTACTGCTTATACAGAAATTTCTAATAATGAAGCAAGATTACTTGATTTTTTACGAAAATCATTACGAAATTATGATATTTCGTTAAAACTTATTAAAAATGAGGAATTAACCAAAAAAATCTTAGTTACTCCCGATGATAAATATGAAAAATTACTCGAAATTAATCCTTTACTAAAAGAATTTCGAGAAGCATTTAATTTGAATTTAGGATTTTAGCAGTTATAAATTTTCTAACTTTCGGACTTGAAAAATACTAAAATAGAGTTTATATGAAATAAATTTCTATATTTGTGAGGTTTAACTTAAAAAACAGATTATGTTATATATTTATATTCTTATTACAGCTCAGATAATCAATGGATTATATTTTTGGAAAGGCTATGAAAAAGCAGGTTATAAGGCTTGGCAGGCTTTTGTACCTTTTTATAATAATATTATATTTTTAAGAATTATAGAGCGTCCGTGGTGGTGGCTTTTTCTGATGTATTTGCCTGTAATTGGGAATATTATGCTTATCGTAATGAATTACGAATGGTTACACGTTTTCGGTTATCGAAAAAAGCGATATACTTTAATTTCTGTTCTTACTTTAGGAATTTTTACAGCTTATGTAACTTATTTACCTACAACTAAATATATAGGAAAAGATAATGAAGTAATTAAGAAGAATGTATCTTCGTGGATAAGTGCTATATTATTTGCTGTGGTTGCAGCTTCGGCAATTCATACGTATTTTATTCAACCCTATATGATTCCAACTTCGTCGTTGGAAAAAACTTTATTAGTTGGTGATTTTCTGTTTGTTAGTAAGTTTCATTACGGAGTACGGGTGCCAATGACGCCACTTTCATTGCCAATGGTTCACGATTCAATTCCGTTAGTGGGTACCAAATCATATTTGAAGGTTCCTCAATTGCCTTATTTGCGTTTACCTGCATTGCAAAAAATTGAGCGTAATGATATTACGGTTTTTAACTGGCCTACTGACACGGTGCGTTTCTTTCGTGATAACTCCAATATTCACGTAGATAAGCCTATTGATAAAAAATCCAATTATGTAAAACGAACCGTAGCCGTACCTGGCGATAAGTTTGAAATCAAAGATGGAGATGTTTACATCAACGGGAAGAAAGAGGTTTATTCTGTGAGAACAAAGTTGCAAACTTCTTATGTGGTTGAAACAAAGCCTAATATTGGTCAGTTAACTCCAGCTTTTATGTATCAGCAGTTTGATGTGACTGACTATTTTACACAAATTCAGCCAAATATATATGTGTTTTCATCATTAACGGAAGAAGTTGCCGAAGCTCTGAGAAAAAGCCCTAACGTAGTTTCTGTTAAAAGGCGAATAGAAGAGGCTGGGAAGTATAATCAGGCTGTATTTCCGCATTCTGAGAAATTCCCTTGGAACGAAGACCAATACGGACCTATAACAATTCCTGCTGAGGGACAAACAGTTACGCTTTCTGTTGAAAATTTACTACTTTACAAAAGAATTATAGAAGTTTACGAGAATAATTCTTTGGAAATCAAAGGTAATGATATTTTAATTAATGGAGAACGGACAAATTCTTATACTTTCAAACAGAATTATTATTGGATGATGGGAGATAATCGCCATAATTCGGAAGATAGCCGCTATTGGGGATTTGTTCCTGAAGATCACGTACTAGGAAAACCTGTTCTGATTTGGATGAGTACAGACAAAAATGCTTCAGGCTTGAATAAAATCCGTTGGAACAGATTGTTTACAACTGTTAATGGAGAAGGAGAACCTGTTTCTTACAGATATTACGCCCTTGTTATCATAGTTTTGGTTTGGGGAGGATATGAATTTTATTCCAGAAAAAGAAAGAAAGCAAAGGAGAATAAATAATTTCTTATTTTTCAAAAATTTTAAAAATCAATTAATTAGAATATGATAACGCATAGTGTATTAATTCACCCAACATATTTCCCGAGTATTGCTCAATTTCATTTGATACTCAAACATCCTTGTGTTTTGGAAGTATCAGATAACTATCAAAAACAAACCCTCCGAAATCGAGCTTATATTTACGGAGCTAACGGCAAACAAGCGTTAAATTTGCCCATTAAGCACGTTGGTGGGGAAACGGGGCGACAACTTTTCAAAGATGTTCGAGTGGAAAATCATTTTCCTTGGCAGCGATTGCATTGGAAGAGCCTTGAAACGGCTTATCGAACCTCACCTTTTTTCGAGTACTATGAAGATGATTTATTGCCACTTTTTGAGAAGAAATATACCTTTCTGTTGGACGTAAATATGGATACAATTCAAACCTTGTTGGCTTGTTTGCAAACTGATATCAACTTTGATAAAACAAAGAGTTATGAGGCAGAACCCAAACAGGTTAAAGATTTCCGTTTCTTAACTTCAGCCAAAAAGGAATTTCCTTTACAGATGGAAGAATATCATCAAATTTTTTCGGATAAGCACGGATTTTTGCCTAATCTGAGTATATTGGATTTACTTTTCCACGAAGGTCCTAATACAGAGGATTATTTGATGAACAAAATACAATTATTAACATAAGAACCAATCCGAAAATAGCGTTTTTCAAAAACAAAGAAGTAAAATGAAATTTCCACAACCCTATACACTCAAACAAATTGCAACCATCATCAAGAGTTCTTTCGTAGGTGATGAAAATTTTCCTGTACTTGGTATGAATGAAATCCACGTAGTGGAGGAGGGAGACATCGTTTTTGTCGATCATCCAAAGTACTATGACAAAGCCTTGCAATCCAGAGCTACAATCATCTTGATTAACAAAGAAGTAGAATGCCCTGAAGGAAAAGCACTTCTCATTTCTGACGACCCATTCAGGGATTTTAATAAACTAACAGATTTTTTCAAACCTTTTCAGAAATCCACAGCGTTGATTGCTCCATCGGCTCAAATTGGGGAAAATACCATCATACAACACGGAACATTCATAGGAAATAATGTGAAAATCGGGAAAAATTGCACAATTCATTCTAACGTAAGTATTTACGATGATTGCATTATTGGTGATAACGTTACCATTCACGCAGGAAGTGTGCTGGGAGCTGATGCGTTTTATTATAAAAAGCGTCCAGAAGGATTCGATAAGCTAAAATCGGGTGGGAGAGTAGTTATTGAAGATGATGTGGATTTGGGAGCTTTGTGTACTATCGACCGAGGCGTTACAGGCGATACGACAATCAAACGAGGAACGAAGATAGACAATCAAGTTCACGTAGGGCACGACACAATTATTGGTGAAAAATGCTTAATTGCTTCGCAAACTGGTATCGCAGGTTGTGTAGTTATTGAAAATGAAGTAACTATCTGGGGACAAGTAGGAATGACCAGCGGAATTACTATAGGAGCAAAAGCAATTATTCTGGCACAAAGTGGGATTTCAAAATCTTTGGAAGGTGGGCAAACGTACTTTGGTTATCCGGCAGAGGAAGCCCGTAAAAAATACAAAGAAATGAGTGCCTTACGAAGATTAATCAAATAAAATAAAGCTCCTTCGCAATTAAAAACAACAAAATTCATTACAAACAACGATGGAAAAACCTGTATTAGACCTAAAAGACACCTCAATATACCAACGTTCGAGCCTAATCCTGACAGAAATTAACCTGACAATCAACAAAGGGGAATTAGTGTACCTCATCGGAAAGACGGGAACAGGAAAAAGTAGTCTGATAAAGCTCCTCTATGGTGATTTGCCTCTGAAAAAGGGTGAGGGAAGTGTCGTTGGGTTTGACCTGAAGAACCTCAAAGAGAGTGAGATTCCGCTACTTCGAAGAAAGCTGGGAGTTGTCTTTCAGGACTTTAAATTACTTTCGGACAGAAGTGTTTTTAACAATTTATCCTTTGTGCTGAAGGCAACAGGGTGGCAGGATAAAGAAAAAATAAAACAACGTATAGAAACGGTTCTTGCTAAAGTAAAAATGGAAGATAAAGCGAAAAAATTTCCGCACGAACTATCCGGAGGGGAGCAACAACGTGTCGCAATTGCACGTGCTTTGCTTAACGACCCTGAACTTATTTTAGCAGATGAGCCTACGGGGAATTTAGACCCCGAAACCAGTGTTGAAATTATGCAAGTTCTTAAGGAAATCAATGCATCGGGGCGTACTATTTTGATGGCAACTCACGATTATGCACTTATTCTGAAGTTTCCGTCCAAAACGCTCAAATGTGATGATAAAAGAGTGTTCGAAGTGGTGCAGAAACGACCTACTATATAGGAAAATCATACTTAAATACTACATAAATAATCAGCAAAAAATAGTTGTCAGGCTGAGCGAAGTCGAAGTCTTTTACAATAAAAATTTTTGACAGAAGTACTTATTTTTGTAATTTCCGTCAGTATTATAAGTAGAATAGCTATTTTGATAGATACAATCATTCAAAATAAATTAAAAAACATATAAAAAGAAACACATTTTATAAAAAAATATTGAATTACACGATATGAAATTATCACTAACGGCTATATGGTCGCTACTATTATGCTCATTTTCATTTGCACAAACGGATTTTGCTTCTCCTCTGGATATTCCATTGCTATTATCGGGTAATTTTGGAGAATTACGTCCTAATCATTTCCACGCGGGGGTTGATTTTAAAACACAGGGGCGTGAGGGGCTTAACATATACGCTATAAAAGAAGGTTACGTATCGCGAATTAAAGTGGGTGCATATGGATATGGCAAAGCTCTGTACATAACGCATCCCAATGGATATACGAGCGTGTATGCACATTTGCAAAAATTTGCTCCAGCTATTGAAACCTATATCAAGAAGCGACAATACAACCGAAAATCGTTTGAAATAGATGCCTATCCGAAAGAAAATGAGTTAGTGATAAAGAAAGGACAAGTTGTAGGGCTTGGAGGTAATACAGGAAGTAGTGCAGGTCCGCATCTTCATTTTGAAATCCGTGATGCTAACTCCAATGCTCTCAATCCGCTACTATATGGATATGAAATAAAGGACAATATCCCGCCCGATGTGTATCAGGTGATGGTGTATCCGCTCGGAAAAGAAGCTCAGATAAATCAATCGCAGTTTCCGCAAGTTGTAAAACTTACAAAACAAGCTGATGGTTCGTATCTCGCTGATAAAATTGTTGCCAGTGGAGCAATAGGATTTGGATTGCAGTCCATAGATAAGCAAAATGATACGCATCATCAGAATGGCGTGTACAAAGTGAGCTTAGCGGTGAATGGAGAAACGCATTTTCAGTATGTATTTGATAAACTTAGCTTTAATGAAGCTCGTTATATCAATACATTTATTGATTATCAAACGTATGTTGAAAAAAAGTCGCGTATGCAATTGCTTTATCGTACCAAAGGCAACAGAATTTCTACCATTTATACAGAAAATAAGAATGAAGGACAGCTTGATGTTCAGCAAAATACAGAATATCTTGTTACAATTGTTGCGGAGGATATTAAGGGGAACATCTCCAAAATTAGTATTCCTGTGGAAGGGAAGAATTTGGACATCAAAGAGCCTCGACCAGTGGTCAGAGGAGAAGTTGTAATTGCAGGACGTGACCAATATTTCACGTTCGATGGAGGAAATGTCTATTTTCCTGAAAGAACTTTCTATGAGGATTTTTTAATTCAGATAGAAAGTAAGAATGATACATTAACGTTACATAATCCTGCAACAGCGGTGCATAAATTCTTTAATTTGTCGTTCAATAATAAGAAATTTAGTGAAAAAGAAGCTCAAAAGGTGTTTATAGCTCGGCTAAATGAGAAAAATAAACCTTCAGCCGAACGAACTATTTATAAAAACGGATTATTTACAACTCGAACACGTAATTTAGGAAAGTTTACGCTAATGAAAGATACCATAGCTCCGACTTTACGTCCGTTAAACTTTAAAAATAATGCAACAGTTACTGCATCAACCCTAAAAGTGGAGATAAAAGATGATTTAAGTGGTGTAGAAAGTTATTCGGCAACTTTAAATGGACAATGGATTTTGTTCGAATATGAACCAAAAACACAAACTCTCACATTCGACTTTTCGGACATTGATACGAAGAAAACAGATACCTATAGGTTGGAAATGATTGCCAAAGATGGGGTCGGAAATGTACAAAAGCTCGATATATCTTTCAAAAAGAAATAAGAATTAACACATCAATAGATAAGTAAATAATTAAAAACAAGTAAATATATGAAACGTATTATTTTTACAGAAAACGCTCCTGCCCCAATTGGTCCTTATAATCAAGCAACTTTGGCAGGTAACACTTTGTATGTGTCAGGGCAAATTCCTGTTGACCCAAAAACCAATGAGGTTGTAAAAGGAATTGAAGCTGCTACAGTTCAGGTAATGGAAAACTTAAAAGCAGTGCTTGAAGCTGCTGGAGCTAATTTTGAAAATGTGGTAAAAACAACCATATTTTTGGCAGATATGAATCAATTTGCTGAGGTAAATGCTGTTTATGGTAGATATTTTGATGAAAAAACAGCTCCTGCCCGTGAAACGGTTCAAGTAGCGAACTTACCTAAGTTTGTTGAGGTTGAAATTTCGTGTATTGCGGTGTTATAAATCTTAAGTCTATACAAAAAATCCGAAGAATTTTACGAGTTCTTCGGATTTTTTTTATATTTTTATCAATCAACGATGAATAAATCGGCGGCAATGCCATCGGATAGGAACTTTCCTTTGGTAGTTGTAACAAGATGTTTGTTATTTATGGTGAGTAATCCGTTTGTGATATGTTTTTTAGCTTGTAAAAGCAGATAATCGGCGTGTTTTTTTCCGAAAATCGTTTCAACTTCTTCAACGGAAATGCCAATCATCGTTCGGATTCGTGTAATAATGAGTTCGTTGTATCGGTCGTTTTGTGAAAGTATTTCTTTTTCTGCAGGAATTATGCCTTTTTGTATCTGTTCGATGTATTTTATATTATTAGCGATGTTCCAGCTACGTTCAGTTCCGTTAAAACTATGAGCCGAAGGACCAATTCCCATATATTTTTTTCCAAACCAATAAGCAGTGTTGTTACGGCTGAAATATCCTTCCTTTCCGAAGTTGGAAAACTCATAATGAATAAATCCCTCTTTCTCCAAAATAGAAATCATTGACACAAAATGCGAATGAGCCTGTTGTTCATTAACGTTAGGAACTTTTCCCAGAGCAATAAACTTGTGTAGGGCAGTTTTAGGTTCAATAGTTAATGCATACGCTGATATATGAGGGACACCAAATGAGAGTGCTTTACGGACATTGGATCGCCAACGCTCATCAGTCATATTAGGAATGCCGTAAATCAAATCAATGGTAATATTATCAAAGAATTTTGGAGCTTGCAGAAGGAGTAATTCTACTTGAGTAGCGTTATGAGCTCGATTCATAAGGCGTAAATCTTCTCCGTAGAAAGATTGCACACCAATACTCAATCGATTTATGCCCAATTGTTTTAAATTTGAAAGTAATTTGGTAGGAGAGGAGCTATCTCTGAAAAAATCATCAGGGTTTGCCTCTAAAGTGACTTCAGCATTGGGGCTAATATTGTAATTTTCGTAAATAGTTTGTAGAATGGTTTTCAGTTCTTCAAAAGAGAGTATGCTGGGAGTTCCTCCTCCAAAATAAATGGTTTGTAATTGACTGTTAGAGGCTTCTTGTTTTCTTAAAATCAATTCTTTACAGATAGAACTGACCATTTCACTTTTTCGTTTTAAGGTTGTTGAAAAGTGAAAATCACAATAGTGACAGGCTTGTTTGCAAAAAGGAATATGAATATAAAGACTATGCAATTTTTTGAGATATTAACGCACCCGATTTTCGTTCTGTTTTACGAAAGCTTCCCAATTATTGTATGATTTTTGTGAAGAAACTCGTCCACTATTGAAAAAGTGACATACAGCAACAGCCAATCCATCAGTGGAGTCAAAGTATTTTGGTAATTCTTTAAGGTTTAGTAATTGCTGAAGCATCTTCGCGACTTGTTCTTTGGAGGCATTTCCATTACCAGTGATAGCCATTTTAACTTTCTTAGGCTCATATTCAGTAATTGGAATTTGGCGAGAAAGTCCGGCAGCCATCGCTACCCCTTGAGCTCTCCCAAGTTTAAGCATTGATTGTACATTCTTGCCAAAAAAGGGAGCTTCGATTGCCAATTCATCAGGGTGATATGTGTCGATAAGCTCCAAAGTACGTTCAAAAATGATACGTAGTTTTAGATAATGGTCGGAATATTTTTTTAGTTGTAATTCATTGAGTTGTAACAACTCCATCTGTTGTTTTTCAACTTTGATAAGCCCAAAACCCATCACGGTAGTTCCAGGGTCAACTCCTAAAATTATTTTCTCCAAAACTATTTTACATTAATCACAATAGGAATTGTAAATTGTGTACTTACTTCCAATCCTTGTTTTGTAGCAGGAATTACAGGATTTTCTTTTGAAATATTGTTTAGTTGTGTGGCTAAGATTTCTTCAAAAGATTGATTGGTTGTTGCCAAAGTTTTGATGATTTCATCAGTAGCTTCCAACCCAACAAGAGCAACATTTCCTGAATTATCAACTTTAATGTTTACTAATATCTTTTCGTTGATTGTCTCCAAAGCCTCAAGTTTTTCTTTCTGAAGTTTCTCTGTGAGTAATTTTACGAAAGAGTTTTCAAAGCATTTCTTTTGTTCTTCCTTCGGTAGTGTGTCGGAACAGAGACCTTTGAATATAGGGAAAGTATCCACTTCATCTTTATTTATTTCATTGAGTTTTACCTCAACGATAGAGTCAAGTTTAGCTTGTTTTATTTTTTCTTTTTCTTGGTCTGTTAAGTTTGAATTATTTCCATTACACGAAATAAACACAAAGGGCAAGCATAAGAACCAAAAATAATATTTCATAAATAGATGTTTTAGAAATTAGGTTCCAAAAATAGTATAAAAAATGATACAAAAAAAATAAAACTGATTTTTTTATTATTTATAAAATTTTATATCTTTGTGAGCTGTACAGAGTAACGTTTCTGAAATTATAAATTTTTAGGAGTTTAGTGCTTGATATTTCTAAATAAAAGTGGATTTATAAATCTCTGTCAATCAGATTGTATAATATAAACAAAAGGTATGAAATATAAAAGAATTTTGTTGAAATTGAGCGGTGAAGCTTTGATGGGAGGACGTCAATATGGCATAGATCCAGCTCGTTTAAAAGAATACGCAACTGAGATTAAACAAGTTGTAGAAAAAGGAGTTGAGGTAGCAATCGTTATTGGAGGAGGAAATATCTTTCGTGGCGTTGCAGGGGCAAGTAACGGAATGGACAGAGTGCAAGGCGATTATATGGGAATGTTAGCGACAGTTATAAATTCACTCGCTTTACAAAGTGCTTTGGAAGAAGAAGGTATTTTTACACGTTTACAAACTGCCATTACTATGGAAGCGATAGCAGAGCCTTTTATTCGTCGCAGAGCGGTACGTCACTTGGAGAAAGGACGTGTGGTAATTTTTGGTGCAGGAACTGGAAATCCTTATTTTACAACTGATTCGGCTGCAGTTTTGAGAGCTATTGAAATTAACGCTGATGTGATATTAAAAGGAACTCGCGTAGATGGAATTTATACAGCTGACCCAGAGAAAGATAAAAACGCGGTAAAATTTGATAATATCACATTCGATGAGGTAATGAATAAAGGTTTGAAAGTTATGGATATGACAGCCTTTACGTTAAGCCAAGAAAATGAACTACCAATAATTGTTTTTGATATGAACAAAAAAGGAAATTTGTTGAAGGTAGTTTCAGGTGATAATGTAGGAACTACCGTGAATTTATAAAAAATGTCATTGAAAATAAAACTTTGTAAAGAAAATCAATTTATATGAATGAAGAAATAGATATTATTTTGGATAGCACAGAAGAGGCAATGCAGGGAGCTTTGACGCATTTGGATAAGGCTTTGGGTAACATTCGTGCAGGAAAGGCAAGTCCACAAATGTTAGGAAGCGTTTTTGTGAATTATTATGGGTCGCAAACTCCATTGAGCCAAGTAGCAAACGTAAGTGCACCAGATTCACGTACAATTACGATTCAGCCTTGGGAGAAAAAAATGATTCAACCTATCGAAAAAGCTATTATGTTAGCTAATTTAGGGTTCAACCCGATGAACAATGGTGATGTTGTGATTATTAGTGTACCGCCTTTGACTGAAGAACGACGTAAAGAACTTGTTAAACAAGCTAAGGGAGAAGGAGAAGATGCGAAAATAAGCATACGAAATGCTCGTCAGGAAGCAAATAAAGAAATTAAAAAAACGGAAGCTTCCGAAGATGTAAAAAAAGGTGCGGAAGAAAGTGTACAGAAACTTACCGACAAATATATTAAGAAAGTAGAGGAAGTTTTAGCAGTTAAGGAAGCTGAGATTTTAAAAGTATAAACTTTTGTACTAAGTGTTATTGAAAAAGAACAATGGAGCATATTTCATTGTTCTTTTTTTATAAAGAAAAGTTAAGAAAAATGTAATTGCAAATAATTATAATAGAAATCAATACGTTTATTTTATTATGAATAATTTTGTTTTTTCTGAAATTTTCTTGATTTTTTATTGAAAAAATATTAATTTTACCACGATAAAACTATAATATATGGAGAAACATCTGATAGACCGGTTAACCTCTCCAATTCACAGATTTACCAAACAGGCAAAATCGGGGGGGATTGTTTTAGGAATTAATGTTATCATTGCTTTGGTGTTGGCAAATTCACCTTGGTCAGAGCATTATTTCCATTTTTTTGAACATCATTTAGGATTTACATTTGATGGAAAAACATATTTAGATATGCCATTACACCATTGGATTAACGATGGATTGATGGCATTGTTTTTTTTCGTCGTAGGACTTGAATTAAAACGAGAAATTGTAGCAGGGGAATTATCTAATCCTCGGAAGGCGTTATTGCCAATTGGGGCGGCTATAGGCGGAATGCTTGTGCCCGCAATTATATATATATCATTAAACCCTACAGGAGAAGCTCACGGAGGTTGGGGAATTCCTATGGCTACAGATATAGCTTTTTCATTGGGGGTGTTATATTTATTAGGAAATAAAGTACCAATATCATTAAAAGTATTTTTGACGGCATTGGCAATTGTTGATGATCTTGGAGCAGTATTGGTAATCGCTTTCTTTTACACTTCTGAAATTTCATTAGCGAATTTAGGAATTGGGCTGGGAATGTTATTTATTCTTTACTTAGGAAAGCGAATTGGGATACGTCACGTATTATTTTACGCACTGATAGGAGCCGTTATTTGGTGTGCTTTTTTGCTTTCGGGAGTTCACGCTACAATTGCGGCAGTATTGATTGCGTTTATGATTCCTACTGATGTGCAAATGAAAGAAAATGAATACGTACATAATATTCAAAGTTATTTGAAGAAATTCAAACGATTAGATCCTAATAATAAAATTCCAACACTTACTGAGAAACAGTTGCATTTGTTGGAAAAAATAAATGTAGATACACGTAGGTCAATTCCTCCATTACAACGTTTGGAACACGCAATGCATCCTTTTGTTACTTTTATTGTAATACCAATTTTTGCTTTGGCAAATGCTGGAGTTTCCTTATCGATAGATGTAGAGCAGTTATTTAGTACTAATATTGCCTTGGGAGTTGCCCTTGGTTTATTTTTTGGAAAAGTGATTGGCGTAGCAGGTTTCACAGTATTTATGGTAAAAGTTCTTAAATTGTCACCTTATCCAAGAGGAATGAATTTCCGTAATCTTGTCGGGTTAGGACTTCTGGCTGCGATTGGTTTTACGATGTCATTATTTGTGACCACTTTAGCTTTCAAAAATCCACTTTATATGGATCAAGCCAAAATAGGTATTTTTGCAGCATCAATTTTAGGTGGAACTTTAGGATATATGGTCTTAAATGGCAAGGGAAACAAAACGAATAAAAATGAAAAAGTAGAAGTCAGCGAATCAGAAGAATAAAACAAAGTGACTAAATTTTTTGAAGGAGTGGAAGTTTTTATTATTTTCACTCCTTTTTCCATTAAAAGAAAACCTTCTCAGAAATTTAAATCTCTGAGAAGGTTTTTTATAAAAAAAATTAGTTATTATTAATTGTTAAAATTTAGCCGAAAAAATCTTAGGATTGATATTTAGGCTACACCAAAACCAATCTTGATAACCTCTAGCATTAGGCGTTTTTTTAAGTGTTTTCAAAGCATCGGTTGTAAAATAGGTAGAATATCCCATTTGTAGCCCGATATAAGGTTGTACTTTAAGTGTATAGACCAAATCGATTTCGTTACCTAAACCACGTTTTTTATTGCCTTTACTATCATAAACTGTTCCTGCAGATGAAAAATTGTGCCAAGTTGCAGAAAGGTTACTTTTTTCACCAGTACGGAAATTAGCGGTTAAGTACGGATTGATAAGTCCAGAAGGATTTACCGCTGGAACGTAATAATAGTCCATAAATCCGTAAAATTTATGATTTGTTCCTGAGAAAGGATTGAAAGCCTTATCCTTACCCGAAGTATCATCAGCATTTCTTCCACTTAAATAGTCAATTCCTCCCGATAGGCTAAATATATCTGAAAACTTGTATCCCGCATTCAGAGCAAACATATAAGCACTTTTAGTGGCTCCTGCCGCATTTTTACCCGTTTGGAAGTATGAGGTTAGTCCGTATTTCCAATCGTTTGTAGCTCCTACGTAATGAAATCCAAAAGTTTGCATATTGTGAACTTTATCGGAAGTGTTATCGTTTTTGAAGCCTAAATTGCTCAATAAGAAAGAAATACGATTACTTTGTGAGATGTTGTACAATCCGTAGAAAGTTTCCATATGCTGATAAGGTTGTGCATTAGTCGGGCTAAAATGCTGAACAGCAGGACTATTGATATTCATTGTTTTATCGGCATAATTTTGGTTGAAAGCAAAGAAAGTACGAAGCAAGAATTTGTCAGAAGCTTTCCAATTTAAGTTCACAGCATCGTGGCTACGCCCTGCAGGATGCCAATCCAACGAACCAAAAATTCGGTCATCGTCCAGAACAATCATTTGTCGTCCAATTTTAGCATTCCATTTTGGAGCAATTGGGAAAGAAGCGTATGCTTCAAAAATAGAAGCTCCTCCCGTTTTGTCATTTACTTGAATTTGAGGTGCTTGTCCCCAAATATTTACATTCTGTAAAGAAACGTACAAATGTAACTTATCTTCATTTTTGTAATCAAAGTTCAATCGTGTACGATTGTTTACTAAAATTGCAGGGGATTCACCCTCTTGTAAAGGACGATAAGCTCCGTTTCGGTACTCAAAACGCGGACGTATTTGAGCCGAAAGTGAAAATTCATTGTTTGTTTCTTGGGCATTTGCCAAAGACGTGCAAAGAGTTGTAAAAACTCCACACGCGATCACTGAAAATAAATGTGTTCTCATATCTTAGTTAATTTTAAGTTCCAAAGATGTTCTATACCCTAAATTTAATACGTTATGTTGTACATAATAAACTCTTATTTAGAATGACAATAAAATACGATTAATCTTCAAAAGTACAGCATTTTGTATTGCAAATGTAGCTAAAAGTTTATAGATTTGCAACAATAAGATACAAATATCTTTTTTTAGCGATGGCAACAACAAATAAAGAAACAAAACAGGTAAAAAAGAATAAGTATTTCAGATACTTAATTCCTTCTTTGGTAGGAGTATTACTTGGGCTTAGTGGATACATTTTTTATGTATCCAAAGCGTATTCCTATCTGTCTGATGATCCTAAAGCTTGTGTGAATTGCCATATTATGGCACCAGAGTATTCCACGTGGTTTCACTCTTCGCACGGGCGAAACACCGTGTGTAACGATTGTCACGTTCCGCACGATAATTTCTTTAGGAAGTACTATTTTAAGGCAAGTGATGGTTTAAGACACGCAACGATGTTTACCTTCCGTATGGAGCCACAGGTAATCACAATGCACAAACCAGGGCAAATGGTGGTACAAGAGAATTGTATCCGTTGTCACGACCAGCTAAATAGTGTTGTGGGAACAGGAAATGTTACAGCTCAGATGGCACACACTGACCAAGGAAAACTCTGTTGGGAATGCCATACCGATGTGCCTCACGGAAATGTTCGTGGACTGAATTCAGCTCCGAATGCCAGAGTGCCTCTCGCTTCAGAACCTGTGCCTGAGTGGCTTCAGAATATGGTTAAAAACCAGCAGAAAGGCAAATAATTATAAAGAAACGAAATATAAAATATTGACTGACAATTAATACACTTAGCGATGAAAAAGAAAAATTGGTTAATCGTAGGAATTTTGGCTGTTGTAACGTTCCTTTTAGGAATGCTTGCTAATTCCATTATGGGAAGAAAAGCCGAAGCACAAATCATTTCAAGAGCAAATACTGATATCAAGGATTTTGAAGCTCGAAATGAAATCTGGGGAGAGTATTATCAACGTGAGTACCAATCTTGGCTACAAACTGCCGATACTACTTTCAGAGCCAAATATATGAGTAGTGACAATGATGACTTGTTGGCTGAACGTCCTGAAATGGTGATTTTGTGGGCGGGATATGCGTTCTCAAAAGATTATACAGCTCCCCGTGGACATATGCACGCCGTTGCCGATGTTACTCATACACTTCGTACGGGTTCTCCAACCGATTCAACACATTCACCACAGCCTAGCACTTGTTGGACTTGTAAAAGCCCTGATGTCCCTCGAATGATGAACAAAATTGGTATTGAAAATTATTATAAAGGACCTTGGGACGAATTAGGAAGTGAAATCGTGAATCCTATAGGTTGTGCTAACTGTCACGACCCGAAAACAATGAATTTGACTATCACGCAACCAGCTCTTGTTGAGGCTTTTAATCGTCAAGGAAAAGATATTACCAAAGCTACTCATCAGGAAATGCGTTCACTGGTATGTGCTCAGTGTCACGTGGAGTATTACTTCAAAAAAGAAAGTAATTATTTGACATTCCCTTGGGATCACGGAAAAAAAGTTGAGGATGTTGAGAAATTCTATGATAATGTAGGTTGGACAGACTTTGTTCATAAAGTGAGCCGTACGCCAATTCTTAAGGCACAACACCCTGACTATGAAATCTTCCAATTAGGAATTCACGCTCAACGTGGTGTTTCTTGTTCGGATTGTCATATGCCTTACAAAACAGAAGGAGGTGTGAAATACACCGACCACCATATTAGCAGTCCGCTTAGAAACGTAAATGCAAGTTGCCAAGTTTGTCACAGACAACCTGAGGAAGAATTGATTAAAAACGTTTACGAGCGTCAAGACTATGTATTCACACTCCGAAATCGTTTGGAAAAACAATTAGCAAAAGTACACTTCCAAGCTAAATTCTTGTGGGACAATGGAGCCACTGAGGAGCAAATGAAACCAATTTTAGACCTTATCCGTAAATCACAATGGCGTTGGGATTTCATTACAGCATCGCACGGAGCAGCGTTCCACGCTCCTATTGAGTCTCAAAAAGTATTGGGTGATGGTATGTTCTACGCTATGCAAGCCGAATCGGATATGAACGGGCTAACAGACAAACTTAAAATTGCTGCTAAATTTGAAATGCCAGATATCAGTACGAAAGCCAAAGCACAGGCAATCATTGGTTTGGATATGGAAAAAGAAGAAGCAAACAAAAAACAATTTATGAAAACCATCGTTCCGAAATGGATAAAAGAAGCCAAAGAAAAAGGAAACTTGGTTACTCAAAAATAGTATTTTCGTAAGAAAACAATAACAACCGTTGCAGGGTTTTTAGTTTACAAAAAATAATTCTGCAGCGGTTTTTTTATAGATGTAAACGAAGAAAATATATGAACTTAGATAAAGAATTTCACAAAAGCAATCAGTATCGCTACTCGGTAGTAATTGCCTTGTTATCACTGTTGTTGGGATTTATTTTGCAGTATTTTTTAGGAAGTATCCCGAAGAGTTGGTTTAGTTTTCCACAAAATATCATAGGCGGATTAGCATTTGTTTTTCTAAATACAGCTATCTTCTTTATTTTCAAGAAGAAAAACTTTATCAATCTGCATTCAAGTACTCCTTTTGCTATTGTTACAGTGATAACACTTGGTGTGCTAACTATCGGGCTAGGAAGCATCAGCGTTGGACAGGAGCATCACACAAATTCTTTTTGGCTAAATTTGGGCTTGGACGATATTACCAAAACGTGGTATTTTGCTCTTATTTATTTAATGGCTCTGACCAATTTATGGTTAGCAATCCTCAAGCGTTCAATGGTTTATCAGAAGAAAAATATTACTTTTTTGTTGAATCATTTTGGACTTTGGCTCATAATGTTTGCGGGGGTTTTGGGACAAGGCGATTTGGTTCGTCTTAAAATGGATTTGTACAAAGATAAAGTGGAATGGCGTGCTACTGATGACAACGGAAATGTTATTGAACTGCCTATTGCAATGGAACTAAAATCCTTTGACATAGATATTTATCCTAATAAATTATTTGTTATTGATTCCACAGGAAATGCACTTCCGAAGAGTAAGCCAATGGGGTTTATGCTTGAAAAAGATGGCTCGCAAGGAGAAATTCTCAATTGGAAAATTACACAACATCAGTATTTTGAAAAGGCTGTTCCTGAGACAGATAGCACTTATGTTAATCACGGAATGTGGGGGGCAACAAATGCAGCTTTTGTTACGGTTGAAAATCTGAAAACAGGAGAAAAAAAACAGGAATGGATTTCGGCAGGAAATTTTCAGCTACCACCACGAACCATTCAACTTGATGCCGAACATACATTGGTGATGGCTCCTGCCGAAGCACGTAAGTTTCAGTCGGAAGTATCTATTTATCAAAAAGATACGGAAGAGGTTCGCAACGAAAAAATTGAAGTCAATCACCCAATAAAAGTTGATGGTTGGAAAGTGTATCAGGTGAGTTATGATGAGCGTATGGGGCGTTGGTCGGAACTTAGTGTTGTTGAACTTATTTTAGACCCTTGGTTACCTGTAGTTTACACTGGAATTTTTATTTTGATGGCAGGAGGAATAGCGTTTTTATTTGTAAATAGAAGATAATTATGTGGCAGTATTTTAATTATATAACATTAGCGATTTTGATTTTATGGATAGCTTCAGGAATTTTTATCTATTCCAAAAATCAGATGTACAGAAAGTTAAGCTTATCGCTTCATCTTTTAGCAACTCTAATTATTGGAGTTTTTATAGCAAAGTTATGGATAGAACTTGATCGTCCGCCATTGAGAACTTTGGCTGAAACACGTATTTGGTATGCCTTTTTTATGGGGCTGATTGGTTTTTCAATTTATTTGTTATATCGCCAAAAATGGATGTTGAATTACTCGGCTTTGATGGGTATTGTGTTTATGCTGGTAACGTTTTTCCGTCCGGATACGATGAACAAAACCTTGATGCCGGCATTGCAAAGTGTTTGGTTTATTCCGCACGTAATTGTGTATATTTTTGCTTATGCGATGCTGGGAATGGCTTCGCTTACTGCGGTTTATGGAATTTATCTTTGTAAAAAACAAAGAGATACCCAAAATGCTATTGCAGTAACTGACCAATTGATAAAAATTGGTTATGTTTTTCTGACCTTTGGTTTGCTTTTTGGGGCTTTGTGGGCAAAAGAAGCTTGGGGGCATTATTGGACGTGGGACCCAAAAGAAACGTGGGCTTTCATTACCTGGCTCGCTTATTTGGTGTACATTCACTACAAATACAAACATAAAGAAAAACAGCCTTTTAACAGTTTTCTGATTGTAATAATTGCATTTTTGTTATTGTTAGTCTGTTGGTTTGGAATCAATTACTTGCCTACCGCCCAAATGAGTGTGCATACGTACTCGGGGTAATATTAATAATCAAAAAATAAAAAAGCAGGTTTTTCTACGGATAAGCACTGCTTTTTTTTATGGAATAATGAAATTAATTTTTCATTCTTTGTTGAAAATGATATATTTGTATCGGAATATTAATTTTCAGGGTTATGAAACGCTTTTCTACATTTAACCGAAACCAACAGATAGGGATTATTTTTCTGATTGTTATTATTTTTATCCTGCAAATTATGTATTTCGTTGTTGATTTTTCGGAAGATAAAACTGATGTTCAACAAGAGCAATTAACGGAATTAAATAAAGAGCTGGATTCATTAAGGAAGATTGCACTACAGCCAAAAAAAGATACTATTTATCCTTTCAACCCTAATTTTATAACTGATTATAAGGGATTTACTTTAGGAATGAAACCTGAGGAAATTGATAGGTTGTTGGCTTTTCGTAAGCAAAATAAGTTTGTAAATTCGGCGAAAGAATTTCAGGAAGTCACCAAGATTTCGGATAGTCTACTTTTAAAAATTTCTCCTTATTTTAAATTTCCTGATTGGGTAAACAAATCAAAATTAGTTGAAAATAAGAGTGCTAAACAAGAAATTGTACGCCAGAAAGTAAATATCAAAAAAGATGTGAACCTAGCCTCTAAGGAAGATTTTATGAAAATATATGGCATTGGAGATGTTCTTTCCGATCGAATTCTAAAATACAGAAAAAAATTACAAGGATTTAGTGAAATTACGCAAGTTTCCGAAGTATATGGATTAGATACTGAAGTTTTCAATCGTGTTGCAGAACAATTTGAGGTAAAGACCTTACCAAATATTCATAAAAAGAACCTTAACGAGTTAAATATGTATGAATTAGCTAAAATTCCATACATTAAGTTTGATGAAGCTAAAAAGATTGTTACTCTTCGTCTGGAATTAGTAAAAATTAAAAATTTTGATGAACTTTTGAAAATAAATGAATTTAATCAGGAAAAAATAAGAAAAATACAAATGTATTTGTATATTGATTAATCATAATTTATTTTGTAAAATCAAATATTTTTCGTAAAATTGCAAACTTTTTGCGTAGAGATTTTATAACTAAAGTAGGATTAGAAATGGATTTTAGCTATTCTGAAACACAAAAAATGATAGCCGAGGTGGCGAGAGATTTCTCTGAAAAATATATTCGTCCTAATATTATGAAATGGGATGAAAGTCAGGAATTTCCAATAGAAGTATTCAAAAAAGCAGGTGAAATGGGCTTTATGGGAGTTTTGGTGCCTGAAGTTTACGGAGGATTAGGTTTAAATTATCACGATTACATAACTATTATTGAAGAAATTTCAAAAGTAGATCCTTCTATAGGATTGTCAATTGCAGCACATAATTCATTGTGTACCAATCATATTTTTGAATTTGGAAATGAAGAACAAAAGAAAAAATGGTTGCCAAAATTGGCTTCAGGTCAATGGATAGGTGCTTGGGCAATTACCGAACATAACACTGGGTCAGATTCAGGTGGAATGGCAACAACCGCTGTGAAAGATGGAGATTTTTGGATTTTGAATGGAGCAAAAAACTTCACAACACACGGAAAATCAGGAGATATCGCAGTGGTTATAGCCCGAACGGGGGAGAAAGGCGACAAACACGGAATTTCAGCTTTTGCTGTTGAGCGAGGTACAGAAGGCTTCACCAGTGGAAAAAAAGAAAATAAATTAGGAATGAGAGCCAGTGAAACAGCTGAAATGATTTTTCAGAATTGCCGAATTCCTGCTGAAAACCTATTAGGCGAAGTAGGAGAAGGCTTCATTCAGGCGATGAAAATATTAGATGGCGGTAGAATTTCTATTGGTGCATTAGCTTTAGGCATAGCAAAAGGTGCTTATGAGGCATCGGTTAAGTACGCAAAGGAACGTACGCAATTTGAAAAAAGATTGATTGATTTTCAGTCAATTGCCTTTAAATTGGCAGATATGGCAACTGAAATAGAAGCCTCAGAACTTCTACTCCATAAGGCAGCGTATTTGAAAAATAATAAAGAGAAAGTGACTCAAGCAGGAGCGATGGCAAAAATGTATGCCTCAGAAGTTTGTGTAAAGGTTGCTACGGAAGCTATTCAGATTCATGGTGGATACGGATATACAAAAGATTTCCCAGTTGAAAAATTCTTCCGAGATTCAAAACTTTGTACTATTGGAGAAGGAACTACTGAAATTCAGAAATTGGTTATCAGTAGACATATCGATAAAGGATAGATTTTTAGTCGATTATATTACAAAAGGAAGTTTTAAATTAAATGTTTAAAACTTCCTTTTATAGTTTTACAAGAATTTTACTACTTCAACGTTTCTGCTGATTTTAGCACAGCTTGTTTTAATTCTTCTTTATAAGCTATGATTTTTTCTAAAACGTTAGGTTGTTGTACAGCAATGATTTGTGCAGCTAAGATACCTGCATTTTTTCCTCCATTTAAAGCAACTGTAGCTACAGGAACGCCTCCTGGCATTTGCAAAATCGAAAGTACTGAGTCCCAGCCATCTATTGAATTGCTGCTTTTAACAGGAACGCCAATTACAGGCAAGGGCGACATCGAAGCCACCATTCCAGGTAAATGAGCTGCTCCACCCGCTCCAGCAATAATCACAGAAATCCCTCTTTTATGTGCGTTGGTACTGAAATCCATTAGTTTTTCGGGAGTACGATGTGCAGAAACGATGTCTACAAATACTTCAATATCAAATGATTCTAAAATGGTAATGGCTTCTTGCATTACAGGTAGGTCGCTTTTGCTTCCCATCACAACGGCTACTTTCATTGGTCTTTTTCGTTTTATTGTATTGATTTTTAATTTGTTATTCTTCTGTTACTTCAAATTGTTTCAGTTGAATGTCATACGTTTGTTTGGAATCGTTGATGAAACGTACAAATTTTACATTTTCAAGAGTTTGAGAACTTTCCCAACGTGATTTTTTGAATGTTCCATTTACGGATTTCCATTGATTTCCATCTGCTGAAATTTGAATTTTACCTTTACTAATTCTTGTTTCTTCTCCAAAATCAATGATAATAGACTTTAAGGTAACTATTTTTTCAAATTCAATACCTAAAAAGTCATTGGCCTTCAATGAGATATATTCCAAAGCGGGAGATATTCGTAAAACGTTTCCTTTTTGCCCAAGTGGTTGATTTTCCAATTGTTTTATGTTGGTAATCAATGTATTCGGATTGAAATTAAGAGAAAGTTTCAAATTTTCTCCTGTTTCCGCATTGAATTTAGTGATATTATATTTAAGTAATTGATTTAAAAGAGGTTCTATTACTAAAGTTGCTGTTTTTACACCAGGTTGATACGGATTTTGGTTGTAATTTTGGTCAGTTTCAAACATTTGTTTTTGTAAATTTTGAACATTTGTATAAGCTGACTTAAATTGCTGGTAATCTTTGTTTTTCAATGAATTATACATTTTCATCACGGAAACCCCCGTTTTTCCTACTAATTGAAATTGTAATAACCAAGGATGTAATTCTTCAGTAAGATACTTATTTTCAGAAGTTTTTAAAAGCTGCTCGGAAGCCCAAATCATTTTTTTAAATTCCTCGGAAACGGATTTGGCTTCAGGATTGTATAATACTTCCAAATTTTTTAAGAAATTTTCTGCAATAGGCTTAAATTCAACGGATTCCTCTCTTCTATAACGATGTCCATTAGCTCCCAAATCCGAATTGTGTTTTGCGAAAGTGAGTAACGCTTCCTTGTTTTCAGGCATCATTTCGGCAATGGCATTTTTCCAAGCCGTGTCTGAATTGTATTTTTCCAGATTCCAAGTATAGTCAGCAACTCCATAAATAGCTATTTTTGAGGCTTCTGGGTGTTCCATAGGATTGGAAACGAAGCCTGACATATCGTTCTTGATATCAGACGTATTTCCGTAAGCAGGTCCTAAAAGCATATAATTTCGCACGTAGTCCGATACAGGGAAATTCCACCAAATGTAAGCTTTTCGTTTGATTTTGGCGTTAATCCATTGCATTGTAGGCTTGTCAATATCTGCGACAACGGTGTTTCCTGTCCACATAATTTCGATGGAAGGGTGGAGGGTTTCGCCCAATGTTTCCAGATAGCGTTTTTCAGGATTTGACCAAGCTTTGTTGTATTCTGTCGGACACATAATCAGCGGATTAACATCTTTTTTCTGAGCAACAAACTCATTGTGAAGAAAGTTTAGTAATTCGGCTTGTTTTTGCGGATTGGTGCCTTCGCCCGAAATATCATCAAAGAAAACGGCAAATGCTCGAACGCCTAAAGCGTACATTTTTTCAAATTTTTTGAGTAAATTTTGTCGGTCTTCTTCATTCCAGCGAATGTCTTTTCCTGGGTGAATTGCCCAAACAAAATCCACATAATTTTCATTGGATTTTTGTACTAATTCTTTGATTTGTAAAGCTTCTTTTTCAGGATAAGGCAATCGCCAATTTGGAGAGCTATGATAAGGGTCATCTTTAGGACCATAGATATAGGTGTTGAGTTTGTGTTTTCCGTAGAATTCAATTTGTCGAATGCGTTTTTCGTGACTCCAAGGGGTGCCGTAAAAGCCTTCCACTACGCCTCGATTGGGTAAATCGGGATAGTCAATGATTTCTCCCAGAGGAAGTTCAGGTTTTGAAAGAAGTTGTTCCAACGTCCGAAGTCCGTAGTATGTTCCTCTGGAGTCGCTGCCTATTACGTAAATGTTGTTTTTTTCGATTCGTAGATAATATCCTTCTTTTTTATTAGGAATTTTTGAGGCGAATTTCTTTGCCGATTTTGAATTTTTATCAGTAATGTAAACATTCATTACGTGTTTTTTGCCTTTTCTCTCTGAAAGAATTTCTTTTAATAAAGAAGTTTGTGAGAAAATATTCTTAGTTTTCAATTCAAAATGAGTAGGGGTAACAAAATGACCTTCAGTGATAAATTGCTGAGGAGTAGGACTAATTGTTTGTCCTTTTACGTTAATAGATACAGCAAATAGCAGAATTAAAAATAAATTTTTCATTTGAAAATGGATTAAAGTTTGACCCACAAAAGTATGACTTTTAGTGTGAAGTTCAAAGAAATAAAAATTTTAAAGATTAATGGGAAAAATTTTTTTAATATAGGCTTATGAATACAAGTGTTTATTAATCAATATTTTGTGTTTTTATACTTAAAAAAATATTAAAAAAGTTAAATAAATAAATAAAAAAAATTAGGAGATTAAATATTTTGTTGTATCTTTAGGTCGTGTTTTACTTGAAGTTAAGTACAAAATAACCATAAATCATTAAACTTATGTCAGAACTAAAGAAGGATAATCTGCAACCAACAGAAAAAGGTGAAATTTTTTACGAGAAAGAAAATCTTGAAGAAAATGTTAATTCAACTACAGGAGGTACTGAGTATTTAGACGAAATCCATCAGGAAAACGCTGAAGATGCTGAGGATTTCGAAAATTCAAAACGCCACGAAATTCCATTGTTGAATTACGAAGCTATGTCATTAGAGGCTCTTTCAAAAGAATTCAAGAGGTTACTTCATACCGAAAAGGTACAAGCAATTAAGAAACACGCTGAGGCAATTCGGCAGGAATTTGATAAAAAATATGAAGAGCTTCTTGAAGAAAAAAAAGAAGAATACCTTGCAGATGGAGGAGAAGAATACGACTTTAAGTACGAAAGTCCTATCCATAGAACTTTTTATGTTCTGTTCAATGAATATCGTGAAAAGAGAAACAATTACCATAAAGAATTAGAGAAAATTCATAAAGAAAACTTGATAGAACGTCAGGAAATTATTGAGGAAATCAAAAATTTAATAAATGTAGAGGAAAATATCAATACTACATTTAAGACTTTCCAGCAATTACAGGAACGTTGGCGTAAGGCGGGGGCTGTTTCACGTAAGGATTATGATGTTTTGTGGGGAAATTATCATCATCACGTTGAAAATTTTTATGATTTTATTGATTTAAGTCGTGATTTGCGTGATATTGACTTCAAACGGAATTTGGAAGAAAAATTGAAAATAATTGAAAAAGCTGAAGCTCTTTGTAAGGAAGATGTAGATGCAATGAAGGCATTCCGTGAGTTACAAATTTTACATAAAATTTGGAAGGAAGATATTGGTCCTGTAGCTCGTGAGTATCGTGAAGAAGTATGGCAAAGATTTAGTGAGGCTACGAAAAACATTCATAAGAAAAGACAATATTATTTCGATAATTTAGACAAAGTTTATGAACAAAATGCAGTAAAAAGGACTGAAATTATTGAAAAAATTAAAGAAATTGCCAATAAAGATATTTCTTCCCATAATGCTTGGCAAAAAGGAATTAAGGAAATAGATGCTTTACGTGAAGAATTTTTAAGTGTGGGCAAAGTTCCAGCTCATCTTACGGACGAAGTTTGGACTAAGTTTAAAGAGTCGGTACGCTTGTTCAATCGTAAAAAGAATAACTATTACAAAAAACTGAAAAGGGAGCAACAGGAAAATCTTGAAAAGAAACTTGCATTGTTGGAGATAGCCAAAGCTAATAAAAATAGTAGAGATTGGGAAGCTGTCACTCCTGTAATGAAAAAAATTCAGGAGGAGTGGAAAGAAATAGGAAATGTTCCGAAGAAAAATGCAGACAAAATTTGGAAAGAATTTCGCAAAGCTTGTAACGAGTATTTCGATGAATTACATAAAGCCATAAAGCATAACCAAAATGAGGAATATGTAGCTCTTGACAAGAAAAAAGAATTTCTTGATAAGATAAAAGAACATAAGCTCACGAAAGATAGAGAAAATGAAATTGAGATTTTGCAAGGTTTTGTAAGTCAGTGGAATGAGTTAGGAAAGGTGTCTCAATCAAAAAGAGGAATTGACACAAAATTCAATAAGGTTATTGATGCATTTTATAAAAAGTTGGATTTTGATAAACAAGAAATTGAGCTTATTAAATACAATAACAAGTTAGAAAAATTAGCTAACGAGGATGACGAAAATTCAATAAATCAGGAGATGTTTTTTGTTCGTAGGCGAATTGATGAACTTAAGTTGGAAATTTTGCAATTGGAGAATAACTTGCAGTTTTTCAGTAATGTAGATGAGAGCAATCCGCTTTTCCGTGAAGTAATTAAAAATATCAATAATCAGAAAGAAAACCTCGAAACTTGGGCAGCGAAGTTGCGTGAATTGAAAAATTTGCAACATACACAGACTGAAGAAGTAGAGGAAGAAAATAAGGAAGGATAATTTGTTTTCATAATTTTGTTAAAAAAGAGGTATATGACTCGTAAGTATACCTCTTTTTCTTGTGTAATAATAAAAAGAAGAATAAAATGCGTGAATTTGTATTTGCTACCCATAACCATAATAAGATGAGGGAGATACAGTCTCTTATGCCTGATGATATAAAACTTTTGAGTTTAGATGATATCAAATGTTTTGAGAATATTGAGGAAACGGAAGCAACCATTGAAGGAAATGCAATTTTAAAAGCGAATTATATTAAGGAAAAATATGGTTACAATGTTTTTGCTGATGATACGGGATTGGAAGTGAAAGCATTAGGTGGTCAGCCTGGAGTTTATTCAGCACGATATGCAGGAAATCATAAAAGTGATACTGATAATGTGCAATTACTTTTACGAAATATGGAAGGTAAAACAAACAGAGAAGCACAATTTAAAACCGTGATAGCATTGTGTTTAGACGATGCTACTTATGTGTTTGAAGGAATTGTAAGGGGAATAATTACAAATACTCCAGTAGGTACTAATGGTTTTGGTTATGATCCTGTTTTTCAGCCTAATGGTTTTTCTCAGACTTTCGCACAACTTCCTCTTGCTACTAAAAATGAAATAGGTCATCGAGGAAAGGCTTTTAAAAAATTACTTGACTTTTTAGAAAATTATTAAAGTATATGTCGTTTTTTAATATATTTCGGAATAAATCAAAAAAAAATGAAGTTCCTCTGGAAAACGTTCGTTTTGTAGTTTTTGATACAGAAACCACTGGATTTAAGTTCTCTACAGATAGGATATTATCCATAGGAGCTGTAATCATTTTAAATAATCGTATTGATTTAAAGAATAGTATTGAATTTTTTTTGGAGCAGGAAAAATCAAATCCTGAAAGTATTCCTATTCACGGAATTATAAAAAATCATAAGTATCAAAAATTGGCTGAAAGAGAGGCTCTTGTCCAATTTTTGGAATATATTGAAGATGCTATTCTGGTAGGGCATCACGTAGGATACGATGTGAAGATGATAAATGCTGCATTACAACGAAATGAGCTTTCTCCCCTAAAAAACAAGTATTTAGATACTAATTATCTGTTTAAGAAAACCAAAGTCATTAATTATCTTTTGAAAAATGATAAGAATTATAGTTTAGATGAAATTTGTCAAGAGTTAAACATAACAACTCACGACAGACATAATGCAGCAGGTGATGCTTTTTTAACAGCAATTGCTTTTCTTAAAATTATAAATAAATTGAAAATTACTACATTAGGAGCTTTGCTGAAATTGTAAATAAATGCTTAGATTATTGTTAATTTAGCAAATTTCAATAAAATTTTTTTGATACCACCTACTTCAAAGTTGATTTCAGCTTTTTTGTCATTTCCAGCTCCTTCCAGTGATAATACTTTTCCACGTCCAAAACGTTCGTGCTCTACCAACATTCCTATTTCTAATTGTAAACCAGTATTTGAGCCTATTGCGGACGAATTCCCATTCATCGGTTTTAGCTTTCTCAATCGCTGTAAGGCTTCTCCTGTGGGGGCGTTTGTTGATGGAGGAGTTGAACTTATAGGTTTTTGTAAACGTAATTTACTTTTATCTACTTCTCCAAAAATATCTCTGTTAATCAATGGTTTATATCGATAATTTGGATTACTGATGGGGGGAGTTAAGTACTGTACATATTTTGAATCAATCTCATCAATGAAGCGACTTGGCTCACTATCAACTATTTTTCCCCAACGATAGCGATTTTCAGCATAGGTAAGATATGCTTGTTTTTCGGCTCTTGTCAGTGCAACGTAAAAAAGTCGGCGTTCTTCTTCCAGTTCTGAGCGTGAATGCACACTCATTCCAGAAGGAAATAAATCTTCTTCCATTCCAACGATATATACATAAGGAAATTCCAATCCTTTTGCGAGATGAATTGTCATCAAAGCCACTCGGTCATCATCTTCAATTTCTTTGTCCATATCGGTAGCTAAGGAAACATCTTCCAGATATTCGGAAAGACTTGAAGTACTATCAGCAACATCTTGCTGTCCTTCCACAAAATCTTTAATCCCGTTAAGCATTTCCTCAATGTTTTCCATTTTAGCAATACCTTCAGGCGTTCCATCTTTTTTGAATTCTTGTAGTAATCCTGTTTTTCGAGCCACTTGTTCAGCTATGTCGAAAGCATTAGCTTGTTTGCTGAATTCCTGAAAGTTACGAATCATTACTACAAATTCCGTCAAACGTTGCTTGATTCCAGCTCCAATATTTAATCCCTCAATTCGATTGATATTGTACATTACCTCAAAAATAGATTTTTTGTAATGATTTGCTGTCAAAGTTAGTTTTTCAATGGTTGAGTTACCTATTCCTCTTGCTGGAAAGTTGATAATTCGAATAAGAGCTTCTTCATCATTTGGGTTGACAATCAGTCGCAAATAAGCTAACATATCTTTGATTTCCTTACGTTGATAGAACGATAATCCTCCATAAATTCTATATGGAATATCACGTTTTCGTAAGGCATCTTCAATGGCACGGGACTGAGAGTTAGTTCGGTAGAGTACAGCAAATTGCCCATTTTGCATTTGATGTAACATTTTATTTTCAAAAATAGAACTTGCTACAAATCGCCCCTCATCGGAATCGGTTGCACTTCGATGTATTTTTACGGGTTCACCCAATTCATTGGCTGTCCAAACAACTTTTTCCAAACGAGTTTTGTTATGTTCAATAACTGAATTAGCTGCCTCTACGATATTTTTGGTAGAACGATAATTTTGTTCCAATCGATATACTTGGACATTTTGGTAATCCCGTTGAAAATTCAGAATGTTATTGATATTGGCTCCTCGAAAAGCATAAATACTTTGAGCATCATCACCTACCACGCAAATATTCTGGAAACGGTCAGCTAAAGCCTTTACAATCAAGTATTGAGAATGATTTGTGTCTTGATACTCGTCAACTAAAATATATCGAAAACGATTTTGATATTTAGCCAAAACATCAGGATGCATATTTAGTAGTTCGTTGGTTTTCAGTAGTAAATCGTCAAAGTCCATCGCTCCAGCTTTGAAACAACGTTCTACATAGTTTTGGTAAATTTCTCCCATTCGCGGACGTTTTGCCATTGCGTCAGCTTCCATTAATTCAGGGTTGTTAAAATATGCTCGAACGGTTATCAAGCTGTTTTTGAAAGATGAAATGCGAGATTGAATTTGTTTGTATTTATAAATGTCTTTATCGAGTTCCATCTCTCGTATGATAGCACTTATCAAACGTTGAGAATCTTGAGTGTCATAAATAGTGAAATTTTGCGGATATCCCAATTTATCAGCTTCGATACGTAATATTTTTGCAAAAACAGAGTGAAATGTTCCCATCCACAGGTTTTTAGCTTCACTGTTTCCCACAATTTCCGCAATACGTTTTTTCATTTCATTGGCGGCTTTGTTGGTAAAGGTAAGTGCTAAAATATTGAAAGCATCAACACCCAAATGCATCAAATTAGCTATACGATAGGTCAAAACCCTCGTTTTTCCAGAACCTGCACCAGCAATAACCATTAGAGGTCCATCTTTCTGAAGAACAGGGGCTTTTTGAGCGTCATTGAGTAGTGATAGATATCGTTCCATAATCAATTTTTTGAAGGGGCAAAAATAGAAAAAATAATTGAAAATTGGCAACGAGTTTAGAAGGGAGAAGCTCATATAAAAAATATTGCTGACTCGAAAAAATCAGCAATATCCTCATTTTGATTATGAAAAAGTATGATTTACTAGTTTATAGAAAACAATCGAGTGAAAAAGTTTTTACGTCGTGTGTCTTCACTCTTTTCTTCGTTAAAGATATCATCAGAAATCTCTTTGAGAGGCATAATTTCGTCTTCAGGCTTTCTTTCATCAGTAACAATTTGTGTAATGTTTGCTGTTGTATCTTCACCTACGATGTCCATTATATACTCAACATACGATTTTCCTTGTTTGTCAAGAAATCCTTTGAAATAGCGATTACTTAGGTCTGTTCCGCCAATCTTTTCCAGTTTCAGAAGTGTTTCATAAAGAGGCATAATATGCTCATTGATAACATTTTCTGCCACAGACCTTCTTCTTGCTGTAAATGATACAATTTCTCCTTCGGTATTTCTATTTACTTCAAAATCAGTGATTACCCAGTAATATTTTCCCGATTTTGAAATATTTTTAAGAATAACGTGAAAATTTCTTCCTGCGAGAATATTCTCCCAAAGAATCTTGAAAAGAATCTGCGGAGAGTCAGGATGCCGAATGATATTATGCGGCTGTCCTAGTACTTCTTCAATTGAATATCCACAAACATCCAAAAATGTTTGATTGACATCAATAATTGTCCCAAATTTGTCAGTAGTAGAAACAATAGTTTTTGTTTTATCCCAAACAACTTCCTGATTAATGGGAACTGGCTTACAGATAGATTGCTTTACCATATAGCAGTAATATTATGTATTCGGGGCAAAAGTAATAAAAAAATGTAAAAATAAAAATAGAAAATGTTAAAAATTTTTACATTTAAATTTATTGTAGATATATGTTTTTGAATATTTTTATTTTAATTTATTGGTTATAAAACTTTTATGTTTTTGTGTGGAAAAAATAAAAAAAGTTAATAAAAATATAATTTTATAAACTAAAAACTGCTTTATGAATAGAAAAGATTCATAAAGCAGTTTCTAAATAGCTTATATTGTTTCGTTCAAATATGCTTTTAACATCCAAATATTTTTCTCTTGGTCTGCGATCAGCTCTCCAACTAAGGCAATAGTTCCTTCGTCATTTGCTTCATCGGCTGTGTTTAGCAAGTTACGTTCTATTTTAAGAAGTTCTGAAATGCTATCCATAATCAAACGTACAGTTGCATCATCATTGAATACGTTGTGTCCTACAGGCACTTTTGAATTTTTTACGTAGTCTTCAAACGTATGAAACGGAGTAAACCCTAATGTTAAAATACGTTCCGCTATTTCATCAACGTGAACTTGAGCTGCGTTGTAAAGTTCCTCAAATTTTACGTGAAGCTCAAAGAAGCGTTTTCCTTTGATATTCCAATGTACACCTCTCAAATTTTGATAATATGTTTGAAAGTTTGCTAAAAGTACATTTAATTCATTTGCTACATTTTCTACTTTTGACTTTTCAAGTCCTAATGCATTATAACTCATAATATTAATATTTTTGATTTGTTAGATGCAAAGGTAGGAAAATTAAATAAGCATAAGAGAGTTTTCGGATTGATTTTTCTTATAGTATTATTTTATTTTTCTTATAAATTGATTTACAAACGATTTATCTTTTTGTTGCCCTTAGTAGATATATGGCTAAAATCGAAAATATAACGTTTGGAATCGCCACAGCCATCAGAGGAGATAAGCCTGAAGTTTCTGCAAGAGTTCCAAAAATACGGTCAAAAAATACAAAAACAAAACCTATGACAATCCCAAAAGCTAAGTTTATTCCCATTCCTCCTCGTCGTTTTACGGAAGAAACAGCAACTCCTATGATAGTTAAAATAAAGGCAGTTACCATCAATCCCCAGCGGCGATATTTTACTAAAAGATAGAGGTTTAGATTAGGAGAGCCTTTCATTTTTTCGCGTTCAATAAACTTATTTAATTCAAAAATATTTTTGCTTTCAGCGGCGTATTCTACAGGCATTAAATCATCAACCTCAAAGGTGAAAAGTGTGTCAAGTACTTGTTTCTTTTCGATAATATCGTCATTCTCACCGATCGTTCTTTTTACATAATCTGTTAGCCGATAAGTTTTTATACTATCATTTTCAATCCATTTTATAGATTGAGCCATTATCTTCTCCTTTAGATGAATTCCATCAAAATGCTCAACAGAAAAATTGTATCCCGTTTTATCTTCGTAATTGAAAGAGCTAACATATAAGTAATCATTCTCCGAGAATTGGTTGTACAAATCGCTTACACTTGTTACTGAATTACTTTGTAAATATTTGTTATAGAATTCATTATAATATTTACTTGCTGCTGGAACTATGAACATTCCCATAAAGAATACTACTACAGAAACAATAGAAGCTCCAATGAAAAAGGGGCGCAAGAAGCGGTTAAACGAAATTCCTGAACTTAAAGTAGCGATGATTTCTGTGTTATTAGCCAATTTGGAGGTAAACCATATAATGGACAAAAACAACAGAATTGGAAATAGAATATTTGCAAAATATATTGAAAAAGCTCCGTAGTACATTAATACTTCATCGATAGGAGCTTTTCTGTCAATCATTTTATCAACTTTTTCTGACAAATCCACAACAATTCCAATAGGTACGAAAAGCAATATTAACATTAAAAATGTCATCAAATATCTTTTTAATATGTACCAGTCTAATATTTTCATTTGTATCCGTAGATTTTTAGTCCGTTTTCATCTTTTTCATAACAAAATTGTGCCAAATTGCTCATTGCTTCCTCAATTTTATCAATTGGATTTTCTTTGTATCGAGAACTTAGCTTTTCCGTTCTGTTAAATCTTTCTATTTCATATTTTTGAGGAATAAAAATCCATTCAATTTCCTTAAAAGAAAACACTCCAAAAATAGTATCCATATAATTTTCTCCAATATATCCGATACTAAAATCATAAATTTTATCCTCTAATAAAAATTTGATTTTACTTTCGTTTATCGAAAGGTTATTAATTGAAAATTCTTCAAAAAATTTGTACCACTTGCTATCGTTCATAAAAGACGCCCGATGAGAAATTTCTTTATCAAGTTTCTTTTGATAGATATCGTAAGGCAGTTGTGTTTTCATTGTTATGAACTTTAATTTTTTGATTTATAGTCGCTGCCCCAATTGTTTTACCATTTTTTCTTTCCAGAAAGCAAAATCCCCAGCTAAGATGTGTTTCCGAGCCTCGCGAACTAACCACAAATAAAAACCTAAATTATGAATAGACGCGATTTGTTTGCCTAAAAATTCATTTGCTGCAAATAAATGACGTAAATAAGCCTTTGTGTAATAGGTATCTACGTATGTATGTCCGTCGGGGTCAATGGGCGAAAAATCATCTTCCCATTTTTTATTTTTGATATTGATAATCCCTTGGGAAGTAAAAAGCATTCCGTTACGTGCGTTGCGTGTAGGCATCACACAATCAAACATATCTACTCCTAAGGCTATGTTTTCCAATATATTAACAGGTGTCCCGACTCCCATTAAATAACGAGGTTTGTTTTTAGGCAAGATATCGCAAACTAAGTCAGTCATTTCGTACATATCTTCAGCAGGTTCTCCTACCGAAAGCCCTCCAATGGCATTTCCGTCAGCTCCTTTTGAGGCAATGTATTCTGCCGATTGCTCACGTAAATCTTTATACACCGAACCTTGAACGATAGGGAAAAGCGATTGCGAATATCCGTATTTTGGTGGTACTTTTTCCAAATGCGAGATACATCGGTCAAGCCAACGATGCGTCATTTGCATTGATTTTTTAGCATATTGATAATCACAAGGATATGGGGTACATTCGTCAAAAGCCATTATAATATCCGCTCCGATACTTCGTTGTGTTTCCATCACATTTTCAGGCGAAAAGAAATGATACGAACCATCAATATGACTTTTAAATTTCACACCTTCTTCCTTAATTTTTCGAGTATCGGAAAGTGAATATACTTGATAACCACCACTATCGGTAAGGATATTTCTATCCCAGTTCATAAACTTGTGAAGCCCACCTGCTTTTTCTAAAATAGAAGTAGTTGGGCGTAAATACAAATGATAGGTGTTTCCTAAAATAATATCTGGATTGATATCTTCTTTGAGTTCGCGTTGGTGTACTCCTTTAACCGATGCGACCGTTCCGACAGGCATAAATATCGGAGTTTCAATGATTCCGTGGTCTGTTGTGATTTTCCCGGCACGAGCTTTAGTGTGCTGGTCTGTTTTTAATAATTCAAATTGCATTGATATTCTTCGTATAATTTATGTTTTGCAAAAAGCAATAATCTGCAAAAGTACAAATAAAATTCAATAATTCTTCAAAAAAGAATTTCAAGCATTTATTTTAGGTCTATTCATAGTATTTGTTTGATTCTTTACGTGTGTCGTTTTTTTTATTTCTTGAAGAAAATATTTTTATCTTTGCAGAGTTTAATAAAATCAGAAGATGAAACACTTACTACTTATAACTTCAATTTGTGCAATGGTTTCGGTTTCCTCATATGGCCAAGCTCCATCTAAAGAATTTACTATTCGTTACGAAGCCTCTTTAAAAGGAGAAATGAAAATAATAGGAAACAATATTGTTAATAGAAAAGACAGAAAAAACACTGCAAATGTTCCTTTTAACGACCGTTCTAATAAGGTAAAAATGAATGATGAATTGGATATGCAATATATTGATATTGATGATAATCCAAATACATTTTCTTCAAGCAGTGCAAGTTTTTCTTTTGATGGAAAGGAAGGTTCAAAAGTTGTTTATGCAGGATTGTATTGGACAGCAACCTATCCGTATGATTTTGGGGTACTTAAAGGCAAGAATTACAAAATTAAGAAATTGGATAGGCAAATTGCTGATAATGTGATGATTAAAATTCCTGCTAAAGAAGAGTATCTATCAGTAAAAGGAGAGCTTATCTTTGACGGAATTGAGGAAACTTCACTAAAAGGAGTAGCTCCATATGTTTATTATGCTGATGTATCTCATTTATTTACAGATTCTTCAGTAGTAGAAGGAGAATATACCATTGCGAATGTGAAAGCTGCAAATGGTTACATAGCAGGTGGGGTGGCAGCAGGTTGGGCTTTGGTGTTTGTTTATGAAAGTCAGATTAGTAGTGAGAAAAAAATCATAACATACGATGGCTTTTCTGTTATTAATAATTATCCTAAATCATTCAATTTCAGTGGATTTTTAACTCCAAAGGAAAACGTATTCCATACAAAAGTTATGGGAACTGTGCTAGAAGGTGATTTTAGTATAGCTGGAGATAAAGTGTTTATTTCCAACCCTGTAACTGGAATTTCTTTAGACTTAGAAACTGAAACTCGCTCTTCAAGAAATTTTTTCAATAGTGGAATTACTGATAATAATACTTTTGTAACAAGTAGAAATCCAGCGAGTCAAAATACATTAGGTTTTGATATTTTTAGTCTTGATGTCCCCGACAATCAATTACTTATTCCAAATGGAGCAAGTTCTTTGAAAGTGACTTTTTCAAGAAGTGCAGATCAATATTATTTATTTCTGACTGCATTACAAATAGAAAATGTTGTTAAAGAACTGAAAGAGGAGCAATTTTTAGAGCCTATTGTTGAAAATTCTAATTTTAAGTATTACGTAATTGTGGGAGTCTACCTAAATCAACGCAATATGTTAAAACAAATAGAAAAACTTAAAAAATTAGGATATAAAACAAATACAATCTATAACAAAGAGCGAAATCTTAACTACATATATGTAGAAAAATATGATACCTATAAAGAAGCATCTTTGAAAGCAGAAGAAATTAAAATTATAGCCAATATTTCTGATGCTTGGGTTTTAAAGGTAGAAGACTTACCAGAATAGAAATTATTATTGTATTTTTGCACCGCAATAATTGTTAAGATGTTAGATAAAGAAACTCAAAAAGCTGTGGATAAAGGAGAAATGCTTCCATTAATGGAGGCATTTTATACGATTCAAGGAGAGGGATATTATAAAGGTTCGGCTGCTTACTTCATTCGTGTAGGAGGTTGTGACGTGGGATGCCATTGGTGCGATGTAAAAGAAAGTTGGGATGCAGAGAAACATCCTCCCACGCACATAGATATAATTGTGAATGAAGCTGTTAAATACTCTGATACAATCGTAATTACAGGAGGAGAGCCTCTTATGTGGAATATGTTTCCTTTAACGCAAAAATTGAAAGATAATGGTGTGAAAACACATATAGAAACCTCAGGTTCTCATACACTTACGGGTGTTTGGGATTGGATTTGTTTGTCTCCCAAAAAGATGAAATTACCAACTCCAGAAATTTTCGAAGAAGCTGATGAGTTAAAGATAATTGTTTACAATAATCACGATTTTATTTTTGCTGAAGAAATGGCTTCAAAAGTATCAGAAAAGTGTATTTTATACTTGCAGCCAGAGTGGAGCAGACGCGAAAAAGTAATTCCTGAAATTGTGGATTTTGTGATGAAAAATCCGAAATGGAAAGTTTCTCTTCAAACACATAAATATTTGAATATTCCTTAAAATTAGGCAATTGTTGGTTGTTCATTTTTCATAAAATGAAATTTTAAAAGCTTTTCAATTGTTAAATTTTAAGATTTTTTTTGATACTACTTTTAATAGTGTTACTTTTACGGCTTTATTTTACATTAATATAAATTTAAGTTAATATGTCATTATGGAGAAATTTGTACTTTATCTTCCATTAGTCCTTGCAATTTGCGGACTTATTTTTATGATTACCAAAGCTATATGGATTAATAAACAAGCAACAGGTAATGAAAAAATGCAAAGTATTTCTGAAAAAATTCAGGAAGGAGCTTTGGCTTTTTTGAATGCGGAATATCGCATTTTAGCTATCTTTGTGGTGATTGCATCGATAGCTCTTTTTGTGGTTTCCCGAATGGTTGAAACCTCACATTGGCTTATTGTAGTGGCTTTTGTTTTCGGAGCATTATTTTCTGCATTGGCTGGAAACATTGGTATGCGAATTGCTACTAAATCAAACGTTCGTACTACAGAAGCAGCTCGTACCAGTCTTCCAAAGGCTTTGAAAGTTTCTTTCGGAGGAGGAACCGTTATGGGATTGGGAGTCGCTGGGTTGGCTGTACTTGGTTTGAGTTTATTTTTCATTATTTTTATTAACGTTTTCTTACAAGGCAATAAGAGTTTTTATGATGAAATGACTATTGTTTTGGAAGCCTTAGCAGGATTTTCGCTTGGTGCCGAGTCTATTGCACTTTTTGCTCGTGTTGGTGGCGGTATCTATACCAAAGCGGCTGACGTTGGTGCAGATTTAGTAGGAAAGGTAGAAGCTGGAATTCCAGAAGATGATCCTCGTAATCCAGCTACAATTGCTGATAACGTTGGAGATAACGTTGGAGATGTGGCAGGTATGGGAGCTGATTTGTTTGGTTCGTATGTGGCTACCGTATTGGCTTCAATGGTATTAGGAAATTATATTATCAAGGATATTACTGAGGCTACGGGAGTAGCTTATTCCGATAGTTTTGATGGTTTGGGACCTATTTTACTTCCTCTTGTGATTGCTGGTGTGGGAGTTATAGCTTCTATTGTAGGAACTTTCTTCGTAAGTATTAAAAACAATGAAGCTAAGGAGAAGCAAGTACAACAATCACTAAATATGGGGAATTACGTGGCATTGGCTCTGACACTTATTTCTTGTTGGTTTTTGATTGATATGATGCTTCCTGAAACTATCCAAATGAGATTCTTTGGTGAAGGTATCAAAGATATTCCAAGCAGTAATGTATTCTTTGCAACAGTTGTTGGATTAGCCGTAGGGCTTTTGATTTCTGCTTTTACAGAATATTTTACAGCTTTGGGTAAAAAACCAGTATTGAATATTGTTCAAAATTCATCAACAGGAGCTGCGACTAACATAATTGCAGGTTTGGCAACAGGAATGAAATCAACATTTTCGTCTGTTTTGCTTTTTGCTGTGGCAATTTGGGGTTCTTACGAATTAGCTGGTTTTTACGGAGTTGCAATTGCGGCTTCGGCTATGATGGCTACGACGGCTATGCAATTAGCAATTGATGCTTTCGGACCGATTGCCGACAATGCAGGAGGTATTGCTGAAATGAGCGAACTACCGAAAGAGGTTCGTGGACGTACAGATATATTGGATTCAGTAGGAAATACCACTGCTGCTGTTGGTAAAGGATTTGCCATCGCATCAGCAGCTTTAACAGCATTGGCTTTATTTGCTGCTTATGTTACTTTCACTGGAATTGACGGAATTAACATTTTCAAGGCAGATGTATTGGCCGCATTATTTATTGGGGGAATGATTCCAGTTGTTTTTTCAGCTTTGGCAATGCAATCGGTAGGAAAGGCAGCGATGGATATGGTTAATGAAGTTCGTCGTCAGTTCCGTGAAATTCCAGGTATTATGGAAGGTAAAGGTACTCCTGAATATGGAAAATGTGTTGATATTTCAACAAAAGCAGCACTTCGCGAAATGATGCTTCCAGGAGCTATTACTATCATTACACCTATTATTATTGGTTTTGTGATGGGAGCTGAGGCTTTAGGAGCTTATATGGCAGGTGTGGCTGTATCGGGCGTTCTTTGGGCTATTTTCCAAAATAATGCTGGTGGAGCTTGGGATAATGCGAAAAAATCTTTTGAAGCGGGAGTTGAAATTAATGGACAAATGACCTACAAAGGTTCTGATGCTCACAAAGCTGCTGTAACAGGTGACACGGTAGGTGACCCTTTCAAAGATACATCAGGTCCTTCAATGAATATTTTGATAAAACTCACTTGTTTAGTAGGTTTGGTAATTGCTCCAATTTTAGGTGGACATACATCAACTGCAAATGATTTACCTTTATCTAAAGTTGAACTAAATCAAGAAAATGTTTCTGATGTTGTTCAAAAAGAAGAGGTTAGTGAAAATTCAGATAAAGAGTTATTAGATGCTTATGGGAATTATAAATATGATGTAGGAGAGGTTTCTATGTTGAATTTACCAGATAATAATGGGCTTCAAGTTGGATTAAACTCCTCTGAAAGAAAGATTGTTAATCTATTGTTAGATGAAAATTTTGATATAGAAAGAGACGCAAAACAAAATTGGATTACTCTTGATAGAACTTATTTTAAATCAGGAAGTGATGAATTAACATCTGATTCTGATGCACAGTTAATGAATATAGTTACAATTTTAAAGGCTTTTCCAAAAGCTGGACTTCGTGTTGGTGGATATACGGATAATTCAGGAGACGCTCAGAAAAATATCGAATTATCAAAAAGACGTGCCGAATCTGTAAAAATGAAATTGGTAGCTTTGGGAGCAAGTGAATCTCAATTAAGTGCAGAGGGTTATGGAGATAGACATCCTGTATGTCCTGAAAATGACACGCCTGAGTGTAGAGCAAAAAACAGACGTGTTGATGTTAGATTGTTCGCTAAATAATTAAGAAAAAATTATGCAAAAGAAAAGTACAAAGTTCTAATTACTTTGTACTTTTTCTTTTTTCAGAAGTAGTGAATTTTTAAGAAACAGCTCATTATTTTATGAGGAGGTTTATAATTTTTTTAAGATATAAAAATTTTTACAAAGAAAAGAATAAATTTATGTAATGTAAAATATTGAGGATAAGTGTGATGAAAAAAAATGTGAAAAAATAACTAAAAAAACTTCAAATTTATTTGCATAGAAAAAAATAACATTCTATATTTGCACTCGCAAAACGGAAACAAAGACGTTCATAATAATAAAGGAGAGGTGCCGGAGTGGTAACGGAGCAGATTGCTAATCTGTCATCGGGTAACCGATGCCTGGGTTCGAGTCCCAGTCTCTCCGCATCAAAACAAAAGTTTTTCGGGGCGTAGCGTAGTCCGGTCATCGCGCCTGGTTTGGGACCAGGAGGTCGCAGGTTCGAATCCTGCCGCCCCGACTGAAAAGTAAAATATATTTCACAAATGTTTCAATATTGCATTTTGGGAATATATTTTTTTGGTTAAAGGGGTCACGTAGCTCAGCTGGATAGAGCATCTGCCTTCTAAGCAGACGGTCGCAGGTTCGAATCCTGCCGTGATCACGAGAATTTGTTTCATTTTGTATTAAAATTTATGTTCAGAGTAACGCGGAACGAGAGTTCCGCGTTATTTTTTTGCCTTTTTTCTTTACTATTGTTATCTTTGCTCAACTAATTTCAAAAAATAGATTGATGAAAACGTACATTTTTCTTCTGGCCCTTGCTTTAGGAGTTTTCCTAAGTTGTGCCGTTAAAAAGACAGAAACAATTCAGGAAGTTGAACACAAAGAAAACTATTCTCCTGTGATAAAAAAACAGATAGAAGAGATTAAAACAAAGAACAATACACAAAGAAATATTGTTCTGGAAAAGGGTATTTATCATTTTTATCCTGAAGGAAGTTTTGAAAAAGAACTCTACATTTCCAATCACGATCAAGACAATCCTAAAAAGGTTGCATTCTATTTAGAAAACCTCGAAAATGTAGTTATTGATGCAAAAGGAAGTCAATTTATATTTCACGGAACAATGATTCCTTTCGTTTTGAAGAATTGCAAAAATGTTGTCCTAAAGAATTTTTCAATAGATTTTCAATATCCGCATTTGAGACAGCTGGAAATCCTGGAAGTTGATAAGGAAAACAATATCACTATAGCTGAAATATATCCTAAGCAAAATTACCGAATAGAAAATGAAAAATTGATAGTCTTTGGGGAAGATTACGCCGTAAGTCCGATAGTTGCAATGGCATTTCGGGAAGATAAAAAATTAGCTTACAAACGTGCTGATGTCAATTTTACTCCTGAAAAAGTAACTGAACTACGTGATAATGTGCTAAAAATAGAAGGCTGGGAGCAAAATCAATTTACAGAAAGGGGAGAGCGATTTGCCCTACGAACATATCATCGTCCTACACCAGGAATTGTAATTGATTATTCAAAAAATACACGTGTTGAAAACGTAAAAGTACATTACGCTTACGGAATGGGACTATTAGCACAGCTTTCGGAAAATATAACACTTGATAAGTTTGCTGTCTGCTTAAAAGAGAATGATTCCCGATACTTTACTACACAAGCCGATGCAACTCATTTTTCTGCCTGTAAAGGAATTATTCGTTCTGAAAACGGTTTGTATGAAGGAATGGCTGATGATGCTATTAATGTACACGGAACTTATCTTAAAATAATTGAGCGGACAAATGATCATACTATTAAGGCACGTTATATGCACGATCAGGCTTGGGGATTTTTATGGGGAGAAGTAGGCGATGAAGTTCAGTTTATTTCCTCAAATACAATGGACTTAGTCGATAATAAAATCTATAAAATAAAAAGTATCAAAGCTGTTGATAAACCTTCGGAATTTGGTGCTAAGGTTTTCGAAATTGCTTTTACAGAGAATATCCCTCAGGAAATTGAGCCAAGTAAACCTTTCGGAATTGAAAACCTAACGTGGACACCCGAAGTCATCTTTAATAATAATCTGATAAGGAATAACAGAGCCAGGGGAGCATTGTTCAGCACTCCCAAAAAGGTGGTTTGTGAAAATAATGTGTTTGACCACACGCACGGAACAGCCATTTTGCTTTGCGGAGACTGCAACGGATGGTATGAAACGGGTGCTTGTAGAAATGTCATCATTAAAAATAACAAATTCATCAATGCTTTAACGGCAAGATATCAATTTACGAATGCTGTCATTTCCATTTATCCTGAAATCCCGAATTTAAAAGACCAAAAACAGTATTTCCATTCAGGAATCGTGATTGAAAACAATGTTTTCGAGATGTTCGATGAACCTATCCTATATGCTAAATCAGTAGATAATCTTGTTTTTAAGGATAATAAAGTTATTAAGAATGATAGTTTTAAACCTTTTCACTGGAATACACATAAATTTTTGTTCGAACACGTGAAAAATGTAACCATAGAGAACAATCATTTTGAAAAACCACTTTCCGAAGAGGATATCAAAGTAAATTTGTCTAATAAAGAGGAAATAAATTGGAAGAAATAGATTTCTTTATATAAGGGAAACATTACCCATATTAAAACTTTGCTGTAAAATGGTAAGATATACATTTGCAGCAAAGTTTTTTAGTTTTACTAAATCATAATTAATCTCACTTTATAATAGTTCTACTTAAAATTATAATAATTTCATATTGATTTTATCAAAGTACATCTGGATTTTGTTTAAGTACATCTTGATTTTGTTTAAGTACATCTTGATTTGATTGAAGTATATCTTGATTTAGTTGAAGTACATCTTGATTTGGTTAAAGTACATCTTGATTTAGTTGAAGTATATCTGGATTTTGTTAAAGTACATCTTGATTTGATTAAAGTACATCTTGATTTAGTTGAAGTACATCTATTTTTTCTATTTGGATAAAAGAAAAATCCTTCAAACAATGAAGATATAAAGCATATCTACATCGATGAAGGATATTTATAAATGAATAAGAACAAATTTCTGTAGGAATTACTTTCTATCATTCATTCTGAACTTCTTTACAATCTGATCTTTGTTTAGAATGATATTACTTGTATCAGTTTGAATGTAACCCAATAAGTATTGTTTCAGTAATTTTTAAATTTTAACTAGTATCAAGACTAAAAATAGAATGCTTTATCAAAGAATTGCAAACATTGTTTGTGCTTTATTCTGTGTTTCTTCCCATTCCGCTTGTGGATTGGATTCTTTTAGAATGCCTCCGCCTACATAAATGAAAACTTGGTCATTTTCTATCTGCATACATCGTAAATTGACATAAAAATCAATAGAATGTTCCTTGCTATCAACAATTCCGCAGTATCCTGAATAATAGGAACGATTATAATGCTCATTTTCCAGAATGAATTGCTTTGCTTCATTGTAAGGAAAACCACAAACAGCAGGGGTTGGGTGTAATTTATCAACGATAATGAAAGGATTTTCATTACTTTTTAATTTAGCCACAATATCTGTGCAAAGATGTACAACGTTTGCTGCTCTGATGGTTTTTACTTGCGAAACATCAAGATTATTTACGTGTGGAGCTATCTTGTGAACAATTACATTGGTTACGATTTGTTGTTCATCTTTCTCTTTTTCTTTCCAAATATGCTTTCCTGTTTCGTTGTAAGGTTGTGTTCCCGCAAGAGCCATTGTATAAAAATGATTTTTGTTTATGCTAAGCAGTTTTTCGGGCGTTGCGGCAATCCAAGTGCCTATTTTTGGGTGTGAAAATAGATAACAAAATTCTGAAGAATAGTGTTTTGTTATTTTTTCAAAGACATTTACAGGATTTGCTTTATGATTTATAGTTATTTTTCGAGAAAGAACAACTTTTTCAAAGTTTCCTTCCTGCATTTGTACAATAGTTTTTTCTATTAGCTTGATATGTTGTTCTTTTTCAAGATTACTGAAAGGGATTTCTTTCTTTATAGGGGCATTAATATGATTGCTTTTTAGTTCTTCTTGATACTTTTTGTCTGCTTTGATAATGATTGAAGAATTATCATCATTATGAAAAGGAGCTAACACAAATCCATCAGCGGAAAATGAATTATCAAAGCGATAAACTACATCATCTGATTGTTCAAATACTTCTATAATGTTTGAATTAGGCTTTTTGAAAGTAACAAAAGGAATACCAGAATTATATAATTCAATGATTTTATTAAAAATGGTCATACTAAGTTATTTAGCAATGATGATTAGAAAGAGAGAAAGCTATTTTTGCTATTGTTCTTTTATCTTTATGGTTGTAAACTTACAGAATGAAATTAGTTTATGTTCTTGGTTTGTAATTTCTATCTCCCAAAGTTGTAAAGTACGACCAGCATTGATGCAAGTGGCTTTAGCGAATACCATTTCGCCTATTTTTGCAGACCTAACGTGATTGCCACTCAATTCGATGCCTCGTATGCTTTCTCCTTCCTTACGATAAAGAATCCAAGCAGCAATGCTTCCTGCACTTTCTGCCAATGCGAGAGTTGCTCCTCCGTGTAAAACGCCATCAATTTGAGTAACTTTTTCTGTGACAGGCATCTTCAAGATAATATAATCCTGACCCAATTCCACGAAATCAACTTCCCAGAATTTCATCAGATTGTCACTTGAAGTTTCTTTCCATTTTTTTAGTAAAGTTTGTTTATTTTCTTCCATAAATATTATTTAAAGCGTAAAGATATAAAATTTTTCAATTCTTTTTCTATTCCATAAAAATAAATTATATTTGCGTGAAATATAGACGAAAATTATGAAAAAAAATTTATGTATTTTAGTTTTAATTCTTGGTTGGAATTTGCATTCACAAGAATTAAATGCTTTGGTTTCTATCAATACACAAAAAATAAGTGTTACTAATAAGTCTGTGTTCAGAACTCTTGAGAAATCATTACAAGAATTTATCAATAAAACACAATGGACAAACCAAAAGGTACGAGAAAATGAGCGTATTCAATGTAGTTTTACACTTGTAATTAATAAATATGAAGGAAATCGATTTGAAGCAAGTTTGCTGGTACAATCATCTCGCCCTGTTTTTAATACATCGTATCAAACACCTGTTTTAAATTTGCAGGATAAAGATGTTTTTTTTAATTATCAAGAATACGAACCTCTTTCTTTTAACGAAAATACATTTGAATCGAATTTAACTTCAGTTGTGGCGTATTATGTATATCTGATTTTAGGTTTTGATGCTAATACTTTTTCTGAATCAGGAAGTCATCATTATTTTACACAAGCTCAGAATGTTGTAATTTCAGCTCAGAGTAGTGGATTTGGAGGTTGGACAGATGATGGAAGCAATAATCGTTGGTTATTGGTGAATGAGTTACTTTCCGAGAATTATCAGAATTATCATAAAACTTGGTATCAATATCACCGATTAGGGTTAGATGTAATGAGTGGCAATGAGAAACAAGGAAAGGAAGAAATTCAAAAAGCGATTTTGCTTCTTGAGAAAATCCCAAGCCTTAGGTTAAATTCCTATGCGATGAATTTATTTTTCAATGCTAAAACTGATGAAATTGTGTCAATTTTTTCAGGAGGAAGCATCTTTAATACAACTTCATTAAAGGAAATGTTAAGCAGAATAGCTCCTTCGCAAATAGTAAAATGGAATCAGATTAAGTGATAATTTCTTAATCGGAAAATAAAATATCATTTGTAATTTTATATAATATCTATTAAATATAAAAAAATGCTAAAAGCACTTTCAATAAAAAATTTTGCACTAATTGATGATTTGCAGATTGATTTTCCAGAAGGTTTTATTATCATTACAGGAGAAACAGGAGCTGGAAAATCTATTTTGTTAGATGCGTTGTCTTTAGTCCTTGGGAAACGGGCAGATATGTCAGTTTTGCGAAATACTGATGAAAAATGCGTCATTGAGGTAGAATTTGATTTGAATAAATATCAATTTAAATCTCTTTTTGATGAATTAGAGATTGATTATGATACAAATACGATTATCCGAAGGGAAATACTCCCAACAGGAAAATCACGTGCTTTTATCAATGATTCACCTGTAACTTTAGATGTTCTTAATAAATTAGGACAAGTATTAGTTGATATTCATTCACAACATCAAACTATTTTGTTAGGCAATTTGGGGTTTCAGTTTGAAATCATTGATGCGATGGCAGGTAATAAGGATTTAAGAGAGGAATATAAATCTTTATGGTCATCGTTGAAGAAATCACAAAAAAAGTTGCAAGAACTTATTGATTTTCAGAAAAATGCAGCCAAAGAATACGATTATAATTTACACTTACTCAAGGAATTAAAATCGGCTCCCTTGCAAGAAGGCATACAAGAACAATTGGAAGAAACCTATGAAGAAGCTTCGAACATAGAAGAGATAAAGGAACGAATTTCCGAGAGTTTGTATTTGCTCAGTGATGAAAATACGGGGATTGTTAATCAACTTCGAGAATTAAAACGAACTTTTTCGAGCCTAACGGATTATAAACAGCAATACAGAGATATATTTGAACGTATTGAATCTGCATTTCTTGAGTTGGAAGATTTACAAAGTGAAGTTTTTGACATTGATGAAAATATAGAAGCAAATCCTGAAATATTAGCAGATATTTCTCAGCAATTAAATTTAATTTATACGCTTCAGAAGAAACATAAAGTATTAACAGTTAATGAATTAATAAAAATTCAAGAGAATTTAGAAAAATCAGTTTCGCAAACTGAAAACATTGAGGATTCTATCACAGAACAGCAACAAATTGTTGAAAACAAAAAGGCAGAAACGTATCAAAAAGCACTTCAAATTCATAAAACTCGAGAGGAAATAATACCGAAATTGGTAAAAAAACTCACTGATTTTACACACGAATTAGGAATGCCAAATGCTCGTTTTTCCGTTGAAGTAACCCCTACAGGAACGTTTTTCAGTAATGGAATTGATGAGCTTTCATTTTTGTTTTCAGCCAATAAGGGAGGGAATTTTGGTCAGCTCAAAAAGGTAGCTTCAGGAGGAGAACTGTCACGCATAATGTTGTCAGTCAAGGCAATAATGGCAGAACACATTGCGCTTCCTACCATTATGTTTGATGAAATTGATACAGGAGTTTCAGGAGAAATTTCTCAAAAAATGGGCGATATTATGAAAAAGATGAGTACAAATCGCCAAGTTTTTGCCATTACTCACTTGCCACAAATTGCAGCTAAAGGAGATTATCACTTTAAGGTTTTCAAAGAAGATATTAATGGTAAAACTACAACTCATTTAAAACATCTTTCTGAAGATGACAGAATTACTGAAATTTCTGAAATGCTTGGAGGTAAAAATAGTAGTAAATCGGCAAGAGATCACGCTATAGAATTGTTAAAAAAAGGATAGTAAAATAGTTGCTAATTATAAATAACCCCACAAAAACTTTGTGGGGTTATTTAATTTAATCATCAACTCGTTTAAAGTTACCTTTAGAATCAAATTCAAGCTCCAATCCATTGGATAATTTTACTTCCTGAGTGCCAAAGAAGCCTTTTTCAATTTTTACAATCCTTGTATTTGCAAATTTTGCTTTTACGTACGAGGTGATGTTTTTTGAAATGAATTCAGTGGGGATTTCAGTGTAATTTCCATCAATTTCCGTCCATTCTCCCTTTTCATTGAATTCAATTTTAAGTCCTTCCGAAAATCGTACTGTGTAATCATCTGAGGAAAAATACTCTTTATCAAGGATTATGTAATCCAAAGTGTATTGCGAAAAGTGTTTTTTTATAAAACTTTGAGCCTCTTGAGGCAGTTCATTTTGAGTTACAACAGATTCTTGAGCATTGATTGTCATTCCTACAAATAAAAATAACATTGTAGCTAATTTTTTCATATGTGATATAAGTTTAAATTTGTGATGCAAAATTGAGCAATGATTTGGGAATAAAATGGGAAAAGTGAAAAAATTATATTTTTTTTACTTCAAAAGTGTGTAAATCATTTTCAAATTGATAGTTAATTTTCAAATTTTGTGTATTATCAATGATTGTTTTTACAATAGAAAGTCCTAATCCTGTTGATGTTGTATCTTGATTGGATTTATAAAACCTATTGAAAATGAGTTCTTTATTAAGTGGTTTGGAATCAAGAGATGAATTTTGAATATTGAAACCATTTTCATAGAAATTGATGCAAATAATTCCTGAGTTTTTGTTGTATTTGATAGCATTACGCATAAGATTTGAAACTAAAATGTAGGCTAAATCAGGATTTATCATTGATTTGAAAGTATTATTTTCATTCAGTTTTAGTTCAATTTCTTTAAAATCAATCATATCGGAAAAGTCTTCAACAATTTTTTTGGTTACATCATTAAAGTTAACTTCTTCTTGTGGACTAAATTGATTATTTTCAATACGTGAAAGCATCAGAAGGGATTTATTCATTTTTACCAGCTTCAGTAAAGTTTCACGCGTATTGCTAAGCTCAATGAGATTTTCTTCGCTCAGAGTTTCATCTTCTAAAAGTATTTCTATTTTGTTAATTGCAATAGCCAGAGGAGTTTGCAATTCGTGTGAAGCATTTTCGATAAATTGTTTTTGGTGTTTGAACATTCGTTCATTTCGGTCAATCATTTTTTGAATTTGGCTATTCAAAAGATTAAATTCCCGAACATTTGTTGGTTTTTCTTTTTTGTCATCACTTCCTTTTCCTAATTGATAATTTCCTAATTTTTCAAGTATTTTATAGAAAGGTTTCCAGGTTTTTCGTAGAATTATATTATTTATCATAATAATGCTCGTTACAATTACAATGTAAAGAGCAATTAAAGCTATGAATAGATTTTGTCCAAATTCATCTTCCTCCACAATTGAGGTGCGAATTTCAAGGCGTTTGGGTTGTCCTTCTTTATCTCTGAAATAAGTCTCCAAAACACGATAAGGCTCAACATCGTCTTCATATTCCATATAAAACGACTCAGTTCTGAAGTAATTACCTTCTCTGTATTCATCAAATTCGATGGGGGTAATTCGAAATTGATTGAAATCAAAATCATTGATAGCTAGTATTTTATCATTTACATATGCTTCACGAATGATCTGAATTTTTAAGTTCTTCAGTCCGTCATCAATGTTATCATAAACCTCTTCAATCAGGAAAGTATAAAAAAGGGTCGCCCAAACAGCAATGATAATGAAGAGTGCTGAGGCAAGATATTTTAACGTATAACTTTTTAACGAAACACTCATACTAATTTGTATCCAATTCCGTAAACTGCTTGAAAATCAATTTCTGCATTATATTCTTTGAGTTTTTTTCGCAAATTTTTTATTTGTGAATAGATGAAGTCCAAACTATCGGCTTGGTCAATATTATCACCCCAAACCGATTCCGCCAGAGATGTTTTTTGTAGTGTTTTTTCGGGGCGAATCATAAAATAATAAAGCAAATCAAATTCTTTGCGATTCAAAGTCATTTCTTGCTCATTTACCAAAACTTTTCTGTCTTCAGGAAAGAGTTTTACATTTTTGAAAGAAATAAAATTTTCACCATTTTGGTTTCTTCTTCGTATGGCCGATTTTATTCTTGAATGCAACTCTAACAAATTGAATGGTTTAGCTAAATAATCATCAGCTCCTAAATCCAATCCTAAAACCTTATCTTCAACAGAATCTTTTGCAGAAATAATAATCACAGCATCTTTTTTGTTCAGGCGTTTAATTTCTTTCAGGATTTCAATTCCACTTCCTTTGGGTAACATAATATCGAGTAAAATACAATCGTAATCGTACGCTCCAATTTTATCAACGCCTGAAATATAATCAGTTGCTGTTTCAACAATGTATTTTTCTGTTTTGAGAAATTGTTGTATTGTTTCCAGCAGAGCAGGTTCGTCCTCGATGATTAAAATTTTCATACCTTTTTCAAAATTTTCAGACGCAAATTTATAAAATCATTTGGGAATAAACTTGGAAAAGTCTCTATTTTGCATAAAATAGTTCTTTAGCATATTTTTTAACAGATGAAAATTTCACACTAAAAATTATTTCCTAAATTTGTCGTTGTCATTTTATTGAAAATCCAAATAATTGTTTTATGAAAATTAAAATTATCAACTTATTGTTTTTACTACTTATTTTTTCTTGTGGGGTTAGAACAAAAAAAGAAGATGATAAAGTACAGCAAAAACCAAATGTGATACTGATTGTTGCCGATGATTTAGGCTATGGCGATTTGAGTTGCTATGGGGCAGAACATATTCAAACACCTCACGTAGACAAACTTGCTGATGGAGGAATTTTGTTTACTAACGCACACACAACTGCGGCAACTTGCACACCCTCACGTTATTCATTATTTACAGGTGAGTATAACTGGAGAAAAAAGAATACAGGAATTGCAGATGGCGATGCAGGAATGATAATTCGTCCTGAGCAAACTACTATTGCAGATGTTTTCAAATCAGCGGGTTATACAACGGGAGCCGTAGGAAAGTGGCATTTGGGACTAGGAGATACGCAAGGTTCTCAGAATTGGAATGGTTTTATATCGCCAGGTCCTTCTGATATAGGGTTTGATTATTCTTTTTTGATGGCTGCTACGGGAGATAGAGTTCCTTGTGTTTGGGTTGAAAATCAGAAGGTAGCTAATTACGATGCCAATGCACCAATAGAAGTAAGTTATAAAGAACCTTTTGAAGGAGAACCTCTGGGGAAAACACATCCTGAATTGTTAACAAAATTAAAACCTTCTTTAAATCACGGGCATAATCAAGCCATTGTAAACGGAATTTCTCGTATAGGTTATATGAAAGGTGGAGGAAAAGCCTTGTGGGAAGATGAAAACATTGCAGATTCGATTGCTTCAAAAGCAGTACAATTTATTGACAAACATACTAAATCGCCATTTTTTTTGTATGTAGGAACAAATGACATACACGTACCAAGATATCCACACGCTCGTTTTGCAGGTAAAAGTGGAATGGGATACAGAGGAGATGCTATTTTGCAGTTTGATTGGACTATCGGACAGATAGTTGAAGTTCTTAAAAGAAAAGGATTGTTTGAGAACACACTAATTATTGTTACCAGTGATAATGGTCCTGTGATTGATGATGGTTATCAAGACCAAGCTGAAGAACTTTTGGGAAGTCACAATCCGTGGGGAAAATTTCACCATCGTGGTGGGAAATATAGCAATTTTGAAGCAGGTACTTGTGTGCCTTTCATAGTAAGTTTTCCAAAAACAATTAAATCTGGTACGTCTGATGCCTTATTTTCTCAGGTAGATTTATTTGCAACGTTAACAACTCTTATAAATAAAAATATTCCAGAAGGAGCAGCAAAAGATAGTCAAAATCAACTAAGAACATTGTTAGGAAAAGAAACGAAAGGGCGTTCCTACATCATAACTTCAGCAAATTCATTATCAATTAACGATGGGAAATGGAAATACATTGAACCTAATAATAGAAATGCTTATCAAAAGTTGACACGTACTTTTTTAGGAAACTCACCTGAGGAACAATTATATCATATTGAAAAAGATATTTCTGAAAAAGAAAATGTAGCCGATAAGTTTCCTCAAAAAGTAAAGGAATTAAAAGAAATTCTTGAACAAGAAAAACAAAAGGGATATTTGAAATAATAAAAAAACCTAAGCAATTTGCTTAGGTTTTTTTAACGCACTAACACTACTAAGATTATAGGTCTATCGTAATCTATCTGCTGATTTTACAAGATTTTCGTCCCGTCGGATAGCTTGGTTAGCTAAAAATAAAAAAACGATAGAAAGAACGGGTAAGAAAATCCCAACACCCTTCTCAGAAATTAAACTTTCTCCGGATGAGGTTAGCACTCGATATACAAACATTCCTAGTAAAGTAAGATTTATAAGAATATTCAGCCTGTTAAGAACAAACTGAGTTTGTCTTGTCTTGAATTTTAAAATACTATAAATCGCTAAAAGAGCCGATACAGCGAACAGAATTCCGCTTATTGTGTCATTTTTGTAAGCGAATATGGTTACGTCATTTGCTTGTTTGTACAATGAAAACAACCAAGGTAGCACCCCTCCAATAATCACTACTGCTAACATATAAACGCTCTGTATTCTCTGAATCATAGCCTAAAATTTTTCATCGTGCAAACATACATAAAATTGCTATATCTGCAAAATTTGAATCACATTTTTTGTTATGAAAAAGCAAAAGGCGACCAATAAAAATCAATAGGATTTATTAAAAAAAAATTGTAGCTTTGCCACTCATTTTAAGAAATAGACTGATATTTATGGAAGTAAGTAAACGATACGCCGAGCGTGGTGTTTCTGCCTCGAAAGGAGATGTCCACAGTGCAATTAAGAATATCAATAAAGGGCTTTTTCCGAAAGCTTTTTGTAAAATAGTTCCCGATTACTTAACAAATGACCAAGAATATTGTTTGGTAATGCACGCTGACGGAGCTGGTACAAAATCTTCTTTGGCTTATGTCTATTGGAAAGAAACAGGCGATTTATCTGTTTGGAAAGGCATTGCCCAAGATGCTCTTATTATGAATGTTGATGACTTACTTTGCGTAGGTGCGGTTAATGATATTATGCTATCTTCTACCATAGGAAGAAATAAAAATCTAATTCCTGCTGAGGTGATTTCGGCAATCATTAACGGAACAGAAGAACTTATTTCCGAATTGAAAGAATTTGGCGTGAATATTCATTCCACAGGTGGAGAAACAGCAGATGTAGGTGATTTGGTACGCACCATTATTGTAGATTCAACAGTGGTTGCACGTATGAAACGTAGCGAGGTAATCGATAACTCGAATATTAAAGAAGGCGATGTAATTGTAGGATTGGCTTCTTTCGGACAGGCGAAATATGAAAAAGAATACAACGGGGGAATGGGTAGCAACGGACTGACTTCTGCTCGGCACGATGTTTTTGCTAATTACTTGGCGAAAGAATATCCTGAAAGTTTCGATAGTTTAGTTCCTAAAGATTTGGTTTATTCTGGAACAAAAAGAATAAATGATTCGGTGGAAAACAGCCCGTTAGATGCAGGAAAACTAGTGCTTTCACCTACGCGAACCTATGCTCCGATAATTAAAAAAATTCTTGAAAAATATACTTCCAAACAAATTCACGGAATGATACATTGCAGCGGGGGAGCTCAAACAAAAATTTTACATTTTGTGGATAACTTGCATATTATTAAGGACAATATGTTCAAAATACCTCCTTTGTTTCAATTAATTCAGCAAGAATCAGGAACGGATTGGAAAGAAATGTATCAGGTTTTTAACTGCGGACATCGTATGGAAATTTACGTCCCTGAAGAAATCGCAAATGATATTGTTGCAATTTCTGAGAGCTTTGGCGTTGAAGCTCAAATAATAGGTAGGGTAGAGAAGTCCGATACCAAACGACTGACAATCAAAAGTGAATATGGTACTTTCGAGTACTAATAACAAAAACGGATAATTTCAATTATCCGTTTTTTATTGGCTTTAAGTTGTTATATTTTTTGCAATTCCATTCTTTTAGTAACTTCAGAAACGATTAGCTTTGAGGTTTTTCAGGTTCATTGCTCTTCTTTTCGGAAATATTAGGCTTTACCGACTTTACCAATTCATTAATTTCGTTGTAGAGAGGTTTCCATTCGGGGCTTTTCTGCATTACTTTTATGAAAGTAAAATATGCACGTAAATATTCTTCCAATTCGGTTCGCACTTTAGATGCTGAAGGAATATTACGGAGTTCAGAATTACTGGCTATTTGCTCAGCGTAAATAACATCAAAATCATCTTGGGCTTGTTTCAATAACTCCAAAACAGCCTTTACACCCAAATCTTCCAATAGCAACAGATTTTCTGGTAGATTCATTTCTTCAAGGAACTTTCGTAGTTGAGCGGTTTGTTCAACATATTTTAATTTTGAAAGTCCCGTTCCATATTTTTTAAATACAGCGTAAATAGTTTTAGCTTTGGCATTGTGGGGGAGAGGTTCTAAACCTGCATATCCCTTTATATAATCGCGTAAGCCGTTATAAAGTTTGTCGCGATTTTTGTCCGCTTCGGCTACTGATTTGCCTTTTCCGCTGAAAGTTGATTTTGTATAGACAATCCTATACACATTAAAAATTTCTTCTACTTGTTTGAGAAGTTCATTACTTTCTACAAATGTGTACTTTCCACTTTTGGAAATAGAAATCGTGGTTTCAGTTAATGTAGCTAACTCTTTGGTGTTAAGTTTTGATAAAGTGATTTTCATAATAACTCAGTTTAAATTTAAAAAATAAGTATTTTACTGCGACTAAGGTACTTAAAATTATTAAAAAGACAATATTTTTTCTTGATAATTTTTTTCAAAATGAATAAAATATGTTTTATGAATAATGATGTCAGTGTATTTTACTTTATTTAAAAATAATTTACGCTTCGACTCCGCTCAGCTTGATGTTGTGTTTGTCAGTCTGAGCGAAGTCAAAGACATTATTTTAATGAAAATTTTTCAGAAGATAATTTCTGCTTAGGCAAACTCTTCGGAATTTTCTGGAAAGTAATTTCTGCTTGGGCGAACTCTTCAGAATTTTTTGGAAAGTAATTTCTGCTTGGGCAAACTCTTCGGAATTTTTTGGAAAATAATTTCTGATTGGGTGAACTCTTCTGAAATTTTTGGAAAGTAATTTCTGATTGGGTAAACTCTTCGGAAAAAATTGTATAGTATATTTCAGGAATAAAATAAATAAAAATAAAAAATATAAGATAAAATAGCAAGAAATATATAGTACCTATTTTTATGTTATCATTTACTAATTAAAAATTGATTTTTATGAAGTTACGTTGAAAATAATACGTTGTATTTTTTATTTATTGAGTAAAATAATTATTTTTGTAGGTGAATGAAAAACTTAACTTTATAATCTGATTTGCTATTGATAAATTGATTTTTATTTCTTTTTTCAGCAAAGAGATTAGAATTTGAGTTTACTATTCATATAAAAGAAGTTTATTAATAGTATATTAAAAATGAAAATTAATATAATAACTGATATTCGTTATGCACTCTTCTATTTTTTTGTAGTAGTTTGTTTGGGTATTTTTTTGCGTTTTGCATTTGTTTTGCCAATTCCTTTTGAATACAACTATCGGTATGTACTTCACGCACATTCGCATACTGCTTTTTTAGGTTGGATGTACGTTTTGTTATCATCACTTATTAGTAGAGAATTTGTTAGTATTGTTTACGAAAAACAATACAGAAGATTGTTTTATGCAACACAATTTTCGGTAATAGGAATGTTATTTAGCTTTTTATTTCAAGGTTATGGTGCAATTTCTATTACATTTTCATCTTTGTTTGTAATTCTTTCGTATTGTTTTGCATATTTATTCCTAAAGAAATGGAAAAATGACAATGCTAAAAATTCTATTTCTTATCTTTTTATAAAAATGGGTGTGATTTATCTCGTGCTTTCGAGTTTAGGCATTTGGGCAATACCATTTTCAATTATAAAATTTGGGAAAGATTCTTCTATTTATAACGCTTCAATAGCCTTCTTTTTGCATTTTCAGTACAATGGGTGGATTTTTTCTACCCTCATAGGATTATTCATACATAAATTCAAGTGGGAAAAATATTTTTCTAAATTAATAAAAAAAGTTTTTTATCTTTTTCAAATAGCTGTAGTGGGTACTTTAGTAGTATCGTGGTTAGGTATTTATAATTATATTCCTTACTATATTATAGGTGGTTTATCATCTTTTCTTTGGTTGATAGCTATCGGGATTATAAGTTATTTGTATTTCTTCAGAAATAATCAAAAAATGTACTTAGCAACTTTATTTTTAGTATTTTTTATTTTAAAAATATGTGTGATGATTATTGGTATTGCGTTAGGTTATTCAAATCCAATTTTTTCAAATCCTGATTTGCTGATTGCATATTTACATCTTAATTTTTTAGGAGTTATCAGTATAGGACTATTATATTTTTTGAAAGTTGATAATTTACTGAAGATACACAAATTTTCGGTTTTTGTGTATCTATTTGCCTTTCTGTCAACAGAACTACTGATAGTTTACAAAGGAATTTCGGTTTGGCTGAATTTACCTTTTTTTGATAGTTATTTCCAGCTTTTAGCCATTGGCAGTACGTTGTTTCTTTTTCCTGTTTTTTCGTGGCTGATGATTAGTTTAAAAATGAAAAAAGGATAATTATATATTTTATTTTTGAAAAAATCTTAATATTTTTGCGGTAAAAATAGGATATAATGAAAAGAATAGTTTTTTTGCTCTTAGGTGCTTTGTTTTCAGTGAATTCTCATTCGCAGTTGTTAAAATACAAATTCGATGAACAAGGAGATACGTACATTCAAGGTTCGTTCCGTGGGCAATTCTGGATGAGATACATTGATACAAATCCTGGCACAAGCATTAACGGAGAAACCGTAAATCAAACCTTAGATTTTTCGATAAGAAGATACCGAATTGGTTTTCAAGCACAGATTAATAAAAAATTATTCTTTTTTGTTTTGATGGGTAATAATAACGTTAACCAGAAAACACTTCGTTCAAGCGACATTCGTTTACTTGATTTTTTAGCTCAATATACATTTAGTGATAAATTTACCTTAGGGGTAGGAAAAATTATTTTTGGAGGTGCGGGAAGATTTGTTGCGTTCTCTAATGGTTCAATGCTGAATTTAGACCCCGCCGTACATCAATTATTTACCTTAAATCATTATGATGATGTAGGCAGAAATTTAGGAATATATGCAAAAGGGCAATTAGGTAAATTCGATTATAATATTTCCTTACAAAGCCCAACATCACCAACCGAAAATCAGGTAAAAGAATTTGGATATTCTCGTAATATTGCCCGATTTTATACATCTTCGTACATAAAATATGAATTTCTGGACAACGAAAGTAATAAAACTCCTTACAGCGGAGGGGTGGGTACTTACATCGGCACAAAAAGAATACTAAATTTAGGTATAGGATATGCGTATCAACCTAAAATGCTTCAGAAGCAAAGTAATAATTCTGTAGTATATGATAATTATCGAAATTTGGGAATAGATTTATTCTTGGATATGCCTATCTCTGAAAGAAATGCTGCTATCACCGGATATTTAGGATATAACAACATAAATTTGGGAGATGATTACGTCAGAAATATAGGTACAAATAGTATTTTTGATACCTCAGGAAGTTCTTTCAACGGAGGAGGAAGTGCTTTTCCAGTAGTAGGAACAGGAAATTCAATTTTTCTGCAATTGGGATATTTACTCCCTAAGTCAGAAAAACACAAAGTACGTTTTCAGCCTAATATCGGTTGGAAATGTGCTAACTTTGACGGACTTAACCAAAGCGTAAACTCTTATGCTCTCGGATTTAATACGTATTTTAACGGACATAAGAGTAAACTATCCTTCGGTTATCACAATCGTCCTATTTTTGATAAAGTAGATAAAAAAGTGAGCAGTCGTAAAGGAATGTACGTTCTTCAATATCAAATAGAATTGTAGAATATTATTCGCTTTCGTTTTCTATTACCTGCATAATTTGTTGAGCGTGGCTTTTAGTTTTTACCTTTTCAATTATGTGGGTAAGTATTTGACTTTCGTTTACTATAAACGTTTTGCGAAGAATGCCATCAAATGTTCTTCCCATAAATTTCTTTTCTCCCCAAACTCCAAATTGCTTGATGATTTTTTTGTCCTCATCGGCAATTAATGGAAAAGGTAGATTATTTTTGGTTGCAAAATTCATTTGTTTACTTACCGAATCAGCACTAACTCCTAAAAGCTCATATCCTTTTTCTTTCAAAACGGAATATTCATCACGCAAACTACAAGCCTCTGCCGTACAGCCAGGGGTACTTGCTTTTGGATAGAAGAAAATAATTAACTTCCGTCCTTTATAATCAGAAAGTTCAATTGTGTTTCCGTTTTGGTCTATTCCTTTGAAATTTTCTATTGTTTTGCCTATTTTTACCATCGTTTTTGTAATTTATTTTAAGTTGTAGATTTTCTAAAAGGGAAATAGCAAAGGTAGTACAAAAATCATTACAATTCCCATAATAATTTGCAAAGGAAGCCCTATTTTTACATAATCCATAAAGGTATATCTTCCAGCAGACATTACTAACGCATTAGGAGGTGTGGAAAAAGGCGAAGCAAAACACATACTCGCACCCACCGCTACGGCAAACAAAAATGCTTGAGGATTTAGCCCCAGCGAAACCGCCGATTGAAAAGCAATAGGAGCTAAAAGCACAGCGGTTGCGGTATTGCTGATAAACATTGTCATCAGCGAAGTTGTGAAGTAAATCCCCGCTAAAAGCACGTAAGGGCTGTAATTACCCAGACTTCCTACTAAAGTTTTTGAAACTAAGTCTGAAACGCCTGTTTTTTCCAAAGCCAGAGCCATTGGTAACATTCCTGCAATCAGAACAACACTTTCCCAGTTGATGGTTTTATAAGCCGCTTCAGTATTGCGTAACGCTCCAGAGATAACCATTAAAAGCGATGCGATTAGAACTGCAGTGACGGGAGCTATAGGTATGAAATCGAACATCATAGCACAAATCATAGCAATCATAATAATTCCCGCAATGGGAGCTTTATGAGTTAGCGTTACTTTGGAAGCCTCTGCCATTGGTTGTCCTAAAACTACTAACTGACTGCGTTCCGCATCGAGTTGGGCGATGTGTTCCCAAGTTCCTTGTACAAGCAGAATGTCACCAGAATGCATTTTTTCATCTTTAAGATGCTGCAAAATGTAAGTGTTTTTGCGTTGTATTCCCAAAATATTCAAACCGAAATGTTCTCGTAACTTGGAATCTTTTATAGGAAGATTTACCAATTTTGATGCTGGCATAATTAATACTTCTGCAATTCCTACTTCGTGAAAATCAAGAACATCTGTTTTCTTTTCTTCCGTTTGGTGTGTATCTAAAAGAAGTAAATTATTTTCAGAAACCATCGTTTGCACATTTTCAAATTCACCTCTTAGATAAAGTATATCACCCTCATAAACAATTGTTTCAGCTCCGACCAATTCTTGATTACTGGTTTTAAAAAACGGATTGTTAGATGTTGATTTTCTTCGTATTTCTAATACAGAAATGTGGTATTTTTTGTGAATATCAATTTCTTTGATTGATTTTCCATCGAAAGGAGAGTTTTTATGCACCTGAACTCGGTACAGATTTTTTGAAAGTTGATATTCTCCTACCAAATCGTGTAGTGTTTTTCCGTTTTTTTTATTCTCATTGCTGGAATTCTCTTTTTTGGACGACAGAAGTTTGCTAAAGGGAATCAAAAAAAGTGTTCCCACCGCTAAACAAGTAATTCCTACGGGAGTGAATGAAAAAAAGGTAAGTTTCGGAAAGCCTTCCTTTACAAGTACTTCGTCAATAACTAAGTTGGGTGGCGTACCAATGAGTGTCATCATTCCTCCCATACTACTTGCAAAAGCCATAGGCATAAGTAATCGGCTTGTGTTAATATTGGAACTCATCGCCATACTAACTACAATAGGGAGCATCAGAGCGACCGTTCCAGTATTGCTTACAAAAGCTCCAATGAACGAAGTAACAAGCATTATTAATATCAATAGCTTTATTTCGCTGTTTCCTGCCAATCGGAGAATTTTGCTACTAATCATTTTTGCAAGTCCTGTTTGGAATATAGCTCCTCCCACAACAAACAGACCTATCATCATAATAACCACCGAATTGGAAAATCCAGAAAGGGCTTCTTCAGGGGTGAGAATGCCAAAAACAACCAACAAAACCAAAGAACAGAGAGCCACCAAGTCCGAACGAACCTTTCCACTCATAAAAAAAATGGCTGAAACTAAAAGAATAGCTATTGTGATGTACATAGGAAAAATATTAAATGAAGAAAATATATTTGTTATAAATATAAAAATTGCTTATCATCAACACGCAAAATGTTTATTTGCCCAAAAATATAGAAAAAAAGTAATATATCATAATTTTTTGAGCTTATTTCTACTCATTTTCATATCTTTGAGCCGAAATAATTGATATGAATATGATACCAATATTAAATCACAATGATATTCAACATAAAATCAGACGAATAGCATATCAAATTTACGAAACAAATTTGAATGAAAAGCAGATTATTTTGGCAGGTATTCAGGGAAATGGCTATATTTTCGCTGAAAAGTTGAAAGTTGTATTGTCTGAAATAAGTCCCATTGAAGTAATTTTGTGTAAAGTTACTATGAATAAGAAAAATCCTTTGGAGGGGATTACAACATCTATTAAATCAGATGATTATCAAAATAAAGTAGTTGTTTTGGTAGATGATGTTTTGAATTCAGGATTGACGTTAATTTACGGGGTAAAACACTTTTTGGAAGTTCCTCTAAAAAAATTGACGACGGCAGTTTTAGTAAATCGAAATCATAAAAATTATCCAATTAAAGCTGATTTTAAAGGAATTTCATTGTCTACTTCTTTGCAAGAACACGTATCAGTTGATTTTAGCGAAGGGAATTATATGGCATACTTGCAATAGAGTTTGATAAATATTTTTTATTTGAGATAAATCTGCCATATTGACATAAACAAACAAAGTGGCATACTTTTGTCTGTAATTGTAGTGTCTTTTGTTAAAAAATTAATTTGATATGAATACGAAAAAAAATAGTAAGGAGGAACCAATGCCTAACGAAGATATTAATAAAGAAGAAGTTACTCCAGAAACAAACTCTGAAACGAATGCTGAAACAGCTCAAGTAGATTTGAATGAGGAACTTCTAAAAGAAAAAGATAAGTTTTTGCGTCTGTTTGCCGAGTTCGAAAACTATAAAAAACGCACAAATAAAGAACGTCTAGAACTATTCAAAACTGCAGGTCAAGACATATTGTCAGCAATGTTGCCAATTATAGACGATTTTGACAGAGCTTTAGTGGAGATTACAAAATCTGAAAATGATGAATTGTTCAAAGGTGTTGAGCTTATTTACAATAAGTTAATTAATACTTTGAAATCTAAAGGGTTGGAAAAGGTAGAGGTAGCTCCAAATGACACTTTTGATAGTGAAATACACGAGGCTATAACGCAAATCCCTGCTCCTTCAGAAGATTTGAAGGGGAAAATTGTTGATGTTGTAGAAAAGGGCTATAAATTAGGAGATAAAATTATTCGTTATCCAAAAGTTGTTGTAGGGCAATAATTTAGTTGAATTCAATGAAAAAAGATTATTACGAAATATTAGAAGTTTCGAAGAGTGCAACAGCTGCTGAAATAAAGAAAGCATATCGAAGACAAGCTATTAAATATCACCCTGATAAAAATCCAGGCGACAAACAAGCTGAAGAAAATTTTAAATTGGCTGCAGAGGCGTATGAGGTGCTAAGTGATGAAAATAAACGAGCTCAGTACGATCGTTTTGGTCACGCAGCTTTTGATAACGGAGGAGCTGGTTATCATTCAACAATGGATGATATATTCAGTCATTTTGGTGATATTTTTGGAGGTCGTTTTTCAGGATTTGGCGGTTTTGGTGGCTTTGGAGGAGGTACACAACAAGTTCGTCTTCGAGGAGAAAACCTTAGAGTTCGCTTAAAAGTTTCTTTAGAAGATATTGTAAAAGGTACAGAGAAGAAAATAAAAGTAAAGAGAAAAGTTCAGGCTGAGGGAGTTACTTATAAAACTTGTACTACTTGTAATGGTACGGGACAGGTAGTTCGGCAAGTAAATACAATGCTTGGAATGATGCAAACGGCAAGTACTTGTTCTTCTTGTTCTGGAAGTGGTCAAATTATTGATCATCGCCCATCAGATGCGGATAGTCAAGGATTGAAACTGGTTGAAGAGACTATTTCTGTTAAAATTCCTGCTGGAGTAATGGAAGGTGTTCAATTGAAGGTCAGTGGTAAAGGAAATGATGCTCCTGGAAAAAATGGTATTGCGGGGGATTTATTGGTTGTAATTGAAGAACAAGAGCACGAAACCCTAAAACGAGAAGGAGAGAATTTACACTATGACTTGTATATCAGTTTTTCAGAAGCCGTACTTGGAGCCTCAAAAGAGATTGAAACTGTAACAGGAAAAGTACGTATTAAATTAGAAGAAGGAATACAATCAGGAAAAATTCTTCGTCTGAAAGGAAAGGGAATACCAAGCCTAAATGGTTATGGAACAGGTGATTTAATTGTTCACGTAAATGTCTGGACTCCGAAAAATCTTTCAGAAAAACAAAAAGAATTTTTCAGAGAAATGCTAAACGACAAAGGATTTACGCCTCAACCTGAAAAGTCCGACAAATCTTTCTTTGAAAAAGTTAAGGAAATGTTTTCATAATAATAAATAATTTAAAATTTGTGTTAGAATAAAGTTGGAAGAGCAGTCCAAAAATACTGAACTTTCAGCTTTATTTTTTTGTACCTGTGCATATACAAAAATAAATTCTTAATTTTGCAAAAAAAGAAAGTTATGAGAAGAATTAGTCTGATTATTATTTTTTTAGTGGTTTTCTCTTGTAAGACAAATCCATTTACGGGAAAAAGTACTCTGAATTTTAAATCGAATAGTACGTTGTTTCCTATGGCTTTTACTCAATATTCTACTTTTCTGAAAGAAAATGAAGTTGTTATGGGAACTTCAGAAGCCGAAATGGTTAAGCGAGTAGGGCAACGAATTGCTAAAGCAGCACAGATGTGGGCAGAAGCCATTGGTAATAAGGAGTATTTGAAAGATTATAAGTGGGAATATAACTTGGTACACGACAAACAAGCCAATGCGTGGTGTATGCCTGGCGGGAAGATTGTAGTTTACACAGGAATTCTTCCCATTACCAAGAGCGAGGAAGGCTTAGCCGTTGTTATGGGACACGAAGTAGCTCACGCACTGCTCGATCACGGAGCCCAACGAATGAGTGCAAGTGACATACAGATGCTCGGAGCCATCGTAGGCAATGTAGCTCTTCACGACAGCAAATATAAAGACACATTTAACGCAGCATACGCACCAGCAACGCAAATATTAGGAATGTTGCCTTATAGTCGTTCGCACGAAACCGAAGCCGATGAAATAGGAATTCAACTTATGGCAATTGCAGGATATAATCCTGAAGAAGCACCTAAGTTATGGGAAAGAATGCAAGCAAATAGCTCAGGGCAGTCTCTCGAAATATTAAGTACACACCCTTCCAATGCTTCGAGGATAGCAAATCTTAAAAATTGGGTTCCTAAAGCAAAATCAGAAGCAGCAAAATATGGAATAACAACCTTTAAATAAGGAACATTTTATCAAAAAAATTATATTTCTGCATTCTTTAAAAAAGAAGTACAAAACAATATTGTAAGTACAAACAATTCTTTTTTAAGGAATGCAGATAAACGTTAAAGAGGAAGCATATAAATATGAAAAAATCCGAAAAAGTAGCCTTCGTAATCGATACATTGGAGGAAATATACCCCAAAGTAGATGTCCCACTCGACCATAAAGACCCATACACCTTGTTAATTGCCGTACTCCTTTCTGCACAAAGCACAGATGCTCGTGTAAATCAAATAACGCCTTTACTTTTTGCAAAAGCAGATAATCCGTACGATATGGTGAAGTTATCTGTTGAAGAAATCCGTGAAATCATCAAACCGGTAGGGCTTTCTCCAGCCAAGTCAAAAGGAATTTATGAATTGTCACATATTTTGATTGAAAAACATAATGGAGAAGTCCCTCAGAGCTTTGAATATTTAGAAGAACTTCCAGCAGTCGGACATAAAACGGCAAGTGTAGTGATGTCACAAGCCTTTGGCGTTCCTGCGTTTCCAGTAGATACACACATTCATCGATTAATGTACCGATGGGGGCTATCAAATGGAAAGAATGTGACCCAAACCGAGAAAGATGCTAAGCGTTTGTTTCCAGAGAAAAAGTGGAATAAGCTCCATATTCAGATTATTTTATACGGAAGGGAGTATAGTCCTGCTCGTGGGTGGAATATTGAAAAAGATATTATTACAAAAACTATTGGTAGAAAGTCAGTTATTAATTCTATCTAATAAAAATATTTTTTGATAAAGTAAAAGATGATATAACAACTTATAAACATTGTGTATTAATATAAAAAAATCAAAAAACAAATAGGGGCTTTAGAAGAGTAATCAATAATTATTGAAATCCTTGATAAAAAAATAAAAAAGTAACTATATTTATTTAAAATGTAATTAGGGGCTTTGTTAGAGAAAGATTAAAAGATATAAAAACAAGTATGAGCAATCAAAAAACAAGTGCTATTCATTTAGAGTGATTAATGAAAATTTAAGAATCGTGTTGTATTTTTGAGAATGTAATATATGAAAATTTAAATTCAAGAATTTATATCATAAAAACAATAGTTATAAGTTAAATTTATAGAATTAAAATATAAGTTGAATTGTGTTAAACGATATTACAATAGATATAACATTAAAAATCATACAGAAAAAATAAAAGATATTTATAAAAATATAGGTAACTAACAATCAATAATTATGAAGTTACAAGAAAGAGATGAAAAACATCTATGGCATCCTTATACGCAACATCAAACAGCTTCTAAGCCTTTAGGAATTGTCAAAGGGAAAGATGCTTTGCTTTGGGACGAGGACGGAAAGGAGTATATTGATGCCATTTCAAGCTGGTGGGTGAACCCTTTTGGGCATAGTAATCAGCGTTTGGCACAAGCGGTGTACAAACAATTAACACAACTGGAACACGTACTCTTCGGGGGATTTACGCACGAACCTGCGGTGCTCTTGGCAGAGAAACTCATCTCCATTTTACCTTCCAATCAACGAAAAATATTCTTCTCGGACAATGGTTCTACTGCAGTGGAAGTCGCAATAAAGATGGCGATACAGTATTTTTTTAATAAGGGAGACCAAAGAAATGTGATAGTGGCATTCGAAAATGCTTTTCACGGCGATACTTTTGGGGCGATGGCTGCTTCTGGGATAACATTCTTCACGGAATCGTTCAAGGGACAGCTTCTGGAAGTAGTGAGGATTCCTATTCCAGAGGAGGGGAAGGAGCATTTGTCTGAAAACAAGTTGAAAGAAGCCATAAGAGAGCATAAAGTAGCCGCTTTCATCTTTGAGCCATTGGTTCAAGGGGCTGCAGGAATGAAAATCTACTCTGAAAATGCCTTAGACAATCTGATAAATATAGCCAAAAGCGAAGGAATACTCACCATCGCTGATGAAGTGATGACCGGATTTGGTAGAACAGGGAAAACATTCGCTTGTGATTATTTAAGCGAACAACCAGATATCATCTGCCTTTCAAAAGCATTAACCGGAGGGACAATTCCGTTGGCAGTAACCTCTGCAACTCAGGAAATCTTTGATGCTTTTTATGATGAAGACGTGAATAAGGCTTTATTCCACGGGCATACTTATATGGGAAATCCTACAGGATGTGCCGTAGCCTTGGAAGCAATCCAAATCCTGCAAGCAAACGAGACCCAACAAAACATAAAACGTATTGAGGAACACCATAAGAAGTTCCTACAAAGGTTAAAAGACAATCCGAAGGTTGAAAATCCTCGCACTCTGGGCGTTATTTTAGCTTTTGAAGTTAAAACAACAGGAAATACGTCATATTATGGAAGTATACGTAATCAATTATATCAATTTTTTATCAATAAAGGTATAATCCTGCGTCCAGTTGGTAATACGATTTACATACTTCCTCCATATATCATTACAAATGCACAATTGCAACACATTTATAACGTGATTGAAGAGGCAATAGAGGAGGTTACGACACAAAAATAGTTCGAGAATGAAAAAAGTATTCGATTTAAGAGTAGTTCCAATAGAAAACCTTTGTGTGGGATTCATCGGTGTTGGTATTCGAGGGATTGAAGCCTTGAAGCGTTATATGTACTTAGATGTGCGTATCTCGGCAGTGAGTGATGTGTATGAGGAATATATAGAAAAAGCAAAGAAAATCACGGAAAAACAGCCCGTCAAACCAATTTTCTTCACGGGGAAGGAGGATTGGAAGAAGGTTTGTGAGATGGAAGAGGTCGATTTGGTGTATATATCCACGCCTTGGGAATTACATACCGAAATGGTAACGTATGCAATGCGTAAAGGAAAACACGTGGCGGTGGAAGTCCCACTGGCGATGACCGTAGCTGATTGTTGGGAAATTGTTAAAACTGCCGAGCAAACCCAACGGCATTGTATGATGTTGGAGAATGCGTGTTACGATAGCTTCGAGCTGATGACCATTGAAATGGTAAAACGAGGGGATTTTGGAGAAATTGTTCACGGAGAAGGAGCTTATATTCACGATTTGAGACGTTTGAATTTCCAACAAAATGATAGAGATACATTGCGAGGTGAATGGCGAATGAAATACAGCCAGACGCATAACGGAAACCCATATCCAACGCACGGGATAGCTCCTATCTGTCAGGCAATGAATATACTAAGAGGAGATAATTTAGTGAAATTAGTGTCAATGTCGTCACTTTCAATAGGAATGAAGCGTTATGCAGAAGCCACCTTTGGAAAGGAATCTCCACAAGCAAAAGCACAATATACAGGCGATATTAATTTGACATTAATTCAAACTGAAAAAGGCAAAACAATTTTACTACAACACGATGATACCAGTCCACGACCATATTCACGAATATTTTTGATAAGTGGAACAGATGGATTCATTCAGAAATATCCAACGCCTCAAATTTATTTTGACAAACGAGAAACACCTCAACTAACTTCAGAAGAAGTAGCAGCTTATTTGGAAAGAAATCAACATCATTATGTATTGGAAACTGCTCATTTGAGAGAAAAGCTTCCAGAGCAAAAACCGATGGACATTATTATGGATTATCGATTAGTACATTGTCTCAAACACGGACTTCCGTTAGACCAAAACGTGTATGATGGTGCATTGTGGTCTTGTATTACCGAACTTTCACAAATTTCTGTAGAAAAAGGAAGTATTCCTGTTGATATACCTAATTTTTTGGAAGGATAGTTCAAGCAACAAAATTGAATTTCTTTTATTAATTATTATTTTAAATGAGTTATATTTGCCCAAAATTTTGAGTTAAAATGAAAAAAATAGAGCTGAATACCATTGAAGAAGCCATCGAAGACATAAAAAAAGGAAAAGTAGTTATTGTTGTAGATGACGAAAATCGTGAGAATGAGGGAGATTTTATAACAGCTGCAGAAAAGGCTACTCCCGAAATGATTAATTTTATGATTACACACGGTCGTGGACTGGTTTGTGCCCCACTAACTGAAAAGCGTTGTGCCGAGCTGGAATTACCAATGATGGTGCAAAATAACACGGTGTTACATCAAACTCAATTCACAGTTTCTGTTGATTTGATAGGGCAGGGGTGTACTACTGGAATATCAACCCACGATAGAGCAAAAACGATTTTGTCATTGGTTAATCCTCAAACAAAACCATCGGATTTGGGACGTCCAGGGCATATTTTTCCGCTTAGGGCGAAAGAAGGAGGCGTACTTCGCAGGACAGGACATACCGAAGCAGCTATTGATTTGGCTCGACTTGCAGGGTTTCAACCAGCAGGAATTTTGGTAGAAATACTCAATGAAGATGGTACGATGGCCCGACTTCCACAACTTACAGAAATTGCTAAAAAATTTGATTTGAAATTAATTTCAATAGAAGATTTGGTGGCTTATAGAATGCGAAAAGATACTCTAATTATCAAAAAAGAAGATTTTTATTTGCAAACACCTTACGGAGAGTTTCGACTACGTGCCTATGAGCAAACTACTAATAAACAAATACATTTAGCATTTACGAAAGGCACTTGGGAGCCTGATGAGGCTGTGCTTACAAGAGTTCACGCATCATTTATTAGTAATGATATATTGGAGATTTTGGCAAATGATAAGGATAATCCTCTTGAGCGAATATTCAAAAAAATCAATGAGGAGGGCAAAGGAGCCGTAGTTGTTATCAATAAAGAAGGATATTCACAAGATTTGCTGAAACGTATCACAGAAATTAAGGAAAAACAAAACGGAAATTGTATAGCACAATCTTCGGCAGATACAAAAGATATTGGAATGGGATCGCAGATACTCCACGACCTAAATATACGTAAAATACGATTGCTAACAAATTCAAAACAATCACATTACGTAGGAATGTCGGGTTATGGACTCGAAATTATGGAAGAAATTGGATACTAAGATAAAAAGAAAGCTCAAAAGTTCTAAACTTTTGAGCTTTTTCTGTTTTCTGAATTATTTATTCCGCTACTACCTCAACAGGGAAGTGTTTTGTGAATATATTATTTATTTCCATTCGTTTTATTAGGTATTCAGCTTCTTCTTTGATTCTTGTACCATCGGACTTGTCATAGTCATTTTGTATCAACTTTTCAGCCATTTCAATAGCTTTTTTAGGCATATCAAAAATTAGATACAATCTTCCTAGGTTATAGTAAGAATAGTAACGCATTTTCCGATGTGCTTTTTTAGAATCAGTGTACTTTGGAAGTATATCTAAAAAGTGCTTTTCTACCTCACTAAATTGACTTTTCAACTCTTCACTGATTGGTTCGTTTGCCTTTATATTTTCTATCATTTCTTTGATTTTATTTATTATTTCTTGGCAGTTCTTATATTCTGGGTTTTTCTTTGAGCCAAGTATCCAAAAAAGAATATTATCTTTATAGGTAGGATAGCCATATAATCTATTTCCATAGTATTGAACTTCACTTGGTACTGAAGCAACAAATTTATTTTGAAAATCTTGAGTCAATATTTCATAGTTGTTTTTTAGGTAATTTTGTGCTGAACCATAACTATTGTGGGAATTTCCTGTATACTTTTGAGAACTTCCAAGTCGTTGATTAAATGATTCTCCACTATTATTGGTAAATGAAGCTGAACCTCTAGTAACATAATTCATATAAGGGTAGTACGTGTATTTAGTTTCGATTACATTACCTTTATCATCCTTTTTTTCACTTTTTTCAGTTCGTATATCCATCTCTTCTACTTTGAGACGTTCAATTCTAACATCAATTTTTATAGTTGCATCTTGGTCTTCCTCTCTTTTTTTGAATCCAACGAGATTAATGTTATCTAAAATTTTAGATTTGTCATACATATCAGCATTCGTTGTAACTGAGAAGTGTCTTAATGTAGGATCACTAATGGGGTTAGTAGGTAGGTTAACATACCGATAAGATATGTTAAATCTGTCTAAGTCAGCGTTTTGTGCATAAGAAACAAAAGCAGTTCCTAAAGCAAGCATTGCGATTTTTGTTTTTAATTTCATGATAAATTAATGTGTTAAATTGTTGTTATTATTTTATTGTTTTTTAACTAAAATTAATTTATGCAAAAATATGCTAAAATAATTTGTATGATTATTCAAAAAATAAATATTTTTATTCTATTTTTGCATAAAAATATATAGATTATGAATGTTCAGGTAGGAAAAAAAATGAGATTACTACGTAAGCAAAAGGGGTTTTCACAGGAGCAAGTTGCTGATTACATACATATAACACAGTCTACGTATGCACGTATAGAGAATGGTATTGGTAATTCTTGGGCTAATTATGTGCTACCATTGTGTGCATTATTTGGTGTAGAACTTGAGGAGTTTTTTAAGCTAGAATTTACAGATTTAGACAAAATCAAGAAAAGTACTAAACAATCCAATGAGCCAAATATCATTAATGGTTTGTTAGATAGACTTATAGATCAATATGAGAAACGTATTTTAGAAAGGGATATTTGTATTACTGAGTTGAAATTAGAGATTGAAAGGTTAAAAAAATTATTATCAATAAAAACAAAATAATTGTTAAAGTTAATGTTTGTAACTTTAAAATTAACATTTTATTTAATGTTTTACTATTATGTAAATCATTAGTTCTTGTCTTTATCACTCGGTTTTAGTACCATTCGATAAGATTGGTCTTTGCTTATGTAATATCCTAACCAATTGTAAAAGGCTCGTAATCTATTTCGGAATGTTACAAGTGACATAATGTGTACAAAAACCCAGATAAACCAAGCGAAAAATCCTTTCAGAAATATTTTTTTAGGAATATCCGCAACCGCTTTATTACGCCCGATGATAGCCATAGAACCTTTGTCGGTATATGAAAAAGGTGTTGGATTTATAAAATTATTAGTCAGGTTCTTACCCAAATTTCGTGCTTGTTGTATAGCAACTTGAGCCAATTGCGGATGACCTTCTGGAAAGTTAGAATCAGCAGTCATAATACAAGAATCACCTATAGCATAAATGTTGTCAAACTCTTCCATTTTGTTAAAGGCGTCTGTTTTCATTCTCTTTCCTCTGCCTAAAAAATATTCATTGTCAATGCCTTTGAATGATTTAGCGGAAACTCCTGCTGCCCAAATGAGATTTCTTGCATCTAAAATTGTTCCGTCAGACAAATGCACTTCATCGTTTACGAAATCTTTTACAAAAACGTTGAGTTTGAGTTTTACTCCCATTTTTAGTAAAGATTTTTCAGTATATTTTTGAGATTTTTCTGACATTGGGGCAAGTACTGTTTTTTGTCCGTCAATTAAGAAAATATCTCCTAAATCCTCTTTTGCAAGTTCTGGATAGTCCTTTTCCAAAATGTAGTGTTTCATTTCTGCAAAAATCCCCGAAAGTTCAACTCCTGTTGGTCCAGCACCTGCGATGGCAAAAGAAAGCAATTTTTTTCGTTGTTCTTTATCCTCAGTGCGAGTAGCTCTTTCAAGCCTTGTGTACACCAAATTTCGCAACATCAAAGCATCACTAATTGTTTTCATTGGCATTGCTTTTTGTGCTACATTTTGATTTCCAAAGAAATTGGTTTCGGCTCCTGTCGCCATTACCAAAATATCGTAAAACATTTCTCCATTACTGAGTATCAGTTTGTTTTCAGACGGAATGACTTCCTTTAGCTCTCCCATTCTGAAATTTGTATTTCTATATGAACGGAGAATTTTTCGAAAGGGATACGAAATAGCAGAAGGCTCCATAAAACCTGCCGCAACCTGATAAAGTAAAGGTGGAAAAAAATTGTAATTATTCATATCCACCAAAGTAACACGAAATTCATCAGAATGATTTAATTCTTTAATAAGTTGCAATCCAGCAAAACCACCTCCAACAATAACAATATGTTTCTTATGTTTCATTTGAGCTTTTCAAGTTTTTTAAAAAATTGCTGCAAAAATAAAATGATTTTTTGAAATTGAAAGAAGAAATTTAATGCTAAAATCAGAAAAATTGAGTGATGATGTAGATGATAAGCCCAACTAAACCACCAACTAATGTTCCGTTAATACGAATAAATTGCAAATCTTTACCTACTTCAAGTTCTAATTTTTCGCTTAATTCTCGTCCTTTCCAATTTCCAACAGTCTGACTTATAAGTAATCCTGCTTCATTTCTATTTTTTAAAATAAACTGGTAGATTGTTTTTTGGCTCCATCCATCTAGGCGATTTTGAAGTTGTTTATCGGTTTGAAGTTGACTTGTAAAATTTAGAATTGATTTTTTTAAATAACTTTTTAAAATAGAATCATTTAATGGTTTTGATAGGTCTTCTTTCAGGAAGTTTTTAATGTATACCCAAATACTTTCAGCGTATTTTTCAATATTTTCAGATTGTAATAAATTATCTTTTAGCTTTTCTAATTTTTGTTTCCAGTGAGGCTCATTTTTTAAGTCTTCTTTAAGTAAAAGTAGTTGATTTTCTATTTCTTTTCGAATAGAATGTTCTTCATTTTCAGCTGCTTCTCCCATATAATTTGCTAATCCCGCAGTAATTTTGTCAGCTAAAATCTTGTCGATAAAATCGGGAATAAAAAAAGCACTTTCTTGTGAAATTTTTTTGTGAATTAAGTTCTTATTTTCTAAAATGTAAGATTGTATTTTCAGAAAAATAAAATCAAGTATTTTTTGATGTTCTTTTTCTTTTAGTAAATATTCTAATGCGTTACTTATTAATGTGTTTAACTCTATTTCTTGAAGTAATAGTTTAGATTTTTCTGTAATAAAATTTGTAATTTTTTTATCATTCGTATTTTCTATTATTTCTTCAAGTTTTACTTTAATTTCATTTATTAATATATTGATATTCTTTTCTTTATTTAAGTATTTAACAATGAAAGAAGAAACATTGATGCTCTCCACATATGGTCGGATATTTTCTGCTTTTAAAAAATTTTCTACCACAAAATTTCCCAAATTATCCCCAATATCTTTTTTTCTATTTTCAATCAAATTTGTGTGTGAAATTGGAAGTCCCAAAGGTTTGTGAAAAAGGGCAGTAACAGCAAACCAATCTGCCAAAGCACCAACCATAGCTGCTTCAGAAAAAGCCTTGATATAACCTACAAAAGACCATTCGGGAGCCTTTTTTTGCAGAATTACCATTGCAATATACATTAAAGTCATAAATAGAAATAATGCAGTGGCAATTCGCTTGTGAAAACGTAATTTTTTTTCTTTCATATGTAGTATTTATAAAAAGAAAAGAACCAACAATTAAGAAAATATCGAAATTGTTGATTCTTTGTGTTAATTTTTTGATTATTCAACGGTTACTGACTTAGCCAAATTTCTTGGTTGGTCAACATTGCAACCTCGTTTTATGGCAATATAGTACGACAGTAATTGCAATGGTACTGAAGCCAGAATTGGAGACAGAGCTTCACTTACTTCTGGAATTTCGATTACGTGGTCGGCAATCGACGCCATTTGTGTATCTCCTTCAGTTACAATTGCTATAATTTTTCCCTTTCGGGATTTGATTTCCTGAGCGTTAGAGACAATCTTATCATAATGACCTTTGAGTGGTGCTATGAAAATTACAGGCATATTTTCATCAATCAAGGCGATAGGTCCGTGTTTCATTTCTGCTGCAGGATATCCTTCTGCGTGAATGTATGAAATTTCTTTTAGTTTCAAAGCTCCTTCCAAAGCTGTAGGAAAATTAAATCCTCTACCCAAATATAAACAATTTGAAGCGTTTTTATAAATATCAGCAACTTCAATAGCTGTTTGATGCGTATTTTTGAGTGTTTTTTCAACCAGATTAGGTATGTTAGCCAAATTTTCTGCCAATTCTCTGTAAATTGCTTTGTTGATAGTTCCTTTTTTGTATCCTAAATGTAAAGCCATCAGAGTTAGTACAGTTAATTGTGTGGTAAATGCTTTTGTTGATGCAACACCAATTTCGGGACCTGCGTGTGTGTAAGTTCCTGAATCTGTGATTCGAGCGATAGATGAGCCTACCACATTGCATATTCCATAAATGAAAGCTCCTTGTTCTTTTGCTAATTTTAAGGCTGCCAGTGTGTCAGCTGTCTCTCCTGATTGTGAGATAGCTATGACAATATCATCTTTATGAATAATTGGATTACGATAACGGAATTCTGATGCATACTCTACTTCAACAGGAATTCGGGCAAATTCTTCAAATAAATATTCTCCTACAAGTCCTGCGTGCCAAGAAGTTCCACAAGCTACAATAACAATTCGTTTGGCATTTAAGAATGTATCAATATGATTATCAATACCAGACAATTTGGTTGTATAATCATCTAACAATCTGCCTCGCATTGTATCTTGTATGGATTTGGGTTGTTCGTAAATTTCTTTTAGCATAAAATGGTCATAACCACCTTTTTCAATAGCTTCCAAACTGATTTTTAGTTCTTGCATAAGTGGAGTAACACTCTCATTACTAATAATATTGCGAACATTTAATGGTTTTCCTAATCGAATAGTAGCCATTTCGCCATCTTCCAAATAAAGAGCATTTTTTGTAAATTCAATGAAAGGAGAAGCATCTGAAGCGATAAAAAATTCATCTTTACCAATACCAATCACAAGTGGACTTCCTAATCGAGCTACTACAATTTCCTCAGGACGACCTTCTTCCATAACGGCAATGGCATACGCTCCAACCACTTCATTGAGGGCGTGACGAACAGCACTTTCTAAAGATAAGTTTTCTTTTTCTTTAAAATATTCAATAAAATTTACTAATACTTCAGTGTCAGTATCCGATTGAAAGGTAAATCCTTCCTGAATTAGTTGTTGTTTGATGCTGTCATAATTTTCGATAATTCCGTTATGAACAATGGCAAGTTTTCCTGAACTTGACAAATGAGGATGTGAGTTTACATCATTTGGAACTCCGTGTGTAGCCCATCGAGTATGTCCCATACCACAACCAAATTTGGGAACTTCGTTTCCTGCTTTGGTTTCCAGATCGGAAACTTTTCCTTTGGTTTTTACATTTAAAAATTTTTCGGAGTTCAGAATGAATCCTGCACTATCATAACCGCGATATTCCAATCGCTTCAATCCGTCAATTACAACGGGAAAAGCAGCTCGGCTGCCTAAATAACCTACGATTCCGCACATAATTTTTATTTTAATTTAAGATTTTTTCTCTTTTTGAATGGTAGGTAATAGTATATTTGCATTATGTTAGCTTTTGGAAGCTAAAAAAGTATGTTATAATTCAATTTTCACACTTTCGGGAACAAGAACGGTGTAATCTCCGTTATTCCGAATTACATCACGCACGATAGATGATGAAATGAATGATGTACTTGCAGCAGTAAGCAAGAAAACGGTCTCTATTTTCGATAATGTTCTGTTAGTGTGGGCAATTGCTTTTTCAAATTCAAAATCAGCTGGATTTCGAAGACCTCTCAAAATAAATTGAGCATTGATTTCTTTGCAAAAATCCACTGTAAGTCCTTGATAAGTTGTTACTTTAACTTTGGGTTCATCAGCAAAAGCTTTTTCTATAAAGTTTTTGCGTTGTTCCACCGAAAACATATAATTTTTGTCGTTATTTACTCCAATGGCAACTACTATTTCATCGAATAAATCCAATGCTCTGTGAATGATATCGTAATGACCAAGTGTAATTGGGTCAAATGAACCAGGAAATAATGCTCTTTTCATTTTTAAAATTCATTTATAGCCTCTTCGATAGCGTTTTCAAATAAATCTGAAAGTGAAATTCCTGCTACTTTAGCTTGTTGAGGCAATAAACTAGCTTCAGAAAGTCCTGGTGTAGTATTCATTTCTAGCAAATAAGGAGTTTCTCCAACAATAATGAATTCACTTCGGCTAAATCCTTTCATTTTTAGTATTCGATATATTTTTTCTGCCAGAATATTGATTTTCTCAGTCATTTCATCAGAAATTCTTGCGGGAGTAATTTCTTCGGATTGCCCCAAATATTTCGCTTCATAATCAAAGAAATCATTATGTGATACAATTTCCGTCATTGGCAGGACTTTTATTTTTCCTTTGTAAGTAATTACACCAACAGAAACTTCAGTTCCTTCCAGAAAACTTTCAATCAAAATTTCATCATCTACTTCAAAGGCTTTTTCGATAGCTTCCGATAGTTTCTGCTTTTCGTACACTTTGTAAACACCAAAGCTACTGCCTGACTTATTGGCTTTTACAAAACAAGGAAGCCCTACTTTTTTAATAATTTCAGAAACTGAAAAATCTTCTCCTTTATTGAGATAAAACGAAGGAGCAGATAGTATCCCGTAAGGTTTTAAAACCGAAAGCATATCCCTTTTATTAAAAGTTAAAGCCGAAGCATACATACTGCAACCAGTTAAAGGTAAATTTATTAGTTTGAAATATGCCTGTAAATAACCATTTTCGCCAGGTGAACCGTGTATTGCATTAAAAACAGCGTCAAAAATTATTTTTTTGCCTTTTATCTCAACCGAAAAATCATTTTTATTAATCGGAATTTCTTGATTTTGCTCATCAACAAAAAACCATTTTTCTTTGTAAATATGGATAGGAAAAACGTCGTACTTTTCTTTGTTAAGGTGTTGTACAACAACATTTCCACTTTTTATAGATACTTCTGCTTCAGCAGAATATCCTCCCATAATAACAGCTATTTTTTTTCTCATTCTTTTTTCAAAAATCTCTGTAAATAAATTTTATGAACGTGCCAAAAATAGTGTTTATTATTTTAAGAAAAAGTTAAAACCCATTTTTTTTATTATTTAAGCAGATTTAGAAAGAAATAACTTGATAGATTATTGTTAATTATGTGTTATTTTTTACTTTTGCTTCAAGAAGAATACTTTCACACAGCAAAACTATGGCAGGAAATACATTCGGAACGATATTTAGGCTAACTACTTTTGGCGAATCGCACGGGGAGGCCCTTGGCGGAATTATTGATGGCTGTCCAGCAGGGATAAACATTGATTTTGAAGCAATTCAAAAAGAATTAGATCGGCGAAAACCTGGGCAATCGGCTATCGTTACTCAACGCAAAGAATCTGACGAAGTAGGTTTCCTTTCAGGGATTTTTGAGGGAAAAACAACAGGAACTTCCATAGGTTTCATTATCGAAAATACAAATCAAAAGTCACACGATTATAGCCATATAAAAGAAGTATATCGACCAAGTCACGCCGATTATGTTTATCAACAAAAGTATGGGCATCGTGATTATCGTGGAGGCGGACGAAGTTCAGCTCGTGAAACGGCTTGTCGTGTGGTGGCGGGAGCTATCGCCAAACAAGTTTTGAAAGACATTCGGTTTTCGGCTTATGTTTCTTCCGTAGGAGAACTTTCTGTAAATAAAGATTATACAGAATTGGATTTGTCTCTAACAGAAACCAATCCTGTTCGTTGTCCTGATTTGCAAATGGCTTCAAAAATGGAAAATTATATAAAAGAAATCCGAAAGGCAGGAGATACAATAGGCGGAACGATAAGTTGTGTTATCCAGAATGTTCCTGTGGGGCTGGGTGAACCTGTTTTTGACCGACTTCACGCACAGTTAGGTAAAGCAATGCTTTCTATCAACGCTGTGAAAGGTTTTGAATACGGCAGTGGTTTTGAAGGGACTAAACAACGTGGAAGCCAACATAATGATCTTTTCAATCCTGACGGAAGTACGCAAACCAATCGTTCTGGCGGAATTCAAGGAGGCATTAGTAACGGAATGGATATTTATTTTAAAGTGGCTTTCAAACCTGTGGCAACCCTTATGCAAATGCAACCTGCTTTGGATTCAGAAGGAAACATCGTGCAAATGCAAGGAAAAGGACGCCACGACCCTTGTGTAGTACCACGTGCAGTCCCCATTGTGGAGGCAATGGCTGCAATGGTCATTCTAGATTTTTATTTGATGAATAAAACAATAACAATTTAATCAATCACTTTATGAAAAACATTCGGTTTGGAGAATATAAAGTTTTGTTTTACAGACTTTTTTTAGTTTATCTGTTTTATTTCTTTGCTAGAACTTTGTTTTATGTTTTTAACAAAGATGTAATTTCAGTAGAAAGTATTTCTGAATTTTTCAGACTGGCTTTTTATGGTTTGTTATTTGATTCATCAGCAATTATTTACGTAAATCTACTTTTTATTTTAGTTAGTTTGTTGCCGCTTTGGATAAATACTTTCAGTGGTTATCAAAAAGTAGTTTTTTGGATATATTTTCTGACCAATATTCCTGCGTATTTACTCAATTTCATAGATATTGTTTTCTTTGAATATAATCGTTCTCGTCTTACGTTAAGTGCTTGGAATTTGGCTGCGAATGAAGAAAATAAGTTCACACTTCTTTTCGGATTTTTAACAAGGCATTGGCTGGTATTTGTAGCTTTTATTCTATTAGTAGTATTTTGGATTTTTCTGTACAGAAAGGTAAAAATCAATATATTTCAGGTTAAAAACAAGTTGATTTATTTTGGGCTTTCTGTAGTTGTTATGGCACTTTTAACACCTTTATTCTTGCTGGGAATACGAGGAATGCCTTTCAAAAAGGGAACTATTCCGATAACAATTACCGATGCAAACAGATACGCCAACGACCTTTCACAAGTTAATTTGATACTAAACACGCCTTTTTGTTTGCTCAGAACATTGGGCAAAAATGATACTTTCCGAAAATACAATTTTGTTTCAGAAGATTATATTGAAAAAAATATCCAACCTATCAAACAATATAGCAGAAAGGTAGAAAACAAACCTAATGTGGTGTTATTTATTTTGGAGGGAATGGGAGCCGAGTATTTTAATACATTTAACAAAAATAGAAATATTCCAGACTTTAAATCATACACCCCTTTTTTGGATTCTTTGGCACAAAACGGCTTTTATTTTTCCAATGTATATGCTAATGCAAGTCGTTCTATGGAAGGTATTTCGGCAGTTACAGCAGGAATTCCTACTTTTGAGATTGCTCTGGCTTTCTCGCCATATTCTCAACAAGAAATTGCTTCAATTGCTAATATATACAGCGAGTTAGGATATAAAACCGCTTTTTTTCACGGAGCTACTAATGGTTCAATGGGTTTTGACGGATTTACCAAACAAATCGGGTTTGAAAGTTATTTTGGGCGAACAGAATTTAACGATGATAGCCAACATAATGGAAGCTGGGGAATACACGATGAGCCTTTTTTGCAATTCAGTCAAAAGGAAATAAGCAAAATGCAATCTCCTTTTTTGGCAACAATATTCACACTTTCCTCGCACGAACCTTATACTTTTCCGAAAGTGTACGAAACTCGGTTTAATAAAGGAGATATTCCGATGCATAACGCTGTTGCCTACGCAGATTATTCCATAAAGAAATTTTTTGAAAGTGCTAAGAAAGAAAAATGGTTTGCAAACACAATCTTTGCTTTCGTAGCTGACCACCCCGCAACAGCTTTTTACGATTATTACAAACAGAAAATTGCCTATTACAACATTCCGATTATTTTTTATAGCCCGAATCCAAACTTAATTCCGCAAGGAAATTCAGATGAATTAGCACAACAGATAGATATTTTTCCTACACTAGTAGACTTAATTGGCTATGAAAAACCATTTCGTTCGTGGGGAAGAAGCTTGTTTTCAGATAAAAATGAACCTCATCGGGCGTATGTTACTAACCGAAATTTTTATCAATTAATGCAAGGAAATTATATTTACGTTTCTGACATAAAAGGAAATATCATCGGAGTTTATGATAAAACTGATTTAGACCTGAAAAACAACTTGCAAAAAACAACAAATAATCAGGAAATTGAAAAAGGCATTACCGACCTTAAAGCCTTTATGCAAGATTTTATGAATCGCGTTCTTGATAAAAAACTCAAATAAAATAATTGTTTTATTCGTATCTTTATGTATGGGAAGGTTTGTTCTGATTGAGCAAACCTTTCAATTTTTTTATAAGAATGAAAACTAATTATATTAAACTGAATAGATTTGATGATTTATTAAAACACTTAATAAAAATTTTTTTTGATTTTTGATTTTGGTTCTTTCTGCCAGATTAAAGTTTCTACCACTTGGAATTTTTCTTTTTCTACCAGATTAAAGTTTCTACCACTTGGAATTTTTCTTTTTCTACCAGATTAAAGCTTCTACCATTTAGAATTTTTCTTTTTCTGCCAGATTAAAGCTTCTACCACATAGAATTTTTCTTTTTCTACCAGATTAAAGCTTCTACCACTTGGAATTTTTCTTTTTCTACCAGATTAAAGTTTCTACCACTTGGAATTTTTCTTTTTCTACCAGATTAAAGTTTCTACCACTTGGAATTTTTCTTTTTCTATCAGAATTAAACTTTCCCCTTTTTGTATGAGAATAAAAACATTCTTTGTCAGGCTGAGCGAAGTCGAAGCCTTATAAAAAAATGCTTATTATATCTCAAAATTTCAAAAGAAATTAAACTCTAAATTGTAAAACAAATAACTTTTTTAGTACTTTTGGCTTCTGGTAAAAGCTAACTTAAATACAAAGTAAAAAACAACAAAAACAACGGAATTATGGCAGATTTTATAAAAATTTATAATGAAAATCCCAACGAAAGAGAAATTGCAAAAGTAGTGCAGGTGCTTCGTAGTGGTGGTTTAGTGATTTATCCGACAGATACAGTGTACGGCTTGGGTTGTGATATTACCAATACAAAGGCTTTGGAAAGGATAGCGAAAATAAAAGGAATTAAATTGGAAAAAGCTAATTTTTCGTTTATTTGTCCTGATTTGAGTAACCTTTCAGATTATGTCAAACAGATTGATACAAGTACATTTAAGATTTTAAAAAGAGCCTTACCAGGTCCTTATACATTCATTCTGCCGGGAAATAACAATCTGCCTTCGGCTTTTAAAAAGAAAAAAACGGTAGGCATCCGTATTCCAGATAATAATATCGCCCGTATTATTGTTGAACGATTGGGTAACCCGATAGTATCTACCTCCATACGTGATGAAGATGACGTGATTGAATACACTACCGACCCCGAACTTATATTTGAAAAGTGGCAAAATAAGGTTGATATTGTAATTGATGGAGGATATGGCGACAATATGGCTTCAACTGTGATTGACCTTTCGGGTAGCGAACCTGTGATAGTACGTGAAGGGAAGGGAAGTACTGATATTTTTTAAGAAGATATTACAAATCGTGAAAAAGGGATTTTGATTGAAAGAAAAAGCTCAATAAATTGAATTTTTATTCTTTTTATTGAGCTTTTTATATTTTCAAAACTGATGTATAAATTTAAAAATCCAGTTCGGTAACTTCTTTAGGTTCTTGATTTTTTAAGAATATTCGTGCAGTTAAGTTACCTTTCAAAATTATTTTATTATTTTCAACACAAATCCAGCTTCCTTCCCGAAGTCCTACGACCGGAATATCGTTGAGTTTATGAAATTCTTTAATACGAGTTTCGCGGGTTTCGCCTTTATGTTTACTATTTGGGTCAGGGTCAAGATAATGTGGATTTAGATTGAAAGGCACAAGCCCAAGTGTTTTAAAGCTGGGAGGATAAATAATAGGCATATCATTGGTGGTTTGCATCGTTTGTCCTGCAATGTTACTTCCTGCACTTGTTCCCATATAGGGCGTTCCGTTTTCAACTACCTCACGAAGTGTATTCATTAGGTTTAGCTCATAAAGTTTTGTTACAAGTAAGAAAGTATTTCCACCTCCTGTGAATATGGCTTTTGCCTCTCTAAGAGCTTTTTCCGGATTTTCAAATGAATGTAAACCTATGATTTTTTTCCCTACGGAAGAAAAACCTTTCTGAGCAATTTCAGTGTATTCATCGTGCGAAATTCCACTTGGTCTAGCATACGGAATAAATATAATTTCATCAATTCCTTCAAAAAAACGAGCTAATTCTTCTTGTAAATAAGAAAGATAAGTTCCGCCATAAATGGTTGAGGTACTTGCTAAAAGTATTTTTTTCATTTTCTGAATGTTTTTATTTGGAATAGTAATGATTGTTTGTTGTTATATTAGTCTTTGATAATGAAAGTATTGTTTTCTTTATTGATGTCCGCTGTAGCCTTTTGAGGGTCAATCGTGAAAGATTTTATAGGCTCATTGGAAGTTATCACGTATGTGAATTCTTTATTATTTAATCGCCAAACTTGTACAGGGAATTTCATCATTTCAGAGGTATTATCCTGATAGTTTATTTCTAACAGAATTGGCATTGGTACTCCACCGAGCTTTTCAAAGGTAACTTCGTAGAAATAGTTAGGTTGTGGTGATACGGCTTGTTCTTCCAGACTGCGGTTATCGGCAATATAATCACTCAATGGTGTAGATAATTCAATTACACTTTTTTCTGAATTTTCTGTCTTATAAGCCGAGTCTTCTTTTGAAACCATATGCACCAAGGGAATTAAATTACTGACTTTTATATTTTTTTCTTTCAGCATTTCTTTAACCGCTTCACTTGGCTGTTCTGATACTTGGTATTGTTTCACAGATTTAATTCCTAAATCTACATAATCAGTTGTATAGAACCAAGTTCTCCAAAACCAATCCAATTCTATTCCTGATGCATCGCTCATCGTTCTGAAAAAATCTTCTGGAGTAGGATGTTTAAATTTCCAACGTTGAACATATGTTTTGAAAGCAAAATCAAAAAGTTCTTCTCCCATAATAGTTTCCCTCAAAATAGATAACCCAGCCGAAGGTTTGCTGTATGCGTTTTCTCCTAACTGAGTGATTTCTTCAGGATTAGACATAATAGGCTCTAAATAAGTAGGGGCGCCTGACATATAGTTTGTAATTTGTTCAGGAAAACCTCTTTCGGAAGGAAAAGCTTTGTAAGGAGCAATATCTTGCGGGTATAACTTTCCGTATTCTTGTTCTGTTAAATATTGCAGAAAGGTATTAAATCCTTCGTCGAGCCACCCCCACTGACGTTCATCTGAATTGACAATCATCGGAAAGAAATTGTGTCCCACTTCGTGAATAATTACGCTTATCATTCCAAATTTCACGTCCATTGGCGTAAATCCGTTTAGACTGGGACGTCCGTGATTCCAACAAATCATCGGGTATTCCATTCCTTGGTCTTCCGCACTGATTGAAACGGCTTTAGGATACGGAAAATCCAAAGTGTATTTTGAATATGTTCTTAGAGTATGTGCAACAACTTTTGTAGAAAATTCTTCCCACAGAGGATTGCTTTCTTTTGGATATAATGAAATAGCCATCACATTTTTAGTGCCGATTTTTACAGCCATGGCATCATAGATGAATTTTCGAGAAGAAGAAAAAGCAAAATCACGCACATTTTGAGCTTTGAAACGCCACGTTTTCTTTGTTTTAGCTTTGCTTTTTTCTCTGGTTTCAGCTTCTTGTTGTGTGGCAATAATTACAGGTTTGTCAAAAGATTTTTCTGCTAAAACGTATCGTTTTAACATTTCTGGTGTAAAAACTTCTTTTCGATTTTGTAATTCACCAGTAGCTTCTACAAGGTGGTCGGACGGAACGGTAATTGAAACATCATAATTCCCAAAAGGTAGAGCAAATTCTCCATTTCCCCAAAACTGCTGATTTTGCCAACCTTCAACATCGTTGTACATAGCCATACGAGGGAAAAATTGAGCGATAACGTACAGATAATTATCATCTTTTTCAAAATATTCATAACCTGAACGTCCGCCTAATTTCTTGTAATCGCTGATTTGATAACTCCATTCCATTGAAAAACTCATTTTTGTGTTTGGAGCCAATGGTTTTTCCAAATCCACACGCATCATTGTTTGGTTGATAGTGTAGGGAAGAGGTTTGCCATTAAAGTCTTTTACATTTTCTATTTTAAATCCACCTTCAAACGGAAGTGTCATAAAAGTATTAACAAATTCTTTGGGTTCGTATAAAGGTTTTACCAATTTGTTGTCCCTCTTTTTAGATGGAGATTCTGGAGCAAACTTATTTTGGTCTAATTGCAACCACAAATATTCTAAACTTTCAGGAGAATTGTTATGATAGGTGATGGTTTGTTTGCCGTACAATTTTTGATTTTCGTCATCAATTTCTATTTGCATTGTGTAATCGGCTTGTTGCTGATAATAAGCAGGTCCAGGAGCTCCTGAGGCTGTCCGATATTGGTTAGGAGAGGCAAATTCCTGATACATTCTGCGGAAAGGATTATGCATTCCTCGCTCTGTGTGTTTTTCAGAAATGGTATTTTCCGCGTTTTTTTCTTGAGCATAAGCACTCAAATAACATAAAAAAATGACAGATAGTATAAGTCTATTCATTGAAATAATTTTTTGAAGTTGGAACAAAGGTAAAAAATTATACCAGAACAGAAAATAGGTTTTTGGATTTTATTTTTTGTTTTGATGTTTCTGAAAATAGGATTAAAATGTCTTCGTTCTTGTGTAAATAAATCAAATACGTTACTTTTGCGTTCAGAATGATTTAAAAAGAAAATTTTGTAAATGTCAATACTTCAGGAAATACAAAAGCGCAGAACTTTTGGCGTAATTGCCCACCCCGATGCGGGAAAAACTACCCTTACGGAAAAATTACTACTTTTCGGTGGAGCTATTCAGGAGGCAGGAGCTGTTAAAAGCAATAAAATTAAAAAAGGTGCGACTTCTGACTTTATGGAAATTGAGCGTCAGCGTGGTATTTCGGTGGCAACGTCGGTTTTGGCTTTCAATTATAAAGATTACAAAGTCAATATATTAGACACTCCCGGTCACAAGGATTTTGCTGAAGATACTTTCCGAACCTTAACTGCTGTGGATAGCGTAATTGTGGTGATTGACGTTGCCAAAGGGGTAGAAGAGCAAACCGAAAAACTTGTGGAAGTTTGTCGTATGCGAAATATCCCGATGATAGTGTTTATCAATAAGTTAGATAGAGAAGGAAAAGATGCTTTCGACCTTTTGGACGAGGTAGAACAAAAATTGGGGCTTTCTGTCACACCATTGAGTTTTCCCATCGGAATGGGATATGATTTCAAAGGAATTTATAATATCTGGGAGAAAAATATCAACTTATTTTCAGGCGATAGCCGAAGAAATATTGAAGAAACCATTGCTTTTGACAATGTAAATGACCCTGAATTGGATAAAATCATCGGTGAGAAATCGGCTGAGAACTTACGTAGCGAATTGGAATTGGTGTATGAAGTATATCCTCCATTTGACCGAGAAGCCTACCTCAACGGAACGCAACAGCCTGTTTTTTTCGGTTCGGCATTGAATAATTTTGGCGTTCGTGAGCTTTTGGATTGCTTTGTGGAAATTGCTCCGTCACCCCGAGCCAAAGCCAGTGACAAACGTGTGGTAAACCCAGATGAAAATACGTTTAGCGGATTTGTTTTCAAAATTCACGCTAATATGGACCCGAACCACCGCAATCGCTTGGCGTTTGTTAAAATCGTTTCAGGAACTTTTGAGCGAAACAAACCGTATTTGCACGTTCGACACGGAAAAAAACTTAAATTTTCAAGTCCGAATGCTTTTTTTGCAGAGAAAAAAGAAGTAGTTGATATTTCGTATGCGGGTGATATTGTGGGACTTCACGATACTGGGAATTTCAAAATTGGAGATACACTTACAGAAGGCGAAACCTTGCAATTTAAAGGAATTCCGAGCTTTTCTCCTGAACATTTCCGCTACATCAACAATGCCGACCCACTAAAATCCAAGCAATTGGAAAAAGGTATTGACCAACTAATGGACGAAGGTGTGGCACAGCTTTTCAAATTGGATTTCAACGGACGAAAAGTTATCGGAACTGTGGGAGCATTGCAATACGAAGTTATTCAATATCGATTGGAACACGAATACGGAGCGAAATGCAGTTATGAGAGCTTTCCGATACATAAGGCTTGTTGGGTAGAAGAACCTGAAAATCCGAAAGATGCCGAGTTTCAGGATTTCCTTCGTGTGAAACAGAAATATATGGCTCGTGATAAGCACGGACAGCGTGTTTTCTTAGCAGATTCGGCATTTTCTATCGAAATGGTAAAACAAAAATATCCAAACGTGAAGCTGCATTTTACGTCGGAGTTTTAACAATTTTCTTGTATAAAGACGGATTTATTTTTTAGTAATAAAATTTTTTAATCTTTTAATAATAGAAGTTATGAAAGTCCTTAATGAACGTCAAATTAGAATAGTAGAAGCTTTAGAAACTACTAAGTACATTAGTGTGAATGAACTAAGTGAGAGGTTAAATGTATCTTTGGTAACGATTCGTAAGGATTTAACACTCTTGGAACAAGAAGGTTATCTTCATCGTACACACGGAGGAGCTAGTAAACAAATGCGATATGTTTTTGACCAAACCGTTTCAGAAAAAGAAATGCTTAATGTGGAGCAAAAGCAAAAAATCGCAACGAAGGCATTGAGTTACGTTAAAGAAGGAGATTTTATTATTCTTTCTTCAGGCACTACGATTCATTTGTTAGCACAAAGACTTCCTGATAACAAAAATATTACGGTTCTTACACCATCACTTCGGGTTGCTTTAGATGTTTGTAAGAAACATAATATCAATACAATACATTTAGGAGGAGAAGTCCGTAAAAATTCTACTGCTACAATAGGAGCTTTAGCTGAAGAGACATTGAGTAACTTTTCCTGCACAACTCTCTTTTTAGGAATTGAAGGAATTGATCTTGATTTTGGTATAAGTACAACAAACGCAGGAGAAGCTCATCTAAATAAAAAAATGTTGGAAAGAGTTGACAAGGTAATTGTACTTGCTGATGCTTCAAAAGTACACCGACGTGGATTTGGATTTATCTGTTACGTAGAAAAAATAGATATGTTAATTACAGATGCTTCTATCGACCCAGAATTCGTTGAGGAATTGGAAAAAAGAGGTGTTGAGGTTGTGATTGCTACTTAAAAATAGTCGTTTTTTTATATTCTTATCTTCTAAATAATTAAAACATTATTGAAATTGATTTTAAAAAGAGACAAAGTATTTAATTCTTTTTTTGAAATTGATTAATATGCTTTATAAGATATATAATAAATTAAATTTTTTGATATTAGTATAAAAAAATAATTTATTTCATTCAGTGTAATAAATTTAAAATAGCAGAATAACTATGTTTTAATCAATGTGATAAATCGAAATCATATAAATAAATTTGTTTTACTCAATGCAATAAGTTTATATCAATAATTTAAACTTATTGCATTGAGTATTTTAATTTAAAATTGATAGTATAATCTAAAGTATAGAGTGAAATAAGTTTAATTTGATGAAATATATTTGTTTCAATAAATGAATTTATTTAATTTGATAGATTAAAATAATTTCAATTTTATAATTTGTTTAATAATATGTATGAACATCTAATGTAAACAATGAATTATTATCTATTTAATTGAATGAAATAAAAATTATTTAAAGATAATTTATTTGATTGTAGTAATATTTAAATTCTATGAAAATATTAATATTTATATTTATTATAAAGTATAATATTTGATGAATTTAAACTGAAATAAACCCATAAATATAAAAAAATAAAAAGAAATGAATGAAACTATCATAGCATTAGCAACAGCTTCGGGGAGTGGAGCTATTGCTATCATCAGAATATCAGGAAAAGATGCCATTTCAATTGCTGATAGTGTATTTAAAGCACATCACGGAAGAAGTTTAGCTAATTCTGATTCGCATACTGTACATTTAGGCTATTTTTTTGATGATAAGACGATAATAGATGAATGTCTTGCAACGATTTTTAAAGGAAATAAGTCATATACGGGTGAACCTACTGTAGAATTTTCTTGTCACGGAAGTAGTTATATCATTCAGCAAGTGATAAAAGTTTGTCTTTCCAAAGGATGTCGATTAGCAAAGGCAGGGGAATTTACTTTGAGGGCATTTCTAAATGGAAAAATGGATTTGTCACAAGCTGAAGCTGTCGCTGACCTTATTGCTTCCGACAGCGAAGCTGCTCACACCATCGCTATGAAACAAATGCGAGGCGGTTTTACTTCTGAAATTGAGGAACTACGTACTGAACTACTGAATTTTGCTTCTTTGATTGAATTAGAACTTGATTTTTCGGAAGAAGATGTAGAATTTGCTGACAGAAACCAATTTCGTTCACTACTTTCAAGAATTCAGACTACAATTAAACAATTGATGGACTCATTTGCAACGGGAAATGTCATCAAAAATGGAGTTCCAGTGGCGATTGTAGGCAAACCCAATGCTGGGAAATCAACGCTTTTGAATGTTCTTTTGAATGAAGAACGAGCTATCGTTTCGGACATTGCGGGAACAACACGTGATACCATCGAGGAAGTGTTACACATCGGCGGAACAGCTTTCCGATTCATCGATACAGCAGGAATTCGTGAAACTTCTGATAAAATAGAGGAGATTGGTGTTAAAAAAGCGAAAGAAAAGATTACACAAGCCAATGTTTTATTATACCTCTATGATGAATTGGATAATCAACCTGAGGAAGTTATTGATTTTGTGAAAGAAGTATATCGAGACGACTTAAAGATAATTCTTTTGCATAACAAAGTAGATGTATCTGGTGGTGAATTTGGCGATTTCGACCGAAAATTGAAGTTGGAACTTGTCCCTAAATATACAGATATCATTTTGGGAATTTCCGCTAAGGAGAATATAAATATTGACATATTGAAGTCAGAACTTGCAACGTACGCTGAAAGTTTTACGTCCTTTGCGAATAATATAATTATTAGTAATTCACGTCATTACGAAGCGCTTTCTAATGCCCTTGCCGAGATTATAAAAGTCCAGGAAGGTTTGGAAATGAATCTTTCGGGCGACCTCCTTGCTATTGACATTCGTGAGGCTCTCTATCACCTTGGTACCATCTCCGGCGAAGTGACTAATGACGAAGTACTCGGAAATATATTTGCGAATTTCTGTATCGGGAAATAAATTTGTTTTTCTTTTGTTTCTTGTGTTTTATTTTATTTGATTTACAGAAAATTATGTTGAATTTATTTTCGTATATATGACTTTGTTTGTACATTTGTTGCACCTGATGTATACCTCAAATTCAAAAGTAGTACAAAAGGTGTACAATTGTACAACTTCAATATAATAGTAAGAGAATTCATCTTTGGGATTTTGAGTATCTCAAATTGTATTTACTATCCAATCCAAAAGATAAAATTGAGAAACAGAAAAATAAGGAAACTCTTGAGCTTGCCAAAAATATATTATCCATCCGTAAAGTAGAATATTTATAAGGCAAGTATGATATCAAAAATACAGCCAAAGCCAAGAGAACTTTCCTCAACTATTTTTCGGAACTTGCAGAAGAAAAACAGAAAAAGAATTCTCTTAATAATTACAATTGTTGATATTCCACATTTCAACATTTGAAGAAAATAGTTCCAGTTAATTTCACTTTTGATGAAATTGATGAAAATTTCGTGAAGAAAGTACGGAATTATTTTGATAATAAAGCCATTACGAAAAGTAATCTTCCTCTTTCTCAAAATTCTAAATATTCATATTTTAATAAATTCAAGGCAAGTATAAGAAAAGCTTTTGAAGAGGGTTATCTTTCAATCAATTATGCTTCAAAAGTCAAATCATTTGCTCAAGCAGAAAGCCAAAGAGAATATTTAACTTTTGATGAATTACAAAGATTGGCAAAAACGAATTGTAAATACGAAGTTTTGAAAAGAGCATTTTTATTTTCTTGTTTATCGGGGCTTCGGTTGTCAGATATTAATACATTAGTTTGGTCAGAGGTTCGAGACGTTTACATTTTACTACCCATTTTAGTACTATCAGGAGTTTCAACCTATTTAATCTTTTTGGTTTTGGAAGAATATAGAAAAGCAACATTTTGGGCATTTGCAACAATTATTATGTTCTATATCCTATTCCCATTTTTAGTAACGAATGGAAAATGGATTTTATATTATTTTTTTTGTTTAAATAATGATTGGTGGGACAAAAAGGTACAAAGACCCAGAATTTTTTTCTATATTGTGTATTTTATCTTTCTTTTCTTAGTGCTATTTAATTTTAGAATTGAAATAAAACACATTCTAAATATAATAAATTGTTATATGATAATGGGTTACTTATTCTCTGGAATGCACATTCTTGGAAATAGGATTTGGAAGAAAGAGTTTGAATTATCTTTGTTACCAAGTATTAAGAATTTAATTTCAGATGAAATCAGATTCAAAAAACTTTCAAAAGAAGAAATTAACAAAATCTTTGAAATGAATAAATCTAATATCCTTGAGCATTCTTTTGACGATTTAAAAAAAATGTTATCAGAAAGTTTTGCAGATGAAATAAGTAATAAAATCAACTGGATAGGCACTTCAGGAAAAGGAGTTGTTACTTACACAGGAATATTTTCTTTAGTCCATTTGATTATTGAGGATGGAGAAGAAAAACTTGTCAAAAAGAGAAGAAAAATGTTGATGGATTGGATTGCAAGTCATTTTGCAAAGTTTGAAAATGGGCAAATTATAGATATTTCGGCTGAAAATTTGAACAGTGCATACACTAATTTCGTCCTAAATAGTCAAAAAAAATAGTCTAAAAACCTTTTAGAGTTAATTAACAGAGTAATTAGAGTATTTTTTTTTCATTTTCCATTGTTTTCCTTTGCATCAGAAAAGCAAAAAAAATAAAAACAATGGAAAATGAAATCATCATTAATAAACTCAATCGAATAGAGAAATATATATTCGGACTGAAAGAAATTCTTACAGTAGAGGAACTCGCAGAATATACTGGATTCAGACAGTCGTACATTTATAAGTTAGTACATACTGGAAGTATTCCGTATTCTAAACCTAATGGCAAAAAATTATTTTTCTCAAGGAAAGAAATAGATGAGTGGCTACTTAGAAATAAGCATAAATCATTAGAAGATATAGAGACAGAGGCGATTGAATATTCATCCAAAAGTAAAAATATTCGGTATGAAAAATAGTAACTTCCCCTACATCCGCGTCGGCACCACATATTATAAGTTAATAGAACGCCCTCAGATTTCTGGAGATAAGGTAGCTACACTGAGCAAGTGGAGCAGAGAAACCATTATCCAAGACCACGGCAGAAAATTCATTTACGATATTCCTAAATACGATGGCTTTTGTTGTATTCCGAATCATTTGAAATATCAAAAGACGATTGATAATTTCTACAATATTTATAATGAGATTCCACATCAGCCCAGTGTTTCTAGAGTTTCGGTGGATGAAATTCCGTTTTCTATTTCTTTTCTGCAACATATTTTCGGTAGTCAAGTAGATTTAGGGCTTGATTATCTGAAAATTTTACTGGAACAACCTACCCAAATTCTTCCTATTTTGTGTCTTGTTAGTAAAGAAAGAGCCACAGGAAAAACCACTTTTCTCAAATGGCTCAAAGAAATTTTTGGGTTAAATATGACTTACATCAAAGGCGATGCTTTTGGTAGTCAGTTTAATTCCGATTGGGCTTCAATGCTTTTGATTGCGATTGATGAAGTTTTTTTTGACCGAAAAGAAATCACCGAACGGCTCAAATATCTTTCTACTACGAATAAAGATAAATTAGAGAACAAAGGCAAAGACCGAGAGGAAATTGATTTTTTCGGCAAGTTTATTTTGTGTTCTAATAATGAAGAAAATTTCATTCAAATTGATGAAAATGAAATCCGATTTTGGGTACTGAAAATCAATTCAATACGATATGAAAATATCGATTTTTTAGAAAACCTAAAAAGTGAAATACCTTCTTTTCTTAAATATTTGATTGATAGAAAATTTCACTCTGAAAAGAAAAGCCGAATGTGATTTACCCCTGAAGATTTGAAAACCAAAGCCCTACAAAAATTGGTCTTCAAAAACTCAAACAAGCTGGAGGCAAAAATGGTCGAACTCTTTTATGAATTTTTTGAAGCCAATGAAGTGCAGGAAATCAGCGTAGTTCCGCAAGATATTTTGAATATGCTTACGAAAATGTTTCGGCAACTGAATTTTTCTCGCAATGATGTACGAACCATTTTGAAGGAAAAATGGAAATTGGAACCGCAGAAAAACGGGCTGGCTTACATTCGTCACGATATTGACTATTCAGGTGATTTTATGCAGAGTAGTTCAGTTGGAAGATATTTTAACATTCCCAGAGATTTTATTCTTCAAAAATATGTTGATTTGTTGAATTGATGCTTTAATTAAATAAAAATCAAATAAATACAAAATCAACAAAGTTCTCAACAAACTTTTAAAACTTTAATTTTGTTGAGCATTTGTTGAATAAAAAAAATCCATTTTGTTGAATTGTTGAAGATATGTTGAGCGTTTAAAAAACACTCAACAAGATAGTTACGTTCTTTTCTCAACAATTCAACAAAAAACAAAGACGATAAAACTCGGAAAATAAGCGAGTAAAATCTAACATTCCATTTAACAATTTTAAAGAGTAAAAAATATTGAATAATGAGAGGTGAAAATTGCGGATGATGAGCTGAAAACGAGTTAATCCTTTTCTTTCTGCAACCTATGCAGAAAAGTTTTGCTTGTTTTTGAGTGCAAAAAGTACCCATTGTTTACAAAAAGCGTGGGCTTTAATGTAGAGGATGGGTCTTTTTGGTTTTTCTCCTATCGTCGAAAACACATTGTAAGTAACTAGAATCTAATAATTAGCGATATGAAACAGGATTTTTTAAAAGAATTTGTCACCCAAATTTTCGAGCATCAAGAGCAAAAAAATGCAGAAGAAAAAAGGAAAAATCATTTTCGGGATATTGGTAGAAAAGGAGGACTGGCAAGGAAAAATACACCTCTTTTTTCAAAATTGATTTCTGTAAGGCTCACCCCAGAGGAATATCAAAAGGTAAACGAAAACGCCCAAAGGCTGAATCTGAAATTATCAAAATACGTCCGATTGATTCTTACCGAAAAAGAATTAAAAATCAATGAATTTAAAACTGATGAAGTTCTTTTATCATATGGAAATCATTTCAAGCGAATAAGCAATTTATTGCGAAATCGTGAATTTTCAAATTTGGAAAATAAGAATGAGATTTTACAGGAAATCAAAAATACTACTGATTTGATTTACAATTATCTATATCAAGATAAAATCAGAGATGAATAATTCCGCTACTACCAGAAGAATTTCCAAAATTGCTTTAGAATATAATGGTAATGACAAAGGCACAGCTCAGATGGTGTATTCTAATAATTTATTGTCTGACAATCCAGAACTTCAGTTCAGAGAAATGAAAGCCATTTCGAACCGAAACAAAAATGTAAAGAATTGGGCTTTAACAGGATATATTTCACCAGAAAGGAGTGAAGAAAATGAAATTTCTGACGAAATTTTGGTAAAACTCACCTTAAAAGCCTTGCAAAAAGTGGGCGTTACAAAGGATAATCAGATTCGGCTAGATATTCATAATTCTACCAAACATAAGCATATTCATTTTGTGGTGAATAGGGTCAATACGAAAGGTATCAATACGATAAAAGCTCATAAAATTGGAGAGAACTTTGGTAAGGCTGTGAGGGAAGTTTGTAGGGAAATGAATTTAAAAACAGATACTGAAATCAGTAAAGAGAAGAAAGAAAAAATGTTGGAAAGTTTGCAAAATTCCCTGAAAGTAGCTACAAATTTTGGGGAATTGATTGAAGAGATGGATAAAAAAGGTTATCAAATCATTCTGTCGGAAAATATAAAAGTAGGCATTTCGGGAATGCGGATTGCAAAACATTCGGATATTAACACGGAAACCAAGAGAGAATATAAATCTGGATATAAACTTTCAGAAATTACCAATAAATTAAAGATTAAAAATATAAAAGAAATTTTGGAGCAAAATAATACTGAGAAAGTTAGGGTAAATAAAGAGTCAGAAATCGAAAAGGAATTAAGAAAACATTACAGAAGAAAATTTTATTAAATATGGAAAATCAAGAAATAGATAACGGTTTAGAGTTACTTAAAAAAGTTATTAAAAGTAATGAAGAGAATATTGAGAAAAACTCAGGAATATTAATGGTTTTTGAGGATTTATTGAATTTATTGGGCGAAACTGAAAGTACATTAAGAGGAGCTTCTTATACTTTGGAAAATTCCCAAAAAGTTCTTGGAAGAACTAGTCATATACTAGAATCTACTCCGAAAACCTTTGAGATTAAAGCATCAAAAGAAGAACTCAAAGCTCAAGAGCAATTTATTAATTCTATTCCCAAATGTATTGAGGCTCACATTCCTGAAAAGCTGGAAAAAGACTTGATATTGTTAAATAGAAACTTATCAAAAGTAAATATGAAATCTGGTATTTTCAAATATTCTATTTTGGGAGGAATAGGGAGTTTAATTTTATCTATAATATTACTATGGGTTAGTGGATATTTTGCTCAAAAATGGTATGCTGAAATCGTGAAAACTAAGGAGGAAATTAGGAAGGAATTATTAATAGAATTTGAGAATAAGGGCAAAGGAATTTATGATGTGGAATCTTATGAAAAATTACAATATAATACAGATTTGATGGATGCTTACCCGAAAGAAGGAAAAGAGTTTATGAAGTTTAAGAAGGGGTTTGAGAGTAGGTGATTATTTGAAGTATTGAATTTGCAATGAAGATCAGTTTGATTTTCCATAAGGCAGATTGAACTGTTTCGACAGTTTTACCGGACTTTTCCAATTGCGAATGCACTGTGTTCGCAATTGAGTTAGTTGCTTTGCAAACTGTTGGTGATTATTTGTTAAATTTACAACTCATTGGGACTAGATTACCATAAAAATGGATTGTCAATGAGAACTTATGTTCTAATTCTTTATTATTAATTGAAATCTTTTATGATGTCGTGTTGAATTTGATAATTTCGAGTTTATTGTTTTTATATTGCTATAAATAGTGTTGAAAATCATGTATTTAGAAAAAAATCAAAAGAGTTAAAAAAAATAGTATCAGAGTATAATGAAGATTGGTTTCTAGGCGATTTGTGGTTTACGATACATTCGGGGAGAGAAAGATCACTTGATCAACTTGGTACTTTATCATCTCCGTTAAGACAGCTATATTATTTGGCAGGTTTAGCAATGTCTACACCGAAATGTGAAGGAGGTCAAATTATGTTTGATGGAGAAAAGTGAAAAAAAATTGTCTCATTATTAAACGAAATTGAACATGAATATTACAAGTTATTCTTTTCCACAGAATTTGAAGAAAAAATAGACAAAATGATTGGCTTCATAAAAGGCAAGTTGCAATGCCTTCTTTCCTTCATGTATTTTAATCAAGGTCACTTAAATTATGAAGAACAGTTAATAAATGGGATTTCAGAATTATTTGTTCCTTTAGAAAAAGATATTAAAGAAAAACTTGGTATTAGTACCCTTGATTTATTGGAATTCTATAATAGAATTGATAGCTTAATTCAAAAAAAATTCCGAGAGCATTCCACAAATCCAGAATTATTATGTGAAAATTGGAAAGAATTTACAAAAATCAAGATGGGTGTAAGTAAAAATGTTCCTGATTTTATAAATGAATTTGCTAAGGAGTTTGAGACAAAGAGTTATTTTATGTCTGATAAGGGAATTGTTTTAAGATTTTCAATTGAGGAAGTTAGTTCAGAAAATTTAACAGAAGAAAAATTAGGAAAAATTTTACAATTATTAAGTTGTAAACGAGAAGAGAGAGATTTTCTTTATTATACTGAAACTAATTCCAGAAATCCATTGTTTGATAAACCCATTATTGACATTGGAGAAAATAAATATCAAACTTTTGAACCCAAGCAGATTTTGTATGCGATTGATAATTTATTGGAAAACACAAGTAAGTTAACGGATAAATTCGTAAAGAGGAAAGGAAGCTTATTAGAAACTAAAATTATCCGCCTATTTAAACAATTTTTTAAAGGTGAGGAAATAATTTTCTCCAGTTATTTTATTAATAATTGTGAACAGGACATTCTTATTTTATGGAAAGAATTTGCTTTCATTATTGAGTCAAAAGATTTTCAAATGAAAGAACCATTTAGAAATCCAGAAAAAGATTTTATAAGAATAAAAAGGGATTTCGACGATTCAATTGGTTATGTTTATACATAAACAAGGAGAGTTGAAATTATCTTTGAAAAATAAAGAAATCTTGGAAATAATAGATAATAAAGGAGATGTTATTGAAACAATATACTTCATTTAGTATCATTGTAAATAAAAACTCATTTGGACAAGTGCAATGTGACTTGTCATTGTTGCTGGATATAGATGATGATTCAGTATTTCCGTGGGCAATCAAATTTGATGACCTTGAAATATTTCTATTAACCTTAATCGCACAAAAGAAAGACCTTGTTATTTTAGTTGATTTTCTACTAATGAGAGAAAATTTACATGGAAAGCTTATATGCAGTGATGAACTGGAAGTTTGTTGTGCTTTTATTTCGAAAGAAATCAATTCCAAAAAAATAAAACATTTGAAATTGTTAGAAACAACTCCGGAAATGGGTGATTTGTTTGATGTTCAGTATCGTAAAGGGATGGGGATTGAAAACGACAAATATCTTTATGAAAAACGAAGTGGAAAATTTATGTTTTGGTAATTTAAGTTTCCTGAAATTTAACATCGATTATTACTCGTTCGTTGGTTTTCTTGAAACTGCGATTCATTAAGAATTTTCATTTTTATATTGCTAGCAAAAACTAGCCGAGATTTGAAATTCTTCAATTTCCATCAAATTAATCTAAAATTCCTTGTCCATTTCAAAAATGTTCAATATATTTGAACGTTCATTGTCACTGAACGTATTATTTTATTGAACAAAATGTATAAAGATACCGACTTTATTTACGAAGCAATTGCCAATCTAGAAGAATATACCGGATTGAAAATCAGCGTGGAAACTTCAAGAAAGGAATATGACGCAGTCTTGGATATTAATGGTGAAATTTTCTATGTGGAGGCAAAGCCCAGTGCAAGAAATTCTAATATTGGAATTATCCTCGACCAGATAAGTCAATATGATAAAAGCAAAAGCTGGATTCTTATTGCTGATTATTTGGCTAAGGACGTTGCAGATAGATTGCAGCAGCAACACAGCAATTATCTGGATTCTGCCGGCAATGCTTTTATTAAAAGCAATAATCTTTTTATAATAGTTGAAGGTAAGAAAAAGGAAACTACTGAAAAGAAAAATCAAAGCCGTGCATTTCAGGAGGTGGGACTGAAACTTTTGTTACTACTCATTTCCGACCAAGAAAGTCTGCAATTATCTTATCGTGCTTTGGCAGAAAAAACTAAAATTTCTTTAGGTTCAGTAAGCAATATTTTTCAGGAACTTGAAGACGGCGGTTTTATTCTGAAAATCAAAAGAAAAAGAGTCCTCAAAAATATCGATACGCTCTTGGAGCGTTGGGTAATTGCCTATAATGAAATCCTTAAACCCCGTGTTTTGCGTAAGAAATACAGATTGGCAAACAAAAATTTTGATTTGAATTCTTCCGATATTGAAAGGCTTGGCTTTTTCTGGGGTGGGGAATCTGCTGCTGGTAGCATTACCAACTATCTTAAATCTTCCAATCACACCATTTATTACGATGGCGAACTTTCAACATTGGTAAAGGAACTTAAAATGATTCCCGATGCCAACGGTAACATAGAAGTTTACAACACTTTCTGGACCGAAGGCCTTCAACTGAAATATCCCAATACTGCACCGCCTTTAGTTGTTTATGCGGATTTAATGGGAACCAACAGTAGCAGAAATATCGAAGCCGCAAAAATGATTTTGGAGAATGGATTATAAGATTGAAAGTAAAAATATCGAGCATCCGTTACTGAAACCGGTGCTCGAGGACTTGATTCCTGTTTTTGAAAAACGTGGGATTAAATTCTATATTATTGGTGCGGTTGCAAGAGATATTATTCTCGATCTGCATAATGAAAAATCAAGCCGGGTTACGATGGATTTGGATTTGGCGATTGCCATCAGTCATTGGGATGATTTTAAGAATATTTCTGTAGATATTTTGTCTCTGTCGAATTTCACAAAAGATCCAAATCAACAGCAACGGTTTCTGTTTCGGGAGAAATTTCAGGTAGATATTGTGCCTTATGGCAGCATTAAAGACCAAGACGATAAAATCTACTGGCCACCTGATGAATCATTTGCAATGTCTGTAATTGGTTTTGAAGAAGCTGAGCAAAACCTGATTTCCATCAATCTCGACAATGAACTACATTTTGATATCGTATCATTGGAAGGTGTTTTTCTGCTGAAATTATTTGCCTGGAAAGACCGTTTTCGTAAAACCTCAAAAGATGCGGAAGATTTAGGGTTTATTTTAAATAATTATTTGCACATCAACCGAGACATATCCTATACTGAGCCTTATAACAAAGTTTACGACTTAGAAGATTTTACCGAACTGAGAGCGGGTGCAATCATTCTCGGAATTAAGTTGAATGAAATGCTCAGCAATAGCCCCCCGGTAAAAGCTAAAGTTAAATCACTTTTAGAAGAAGACTTGAAAATAGAAGAGTCCAGTAAACTCTTCAACCAAATTATAGAAACAAATAACAACCTGAAGTTTGATGACGTGGCAGAAGCCATTGCACTCATCGACGAAGAACTAAGCTAATTATGAGCAACAAACCTGAAAATACAGAAGAAATCGCTCTGGAAGAGAATCAGATTCTGTGCGTATTAACCGGTGTAGCGAAAAAAACAAGCGCCAAGGAGGAAAACCTGCAGTCCACTATTCTAATGCTGAATGAGGAATATGGTTTCGACCTTTCGGATATGGAACGGGATTTCATTATTACGTTCATAGATCCGGACAGTGGAAAATCGAAAAAGCAAAAGGTAGAACTGGTGATTTTCGATAAAGACACAAAACACGAACAGGGCAATATCATCCGCATTGCAGCAGTGCAGGACGATAAAACCAAAGAAAACGACAAAAAGAAAGGTGTTCGAATGACTTTGGAAAATGCAATGGCAGCAGTAGATAATTGCGAATTCGGTTTGTGGACCAACGGAATCGATATCAAATACCTGCAACGTGAAGATGATGTAGTCGGGTTCGATTATATTTTCAGTGATCTTTCCGATATTCCTGGTTTTGGTGAAAACATTAATGACTTGGAAAGACCGGAACGCTCACACAGCCGTAAACCTGCCAACGATTCGTTAATAAAAGTGTTCAAGCGTTCTCACGATTATATTTATGGCAACGAAGGCCGCAAAAAAGATGCATTCTGGCAATTGCTCTATCTAATCTTCTGTAAATTGTATGATGAAAAACGCAGATTTACCGACCATGAAAAAGGAATTTCTTACCGCAAGAAATTTTGGGTGGGCGTAAAGGAACAGAACACAAATGAAGGTAGAAAAGCAGTTGCTGATAGAATAAAATCGCTGTTTGCCGAACTGAAAGAAGACGATGTCTTTTCCGGGGTTTTTGATGGACACGAAACCATTGATCTTACCGACAAAGGTTTGGCATTTATTGCAGGAGAACTGGCAAAATATTCGTTTCTTGATGCCACGGTAGATGTAAAAGGTCTGGCGTATGAAACTATTGTAAGCAACACTTTGAAGCAGGAAGCAGGGCAGTTTTTTACGCCGAGAAATATTGTTCGTGCAATGGTGGAAATGCTGAACCCTGATGAAAATACCCGAGTTCTGGATCCGGCTTGCGGATCCGGAGGATTTTTGGTGATGGTTTTAGACCATGTGCGTAGAAAAATTGCGGCAGGAATGTATCCCGAACTGGATGAAGTGCTGATTACCGAGAAATACAACTCTTATGAAGTAAACGAGTGTGTACGCAAATATGCCGAACGCAGCATTTTCGGATTCGATTTTGACCCCGATTTGAAGAAGGCGGCACGTATGAATATGGTAATGGCAGGTGACGGACACGCCAATATTTTCCATGTAAATTCGCTGGCTTATCCGAACTGGGAACATCCGCAGGAAATTGAAAAAATAAAAAAGGCGATAGAGAAAAGCCTGAAAGAAATGAAGGACATCACCAGCAATTACACGCCCGATGCTCGCGGAAAGTTCGATATGGTGTTTACCAATCCACCGTTTGGTGCAAAAGTAAAGGTGGACAGAGAAATTGCCCAGCGCTACCAACTGTCCCAATATTCGGATGCTCCAGAGGTTTTGTTTATAGAGGCTTGTTACGATTTTCTGAAAGAAGGCGGCAAAATGGCGATTGTATTGCCCGACGGAATTTTAGGAAATCCCAATACTTTGCCGGTGCGCGAATGGATTTTGGACAAGTTTAAAATTTTGGCATCTATAGATTTAGCAGTTGAAGCATTTCTGCCGCAGGTTGGTGTGCAGGCATCGTTGCTGTTTTTGGAAAAGAAAACCGAAACCCAAAGAAACCTGGTGCACGATGGCGGCGAAGATTACGATGTATTTATGGCCATTGCCGAAAAACTGGGCAAAGACCGCCGTGGCGTTCCTATTTATGTAAGGGATGAAGATGGAGCCGAAATACTTTTTGAAGGCGAGAAAAAATATTTGGCTTATAATGAACAAGGGAAATCTTATGTGAAATCTCGAAAAGAAAAGGTGAAATTATTGGATGATGATTTACCTAAGATTATCGAAGCATATTATAAATTTAAAAAAAACTAATAATGCAAGTAGCAAAAATTAATTCATCTTCTATCACTACAAATTCATTTATGCTTAAACCCAACTTTCATATGAATTTTGGTAAAAGAAGAATTGAAAGAGCTATAAAGCAGGGGTTGGAATTTAAGCCTTTAGGAGAAGTTGTTAATAAAGTTTTCACAGGTGGAATCTTTAAGCGGGTTTTTGTGGATGATGCAGAGTATGGTTTACCATATATATCAGCACAGCATATGATGAATTCTAATCCTCTTGATGTAGCAAAAATAATATCAAAGAAGTATACACCAAGACAAGATGATATGTCTTTGAAAGAAAATCAAATTCTTGTAAGTTGTGCAGGAACCGTCGGCAATATAAAACTAATTACTAAAGATTTAGAGGGTGTGATTGGTTCTCAGGATATCATTCGTATTGATTCCGATAATAATAAACTTTTATATGGATATTTATACGCTTTTTTATCATCAAAAACCGCATATGCTTATATTCAATCATTTATCTATGGTTCAGTTGTTCCAAGGATTGAACCTAATACACTTAGAAAACTACCCATTCCTATTCTTCCCGAAGAATTTCAGCAAAGAGTACACAACCTGATTGTAGATTCTGCCCAACTCCGCGTGGAGGCCAATAAATTGTTGAAGGAGGCGGTGGAAGTTTTTGAAAGTGAAATTGGGGAAAGTAATGTGAATCATTCGTTTCAGGTTGGAAAAGTATCTTCAAGTAAAATTTATGGATTTCAAAAAAGATTTGACAGTCAATACCAATTGGGTTGGAATGCACTTGAAGATGAAATGAAACAACAATTGCAATACAGAAAGTTATCTTCAATTGCTTCTAAAATATTTGTCGGAGGAAGAGGAAAGAGAAATTATGTTGAAAATGGCGTTCCGTTTCTTTCATCTTCAGATATGATGCTTTTTAATCCAAAGAGAACAAGCAAGAAGATTAGTGCTTCAACACAAGGTTTAGAACAAATGAAAGTCGGTCTACACGATATTCTTATTTCTCGTTCAGGCACTGTAGGCAATACAGTAATTGTTGGAAAAGATTTAGAAGGAACAGTAATTTCTGAACACGCTTTAAGATTGGTTGTGAATGAAAAAGAAATTTCGCCACTTTATGTCTTTGCATTTCTAAAAACAAAGTTTGGACTGAAAACAATGGAATCTTCTTCTTTTGGTTCTGTAATAATTACTTTGAACGAAGACTTAATTGGAAATATAAATTTACCAATACTTGACAAAACAACACAAGAACTGATTGTAGATAAAGTTTCAAGATATATCGAGAAATATGACACCGCAACTGAACTTGAAAACCAAGCAATCGACCTGATAGAAAAAGAAATCGACCAATGGCAACAATCATAAAACCCCCGTATTTCGAAGAAGTAGTAAACGCCGGCGAGAAAAAACTTCTGGATTTTCTGGAAATCAATCTACCCGACAATTTCTACCTGATTCCCAATGTAGAACTGGCTTCCACCAATCCTAAAAATTTCCGCACGCAGTATTGGGAATACGATATTATTTTGGTAGCACCGCACGCCGTTTACAATATCGAAAACAAAGACTGGAAAGGCCGTATAGAAGGCGACGACAATTACTGGTATCTTAATGACCGACAAATGAGTAACCCGCTGAAAACCGGGCGACAAAAAACGGCAGTTCTCGCTTCCAAACTCAAGGAAAATAATCCTTCCTGGGCAAAAGCGTGGATCCAGAATATGCTTACACTCTCCTACGACAATATCTATAGTCCCATAATTTCTTCAGAGGCCTATAAACTAACCTTCATGCTGAATGAAAGGTTGATAGACTATATTAAAAATCCTGAAAATGTAGGAAAAGAAGAAAATGCAATTGAGGAGATTCAGCAGGAGATTGTGAAATTTCTTACCGGACAGCAAAATAAAAAATCCCCTGAAGAAAAACGCGAAGTTCAAGGTTATGAAATTGTAGAAATTCTGGACCAACAAACCAACTATACCGAATATCTGGTAAAAGAAGAAGGGAATACACCTGTGCGCCGCCGCATTAAGGAATATGCGCTTCAGGTAACCGGAATGTCGCCTGAAGAATTAAGAAACCGCGAAGACCGCATCAAAAACCAATACAATGCGCTGAAAAACCTGAAAGGGAAACCATTTATCTTGAATGTGGAGTTCATTGTAGATAACGAAAACCATTTGTTCTACGAGGTTTCAGATTTTCTAGAAGAAAATTCACTGCGTTCTGAAGCAAGGCACAAAACCTTTACCTTCAAAGAAAAACTTCAGATTGTGGAAAATATAATGGTGGCACTAAAGGAAGCCCATATGAAAGGGATTTTCCACCGCGATATCAATCCAGAAAATGTGTATCTGGCAAGTGGTTACGCCTATTTGGGGAATTTCGGTAAATCTTATTTCCTCGATCATAACGAAGAGGGCTATACCGTAATGCCTACCATTAATCAAACCAATGCGACAGCCTATCATCCGCTGGAATTAACAGTAAATGATGCCAATGCTTCATCCGATATTTATTCGCTTGGCGTATTAATTTACTGGTTGTTTACAGAAAAAGAACCTTTTCCTTCGCCCTATGCTTTAGATAAAATGGGAGGTAAACTCTCTGAAAATCTTTTACCCTCCAAAATAAACCCAAATCTTCCATTATGGTTGGATGAAGTTTGCCGCAAAACGATTCTTACCGACGACCAACAACGTTTGCAGACGGTAGAAGAACTACAGGAACTCATCAGTTCGGCACTTGAAAGCAAGTCAGATACTGCGCCGGAACCCAAGCCAAATCCGTTGCCTGTTTCCTCAACCACTTTCGACGAATTGAAGGAGGGAGATACCATTGATAATTCATACATCATTCATAATCTTTTAGGTAAAGGCGGATATTCCAAGGTTTTTAAGGTGAAACACCGCATTCAGGATAAGTTTTTCACGATGAAGCTCTTTAACGAGAGTGTGAATTTCAATTCTGTTAAAGATGAATATGAAGCATTAAGAAATCTTCACCATCCGAATATTGTAAAATTTGAATGGAATGGCGAAGCCAATACCGGACAGTTTTACACCGTAATGGAGTTTCTCGATGGTGAGAATTTAAGCCACTATACCAAAACCGATGCAAAATTGCCGATTCACAAAGTAGTGCAGTTGGCAAAAGAGATGTTGGCGGCGTTAGTAGAAATGCAGGCACAGGAAAAACCTGTAATGCACCGCGACATCAAACCGCAGAACATTATTTGGGATAAAGGAGAACGCTTTGTGCTGATTGATTTTAATGTTGCATCATCCAACCTTCAGAACAAAGATTTTGTGGGCACCAATCCATATCTCGCACCAGATTTAATTCAGGGAGATATGAAAGTGCATTGGGATAATTCTGCCGACATTTTTTCGTTAGGAGTAACGCTTTATGAATTGGCGTGTAAGCAATATCCGTGGCATACGAAGAAAACTCCGGTAATAAGCATTGCGCCAAACGATCCAAAAAAAATAGAGCCAAAACTGTCCCGTGAATTTGCAGATTTTCTTTTGAAAGCGATTTCTACCGATAAAGACTTCCGGTTCAAAAATGCATTGGAAATGCAGGAGGCATTGTTAGAGATTGAGAATAATTATTTGGATGAAATACCATCAGAAGATGATGGCATCTCAACGAGAAACCGTTTGTATCATACACAGGTTATTATAAGACAGGGTTCTAATAGTTTTAAAATCTATAACAAACAAAATACTTATATCAACCTTTCGGAATCGGTTGATAATCTACTTTCTGAATTCAGATCCAAATTCAAATCCTTTCATTTGAAGTTGGATGAACCGATGCGATTGATTTTTCGTGTGGACAATGAAGATATCATCAATGAAAATTTCTGGAATGGTGGTGCAAAAACATTTACCGAAGGGAATATAGGAAGGGTGCATACGGCACTGACAAAACTTTTTGAGGAGAACCGCCACAAGATTAAGGCTTATAAAATTGATGTGGAAGGAGCGAACATTGTAGATTATATCAATTCACTTTACAGTCAATCAAAATATGGGAATTTCGGAACCAGGGTAAGTGCAAACCCAACTGAAAAAAAACTGGATGAAGCGACTTACACCGAAACAAAACTGGATAAGAAACTGATTCCCACAATTGTGGACGGCTCTTATAAACTATTGATAATTACCGGAAATGCAGGAGATGGTAAAACAGCATTTATCAAAAAGATTGAGAAAAGTCCGCACGTGAAAGATGTAGAATATTTTGAGCATCAGAACGGTGCAAGATTCAAAATAAATGGCGTTCAGTATGAAAGCAACTATGATGGTTCGCAAGACCAAAATGATAATGTGAACAACGATGTTCTGGAGAAATTTTTTGAACCTTTTGAAGGGCTTAAAAATTATGACCAAGCCAAAGAAGGGCGTATCATTGCCATAAACGAGGGGCGTTTGGTGGAGTTTTTTGAAACGTCTAAAAAGCATAAAAACCTTGCAGATGTAATTGATAATTATTTCAATAAAGAAGGTCATTACCAATTGCCAAACGGTTTGATGATTATCAATCTGAATCTTCGTTCAGTGGTGGCTGAGAACGGTGAGGATGGAAGCTTGTTCAAACAGCAGATAAAGCAGTTGACGAAAAAAGAATTGTGGAAAAACTGCGACAATTGTGAATTGGCAAAAGACTGCTTCATTAAATATAATGTAGAAAGTTTCAACGATTCAGCATCAGGCAATGAAGTTATTACAAGAATGGAATGGCTGTTGCGCACCGTAAGTCTGAAGCGCGAACTGCATATCACAATGCGCGACCTTCGGTCTTTTATTGCTTATCTGCTTACAAGAGATTATTCTTGTGAAGATGTCAAGAAACTAGAAAATCTGAAAAAGGAGAATCCTTCTAAATACTGGCAGCATTATTATTTTAATATTACCAATCCGAATTTCGGAGATGAACTGAGTAATGACCGCTTGGTAAAACTGCTTCAGGAAACCGATATTGGGGAAGTTGCTGTTCCAAACCTTGATCGTGAACTATTCTTTACGCAACATAAAGAGAAAGATTATCTTGAATTTGCGGAAAGAGAAGGTAATTTATTGGAAGTATTTAATGACAATAAATCTTTTGTTGCGGCACATGAACAAACCCCTGAATTGATTCAAGAAATACGGGAAAGGCATAAGTCTTTTATCCGGCATCAATATTTTGAAGCCAAGTTTTTCAACTTAGTTACAGAAGTAATAGAGGTTCAGCATGAAGATGGCGAAGTTCACAAAATAACCAAGCCTGCATATCTGTTGAGAATCCCTTACAAATCTGTATTTGAATTTGTAAATATTCTTCGGGCAGATAAACTGGATGAATCCATTATGCAAAGTGTTTCTCGCGCCATTTCGCTAAATGAGGGCTGTAATAACAAAACCCTGGACAAATCTAATCTTGTTATATCATCAACAGAGGTAAAAGATCATAAAGGAAAATCCTTCAAACTGTTTCCGCTTACAGATTTTGAACTGATTGTAAATAAAACGGACCACTTAACAAGATTTTTAGAATATGAAGCCGACAGTTTAACCTTCCGAAACAGAATCCACAAGCATATTGCAATAACCATATCGCTTGATCTTTATGAGATGCTGTATTTCATTCACAAAGGATTCAGTCCATCTTTAAATGATATGAAAGGAAAGTTCATTGAGCTTCTGATATTTAAAAACCTGCTGGAAAACCTCAATTATAATGAAATTGTGGTAACACCGGATAACAAAGAATTCTTCTCGGTGAAGAAAGATGACTCAAACAGAATAGCCATTAACAAACTTACTTACTGATTATGCCGATAAAACTATTGAAAGAAGACAGTGTTTTCAGAAATGAAATGATTTTTACTGTCGATGCAAAACAGATTAATATTGACCATACTTTCGTAAACCTGTTTATGCTTCTCAAGCATAATGGAATTAGACAGTCTCAAAGAAATCGGAGAGGAGAGAATGTTACAATAACGTTGGATAAACTCAAAAATATCTTTTCACATCTTGAAGGAAATGGTCAATTGCAAGGTTTCAAAGATAATCCTGAAGCAGCTGAGCTTTGGTTACGGACAAATCTTGTTAATTTGGTTAATCGTGGAAACAGTGATAAAGAGGAAATATCCTCTTTGAAGCCAATTCATTTACAAAGTTTTAGGGTTAGAAATGCACCGAGAGCAAGAGATTATTTTTCTGCAGATCAGGTTTATCTTATGCTTGGACACGATCCAAAAGTTAAAGAGAGTCTAATTAATTTCTTATCAGAAGGATATGATTCTGTCGCAAACCAATTGCTTAATGGAAATAGTTTGGATGTTGATAGTGTTGGGATTTTACATTTGATAAAAAGTGTTCGTCCTGGTTTTATGGATAGTTCGACATCGCTGAATAAAATAAAACCACTTTTAAAAAAACAAAATCAAATGTTTTGTGAGGATGTCAGGAAACTTCTTGTTTACAAAAATGAAATACCGCGAGGAGTACTCATAGATTACCTCAAAACAATTACATCGTTTCATTTGGCGCTATATATCAACAAGCTAATTTATTTGTTGCCAAAAATGATTGAAGAAGGAACGACTGATATTAAAGATGATTGGGCTGTTGTCCTTGACGTTACGGATGATTTTGAAAGTAAGGTTTCGGGTATTGCAATTGCAGATGCAGAGAGAACATACAATTCTATTTATAAGTATGTAAAGGCAAGTTTCAAAATAAGTACCATTATTAACAAACTAAATCTTGATAAAACTGATTCATCTTCTGTAGAAAAAGCTCTTTCAATATTGAAAAATGATTTACCTGCACAGGAGCCATTATTTAGTGCATTTTGGAATATAATTTATAATCAGCAGGAAGAAGAGGCTGATAAAGAATTGCTTCTTGAAAAAGTTAAATATGAAGACACCTATTTTGACAAATATGTCGAAATTTTAGTAAAAGAAAAAGGTCCCTATCAATATAAATATCACTTAACCTTTATTGACTCGCTTTGTCAGAAAAATAATGAAAGAGGTTTTCTAGCTCAAGGCCGAAGTAAGAAGCATCCACGAAGATTTGTTTTGGGAACACGACTTTTGGAAACGCTGGTGCAAATTCAAGTTTTGGATCGGGAGGATGATAGATTTATTACGCGCAGCTTATCCATTGAAGAGCTAATGGAGAAACTCCGGGAAAGATATGGTTTGATAATTAATGGTCAAAATGAGGAACGCTTTAAAGATGCTGACCTGCATACCAATATTGCATTTAAGGAAAATGTGGAAGCCTTCAAACTGAAACTTAGACAGATTGGTTTCTACAATGATTTAAGTGATGCCTATATTCTACAGAAAATTAGACCTCGTTACGCTCTAAAATAAACTAAAACCAATGGAAGTAAAAAACATTTCACTGTATTACAGATATATTATAGACCTGATTGTTGAACTTTACAGGCTCGAACTGCAGGAAGCAAAACCCGGACACTGTATGAAAATTACAGGAATGGGTAACGATGAAATGATGATGTTGTGGAAGTCTCTTTCAGAAGAGTTTGATAACCTGGATACATTTATTATTGATGAAAAAAGTTCAGAACCCCCATTTATTTCAGCAACCAAACTGATTGAATACCGAAATCAGCAGCATAAACCACTACTGGTTTTAATTCCGTCAAACAGCAGGACCGCTGCGGAAGATTCTTACGGAAATGCAACTTTTAAGGAAATTTCCCTTGAACCCGTAGAAACAGCATTACGAAATAGTCTTCTGGAAAAACTTCCACCATTGGTGAAAAGCTATGTTGAGCAGATTTTCTCAATCGTTAAAGTCAACGAACTAAAGCAAAGTAATGTTATTGATTATCTATTGGCAGTTGAAAATGATGATTATGAACTTGAATCTATTGGTCGTCACCTGAATTTATTATCAATATTTCCTGATACTGATTTACTAAAAAACGAGAAACTTTTCCGTTCAAGATTGAACCTTAATATCGAAAGCACTAGGAGTTTATGTTTATTCAACAAGCCACTTTATGAGCGGGTTGAAGAATTAAAGATTGATAAAGACACGTTGCAAAGAGGTTTTATTGAACTTTTTAAGAAAGAAACTCAGATTACTTCCGCGTTTGCTTTGGTCAATATCGTATCGGAAGATTATTCGCATTTATGGTTTAACAACTGGAAAATCCCTAATCTGGACTTCAAAGATATCAAACTTAAAGTACTTGAGATACGTTCAACAGATTTTACGGTTGATAAAGGTAAGAAAGTGCTTTTAGCAAAGAACACAGCCAATGCAAAAGTAACGATTCGTTATACCACAACACCGGAACCCAAAAATCTTGAACAGTTAAAACATTTCAAAGTAATTCTGATGTCTGTTGATGGTGGTGCAGGACAAGAAATAAATGTGTTACGAAAAGCACCTAATACAGCTGCAGCATCACATTATCGCGAAGCAAAAGTAGAATTGAATTCCAATTCAATGGAAGAGGGTTCCTACTTTTTCAAAGTAATTGCAGAGGATGAAAATGGAAATATCTTAAATAGTAATGACGATTTTTACGATTCAACTATTCAAAAGAATTGGGAAGAGCAGGGGAAAACCGCGGAAGCAAAAGCAGAACTGAATTACAAGCTGACTTGTGATTCTGAAGATTTTGATTATTTCTTTGACGAGAATCCTGAGAAGGAAGAAAATACAAGGAAAGATAAATTGAATAATGTTCTTCAGGCATTTTTCAAATTTAATATTGAAAATTTAAGAAATAATAATCCGATTTCTCTACCTATTCCAAGTGAAACGTCCAACGTATGGCTGAATGATACGAAACCAAAGTTGAATTCTACTTACCATATAAACTATTCGCCGAGACACAATTATCAGGTAATTATTTCAAGTAAGTTGCGTTTAATTGAGAATGAATTCTTATCAAATCCTGAGGTTTTAGGTCATATCAGTGTTTCATTAAGCAATAATACAACTGCAACAGGATTACAAAATTGCTTTCTGGAGAAAAGTCCGTTAACTGATATTGCACCGCCAAGATTGATGGAGCTTCGTCAGCAAGTATTTATAGCGATTCAGAATTCTAATGATAAAGAAAACGGTATAATAGAAACGGCTAATTTGTATGAGATTAAAGACCTTATTGACGATTATGTTTTTGAATATCAGAAATGGTTGGATGATTTATACACTCAGCTAGATTCAGCATCCGGAGGTGAAGAAAAAGACAAGGAATTGAGGATGCTATTTTCTGAAGTTCAGTATTTGGATATGGTAAAGGTAAAATCAAGATTACCTAATGGACAACCTGTTTCTGCAATTTTGATGTCACCGCTTCATCCTTTGAGATTAGCATGGTTTGTAAACTTAATGGAATTATTTGAAGAGTGGTATGATAAGACTTTAAATTATAACGGACATATCAAAGATTGGAGCAATCTCGAGAATATTTTCCTTGGGAAACTTACCCCTCAAAACAACCCTTATGTTATTGTTGATCCTAACAATTTTTCAAATTTTGATTATTTGGGCGATCTTTCATTCGGTTGGGGTATTTATCTGAATTCAGATCTTTCAGACCGAAAAGATACCTTGGTTCCAGTGAACCATCAGGTAAAATATTACTTCCGTTCATTGTTGAATATTTCTTATTCTAATATGGTGGACAATGATATGAATAAATCTGTGGTTGTTAAGAGTATAAAAAACTTCCTGATTCAGCATCCTTATACCGATAAACTGATTATCAATCTTTTCAATGTGGGTGACGGTGAAATCTTTGCAGATGCAATGGTTCAGGTAAGTAAAATCAAAGAATACATTGACACAAAATTTGAAATTAGAATTTTTGTTGGTGAAGATTCTCTGATTGAAAATGGCTTGGCATTGAAAGAGTTAATCAATCCCGAAAGTCAGGTGACAGAAGAGGCGGAGTTATTTTCACAACCTTCTAAAAACAGACTGTTTCCTAAATTAAGATATTCAATAAATCAGATTGACGATTACTTGAAAATGCCTGCGAAATACGATTCACACTTGAGTTTCTTGATAAATCCGTTTGCTTCGGATGTAACCCTGCATAAGCCTTACCGCGATTATAAAGTAGATTATTTGAACGGATTGATCCTGGATAATGCAATTGAAGTAGTTGAAAAACAGAATGGAAATAACATTTCCTGGTATTCATTTATTGATTTTGGTGAAAATGCAAACAAGCCATTGAATAGTCTATATACTACTTTTCAGTCTTTTACTGCAGGTGCATTGGCTTCCCACAAAACAGACGCTGTTCCTGCTATTAATCTAAATTTGATTGATAGGGATAAGGTTTTATTGTCGCATCTTCACGAATTTTCTGATTGGGTGATTACATTTGACAAGAATCTAGGGCCACAGGTATTCGATATGCCGTCTGATGATGGAAAAATTCCATTCCTTTTGGATTATATTCCGGGAGAAGAAGTAACAGGTGTTTCTTCTTATCTTACTACAAAACCGTCAAGTGAGATTGTAGGAATTTTAGCACCGCATTTTCAGGATTTTGGAATAGATGTTTCGACTGAAGATGGTCAGTCAGCACTGCAAGTTTTATTGGAGGACTTGAGGGCAATCAGCAGTTCTCTCGTAATGCAGCTTAATACATCAAAGAATAAAGCATTTGAAGTGATTGGTTCTGCTTTTGCAAAACGGGTTCTTGAGAAAAAAGGATTGCTTGAAAACGCCTTCCTGGTTCCGATTGATTTACACCAAAATCTGTTTGATAATTTGGATTCAAATTCGAAAAGTAGGGCAGATAACCTGTTTATTTCGATAGATAAGGAAACGTCAACCATTGATGTTTCAGTTTTAGAAATTAAATGTCGTAAGTCACTTGGAATTGCTGAACGAGAAGATCTTAAGATAAAAATGATAGATCAGATCAACAATACTATTTTCGCTCTGAAACAGCATTACGATCCTAATAATTTTACATCTGAAGATAGATTGGATAGGGAAATCAAAAACAAAGAATTGAAATCTTTGCTGTCTTTCTATATTGACAGAGCATTTAGGTATAAATGTATTTCCGAAAACGCATACAATACTTATTGGAATTTTATTCAAAATTTGGATAAAGGTTTCAGATTTAAGTTTAATCGGGTAGGGTTCATTTTTGATTTTAGTTTTCATCAAAAGCATCTGAAAGAAACATTGGTTGATGACACAGTTTTATTCACATTTGGTGAAAAACTGATTGCTGAGATTTTGGATCCAGATTCGGATTTGAACACACGTCGTTTGGAAGACGAGGAGTTCAGACAGGAATTTGAAAATGCATTTGATACCAAGAACAAACTTGATCCTTTTATTCAGCAATTTAAATCCAAATTAAAAACACAGCACGATTCAACATTTTTTAAGGTTGCTGAAGAAAAGCAATCTTTTGAAGATGCATCTGAAAATAATAAATCCGAACCAGAAAAGGAACTGCCAACAGAAGATGTTTCAAACAAAGTTTCAAACAATAATGATGAAAAACAAGCAGACAAACCCGCTGAAGAGCCAGAAGACAAGGATGTTGAAGTCAATGATGTTGATTTTGATGTTCTTGTGGGTAAGGCAAATATAAGTCCCCAATTTGGCATTCTTGGTAAAACTATTCAGAACAAAACCATTGCGATGGATCTTTCAGATACCAATACTATAAGTCTTTTCGGAGTGCAGGGAGGTGGTAAGAGTTATACCATTGGAACCGTTTCAGAAATGGTCTTGAAACAGTTTGATAATATTAACAGGTTACCTTCACCATTGGCAGGAGTTATTTTTCACTATAGTGAAAGTATGGATTATGAGCCGGAATTCACCTCTATGATTTATCCAAATGACAATACATCTGAAGTTGAAAAATTAAAAAATCTTTATGGAGCAGAACCCGATTCTCTTGATAAGGTAATTATTCTGACTCCATTTGATAAAGTTGAGGAAAGGAGAGAGCAATTTCCTTCAATAGAGGTAAGGCCTTTGATGTTCAGTTCACAGGAATTGAATGTTCAGGATTGGTTATTTCTTTTAGGTGCCATCGGTAATGATTCTTCATATATAAAACAACTGAAATATATTATGAAGGAACACCGGCGTAATATAACAATGAGTGCGATTCGTGAAAGTGTAGAAAATTCAGATTTACTTTCAAACACTCAAAAGCAATTGGCAAAACAAAAACTCAATTTTGCTCAGGAGTATATTGATGATGAAGTTTCATTAAGCTCAATACTTGAACCAGGGAAATTGGTTATTGTAGACCTTCGTGACGAATTTATCGTTAAAGATGAAGCACTGGGATTATTTGTCATTATGCTGAATATTTTTTCAGGAGTAAAAGAGTTTAAAGGGAAGCACTTTAATAAGTTCATTGTTTTTGATGAAGCACATAAATATATGGACAATAAGGATCTCACAGGAAGCATAGTTACAGCAATTCGAGAAATGCGACACAAAGGGGTTTCGATTATGATTGCAAGTCAGGATCCGCCAAGTTTGCCGAACGAAATTATAGAGTTGAGCAGTATGGTGCTTTTGCACAAGTTTAATTCACCACAATGGCTGAAACATATTCAGAAATCCGTAATACAGTTAAACGGACTAACCCCTGCTGACATGAGCGTTCTGAAACCGGGAGAAGCATTCCTATGGGCGACAAAAGCAAATGATCACAGTCTGACGCTAAAACCGGTTAAGATTTCTACAAGACCACGCGTAACCAAGCACGGTGGTGCAACCAAACAGGCAACAGGAAATTAATGGAGTATAAATTTTTTACAGGAATTGGGACGCGAGAACTCAATGAAGATGTTATTCTTATTGAAGATATTAATCAGACCGCTACTTTATTTCTAGTGGTAGATGGTATGGGCGGCTATCAGAAAGGTGAAATTGCCGCAAAAATCATCAGTGAAAATATTGCAACTCACCTGCGCTCGATTTCCGAATTTGACAGTCAAGGAATTGAAAATGCATTTAGAAAAGCTAATCTTGCAATAAAACAATTTAATATTGAAAATGCGATTACTTCAGGTGCAACTGTTGGTGGAATTTTGCTCACCGAAGACAAAGCCATTTCTTTTTGGATTGGTGATGTGAAGATTTGTCATTTCAAAGAAGGTAAGTTAAACTGGCAGTCAAGAAGTCATACTTTACTAAATGAAATGTTAGAAACAGATGCTATACGCTCACCTGAAATCCACAAAAGATACAGTCATATTGTAACCCGGTCTATCGCCGGAAAACGTGAAAACAGTAAACCTGAGTTTTTTGAAATCGAAAATTTTTCTGAGAATAGTTCCTTTATAATCTGTACAGACGGTGTACACAATATAATGACTCCCGACCACTTGCTTTTACTTCTTGGAGAGCAAAATGGTTTGTTAAATGTGGAGAATTATTTGAAGGAGTTTGCGAGGGATAATTATAGTTTGATATTAGTATATTAAATACTGGAAGCAAGCACTTTGTGCACATAAAGTCTAAAATCACGATAATAATAGTTTGAAAGAAAATTCTTAATAAATATGAATGTGATACTTTTAATTCGTAACCTGCTTTTTTTAAGTTTAGGATTTATTGTACTAATTGCTTTTTCAAATTTTCTTGAGGTCACTTTTTTCGAGCTTTTCGTTAATGAAAAATTAGAATATGCTAATTCTAGTTTCTTACTTGATTTCGTTGTAATTGCAGCATTGATATTGTATATTAGCCTCACAGTAAATAAATGTTTATTTACAATACCTAAAAAAACGATTACATTTTTCTTACTTATAGTTATTTCATTTTACATTTACGAAAGATCATTCAATGATTTTTTCGAATTTACAAGATTTCGGATTTCGGATAGTTTTGCTTATTTTGATGTTGCTTTTGTAGTTGTTTTAATGCATTTTGGTCATTATTTAAAATTTTTTGTTAGTACTGATACGACTGATGCACAAAAAAATTCCATTATCGATGATAGTCCAATATCAAAAGATAAGGATGACCAGTTGGAAGGATTGCTGAAAATCTCAGCTGATAAAATCAAGAAAGTTATTTTAGAAAACAAATTTGCCGCATCATTTACAATTGGTTTAAATGGCGAATGGGGTGATGGGGGTGAACCACGGTACCAAATAAATACAACTATTCAACCTAAAAAAACAATCTCTACTACAAGGACACTAGCAAAAGCTATAAGAGATTATGAGCCAATAAGGGAGCGTGTATCAACATACGCTTTTAAGTGTTCAGAGAAATTGAGAAAGCAAAATTCTTGTTGTAGGTATATTACGGTTTTTATTTCTACGGATAGATTCCAAAATTATTATTATGGAAATTCATTAACAATTACATTGATGAATCCGAGTAATTCAGCTATTGAGCTTTCAAAATCAGCTACAATGGCATTGGATAAGATATTTATCCCTGATATAGCTTATAGAAAAGTTGGAGTTATTGTGTCTGAATTTGTACCTGAAAACGCAAGATTGGTATCTCTTTTTGATGAAGATCACCATTCTAAGCATAGGCAATTAATGAATACAATTGATACCATAAATAAACGCTTGGGTCCCGATAAAATTAAATTAGGTTCAATGGATATACAAACCACTTGGAAAATGAATCAAAAAATTTTTTGTATATCCTTAATCACTCATAAGTGGTGATGTTCGCCAAGACCAATCTATCAAATAAATGCTCTCCAAAATAGCGGCGATTGAGCTTGTAAACAAATTCATCTAAATATAATTGTAAAAAGTAGGGACGTTTGGGCATAAAAAAAGCCCCAAAAGGGCTTGTTTTACTGGGTTTATGGTAGTTTTAAGTATCTTTGCACCCCACAACAGTAGTTACAGCAAATTATATGGTAATTTCGGGCTTTTTAAATGGTAATTAAATAGTAGTTAATGGTAATTGTTGTACATTTGGTTTTGTTTCCATTTTCGGGCTTTTTTAGTTGTAACTCCCTTATTTTTAAAGCTTTTTCGGTCTTTTTTATATTATATCTTTTTGTACATTACATTTTAACCCCCTTATTTTAACTACTTTTTGTGTTAACAAATTTCTTGTTAGCCTATGTTCGTTTCATCTTTTATTCTAATTATAGGTTACACGCAAAAAGTAGTTTTAAGTGGATTATAATTGTATTCTAAAGAGTTTCTTCAAGCCATCTGAAAAAGTTTCTCTGCCAGAACAGACCATTCTGAGGTTTTAGCACCCAATGGTTTTCATCAGGGAAGTAAAGCAACTCACTTTTTATGCCTCTTACCTGTGCAGCAGTAAATGCTTGAAGCCCCTGTTCTTTCGGAACTCTATAATCTTTTCCTCCGTGGATAATCAGTATTGGAGTGTCCCAATTTCCAACAAGTTCAATAGGATTAAAATCTCGATATGATTTTTTTGCAGCCTCATTGTCTTTTTCCCAATAAGCTCCACCAATTTCATTATTGTTAAAAAATAACTCTTCTGTCGTTCCGTACATACTTTGTAAATTAAAAACTCCACAATGAGCTATGAATGATTTGAAACGTTTGTTGTGAATTCCAGCTAAGTAAAATACAGAATAGCCTCCATAACTTGCTCCAATAGCTCCCAAACGTGAAGTATCTACATAGCTTTCTTTTGAAATATCATCAATAGCAGAAAGATAATCCTTCATTACCTGTCCACCCCAATCTCTACTAATTTGTGCATTCCACTTGGTGCCAAATCCAGGCATTCCGCGTCTGCTTGGAGCAATCACTATATATCCTTGTGAAGCCATTAACTGAAAATTCCATCGGAAGCTATAAAATTGTGTCAGAGCAGATTGCGGTCCTCCTTGGCAATATAACAGCGTGGGATATTTTTTCTCTGGATTGAAGTCAGGAGGATAGATAACCCAAGCAAACATATCTTTCCCATCAGTTGTTTTTATAATTCTTTTCTTTACCTCACATTTCGCAATAGTTTTGTACATATCGTCGTTAATGTGAGAGAGTTGTGTTACATCTAAAAAAGCTTTCTTTTTCGACTTTTTAGCAAGATTAATGGTATAAATCTCAGCAGCTTGGTTCATATCTGTACGAGTTACCACCAATAAATCTCCAGCTTGACCGATAATTTCATTGATGTCAAAATTGCCTTTCGTTAGCTGTTTTAGAGTGGGCTTTTCGTCAAACGGATTTATTTCAAAAACTTGTTCTGTTCCATCTGTTGCAGCGAGGAAGTAGATTTTTTTTCCGTCATTACTCCAAATATAACTAAAAATAGTGTTATCCCAATGTTCAGTAATATTTCTCTTTTGCTCATTTTGAAGGATAATTAAATCGTTTTTATCTGCCTCATTACCTTCCTCTTTCATACTTAGCCAAGCCAAAACCCCATTCTTGTTAAAAGACGGACGTGTGTCGTATCCCATCATTCCTTCAGTGATATTTATTGTTTTGCCACTTTGTACGTCGTACTGATAGATGTCAGTATTTGTACTAAGTACATAATCAGTTCCTGTTTTGGCTTTAGTAACGTATAATACTTTTGTTCCGTCATTGTTCCAAATATAATCTTCACTTCCTCCAAAAGGCTCCTGCGGACAATAATAGGGAAGATTTTCCATAATATCTATTTGTTTTCCATCTTCAATATTTTCAATAAATACGTGATTGAACGTACCATCTGTCCATTTATCCCAATGCCGGTGATTTAATGATTTGTAAACTTGCCCTGTTGATTTATCTAAATCTTGATAGAAATCTTTTGCAAAAACGGGATTAATTTTCACCGATTTATGAATTAATTTTTTACTACCTGAAGCATTTATTTTTTCGGTAACTTTCTTTGTTTCTTCTTCTGAAACTGGAATGGGAACACCGCCTTTTACTGAGAGTTTGTAGAAAGTTCTTTTGAATGTATTATCCTCCATATTTGGTTTCGAAACACTGAAGAAAACATAATTTTTATCAGAGCTAAACCCAATAGCTCCAACTCTGTTCAGTTCCCATAACTTTTCAGGAGTTAATGGTTGTTGTGCTGTAGTAAAATTTGCAATCATTCCTGCGATTAATGCCATAAATCCTTTTTTCATATGAATTACTTTTTTGAAAACAGGGGTAAAGGTAATAAATATTTGAAATTAAATCAAAAGTAAAAAAATAATAGAAAAATCTTTGGAAATTAAAATATAACAGTTAATTTTGTTGGCGAAGAATATAATTCTTGTGGATTTACATCAAAATGAAGAATGTAATAATTACGGGAACAAGTAGAGGAATAGGTTTGGAGTTGGCAAAACAATTTGCTAGTTCGGGGCATAAGGTATTAGCTTTATCGAGAAACATACAACCTTTAAAAGATTTTAATAATAAAAATATAGATTTTTTTCCTTTTGATATAACATCAGAAGAAGATTTGAAGCAGGTTTCTCATTTTTTATCTGAGAAATGGAAAAAAGTAGATGTTCTTATCAACAATGCGGGTAAATTAATCAATAAACCTTTTGAAATGCTTACTCGTGAGGATTTTTTTCAGGTTTATGATGTTAATATATTCGGAGTTGCCAGACTGATACAAACTGTAATTCCATTTATGAGCAAAGGTTCGCACGTAGTTACCATCAGTAGTATGGGGGGAATTCAAGGGAGTATGAAATTTGCAGGTTTGGCAGCTTATAGTTCATCAAAAGGAGCCGTAATCACACTTTCGGAGCTTTTGGCGGAAGAATATAAAGAGAAAGGGATTGTTTTCAACACATTGGCATTAGGGGCTGTTCAAACAGAGATGCTTTCGGAGGCTTTTCCTGAATATAAAGCTAATACAAGTCCTGAAAGTATGGCAAAATATATTTTTGATTTTGCGTTAAATGCTGGTGATTTATTTAACGGCAAGGTTATTCAGGTTTCTAATTCAACGCCGTGATATTATTATAACATAAAAATATAGAGTGAGAAATAAATGAAGTGAGATGAAATGTAAGGGAGGTTTGTGAAGAGAGATGTTATGTAGAGTGATTAGCAGAGCAGAGGGAAAATGAAGGAGAAATGCGTGAAAAGAGCTATTCCGTAAGGAATAGCTTTTTTTATCTGTATCTTCTTTCAAGCGGAATAACAAAACCTAAGTTAATATTCGCGTTGAGGCTATTTTTAGGAATGTATTGTTCTGATAATCCTCCGAAAAATCGGTCGGAACCTATGTAAAAATTAAATCTCGGAGTATAAAAATTAAGCATTCCGCCCAAAGTAACGCTATCACTGGTGGCAGAACCACTTAATGAAGCCTCAAACCAATCTGTAGGGCGAATATTTGCCGATAACATCATCTGTGAAAAGCTGTAGATGTCATTAAATCTGTGTGAAAATAACATTCCAAAATGTAGCTTATCGTAAGATGGAACAATATACTCCGCTCCCAAATTGATTGTCATAGGTAGCATCTTTCCTGTATTCTTTTTTCCGTCATAATACAACGAAAGCATTCTTGCAGTTTCAATTTTCAGTTGTTTTATTTGAGCAGACACGGTAGGGCTTTCCGTTGGTTTGTAGTGTGAGAAGTCTTTAAAACCATCAAACATCCAATTTCCTTTTGAGGAAGCCATATTTGCATTCTTCCAAACCATATAACCCACATCGGTCAAAGAAGCAGACAAGGTAAGTTCTTCTATAAAAGGTGTTTGGTAGGTAATACCCATATCTAATGCAATTCCTCTTCCAGGCAGACCAAAAGTAGGGTCGGAAAGGTCGTTTACCCTTGGTTTGTTACCTGATGGGGCTTGAGATTGTGTGCCTGAATCTTCTTTATACCTTAAGTGAGAGTTAAACACCGCCGTAGTTAGTTCAGTGTCACCATCTATGTTCCAAAAATTTCCCGCAGAAGAAATATGCATATGATTTACCTTTAATTCTGCGTAACTTGCTCCTATCAAAACCTTTAATTTTCCTCCTATGGTGAGGTTTCGGCTGAGTTTACGTGAATGTCCTAAAACAAATTCGGCATATGTTTCCGATTTCATTCCTAAATTCTTAAAAGAATAGTTCTTTTTTGAAGTAGGCGACTTCATAAACACAAAAAGATGATGCGGAAAAATTGCGTAATTGTTGGAACGGAGATTAACCTCTATTAAATTCGTTCCGTTGAAGGCATTGAAGGCTGCAGAAAGCAAATTGTAATTCAAATTGGCGTTGATAGTCACGTTGTTTTTTATCTTCTTCAAAAAATCCTTGTCGTTAACAGAAGGGTGCAGAAACGTTACAAAATGATTATCAGAATTATTTTCAAGCGGATAGAAGAACGTAGAATGTCCATTCCTTCCTCGAGTTCCTACATTAATATTTCCCAGCATAGGCACAGCAACATAGGGCTTATCAAGCAAAGCTGGATTTATTTGATGCTTAAAAGCTGATGTTTTTACAAAGTAAGAAGACCGCAATTCCTGAGCAATGCTTCCCATCACGGAAAAACTGAAGATAAGTAACAAAATCTTTTTCATCGTTAAGCCAATTTTAAAATATTTCAAGCTGTTTCGGGGCAAAACTATGAAAAAAGAATGGCTTTTCACAAGATTTTTTAGTTAAAATAAACAGAATTAACGTATAAATATTTCAATAAGATAGATTCAATAAATGTAAAACAGATATAAGTACTATTTTTAATACCTATTCTGTATAAAATAAAAGTAAAATAGAATGTTTCGCTGATATAATTTCATAATCTAAAAATGATATACACTAAAATATCAAATAATGATTACAAAATAAAAATACTATAATCAGATTTTACTAATGAATAAATTTTTCAAAACTGATTATAGTATAAAAATGTTTCTTTCTAAAAGATAATAAAAGAAATCTGATTAAAAGAGTTTCATAATCAAATCAATTAAAATTGTAAAGAGAATTGCAATCCCAATTAATAACTTAAAAGCAGTTCCATAAAAGAAACCAATGATAGAACCTTTCATTGATTTGAAAGCTTTACTTGTATCTTGGCTATCGTGTAATAGTTCCCCAATAAAAACCCCAACAAGCATTCCTATTAAAAAACCTAATGGAATTGGGATAATAAAACCTATGAGCATTCCTATAATGCCTCCAGCACTTCCCCAGTTTGTTCCTCCATATTTTTTATTTAATTTTACAGGAATAATATATTCCAGAATTAACGAAAGAATAGTTAAAATAGAAAATACCCAAAGATACGTATTTGCTAATTCTGTTCCATTTCCAAAAAATTTATAGGCAAACAAACCTGCTAAGCATAGCACTAAACCTGGTAAAATAGGCAAAATAGTTCCTATAATTCCAACAATGATTATTAAAATACTTAGTATTGTTACAATAATTTCCATTTTTTTCGATTTTAAAATTTTACTTCACAAATATATTACATATAATTGAAAGTTCCAAAAATGAAAATCTTCTATAATTTAAAAAGAAATTACTCTAAAATGAAATATAATTCTTTTAAATTAATTTTATCCTTACTAAAATATCACATCATAAGATGATTTTTAGTGCAAATCATAACAAAATATCTATTTTATGAGTATTTTTATATCTAATTCTATATAAAATAGTGTCTTAAAATCTATTTTTAAATTAAAATTATACAAAAATATGATGTTAAAACCTTCTATGAATTTAAAAGAAAGAATTATATGACCTTTAAAGTGCTTTTTTGATTAAAAATACTAAAAAATATCTCAAAAAGAATATACTTACAACAATTTTCTAAATAGAAAGAAAACGGAACTATTTGATAAGAAAAAAATACTGAAAAAATTGCTTTTAAATATGAATATTTGTACATTTGGCAAGTAGAAATAAATACAAATTGTTATGATTCATCGTACAGACCTTCGGAAAGTTCGCCAAATGGAGTATTTCCAAGTTATGGCAACCATTAAACGCTTCTTGGAAGCAGAAAATTTAACAGAATTAGAGCTGGAAAGACTCAAACCTGAGTTTGATACAGCTCTTGAAGAGTTGGATAAGGCACTAAAAGGACTGAAAAAGAGTGAATATACTGAAGTAATTTCAGAATTTGACCATAAACGAGACCTTTTCCTGACTTCTTTTATCGACCAATGCAATCTTTATCTTCATTTTCCAACTGAGGAAGTAGCTCAAGCAGCTAAAAAAGTCTCACTAATAATCGAAAAGTACGGAAAAAATCCGCAAACTCGTCCTTTACAAGAAGAAACGGGAATAATAGTTAGTCTTTTACAGGATTTACAGGCTTCTGAGCTAAAACAAGCTGTTGAAAAAATTAGAGCTACCGAATGGATTGAGGCACTTCGGGTTGCTAATGATAATTTCATTGTAACTTACGAGCGTCGCATCGAAGAGCAAGGCGTAGTTAAGAGCGGAGAGGCTAAAGAAAAGCGTGAAGAAATGCAAAAAATTTTTGTAAAAGTATGCAAACGTATCAATGCATTAGCAGAAATTAACGGAGAGGCTAAATATTTGAATATCATCAATAATATTAATCAAACCGTTAAAAAAGCATTGAGCTAAAAGCTAAAAAGTATTCGTTTTTAACCCTAAACAACTAAAAATTAAAAAAACAATGCGAATAGGAACACGTTTAGCTATCTTATTGTACCAAAATGATGTATATCAGAGAGCGATTGAAATCAATACAAATGATTATCGACTTGATGATGCCATCGGATATAGCCTTTGGGATATTAATGAGTTCGACAAGGAAGAGGATATGAAAAAATATCAACTTACAGAACAAGAATATGAAGCTATTCAGTTTGATTATTTTTGGTTAGAAGATTTACTTGTAAAGATAAATAGCTATCATTCTGAATTGGATTATTCCAAGATTCGTGTTAAAAGATTTTCCAAACCAAGTAAGTTAAGAGAGCTTTTAGAACGAATTTATTTGATTGAAAAAGAACACATACAGAAGGATTTATCTGACCTAAGTAGTAAAATACGAAATCACAGACAGGAATTAACTCAGACTAAAATTTATATGGGAAGAGTTCCTAAGGAAGATGTTCCTAATTTTGATGAAGTACTTTCGGCAATGGACAATATCGAGCGGAAATATATTGGGCATTATGATAAAATAAGTTTTATCAATTTGCTTGGAATTCTAACAGGAACACTTATGGACATTACCGATGACTACAATGTCAGAATTATTATGTTTGCAGGATAAAATGGAACATTATTTTTAAATTTCCAAGTAAAAACTGAACAAATGAAAAATATCTGAAATAGAAACTAATAAATAAAGTTTCTTTTCAAACAGGTTAAATAGTTAATATTACAATTTTCAGTTCATTTAGGAGTAATAACTTTTTTATTCTTTGGGGAATGGAAGTTTTACAGGTTAAACAATTCATTTTACTAAGTTATTTATTAATTTTTTCTTCATTCCTCTTTTTAAAATTTTAGGATAGGGGGCGGTTGTTTTTTAAATTTTTTTAATTTTTAGGATTTTTATGTATTTATTGCCTCCTATCTTTTTTTGATTTATTTTTTTGGGTAAAAGATAGGAGTTTTAATATTTTAGAGGATAAAAAATAGTATATTAAAAAGTGTATTTTTATTAAATTAGATAGATTATGTTCATAAAACAAAGACAAATTCAGTTATTTTTGATGGTATTTGTCATATTTTTTGGCAAATTGAGTTATGCTCAGACTTTTGACGTGATGACTTTCAATATTCGTCTTGATAATACGGGCGATAAGGAAAATTCTTGGACAGATGGTAATCGAAAAGAACGTGTTGTGAGGTTTCTTAAGGCACAAAATCCTGCTATTTTGGGTGTTCAGGAAGCATTACATCATCAAGTAACATTTTTAGAGGACGCTTTTCCGAATTATCAGCGTGTGGGAGTAGGAAGAGACGACGGAAAGCAAGGTGGGGAGCATATGGCTGTTTTTTTCGATAAGAAAAAATTTAAGTTGCTTGATAGCGGTCAGTTTTGGCTTTCACAAACTCCCGAAGTTCCATCGAAAGGCTGGGACGGAACTTGTTGCAATCGTATTACAACTTGGCTCAAATTGCAGCAAGGCAATACGGAGTTCTTTGTATTCAACACACATTTCGACCACGAAGGAAAGGTAGCTCAGCGGGAAAGTGCCACTTTGATTTTGGATAAAATAAAAGAAATTACAGGTAATTCAAAAGCAAATGTGATACTTATGGGTGACTTTAATGTTCCACCACAACATGAAGGTATCGTTGCCATCAAAAAACAACTCAAAGATACTTACAAACCTTATAACAACATTCCTAAAGGCACATTCACAGCGTTCAAATTAGATGAAGCTCCTCAAGAACGTATTGATTTTATTTTCATTTCCGAAGGTTTACAGGCGAAAAATTATAAAATCATAGATAAAAAAATTGACGGACTATATCCGTCAGACCATTTTCCTGTGAAAGTGCGTGTTAAGCTCCCTAATCGGAAGGATTGATAATTTTTAGCTTTCTTTTGTCGGTATCAATCCACTGAATTTCAATCGTGGTGTAACGTTCAGGTAGGTAAGAGCTTACGCGTTCTGCCCACTCAATGAAGCACCACGCCCCAGAATATAGGTATTCTTCAAAGCCAATATCAAAAGCCTCTTCCTCGTGTTCAATACGATAAAAATCAAAATGATATACGATGTTGTCATCACTTTCATAATGATTTACCAAACCGAATGTGGGGCTTCCCGTAACGTCGTCAATGGCGAGGGCTTTTACTAACGATTTGATAAGTGTAGTTTTTCCCATTCCCATACTTCCTTCAAAAACAACAACTTTGGAAGAAAGTAGAGGAAGTATCTGTTGTGCAACTGCGTCTATTTCGGATAAAGAATATGTTATTTCCATACAAAAGTGATTATTTTAGAATTTTTAGAGACTTAAAAGCTGATATTTAAGTCATTTTTTACTTTGATTTATATTGATTAGGTGATATTTTAGTTATTTTTTACTTTCATTGGAGATTTCATTCCATATTTCCCACGCTTTTTCAGCCTGAAGTTCCAACATTTTCCGTCCGTTAATGATGATTGCTTTCTTTTTTTCTCCTTTTTGCAAGAAAGTTGTTTTCTCTGGATTGTAAATTAGGTCGTAAAGCAGATGTTCTGAGGTCAGAAATTGGTATGGGATAGGAGGGAAGTCTTCTACATTAGGGAAAGTTCCTAAAGGCGTACAATTGATGATGATTTTGTATTTGTTTATAATTTGTGAGGACAAATCCGAGTACGAAAATTGCCCCATTTTGGGTGTTCTGGACACAAACCGAAAAGAAATTCCGAGCTTTTTCAGTGCATATGCCACCGCATTGGACGCTCCGCCTGTGCCTAAAATCAGAGCTTTAGTGTGATGTTCTTCCAAAAAAGGCTTTAATGATTCGCCAAACCCAAAATAATCGGTATTGTATCCTATCAATCCTTCTTGGGTAACTTTGATGGTGTTCACCGCCCCGATTTCTTCTGCTATAGGGTCTAATTTTGCCAACATAGGAATAATTTCCTTTTTATAAGGAATGGTTACGTTCATTCCTTGTATGTTTGGATTTTCCTGAAGTTTTTGAGGCAGCTCATCAACAGAATTCAAATCGAAATTGACATATTCAGCATCTGAAATGTGTACTTTTTCAAATTTTTCTGTGAAATAAGCCCTTGAGAAAGAGTACGAAATATTTTTCCCTACCAAAGCAAATAAACGTTTCATAATATTTATTTTTCAGACTATATTATATATCACCAGTTTAAAGTCATTGCAATTTAAAAATGAGACTATTTTAAATATTTTTAAAACAATCTCATTGTAATTATATTGTTAATGTTCTTTATCGGTTTGTTTTCAATTTTCCTGCCCATTTTTCAAGTCCGTACAACAGGAAAAAACCTGCCAAAGCCATTGTAATTGCAAGAATTACTTGCGGATTTCCTTCGTAGGAAGTGGGTAGAATGCTTTTTTCTAACAACGGAATTACTTTTCCGTGAGCATCTACTTTGGTTGAAATAACTTCTTTCCAAGGCCAAACTTTATTAAGTGAGCCAATTATGAAAGCAGTTAAGGAAGCAATAGTCAAATTCCGATGATGTTCAAAAAGCCATTTTAATATTTTGGAAAAACTTAGTAATCCAAAAACAGCACCCATTGCAATTATTGCTAATATTTTAATATTTTTTTCATCAACGGCGGTAAGAACAGTGTCATAAGCTCCCAGAAGGACCAAAATAAAAGCTCCTGAAATACCAGGAAGAATCATCGCACAAATAGCCAAAGCTCCAGCAAAGAATAAAAATATTAATCCGTTGTGGCTTCCTAAAGGAGGTAAAGTTGTTATTCCGTAGGCAACTACAAACGAAATAATCATTACCAGAATTGTAGCCAAACTCCATTTTTGTATGTCTTTCGCTAAAAATAAAATACAGGCTACCATCAATCCGAAAAAGAAAGACCAAACCAAGATAGGCTCGTTAGCCAATAACCATTTTATGCCCTTTGCTAATGAAAAAATGCTAATTGCTACTCCTAAAAACAGGGCAAGAAAGAAATTTCCGTTAATATGCTTCCAAAAGGGAGTAATTCCTTCTTTTCTAAGAATTTTTAAAGCCCCTAAATTGATTTTGCTGATAGAGTCAATAAGTTCTTCGTAAATCCCAGAGATAAAAGCTATTGTTCCTCCTGAAACTCCTGGGACTACATCAGCTGCTCCCATAGCCATTCCTTTTAAGGAAATCAAAATATAATCAAAAAAATTTCTTCGCATTCTTTATCGTTTAATAATTGTGTGCAAATGTACATAAAATAATCATAAACCCCAAAGGCTTTTTTTGTATAACAAAATGCTTATTTTCAGTAAGAAACAAATATGTTTTAAGAACATTAATTTCAAGATGTTTTATGTGAATTTTTTTCAAAAATAGTTTGCATTTCTTTAGTTTTTTCAGCTTTACAAAAAAATATTTTATAATAGCTGTGAAAGACATCAAAAAAATTACTTTATTTGCAAAAAAATAAAAGAGAAAATGACTTTAATTCGTGAGAAATTAGCACTTCCTAATAATGGCAAAAAACTGCTATTACACTCTTGTTGTGCCCCTTGTTCGGGAGAAGTAATGGAGGCTATCCAAGCTTCGGGTATTGAGTTTACCATATTTTTCTACAACCCTAATATTCACCCTTTGAAAGAATATGAAATCAGAAAAGAAGAGAATATTCGCTTTGCTGAAAAATGCAATATTCCTATCATTGATGCTGATTATGATGTAGATAACTGGTACGAACGTGCCAAAGGAATGGAAATGGAACCCGAAAGAGGCATTCGCTGTACGATGTGCTTTGATATGCGTTTTGAACGTACAGCTTTGTATGCTTACGAAAATGGTTTTGATACCATTACAAGTTCACTGGGGATTTCGCGTTGGAAGAATTTTGACCAAATCAACGATTGTGGCGTTCGAGCTGCAGAGAAGTACGAAGGAATAACCTATTGGACACACAATTGGCGAAAAAAAGGAGGTTCTGCCCGAATGCTTGAAATTAGCAAACGAGAACAATTCTATATGCAAGAATATTGCGGTTGTGCTTATTCATTGCGTGATACGAACAAATGGCGACTTGAAAACGGACGAGAACGCATCAAAATTGGAGTAAAATATTACGGTGTTGATGATAATTAATTTTTGTAAACAAAACATTATCAAATAATAAAAAAAATACAACTTACATCTATTAAGTTTTTAAATATATATGACAGAACATTTTTTAACCCCTGAACAACTTCTTGAAGGTCAAATTTTACTGATTGACAAGCCTTTACATTGGTCTTCATTTCAGGCGGTTAATAAAATTAAATGGTCTATTATAAAAAACTACAAACTAAAAAAAATTAAAATAGGACACGCTGGAACTTTAGACCCTCTCGCTTCGGGTTTGCTTGTCATTTGCACGGGAAAATTCACCAAAAAAATTACCGAATTTCAAGACGCTCTAAAAACCTACACAGGAACCATCCGATTGGGGGCAACCACTTCGTCATTCGATTTGGAAACAGAAATAGAGCAAACCTTTCCGATATCACATATTACTCCCGAATTGATTGAGCAAGTCCGTCAGCAATTTATAGGAGAAATAGAGCAAACTCCGCCCGTATTTTCTGCTATAAAAAGAGAAGGGAAAAGGCTTTACGAATTGGCTCGTGAAGGGGAGGAAACCATAGAAGTTCCTAAGCGAATCGTTCAAATACAGCAATTTAATATTGATATTAGACATTTCCCTGACATTGATTTTGAGGTAGTTTGCAGTAAGGGAACTTACATTCGTTCTTTAGCGAATGATTTTGGAAAAGCCTTGCAAAGCGGTGCTCATTTGGTCGCTTTGAGGCGTACGAGAATTGGTGATTTTTCTGTTGAAAACACCCTTTCTCCTGATGATTTTGTAGAGCAAAAAATTCTAAAAAAACTAAGATGAAAACCATCAATGACCTTTATGAAAACAGACATAAGCCTTATGAAATAGAGGTTGAAGCAAAGAAGACTATAAATCAGCTTTTTGAGGAAAAAGTCAAAGAGAAAGAAACCTTGAATGAGAAAAAGGTAAAATCTGATAAGAAAGTTGTTTTTTTTCAAAAAAAACGTAAAAAAACAAGTGGTTTTCGGTATGAAGTGGAATACTTTTTCTCTTTATTCTCAGATTCGGACAAGTCAATAACAGTGACCTTGTTCATTATGTTTTGTTTGGTAATTTCGCTTCTCGTAATACAACTTCAGAATCACGAGAAGGAAATTATGATTGAAATGAGCCACATTTCTGACTTACCAGAAGAAATTGAAGAGAAACCCAAAGAAATTGAAGAATTAACGGAAACTCCTAATAATACGAAAGTTACGTTGAGTGCTTACAATGAGTCGGATATGAATTTACAACATTCGGAAGATGCTCACAAAAGCCTTGATGAGATTTTAGCAGAGCGTGAGATGATGGAAGCCAACGAAGAATTATTGACTTCAAACGCTCCTAAAACAGATTTAATTTTACCTACAAATATAAAAGTTGAGGAAAAAACTTTAACTAAAAATGACGATGTTGTTAATAAAAATGCTCTGGTGAAATATGCATTGACTGACAGAACTTTACGAGAAGAATTGCCAAATCCAATTTTTACTTGTGAGAGATATGGTAAGGTAGTGGTTATCATAAAAGTAGATGAGTCAGGTAATGTAATTGAAGCAACAATTGATAAGGTAAATTCCACAACTTCAGATGGTTGTCTTCTTGATAATTCCTTGTCGTATGCTCAACAAGCTCGTTTTAATAGTGTACAAGGAAGAGGTGTACAGGTCGGTACAATTACGTATTCTTTCCAGCAAAAAAGATAATTTTTTTGAAATGAAAACTATTTTTCTATCATTTATTTTGAGTTTTTTACTGATTTCCTGTAATGGAATAGGAACACAAAAAAAGGACAAATTTAGTATTGAAATCACTCCCAAGAGTAAACAATATCAACTGAATGATATTCTTGATTTTGACATATCTAAAAATAATTTTGGGGAAGATGTTACAGATGTGACATACAAAATCAACGGAAATACAATTCCTGAAGCAAATAGAAAATACCAGCTTAAAGATGTTAAATTAGGCAAACAAATTTTGGAGGCTGAAATAACAACCCAAAGCGGAAAAACGCACAAAATACAGAAAGAAATAACTATTTTAGCGAATCAGTCACCCAAAATTTATACTTACAAAGTTTTAAACACATATCCTCACGACAAAAAATCATACACGCAAGGATTTGAATTTGTGGGAGATACAATCGTAGAAAGTACAGGTCAGTACGGGAAATCTTCTTTGAAAAAATGGAATATTTTTACAGGGGAAATATATAAAAACATTCAATTAGATTCACAATATTTTGGTGAAGGGGTAACGATTCTTAATGAAAAAATAATTCAACTGACGTGGCAAGAAAACAAAGGTTTGATTTATAATTCTGATTTAAAACAAATTGGAAGTTTCAAATATGGAAAAAGTAAAGAAGGTTGGGGAATTTGCCACAACGGAGAAAAAATATACAAAAGTGATGGTTCAGAAAAAATATGGATTTTAAATTCTGAAACTTTTGAAGAAGAAGATTTTATACAACTTTGTACTGATAAATCACTCTTTTCCAATGCTAACGAGTTAGAATGGGTTAATGGGAAAATCTATGCAAATACGTACCAAAAAGATGGTATAATGATAATTAATCCTGAAAATGGGGCGATTGAGGGAATAATTGATGTTCGTGGACTGAAAGAAAAAGTAGAACAAATTGATGAATTGGACGTTTTAAACGGAATTGCGTATCACCCTGCTCGTAAAACATTTTTTATTACAGGAAAAAACTGGAGTTTGGTTTTTGAAGTCGTCTTTGAAGAAAAATAATATTTTTACTTGTATTTTTTGAATTTTTATTCTTCTCAATTTTTACCACATATCTTCTAAAATAAAGACAAATCTTTTGCCTTAAGCTACTCAGTTGTGAAATTATAATAAAAAAATCTATAAAAAATGTAAATAGAATTATTATTTTATATAATTTTGCAAGGTACGGTTGAAATTGTATATCATTCTTTCATAAATGAATATGATGTACTGTTTTTTCCACAAATAGTTAATATAAGAAAAATACGTTTGATACTATGGAATGGAGACTTGATTTAGAGGAAGAAAATAAAGCCATTGCAAGGGAATACAAAGAGCTTTTAAGGATTAGTTACCAAACACTTACAGAAGAAGATAAAAAACTTATTCGCTTGGCTTTCGATACGGCAGTTGATGCTCATAAAGACCAACGCAGAAAAAGTGGAGAGCCCTATATTCTTCACCCAATTGCTGTGGCTAAAATTGTTGCTTCACAAATAGGATTAGACGCAGTTTCTATTGCAGCAGCCTTGCTACACGATGTAGTGGAGGACACTGACTATACAGTGGAAGATATGGAACGTCTTTTTGGAACAACTGTAGCTCACATTGTTGAGGGACTTACAAAAATTTCACATCTCAGTCGTGAAAATGATGTTTCATTACAGGCTGAAAATTTCAGAAAGTTACTTCTTACAATGAATGATGATGTTCGTGTAATTATCATCAAAATTGCTGACAGACTGCATAATATGCAAACAATGGATTCGATGGCAGAACACAAACAAGCCAAAATAGCCTCCGAAACCTTGTATATTTATGCTCCTTTGGCGCATCGTATTGGTCTTTATAATATTAAAACTGAATTAGAAGATTTAGGTTTAAAGTACACAGATTCAGAATATTATTATAGTATTCTTGGTAAAATGGAAGAGTCCAAAGAGGAGCAAAAATCTTACATTGAGTCCTTTACTGAAATAATAGAATCATCTCTGAATAGTCAAAAGATAAGTTATCGTATTAAGGGTCGCCCGAAATCAATTTATTCCATTTATAAAAAGATGGAGGCTCAAAACGTCACTTTTGAGGAAATATACGACAAATTTGCAATACGTATTATCTATGAAAGTTCGCCTGAGGAAGAAAAATTTTTGGCTTGGAAAATATATTCTATTGTAACTGACCACTTTCGACCTAATCCCACACGTCTGAGAGATTGGATATCTGCCCCAAAATCAACAGGATATGAAGCATTGCACATTACAGTTATGGGACCTAAAGGACGTTGGGTAGAAGTGCAAATACGAAGTGAACGAATGCACGAAATTGCTGAAAAAGGATATGCAGCACATTTCAAATACAAACACGGAAATCAAAAAGAAGCAGGTATTGAAGAATGGCTTAATCGTCTGCAAGAAGTTTTGGAAGGCAGTGAAGGCAATGCAGTTGATTTTGTAGAGGATTTTAAGTTAAATTTATATGCTAAAGAAATCTTCGTTTTTACTCCCAACGGAGAAATAAAATCGTTGCCAAAAGGAGCAACTCCTTTGGATTTCGCTTTTTACATTCATACGGGAGTTGGAATGAAAACGCGTGGAGCGAAAGTAAATAATAAACTTGTTCCATTAAGTCACGTACTACGAAGTGGCGACCAAGTGGAGATTATCACAGCCGAAAATGCAAAACCTAACAAAAACTGGCTAAATTATGCCACAACAGCTAAAGCCCGAAACAAAATAAAATCGGCATTAAAAGAAGAGGTTAAGATTGTTGCTTCGGAAGGTAAAGAACTTCTGATGAGAAAGTTAAAACAACTCAAGTTGATTCTTACAGAAGATGTTGTAAATGATTTAGTTAGTCATTTCAAAACTAAAACGAGTTTAGATGTTTTTTATCAAGTAGGAACAGGAGAAATTACCAACCAGATGTTGCGTGATTTTGTTTCAAAAAGAACTTCATTTTTTAACTTTTTCAAGAGTAAAATCACCACAACCAAAAAGCCTGTTGAGGAAGTCGTTCACAAGCCCAACGAGCATTATGATAGCATTGTTTTTGGTAAAGAGGAAGAAGCCTTGGACTATACTTTTGCCAAGTGTTGTAACCCAATCCCTGGTGATCCTATTTTTGGATTTATTACTATAAATGAAGGAATTAAGGTTCATAAAAAGAATTGTCCTAATGCTATTTCGATGCAATCAAATTATGCATATCGGATTATTCCTGCCAAGTGGGTAAAATCGGAAGAGCAAGAATTTAAAGTTGCTGTCCGAATAAGTGGATTAGACCGTGATGGTTTGGTAGGAGATATTTCACGGGTAATTTCTGAAAACAAATTTGTGAAGTTAACCAATATCAATATTGATGCAGAGGGGAATATGTTTAACGGAAAAGTTTCAATTACAGTAAATAACAACGCCACTCTAAAAAAGTTGATGCAAGATTTGAAAGTTCTGAAAGGAGTAGATAAAGTGGGTCGCCTATAATTTTTTACACAACAAAATATGCGGAAATTAGCCAATAGTGAGTTACAACGATTAGAAATAGAAGAATTTAAAAAAGCAACTAAAACACCACTCATTGTAATTTTAGATAATGTTCGGAGTTTGAATAATATAGGCTCTGTTTTTCGAACTTGTGATGCTTTTTTGATTGAAAAAATATTTCTTTGTGGTATAACGGCAACTCCTCCGAATAAAGAAATTCATAAAACAGCACTTGGGGCTACAGAAAGTGTTGATTGGGAGTATGTTAAAAGTACAATTTCGGTTGTGGAACGCTTAAAATCAGAAGGAATTCGTGTCATTAGTGTTGAACAGACAGAAAAATCCGTAATGCTAAATGATTTTCAGCCCAACTTAGCCACAAAATATGCAGTTATATTTGGAAATGAGGTAAAAGGGGTGGAGCAGGAGGTGGTTTCTGCTTCTGACGGAGTTATTGAAATTCCTCAGTATGGAACAAAGCATTCTTTAAATATTTCGGTAAGTGCAGGAATTGTCATTTGGGATTTGTGGAAAAAATTGAATCAATAAATGGCGTTTAAAAAGGGTTCGATTAAATTTTTCTGTAATAATTTTCGGAAGAGCAAAAAAATGAATAGTTTTGCCAAAATTTATTCGAAATGACAGATATAACACTTTCCATACAAACCACAAATAATCCTGAAATTATAAAATTAGAAGCTTCAAAGGCTTTGGTAAAAGGAAGTTACGAGTTTAAAAATATTGATGAAGCGAAGAATTCTCCTTTAGCCAAGCAACTTTTCTATTTGCCTTTTATAAAAACTATTTATATTTCAAGTAATTTTATCGCACTAAAACGCTATCCTATAGTGGAATGGAAAGATGTACAAGAAGAAGTAGCCGAACAGGTATTGGAATATATCAAGTCAGGTAAAGAATTGATTATTAATGATTCAGTAGAGGTGAAGAATCCAATAACTGTTTATGCTGAAAGCACTCCTAATCCTGCTGTAATGAAGTTTGTAGTAAACAAACAATTGGTTCCTGAAATTTTTGAATACAAAAACATTTCTGAAGCCAAAGACGCTCCGCTGGTGACCGCTTTGTTTGAATTTCCTTTTGTGAAAGAAGTTTTTTTGGATAACAACTATATATCTGTAACAAAGCACGATGTTGTTGATTGGTATGATGTTGTTATGGAGTTAAGAGAATTTATCAGAAATTATTTAGTTCAAGGTAATGCCGTTATCTTATCTGGTGAAATCAAGAAGCGTATAGAAAAAGAGCAGAAAAAGGAAAATAAGATTATCACTACTGATATAACTTCTCAAAAAATAGTTTCAATTCTCGACCAATACATAAAACCAGCAGTAACTCTTGATGGAGGAAACATTGAATTTATCTCATATAATAATGATAATCATTTAGTTGAAGTGATTCTGCAGGGTGCTTGTAGTGGCTGTCCGTCATCAACGTTAACTTTGAAAAATGGTATCGAGTCAATTTTAAAAGAACAATTACAAAATCCTGACATTCGTGTTGTTGCTCTAAATGGTTAATTATTTGTTACAAAAATTACAAATAAAGAGGATAAATTTGGCAGAACAAGTAATTCTGCTTAACGTGTTATTATTTTTAATTACTCGCTCACTAATAGTTTTTTTAGAGCTTTCGCAATTTCAAATTAATACGTGGGTAGGATTACCACAGAGTATAAATGAATTTTTAATAAGACCTTGGACGATAGTTACTTATTCTTTTTTTCACGCCAATTTCCAACATCTATTTTGGAATATGTTGATGTTATTTTTTGCAGGACGTATATTCTTCAATTTATTTAATAATAAACAATTTGTAAGGGTTTATTGTACAGGAATTATTTTCAGCGGAATCTCCTTTTTGCTCATAGAGGCGTTGTTTCCTTTTTTATTTGATGGTTCTATTTTGTTGGGAGCATCGGGCGCTATTATGGCTTTGTTGGTTTTTATTACCGTTATTGTTCCAAAATACACAGTCTATTTGCTGTTTTCAATTCAGATGAAACTATGGGTGGTTGTTTCGTTTTTAATATTGTATGATATTATTCAGATTTCATCGAATCCTGGTGGCAAAATTGTTCATTTGGGAGGAGCTTTCACGGGGTATTTTATAGGAATTTTAGCTAAAAAACCAATTTATTTAAAAAGCAAAAAAAAAGTTAAATTAACAAAAAATAATGTTTCTGATAAAAATGTAAAACCTTTAAAATCAAATAATGATTTGAGTGAATCTCAGAAATTAAAACAACATAAAGTTAATATTTTATTAGATAAAATCAGTGCAAGTGGCTATACAAGTTTAACTGAAGAGGAGAAAAAATTTTTGTTTGAAGTAAGCAAAGATATGAATAGTTAAACTTCTTTTTTAGCTTCAATAAGAGCTATAATTTTTTCAGGGCAGCGGGTTGGTTTCCAAGTTTTCATATCAACAAAAACTAATGTTGTATTTGCAGTTGAAATTATTTCTCCTTTTTCGTTAATTATCTCATAATCAAACTCTATTTTGCTTGAAGAAATATTTTTGAATTTTGTTCTGATAGTGATTAATTCATCGTAAAAAGCTGGTTTTTTATAATTTATCTGCAAAGAAACTACGGGCAACATAATTCCTTCTTCTTCCAATTTTTTGTAAGAAATCCCGAGATCTCTAAGCCATTCTACTCTTCCCAATTCCAAATACTGAGGATAATTACCATAATAGATAACGCCCATTTGGTCAGTTTCCGCATAACGAGTTCTTAAAGTATAGTCAAAATATAAATCTTTCATATTCAGAGGGTATTTTTGCATTAACAAAGTTTAACTTTTCTTCCTTGTAAAAAAAAATGAAAAAAACAAGGGTTAAATAATTTTTTTTATTCAAAATTTATTCACAATTTTGCTTCCTCGAGAAGGTGACATTTTGGTGTGTGTTTATTTAATTCTCGCAAATTTATATGTTTTTTTGAAAAGAGCAACAGATAAAATACTTAATCTCTCATTAAGTAGGAATAATATTTTGACTTTTTAATCAATA